>CAUQMY010000007.1:0-270252 GCA_963519465.1 uncultured bacterium
AGTGTTTTGTAATATAGGCATTTATTTAACAAACACAGTATCAAGTATACTGCGTCTTCCGGAGCGGGTAAATAAAATTAACATTTCCGTAATCTACAATTTAGTAAAATTCATACGGAAAACCGTTAATCTACATAATTATGCGCTCCATGGAGAAGGGAATATAATTAAAGGAGAAAAGGCCATGTCTGAACGAACGAAAAAAAGGAAAAGTAGTGTAGTGACCAGCTCATCCGATTCACAAACCAAACGAACCGGTTTAAAAAGTCTACTGGCTAAGATTCTGGTTTTTATAGGAATTCCAGTAGTTCTGTCTTATTGCATTGTCGGGATTGTTTTGTTAAATCTGGTGAGGGTGAACGTTGATCAGCTGACAGAAGAGAAGCTTGCGGCTAAATCGGAGACTGCCTCTGCCGAGATCGAAGGATACTTTAATCAGTATCGGAATCGGGTGGATCAGCTCTCAAAAAGTGTTCAGATACAAAAATTCTTTACAGATATAAAACCAGGTACAAAAATAAAAGATGGGAAGGATTTCTCTGATATCCTCCAAACATTAAGCAATACCAATAGTATGGATCAGAGCTCCATTTTATCCATCTGGGTTGCCGATGTTGACAGCAGTCAGCTTGCTCAGTCTGATGGTTTTTTATCTGATGAAACTTATCAGGTTACAGATCGTCCGTGGTATAAGGAAATTCTCGAGGCACAAAAAACAGTTATGACAGAGCCGTATGAGGATTTCACTACCAAATCCCAGATCGTAAGTATCATTGCTCCTGTTTACTCCGGCAGCGGCAATCAGTTAGTTGGGGCAGTTGGCATAGACTTTTCTTTAGAGGGACTGAAGGAAACAATTGGCGGGTATCAGCTTGGTAAAACAGGCTTCTATATTATGGCATCCGAAAAAGGCCAGATCATCTATCACCCGGTAGGTGATATGATCAATAAAAATGTCAGTGAACTGGATATGTCTGATAATATCAAACAGGCATTTTTATCTTCCCAAGAAGGTAAGGTTCTGTATACCTCTCATGGAATTGATGCTCATGGATATGTTTGCAGGGTTGGAGATACGGGCTGGATGGTAGCAACAGGTCTGCCTTTAAAGGAATTTTACCAGGAATATAATAAAATCACCACAGCTATGACTCTGGTATTCGCTCTGGCAGTTGTTCTGGTAGTTGGTATGATTATTGCGGTATCAAAAGGTATTATTGCTCCACTGAAAAACTTAACCAATACGGCTAATCAGATTGCTGACGGAAGGCTTGATATTTCTGCGGAGGTCAATTCCAGTGACGAAACGGGACAGCTGGCTTCTGCACTGAACCGGACGGTGGTACAGCTTAACCGTTATATTGGATATATCCGTGAAATAACTCATGTTCTACAGACAATGGCTGATGGAGATATCAGAGTAAAACTGGAACAGGATTATGTGGGAGAGTTTCAACCAATCAAAGAAGCATTGTTACAGATATCTTCATCTTTGAATCATACTCTATCTGCGATCCGTATCACTGCCGACCAGGTAAACTCAGGAGCAGAACAGGTTTCTTCAGCAGCGCAGGCTCTGGCTTCAGGTTCTACGGAACAGGCAGCGACTGTGGAAGAATTAAGCGCTTCTATCATCAGCATTTCCGTACAGGCGGAACAGAATGCGGAGAATGTAAGAAAAGCTTCCGAGTATGTGCTTCAGTCTGGAAAAGGGCTGGAAGAGAGCAATAAGCATATGGAGAAACTCAATGCTGCCATGGATGAAATCAGTGTGGCATCTGAGAAGATTTCAAACATAACAAAGGTAATTGAAGATATTGCATTCCAGACGAATATTCTTGCATTAAATGCTGCAGTGGAAGCCGCAAGAGCAGGAGAGGCAGGAAAAGGTTTTGCTGTAGTTGCCGATGAAGTGAGAAATCTTGCTGCGAAATCAGCAGAAGCGGCCAAACAGACTTCTGAACTTATTGGACATTCAGTAGCCACCGTAATGGAAGGTGAAAAGATGGCTGGTGAAACCGCACTGACACTTAAGGATGTAGCATTAAAATCACAGCTTGTTGTAGAAGTGATTCATGAAATTGATGAAGCTTCCTCAGAGCAGGCCGCTTCCATCGGGCAGATCAATCAGGGCCTTTCACAGGTTTCAGCAGTTGTTCAGACCAATGCGGCTACCGCAGAAGAAAGCTCTGCATCCAGTGAAGAACTGGCGGCTCAGGCGCAATTATTAAAGAATGAAGTGGGTAAATTCATCTTGTCTTAATTTGTCACATCAACAGTTTTTTTGAAACAAAAATTGAATAAATGTATCAAAAAGAAACGCCGGCTTATAGCTATAATAGCTGGCGTTTTCTTTGCATTTACGGGACTTTTTGCTGAAGACGGTAGCTGTAAAAGCAACAAAATGTAATGTCGAAAGATGGGAGCTGGGTGGTTGTCGTTTTTTGGTATTTGTGGTATAATGTGCTAAATATAAAATCGAAAACCATAGTACGATTGTTTTTGATAGTAAGAGTCAAATGATTCTGTGTATTGACCTATGATACCAGTACTCAGATATGATTATTATCAGCAGGCCGCATCTGTAATTGGTAACCTGTAAAAATATTAAAAACCGGGATGCTTTTCGAATGATAAATTTTGAGGAGGCACAGGAACATGAAATATTTAAAAAATAAGCTGTTACTTTTTGTTTCATTACTGTTAAGCTTTACTGTAATATTCTTAACAACCATTTCTTCGATTCTTTACTATAACAGCTCCATGAAAGAGTCGAAAGAGAATTCCTCATATCTTGCAGCAGCATATCAGCAAGGCATTGATTCGGTGCTGAATATCTACCGTAATGAATTGAGTATAACCGCTTCCAAAAGCTTTCTGATAGGCGGTAAGACTTCCGTTTCCGATCAAAAGCTTTTATTGCAAGAAGAGGCGGAAGCAGCAGGCTTTGATTACATAACCATTGCAGATGCACAGGGAACCAATGAAAAAGGTGATCAGATTGCAGACCAGGAATTTTTTAAACAGGCAGCAAACGGAGTTCCCTATATTTCTGATCCGTTTTTAAATGCGGATCAGAAGCTGGTTCTTTACATTGCAGCGCCTATTGGCACCACCGGAAAGATCCTTTATGGCGCTTTGCCTTATCAGACCATCAGCGATGATCTGACGAAGATTAAAATCGGTGAAAGCGGATATGCATTTGTAGTTAACAAGAATGGAATTACAGTCATTCATCCCAGCCAGGATAATGTGGCAAACCCACAGAACTATATTGAAATGGCGAAACAAAATCCCTCCTATGCACCTACGGCAAAGATCTTTCAGAAGATGATGTCCGGCGCTACCGGAACAGGGTTCAGCTTCTATAATGGCCAGCGCCGACTGGTGGGATATACACCGTTAGGTGGACCGGAAGGCTGGTCTGTAGCAGTTACCACTCCCCTGACCCAGATTGAAGGAACTATACGATTTACCATTGCCATGTGTGCAATAACCGGAATTGTACTTTTATTATTGGCTATTTTAATTACACGCGTCTTTGCTCGCAGGCTCACCGCTCCGATTGTTGCAGCCACACAGCGGATCGAACGGCTGGCAGAAGGAGATCTGCAGGGAGAAATTGAGCCGGCAACTGGAAAGGATGAAAGTGCCCGCCTGATTCTGGCGCTGCAGAATACCATCTGTGGACTCCGCACGTATATTTCGGATATTTCAAACGTACTGAGTGCCGTAGCTTCAAAGGACTTAACGGCAAAGAGTTCTGTGGAATATAAGGGGGATTTTGTGCCCATACAGGCAGCACTGCAGCAGATCCTTTGTTCTCTTAACGGTACCCTTTCCCATATTGCGGATTCAACAGACCAGGTACGTTCCAGTTCTGAACAGGTGGCACTGACCGGACGGAATCTGGCAGAAAATTCATCTGAGCAGGCGGCTACGACAGAAGGTCTTACCAATTCTCTGGAGATGGTTTCCAACTATATTAAGGATAACGCAGAGTATTCCCTTTCCATGAAGGACATTACAGAATCCGCTCTTTTGGAAACCCAGCGGGGCAATGAGGAAATGGACCGGCTTCTCCAGTCTATGGCCAACATTGATGATTTTTCCAAGAAGATCCAGAGTATCGTAAAGATAATTGATGATATCGCTTTCCAGACCAATATTCTTGCATTGAATGCTGCGGTAGAAGCTGCACGAGCAGGTGAAGCAGGAAAAGGATTCTCCGTTGTAGCAGATGAAGTTCGCCAGCTTGCCTCAAAGAGCGCAGATGCGGCAAAACAGACCACGGATTTAATCCATAGCACCATAGAGTCTGTTGCACAGGGAAAGAAGAATACGGAACAGACAGCCGGAGTGTTTAAGACAATTGTAGAACAGACCGGAAATATCAATACCCTTGTAACTAAAATATCGGAATCATTAGAAAACCAGTCCAATAGCGTGACAGAACTGGAAGAAGGAATGCAGAGAATTTCCATGGTTACACAGGCCAATTCTGCAACCGCTCAGGAAAGTGCGGCAACCAGCGAGGATTTATTAAACCAGATGCAGATGTTAAAAGAACTGGTGATGGAATTCCATATAAAAGAATCTGTCTAAATCTTTTTATACAGAAAAGATCTCCCTGCAAGTACTTTTTACTTACAGGGGGATTTTATATAAGTATGAGACTAATATAAGGAAATTTAGTTCTAAAATTAACATTCGTAAGTAATGATTTAATAAGGTAAAGCAGACATACCAGAATTTACCGGATGATATGTTTCATAAAAAAAGATTGACAAATAGTAGAGGTCACAGTATAGTAAACATATATATTTAGTATGAATAAGGAGATTAAAGATATGAAGACGAGCTGCATGCAGAACATGAATCAAATCATGAAGTGCTGTTGCTGCTGTAGATGCTTCTGCGGAAGAGATACAGCTTATTTATGTATGCGTTCAAATATCTGATATCCAAATTTTATCTTGTTACAGAGAAAATAGATGGAAGGAAGCAGGTATGTTCGTATACCTGCTTCTTTTTTATGAATAACAACAAGGGAGGAAGGATTTTCATGAGTCAGAAAGTTAAGAAAGGGGAGGGAGAAAGAAGTCATGGATTTTGAATTTATTCGTGCGAATGCGCCGCTATATGTGGAAGCGGCAGGCATCACACTTCGCATATCCTTTCTGGGGATTGTGCTTTCAGCAGCGATCGGGCTTTTGTGCAGTCTTATCAAAGTTTTTAAGGTGCCGGTTCTTCGGCAGGTGGTAAGCTGCTACATAGAAGTTTCAAGAAATACACCGCTACTGATACAGTTATTCTTTTTATACTTTGGTCTCCCAAAACTTGGGATCGTTTTAAGCTCCGAAGGCTGTGCCATTACAGGCCTGGCTTTTTTAGGAGGAAGCTATATGGCAGAAGCATTCCGAACAGGAATCGACCAGGTTCCGGCCATTCAGTCTGAATCAGGATTAAGTCTGGGACTTACCAGAGGGCAGGTATTTCAACATATTATACTGCCTCAGGCAATTGCTACTTCGGTGCCGGTATTTTGTGCCAATATTATTTTCTTAATTAAGGAAACTTCCGTATTCAGCGCCGTAGCCCTGGCAGATTTAATGTTTGTGGCAAAGGATCTGATCGGTATCTATTACAAGACAGATGAGGCTCTTTTCATGCTGGTAACAGCATATTTAATCATTCTGCTGCCGATATCCTTGCTTTGTACTTTCGTAGAAAGGAGGGTCCGTTATGCAGAATTTGGGAATTCAAGTGCTGTTTCAGGGAAATAACTTCCTTCGGCTGTTGGGAGGACTGTGGGTTTCCCTTCAGATCGCAGTATTATCCATGGTATTGTCCATCGTCTTAGGATTAATTCTTGGTATGGTAATGACCAGTCCGAAGAAGCCTGTCCGCTTTATCTGCCGGATTTATCTGGAGATTGTTCGGATCATGCCTCAGTTGGTGCTTTTGTTCCTGGTGTATTTTGGAGCGGCAAAGCACCTGAATGTAAATCTCTCTGGATCGACGGCGGCTGTGATCGTATTCACCTTCTGGGGAGCAGCAGAGATGGGAGACTTAGTGCGAAGTGCTCTGCAATCCATTCCGGTCCATCAGTATCAAAGCGGTTTTGGTTTGGGAATGACAAAGCTGCAGGTTTACCGTTATGTCATCATTCCGCAAACCGTGCGAAGACTTCTTCCATCGGTAATGAACCTTTTGACAAGAATGATTAAGACCACCTCACTGGTTGTGTTAATTGGTGTAATTGAGGTAGTTAAGGTTGGAAAACAGGTCATCGACGCATCCAGGTATACGGTACCAGATGCAGCCCTTTGGGTATACGGGGTTATTTTCATTTTGTATTTTGCGATCTGTTTTCCATTTTCCAGGGCAGCGGCTCTGTTAGATAAAAAATTAAAGGATTGAGAAAAATGAAGCAGGAAGTAATTTTAAAAACGGAAAATCTTAAGAAATCCTATGAAAACGGGCATCTGGTTTTACAGGATATCAACTTTTCACTGGAAAAGGGAGAAGTAGTGGTTGTTGTAGGGCCTTCCGGTTGCGGAAAGAGTACCTTTTTACGATGTCTTAACATGCTGGAGCCTATTGATTCCGGTACGATTCAGTTTAAAGACCAGGTGATAGAGCGGGATAGAAAAGATGCTTATGAGATCAGACAGAAGATCGGCATGGTTTTCCAGAGCTATGATCTGTTTCCCCATATGACTATTTTAGGAAATATCCTTTTAGCACCTTGTAAGGTTCAGAAAAGGGATAAAAAAGAAGTGACAAAAGAGGCCGAACAGCTACTGGCAAGAGTCGGACTTTTGGATAAAAAGGATGCCTATCCAAGACAGCTGTCCGGCGGACAGAAGCAAAGGGTGGCCATTGTAAGAGCACTTATCATGCATCCGGAGATCCTTCTGTTAGATGAGATCACGGCAGCCTTAGACCCGGAGATGGTAAGAGAAGTGTTACAGGTAGTGCTGGAACTGGCAAAAGACGGAATGACCATGGTCATCGTCACTCATGAGATGGAGTTTGCCAAAGCAGTGTCAGACCGTGTTCTGTTTATGGACCAGGGACTGGTAGTGGAAGAGAGCCAGCCGGAGGAGTTTTTCGCTTCTCCCCAGACAGACCGGGCAAAACAGTTTTTAAATACGTTTCATTATGAAGCGTTATAAAATAAAAAGGAGGAAATCATTATGAAAAAGAAATTATTAGGTGCATTATTAGGAATTACTATGGCAGCGGGGCTGATTGCAGGCTGCAGCTCTCCGGCAAAGGAAAATGCAGGTGGAACAGAAAGTGCTTCTGCAAAAGCTAGAACCCTTTCTGAGATCAAAGAATCCGGAACGATTAAAATCGGTGTATTCAGCGACAAGAATCCATTTGGCTATGTAGATGCCAACGGAAAGATCCAGGGATATGACGTTTACTTTGCAAAACGTATTGCAAAAGACTTATTAGGAAGCGAAGATAAGGTTGAATTCGTTTATGTAGAGGCAGCCAGCCGTGTAGAATACTTAAAATCTGCAAAGGTAGATGTGATCCTTGCCAACTTTACCGTAACCGATGAAAGAAAAGAGCAGGTAGATTTTGCTCTTCCATATATGAAAGTGGCTCTTGGAGTAGTTTCTCCTGATGATAAGCTGATCAAAGATCCGGCTGATTTAAAGGATAAGACTTTAATCGTAGTAAAAGGAACCACCGCAGAGACTTATTTCTCTGAAAACCATCCGGAAGTGAAACTGTTAAAGTTTGATGAGTATCAGGAAGCTTATGATGCACTGGCAGATGGCAGAGGAGATGCTTTCTCTACAGATAACACAGAAGTTCTTGCATGGGCTCTTCAGAACAAAGGATTTACTGTAGGAATCGAATCCATTGGTAATACTGATACCATCGCAGCAGCTGTTCAGAAGGGAAATACAGAGCTTTTAGACTGGATCAACACCGAGATCAAGACTCTTGGAGAAGAGCAGTTCTTCCATAAGGATTTTGAAGAAACCTTAAAACCGGTATACGGAGATGAAATCGATCCGGAAAACCTGGTAGTTGAAGGCGGTCAGGTATAAAAAAGTCAATTTATAAGCGTAATTGAGAAAAATAACCGGCAGGACGTATTGACGTCCTGCTTTTTTTGTTTCATAATAACACTGTTATATAACGGTGTTATAAATGGAGAAGGAGAGGTCATGAGCGCTCAGATAAATGGAACACGCCAGTTGATTTTAGAGGCTGGGAAGCAGGAGTTTATGAAATATGGTTATGAAGGAGCATCTTTAAGAAGGATTGCCAAGGAGGCTTTGGTGACCACGGGAGCCATATATGGGTATTTTCCAAGCAAAGAAGCGTTGTTTGATGCACTGACTGGTGATGCGGCTGACGGTCTTTTGGAGATGTATAGGCAGGTTCATGTGGAATTTGCCAATTTGCCCCCGAGACAGCAGGCAGATGCCTTGGAAGGTATTACAGATAGTTCTGTACCGGGGATGGTGGATTATGTTTATGACAGGTTTGATCTATTTCAGCTGCTGTTTTTAAAAAGTGCGGCTGGATACTGTGACAGCTATTTGGACCAGCTGGCGCAGATCGAAGAAAAATCAAGCTGGGATTTTATCAATGCCATGAAAGAATTAGGGCATGAAGTGATGGATATTGACAGCACATTGATCCATATCATTTCCCGCTCTCTCTTCCGTCAACTGTGGGAGTTTGTGGCACATGATGTTCCCAGGGAAAAAGCCATATCCTATTCCCTGGTACTTGGAAGATTCCAGCATGCGGGCTGGAAGAAAATTATGGGGCTTTAATGCCCCATATTATTAACATTTATGATTAGTTCTGACTAACTGTGTAAGGAAGCAGGCAGATCATGATAAAGGAGGAAGAAAGGTGAACGAAAAAAGAAAAATTATGATGGAGCTTCAGGAAACCGATAAGGTTACTCTGATGACCTTTGCGGGAAGCTGCCGTTATGCAACATGGCTTGGCTGTGTACTGTCGGGAATCAGTGCAGTGGTGGGGCTGCTGCCTTACATATTTATGTGGCTGGCGGTAAAGGAAGCGGTTATAGGATGGCCGGAGGTCAACCAGACGGGGCGGCTGGTCCAGTATGGCTGGATGGCAGTAGGAACTTCTCTGCTTTCCATGCTGATCTATTTTGGAGCGTTGCTGTGCACCCATTTCTCTGCATTCCGCACAGCCAGAAATATGAAGACCGTTGCCTTGCATCATTTGACCAGACTTCCCGTGGGATATATTAAGAGTCTGGGAAGCGGAAAGATCCGCCGGATCATCGATGACGGAGCGGGTCAGACGGAAACCTATCTGGCCCATCAGCTGCCGGACCTTGCTGGCGCCATTGTTACACCGTTTGCAGTCCTGTTTCTCCTTTTTTTCTTTGACTGGAGATTCGGTCTGATCAGCCTTTTGCCAATGGCGGTGGGAATCTGTTTTTTAACCCGTATGATGGGCCCGAACATGGCAGAATCCATGAAACAGTACCAAAATGCTCTGGAAGATATGAACAATGAAGCCGTGGAGTATGTGAGAGGAATACCAGTAGTAAAGACGTTTCAGCAGAGCATCTTTTCCTTTAAGAATTTCCATGAATCCATTCTTAAGTACCGGGACTGGGCGGTGAGATACACATTATCCTTACGGATTCCAATGTGCGCTTATACCATGAGTATTAACGGCATATTTGCCTTCCTGCTGCCAGCAGGACTTCTTCTTGCAGGAGAAAGGTTGGCAGGGGCCTCTAACACGAATGTAGTACTGGATTTGATTTTCTATATTCTGTTTACCCCGGTTTGCGTGACAATGATGGATAAAATCATGTTTACCAGTGAAAATACGTTGCAGGCAAAGGAAGCCCTTACCAGAGTGATGGGGATTATAAAACAGCAGCCATTAAAAGAACCGGCCAATCCAAAGACTCCAAAGCGTGCATCAGTAGAATTTAAAGATGTAACATTTTCTTATGAAAAAGATACAATACCAGCGATCAAAAACGTCTCATTTCAAATGCCAGAAGGAGCAACCTTTGCACTTGTAGGGCCATCTGGAGGTGGAAAATCCACAGCAGCCAGTTTGATTTCCCGGTTTTATGATGTGGACAGAGGAAGTATTCTGGTAGGAGGTGTGGATGTAAGAGAGATCGGAACAGAAGAACTGATGCGCAAGGTTAGTTTTGTTTTTCAGGACAGCCATTTATTTAAAGCCAGCCTTTTGGATAACATCCGGGCAGCCAGGCCCGAAGCATCTGCTAAAGAAGTGGAAAAGGCGGTCAAGGCGGCATGTTGTGAAGATATCATTCAGAAATTCCCGGAAGGTCTTCATACCGTAGTCGGCACAAAAGGTGTTTATTTATCCGGCGGAGAATGTCAGAGAATTGCACTGGCAAGAGCGGTTTTAAAAGACGCGCCGATTGTGGTTCTTGATGAAGCAACCGCATTTGCAGACCCTGATAATGAATACCAGATACAAAAGGCTTTTGAGACGTTAGTAAAAGGCAAAACTGTTCTCATGATCGCGCATCGTTTATCTACGGTCAGCAAAGCGGATAAGATCCTTGTAATGAACCAGGGGCAGGTGGAAGAAGCCGGAACCCATAAAGAACTATTGGAAAAGCATGGCCTGTATGCAAAAATGTGGGGAGATTATCAGACATCAGTATCCTGGAAGGTTGGTGAAAAAGCATGAGTAAATATTTACAGAAACGATTTGCGTTAAGTGAACAGGGAGGGAAAGACCTTGGAAAGGCAGTGATTGCATGCGCCCTTACAAATGTAGGCTTTATTCTTCCTATGGCGCTTTTTGTGCTTCTTTTAGAACAACTGCTTGGTTCTGTTCTTGGTCAAAAAGGGCCGGAAATGGGGGTTATGGGATATGTAGGTCTCAGTATTCTCTTTCTTATACTCATTTTTCTGTTTATGTATAACCAGTACAATGCCACGTTTCTCGCCTCCTATAAGGAAAGCGCCAATATGCGTATCCAACTGGCAGAAAAGCTTCGAAAGATTCCTCTTTCCTTTTTTGGCAAGCGTGATCTGGCCGATTTGACTACCACCATAATGGGTGATTGTGCCTGGATGGAGACCGCATTTTCCCACTTTATCCCGGAGCTGATCGGAGCGTTGCTTTCTACGTCTCTCATTGGAATAAGCCTTCTGGTGCTGGATTGGAGAATGGGAATATCCATGCTTTGGGTGGTTCCGGCGGCCTTTTTGCTTTCTGCAGGAACCAGGCCATGGATCGATAAACTTGAAAGAAATCAAAGAGGAAAAATCCTGGCAGCTTCTGATGGAATCCAGGAATGCATTGAGAATATTCAGGACATCAAAGCCAATAACCAGAGGGAAGAATACTTAAATGGACTGAGCCAGAAGCTGGTGGGAGTAGAAGCCATTACCATAAAGGTAGAGGTGCTTAACGGAATGCTGGTCACCGCTTCCCAGATGGTATTAAAGATTGGTATGGCTACCACGGTTCTATGCGGAGCGGTCCTTTTATCCCAGCATCAGATTGATTTTATGGTATTTTTGATCTTTATGATTGCGGCGACCCGGATCTATGGACCGCTTACCGGATGCCTTAACAATTTATCAGCGGTATTTTCTACCATGCTGCATGTGGAACGGATGCGTTCCATTCAGGACCAACCGGTGCAGACCGGAACGGAAGATGACTCCTATCAGGGATATGACATCGTATTTGATCGTGTGGGATTTGCCTACAACCAGGGAGAACCAGTTTTAAGGGACGTATCGTTCCATGCCAAACAGGGGCAGGTTACGGCACTGGTAGGGCCTTCTGGAGGAGGGAAAAGTACGGCAGCAAGGCTGGCAGCTCGTTTCTGGGATCTGGATAAGGGAACGATCACCATCGGTGGCGTGGATGTAAGCACCGTTGATCCGGAAAGTCTGCTGAAAAACTTCTCGGTCGTTTTTCAGGATGTAGTGCTGTTTAACAATACCATTATGGAAAACATCCGCCTAGGCAGGAAGGATGCCACGGATGAGGAAGTAATGGCAGCAGCAGAAGCGGCTCAGTGTACGGACTTTATCGACCGCCTGCCCAAAGGATATGAAACGATGATTGGAGAAAATGGATCGGTTCTTTCCGGCGGAGAAAGACAGCGTTTATCCATTGCCAGAGCACTTTTAAAGGATGCGCCCATTATTTTGCTTGATGAGGCAACCGCCTCTCTGGACGTGGAAAATGAATCCATGGTACAGGGAGCCCTTTCAAATCTGGTCCGCAATAAGACCGTATTGATCATTGCCCATCGGATGCGAACGGTCGCAAAAGCGGACCGGATCGTGGTATTAAAAGATGGAATAGTTGCAGAGCAGGGAAGTCCGGAAGAACTTTATGAAAAAGGCGGAATCTACCGCCATATGGCCCAGCTGCAGAACCAGAGCCAGAACTGGACTTTATCATAAGGAAACGAAATGGCAGGATTCTGAGTCAGGATCCTGCCGGGTTTTCGGGAATTTCTATAATTATGCTGTTTTTTAAGTAAGGGATGCTGGTAAAAGTGATTTCAGCCAGTTCTCCATAGCAGGCATGCAGCCGTTTGTAAATATTATGGAGGCCAAAATGGTTTTTTGATTCAGGGCTTTCCGCTCTCATGAGGGCGGAAGCCCTTTTTATATCGATTCCTTTCCCGTTGTCCGAAACCTCGATCAATATCCGGCTGTTCTCGGCAGGGGCAATAGCTATGGTTATTTGAGGAGGTACAGGTTCAAATCCGTTTATCATGCCTTCAAACCCATGTTTGATGCAGTTTTCTGCAAGAGGCTGTAAAAGAACTTTCATGATCATGAAGTCATTTAAGGACGGATCAACGTCTGCCGTGAACTGGATGCCGGAAACAGAGTGCCGGTTCATGATTTCCATATACAGGGTTACGTGTTCTACTTCCTTTTCCACGGATACAAAGGTCTTTCCCACATTCAACGTGGTCCGCAGATACCGACCGAGGCTTTCAAGCATTCCTCCGGCAGTCTGCTCGTGTCCGTTTAATACCTGAAAATGAATGCATTCTAGCGTATTGTATAGAAAATGAGGATTAATCTGTTCGGACATCATCTGGATTTCAGCCCTGGCTTTTTTTTGCTCTTCTTCTTTGATCTGTTCCAGCTGCAGCTGAATGGTGTCATACATCCGGTTTAACTGAACACCTAAAAGGCTGATTTCATCGGTGTGAGAAAATTCTATCCGATTCTGATAAGTGCCGTCATTGATTTTTCCAATAATTTTCCCCAGGATTTTTAAATTCTTAGTCAGCAGATTGGAAAGAGCCAGAGACAGAAGGACCGAAGCCAGGAAACAGGCAAGCCATACCAGTATGAAAAAAGAGCGGAGCTCCTTTGTATCACCCATCAATGCGGATTTTTTTGTCACATGAATGACTTTTAAATTGCAGAAAGGAACGGATTCCATTGTAAGCAAAAGCTCATCTGTGCCCTGTTTTAAGGTTCCCGCAGTGGTATCTTTTTCTCCGGAGACCCAGGCTTTTACTTCCGGAAGAAAAGAATCCGGGTAATCATCCTTTGAAATATCCAAAGGATTGCCGTTTTCATCTGCCAGATACATGCAATAAGTATAGCGGTTTGACATCCGCTCAAAATAGGAGCGGATCTGAGCGGTATCGATGAGAAGAAGGAAACGTGCCTTGCGGTTGCCAGGCTTATCCTGGTAGATCAGGCTGCCGGAGGTCAAATTGCTGGAAACCGGATAGGAGACGGGAATGACACCGCCCTGACGGAAGGAGGGATTCTGACGGGTGGGCAATACTGTAATGTGGGAAGAGGACCAGATATCTTCAGGAAACAGCTTGTCAAAGTAACTGGCAATTCCCAGCGAGGAAGGGCTGAATACGATCTTATCTTCACCGCAGATCAATACATTGTTCACCAGATCATGATTTTGCAAAAAAGGATCTGTCAGAGCCGTAGCCCCGGAAAAATATTTGGCATAGCCTGTAAAATTTCGGTTGTTGATATCAGAGATCATCTGAGGAAATGGCTCTTTTACCAGAAGATGATTTGTGGCAGTGGAAAGAGAAGTAAACTGGGAGGAAAGAGAAGCTCCAGCCATGTGGACAGAGCTTTCCGCCTTTTTTAATACTTCATTGGTATTTCTCCTGTAAAAGTAATTATAGGATAGCTGGGTGATGAGAATCAGGGCCGCAGAGGTAATAAAAATCATTCCAATCAGCAATTGGTAGCGGACTTTTAAATTAGCGAACCGTTTGATCATTGGGGGCTCCTTTCTTCGGATGTATACTGTTTCTGAAAGTCCGTAGGCGTAAGTCCGGTTCTTGCCTTAAATGCCCGGCTGAAGGAACGGTAATCCTCATAGCCCAGTAAAATGGAGACTTCCCCGGGAGTGTGTTCCGCAAATTTCAACTGTTCCTGAGCGTAGTTGATTTTAAGATCCAGGGTGTAATCCCGGAAATTAAGCTGGGTCTTATTTTTGAAATAAGTGCTGAAGTAACTTTTGCTTAATCCCAGATAGGTGCATACATCTTCGGTTCTGGGATTTTTTAATAGGTTCTTATTGATGTAGTCAATGGCTTTCTCAATCAGCGGGTCACTTTTCACAGCCCGGCTTACAGACAGCTCTTCTGCAAATACGCAGAGGATCTTACACATAAAGCTGCGGATTTCTTCCATAGAATTCAGACTCTGCAAAGTAGCAAATGAGTTTCCGGTATAGCTTTTTGGAAGCCCGTCCAGATGCTTTGCCAGCTGGCTTTGTAGTGTAATTACCAGATAATTACACATGCTGTAAATATACGAGGGCGGAGGGGCAGGCGTAGTCATGAGTTTTTCTAAGTAAGCGTTGAACTGGCACAGGATTTCTTCCGGGTTGTCCTTAAGTATGGCTTCCAGAATCTCATTTCCCGGCATAACGATGGGAGGCTGCTCCACGCTTATAGCAGTAGATTCCAGTACCGGTCCTGTTTCCGGATAGATATGCCAGGTAATGATATGCCTTGCTTCTTTAAAAGAAGAAGGAATACTTAAAAGAGAAGGAACAGACTTTCCGATGGCAGCTACGATGCGGATCTTTCCTTCGCTATCAGATTCTTTTTCTATGTGTTCTGCAAGCAGTTCTTTTAGTGTGCTGCCATCCGGAGCAGAAAAGGGATGGTTTACTAAAAGAAGGAGACCGGCAGGGGGATATTCCGCAACAAGAACAGAAGAGCCGCTTAAGGCCTGTTCCAAAGATTCCTTTAAAGGGACAAGCGCCAGATTGGATTCCGTGTTTTCTTCCGTATTTGGATTGGCTGAAAAAGCCTGGATCAGTACGATGCAGCTTTCCCGGTCCCGTATTGGAAGGGAATAATCCAAAATGACTTTTTCAAGCTCAGAACCAGTCAGTTCTCCCCGGAGAAGCTGTGGAATGAGATTGTATTTGCGGATGGAGATCTGGGCCTTTCTCAGCATGTGAAGGGTGGAGAGCCGGTCACTGTGAATATCACGTTTACTTAAGATATCTTCCTTAAGATTGTTTATAAGTTCTGTTAAGTCTTTGATAGAAATTGGTTTCAGTAAATATTCCTTTACTCCATATTTGATGGCTGTTCTTGCATATTCAAATTCGTCATAGCCGCTTAACATGACAAAAGAACAGTCAAACTGTTCCTTTTTTGCTCGCCGCACCAGTTCAAGGCCGCTCATGCCGGGCATTTGAATGTCTGTAATAACGATGTCCGGTTCATAATAGCGGATTTTATCCAAAGCCTCAGCACCGCTTGCAGCCGTACCGATGACCGAGACGGAATAGTCTTCCCATGGAATGATGGAACGCAGGCCGGAACGGATCTCTGCTTCATCGTCAACGATCAAAAGCGTGATGATTGCAAATGGGTTCATATTAGTCTCCTTTGTAAGTTTAGTTGGTGAAAGTACAAAAGATTATAGCATTGTGCACAATGAAAAGCAAGGCAAATGGGTGTTATATGTTAACTTCGAAAAAAATGTGACATAGATAGTAAAAAATGTGGTGTCTTGATTCGGTAAAATGCATTATGATGGATTTATGAAAAAAATGCAACCGTAAAGATTAGACAAAACGAAATGAGAGGGAGTAAGAACTATGAAAAAAACAAAAAAACTGGCTGCTTTGGGGTTGGCCGGAATGATGGCAGTTTCTGCACTGGCTGGGTGCTCTTCCGGGAGTTCAGCTGAGAGTAAGGCTTCCGGAGCAGAAACACAATCCGCTTCGGCAGGGGGAGAAACAAAAAAAGAGACCGCTTCCGGGGATAAGGTAAAAATTACGGTTTGGACCGAAAACCGGCATGACCTGGAGTACATGAACAAGGTTGTAGATGAATTTAATAAAACCAATGACCACATTGAAATCGATTATGTGGTACAGACAGAAAACTATGTCAACTTACTTACCATGGCTGCTAATTCAGGGCAGTCACCAGATCTTTTCACCCAGGTGAATCCGGCAGATTTCAAAAATTTTGCAGAAAGCGGAATTATCCAGCCTTTAAATGATTATCTGACCGATGACTTCAAAAAGATCAACGAAGTGGATGAGCACCTGTATGAAGGATACAATGTTCAGGGAGATAAAATCTACTGGGTTCCATGCGGAAAAAGAAGTGGTTCCAGATTTATCTATAACAAAGAGATCTTTGATAAATTAGGCCTTGAAGTTCCGGCTAAACTGAGTGATCTTCCAGCAGTGGCAAAAACCATTACAGAATCAGGTGCCGGAGACTACTACGGAATTATCTTCCCTGGTGCTAGCGGCCCGTTTGAACGGTGGCTTGAGCATTCCGCTGAGATGAGCGGCATCACTCCTTACAATTATAAGGAAGGAAAATTTGATTTTACCGGATTTAAACCATATCTTGAAACTGTCCGTCAGATGTTTACAGAAAACAGCGTATTTCCTGGCTCTTCTTCCATGAAAATCGACCCAGTCCGCGTACAGTTTTCAGAAGGACACGTAGGCATTCATGCAAATGCGTCTCAGGAAGCAACCGTTTTAACCGAGCAGTTCCCTGCGAAAGTGGAATGGGGCGTTGCCCAGCTTCCTACACTTGACGGTGAGATTAAAGGAAGCGAAGCCTGCAGCCCAAACAATGGCTGGCTGATGAGCGCATTTACCGAACATCCGAAGGAAGCATGGGAAGTGATTGAATATTTTGGCTCTGAAAATGTTTTAAAAGGCTATCTGGAAGGCGGCTATACACTGCCAATGTCCAAATACATGGCTGAAAAGATCGACAAAACAAAAATCGGCAGAATGGCTGATTTCTCAGGCGCAGATTATGAGGCAGTGCTTCCGGTAGCACCGGCGGTGACACCAGACGGCGAGAACTACCGTGACGCATTATGGAACGCATGCCTTCCGGAGGGCGGTTCAATTGATGAAACCATTGCAAAATTAAACCAGACTTATAATGATGCACTGGATAAGGAAGTAAAGATGGGGAAAACAAAACGTCTGGTCATCAAGGATTATGATCCGCTTCACCCCAGCGCAGGTACGGTAGAGTATCTGGACAAATAAGACTGGCATATCGGCTGCTGCAAAACAGATTTGCTGTCTTGTAGCAGCTTTTTTATACCAAAAAACCAGGAGCAGTTACTAAATCTTATATTACAAATGTAAGGAGTGTTGTGAATGAATGCAAAAAAAACTATAGGACAACGGATGAAAAGAAGCTGGAATAACGGAGATATTCCCATGTGGCTTATGCTGTTTCCTACAATCTTTTTTATTTTGGTCATGTCGGTTTATCCATTTGCGTGGCTGATCCGGTATGTGTTTTATGACTATAACGGATTTAAGGCATATTTTGTGGGACTTGCGAACTTTGAACGTATGTTTACGGATGCCGTGTATTGGAAAAGTGTCCTTCATACGTTTGAGTATGCTTTTTTAAAGCTGTTATTTGTCCTTCCCCTTTCTCTGATAACGGCAGTTCTTTTGCAGAGAAAAAGATTCGGAAGCGGACTTTTGCAGGGGATATATTTCCTTCCCACAGTCATCAGTTCTGCGGTATACAGCCTGATCTGGTATTTTATCTTTGCCACCTACAATGGAGTGCTGAACGGATTTTTACAGGCGACCGGGATTATAGATGCGCCGGTGGACTGGCTGGGAAGCGGAAAAACAGCCATGATAGCAGTTGTCATTGTTGCGGTATGGGGGGCTTTTGGTAACTATATGATCCTTTTGATTTCAGGACTTACCGGAATCCCTTCTGATGTATATGAAAGTGCCCAGATCGACGGAGCCAATGGAGTCCAGACCTTCTTTAAAATCACCCTTCCCATGTTAGGACCAGTGCTTAAAGTGGTAATTATGCTGGCGGTGACAACTGCATTTAAAGATTACCAGTCCATTCTGGTATTGACAGGCGGAGGACCAAATAACCGTACCCATGTGATGTTCTCCTATATCTTCCAGATGGTATTTGGAACCTCGCAGGCAGCTTCCCAGCTTCAGATCGGGTATGGTTCCGTGCTCAGCATCATGTCAGCCCTCATCGTTGGTGTTGTTACCATTATTTACTTAAAGTTCAGCAAAAAAATGGATGAAATATCATAGAAAGGAGAAAGAAAATGGCAAAGGAAAGAACGGGTCACGCCGTAGAATCAAAAAAAACAAAGGCTATCAATGGGGTCATTTTTTTACTTCTTTTCATACTGGCAGCATTTACGGTCTATCCGGTGGTTTACATCGCATTCGGATCCTTTAAAACCAACAGTGAACTGGTAGGCGGCGGTCTTAAGCTGCTGCCGGAAAAATTCATTCTGGACAATTATTCCCAGGCATGGCAAATGGCCAATTTCTCCAGATATACGGTAAACAGTCTGATCATCAGCTTTGGAGTCATGGCAATTTCTCTCTTTGTCAGCAGCATGGCAGGCTATGTATTTTCCAGAAAAGAATTCCGGTTTAAAAGCCTGATTTATAATGCAATGGTCATGTTTATGTTCATCAACGTAGGAAGTGCGGCCCTTCGCCCTTTGTTCGAACTGGCAGTAAAACTGCATATGAACAAGTCCTTACTTGCAATCATCCTGATTTCCGCAGGCAGCGGGCAGGCCACCTATGTATTTTTGATTCACGGATTCATGAACAGCGTACCAAAAGAACTGGATGAAGCGGCAAAAATGGATGGCTGCAGTTTCTTTGGAATATACTTAAGAGTCATCCTTCCTGTACTAAAGCCTGCACTTGCAAGTGTGGCACTCTTATCATTCCGGGGTGGATGGAATGAGTATATCCTGCCTTTGATTTTTACTATGACTAATGAAAAGCTTCGTCCTTTGACCGTAGGTGTGGTAGCGCTTCAGAATGCAGGAGACGGAGCAGCGGCCTGGAACATTCTGTTTGCAGGTTCTGCCATTGCCATTGTCCCAATCGTGCTTGTCTATATATTTGCAAGCAAACAGTTCATGGGTGGTATGACAGCTGGTGCAGTCAAGGGTTGATGAAGAATAAGAAAAGAGGGATTTATATATGGAATTAGTACTGAATGAATACGGTTACATTACTAATTATCTGGTAAGCGGACGAAAGGAGACACCATACTCCAGTAAAGTATCCGGAAAAGACCAGCTTGCCTGTGAAAAAATCATGAGGAAGGAAGCGGTAGACCACGATCTTAAGATGCCGGAAGGAGAAATCCGGTTAGGTGCTCTTAGCTCTCTTGGTATGCCATGGGAATATTACTATACCTATGGAAACTGGTTTGTGGACCAGTCGGCTTTTTATCCCCTTCTTAAAAAGATTGAACTTCATGCGGCGGTGATCTTAAATGTGCCGGAGGATATGAAGGCAGAAACCTGGCTGTGGAGTTATGGAGCCGTAGATGTTTGGGTAAATGGAATTCCCAGCGGAGGAATTGAAACTCCGGTCTATAAGCCGATTACCAGAGAGGTCCTTTCCCTTGATTTGAAGAAAGGAGATAATCTTATTTTTGTAAGGCTTCAGAATCTGGGAGTAAGGGATACAAGGACCTTGTTTGCAATTCAGATTCCCGGAGAAGAACGGCATGGGATAAAGGTGAAGCTTCCTCATATGGAGTCTGCAAATGAGCCGGCAGCCGCAGGTCAGTGGCTTTCCGAAATCTGCTTACAGGACGGCGTTCTTTCATTTCCTTCTGTGGCATCGGATAACACCAGCATTGTGTATGATTCCAGACCGGTGGACTTTGCCCAGTATCATGACAGGTATACCCGCAAGGAAGCCGCAGGCCGCAAAGAAGTTATACTTGAACCGGACAGTGCTTATCTTCGGGTAGAAGTGAAGGCAGGTGGGCAGGTGTTGTCTAGAAGCTTTGAACGGCAGGAACTTCTGAATCCAGTGTGGAGTGAAGAAAAGGGGATCGAAGAAAATAAAAACAGAGTTTATGAGAGAATCGCCTCTGTTTTGCAGATTCCGAGAGGGGATGACGATAGCTTCTCTATGTATCCGGTACTTGCGCGCCGTTATACCGGCACCATTCATCCGGATGATGAAAAGGAGATTTACAAGTCTTTAGATCAGATCGAAAGCCGGAGAGATTGTTCTGATTTCCTTACCTGTGCAATGGTCCGTTATATGAAGCTATATCCCATGGATGAGGCTTTATCTGCCCGCTGCAAAGAAGTGATGTTAAATTACAGGTACTGGATGGATGAAACGGGGAATGACGGTATGTGTTTCTGGAGTGAAAACCATTCCCTTATGTTCTTTGTCAGTGCATATATTGCAGGCGGATTTTATCCGGAGGCTGTGTTTACCCGTTCAGGAAAGACTGGAAAAGAGATGGAGGAAACCGCCAGAGTCCGCATCTATGACTGGATGAAGGAGACGCTTAAGGAAGGGTTTGATGAGTTCCACAGTGGTGGATATACTCCTATCACCTTTGCAGCTATATTAAATGTAGTTGACTTTGGAGATGAAGAACTCTCAGCTTTGGCTGCTAAAGTGGCGGACCGGCTGCTTCATGACTTGGCACTCCAGACGTTTCAAGGGGTATCGGTGGCTCCCATGGGCCGCGTATACCGGGAGGTCCTCTATCCCTTTGCCCAGGATATCCAGTGCCTGATCAATTTAATTGACCCACAAGCACCTGACCGGTTCAGCGAATGGATCATTTTTCTTGCAACAAGTAACTATCAGATCCCGGAAGGGCTTAAAACGCTTATGGCTGAACCAGCTTCTCTTTGTTACGACGAAAGCAATGCCAGCATCTGCGTAGAAAAGACCAAACATTATATGCTGACCTCTGTGCAGTCCAAACGGGAGGGGAATTCGAGAAACTGGGAAAACATCTATGGAAAAGATGGGGCAGATATGGGCAGCTTTGCCTATGTGAAATCTTTGAATGAGTGTTTCCATGGAACCACCCAGTTTGAACCTGGAGTATTCGGTTATCAGCAGCATATGTGGTATGCAGCCCTGGATCCGGCAGCAGTGGTATTTGTCAATCATCCGGGAGGAAGCTGTGAAGCATGTTCTGTAAGACCGGGATACTGGTTTGGAAATGGGATCATGCCTGCCATAAAACAGGTAAAGCATGTGCTTTACAGCATTTACCGGATTCCATTCAGTCACCCCATCCCATTTACCCATGTTTACTGGCCTCAGAGCAGATTTAAAGAGCAGAAGAGGGAAGAGGGCTGGCTGGCCGGAAAGGCTGGAACCGGATATGTAGCAATCTGGTGCAGCGATGAATTAAAGCCATATTATGACCAGCTCTTTGATTGTGAATACCGGTCTGATAGCCGGGATACGGCTTACATCTGTGTTTGCGGCAGCCAGGAGGAGTTTGGAAGCCTTACGGAGTTTCTAAATAACTGCAAGAAAATGAATCCTGTTTATGACAAAAACCTTGGAAAACTTAAGTCTAAGGACCAGATACTGACTTACGAAGAATACGAAAATCTGACTCAGTATATATAAACATACCAGAAAATATTTCACAGAGATATCATGTTTTTGGCTTTGGCATATATTGTAAAAGTGAGAAATTCATGGTATAATGAGGCTGTATTTTTAGTGGGAGCTATTACATAAAGGAGGTATTCACATGAAGTTTTTAAAGTGTAATCATTGCGGAAATATTGTAGCTGTTGTTGAAGAAAAAGGCGGTACCATCACCTGTTGCGGAGATAAGATGCAGGAACTGGTAGCAAATACGACTGATGCAGCCACCGAAAAGCATGTCCCGGTCATTGATGTTGACGGACAGCACGTAAAAGTTACCGTTGGTTCTGTAGAGCATCCCATGCTTCCAGAACATTTCATCGGCTGGATCGTACTTGAAACCAAGCAGGGTAATCAGAGAAAAGTATTAAATCCTGGTGAGAAGCCAGTTGCTGAATTCATGCTGAGCGAAGGCGATGAAGTGATTGCGGCATATGAATACTGTAACCTTCATGGTTTATGGAAAGCAGAGAAATAAAGAAAAGAGTGGAAAGAGCTCACAGGCCCGATGGTCCGTGAGCTTTTTTTGAGAGGCCCTGCCTGTACATGGGACCAGTCAGGAATCTTACCCCACAGATAGGAGAAATCGTAATATGAATAAGAAAGAAGCCAATGAAATAAAAAAACTTTTCACCCCGGCCAACTGCGCGATCAGCAGAATCTGCGGCTGCTATGTGGATGCGGACAAGAACAAAAGAACCGAAATAAAGGAAGCATTTTTATCCCTCCCAGAAGAGGAAGCATTTAAATATTTTACGATTTTTAAAAGTGCCTTATCCGGTTCTATCGGAAAAAATATGGTTAACATGGAATTTCCTCTGTTTACCGAAGAAGAAGGAGGAAGTCAGAATTTCTTGTTAAAACTTCGGGACAGCCAGTTAAAGGATGATGCTCTTATCGAGGAGTTTTATGACAAAGTGATCGCAAGCTATGATTACGGCGAGAATTATTACATAATTCTGATCCACTGTGCCTATGATATCCCGGCAAAATCCTCGGACGGGCTGGAGATGTACGATGCTTCGGATTTCGTCTACGAATTCATCCAGTGTACGATCTGTCCTGTAAAATTATCAAAGGCAGGGCTTTGCTATAATTCAGAATCAAATGTGATTGAAAACAGAAGCAGGGACTGGCTTGTGGAAGCGCCGGATACAGGCTTTATGTTCCCTGCATTTACGGATCGGAATACGGACATTCACGGTCTGGTGTATTATTCCAAAAATCCGGAGCAGATGCCGGAAAGACTGATCGATGAGCTGCTAGGCTGTGTGATTCCAATGTCTGCGAAGAATCAGAAAGAGACCTTTCAGGCGATCGTAGAGGAGACGTTGGGAGAAAACTGTGATTTTGAAACGGTGAAGAACATTCATGAAAGCTTAAATGAGATATTGGAAGAGACAAAGGATGAGCCGGCACCGTTTACTCTGGATAAATACCAGATGAAAAAGCTGTTGGAAAACAATGGTGCCAGCCAGGAAAAGCTTGAAGAATTTGACCAGCGCTTTGAAGAAAGTCCGGAAGGAAAAAGCCCTAGCTTTGTGGCTTCCAACGTGGTCAATACCAAAAGTTTTGAGATTAAGACAACGGATGTGAGCATTAAAGTTGCCCCGGACAAGACCTATCTGGTGGAGAACCGGATGATCGACGGTCGTCCGTGTATCGTGATCGGGATCAGCGAGCATGTGGAAATCAACGGAATCACGGTAAGGCCCATTGCGGCAGAAAAGACTGCCGAGGAAAGTTATTTAGAATAGTGAATTATTTTTTCCTGCCAAGGCGTGCAAGACCCTGAAAGAAACTTTGAACACAGTAGATCACAGTCTGGTCAAAGAGGAATGCAGCGACAGCCGAAAAAAGAAGGACCAGCCCAAAGGATAAGACTGCATTTTGAGTGATCTCAAACCGCTCCCGGACAAAATAAAGCACGGCCCAGTGAACCAGCAGAATAGAGTAGCTGTACCGGATAAGAAATTTCATGATTCTACCTGGTGCCGGGAGCCGGGATTCCATGGAACGGAATAATAGGAATATGGAACCAGCCAGAAGAATCATCATGGGAGCGCCTTCTGCCAGAAGGATGGCTTTGTAGTCCGGGCGATAGGCGACGCAGAGAACTGTACCGATTAAAGAAACTCCGCCAAGGCCTAAGAATAAGCGTTTGTGGGACAAGGAAGCAGGATGGGCGAAGTAATATCCCAGTAAAAACACCCCTTCCCAGGGACTGATCATAAGCTGAAAGTTAACCGGCAGGCCAAACACAGGCAGATAAACGGCAATGCACCTGAAAATCAGGATCAGGGCTGCAAGTCCATGAAGCATGGAATCGGGTAAGTGCTTTAAGAGAATAGAAAAAAACGGAGCCAGGATATAAAGTGACAAAATCACATAGATGACCCAAAGGTGTGGTGCCCAGTCAATGGGACCGGCAATCATGTCCTTCCATGCTTTTAAAAGCCCGTTTAAAAATCCGGAAGTAAAGTACTGGGAAGATAAAAGGATATAGATTCCATAGTAACAGAAAAAGGGGATAGCTACCTGGATGAAGCGCTTATAGTAAAAGCTTCCTAAGGCTCCCTCATTCCGATTTAAAATCAAGGCTCCGCTGTTCATGATAAACAGTGTGTTGCAGACAAATAGGACGGAAATCAGGGACTGGACGGCGATCCAAGTCCCGTTTTTTGTTGTAAGACCTGAAGATGAAGAATCCAGGCAGTGAACCAGTATAACAAAAAGAGTTGCTATGAGACGTATGTAATCCAGGTAGAGAATCCGTTTTTTGTCCTCTGTTTTTCCTGGAAAGAGTTTTTTAAAATGGTCCCTGTCTTTAATCATGCTTTTTGTATGGAGACAGAGGGATATGATGATAAAAACCAGAATCATCAGCTGTAATTTTCCCATGTTCTTTTGTTCCTTTCAAGTTCTGTTCAAATCAATCCTTTCCATTATAGCACAGGAGAGGGAGCGGAACAAACCAAAACGCTTTGCGTATCTTTTTGCGCTATGCTATACTTAAGAAAAAAACGAAGAGGAAACAATAGTGGCAGACAGAACATTTGGCTGGGTACAGGAGGCCTATACCCTGGGAAATTTAAAGAATGTGGTATCCGCGTTTGTACCGGAATCCCCAATCAACCGGATTCTGCGCATGGATAAAATCCCCAGGCTTATATCAGAAAAAGACGGAAGAGATGTTTTTATAAAAGAACTTGGAGAAGAGAACATTCGCATTCCTTATACCCATCTGAAAGGAAAAGGCACACCCACAGGTTTCACAAGAAGCAATGCCCCCTGCTCTGGCATTATACAGGCAGTTCTTCCAGGGCAGCGGAAAGAATACCAGAGCGACTGGCCGGCGGATTCCTTTCTGCGCTGGGCTGTTAGCGTGGGATTTCTTGATTACAGCAGAATGGAAGATGTCTGTTCCTTATCAGAACTGGGACGGCAGTATGCAGATGCACCAGAGGGAAGCGAAGAAGAGGCAGATGTGCTAAAGACTGCTTTTTTGTCTTATCCTCCGGTTTGCCGGGTAATGGCTCTGCTTGCAGAAGAAGAACATTTAACGAAATTTGAGATCGGGGCAAGGTTGGGCTTCATCGGAGAGGCTGGATTTACCTCTATTCCTCAATATATGATTCTGGAAGGGCTTTTGGAGGCAGAGACAAAGGAAGAGAAAACCAAGCTTTTACAGGATACGGAAGGTACCAGTGATAAGTACGTCCGCACCATCTGCAGCTGGCTGATACAAATTGGCTGGATCAGTAAAGTTCCAAAGGAAGTGACTGCCCGCACAGGAAGCAAAGTATCTTATGCAACCATACCACAGTCTTATAAACTTACATTAAAGGGAAGGACCGTCTTAAAACACACCACTGGAATTTCCAGATTTCCGAGAATTCCAAAGAGGGTCATGTGGGACATGCTGGCGACGAAGGTGGCGGACCGGGAATATTTAAGGAACCGGAGAACCCACATCATCAAATACTTAGAGGGCAATTACCGTTCTCCTTTGCAGGTACGGGAATATTTAAACAGCAAGGGAATCTGTGAAGAAACAGAAACGATTCTCGATGACATCCGGAGTTTTATCAATATTGGATTGCAGGTAAAAAAAACCGGAGATACCTACCGGATCATGGATGAGATTCAGGGATTGGAACTTCCGGACAACGGACTGTCTGGTATGCCGGTAAAATCAGAAGTGTCTGTGTTTAAGGATTATTTAAGGACTCACATGACTCATGTAGACCATAAATATTTAATTCTTGTGGATTTAGGCTTTGACGGCAGTTCTGACCGGGATTATGAGATGCAGACAGCAGAACTTCTGACCTCAGAACTTGAGTTTTATGGCGCCAGGCTTGGAGACACAAGAAAGCCTGATGTATGTGTGTATTATGGAAACAACGGGCTGATCATTGACAATAAAGCATATGGAAAAGGATATTCTCTTCCGATTAAGCAGGCAGATGAGATGTACCGTTACATCGAAGAGAATAAAGAACGAAAGGATTTGCTTAATCCCAACCGGTGGTGGAATATTTTTGATGAATCCGTGAACCATTTTTATTTTGCATTTGTCTCTGGTTCTTTTACGGGAGGATTTAAGGACCGGTTAAGTCTTATTTCTGCACGGTCGGGAATTAATGGGGCAGCAGTCAATTCGGTGAATCTTCTTTTAATGGCAGAAGAACTAAAATCAGGCAGGCTAGGTTATGAGGAGTGTTTTAATCTCTTTGACTGCAATGATGAGATTTCCTTCCCATTTTCCCGTTTTTAAGCGGTTTTTCGGGGAAAATCGTGTATTATTTGAGAAACATAGCAAATTCGCTTGCATTCTTCCGATTACAACATTATATTTTAAAATGTTTATAAAAATTTTATAATATACAAAGGATCAGGAAAAATGAAAGATACCGTACCCCAGTTTTTTTTATCGATGAAGCATTACACCAAGGAACAGTTTGTTAAAGATTTTGTATCCGGAATCATTGTGGCAATCATCGCCCTTCCACTTTCCATCGCCCTTGCTCTGGCTTCCGGTGTAACTCCGGAACAAGGACTTTATACTGCCATCGTGGCAGGTTTTGTGATTTCCTTTCTGGGTGGAAGCAAAGTGCAGATCGCAGGACCGACAGCGGCGTTTGCATCCATAGTGGCAGGGATTGTTATAAAAAATGGCATGGATGGTCTTGCTCTGGCCACGATCATGGCAGGAATCATTCTGGTTATCATGGGATTACTGCGTCTGGGAAGTCTTATTCGTTTTATTCCTTACACCATAACCACTGGATTCACCACTGGTATTGCTGTTACCATTTTCATCGGACAGATCAAGGACTTTCTCGGACTGACCTTCCGCGAGGCACCCATAGAGACCATGGGAAAATTAAAACAGATTATTCTCTGTTTTGGCACCATGAATCCCATGACTCTGGTCGTAGGGCTTGTGGCTCTTTTGATTTTAATTATCTGGCCCAAGTTCTTTAAGAAAGTACCGCCTTCATTAATCGCAGTAATTGTAACGGCACTGGCTGTGCAGCTTTTTGATCTTCCGGTCAATACCATTGGGGATTTGTATACCATTTCTCCAAATCTTCCTTCTTTTCATCTTCCGGAGTTTTCATTTGCTATGGTGCAGAAGGTTTTGCCGGATGCGATTACCATTGCAGTGTTAGCGGCGGTTGAATCCTTACTTTCCTGTGTGGTGGCAGATGGAATGGTAGGCAGCAGGCATAATTCCAACATGGAACTGATCGCCCAGGGCGTGGGAAATACCTGCTCTGCGATGTTTGGCGGAATTCCAGCTACTGGTGCCATTGCCCGGACGGCAGCTAATATTAAGAACGGCGGACGGACGCCTGTCGCAGGCATGGTTCATGCAGGACTTTTAGTGCTGGTTCTGATTTTCCTCATGCCTTATGCAGCGCTGATCCCTATGCCCGCAATTGCCGCGATCCTCTTTATGGTCGCTTATAATATGAGCGAATGGAGGGAGTTTGTTTCCATCGTAAAAACAGCACCTAAGAGCGACTGGTCGGTGCTTCTTATTACCTTTGGCTTAACTGTGGCATTTGATCTGGTCGTGGCCATCGGTGTGGGCCTGGTATTTGCGTCCCTGCTGTTCATGAAGCGGATGGCAGATGTGGCAGATGTCAGCGGTTGGAAATACTTAGAAGACCAAAAAGAGGGAAAGGACAGGGAGCAGATCGATTTAAAACCTGTTCCAAAGCATGTATCGGTATTTGAAGTCAATGGCCCTATGTTTTTTGGCGCCGCAGATAAAATATCAAAAGTGGTTCTGGAAGAGGGCAAAAGAGTCCTGATTTTGCGGATGCGCAGCGTCCCTGCAATGGATGCTACTGCTTTAAAAAGCTTACAGAAGCTTTATCAGAGCTTAAGAAAGAAAAACGTGATCCTGGTTTTATCCCATGTTAATGAGCAGCCCATGTCCATTATGGAAAAGGCAGGCTTTGCAGAACTGGTAGGCAGAGAGAACATTGCAGGCTGTATTGATGAAGCCTTGCTGCGTGCAGAAGGACTGTAAATAGAAGAAGTTGAGAAAAATTAGCCATAGAAAATGCCGGAAGTGATGATCCGGTGATTTCTATGGCTTTTATAATAGTACAATATACTACTTTCCTTCATAAAGTATTGCATAAAAAGCGGATAGGACAAGTTGTAAAAAAATAATGAAAAAAGTTGAAAAAAATATTGACAACTAAAAAAGATGATACTATAATACTATACATACAAACATATAAAAATAATAGGCTTTAAGAAAGGATGCAATACATATGAAAAGCACAGCTTTTTTAACCCGAGACATGGAATCATCAAATACGGATAAGATGAACTGTTGTTGTAAGACTGTGTACATGTGTATGAATACAGCTTATTTTTGTATGTATTAGACTACCTGAATCCGTGATGTAAGGAGTTTGGCAGGTGCTAGTATGGTACCTGTTTTTTTATGACATAAAATTAAATGATGAAACTCTATCAATTAGAGCAAACATCATTGAAACGGACAGGAACATGCACGAAATGCAGATCCATATGCATGATATAAGGGAACCACCTGAGAATAAAAGACGGTTATTTTCGTATATGACCGGCTTGAGAATGAATCTTAAAGTGAGAGAAGGTGATTCATATATCTTATTCAAATGCTTCCCAACCTGAAAAAGAATACATCAGGCTCATTCATGAGATGGCGAAAGATGTAAAGTATGGTTCCATAACCATTACCATTCAGGATGGAAAAATAGTGCAGATCGAAAAAATAGAAAAAATCAGATTAAAGGACTGACTGGACAACCGGAGGTTCTGATAAGCGATAAGGCGTATCAGGCGAAGGTTGTCTTTTTTATTACCCAAATTTAAGAAAGTGAGAGAAAAATGGCTAATACATATCAAAAACTTCAAAATTCCCACCCCTGCTTTGGGGGGAATAGAAACAACACAGGCAGAATCCATCTTCCGGTCAGCCCCGGCTGCAATATTTCCTGCAAGTTCTGTGACAGAAAGATCAATGATCATGAGGAACGGCCTGGAGTAACTTCCAAGGTGCTTACTCCAGAGGAGGCGCTGAAAGTTTTAGAAAAAGCATTAAAGCTTTGCCCGGAAATCACAGTTGCCGGCATCGCAGGCCCGGGGGATACCCTGGCTACGGATTATGCCCTTGATACCTTCCGGCTCATAAAGGAACATTATCCCCAGTTGATCAAATGTATGAGCACCAATGGACTCCTTCTCAATGAACGAGCTGATGAGATCATAGAAATCGGTGTGGAATCTGTGACTGTGACTGTAAATGCGGTTGATCCTGAGATAGAAGCAAGACTTAACCGGTTTATCGTTTATCATGGAAAAGTTTACATTGGCATCGAAGGAGCCGCACTCTTAATTGAAAATCAGCTGAAGGGAATCAAAAAGATCGCAGACGCAGGCATTACGGTAAAAGTCAATTCCGTTCTGGTTCCAAACATCAACGGGGCACACATTGAAGAAATTGCTAAAGCTGTAAAAGAGGCAGGTGCCAGTATTTATAACATTATACCGCTGATTCCACAGTCCGATCTTTCCGGGGAGACCGCTCCGGTATGCGAAGAGATCGATGAAGCCAGAACCGCTGCAGGAAAACACATAGATGTTTTCAGACATTGCCAGCATTGCCGCGCGGATGCAGTAGGGCTGCTCGGAGGAAAAGATTACGGGGATATGATCTATGAGAGAAGAGTCGCAGGAAGCGATACATTTTCTCATGGATAAGGAAAAGGCAGGAAATCATGAATTATAAAATCGGGATTGCATCATCAGACGGAAAAGTAGTGAACCTGCATTTTGGCAGAGCAGATGTCTTCTATATTGTGGAAGCGGACAGCGAGGATATGTCATTCCGGTACGGGGAAAGCCGGAAAACGGCTCCTGTGTGTCAGGGGCAGGAGCATGACGATGAAAAACTTCATGCGCTGGCAGATCTTTTAAAGGATTGCGATTATGTTTTAGTCAGCCGGATCGGGGACGGTGCCAGGGCTGCCCTGGCAAAGAACAGCACCTGGGCATTTGAACTGCCGGGATTCATTGAGGATTCCATAAAAAGACTTCTTTCTTATGTGGAAGTCCAGAAATTATTGAATGATAGATAGGAGAGGAATGAGTACCATGAGCGAAACTTATTCAGGAATCAGGGAAAGCCGGCCAAACCGGTATAACGATCTGGGATCAACGGGGGAATCGGCAGAGTCAGATTTTAAAAACGGCTGTTTGAAGAAAGCAGACCGGAGTTTTGCACAGGGCCTGCAGTGTCAGCAGATCAACAGCATGGCAGCGCTTATGTCCCTGGAAGATTCCGTATTCATCGCCCATTCTCCCCAGGGTTGTGTGGGCTGTACGTCACTGGCTGTGGACCAGTACCGGGTAGGGCAGGCACACAGAGGCGTAAAACATATCAGAAATCCCAGGATTATTGTATCCAATTTGGATCAGAACAACGTCATTTTCGGAGGAGAAAGTAAGCTTAGAAAGGCGGTGGAAGATGCGGTGGAAAGATACCATCCCAAGCTGATCTTTGTATTTGCCTCCTGTGCCTCCGGCATCATCGGAGATGACATTGATGCCATCGTAAAAGATATCCAGCAGGATACCGATGCTCTTGTTATTCCCATACACTGCGAAGGGTTTAAATCCAAAATCTGTGCTTCCGGCTTTGATGCCGCCTTTATATCCATTAACAAATACATATTAAAGCAGGAGCGGCTGGAAAAAAGAGAAGGACTGATCAACTTGTTTGCGCCCGTTTCCATCAGTTATGCGGATCAGGTGGAAATGGAACGCATGATCTCCCTCTTAGGGCTTCATGTTAATTATATTCCTTTTTTCAGTTCTCTGGAAAAAATTAAAGAAATACCTGCCGCTCAGGCTTCGACTTCCATCTGCAAAGTGTTTGCAGACGAATTTATGAAAACACTTTATGAGGATTATGACATTCCCTATTCCCATACTGTGATGCCCATCGGAGTGCGGAATACGGATATCTGGTTTCGGGGAATCGCCGGTGTGGTGGGAAAGGAGAAGGAAGCAGAAGAAATCATTCAAAGAGAACATGAACGGATCCTTCCCCTGGTGGAATCCATTAAAAACCGTCTGAAGGGGAAACGGGTATTTATCTGTGGAGGAACCGGTCGTTCCTTTGCCGCTGCCGCGCTAATCGATGATTTTGGAATGAAGCTTGTTGGTCTTGAGACGCCTACCTATGATGAAGACGCACAGGCGGACATCGAATACCTAAATACCATTCATTCGGATTATGTAATTGATATCGCCAATATGCAGCCTTTTGAACAGGTGAATCTGGTAAAGAAGTTAAAGCCGGATGTGTTTATTGGTGTACCGGAGTGGGCGGCTAAGCTGGGTATTCCAACCACTCATGTACTGGATATGAAACGGCCTACCATGGGGTATGACGGACTTTTATTCCTTGGGAATAAGATTGCTGACCAGCTGGAGAATCCGGGATTTAACGTCAAACTGTCCCAGCATATCAAGCTTCCTTACAGAGACAGCTGGTACCAGGAAGATGCATTTAAGTACATAATCGGAGGTGAATGAAATGTCTGAAGTAATAGAAAATCCAAGAGGAGGCTGTGTGCTTGCCGGAATCAATTCCGTGCTGGGAGCCATTGACCGGGTATGTCCCATTTACCATGCGGGTCCTGGATGCTGTATGCAATCCACGGCATCGGATCAGGGGCAGTCAGGGAATAAGAATTCCTGCTTTGTAAGCAGCGTTTCAATCCCTTCCACCAACATGTTAGAAAGAGAAGTGGTGTTTGGGGGAACGAAAAAGCTTCAAACAACCATTCAGGGAGCCATTGATATCATTGATGCAGATGCGTACTTTGTCCTTACCGGTTGTACGGCTGGTATTATCGGAGATGATATTGAAAGCGTAACAGATGAATTCAAAGAGAAAGGCTACCGTGTATATCCCATTGATACTCCTGGATTTGCAGGAGACAGCAATCTGGGGTATGAAGTGATCTGGAACACCATGATCGATCAGGTGATTGAAAAGACAGATGAAACAGAATTAAACCTTGTCAATCTGTTTGGCATCATCCCTTACCACGATCCATTTTGGAGCGGCAATCTGGAAGAAATCGCCAGACTTTTAAAAAAGCTTGGGCTTCATGTGAATACTTTTTTTACCGGGCACCAGGACATTGAAACAATCAGAACCGCTTCCAGTGCGGCACTGAATATCATCATTCATCCATGGATATTCAAAGGTCCGGCCCGGAAGTTTGAAGAAAAATTCGGTGTGCCCTCCATTCGTTACCCAGGGCTCCCCATTGGAGCCAGTGATACCAAGCGTTTTCTTCTTACTGTGGCGGAAGCGCTGAAACTTGATGACAGATTGGTGAATGAAGTTATTGAGGAAGAAGATGATTATGTGTATCACTATCTGGCACAGGCCATCGGTTCCTTAAGCTGGAAAAAATTTGGGGTAGTTGCTGATGCCAGCACAGCAATTGGTATCACCCGGTATCTGGCTAACGATTACAGCTTTACACCGGTTCTGGTGGTGATTTCGGAACCTATATTCAGGAAGGCAGATAAAGAACGGATCTTATCCGAACTTACCAGCTTGGAATACGCAAAACCACCGAAAGTAGTATTTTGTGCAGATCAGTATGAGATTAACAAAACCCTTATGGAAGAGGATGATTTGACTCTCATTATCGGAAGCAGCAATGAGGAAGAGATCAGCTCGGTAAAGGAAGTACAGTTTATCGTTGCCGCCTTTCCAATCAAAGACCGGTTGATTTTTAACAGAGCTTATGCCGGCTACAGAGGAAGCCTGACATTAATAGAAGATTTATACGACAATTTATAGGGAAAAAGAAAGGGAGGTCATAACAATGGGAGAAATCAGACAGATTGCCATATATGGGAAAGGAGGAATCGGAAAATCCACTACGACTCAGAACCTGACAGCAGGGTTAGTGGAACTGGGAAAAAAGGTTATGGTTGTGGGGTGTGATCCAAAAGCAGATTCCACAAGGCTGCTTCTGGGAGGATTGGCACAGAAAACGGTACTTGACACCTTGCGGGAAGAAGGCGATGGTGTGGAACTTGACCGTATTTTAAAAGAGGGTTACGGAGGAACCAGGTGTGTGGAATCCGGTGGACCGGAACCAGGAGTAGGCTGTGCAGGCCGGGGGATTATTACCTCCATTGGACTTTTGGAAAATCTGGGGGCATATACGGACGATCTGGATTATGTGTTCTATGACGTATTGGGAGACGTTGTGTGCGGTGGATTTGCAATGCCTATCAGAGAAGGAAAAGCAAAAGAAATCTACATCGTAGCCAGCGGCGAGATGATGGCACTGTATGCGGCAAATAACATTGCAAAAGGTGTCAAACGATATGCAAAATCAGGCGGAGTAAGACTGGGCGGAATCATCTGCAACAGCAGGAATGTGGACCGGGAACTGGATCTTCTTCGCGCCTTTTCAAAAGAACTGGGGACCAAACTCCTTTATTTTGTTCCGAGAGACAATATTGTACAGCATGCGGAAATTAACCGTAAAACAGTAATTGAATATAAACCGGATTCCAGTCAGGCCACTGAGTACCGCAACCTGGCTCAGGCGGTTATTGACAATACAGATTTTACGATTCCTACGCCCATGGAACAGGAAAGACTGGAAGAGATTCTATTGGAGTTTGGCCTTATGAATATCAATGATGACTATAAAATTTAATGAATGAGATACCAGGTTAAGGAGGTATGTAAATGGCTGGAATACATAAATCAATTACGGAACTGATCGGTAAGACCCCTTTGCTTGAGCTTGAAAACTATGGGAAAAACCATGGCCTGGAAGCGAAAATCATAGCAAAACTGGAATATTTCAATCCCAATCAAAGTGTAAAAGACCGGATTGCCAACGCAATGATTGAAGATGCGGAAAAAAAGGGGCTGCTAAAGCCAGGTTACACCATTGTGGAAACCACCAGTGGAAACACGGGCATCGGTCTTGCAGCGATTGCCGCAGCAAAAGGATATCCGTTTCGGGTATATATTCAGGATAATGTCAGTGAAGAACGTTTTAAGAATATCCGGGCTTTTGGAGGAGAAACTATCCGGCTTTCGGAGGTACCGGAGGTGAAAAAGGTACTGGATGAAACAGGAGGAGATTTTGTGGCTGCCATAAAATCTCTGGAAAAACATGTATTGTCAAAGGAAAAAAACATCTTTTTTGTGAATCAGATTGAAAACTCGTCAAATCCAGCCATCCATGAGCGGACCACCGGACCGGAAATCTGGGAAGATACGGATGGAGCAGTGGATATTTTAGTTGCCTGCGTAGGAACGGGAGGGACGGTCTCAGGAGCAGGAAAGTATTTAAAGGGTAAAAATGAAAACATTAAGATCGTAGCCATACAGCCTGGACCAGGGTCCCTGCCCAATGAGTCTGATCCGCTTCCGCCAGATATTACAGGTGTTCATCCCTTTGAAGGAGTACCTGTAGAACGGATTCCGCTTACCATGGATTTAAGCATCTACGATGAAAAAATCGAAATTGAAACCAGTCAGGCATATGAAGCGGCAAGAGAGGTTGCAAAAACGGATGGGATTCTAGTGGGAACTTCTTCCGGAGCGGCCATATACGCGGCAGGCCAGATTGCAAAGCGGCCGGAGAATAAGGGCAAGAACATTGTAGTTGTTTTAGCGGATACAGGTCTTCGGTATCTGTCAACAAAGCTGTTTGAAGAAGCTTAGAGGAGATTTGGAGGTTAAAAATGGGGATAAATTTATCAAGTTCTAATCTGGCAACCAGAGAGAACCGACTGGGTTCTATAACCGGGTATGTAGGTGATTTGCACGATCTTGCAAGCCAGAGCAAGTGCGGAAGTTTAAAGGGCTGCGGGCGGTGTTTTTCCCAGTCCAGTACCTGCCTTTCCGGATGTGCCCTTGGTCAGCTTGGAGGCATTCGGGATGTGGCTGTCATCCATCACGGACCGGCAGGCTGTTCAGCAACTGCAAGCTCTCAGTACATCGTAACCAACCAGGTCGCTGCCAAAAGAGGTGTTGTGAACAAATCCGTATATATCGGTACGGATATGAACGAGAACGACACCATATTTGGTTCAACGGAAGCACTGTCCGATATCATTTTGGAAGTCAACAGACGGTATCAGCCAAAAGCCATCTTTGTCAGCAGCTCCTGTGCCACAGGAATCATTGGTGAAGATATTGACAGTGTCGTGGAAGACGTAAAAGACCAGATTGACGTACCGGTGATTCCAGTCCATTGCGAAGGATTTAAATCCCGGATATGGGCCACTGGTTTTGACATTTCCGATCACGCTGTGCTGAGCGGAATCGTAAAGCCGCCAAAGCAAAAGAGAAATACCATTAATTTCAAGAACTTTTACGAAAGTGCCAGAAATGAAATCATCGAAATTTTTGAAAATTTTGACTTAGATCCTATTTTTCTGTATGCAAACGCGACGATTGAGGAACTGGAACATTTATCAGAATCCGTTGCCACCACCTGTATCTGCGGAACTTTGGGAAATTACCTTGGCAATGGTCTGGAAGAAACCTATGGAGTGCCCTACATTCGTACCATAAACCCCCTTGGAATTACCGGTTTCGAGACCTGGCTTCGGGAAATCGGAAGAGTGGCAGGAAAATCACCCCAGGTGGAAAACTATATCGAGGAACAGAGAAAGATCTATATTCCTCAGATTGAAGAAGTAAAAAAAGAATTAAAAGGATTAAAAGCTGTTCTGGGCATGGGGCCTGGTTACACCTTTGAGGTGACCAGAGTTTTAGACGAACTGGGAATTGAAGTGGTCTGGGCTCTTGCCTGGCATTACGACAAGAAATACGAAAACGGTGAAGTTCCCCCTGCCATGAGTTATCTCCTTGATAATGACATTAATTTTGAAGCGAGTGTGGCAGACCAGCAGAACTTTGAGGTAATGAACATCTTAAATAAATACCGTCCGGACTTATATCTTTCCAGACATCCGGGTTCTACGGTATGGGCAATCAAACAGGGGACTCCTGCAGTCTTTGTAGCCGATGAATATATGATATTCGGCTATAAACATACCCTTGAATTTGCTCATACGATCTTAGATACGGTACGCAACCGGAGTTTTGAACAGAATCTGGCAAAAAGAGTGAAGCTTCCATATACCGACTGGTGGTATAAACAGGAAGTTGGAAGTTTCTTAGAGGAGGCGATCAGCTAATGGCAAAAATACTAGATAAACAGCGATACAAGTGTGCGATGAGTGCCATGCAGACCGTTCAGGCCATTGACCGTGCCATTCCCGTGCTTCATTCAGGCCCGGGATGTGCCCAGAAGCTTTCCAATTCCTCCGGTAGTTCCGGCTATTTCTCCCCCAATATTTACCCGTGCACCAGCATTAATGAAAAGGACGTGGTATTTGGCGGGGTGAAGAAGTTGGAATCCACCATCAGGCATTCCCTGGATGTCATTGATGCGGATCTGTATGTAGTTTTGACCGGATGCATTCCTGAGATCGTGGGAGACAATACAGAAGAAGTGGTAGAGGGATTTAAAGATGCGAGAAAGCCGGTAATCTATGCCTCCACCGCAGGATTTAAGGGAAATAACTACAAAGGGCACGAGCAGGTCGTCGATGCCATTATTGACCAGATACTGGAAAAATCAGATATCCGGGTGAAGAATCTGGTAAACATCTGGGCAGATGTGCCTTATCAGGATGAGTTCTGGCATGGAAATTTCAGAGAGCTCGAAAAGCTGATTGAAAAACTTGGGCTGATTCCGAACATTATTTTCGGATACAACCGGGGCCTTGGCAATGTAAAAAAGATCCCGGCAGCGGAATTCAATCTTTTGATATCTCCCTGGGTAGGACTTGGCAATATGAAGAAAATGGATCAGAAACTGAAAATCCCTTACCTTCATTACCCAACACTTCCCATAGGCGCCTATGAAACCAGCAAATTTCTTCGCACGGTAGGAGAGTATGCAGGTGTGCCAAAGGAAAAGATTGAGAAGATCATTACAGAGGAAGAGGCCTATTACTACTATTATATCGAGCGCTATGCAGACCTGTTTTTAGAAACCCGCGTCATGTCAAAACAGTTTACCGTGGTATCGGATGCTCATTACGCTCTTGGAATCACCAAATTCCTGGTCAATGATTTGGGACTGTTTCCGGCAAAGCAGTTTATTGTAGATGATACGCCCAAAGAATATCGGGAAGCGGTCCGTTCTTATTTTAAAGAATTGAATTTTGGCATTGAAGCAGAAGTCAGTTTTGAGACTGACGGATATAAGATCCATAATGAGATCAAAGCTCATGATTATCATGGATATCCGCTGATCCTGGGCGGATACTGGGAAAAGGATGTGGCAAAGCAGACCGATGGCCATTTCTTAAATGTTTCCTGGCCGGTCAATGAGCGGTTGATCATGAACAGTTACTATGTAGGATATGACGGAGGTTTAAAGCTGATCGAAGATATCTATTCCGTTGCCAAAACAAGGTTCAATTAAGAAATCTTTTTTTATGGAGGGAGTACCATGTCATATAAAATAGCAGTTGCATCTTCGGACCAGAAAACGATTGATTTGAATTTTGGGGCGTCATCTGAATTCCTGATCTATGAGGTTTTGGAGAGTGGGGAGTATGGACTTGTAGAAAGAAGGAAAGCATCTGAAACGCTTCAAGAGGAAGAACACTCCTCTTGTGGAGAGAAAGGGGAATGCAAAGGCGGCGGCTGTCATGGCAGCGGCCCTGCAAACCCCAGGGTAGACTTGATATCGGACTGCAGATGTGTGCTTTGCAAAAGGACCGGAAATCCGATACAAAAGCAGCTGGACCGGAAAGCAATCAGCTCTTTTGATGTTGATGGGGAGATTGAAGAGGCAATACATAAAATCGTGTTATATTTTTACCGGGTGGATCATCATCATTCACTCAGAGGAATCGCAAATGGATCGGTGATATAAAGGATGAGGAGAAAAATATGAGAAAAGGGATCAGACAATTGGTTTTAGCAGCATTTTTGACAGCACTTGGCGGAACCGTTTTAACCGGATGCGGAAAAAAAGAGGCTGTGGCAGGAAGTGGAGCAACAAAGGTAGTAGTAGGGACTGGAAATTCTTATGAGCCTTATTGCTATCTGGATGACAAAGGAAACCTTGCCGGTTATGAATACGAGGTATTAAAAGCAGTGGATGAATTGCTTCCGGAATATGAATTTGAATTTAAGACTTCCGATTTTGCCAATGTACTCATTTCGCTTGATGCAGGAAAGATCGATATTGGGGCCCATCAATATGAATGGAACAAGGAGCGGGATGAAAAATATCTGTTCGGAAAAGAACCCTATACGACGTATGTCACCTATCTTACCGTTGCAGGGGATAAAAATGATATAAAGTCTCTTGATGATCTAAAAGGAAAAAAGGTGAAAAGCTCCACAGGATCAAATTCCGTATATATTCTGGAAAACTATAATAAGGAGCACGGGGATAATCCCATTAAAATTGACTATGTAAATAATTCCACCGATGAAGAAACGGTTACCGGTCTCTTAAACGGAGTATGGGATGCGACCATTATGACTTCCCGCGATGCGGATAAACTGAATAAAAATTATGGAAACGGAAAAGAAGTCATCAAAATAACCGGAGACCCGGTTCAGACCTCCTCTACCTACTTTGTGTTTGCAAAAAATAATACCAAATTACAGGAGGCTGTGGATGGAGCCTTGAAACAGTTAAAAGAAAATGGAAAGCTTGCACAGATATCAGTGGATGTAATCGGCGGTGATTATACAGAAAGTGAGTAGTTCATATGGAGAAGCTGTTTGTCTGGGATCGGTTTTTTGAAAACATTCCGAAAATTCTTCCGTATCTATCCGTAACCTTTTCCATAGTGATCTACGCAACGTTTTTTGGAGTGCTTCTTGGGATTTTGATTGTTCTCGTTCAGATAAAGAAAATACCGGTCTTGTATCCCCTGGTTAAAGTCTATGTCTCCTTCATGAGGGGAACTCCCATGCTGGTTCAGCTGATGCTTGTTTATTATGGGATACCGGCTCTTTTAGACCCGGTGTTTGGAACCAATTTAAACAGGGAATGGAGTGCTGTAAATTTTGCATATGTGACCTTTTTGCTTAACCAGGGTGCATTTCTCTCCGCCATTTTTTACAGTGCAATAACGTCCATTCCCTATGGGCAGACGGAAGCCGGCTTAAGTGTTGGGTTAACGGAATTCCAGACATTTAAAAGAATCGTTCTGCCCCAGATGGTAAAGACCGCCATGCCGCCCTTTGGGTCGGACCTGGTTGGTTTGTTCCAGAATTCATCTCTTGTTTTCCTCATTGGGGTTACCGATATCATGGGCAGAGCAAAAACCATTGGAACTGCCACAAAGCACGTGTTGGAAGCCTATGTGTTTGTGGTAATTATCTACATCATCATCAGTCTGGCAGTCCGGCTTTTGTTTTATCGGCTAAACAATAAAATGAATTATGGAAAAGAGGAAATGGGATGAATTTCAACTTAGCTCATTTTAATGAAAGTCTCATATATGGTCTTAAATATCTGCCGAACACGCTGAGACTGGTATTTATTCCATTGGTCATAGGGCTGTTTCTGGGAACGGTGATCGCGCTGGTACGTGTATATAAGGTGCCTGCGCTCGATAAACTTCTGGCAGTGTTTGTTACCGTTTATCAGGGCGTTCCCATTGTGGTCGCTCTCATGATATACAATCTGGTCTTTATGCTCAAATTCAATGACCTTGCAAACCTGCTGCATCTTAAGAAAAGTATTTCAGATGTGGATAATATCTGGGTCGGCATCTTTGCTTTGAGCCTGACGGCAGTCTGTTCCATATCAGAAGCAGTCCGGGGCGCACTCCTCTCCATAGACAAAGGCCAGAATGAGGCCGGGTATTCTGTGGGACTGACAAAGATCCAGACCATTGAAAGGATCATTATTCCCCAGATGATTCCGGTGGCAATCCCAATGCTGATCAACAATGTGGTAGGTTTAATCAAAGCTTCCTCAGTGGTTATGGCCATCGGCATTGTGGAAATTGTAGCAGGCGCCACTATCCCCAGTTCCAGAACCTATTCCTTTTTTGAGGGGTATGTGGCGGCCGCAATCATATACTGGGTATTCACGATGGTGATCGAATTCCTGGCTCAGAGATTAAAACAGTATACCGGCAAATTCAGGAGGAATCTGTATGATTGAAGTGAAAAATATAAAAAAAGACTTTGGCAGGCATCAGGTGTTAAAAGATGTTTCGGTCAAAGTAGAAGATGGCCAGGTTGTGGTTATCTTAGGTCCCAGCGGTTCCGGAAAAACCACCCTGCTTCGCTGCATCAATTTTCTTGAGAATGCGGACAGCGGCAGGCTTACCATTGGAGATTCTCAGGTGGATTTAAAAAAGGCGTCCAAAAAGGAAATTCTGGATATCAGAAGAAAAACAGCGTTTGTATTCCAGAATTACAACCTTTTCGCCAACAAAACCGCCATAGAAAATGTCATGGAGGGATTGGTGACGGCGAGACGTGTGCCAAAGGCGGAAGCAAGAAAACGCGCAGAAGAAGCACTGAACTGGGTCGGATTATCAGACAGGTACGATTATTACCCCTGTCAGTTATCCGGCGGGCAGCAGCAGAGAGTGGGGATCGCCAGAGCGTTTGTTTTAAATCCAGAAGTCATATTATTTGATGAACCAACCTCAGCACTGGATCCCGAATTAGTGGGTGAAACACTTGAAATCATTAAAAAAGTAGCGGAAAAAGGAATTACCATGATCGTAGTTACCCATGAAATGTCTTTTGCCCAGGATGTAGCGGATAAAGTCATTTTCATGGATGGCGGAGTTGTGGTGGAAGAGGGGAAACCTGAAGATATCTTTTCAAATCCAAAAGAGGACCGTACCAGACAGTTTTTATCCAGGATCATATCCTTAGAGCCCAATTATTCCATTTAGGAGGTATCCGGCAGCTGCTTTTGATACCCTGAAATATCTGTCTTTTCGGAATTGATCGAATTCATCATAGAAAGGCAGGATGCGAGAACGCATGACTGCTTTTTTTAATACAAAAAAGTCCATGAAAAAAAGGAAAGGAGTTTAATATGCTGCAAATTAAAACCCCGGAAATATATGTTAGTGAGCCAGGTGCCATAAAGTCTCTTGGTTCTCTGGTTGATACATACGGAAAACGTGCACTGATTGTCTGGTCTAAAACGGCCAGGAAGGTTACACAAGCGGAGGTGATTGAAAGCCTGGGAGTCGAGAGAATCAATTATATGGAATATCTCTTTGAAGGGTACCCCACCTTTAAGAAAGCGGAAGAAATCGCAGAACTTGCCAGGGAAAAAGACATAGAAGTCTTAATTGCCATAGGCGGGGGAAGAGTCATTGATGTAACAAAAGCAGCGGGAGATATCTCTTTGCTGCCAGTAGCTTCCGTGCCTACCATTGCAGCCACCTGCGCGGCCTGGGCGGCTCTCTCAGTTCTTTATACGGACGAAGGGAATTTTGACCAGTTCAGGCACAATAAACATTCCCCGAAACTGATCGTAGCCGATACCCAAATTCTGGCGGATGCACCGATACGTTATTTAAGAGCGGGAGTGGTGGACACTCTGGCTAAATGGTATGAAACAGCCGTTTATCATGGAAACAGTTTTTCCTACTTAAACTCCGTAAACAGCGCCCGTCTGGCATTTGATTTTCTCAACGAAGAGGCTGAAAAAGTAATTGAAGATGCGGAGGTAAATAAGGCAGATGAAAATACTGCAAAAGCTGTGGATGCCATTCTTTTCCTTGCAGGCAACGTGGGAAGCTATGTGGGAGAAAAGGCATATTCCGGATTTGCCCATCCCTTTTATCATTCTTCCAGAATCATTAAAGAAACCAGAGGCACTCTTCATGGGGAACTGGTGGCATTCGGATTGATCATGCAGGCGGTTCTGGAGAAGAAAAGGAAAGAAGAGATTCAGGCAATTGTAAGGAAGTTCCGTGAGTTAAAGGTTGCCTTTACATTGGAAGAGATCGGAATATCAGACCAGACAGATAGAAAACTCCAAATTATTTCCGACCGAATCCATGAGGTATTTCCAAATCTTATCGTATTAAAAGGAAATAACGATGAGAGAGCCATTATAAATGCTGCATATGAAGCGGATTTTTATGTAAAAGCCGACAGAAGGGAAGTGGAAAATATCTATGGTTAAAGAAAGAAGCGGAGTAGAAAAGATCGCCCCCTACCAGGCCGCCAAATCTCTGGAATTGATAAAACGGGAGTACGGGCTTACCCAGATCATAAAGCTTGCAGGCAATGAAAACCGCTTAGGGTGCTCTTTAAAGGTAGGTGATATCTTAACGGATCAACAGAACCAGTTATCCTTTTATCCAGACTCCAACTGTACGGTTTTAAGGGGAAAATTAAGTGAAGTCCTTTCGGTGGAGCCAGAGCAGCTGGTCTTTGGAAATGGTTCTTTTGAACTGATCGCCCTGATTGCCCATGCATATCTGGAAGCCGGGGAAGAATCGGTGATTCCCGACCCTTCCTTTGGCTGGTACCGGAACGTGACACTGCAGATGAATGCAATTCCTGTCATGGTACCCTTAAAAGATTATGCCATTGACCTGAATGCTATTTACGGGCAGATCAATGACAAAACAAAGGTGATCTGGCTCTGCAATCCCAATAATCCCACCGGCACCATTCTTGAACAGGAACCGTTGACTGAATTTATCGAAAAAGTCCCGGAATCTATATTGATCGTTCTTGACGAGGCTTATATTGATTTTGTGGAAGGAACATATTTTAATACCATAGACTTCGTCAGGCATCATGAAAATGTAATCCTGTTGCGAACCTTTTCCAAACTGTACGGGTTGGCCTCTTTCCGGATTGGCTACGGGATCGGGGCTGTTTCCATACTTGAGCGGATCAATAAAGTCAGAAGTCCTCTTAATGTCAGTTTTGCTGCTCAACAGGCGGCTTCCGTAAGTCTTGAGGACGAAGGATTTAAACAAAAAGTTCTTGATAACAACAGAAAAAGTCTGGATTTATATTACTCAGAACTTGATGGGCTGGGACTGAACTATGTGCGTTCCCATGGGAATTTTATTTTGATCCACGTGGGAATTGATGGAGCAGTGGCAGAGTCCATATTTTTGAGAAACGGAATCGTCATAAGAAATGCATCAGAATTTGGCCTTGATGGATTTATTCGGGTATCTGTGGGGACCTATGAAGAAAATGAAAAGGTCATAGCGGTGCTGAGAAAAATCATACAGGAGCCCCATAAACAGGAGGAGTAAGAGGATGACAAAAAAGATCAGGACCATAATGCTTGCAGCCATGGCGTTGTTTTTAACAGGGTGTGCTGCTTCAAGTCAGAACACACAATCAGAGACCGGGAAAAAAGAAGAGAAGACACAAGCAGCATCAGAGGAAAAGATCCATCTGCGCTATGGAATCACCGGATGGAAGGTACATGAGGAGCTTTTAAAGGCAGCAGGACTTGATGATTTTAACGGATATGAAGTGGAATACTTTGTTTTCCAGGGCGGAAATCTTTGCCTGGAAGCATTGGCATCGGATCAGATTGATTTTACCGGAACCAGTGAAATACCACCCATTGCCGCATCCATGGCTCAGGGAGGAGGCAATTTTAAAATCATTTTGATTAACAGCAGCAGCCCACAGAATCAGGAGGTGGTCACCCTGAAAACCTCAGGGATCCAATCCATTGCCGATTTAAAGGGAAAACGGGTAGGGTACATAAAAAACACCACGGCCCATTATTTCTTAAATGAGATGCTGAAAAAAGAAGGCTTATCCTGGAGTGATATCAACCCTGTGGAAATATCCACTGCAGATGGAGTTACCGCATTGATTGGCGGGGAGATTGATGCCTTTGCCAGCTATGGAAATTCTATCAATGCCGCCAAGGCCAATGGTGCCGTTACCATTGGAGATGCCGTTAACATCCTTTCCGGTAATTTCCCCTTTGAGATATCCAATACTGTTGCAAAAGATGAAAAAAAGACAGAGGCCATTGCAGATTATTTTGCCAGAGTACAAAAAGCCTATGAATGGGCAGAAGATCATATCGAGGACTGGGCAAAAATCCAGGCAGAACCTACCGGAAATACATATGAAGAAGCCCTTGACTTATTGCAGAGAACGTACAAGGACAGAGGGTATTTGAATCACTTTACGGGCATTGACGATAACGTCATTTCCTCCGAACAAAATGTGGCAGATTCTTTCTATGAATTAAAGGTGTTGGATAAAAAAGTAGATGTCACTTCCTTCTATGACAAGTCCTTCTATGAAAAATATGAAAAGGCGCTGGCCAATCTAAAATAAGGCAGGGTACAGACATGGTGTTAAAACGAACAGCAAATGTATTTAAATTAGGAATTCCATGGATCATACCGGCCTTTGTTCTGCTTTTGTGGTATATATCCACGCTTCCCGGTATGAATAATACGTTAATGCCTCCTCCGGATAAAGTCATAAGCCGGACAGCAGAAATGATAAAAAGCGGTCAGTTATGGGAATATCTATCTGTCAGTGCAGGCCGGGCAGGAAAAGGGCTTTTGCTTGGCGGTTTCATCGGGCTGGCTCTGGCATTTGTCACAGGACTTAGCCGGATCATGGATCTCACACTGAATACTTCCATACAAATGCTCCGCACCATACCGGTTCTGGCGGCTATCTCATTAATGATCATCTGGTTTGGCATCGGAGAAAAGGTGAAAGTCTATATGGTTGCATTCGGCGTATTCTTTCCCATCTATATTAATACCTATCACGGAATCAAATCCATTGACAAAGGATTGATGGAAATGGGAACTGTATACGGTCTGGGCAGATTCAAAATCTTAACGGAAATCATTCTGCCAGGAGCGCTTCCCTCAATTCTCGTAGGGTTTCGGCTTTCTCTTGGAACCATGTGGCTGCTTTTGATCGCTTCTGAACAGATTGCAACGGATGCTGGCATTGGTTATATGGCAATGTCTGCCAGGGAGCTTTTGCAGATGGATAAGATCGTCCTTGCAATTATTCTATATGCAATCCTGGGAAAATTATCAGATGTGGCAACTACCTGGCTGGAGCGGATATTGATTCAATGGAGGGACAGATAATTTATGGATGAAAAACGAGATGGATATGAAATAAGAACAGAACATCTTTCCAAAAGATTCGGTTCCCACACCATATTAAAGGACATCAATGTAACCATAAAACCGGGCGAGTTCGTGGCAGTGGTAGGAAAGAGTGGCTGTGGCAAAAGCACTTTGTTAAGGCTGATGGAAGGCCTGGAAACCCCTACAGAAGGGCAGATACTGGTCAATGGTGTGGAAAAGACAGGGGTAGACAGCAATATTCGCTTTGTCTTTCAGGAACCCAGACTGCTGCCATGGAAGAAGGTTGTTGAAAATGTCCGGCTGGGAGCCTACCATCATGACGAAAATTTAGCGAAGCAGGCCCTTCAAAGCGTAGGATTATCCGATAAGGAAAAGGATTGGCCTCATGTACTGAGCGGAGGTCAGAGACAGAGAGTTTCTCTGGCAAGAGCGCTCGCCGGTCAGCCAAAAGTGCTTTTATTAGATGAACCTCTCGGAGCCCTCGATGCCCTTACAAGGCTTGAGATGCAGGAATTAATCGAAAATCTTTGGAAGAAGCTGGGATTTACAGCAGTTATTGTGACCCATGATGTAAGCGAGGCGGTAAAGCTGGCAGACCGGGTGCTCATCATTGAAGATCACGAAGTCAGGCTGGATATCAACATTGAACTTCCCCGTCCAAGATTGACCGGAAGTGACAGCAGCTATTATGAAAAGATCATTCTTTCCCATATCATGCATCAGTCCGAATCAGAAAAAGATTACGCCATATAAGTCAAAGAATGATAAAAAACGACCATTTCCCCGAAAAGGAAGTGGTCGTTTTTATATAAATGGCAGAAGCTTCTCTCCGCTTATTGCTCGGAGACAAGCTGGTCCAGCGATTTGAACTGGTACCCCATTTCTTCCCATTTAGTCAACAGTTCATCGAGAATCTGTGCATTGGTACTGGAAGTGCTGTGCAACAATACGATCGCACCCGGGTGAATTCTTCCCAGCAGTTTTTTAAATGCTTCATCCTTTGATGGCTGTTTATCCTGATACCAGTCCACGTAAGCAAGGCTCCAGAAAAAGGTTTTGTACCCCATATCTTTTGCCATCTGAAGATTGGTTTCGCTGTATTTTCCCTGTGGCGGACGGTAATATTTCTTCATGGGCTGTCCGGTGGTTTTTTCAAAAAGACTTTCTAAATCCTTCAGCTCTTTTTCAAAGGATTCCTTTGATGCCATTTTGGACATATCCGGATGGTGGTAGGTATGGTTTCCGACAGTATGCCCTTCATCAAGCATTCGTTTCACCAGTTCAGGGGCTGTTTCTATGTAATTTCCTACCACGAAAAAGGTAGCTGGTGCGTTGTGTTTTTTCAGAGCATCTAAAATTGCTGGAGTGTTGCCGTTTTCATATCCAGCATCAAAGGTGAGGTAAAGAACTTTATCCGGGGTTTTCTGGGCGTAATAGGAGTCGAACTGTTTTAAATAATCCATTGTCGCATTGGCTACCGGAGGCTGGCCCTCCTGTTGAAAACTTAATCCCCAGTTTCCATCTGCCGCGGCTGTTACTGCCTTTTGATGTTCTGTAAACATGGCGCCCACTCGTCCTGCCAGAAATGCGCAGAGAAAGAGCAAGAATATCTTGGCTGTTCGTTTTCCAGATTCAGGAGAAACGGGAATCCCCCGGATCTTTTCCGCTATCTTTAGATTTCGCAAAAACTTCATATTGATTAAGCTCCGTTATGTACGTTTGCTTCAATATATGAAGGGTAGGCCTGTCCCTATTCAGTTAGATTGCTGTCCGGACCACTTTTCGCCCCAGATTTTCATCTGAATGACTACGTTTTGTAAATCCATGCCTTTTTCTGTCAGGGTATAATTGACCGCCGGCGGAATGGTCGGGATCACCTCTCTGGTTAAAATTCCCTGGTATTCTAAATTGCGCAGGCATGATGTAAGGGTTTTGGGGCTGATGCCATGCAGACTGCTGCGCAGCTCCCCAAAGCGTTTGGTGCCGGAAAAAAGATTTTTAACGATAAGAAAAGACCATTTTCCACCGATGATGTTAAACATCTTTTCGACATGGCATTCCAGTGTCTTTGGCTGTATCTGTTTATTTTTCATATACATCGTTCCTTTTTATTGTATTTCTGATACTTAGTAACTTATGGGAAATTATATAGCATATATGTAATTACTTGTCAATAAATACTTCCTGTATTAAACTATAAAAAACTGAAAGTGAGGAAAGTTCATGAAAAAACAATATCGCATCTATCAGGTGGATTCGTTTACAAAAGAAAGATTTACCGGAAATCCAGCCGGAGTAGTGGCTAATGCAGATGGGCTGACAGAGTCCATGATGCAGAAGATAGCAAGAGAATTAAATAATTCAGAAACTGCATTTTTGTTTTCCGGCAACGGAGATGAGTATGATGTACAGGTAAGGTTTTTTACTCCTACAAAAGAGGTCCCTGTTTGCGGTCATGCTACCATAGCGGCTCATTATGTGCGTGCGATGGAAATGAAGCTGGAGAGCGGAATTGTGCTGCAAAAAACCGGTGCCGGTATTTTGCCTGTTGAGATAACTAAATGTGGAGAGAACATTAGAATCATTATGACTCAGGGGGAGGTATCCATAGGGAAGCCACTGAAAGCAGAATATCAGAAAGAAATACTGGATGCCCTTGGGGTTCCGGAATATAAGCTAATGTCAGACTGTCCCATTGCAATCGCTTCAACCGGTCATTCAAAAGTTATGGTCGGTATCACTGATATCAGTCTGCTCCACCGCCTGACACCTGATTTGGCAGGTCTTTCAAAGATCAGTGGACAAATAGGCTGTAATGGATTTTATGTGTTTACGCTCCATCCGCAAGAGGCGATTCTGGTACATGGACGGATGTTTGCCCCAGCAATCGGAATAGCAGAAGATCCGGTGACTGGGAATGCCAATGGCCCTCTTGGTGCCTATCTGGTGCATTACGGTTTATGCGGCGAGGAAATGACACAATACCGCTTTGAAGCTGTTCAGGGAGAGGCTATAGGACGCGCCGGAAGAATGGAGGTCGTGGTAGAAGTTGCGGATGGAAAGCCGGTCAAAGTGAAGATATCCGGCGACGCAGTGATTGCATTTCGGACGGAGATGGAGATCGAATCTTAAAAAGGGTTTGTCAGGAGGGGAAAGATAACACCGCCTGACAAACCCTTTTTCATTATTATCATAATCGCGCGAAAATTTTACTCGCTTATAATAGTACCTGCTTTTTCCTCCAGGCTTGCTTTTGCCTTTTCCATAGAGGTAATAATCGCTTTTCTGTTTCTGCCGTGTTCAATAAAATCCACAGAGGCTTCGATCTTAGGAAGCATGGATGAGGATTCAAACTGGCCTTCCTGGATATAGGAACCTGCCTCTTTCAAATTCATATGGGCAATAGGCTTTTCATCCGGTTTGCCGTAATTGAGTTCCACGTTATCCACGCTTGTCAGGATCATAAGCACATCAGCATCGATTTCTTTTGCCAGCAGTCCGGCAGCCCGGTCTTTTTCTATTACTGCACTTGCACCCTTTAAAACATATCCTTGCTCCATAACCGGAATACCGCCGCCGCCGCAGGCAATGACGATCTGGTCAGCATCTAGAACCGCTTTGATGATATCAATTTCCACTATGGACACAGGCTTTGGAGAAGCTACAACTCTGCGGAAGCCTTTTCCCGGAACTTCTTCCACATAATTTCCTTTTTCTTCTTCCTCTTTCGCATCTTCCGCAGTCATAAAACGGCCGATCGGTTTCATAGGAGTGTAAAAGGCCTCGTCATAAGGATTTACCATCATCTGTGTCAAAATGGTAGCAACGGATTTATAGATGCCACGCTTCATTAGTTCTGCACGGATCCCATTTTGTAAATCATACCCAATGTAGCCCTGACTCATGGCAGAACATACGGACATGGGAGCAGAAGTATAACCGTCATGCTGTTTTCCGAATTCATTCATAGCTGTATGGATCATGCCAACCTGGGGGGCATTGCTGTGAGTGACGGCAACCTGCCATCCGGCTTCAATAAAATCTGCAATCACTTTGGCAGTTGAGCAAACAGCTTCTTTTTGTTCAGGAAGGTTCGTTCCTAAAGCGTTATGTCCCAAAGCCATAACAATACGTTTTTTTGCCATATCAGTTCCCTCTCAGTTCGATGTAATTTTATCAAAAAAGATAAGCATATTATATTATCAGGCAGAAAAAAAAGCAACATGTTTTCAGGATTCAGAGAATATGTGGAAATTTGTCTTATATTTTTTCGAAAGAATTTAAAAAATATTTGTGGATATCTTAAGATCAGGTGGTATAATGTTTAGAAAGAAACAGAAAATGAAAGGACTCCATACACATGATATCAATGATCCTGCATCTGATCGTTCCAATGTTTTTTTATTCCGGAGTGACCAGTTTTTTGTTTCTGGGTTTGAATTTGGATGCGTTAATGGCCACCGCGTTGTCTGCATTGATCTGTTCCCCGGTATTTTATATCATTTATTGCAGAGATCAGAAGAACCGCGGGAGAAGTAAAGAAAACAGTATGAAGCTTCATGGCTGTTTTTTCTACATCCTGGCGTTTGGCGCTGCTCTTTGTGTGTGCGGCAATGAGATCATTGCAATTTTAGGACTGGCTCATCTCTCTCAGACTTATGAAGAAGTGACAAATGCGCTTTACACACCGCCTGTACCGGTTCAGATTCTGGCATCTGGTTTTTTGATTCCTGTCACAGAAGAACTGATTTTTAGGGGACTTTGCTTTTCGGCTCTTCGGGACAGGCTTTCTTTCTGGCCGTCAGCAATATTGTCAGCGGCGTTATTTGGTATTTACCATGGAAATCTCCCTCAGGGAGTGTATGCTTTTTTGATTGGAATGGCAGTTGCCTGGCTGTATGAGGTTTCAAAAACCTTACTGGCACCCTGTCTGCTTCATATTTCGGCCAATTTATTGTCACTGCTTGTGACAAATACGGTATTTGCGGGTATGCTGTTTGAAACGGAAAAAAAGACAGTTATGGCAGCAGTGGCAGCCCTGTCTTTTGCAGTATCGGTATTATGTGCAATCCGGATTTATAGGAAAAACAAATTAAAGGAGGATATGGTGTGAAACTCTTATCTGTGGCAATTCCCTGCTATAATTCTGAATCTTATATGAGGAACTGCATTGACTCGCTGTTGCCAGGAGGAGATGAGGTTGAGATTCTCATTGTAGATGACGGCTCCACCAAAGACCGCACTGCGATCATTGCGGATGAATACGAAAGCAAATATCCAAATATCTGCCGGGCGATCCATCAGGAGAATGGCGGCCATGGAGCTGCGGTCAATGCCGGGCTAAAGCATGCGACCGGAATCTATTTTAAGGTTGTAGACAGCGATGACTGGGTGGATAAATCCGCTTATATGGAGATACTTGATACTTTAAGAGGCTTTGTATACGGAGAGAAGACACTGGATATGCTGGTCAGCAATTTCGTCTATGAAAAGCAGGGAGCGAAGCGGAAAAAGGTAATGCATTACCGCACCGCACTTCCGCAGAATGAATTGTTTGACTGGGATGATGTTAAGGTGTTTATGCTTGGACAGTACATTCTGATGCACTCTGTCATTTACCGGACCGAGCTTTTAAAGCAATGCGGACTGGAACTGCCAAGGCATACCTTCTATGTGGATAACATCTTTGTATACCAGCCGTTACCTCATGTAAAGACCATGTATTACCTGGATGTGAATTTTTATCGGTATTTCATCGGAAGAGAAGACCAGTCGGTCAATGAGACGGTGATGATCGGACGGATCGACCAGCAAGTCCGGGTGACCAAGCTGATGCTTGGCTACTATGATGTGACAAAGATCAGACAGCGGAAGCTTCGACACTATATGGTGCGGTACTTAGAGATTATGATGACAATATCCTCTATTCTTGCCATCAAATCCGAGTCAGATGAGAACCTGGAAAAGAAAAAGGAACTTTGGCAGCATTTAAGGAAACAGAATATAAAGCTGTATCTGCGGCTACGATGGGGATTTTTAGGCCAGGGAGTCAATCTTCCAGGCAAAAGCGGCAGGAAATTCCCTATAACCATTTATAAAATGACTCAGAAATTTTTTGGATTCAATTAAAAAAGAAATCCCCGGCGGAGAGATAACCGCCGGGGATTTTTGATTAACCGATTGCTTTTTCGGTAACTTTTTTTCTGTTAGTTGCATAGCTGCCAGCATATACAAATTGGTACATGATATAAGCCATTACCATGGAGCCCAAGCCGTCAAATGCGGAATGCTGTTTTAAGAAAACAGTAGCAAGACAGATGGAAACCATAAGGATAAAAGAAGCTGCTTTTATAAGGTGGTGTTTGCTTAACCGTTCGCTCTTTATAATTGCAAGGTGCACACAGATGGAGTTATAAACGTGGATGCTTGGAAATACATTGGTACAGGTATCCGCGGAATAAAGCATGGAAACGATTTTGGCAAAAATATTCTTATTGGGATCAATGACAGGCCTAAAATCCGTTCCGTTTGGAAATACGGTGCAGATTAAAAGGCTGATAGTCATACCCGTAAAGAGCAGGGTGCATAATTTGTAATAGTTTTTCACATCCGTAAAGAAAAAGTATCCAACAGCACCAGTTACATAAGCAAACCATAAAAGATATGGAATGATGAAATATTCATTAAAAGGAATAAGGTCATCAATGGCAACATACATGATGTGGTAATTATTGGTTACGGTCTTTTCCAGGTAAAAAAACCATGGAAGATAAATAAAAGCGTAGCCGAGTAACCAGGCATGCCTGTATTTCTTTAATATATTTTTCATTTAAGTCACCATTCTCCGTTCTTGCGGTCAGGATTTATTTGATCAACTTTCGAGGATTATATCATACTCGTTTTAACTCTACAATAGTATTTCAAAAATGTTAATATTTTATTCGGAGAAGATTTATTTTCTGGGCAATATCTGGCAGAAAACAGGATTGCTATGCTATGGATCATAAGGCTGTACGTCTGTACATAAATATAATCTTTTCATAAAATGGTTGATAGAGAGACAATCTTTGTGTATAGTATATAGGCAGACTTTTGTGAGCAGACAATGAAAATCAGGAAAACATAACGGTGAAAAATTGCAGGCGGAAGCTTATTTATGGCTTTGTCAGCGTGCCTGTTTGATAACGATAGGAAATCCAGTATTCGAGCTGTGGCGGGAGGCGTGCTTTGGTAGGTCTTTATTCACGGCATTCTAAGATTCTGGTAGGAAGAAGGACAGAATGGAACGAAAGAATGAAGCGGGATTGACAGAAAAGGAGTTTCTTTTACAGTATCGTCCCGGGGACTACGAACGCCCGTCCGTGACAGTTGATGTGCTGATTTTTGCAGTAGACCAGGAAGAAGAGGAATCAGAGGCTGAGATTCTGCTTATCCGGCGGAAAAATCATCCCTACATCGGCCAATGGGCAATACCAGGAGGCTTTGCAGGTCTTGATGAGTCACTGGAAGAGGCAGCGTCCAGAGAGCTTTTTGAAGAGACTGGCTTAAAGGGAATCTGCCTGGAACAGCTCTATACATGGGGCGCTGTAAAGAGAGATCCGCGGACAAGAGTGATCTCCGTATCTTATCTTGCTGCAGTGCCAAAGAACCAGTTAAATCCAGTGGCTGCCGATGACGCGGAAAAAGCGGGCTGGTTTAAGGTGAAGAAAAAGAAACTTTCTGATTTAGAAAACGGTTCCACTTATTCGCTTACGGTTGAGAATGACGAGGATCATATTTACATGACATACCGGATCACGGAAACCTATGACCGTCAGGGTCTGATGTGGAAGAAGGAGACGGACATTGAACTTCTGCCAGCCATTGATATGCTGGATCAGGAAAAACTGGCATTTGACCATGCAGAAATCTTAAATGTGGCCATGGACAGACTGGAAGAACTGGAAAAAGAATATAGGGAACAGATCTTTTGATAAAAGCGCATCATCGCACATGGATGATGCGCTTTTTGCTGCCGGAAGTTTGTAAGAAAAACTTAATCGGAAAATTCTGGATTATGTGCTATACTGTTGGAAGAAATTACATGTGCAGGTAGAAAGATACAGGAGATGAACGGAAATGACAAATAAATCACGCAGGCTGTGGAGTCTGGCAATCAGTTTCAGTATACTCGCATCAATCCCTACTTATGGAAATGTACCAGTTGTACAGCCTTTTCCCGGAACTTCCGGCCAGACAACAGAAACTACGACAGGAACAACAACGGAAACCACGGCAGGACCTGGTGCGGCACTGTCAAATCAAAAACCGGCAGAGACTTCCGCTGCTGCGGAAACTCAGGAGGGGACAAACACTGCCAACGTGGCACAGCCTCAGATCCTTTCCGAAGGAGCAGTACTCATGGATGCTTCCACCGGAGCGATTCTCTATGGAAAGAATGCGGAAACAAAATATTATCCTGCCAGTATTACTAAGCTTATGACCGCCCTTCTTGTGGCAGAAAAATCCAACCTATCTGATACGGTTACTTTTTCAAAAACTGCCACTACCAATCTGGAGTCCGGTGCAGTAACTCTTGGGCTTGTGGAGGGAGACAAACTGACTGTTGAACAATCACTTTACGGACTGATGTTAAAATCCGCCAATGAAGTTGCCAATGGTCTGGCGGAGCATGTATCCGGCAGCATAAGCGCCTTTTCTGCACTGATGAACGCCCGGGCAAAGGAACTGGGCTGTACCAACACCAACTTTGTCAATCCCAATGGCCTAAATAATTCCGGTCATTATACCACTCCTCATGATATGGCCCTTATTGCCAGAGCAGCTTTCCAGAATGACAAGGTAAGAAAAGTGACTTCTACTTTAAGCTACCAGATTCCTGCAACAAAGAATGCCGCGGCCAGAACCGTTACCATGGGACACAAGATGATCAATTCCTCTGATTCCCGTTATTACCCCGGTGTGATTGGTGGTAAGACAGGCTATACCTCTCTGGCGGGGAACACCCTGGTTACCTGTGCGGAAAAGAACGGTGTCCGTCTGGTTGTAGTGGTTATGAAGAGCAAATCCACCCATTACTCAGATACGAAATCCCTGTTGGATTATGGATTTGCCGTAAAAGCAGGGGGAAGCAGCATATCCCAGAACTCTACCACCGGCTGGGGAAAGAACGGTACCAAATGGTATTATAAAAAGCAGGATGGTAAGAATGCCAGTAAAGAATGGCTGAAGATTGACGGGGCTGACTATTATTTTGATTCTGACGGAACGATGGCCACCGGATGGCGGGAGTTTACCAGTAGTGTTTGGTATTATTTCCGATCAAGCGGCGCCATGGCGCATAATTACTGGGTGGAAAGCAGCGGTAAGTGGTATTATTTAGGTGCAGACGGTACCATGCAAAAAAACACTTCTACACCTGACGGATATCAGGTGGATTCATCAGGAACATGGATTAAATAGATAACTTCCTACATAGAAAAAAGAGCCTGAACGGCTCTTTTTTTCTATGTCAGATCATGTCTTGGTGCAGTCAAACCTGTTTTGTTTCCTCTTGGCTTGTTTCGTCTGATACTTCGCAGATATCAGCCCGGTATTCCATAATTTCTTCTACACTGCAATCGAGAATTTTGCAGAGCATATCAATGGTGTGAGTGGATACAAAATTATTTTTCTTAAGCCTCCCGATTTGTCCGGCACTGACCTTATAATACTTAATCAGATGATACTGGCTGACATTTTTCTTTTTCATGGTCTCCCATAGTCTGTCATAAACAATCATATGTGTCACCTCTAATCATTATTAAACCGTGAGTGTCTGGTATTGCATATTATCCATAATTGGTATATATTATGAAAAAGGAGGAATACACCAATGAAAAAAAATGTGTTTAATGCAATCTTTTATCTGACTTGTTTTTTTATTATCTGCTGTTCCATCTACCGGCTCGCATTCACGGTTCCGCCGGAACCAGGAACTCCGGGATATAAAGAGTATCTTTTCAGTACTCTTATTATGAGTATTGGCATTGGATTGATGGTGATACTGCCCAATTTGGTAATTGAGTATCTGGCAGGAGACTGGTTCTCTTAGACTTGACGCAGACAGGTTCTTCATTGTATGATGAAAAGACAGCAGAAAAATAAATGATGGAAGTTGAGGAAAACAGATGTTGTTTGCTGTTGGAGCTTTTTGTCTTATTATTGCAGCAGGTTTGCTGCTGCGTTCAGAATATGAAAAAGAACAGTTATCCGAAGAACGGCTGGTTCTAAGGAGCCGTAAGATTGGAAAGGATCAAAGGATCCTTTTCCTTTCTGATCTTCATAATCATCAGTTTGGTGAGGATAACCAGAGGCTTCTTGATGCGGTAGATCGGATAAATCCGGATTTGATCCTGGTCGGAGGCGATATGTTAGTCAGTAAGGGAACGGCAGATACGGCAGTTCCTTTGACGTTATTGGAAAAACTGGCAGCAAAGTATCCTGTGATTTCTGGAAATGGCAACCATGAAAACCGGATGTGCTGGGAACGCTCCGTCTATGGCCGCCAGTATGAAGCATACACAAACAGCTTAAAGAAACTTGGAGTGACGGTCTTGGAAAACAAGACAGAACGGTTTAGTGATGATATTGCGGTAACCGGTATTGATTTGGAGTACCGTTTTTATCAGAAGTTTCGTCACGAGGAATTGACTCAGGAAGAGATACAAAAAAAGGTGGGGAAGGCAGATAAAGAACGGTTTCAGATTCTTCTTTGCCATTCCCCGCTTTATTTTCGTGGATGCCGGGATTGGGGTGCTGATTTGACCCTTTCCGGACATTTTCATGGAGGTACCATAAGGCTTCCTGTCCTTGGAGGTGTTATGACTCCCCAGTATCAGTTTTTCAACCCATATTGTGCCGGTTTTTTTGAAAAGGCTGGGAAGCATATGATCGTCAGCAGAGGGCTTGGTACTCATTCCATTAACATACGTTTGAATAACAAACCCCAACTTGTAGTAGTGGATTTGAAACCAAAAACATGATTTTGGGTCTGGCATATATTTACAGATGAAGCAGGATTTGTTATACTAGTCCATGGTGTGTTACTTATGCTTTGGAGGATATTATGGGAATCTCTTATAAACTGGATAATTTCGAGGGGCCGCTGGATCTGCTGCTTCATTTGATTGAAAAGAATAAAGTGAATATTTATGATATTCCCATCGTGATCATTACGGAACAGTACTTAGACTATGTCAACCATATGGAGACAGAGGATTTAAATATTGTCAGTGAGTTTCTGGTCATGGCGGCAACGCTTATTGATATCAAGGCGCGTATGCTTCTTCCTAAGGAAGTGAATGAGGAGGGCGAGGAAGAAGATCCCAGGGCAGAACTGGTGGCACGTCTTCTGGAATATAAATATTACAAATACATGTCTCTGGAACTGAAGGACCGGGAAGTAGGGGCAGAGCGTCTTTTTTATAAAGAGTCTACGGTGCCGCCGGAAGTGGCAAAGTATGAACCGCCGGTGGATCTTGATAAGCTTCTTGACGGACTTACCTTAGCAAAGCTTCAGGAGATTTTCCGGGCGGTTACGAAGCGTAAGTCGGATCGTGTGGATCCGATCAGGAGCCGTTTCGGAAACATCCGTAAGGAATCCGTAAGTCTGGAGGATAAAATAAAATCGGTCATGGATTATGCCAGAGAACACCGGAAATTTTCGTTTCGCAGGATGTTGGAGAGGCAGACGGACAAGATCGAGGTTGTGGTGACATTTTTAGCGCTTCTGGAGCTTATGAAGATCGGAAAGATCCGTTTGTCCCAGGAGCATTTGTTTGATGATATGTTTATTGAAACCCTGGAGGCGGAAGGCGAAGAAGGGGAGCTGGATTTAACGGATATCTTGGAAGACGGAGAAGGATTCGGGGGAGAGGAAACAGATGGATAAAGAAACTCTTTTAGAGGAAGGACCGAAGAAGAGCACAAAAGAAGAAAAAATCTGGGAAGCTGCAATAGAGGCCGTCCTTTTTACCATGGGCAATTCCGTGGAGCTTAGCCGTTTGGCAGCCGCCATCGGTCAGGATGAGAATACAGCAAAAGAAGCCGTGCTCCGCCTTAAAAAGCGTTACGATACAGGAAAACGTGGGATGCAGATCATTGAACTGGAGAACAGTTATCAGATGTGTACCCGTTCCGAATATTATGAAAATTTGATCCGAGTGGCAGCTGCACCCAAAAAGCAGGTATTATCAGATGTTATTTTGGAGACTCTGTCCATTATTGCGTATAAGCAGCCGGTGACAAAGCTTGAGATTGAGAAGATCCGTGGTGTCAAATCTGATCATGCCGTGAATAAGCTTGTGGAATACAATCTGGTCTATGAAGTAGGTCGACTTGATGCACCCGGACGCCCGGCACTTTTTGCGACAACAGAAGAATTTTTAAGAAGGTTTGGTATCGGCTCCACTCAGAATTTACCAGTTGCAGATCCTATGGTTGCGGCTGAAATCCGCATGGAAGTAGAAGAGGAGCTGTCAGACAGTGGTGATCTGATGCCAGAAGAAGATAAGAAAGAAAAGGATATTCAGGAGGAAATGACGTGACAGGAACCATAAAGATAAAATATTTTACAGATAAGATCGAACGCCTTTGCTATGTGGGAGGAAAATCTGACTGGATCGATTTGCGGGCGGCCGAAGAATTGGAGATAAAAGCAGGAGAGTTTAAGCTGATTCCCTTAGGGATTGCCATGGAACTCCCAGCCGGATATGAGGCACATGTGGTTCCAAGAAGCAGTACCTTTAAAAACTATGGTGTGATTCAGACTAATAGTATGGGTATCATTGATGAGACTTACTGCGGAGATAATGACCAGTGGTTTTTCCCTGCCTATGCGCTTCGGGATACCGTGATTCACATCAATGACAGAATCTGCCAGTTCCGTATTATGGAACACCAGCCGGCAATTGATTTTCTGGAAGTGGACAAACTGATTCATGAGGACCGGGGCGGTCATGGAAGTACGGGAAAACAATAAGATTCATAGCTTTTATAAAGTTGGAGATAATAGCATGAGAAATAAGACTGGATATACAGCTGTTGTTCTTTCATTAAGCCTGGTGCTCTCAATGTCTGCGGGCTGTGCAGGTAAGGATAACAGATATTCCTACCGGGAAGCCGGAATTACAGCACTGAATGAAGGAAAATACGATGAAGCCATCGAATCCTTTGACAAAGCCATCCATACCTCAAAAGGTTTGGTAGGAAAAGTGGATATGGATATACTGAAATACCGGGCGGAAGCAGAGTATTTATCCGGTAACTATACAGAGGCTGTAAATACTTACGACAAGCTTATAAAAGCGGATGGCCAGAAACCGGAATATTTAAATATGCGTTCTGTTTCTAGAGTAGAAACCGGAGATCTTGACGGAGCATTAAAGGATTACCGGAAAAGCGCAGAACTTGATAAGGATAGTAAGGCTCCTGGAAGGTTGAAAGCGCTGCTTGCTACAGGGGCTGCTATGGAAAAGAACGGGTCTGCAGATGATGCCATGTCACTTTATCAGGAGGCTTTACAGGCGGGAGAAACGAGCGCTCAGCTGTTGAACCGGATGGGATTGTGCAGCATGGCAAAGGAAGATTATGATTCGGCGGTAGGTTACTTTGAACAGGGACTTTCCACAGAAGACGGTGCAAATGTTCCGGAACTGCTGTTTAATCAGGCGGTTGCCAAAGAGTATAAGGGGCAGTTTAAAGAAGCCCTTGATTTGATGCAGAAGTATGTCTCTGTTCATGGCGCGGATGAAGCGGCGGAACGAGAGATCACATTTTTAAAGACAAGATAGGTTGGAAGAATCTATGGCAGAATTGATTGATTTAAAAGATGTAGAAGAGAGGGTCATTCTGGTTGCGGTCAGTACTGGAGATGGGGCAGATGCAGCCGCGTCTCTTGATGAACTGGAGGAACTTGTTAAGACCGCTGGAGCTTTTACTGTAGATAAGATAATCCAGAATAGAGAAAGAATCCACCCGGGTACTTATCTTGGAAAAGGAAAGATCGAAGAGATCAAAGAACGGGTTTGGGAACTTGATGCGACTGGTGTGGTATGCGATGATGAACTGTCTCCGGCCCAGATGAGGAATTTAGAGCAGGCACTGGATATAAAGGTAATGGACCGCACGATGATAATACTGGATATTTTTGCTTCCAGAGCCACTACCAGAGAAGGTAAGATCCAAGTGGAACTGGCACAGTTACGATACCGTTCCGCCCGTCTGGTAGGACTCCGCAGTTCCTTATCCCGTCTGGGAGGCGGAATAGGAACCCGCGGACCTGGAGAGAAAAAGCTTGAGATGGACCGTCGTCTGATTCATGACCGGATCAGCATATTAAAGGCAGAACTGGAAGATGTGAAGCGCCACCGGGAAGTGGCAAGGCAGCAGAGAGATAAAAACCATGTTCCGGTTGCTGCAATTGTGGGATATACCAATGCAGGCAAATCTACACTGCTCAACCGCTTAACGGATGCAGGAATTCTCGCTGAAGATAAGCTGTTTGCAACACTGGACCCGACCACCAGGAATTTAAGCCTGCCGGGAGGCCAGCAGGTTCTATTGACGGATACGGTAGGATTTATCAGAAAACTACCCCATCATTTAATCGAAGCATTTAAAAGTACTCTGGAGGAAGCAAAGTACAGTGATGTGATTTTGCATGTGGTGGATTCTTCAAATCCACAGATGGACATGCAGATGTATGTGGTTTATGAAACCCTCCGGGATTTAGGCGTCAGCGATAAGATTATGGTCACCGTGTTTAATAAGATGGATGCAGCAGATCCGGAGGTTACCCTTCGTGATGTGACATCAGATCACCAGGTAAGGATATCCGCTAAGACAGGGGAAGGGCTTGATGAGCTTTTAAACCTTTTAGAAACCATATTAAGAAACCAGAAGATACTTTTGGAAAAAATCTATTCCTACAAAGAAGCAGGTAAGATACAGCTGATCCGCAAATACGGTCAGCTCTTAACGGAAGAATACCGGGAAAACGGTATTTTTGTTAGTGCTTATGTACCATCGGAAATGTTTGCCAGTCTGACAGACAGTGCCGATTTAATTAATGACTAAAGAAAACACAATATGTAGAAAAAGTGTTAAAAACTATTCTACATATTGTGTTTTTATTTTTGCTCTGTTATAATACGAATGTATTAAAAAAAAAGAAGTCATTAAGGGGTTCTCAGAGGAAAGGAGTTTGTTTTGATGATCCAAGTGGTAAAAAGAGATGGGGAAATTGCTGAATTTAGCCTGAATAAGATCACAGAGGCGATCAAAAAAGCGTTAAAGGCGACCCAAAAAGAGTACAATGAGGAAATACTTGAATTATTATCCCTTCGGGTAACGGCTGATTTTCAGAAAAAGATGACAGGGGGAGCGATATCGGTTGAAGACATTCAGGACAGCGTAGAGCATGTTCTGGAGCAGGCAGGATACACGGATGTAGCAAAGGCTTACATTTTATATAGGAAGCAGAGAGAAAAGATACGGAATATGAAAAATACCATTCTGGATTACAAGGATGTGGTAAACAGCTATGTGAAGGTGGAAGACTGGCGGGTAAAGGAAAATTCAACTGTCACCTATTCTGTAGGCGGTCTCATACTCAGCAATTCCGGTGCTGTAACTGCAAATTACTGGTTGTCAGAAATCTATGACCAGGAGATTGCAGATGCCCATAGAAATGCAGATGTGCATATTCACGATTTATCCATGCTGACCGGTTATTGTGCTGGCTGGTCTTTAAAGCAGCTGCTTCTTGAGGGACTTGGCGGAATACCAGGTAAGATCACCTCTTCACCGGCAAAACATTTATCCGTGCTCTGCAACCAGATGGTGAATTTTCTTGGGATCATGCAGAACGAGTGGGCAGGTGCCCAGGCTTTTTCCTCCTTTGATACATATCTTGCCCCTTTTGTAAAGGCTGACAACTTATCGTATGGAGAAGTAAAAAAATCCATTGAAACCTTTATTTTTGGTGTTAATACGCCTAGCCGCTGGGGAACACAGGCGCCGTTTTCCAATATCACTCTCGACTGGACCGTTCCTTCTGATATGGCAGAATTAAATGCCATTGTAGGCGGAAAAGAGATGGATTTTAAATATAAGGATTGCAAAAAAGAAATGGATATGGTCAATAAGGCTTTTATCGAGACCATGATCGAAGGTGATGCCAATGGACGGGGATTCCAATACCCCATTCCAACCTATTCCATAACCAAAGATTTTGACTGGACTGATACAGAAAATAACCGACTGCTTTTTGAAATGACCTCCAAATACGGAACTCCTTATTTTTCCAACTATATCAACAGCGACATGGAACCAAGCGATGTAAGAAGCATGTGCTGCCGCTTAAGACTTGATCTTCGGGAATTAAGAAGAAAGACCGGCGGATTCTTTGGCTCAGGTGAGAGCACTGGCTCTGTAGGCGTTGTGACCATTAATATGCCGAGGATTGCCTATCTTGCCAAAGATGAAGAAGATTTTTACAGCCGCTTAAATCATATGATGGATATTTCTGCAAGATCCTTAAGGGTCAAGAGAGAAGTCATTACAAAGCTTTTGAACCAGGGATTGTATCCATACACGAAGCGGTACCTTGGAACCTTTGAAAATCATTTTTCTACCATTGGCCTCATTGGAATGAATGAAGTCGGGCTGAATGCAAGATGGTTAAAGGAAGATTTATCCAAAGGGAAGACCCAGAAGTTTACTAAGGATGTGTTAAATCACATGCGGGAAAGACTTTCAGACTATCAGGAACAGTTCGGAGATCTTTATAATCTGGAAGCGACTCCGGCAGAATCCACGGCGTACCGTCTGGCAAAACATGATAAGGACCGCTATCCGGCAATCAAAACTGCGGGCAAAGAAGGAGATACTCCTTATTACACCAACAGCTCCCATCTTCCTGTGGATTACACCGCTGATGTCTTTGATGCACTGGATATCCAGGATGAGTTGCAGACTCTTTATACATCAGGAACGGTGTTCCATGCGTTTCTCGGTGAGAAACTTCCGGACTGGGCAGCAGCAGCCAAGCTTGTGAAAACCATAGCAGATCATTACAAACTGCCGTATTACACCCTGTCTCCAACCTATTCCATTTGCTCGGAGCATGGCTATCTTGCAGGGGAGCACAGCGTGTGTCCTGTTTGTGGAAAAGGAGCGGAAGTATATAGCCGGATCACCGGATACTACCGACCGGTACAGAACTGGAACGAGGGGAAAACTCAGGAATATAAAAACCGAACCACATATAACCTTATCGGTTCTGCTCCCAAAAAGGAAGAAACCAATGAAAAGCAGGATAAGATTTCCGATAAGGTTTCCCCTAAGAAGACAGAGATCTCTGCCGGAACCTATCTTTTTACAACGAAGACCTGTCCAAACTGCCGCACAGCAAAGGAATTTTTACAGCATGTGAATTATGAAGCTGTGGATGCAGAAGAGAATGCAGATCTGGCAGCAAAACTTGGAATCATGCAGGCACCCACTCTGGTAGTCGTGAAGAATGGACTGATCCAAAAAATTACCAATGCTTCCGACATCAGAAGGTATGCAGAAAGTGCAGAAGTGTAAAATTCCTGTATTAGCAATAGAACGAATAAATAAAAGCAGATATAAAAAAGATTCCGTAACCGGGAAGGTACGGAATCTTTTTTATGGGTGATTATATTTCGTAATGGTGGTATTCCCCATCTAGTCTTTTCTGTTCTTCCACCAGATCGGCAAGTGTTATGCTGTCAATGACGCCGGAGATTGCCTGATCTAGTTTTTTCCATACCATAAGGCTTGCACAAATGTCTGCGCGGTGGCAGTGGTTCACCTCATCCTCCATGCAGGCTACCGGGACCAAACTGCCTTCTGCCAGACGCAGGATCATGCCTACGGTATACTCAGAAGGGTCCTTGGTAAGAAAGTAGCCGCCTTTTGCGCCCCTGCGGCTTTTCACGTAACCAGCTCTGCTTAGGATCGTGACAATCTGCTCCAAATATTTGTCCGATATCTCCTGACGTTCCGCCACCTGATTGATCTTTGTACATTCATTCGGGTGAAGTGCAAATTCAAGCATCATACGAAGAGCGTAACGCCCCTTGGTAGAAAATGTCATCGCTTAAAAGTCTCCTTCCCAATTATTCTTATCTGTTTAGTAGGATATTAGAATATTTTACACGAAACGCTTTAAAAAGTAAACCTAAAATTCTCCGGCTTCCCAATTTGGAAAAATGGATGTATACTAATACACATTGGGAGGAATGGAAAAAGGTAGGAGGATTATTTGTGAGTAACAAACAGAAAACAAATCAGGTAATCATGACTGAAGGTGTGATTTGGAAGCAGCTTCTCGCTTTCTCCATGCCGCTTCTCATCGGTAACTTGTTTCAACAGCTGTATAATACTGCAGATTCCATTGTAGTTGGTAATTTTGTGGGCAGCGATGCTCTGGCAGCCGTAGGTTCAAGCAATTCCCTGATCAATTTAATCATCGGCATGTCTATGGGTATCGGTACCGGTGCAGGAGTTATCATTTCCCAATATTACGGAGCAAAAGATGATGAAAAGCTCCACTGGGCAGTTCATACTTCCATCGCTCTTAGTCTGGTGGGCGGAGTTCTTCTGACGATTATAGGAGTGATCATGTCACCCCTTCTTTTAATATGGATGGGAACACCGGAGGAGGTTTTACCCAGTTCTGTATCCTTTTTAAGAATATATTTTTTAGGCTCTGTATTTAACCTGGTTTATAACATGGGAGCAGGCGTTTTAAGAGCGGTGGGAGATTCCAAAAGACCCCTGTATTATCTGTGCGTATCTTCCATTGTAAATATAGTATTGGATCTTGTATTTATCGTAGGTTTTGGTATGGGAACGGCAGGGGCTGGATTTGCAACGGTGACGGCTCAGGCGGTATCTTCCGTTCTGATCATCAGGGCTCTGATTCATACCCAGGAAAATTACCGGCTCATTCCGTCGAAAATCCGTATCGATAAACCGATGATGAAGAGAATCTTAAAATTAGGAATTCCAAGTGGCATTCAGCAGTCAATTATCTCCCTGTCCAACGTAATTGTACAAGCCAACGTAAACGGCTACGGATCTGCGGCGATGGCAGGTTTTGGCGCATACAGCAAGATCGATGGGTTTGCCATGCTGCCGTTGCAAAGCTTTTGTCTGGCGGCAACCACATTTACCGGTCAGAATATCGGTGCCGGTAAATGGAAGCGGGTGAAACAGGGGATTGTACAGGGTATTGTAATCAGCATGATCTATACGGCACTGATTTCTGTGGTTCTTTTTCTGGATGCAGAGCGGATTCTTGGTATCTTTTCGCCGGATAAAGATGTGATCTCATATGGAAATACGACAATGCTGATACTACTGCCTTTTTATTGGACTTTAGCGATCCATCAGATTTTAATGGGAAGCATCCGGGGCAGCGGCAGGACAATTGTATCTATGCTGATCGGTGTGGGAAATATGTGTATTCTGCGTATGATATACATCAATCTGTTAGTACCATTTTTCCCCAGTTTTGAAGCGGTGATGTGGTGTTATCCTATCACATGGATAACAACGATGATTATGGACTCAATATATACATTAAAAACAAAATGGATACCGGAAGGTATTGATGAACAGATAGGAGATAAAAAAGGATGAAACATGGATATATCCGGGTTGCGGCAGCGACCCCTGATGTGAAAGTGGCAGATCCGGAATTTAACCGGGAAAAGATCTGTGAACTGATTGAAGAAGGAATAAAAAATCATGTTAAAATAATGGTATTTCCGGAACTGTGTCTCACATCCTATACCTGCGGGGATCTTTTTGGGCAGGATGCACTGCTCTGGAAGGCAAAGGAAGAACTTAAGGAAATTCTTAAAACGACCAAAGGACATGATTTGCTCGTTTTTGTAGGCATGCCATGGGAAAGTAAAGGAAAACTTTATAATACGGCTGTAGCCATTCAGAACGGCAGGATCCTGGGAATCGTACCGAAGACCAATCTGCCTAATTATTCTGAGTTTTACGAACTGCGTTATTTTCAACCAGGAAATGAGATTCCGGTGATGGTAAAGTGGGAAGGCGAAGAGATTCCTATGGGTACGAACCTTATTTTTGCCTGTGAGGACATTCCTCAGCTCATGATAGCAGCGGAAATCTGCGAGGATGCATGGGTGCCAAACCCTCCAGCCATACGTCATGCTCTGGCCGGTGCCACAGTAATTGTAAACTGCTCCGCCAGTGATGAGACAACGGGCAAGGATATCTACCGCAGAAGCTTAATTGTGGGACATTCTGCCAGCCTTGTGTGCGGCTATATCTATGCCAATGCCGGGGAAGGAGAATCGACCCAGGATCTGGTATTTGGAGGGCAGAATCTGATCGCTGAAAACGGAACACTTCTGGCAGAATCCAAACGTTTTGGCAATGAAACTGTTTACGGAGACATGGATTTAGAGCGCCTCAATCATGAAAGACGCCGGATGAGCACCTTTCCAGCTGCAGACTTAAGAGACTACACCGTGGTTTCCTTCCATATGAAAAGAGAAGAATTGGAACTCAAACGGTATATTGATCCAAGACCGTTTGTACCGGATAATGAAGCAGAACGAAGCAGAAGGTGTGAAGAAATCTTATCCATTCAGGCCATGGGTCTGAAAAAGAGACTTTCCCATACGGGATGCAAACACGTGGTTATCGGTATTTCTGGCGGTCTGGATTCCACTTTGGCTCTTCTTGTGACAGCCAGAGCGTTTGACATGCTTGAAATACCAAGAAATCAAATTCATGCGGTGACCATGCCCTGCTTTGGAACCACAGACAGAACGTACCAGAATGCCTGCCTTATGACAAATAAGCTGAATGCTGAACTGATTGAGGTAAATATAAAGGAAGCTGTGAGCCTTCATTTCAGGGATATCGGACATGATGCTGATGTCCATGATGTGACTTATGAAAATTCCCAGGCAAGGGAACGGACTCAGATCCTTATGGATATGGCAAATCGCCTTAACGGACTGGTGATCGGAACCGGGGATATGTCGGAACTGGCTCTTGGCTGGGCCACTTATAACGGGGATCATATGTCCATGTACGGCGTCAATGCTTCTGTACCAAAAACCCTGGTGCGCCATCTGGTCCGGTATTATGCGGACACTTGTGGGGAAGAGGCTTTAAAAGACGTGCTTATGGATGTATTGGATACTCCGGTAAGCCCTGAACTCCTGCCGCCTAAAGATGGCAAGATCGCCCAGAAGACAGAGGATCTGGTGGGCCCTTATGAGCTTCATGATTTCTTCCTCTATCAGATTTTAAGATTTGGATATCACCCGGAAAAGATATACCGGATGGCAGTTTATGCATTTAAAGATGGTTATGAGGAAGAAACCATTTTAAAATGGTTAAAAGTATTCTACCGCAGATTTTTCAGCCAGCAGTTTAAACGTTCCTGTATGCCAGACGGACCGAAAGTAGGATCTGTTGCCGTATCTCCAAGAGGGGATTTGCGGATGCCCAGTGATGCGGTAAGCCATTTGTGGCTGGAAGAACTGGAAAACTTATAGAAAGAGGTACATTATGATAACCAGCAGTGCCAATGCAAAGGTAAAACAGGTGATGAACCTGGCAAAAAAGTCCAAAGCAAGAAAGCTTAGCGGCCTTTTTGTGGCAGAAGGCCTACGCATGTTTAGAGAAATACCAAAGGATAAGATCGACAGCGTTTTTGTTTCGGAAAGTTTTTTAAAGGATGAGTCCCACAAAATGCTTTTATCCGGTTTAACCTATGAGACAGTGGCTGATGATGTTTTTGGTACGATGTCAGATACCCAGACTCCTCAGGGAATTTTAGCATTGGTCAGACAGTATACCTACAAAACGGAGGACCTTTGGAAGGGTAAAAAACCTGCATTTCTCATGATTTTGGAAAACATTCAGGATCCGGGAAATCTTGGGACCATCATCCGGGCAGGAGAGGGTGCTGGGATCACGGGAATTCTTATGGATGATACGACGGCGGATATCTATAATCCGAAGGTAATCCGGTCTACCATGGGTTCCATCTGCCGTGTCCCTTTTGTGTATACAGATGATCTGTCCGCTGCCCTGAAATCTTTAAAAAAAGATGGGGTCAGACTTTATGCGGCTCATTTAGAGGGCAGGAATAATTATGAAAAAGAGGATTATACTGTTGATACAGGCTTTTTAATTGGTAATGAAGGAAATGGTCTGACCGATGAAACGGCTGCCCTTGCAGATGCTTTCGTAAAGATTCCCATGATGGGAAAAGTGGAATCTTTAAATGCAGCAGTTGCTGCTTCTGTACTGATGTTTGAGACAGCAAGACAGCGCAGACAATAATCGTCAGAAAAATGTAAGGCTTTTCATAGACAGAAATATTGAGAAATATTGGAACATATAGTATGATAGTGTCACAGACAGATTTGCCGTTACCGGCAGGGAAGGGGAATGATAAGATGGAAGCGATCTATTGGCTGATTGCCTTCGTGGTGCTTCTGGGAATTGAAGCGGTTACCATGGCTCTTACCACCATCTGGTTTGCAGGGGGAGCATTGGTTGCATTTGTGCTGGCCTTGTTTGGAGTCAATGTACAGGTACAGCTGGCATTTTTTGTAATCGTGTCCTTTGTTCTTTTGTTTTTTACCAGGCCATTTGCTCTTCGGTATGTAAACAAGAATACCGTTAAGACAAATTTAGACAGTCTGATCGGTAAGCATGCAAAAGTTACAGTCGAAGTCAATAATTTGGAGGCAAAGGGCGCTGTAGTGCTCAATGGACAGGAATGGACCGCAAGGGCTCATTCAGATGAAAGTGTTTATCCTGCAGGCACTTTGGTGGAAGTAAAGGACATACGAGGTGTGAAATTGATTGTAAGTAAGGTAGAGGAGGAACATTAGTATGGGAGCAATAGGATTTACAGCAGTAATTATAATATTAATCATTATCCTGGCTATATTAGCATCATGTATCAGAATCGTACCTCAGGCACAGGCTTTGGTTGTGGAACGATTGGGAGCATTTTTAGAAACATGGTCAGTTGGTGTTCATATCAAGATGCCGATCGTAGACCGAGTAGCAAAACGTGTGAATTTAAAGGAACAGGTAGCGGACTTCCCGCCACAGCCTGTAATCACAAAGGATAATGTTACCATGAGAATTGATACGGTAATCTTCTTCCAGATTACAGATCCGAAACTTTATGCGTACGGTGTGGAAAATCCAATTATGGCTATTGAAAACCTGACAGCAACTACTCTTCGTAACATCATCGGTGATCTGGAACTGGATCAGACGTTAACCTCCAGAGAGACTATTAATGCAAAGATGAGAGAAACACTTGACATCGCAACAGACCCATGGGGAATTAAAGTGAACCGTGTGGAACTTAAGAACATTATGCCTCCGGCTGCTATTCAGGATGCCATGGAGAAACAGATGAAGGCAGAGCGTGAACGACGTGAGTCCATTTTAAGAGCAGAAGGTGAGAAGAAATCCACCGTTCTTGTTGCAGAGGGTCATAAAGAATCTGCCATTTTAGATGCTGAGGCTGAGAAGCAGGCAGCAATCCTTCGTGCAGAGGCTGAGAAGGAAAAGAAAATCCGCGAGGCAGAGGGTGAGGCAGAGGCTATCTTTAAGATCCAGCAGGCGAAAGCAGATGGAATCCGTATGATAAAAGAAGCTGGAGCCGATCAGTCTGTTCTTGTTTTAAAGAGCCTGGAAGCATTTGCGGCAGCTGCTGACGGTAAGGCGACGAAGATTATTATCCCATCTGATATTCAGGGATTGGCAGGATTAGTTTCTTCCATTACAGAGATTCCAAAAGATCCCAAATAGTCAGATTTTAAAGGTATCGCAGCAGGAGGCAGAGGTCTCTTGCTGCGTTTTTCGGTCACTGGAAGTTTAGGAGGTCTTATGGTATGGAACTGAAACTGGATTTAGATAAGGAGTATGGACTTGTACTGGAAGGCGGAGGGGCCAAGGGTGCTTACCAGATCGGCGCATGGAAGGCGCTTAGAGAAGCTGGTGTTAAGATTAAAGGCGTAGCAGGGGTTTCTGTTGGTTCGTTAAACGGGGCGCTGATCTGCATGGATGATCTGGACCGGGCAGAGGAGATCTGGAAGAATATTGATTACTCAAAGGTCATGGCTGTGAATGACGACACCATGAAAGCACTAAAGAACAAGGATTTCAAATCCTTAAGTCTGCCGGATTTAATTAACAGCGGCTTACAGATTGTAAAAGACGGAGGATTTGATGTTACTCCCTTGAAAGATCTCATTTCAGAAGTGGTAGGCGATGAAGAAAAGATCCGTAATTCAGAGAGAGAACTCTATGCAGTCACTTATTCAGTATCTGACCGGAAGGAACTGGCTGTGGATATAAGATCTGGGGAAAGCGGATCAATAAAGGATATGCTTTTAGCCAGCGCTTATTTTATGGCATTTAAAAATGAAAAGCTGGGCGGAAAACGGTATATGGATGGCGGAGGCATCAATAATGTCCCCATCAATGTTCTGTTGGATCATGGATACAAGGATATCATAGTGATCCGCATCTATGGCTGGGGATTTGATAAGGAGCGGGTGGTTAAGATTCCTGATGGGGTTACGGTATGCCACATTGCTCCCAGACAGGATCTGGGAGGAATTCTGGAATTTGAAAAAAAGCTTACCAGAAAAAATATGACCATGGGATATTTTGATGCTCAAAGATTCTTATATGGCCTTTCCGGAAAAATCTACTATATTGATGCTCCCAATACAGAACCATATTATTTTGACCGGATGATGTCTGAGATGGAATTATTAAAATACTATATTAAGGATGTACTGACGGAAGAAGGCCTGGAGGCATTGGAAGGCTACCGGGCTTTTACAGAGAAGCTGTTCCCAAAGTTAGCTGAAGAGTTTAAGTTAAAAGAAGATTGGGATTATAAGGACATGTATTTGGGATTGTTGGAAGATCTGGCAAAACGGTTAAAAGTCAAGCGCTTTCAGATTTATACAGTGGAGAAGCTTATAGAGGAAATCAGGAAGAAAATAAAATTACAGGACCAGGCAGACCCGGTGTAACGAAACTTTTAAAAACATGTTGCATGTTTATGCATAATATACTATAATGATGTATAAAAATACAACATATAACGGAGGAAGCGCTATGAACTTAAAGGGAAGGAATTTTATCACATTAAAGGACTATACACCAGAAGAGATCGGATACCTGCTTGACTTGTCTGCTGATTTAAAGGCTAAAAAGAAGCAGGGGATTACGGGAAACACTTTAAAGGGGAAAAATATTGCTCTGATTTTTGAAAAACCCTCCACCCGTACCAGATGTTCCTTTGTGGTGGCTGCCGTTGATGAAGGCGCTCACCCCGAATATTTAGGTAAGGATGACATTCAGCTTGGACATAAAGAAAGCGTAGAAGATACAGCCAGGGTACTTGGCAGAATTTTTGATGGAATTGAATTTCGTGGATTTAAGCATAAGACAGTAGAGGATTTAGCCAAATATGCAGGCGTTCCTGTCTGGAATGGATTGACAGATGATGATCATCCGACCCAGATTCTGGCAGACTTGCTTACTATGAAAGAGCATTTTGGTTATTTAAAGGGCCTGCATTTTGTGTATGCAGGTGACGGCCGTAATAACATGGCAAACAGCCTGATGATGGGGATGAGTAAGATGGGAGTCCACTTTACTATTCTTGCACCGGAATGTCTGTGGCCAGGGAAAGACCTGGTGGATTTATGTCAGGGATATGCGGCGGAAAGCGGAAGTACCATTACCATTACAGAAGATACGGCTGCGGTAAAGGATGCGGATGTTATTTACACGGATGTCTGGTGCTCTATGGGAGAAGAAGATAAAGCAGCAGAGCGTATCGCCCTCTTAAAGCCATTTCAGGTCAATGAGGAACTTATGAATAAAACAGGCAAAGATACTACCATATTTATGCACTGCCTGCCGGCTGTCAAGGGATATGAAGTGACAGAGGGAGTTTTTGAATCCGGCGTATCGGTAGTATTCGACGAAGCAGAAAACAGAATGCACACCATCAAGGCAGTGATGGTTGCTACCTTAGGAGAGTAAAATGTATATACAGGAACGAGGAAGAAACTTAAGAAATGCCTCTATGATCGTGGATCTGGTCCATATCGTGGTAGGAATCCTGATTGTAGTGCTGGCAGTTGTTTCATTTTTAAATCCGGAAGAATATATGGTTCTTTTACCGGCCATCTTTTTCCTTGCCGGAGCGCTTAATCTGATCCATGGAATTTACAAGGTCAGACTCAGTGGCCGGGAAAAGAAGAAAAAAGCTGCAGGTGTGGCTGTTGTCCTGTTTGGAGTATTTTTGATCGCCCTTGCCGTCATCAGTGCGGTAAGCATCTGGTGGGGGTGATGGGATTGAAATCAGAGATATTAAAACTGCTAAAAGAAAATGACAGCTATGTATCCGGTCAGGAACTTTGCGAGCGCTTTGGAGTTTCCCGAACAGCAATATGGAAAGTCATACGCCAGCTGGAAGAAGAAGGATATAAAATTGAAGCGGTTCGAAATAAAGGGTACCATTTCATCGATTCCTGTGATATAATGACGAAAACAGAGATAGAAAGTTGCATCAGAGGGGTGTTTGGCAGAACCGTGGAATATTACGATATAATCGATTCCACGAATATCAAAGCCAAGCGCCTTGCAGAAGAAGGGGCTGTTTCAGGAACTCTTGTGGTATCGGACTGCCAGAATGCGGGCCGGGGCAGAAGAGGAAGAGAATGGGTATCTCCTTCCGGCAAAAATATTTTTATGAGTCTGATTCTAAGACCGGATATTCTTCCGGGGTCAGCCTCTATGCTGACCCTGGTGGCCGCTTTGGCAGTTCACGACGGCATAAAAAAAGAAACAGGACTTACCACTGCCATTAAGTGGCCCAATGATATTGTGGCAAACGGTAAAAAATTGTGCGGAATTCTGACAGAGATGAGTGCGGAACTGGAAGGGATCCACTACGTGGTAGTGGGCATCGGGATCAATACCAATATGGAAGAATTTCCGGAAGAGGTACGCGCTGTGGCAACTTCCCTTTGTCTGGAAACAGGGAATACGGTAAGAAGAAGTCCCCTGATTGCCTCGATTATGGAATCTTTTGAACAGTATTATGAAGAATTTATCAGCCAGGGTGATTTATCCGGGCTGATAAGTGTCTATAATAACTCTATGGTCAATGCAGGAAGGGAAGTAAAGATCCTTGACAGTGCAGGTGACTACACAGGTAAAGCTTTGGGAATCAATGAGAGGGGAGAACTTCTTGTTGAAATGCAGTCAGGAGAGGTAAAACATGTGATCTCCGGAGAAGTATCGGTCCGGGGACTCTATGGATATGTATAAGAATGAATCAGTCGCTTTATGATAAGTTACAAATTCTGGAGCCAGAGAAAAAAGAACTTAAGGACATGGAACGGTTAAAGGCCATGGAACGTCCTTTGCTTTCCTGGTACAGAGAACATGCCAGAATTCTTCCGTGGCGGGAAAAGCCGGAACCATATCGGGTATGGATATCGGAGATCATGCTTCAGCAGACCAGAGTAGAAGCTGTAAAACCTTATTTTGCGCGTTTTATGGAGGAACTGCCTGGTATAAGGGATCTTGCAGCCGTTCCGGAAGATAAGCTTTTAAAGCTTTGGGAAGGTCTTGGTTATTACAGCAGAGCAAAGAATTTAAAGAAAGCAGCAGAGCTTCTTGTAGAACAGTATGGAGGAGAACTTCCAGCGTCCTATGAGGAGCTAAAAAAGCTTCCGGGAATCGGGTCATATACGGCGGGAGCAATTGCTTCTATTGCTTTTGGAATACCCGTGCCAGCAGTTGACGGAAATGTGCTTCGGGTGATTTCAAGAGTTACCGGAAGCATGGATGATATCTTAAAACAGTCGGTCAAATCTGGAATGGAAGAAAAATTAAAGGCAGTTATGCCAGAAGAGGCTGCAAGTTCCTACAACCAGGGATTAATAGAAATCGGTGCCATCGTCTGTGTTCCCAACGGCGCGCCTTTATGCGGGCAATGTCCTCTTTTCTCGGTCTGTGTTGCCAGAACAAAGGATTTGACTGGTATGATACCGGTGAAAACACCCAAAAAGCCCAGAAAATCAGAAGATAAGACAGTGTTGATGCTATGGAGAGAAGGAAAAATAGCCATAAGGAAAAGGGAAGATACCGGGCTTTTGGCCTCTCTTTATGAGTTCCCCAATTTAGACGGCCATTTGGCTGAAGATGCTCTTCTTTCAATTCTAGACGTAAAAGATGCCAAAGTGTCGATCCTGCCTGCTTCCAAGCATATATTCAGTCACGTGGAATGGCATATGACAGGATACAGGATTGATCTAAAAGATGGTCTGGAAGGTGACTATTTATGGGTCACTCCGGAAGACATCAAAAAAACTTATTCTTTGCCAGGTGCATTTAAAGCGTATACAAAGTTGATCAGGTGATTATAATGAAAAAGATGCTTTTTATATTTAATCCGCGTTCCGGAAAAGCGCAGATCAAAAATAAGTTAATGAATATTCTTGATATTTTTGCAAAGGCGGGCTATGAGCTTTTGGTACATGTGACTCAGGGAACCGGAGATGCTGTAAAAGCAGCTGAAACTTACGGAGCCAGTGTAGATTTAGTGGTCTGCAGCGGAGGAGACGGTACCTTAAATGAGACCATAAGCGGCCTTATGAATCTTGAGCGCATTCCGGATCTGGGATACATTCCAGCCGGATCCACCAATGACTTTGCCTCCAGCTTAAAGATACCCAAGGATATGATAACGGCAGCCCGGACGGTTGTAACCGGAGTGCCGTATCCGGTAGATATCGGCTGTTTCTGCGGGGACAAGCATTTTGTATATATTGCAGCTTTTGGCGCGTTTACGGAAGTTGCATATCTGACGCCGCAGGATTTTAAAAATGTCCTGGGACATCAGGCATATATGTTAGAAGGGATGAAAAGCCTGGCTTCTATTAAATCCTATGCTCTTCGTGTGGAATGCGACTCGGCAGAGCTGGAAGGAGAATTTATCTTTGGTATGGTTACCAACACCATAAGCGTCGGAGGTTTTAAAGGCCTTGTGACTCAGAATGTGGCGCTTAATGACGGGGAATTTGAGGTTTTACTGATCCGCACCCCCAAAACTCCCCTGGATTTTACAAATATCATAAATTACATGTTTCTCAAGGAAGAACCTAATGAATACGTCCACAAGCTTCGGACCAAATCCATAAAAATCATTCCGGAAGAGCCCATCGACTGGGTTCTTGACGGAGAATTTGGCGGAACCAGAAGGGAAGTTCATATCACCAATTTGAAGAAACAAATCCGGATTTTAAGAAATCCGCAAAAAAAGCAATAAAACTGCTTTTTTGACAAGAAATATGTTGAAATATGGATTCTGGTAGTATATAATGAAAAGTTGTGTGGGCTTTATGTATACTTCTTAGCGAAAGGACGTTATTAAGTGGAAAAGGATAATTTTTTAGAGAAGCTGGGTAAGCTTGTCGATCTTGCAAAAACAAAGCATAACGCTTTGGATGTAACGGAGATTAATAACTTCTTTATGGGGGAAGAACTGACTACAGAGCAGATGGATCAGATTTATACGTACCTGGAGAATCGCGGCGTAGACGTGATCCCGGTCATTGACGATTCCGTTTTAGCTGATGATGTGCTCATGTCAGAGGACCTCTTAATTGATGATGATCTTGATGATGGCTTCATCAAGGATGTGGACGAAGAAGACATTGATCTTGACGCTATTGATTTGCTCGAAGGCATCGGCACAGAGGACCCTGTCCGCATGTATTTAAAGGAAATCGGTACAGTACCACTTTTAAACGCAGAGGAAGAACTGCGCCTTGCTAAGAGAAAAGCAGATGGCGACGATGACGCCAAAGAGCGTTTAATCGAAGCAAATTTACGTCTCGTGGTCAGCATTGCCAAGCGCTATACTGGCCGTGGAATGAGCTTTCTTGACCTGGTTCAGGAAGGAAATTTAGGCCTTATCAAAGGTGTTGAAAAATTTGACTATACCAAAGGTTATAAATTAAGTACATATGCTACTTGGTGGATACGTCAGTCTGTGACTCGAGCTCTTGCAGATCAGGCAAGAACGATCCGTGTGCCTGTGCATATGGTTGAGACAATTAATAAAATGTCCAAGATGCAGAGGAAGCTAACTCTGGAACTTGGATATGAGCCATCTGTAGCAGAGCTTGCAGAAGCTCTTGACATGACTGAGGACAAGGTTATGGAGATCATGCAGATCGCCAGAGAACCTGCTTCGTTGGAGACACCAATTGGTGAAGAAGATGATTCAAACCTTGGAGATTTTGTTGCGGACAACAATGTGGTGACTCCTGAAGGAAATGTAGAATCCGTAATGTTAAGAGAGCACATCGATGCCCTTCTCGGTGATTTAAAGGAGAGAGAGCGTCAAGTTATTGTGCTTCGGTTCGGACTGGAAGACGGTCATCCACGGACCCTTGAAGAAGTGGGCAAAGAGTTTAATGTTACCCGTGAGCGAATCAGACAGATAGAGGCAAAGGCACTTAGGAAGTTAAGAAACCCAGTTCGAAGCAAACGAATCCGGGATTTCTTATAAGCAACAGGAGGCGTAGTAGGAGTTGTCTACGCCTTTTTTGCGTTTTTTCATACAGCGAAAGGGAGACATCATGAACCGGAGAAACTATCAGAAGGAACTGGATCAGGTCATCGTTGGATTAGAGGAACAGCAAAAAGTTCCCAGGCTTCTGCTGCACAGCTGTTGTGCACCTTGCAGCAGCTATGTGTTAGAATATTTGTCCCAATATTTTGCTATTACCATTTATTTTTATAACCCGAATATTTATCCTCCGGAAGAATACGGGAGGCGGGTTGTTGAACAGGAACGTCTTATTGCCGATATGAATTTTATTCATCCGGTTACAGTGGAACGTGGGGCTTATGAACCCCAGGAATTTTATCAGATTGTAAAAGGTATGGAAAAGGATCCGGAAGGCGGAGAACGGTGCTTTAAATGTTATGAGCTGCGCTTACAGGAAGCAGCAAAGGTTGCTCAGGCGGAGCATTTCGATTATTTCACGACAACATTGTCCATTAGCCCGCTTAAAAATGCGGATAAATTAAACGAGATCGGTGAAAAACTAGCTAAGGAATACCGGGTTTCTTACCTTTCTTCTGACTTTAAAAAGAAAAACGGATATAAGCGTTCTGTGGAATTGTCAAAAGAATATGGCCTTTACCGGCAGGATTACTGCGGTTGTGTATTTTCTCAAAGAGAAGTGCAGCAAACAACAGTTTAAAATGTAAAAGACATACCGGGTTTGGCTTGACACAAACTGGATATTGTAATAAAATTAACACCAAGGAGTATATTAAATTTAAGGATAAAGGAGAGAACGATATGTTATCTAAAACACTGACTGTAATAAATCCATCCGGGCTTCACTTAAGACCAGCAGGAGTTCTGTCTCAGACAGCTATGAAATTTAAATCTGACATCATTGTTGAATATGGAGAAAAGAGAATTGTTGCAAAGAGCGTATTGAACGTTATGGCAGCTGGAATCAAAAGCGGTGCAGAGATTAACTTAATCTGCGACGGCGAAGACGAAGAAGCAGCCATGAAGACTATGTCAGAAGCCATTGAAAGCGGTCTTGGAGAGATGTAATCCGTATCGTTATTTATATCAGAATGCTGTGAAAAGCTCTGGGAATCTAATTCCCGGAGCTTTTTTTTATGAACAAAAACGGATCAATAATTGCCGTTATTTCCCAATTGGTTTTATCAAATTAAAGAACAGCTTAATGATACAAAGCGTACACTTAATATAATTAGGAATTTATGCCATAACAACCAAAACCCCTTGAAATTGTATTTGTACGGTAAAAAAATAATGATAAAAATAATAAATATCAGACAAAACGATTTTAATATTTGTAATTGTCAAATTATCTGACAATTACAAAATAAAACACATTTACAAAGCGCGAAAAATGTAGTATTATCAACTAAAATTTACTGTTACACTTTAGCATTAGAAAGTAAAACGGGCAGTCAGGAAAGGATGAGATTATGGATACGAGTTTATACTCCCCTAACAAAATAGTGACTCCGGGACTTTATGATTCCCGCTTTGAGCATGATAACTGCGGTATTGGTGCTGTTGCCAATATGAAAGGCGAAAAGACCCATAAGACCGTTGAACAGGCACTTCATATCGTTGAGAATTTAGAACACAGGGCAGGTAAAGATGCGGAAGGAAAAACCGGTGACGGTGTAGGCATTATGCTTCAGATCTCCCATAAATTTTTTAAGAAAGTAGCGAAATCTCTGGCTATAGAAATAGGAGAAGAAAGAGAATACGGAATCGGTATGTTTTTCTTCCCTCAGGATGAGCTTGCGAGAAACCAGGCAAAGAAAATGTTCGAGATCATTGTCCAGAAGGAAGGACTTGAATTTTTAGGCTGGAGAGATGTACCCATTCATCCGGAATTAATTGGAAAGAAGGCAGTGGATTGCATGCCTTATATTGTTCAGGGATTTGTTAAGAAACCGGCGGATATCAAGAAAGGGCTGGATTTTGACCGGAAGCTGTATGTGTCCAGACGAATTTTTGAGCAGAGCAATGACAACACTTATGTGGTTTCTTTAAGCAGCAGAACCATAGTTTATAAGGGAATGTTTTTGGTAAAGGAACTGAGAAGGTTTTTCCCGGATTTGCAGGATAGGGATTATGAATCTGCCATTGCAGTTGTTCATTCCCGTTTTAGTACCAATACAAATCCAAGTTGGATGAGAGCCCATCCAAACCGTCTCATCGTACATAACGGCGAAATCAATACCATTCGCGGAAATGTGGATAAGATGATGGCAAGGGAAGAAAACATGGAATCTGAATTTTTCCAGTATGACATGCATAAAGTTCTTCCTATTATTAATCAGGAAGGTTCCGACTCTGCCATGCTTGATAATGCGCTTGAATTTATGACGATGAGCGGCATGGATCTTCCTCTGGCAGTTATGGTAACAATTCCGGCTCCATGGGAACATGATAAGTCCATGCCTCAGGAAATCAAAGATTTTTATCGTTACTATGCTACGATGATGGAACCGTGGGATGGTCCTGCCTCAATCGTATTCAGCGATGGTGACCTGGTAGGTGCGGTATTAGATAGAAACGGCCTGCGTCCATCCAGATACTACATCACAGATGACGATCATATGATTTTGGCTTCTGAAGTTGGTGCCATTGATATCGAGCAGAGCCATGTCGTGAAAAAAGAGCGTCTCCGCCCAGGCAAGATGCTTTTGATTGATACGGTAAAAGGATGTCTGATTACCGATGAACAGCTAAAGGAATATTATGCAGAACGTAAACCTTATGGCGAATGGCTGGATTCTAATTTGATTGAACTTAAGAATCTTCAGATTCCTAATAAAGGCGTACCTGTTATGAGCAGAGATGAACGTGCCAAAATGCAGAAGACCTATGGCTATACCTACGAAGAGTATAAGACCATGATTCTTCCAATGGCATTAAATGGTGCGGAAGCAGTTTCCGCCATGGGTACAGACAGTCCGCTGGCAGTTTTAAGTAAAAAGCACCAGCCTCTGTTTAACTATTTCAAACAGCTTTTTGCCCAGGTTACAAATCCTCCTATTGATTCAATCCGTGAGGAGATTGTTACCTCTACTACGGTTTATGTGGGAGAGGAAGGCAATATTCTGGAAGAAAAAGCAGAAAACTGCAAGATCTTAAAGGTGAATAATCCGATCCTTACCTGTACGGATTTATTGAAAATCAAACACATGAAAAAGCCGGGCTTTAAGGTAGAAGTGATTCCGATTACATATTATAAGAACACTTCCCTTGAAAAAGCAATCGACAGACTGTTCCTGGAAGCAGACCGGGCACACCGGGATGGGGCAAATATCATTATTTTGTCTGACAGGGATATTGACGAAAATCATGTGCCGATTCCGTCTCTGCTGGCAGTATCAGCGCTTCAGCAGCATCTGGTAAAGACAAAGAAGAGAACCTCTGTGGCTCTTATTCTGGAAAGCGGAGAGCCAAGAGAAGTGCATCATTTTGCAACTCTTCTAGGCTATGGAGCATGTGCCATCAATCCATATCTGGCCCAGGAATCCATTCACTACTTAATTGAAAGCGGCATGTTGGATAAAGATTATTATGCGGCTGTGGAGGACTATAATTCAGCAGTTCTTCATGGAATCGTAAAGATTGCCTCTAAAATGGGAATTTCCACCATACAGTCTTATCAGGGAGCTCAGATTTTTGAAGCTGTTGGAATTTCCAAAAACGTGATCGATAAATATTTTACCGATACCGTAAGCCGTGTGGGCGGTATCGCACTTGAGGATATTGCAAGCGATGTGGATGCTCTGCACTCCGCAGCCTTTGATCCGCTGGGACTTGATGTGGATCTGACTCTGGACAGTGTGGGAAGCCATAAGGAAAGAGCGGGACAGGAGGAGCATCTTTACAATCCTCTTACCATTCATCTTTTGCAGGAGGCTACCAGAACGGGAAGCTATGACACGTTCAAAGAGTATACCCATGCTCTTACAGAAGAAGGTCAGATGGTGAACCTGAGAAGCCTTCTGGATCTAGACTATTCCAAAGCAAAAGAAATTCCTCTTGAGGAAGTGGAAAGTGAGGAATCCATTGTCAAACGGTTTAAGACCGGTGCCATGTCCTATGGTTCTATTTCTCAGGAAGCTCATGAAACATTAGCCATTGCGATGAACCGGATTCATGGAAAATCAAACAGTGGAGAAGGTGGTGAGAGCCTGGACCGTCTGAAAACTGGTGCAGATGGAATCAACCGGTGTTCTGCCATTAAGCAGGTGGCATCCGGCCGTTTCGGAGTAACCTCCAGGTATTTGGTAAGTGCAAAAGAAATTCAGATCAAGATGGCTCAGGGTGCAAAACCAGGGGAAGGCGGTCAGCTTCCAGGTCAGAAGGTTTATCCTTGGGTAGCGAAAACCAGACATTCCACAACTGGTGTGGGACTTATTTCCCCACCTCCTCATCATGATATTTATTCCATTGAAGATTTGGCCCAGCTGATTTACGATCTGAAGAATTCCAATACGGATGCCAGAATATCTGTAAAACTGGTATCAGAAGCAGGAGTAGGTACGGTTGCGGCAGGTGTTGCAAAGGCGGGTGCTCAGGTTATTCTTATCTCCGGCTTTGACGGAGGAACCGGAGCAGCTCCAAGAAATTCCATCTATAATGCCGGACTTCCATGGGAACTTGGTGTGGCAGAAGCTCATCAGACCCTTATTATGAATGGACTTCGCGATAAAGTTATTCTTGAAACAGACGGAAAACTGATGACAGGACGTGACGTAGCGATTGCCTGTATGCTTGGAGCAGAAGAGTTTGGATTTGCCACTGCACCGTTAGTAACGTTAGGCTGTGTAATGATGAGAGTCTGCAATCTGGATACCTGCCCGGTAGGCGTTGCTACCCAGAATCCTGAACTTCGCAAGCGTTTTAAAGGAAAACCGGAGTATGTAGTTAATTTCATGTATTTCATCGCAAAAGAGTTAAGGGAGTACATGGCGAAACTGGGAATCCGCACTTTGGATGAACTGGTTGGAAGAACCGATCTTTTGAAGAAGAAAGAAAATCTTCCGTCTCAGCGTGCCCGTAAGGTAGATTTTTCTGCTATCTTAGGAAATCCTTTTGCTGGACAGAAACTTGCGGGTTACAGCCAGAAACAGATTTATGATTTTGAACTGGAAAAAACCATCGATGAGAAGACCATCTTAAAGAAATTAAAACAGGCATTGCAGGCAGGACAGAAAAAGGGACTTCAGATTGATGTTTCCAATACGGATCGTGCGCTGGGTACTATATTTGGATCCGAAATCACAAAGCTTTATCCAGAGGGACTGGCAGAAGATACCTTTACCATCAATTGTACTGGAAGTGGCGGCCAAAGCTTTGGAGCGTTTATACCAAAAGGCCTCACTCTGGAACTTGTGGGCGACAGCAATGACTATTTCGGCAAAGGACTTTCTGGTGGAAAACTGATCGTTTATCCGCCACAGGGAGTGAAGTTTAAGGCAGAAGATAATATTGTAATCGGTAATGTGGCTCTTTATGGTGCTACCAGCGGAAAAGTATTTATCTGCGGAGTTGCCGGTGAACGATTCTGCGTACGAAACTCCGGTGCCACTGCGGTGGTTGAAGGAGTCGGTGATCATGGTTGTGAATATATGACAGGCGGTCGTGTGGTGGTTCTTGGTTCCACTGGCAAGAATTTTGCGGCAGGAATGAGCGGCGGAGTTGCCTATGTATTAGATGAAAAAACAGATCTTTATAAGAGACTTAATAAAGAAATGGTTTCTTTTGAAGAAGTTACAAATAAGTACGATGTCCTGGAACTGAAGGAAATGATCAAGGAGCATGTGGCTTACACCAATTCCGCAAAAGGGAAAGAAATTCTTGATAATTTCGGAGAATATCTGCCTAGATTCAAAAAGATCATGCCACATGATTACAGACGTATGATGAATACCATCGTTCAGATGGAAGAAAAGGGATTAAGCAGTGAACAGGCACAGATTGAAGCATTTTATGCCAATACAAAAGGGTAAGGAGGAGTAGACAATGGGAAAGCCAACAGGATTTTTAGAATATAACAGAGAAACAGGAAAAACGGTAGACCCCAAGGCTCGTATAAAGAATTATAACGAGTTTCATCTCCCTCTTTCCGAAAAAGAACAGAGATGCCAGGGTGCACGCTGCATGGACTGCGGCGTTCCCTTCTGCCAGTCCGGAGTGATCATCAAAGGGATGGTCTCCGGCTGCCCGCTTAACAATCTGATTCCGGAATGGAATGAACTTGTTTATAACGGTACATGGCAGCAGGCTTATAACAGGCTGAAAAAGACCAACAGTTTCCCGGAATTTACTGCGAGAGTGTGTCCGGCTCCCTGTGAGGCTGCCTGCACCTGTGGATTAAACGGAGATCCGGTGAGTATTAAGGAAAATGAACATGCCATCATTGAACAGGCATATGAGACTGGGATCGCAGGTCCCAACCCACCAAAGATCCGCACTGGTAAAAAGATAGCGGTTATTGGTTCCGGTCCTGCAGGCCTTGCAGCAGCGGACCAGCTGAATAAGCGGGGGCATAGTGTTACCGTGTTTGAGCGGGAAGACCGTATCGGGGGCCTTTTGATGTATGGTATCCCAAATATGAAGCTGGAAAAACATATTATTGACCGGAAAGTGGAGGTTATGGAGCAGGAAGGAATCAGCTTTGTAACTGGAGCTGATGTAGGGAAGAATCAAAAAGCTAAAGAACTGCTAAAAGATTACGACCGCGTCATTTTGGCCTGCGGTGCTTCCAATCCAAGAGATTTAAAAGTTCCTGGAAGAGATTCGGAAGGGGTTTACTTTGCTGTAGATTTCTTAAAGTCAACGACCAAAAGCCTGCTCAATTCTAACTTACAGGATAATCTCTTTATCACTGCAAAAGGAAAGCATGTTATTGTCATCGGAGGCGGAGATACTGGGAATGATTGTGTAGGAACTGCCATCCGCCACGGCTGTGCATCTGTAACTCAGTTAGAGATGATGCCGATTCTTCCGGAAAAGAGAACACCGGACAATAGCTGGCCGGAATGGCCCAAAGTATTAAAAACTGATTACGGCCAGGAAGAATCCATTTCCGTATTCGGTAAGGATCCGAGACTTTATCAGACAACGGTAAAGGAATTTATCAAAGATAAATCCGGCAAGGTAATAAAAGCGGTATTAATGAGCCTGGAACCGAAAAAAGATGAAAAAACCGGACGGATGACTATGGAGCCGGTAGCAGGAAGTGAGAAAGAAGTTCCTGCTGACATCGTTTTAATTGCAGCCGGATTCTTAGGAGCGCAGAGTTATGTGGCCGAAGCTTTTGGTGTAAAGTTAAATGAACGAAGCAACGTGGAAACTCCAAATGGAAAATATAAGACGAATGTAGATAAGGTGTTTGTGGCAGGAGATATGCATCGAGGTCAGTCTCTGGTGGTATGGGCAATCAGGGAAGGTCGCGAGGTTGCAAAGGAAGTGGATATGAACCTGATGGGATATTCCAATCTGGCATAAGCATGAAAAAGGAGACGTTTATACGTCTCCTTTTTCATGGCTTATAAATACTTATAATTCAATCGTTAATCCTACGCCGGTTTCCTGGATGGGAAGTCTCTCCATCATCTTGGCTTTTGCCAGAAGAGATACACAGTGGCAGGGATATAATTTTCCTACCGGGCAGCTTTCTAAGTAATCGATGGTACGGGTGAGGCGTTCATTTACGTCAAACAGATGAAATCCTCCCAGTATTCCGGCTATTCGGTTTTCGTTACATACTTCTTTTGCATATTCCACCACATTACAGACGCCGCTGTGGGAACAGCTTGTAATAATGAACAATCCTTCTGGAGTTTTTAAGGCGACTGCGGAATCGTCCAGCAAATAGTCATCCTGCCATTCTCCGTTCACATTTTCCAAGCCAAAAGGACTGCGGGCCTCAAAATCATTCTTCTGAGGGATTTCTCCTAAAAATACACAGTTTTCGGAAAGGAATAAGGGTGTCTCGGATGGTATGTAATTGGATTTGTTACGGATTTCTTCCTCGGAAAATGGAGCTCCGATGTATTGGTTTCCTGCTGTTTTGGGATTGAAACAGCGTGGATGAGAGATTATCTTTAAGTTAGATAATGGTATGGTATTGTCCAGGTATTTAAGTCCGTTGGAATGATCATTGTGACCATGGGATAAAACAATATGGGTTAGCTGGGATAAATCGATACCCATTTTGCTGGCATTTGAAAGCAGGATATCAGAAAAACCCGTATCCAATAAAATCTTAAGGCCATCAACTTCAATGTAAAAGCTTGTGGCGGGTTCTCCCATAAAAAACTGGTCAACAAAAGTATTATTATCTACAACTATTTTTATTTGCATAAGAACTCCTGATCTAACTGAAATTAATTAACTTATTATAGCATAGAAAAGACAAAAAAGTAGATAAATTTCCGAATAACTTAAAAAAACAAGATAAAATAACAAAATATTAACAAAGGAAAAGAAGATTTTAGTCTCTGTATAATAAATGGAATTATATCATTGGATATGAAAAGGAGCACAGAACTGTAAGCCTGTGCTCTTAAAGGGATTAGGTTAATGCGGGATTGGAAACTCTTCTTTAAAACATTTTTTTAACCAGGGAATCATACTTCCTCCGGCCATGTTTCCTAAGGAAATTATAAGCATATAGAGGATCGCCTTTCCTCCCCAGGCACCTGCCATGGTAAAGTAGAACATATCAGCAATGCTATGCTCAAACCCGGAAAGTATAAATACCATGATGGGGAGAACGAGAGCTAGGTGTTTTCCCACACTATCTTTGATTGTCTGGAAGCCAATGACGGCTATGCACATCATGACGCCGCACATAAAAGCCATAACAAAGGTACTGAATAAGGTGTCGGATAACTTTAAATCAACAATTTCACCGGCGTGTTCAGTTAATTTTGCCAGCTTTGTATGACGGAAAATGAAACCAGAACCAACGGTTCCTACCAGATTTCCTATGTATACAATCAGAACATTCAATAAGTAGGAAGGCTTTTCGTGAACAATGTAACACACCTTTCCTGTATAGAGATTATAACCAAACGTATAGATCGTAAATAAACCAATGGAAAATAAAAAAGAACCGGCAATGCGATTATCAAGAGTCAGGTAAATGGTTCCTCCCATACTGATGCAGACTCCTGCAACGATTGCTTTTATAAATGTTTTCATTCCAATACTCCTTCTCCTTTAAACCTTCTGACAGAGCGTAAGAAAGGTTTTTTATCTTTAGCCATGTCATATTATAGCATAAGAAAAGGACATTACAAGAATAATCGCATTATTGACATAAATTATCATTCTCCCCGAAAAATGGGTACAAAAAACCGGCGCTATTAAACGCCGGCCGGTGTGTTTTATACGTTAAAACGGAACAGGACCACATCCCCATCCTTAACTACATATTCCTTACCCTCGGAACGGACCAGACCTTTTTCCTTTGCTGCATTATAGGTCTTGCAGTCTAAAAGATCCTGATAGTTAACAACTTCCGCACGGATGAAGCCGCGCTCAAAATCGGAATGGATTTTTCCGGCTGCCTGAGGAGCCTTTGTTCCTTCTTCAATGGTCCAGGCTCTTGTTTCTGTTGGACCAGCGGTTAAGTAGCTGATAAGACCAAGTAAGTGATAGCTGGCACTGATCAGTTTTTCAAGACCGGATTCGGTAAGACCAAGATCCTCTAAGAACATCTTTTTTTCATCTTCTTCCAGTTCAGCAATTTCCTGCTCAATCTGTGCACAGATAACGAATACCTCACTGTTGTTTTCTTTGGCAAATTCACGTACTTTTGTTACATATTCATTTGATACGCCGTCGTCTGCCAAATCATCCTCACATACATTGGCAGCGAAGATAACTGGTTTGTAAGTGAGAAGATTAAGGGAGGATACAAACTCATTTTCATCTGCATCTTCTATATCCATACTTCTTGCCAGATTGCCATCCTCTAAATGGGATTTGATTCTCTTTAAGATGTCCAGTTCTTTCGCAAGGGATTTGTCGTTCATGGCACCCTTGTTAGTCTTTGCGATGCGGCGGTCTAAAATTTCAAGATCGGAAAAAATCAGTTCCAGATCAATGGTTTCGATGTCGCGCAGCGGATCCACACTTCCATCTACATGAATGACGTTCGTATCTTCAAAACAGCGGACCACATGGACAATGGCATCTACTTCGCGAATGTTGGAAAGAAACTGGTTACCCAGACCTTCTCCCTTGGAAGCTCCTTTTACCAGACCTGCAATATCCACAAATTCAATGACAGCTGGAGTGATTTTAGCGGAATTATATAGTGCGGCCAGCTGTCCTAAGCGTACATCCGGAACGGGAACGACTCCTACGTTTGGATCAATAGTACAGAATGGATAGTTGGCAGATTCTGCCCCAGCCTTTGTAAGAGAATTGAACAAAGTGCTTTTACCTACGTTCGGTAATCCGACAATACCTAATTTCATAGCAATTACCTTCCTAATATTGTTTATATTCATGGTTGATTTTTGTCTGCAACTAATATAGAATATCATATTATCCGTAAAAAAAAAAGAGAAAAACGCAAGAATCATATCCTTTGTCGAAATATAGTTGAATATGTCGGGCGAATCTGTTTGATTTTTGTGTTTTCACGGGGTAAAATAAAGAAAACATCGAAAGGAGAAGACGAATGGCAAATACGGCAGATATTAGTTTTGTGCATTTGGGTATTACCATTGACCATTTGCGAAACAGTATCTCGATATTTGGGTTCCGCATTGCATTCTACGGGATTATCATTGGGATTGGAATTTTAACAGGCCTCTGGGTTGCAACGAATGATGCAAAACGAAGAGGACAAGACCCAGAGATTTATCTGGATTTTGCCCTGTATGCAATCGTAGTTTCTATTATATGTGCCAGAATATATTATGTAATTTTTGACTGGGATAATTATAAAAATGACCTGTTACAAATTTTCAATACAAGAGCAGGGGGACTGGCAATTTATGGAGGCGTGATAGGAGCTGCCATAACTCTGATCGTCTATACCAAGGTGAAGAAACTTTCCTTCTTTTCTTTGGCAGACACAGGATGTCTTGGACTGATAACCGGGCAAATTATAGGAAGATGGGGAAACTTCTTTAATTGCGAAGCGTTTGGCGGATATACCGACGGCCTGTTTGCTATGAGAATCAGAAGGGCGCTGGTTAATGAGAATATGATATCGAAAGAACTTTTGAACCATTTGATCGTGAAAGATGGCGTAGAGTATATACAGGTACATCCGACCTTCTTTTATGAGTCGGTCTGGAATCTTTGTGTACTTGCATTTTTGCTCTGGTACAGGAAACGCAAACGATTTGATGGGGAAATTTTTCTTATCTACCTGCTTGGCTATGGATTGGGACGAGTATGGATAGAAGGAATCCGTACGGACCAGCTAATATTCTTTGGTACTGGCATTCCGGTGTCTCAGGCACTGTCATTTATTCTGGTAGTGATATCTACTCTTGTGCTCTTCTTCCAACACAGACAGATTAGAATAAAGAGCAAAGGAGAAACATGATATGATGATTTCAAAAGAAGAGTTAATAAGAAATATAGAAGAAGCAAGGGAAAGATTAAATAAAAGTATAGATCATGATGACGGAGATGTTATTTATCTTAGAAGTGTAGAACTGGATAAATTAATTGAACAATATATTGAAGCTGGTTATTGACAGCGGAAGTTTCTTATGGATTTCAGGGTGATTTTATAGAACGCGGGAAGGAAAAACCTCCCCGTGTTTTTTTGCGCCCAAAATTCCTATGATAATTTTCCTGATAATGTTCATTATAATAAGAAGTTACTGTGGTGGGGGTGAAAGTAGCTTATTATGTGTCTAATTATGGAAAATTTTGGAAAGTCACACGTATCCGGCTGTTTGTAACCGAAATCAATGAAAATTATTCGAAAATCTCCTTGCTATTTCCAGGTAAATGTACTAAAATTAAGTTACAAGTGGAGGAAAGTGGTACAAAGTGGTAGAAAATGGAGGGAAAGTGGTTTAAACCTCCTACCGTTGTACAAGCAGGTGATTGGTATGTTCATGGGCGAATACAATCATACAGTCGATGCGAAGGGACGTCTCATTGTCCCATCGAAATTCAGAGAGCAGCTTGGAGAAGAATTCGTCGTGACGAAGGGCTTGGACGGCTGTTTATTTGTGTATGACAATAATGAGTGGACATCCCTGGAAGAAAAACTGAAAAGCCTGCCGCTGACCAATACCAATGCCAGAAAGTTCTCAAGATTCTTTCTGGCTGGTGCAACCTCCTGTGAAGTGGACAAGCAGGGAAGAATCCTGCTTCCGGCAGTGCTCAGGGAACACGCGGGCATTGATAAGGATGCGGTACTTGTAGGCGTAGGAAGCCGGATTGAGATCTGGAGCAAGGATGCATGGACAGCAGCCAATACCTATGATGATATGGAAGAAATTGCGGAAGCTATGGAAGGACTTGGTATATGATGTTTGAACACAAGTCAGTGCTGCTATATGAGACCATTGACAGCCTGAATGTAAAACCGGACGGAATTTATGTGGACGGAACACTGGGAGGCGGCGGACATGCTCTGGAAGTATGTAAGCGCCTTGGAGAATACGGAAGATTAATCGGAATTGATCAGGATGCAGATGCCATTAAGGCAGCTACAGAGCGACTGAAGGATTATAAGGATAAAGTGACAGTCGTAAGAAGCAATTACGTAAATATACAGACAGTACTAAGTGATTTGGGAATTGAAAAGGTGGATGGAATCTATCTGGATCTGGGAGTATCTTCTTATCAGCTGGATATGCCGGAGAGAGGATTTACCTATAGGGAAGACGATGCACCTTTGGATATGCGGATGGACCAGAGAAACGAGCAGACAGCCGCTGACCTCATTAACAATTACAGCGAATTTGATCTATACCGTATCATTCGGGATTATGGAGAAGATAAGTTCGCAAAGAATATTGCAAAGCATTTAGTAAGAGCCAGACAATTAAAGCCTATAGAGACAACCGGTGAACTAACGGAGATTATTAAGGCGGCGATCCCTGCAAAGGTGAGAGCGGCGGGAGGACATCCCTCCAAGCGGACGTTTCAGGCTATAAGGATTGAACTTAATAAGGAACTGGAAGTATTAAGCCAATCTCTTGATACTATGATCGATTTATTGAATCCAGGTGGACGCTTGTCGATTATCACATTTCATTCCCTGGAAGACAGAATTGTAAAGACAAGATTTAAAACAAATGAAAATCCATGTATTTGTCCGCCTGATTTTCCGATCTGTGTATGCGGCAAAAAAAGCAAGGGCAAGGTAATTACGAGAAAACCTGTCATACCGACAGAGGAAGAGATCGAAGATAATAAGCGTTCGAAGAGTTCGAAGCTTCGGGTGTTTGAACGAGTTTAATTAAGGGAGGAAATTCGAGTGGCTGCCAAAAAGAATGTGCGTTCCTACGGGAATACTGCTTACGTACATGGAAACACTGTCCGTAAAGCCATGCCGGCCCGTATGCCGGTTCATACGCCAGACGAAGTCCGCCGGCCATCTGTGAATAACAGGGTGAGACGGAATCGTGAAAAAGCTCTGCAAATGGATCTGCCTTACGTTCTCATGCTGACTGTTGCCGTGGTCTGCACTCTCTGCTTATGCGTAAGATACCTGCATCTGCAATCATCTATTACAACCAACATTCACGGAATTGAGGTACAGGAAGCGCAGCTGGAAAAATTAAGAACTGAAAATAATGCACTGGAAATGAGTATAAATACTTCCGTTGATTTGGATCATGTGTATAAAGTAGCCACTGAGGAACTTGGTATGGTCTATGCGAACAAGGACCAGATCCTTCACTATGATAAAACGGAAAGTGAGTATGTAAGACAGAATGAGGACATCCCGAAACACTAACAAATACAGGAATAAAAAGAGTAAAGTATTCCCACGTTATATGCAGGAAAAGCTGGCGATTACGGTTCTTGTAATTACGCTGGCTTTGTTTGCATTGGTTATGATCCTTTATAATCTGATGACAAATAAAAAGGAAGACTATAACCAGATTGTGTTGTCTCAGCAGGAGTATGACAGCCGTGTGATTCCATTTAAACGGGGCGATATTATGGACCGCAATGGAACCTATCTGGCAGCAAGCGAGAAAGTCTATAATTTGATTCTGGATCCCAAGCAGATCATGACAGACCCGGATTCTTACCTTGAGCCTTCTGTAACAGCTCTTACAGAATGTTTTGGTTATGACCGTACAGAAATCATGAATTTGATTCAGGAGAAAAAAGACAAACAGTATGTGCGCTATGCAAAACAGCTGTCTTATGATGATAAGAACAAATATGAAAAATATAAGACTGATAAATCTGCGGAACTGAAAAAAGGCGGAAAAGACATTAAGGGTATTTGGTTCGAAGATGAGTATAAGAGAGTTTATCCTTACAATTCTATGGGCAGTAAGGTAATCGGATTTGCCAATGGAGACGGTATGGGCGGCACTGGCGGAATTGAACAGTTCTATAATACCACGCTTATGGGAATCAACGGAAGAGAATACGGTTATTTAAACGATGATTCCAATTTAGAAAGAGTGATTAAGCCTGCTTCTAATGGAAATACCGTGGTTTCTACCATTGATGTCAACATACAGAAAATCGTTGAGAAATACATAAATGAATGGGAACAGCAGACTGGCAGTAAGAAAATTGGTGTCATTGTTATGGATCCGAATAATGCAGAGGTCCTTGCAATGGCTGATCATAGTTCGTTTGATTTAAACAATCCACGTACGTTAAGACCGGAATATACCGATGATGTACTTCGTCAGTTGGGTATTAAGGAAGCCATGGACGATTACAAGCGGAAAAATAAAGATGCAGAACCACTGACGGAAGAAAATGTTTCCCAGCATTACGGCAATGAAGAAATCATGTCCTTAGGTACCCAGGTGGCCTGGAACCAGACATGGCGTAATTTTACCATCAGTGATGGATTTGAACCGGGATCCACGGAAAAGATATTTACCGTATCTGCGGCTTTGGAAGAAGGCGCTATCACGGGCAATGAAACCTATGAATGCAATAAGTTTCTTGAGGTGGGCGGGCATAAGATCAACTGTGTCAGCAGATATGGTCATGGCCTTATAACGGTAGAGCAGGGTCTGATGAAATCCTGTAACGTGGTTATGATGCGAATCGCCCAGCAGATCGGGAAAGAAAAATTTTATAAGTACCAGCAGATTTTTGGATTTGGTGCAAAGACCGGAATCGATCTTCCTGGTGAAGCGGACAATAAAACTACTATTTATACCACTGACACTGCAGGTCCTACGGACTTGGCGACCAACTCATTTGGTCAGAACTTTAACTGTACCATGATTCAGATGGCTGCTGCATATTGTTCTGTTATTAATGGGGGTTCTTATTATGAGCCTCACGTGGTAAAACAGATTCTAAACGAACAGGGAGCAGTAATCAAAAAAGTGGATCCGGTTCTGGTACGGGAAACTGTATCCGAATCAACAACTAAGTTCATCAATGAAGCTCTTTTCAAAACGGTAAATGCGGAGGGCGGTACCGGCGGAGCTGCTAAGGTGGTAGGATATAAAGTTGCAGGTAAAACGGGTACTGCAGAAAAAATCCCCCGTGATAAGACCAACTATGTGGTATCTTTTTGCGGATATGCACCTGCAGATAATCCTCAGGTTCTGGTTTATGTGGTAGTAGATGAGCCTCATGTAGAGGATCAGCCTCACAGTACTTATGCCAGCCAGATTTTCCAGAAGATTATGACTGAGATTCTTCCTTATTTAAATATATTCCCGGATACAGAGACTGATCCGGCCCTTCCTTCTGACGAGGCGGCAAAACTTCCGGAGCAGGAAGGCATTACCAGTGAAACCCAGGCAGCTTCTGAAGGTGAAACTGCAGCAACAGAAGAAGGTGGAGCAAAAGAAACGACAGGAGCGGCACCGACTATGGAAAATGGACAGCCGGTTCCGGAAGAATACTTAAATCCTTCAGAGGAATATGTCAACAGACAGGAGGGAGGAGAGGATTCCACCTTGCCGGCCGCAATCCCCGGTCAGTCGGGACAGTCATCGGAGGATCAACCGGCATCTGAGGAAGAAACTACCGCCCAGTAGGGAAATATCCTTCGAGGGCTCATAAAAAAGACAGATATTCATATACTGTAACAATAATGACGGTGGAGCAGCGTATGAATTCGAACAAAACACATCATAGAGAGAAAATAGCCCTCCTGTTTTTCCTGTTATTTCTTGCCATGACAGGACTTATGGGGCGGCTTATTTTTCTAATGGTTTTCCGTTCCGAGCATTACAGTGCTATGGCTGAGGATCTCCATGAGCGGGAGAGGACCATAAAGGCTGCCAGAGGAAATATCATTGATGCCAATGGTACCGTCATCGCTACCAATCGGACGGTGTGTACTATTTCGGTTATTCACAATCAGATCAAACAACCAGATGAGGTTGTAGCGGTTTTGACTAAAGAGCTTGGAATCGATGAAGCTGAAGTGCGTAAAAAGGTAGAGAAATACAGTTCCAGGGAAATTATTAAAACCAATGTAGACAAGGCATTGGGAGACCAGATCCGGACCTATCATCTGGCAGGTGTGAAAGTAGATGAAGATTACAAACGGTATTACCCATATGATACTCTCGCTTCCAAGGTATTGGGATTCACAGGAGGAGATAATCAGGGAATCATTGGTCTGGAAGTAAAGTACGAACAATATTTAAAAGGAATTAACGGAAAAATTTTAACCATGTCTGATGCTGCAGGAATTGAGATTGAAAATGCGGCAGAAGATAGGATTGAACCGATTTCGGGGCAGAATTTACAGATCAGCCTGGATGTGAATATACAAAGATACTGTGAGCAGGCGGCTTATCAGGTCATGGAGAAAAAAGGCGCAAAAAAGGTGTCGATTATTGTTATGAATCCTCAAAATGGGGAAATAATGGCTATGGTCAATGCGCCTGAATTTAATTTGAATGATCCGTTTACACTAAATACAACGACAGAAGTTCCAACTACAGACAAAGAGAAGCAGGATCTTTTAAACCAGATGTGGAGAAATCCCAGCATCAATGATACTTATGAGCCGGGATCTACCTTTAAGATCATTACGGCTGCAGCAGGTTTGGAAGCTGGAGTGGTAAAACTTGATGATCATTTTTCCTGCCCCGGATTCCGGGTGGTTGAGGACCGGAAGATCCGCTGCCATAAGGTAGGCGGTCACGGTTCAGAAACGTTTCTTCAGGGGATGATGAATTCCTGCAACCCGGTTCTGATTGATGTAGGACAGCGGCTTGGAGTGGATAATTACTACAAATATTTTGAGCAGTTTGGTTTAAAAGGAAAGACAGGAATCGACATTCCTGGGGAAGCATCTACGATTATGCATAAAAAACAGGATATGGGACTGGTGGAGCTGGCAACTGTATCTTTCGGCCAGTCATTCCAGATCACTCCCATGCAGCTTATCACCACTTCCGCATCGATTGTAAACGGCGGCAACCGGATCACTCCTCATTTTGGAGTAAAGGCAATCAGTGCTGACGGAGAATCTGCTCATACGTTTACTTATCCGGTAAAAGAGGGAATCGTATCCGCACAAACCAGTGAAACCATGCGTTATATTCTGGAACAGGTGGTATCCGAAGGAAGCGGCAAAAGAGCAAAACTTGAAGGCTACCGGATAGGTGGAAAAACTGCTACGTCTGAAAAACTTCCAAGAAGCCTAAAAAAGTATATTTCGTCTTTCGTAGGCTTTGCGCCGGCAGACAATCCACAGGTAATAGCTCTTATTACCATTGATGAACCACAGGGGATTTACTATGGAGGAACCATTGCTGCACCGGTAATTGCGGACGTTTTTAAGAATATTCTTCCTTATATGGGAATTGATCCAACAGAGGAAAAAACTGTTTCCACGTTTCGAATCAGTGGTTGATTATTCAGAAAAAAAGACGTATACTACTTACTGTGTACTTTTGATATACGAATACATAAAATATTGAGGTGTGACATGATTAACGAAACGATTCTGGCAATCATCATAGCTTTTGCCATCAGCGCCATGCTGTGTCCCATTGTAATACCATTTCTCCACAGGCTGAAATTTGGCCAGGAGGTCCGTAAGGAAGGGCCGGAGAGTCATTTGAAAAAGCAGGGTACTCCGACCATGGGAGGGCTCATTATACTGACCAGCGTTATCATCACGTCCTTGTTTTATATCAGGGATTATCCCAAGATCATTCCGGTGCTTTTCATGACCGTTGGATTTGGAATTGTTGGATTTCTTGATGATTACATCAAGATTGTGATGAAGCGGTCCGAAGGACTTACACCTTTTCAAAAGGTGGCAGGGCAGTTAATCATCACAGGGATTTTTGCTTATTATCTGGTTCATTCAAAAGATGTAGGCACCGATATGCTGATTCCATTTACCGGCGGTTTTGATAAGGGGTTGTATTTGAATTTAGGTCTGCTCTTTGTTCCAGCAGTATTTTTCATTGTCATTGGAACGGACAACGGCGTTAACTTTACCGATGGCCTTGATGGGCTTTGCACCAGCGTAACCATACTGGTTGCAACATTTTTGACTGTTGTGGCGATTGGAGAAAAGACTGGTATCAGCCCTATCACAGGTGCAGTTGTTGGAAGTCTTCTGGGATTTTTATTGTTTAATGTTTATCCGGCGAGAGTGTTCATGGGAGACACCGGCTCCCTTGGACTTGGAGGTTTTGTTGCATCCAGTGCTTTTATGATGCAGATTCCGGTTTTTATCGCCATAATCGGTTTCATTTATTTGCTTGAAGTTTTATCGGTCATCATTCAGGTGACATATTTTAAAAAAACAGGCGGGAAAAGGATCTTTAAGATGGCTCCCATCCATCATCATTTTGAACTTTGCGGATGGTCGGAAACACGGGTGGTTGCGGTGTTTGCTATTATAACAGCGGTTCTTTGCCTGCTTGCATACCTTGGATTATAGGAGAGAAACCATATGAGTCAGAAAATTTTAGTTGCCGGCAGTGGAAAAAGTGGTGTCGCCGCCTCCAGGATGATACTTAAGATGGGCGATGAAGTGGTTCTTTATGACAGCAATGATGCCATAAATGAGGATGAGCTGTTAAGTCAGTTTAAAGGGGAAGGAACAATCAAAGCTTTACTTGGGGAACTTCAGAAAGAGGATATAAAGGATATTAACCTTTGCGTCATAAGTCCTGGTATTTCTTTGGATGCTCCTTTTGTCTCAGTTTTAAAAGAGGCGGATATTCCCATTTGGAGTGAGATTCAGCTGGCTTATCATCACGCCAAAGGAAAACTGGCAGCTATCACAGGGACCAATGGTAAGACAACCACTACGGCTCTTACCGGGGAAATCATGAAAGCTTATTACGATCATGTTTTTGTAGTAGGAAATATTGGAATCCCATATACGGAAGAAGCCTTAAAAACGACAGAAGATTCGGTAACCGTAGCAGAGGTCAGCAGCTTTCAGCTGGAGACCATTACTGACTTTAAACCGAATGTGAGCGCGATCCTTAATATAACCCCGGATCACTTAAATCGTCATAAAACCATGGATTGTTACATAAAAGTAAAGGAAAGCATTACACAAAATCAGGGAGAACAGGAGTATTGTATCTTAAACTATGATGACCCTGTTCTGCGTGAGTTTGGCAAAACCATAAAACCGAAAGCTGTCTATTTCAGCAGCCGGGAGACGCTTGAAGAAGGCTACTGCATGGATGGGGACAGGATTATTTGGAACCACCATGGAGAACAGCAGGAGATTGTGTCGGTGGGTGATTTAAAACTCCTTGGCCGTCACAATCATGAGAATGTTATGGCTGCTGTTGCCATCTCTGTGGAGATGGGAGTTCCTATGGAGGTTATAAAAAAGGTGATCTGTGAATTCAAAGCGGTGGAGCACCGGATTGAGTTTGTAGCTGAAAAAGCAGGTGTCAAGTATTACAACGACTCCAAGGGAACCAACCCTGATGCCGCCATACAGGCAGTAAAGGCTATGCCCGGGTCAACCATTCTTATAGCAGGAGGATACGATAAGAACTCTGAATATGACGAGTGGATCGAATCCTTTGAGGGAAAAGTCAGGTATATGGTTTTGCTGGGACAGACAAGGGAAAAGATTGCTGAATGCGCTGCAAAGCATGGTTTTACCAATGTAATGTATGCGGAAGATATGCAGGAGGCAGTCAGCGTTTGTGCGTCCTATGCCAATATAGGAGATTATGTGCTCCTTTCACCGGCATGCGCCAGCTGGGGTATGTTTAAGTGCTATGAGGAGCGCGGTGAGATCTTTAAAGAGTGCGTCCGCAATCTGTAATGCTGTTTTTGCATTGGAGTATGGTTGGCGAGGAGGAATGATATGGCGGAAAAAAGGCCAGTGAAGAAGAAAAATAAGCCGCGCCGTTTTTATGATTACAGCCTTTTATTTACCGTGATTTTCCTGACTGTCTTTGGACTGGTCATGATATACAGTTCCAGTTCTTATGCTGCACAGCTGAAATTCAACAACGCCGCTTATTTTATGGCGAGGCAGGCAAAGATCGCACTTGTGGGCTTTGTGATCATGATCGTAATTTCCAAACTGGATTATCACTGGTATGGAAAAGTTGCGGTATTTGCTTATGTCCTTTCCTATATCCTTATGATTACGGTTTCGTTAGTCGGCCGCAGGGTCAACGGAAAAAGAAGATGGCTGGGAGTCGGCTCACTTTCTTTCCAGCCCACGGAATTTGTTAAGATAGCCCTGATCGTCATGCTGGCGGTATTGATTGTGCAGATGGGCAGGAACATTAATACAAAAAACGGAGTTGTTCTTGTAATTGTAACAGCACTTCCTATTGCAGGAATTGTAGCTGCAAACAATCTAAGTTCCGGTATTATTATCATCGGAATCGCTTTTGTCATGCTGTTTGTGGCTTGTAAAAAGAAATGGCCCTTTTTCGCCTGTGGATTCGCGGGAGTCGGCCTTTTGGCATTTGCAGGTCCTCTGGCTACAATCCTGGAAAAACTGAATATTCTTCATGATTATCAGCTGGGCCGAATTCTGGTTTGGCTGGAGCCGGAAGCATATCCTTCTACCGGAGGGTATCAGGTACTTCAGGGACTTTATGCCATTGGTTCCGGCGGTCTGGTGGGAAGAGGACTGGGAGAGAGCATACAGAAGATGGGATTTGTGCCGGAAGCACAAAATGATATGATTTTTTCCATTATTTGTGAAGAACTTGGACTTTTTGGAGCGGTGTCTGTAATCCTGATTTTCCTTTTTATGATCTACCGTTTCATGCTCATAGCAGATAATGCACCAGATCTATTCGGTGCACTGCTGGTTGTTGGAGTTATGGGACATATTGCCATTCAGGTAATTCTTAATATTGCGGTAGTTACCAACACCATACCAAATACCGGTATCACCCTCCCGTTTATCAGTTACGGAGGTACTTCGGTCCTGTTTCTTATGATAGAGATGGGCATGGTTTTAAGCGTTTCTAACCAGATAAAACTGGAAAAATGATAAGATTTGATACCATTCTCTCACTTTTAACATAGGATAGTATATAAGAAGCCATGGGAGGTACCGGATTGTCAGTCATACAGGTCCAGGGGTTACGATCCTTAAAAGGTGAGATAAAAATTCAGGGTTCCAAGAATGCTGTTCTGCCCATGATGGCAGCGGCGGTTCTCCATAAAGGTACAACAGTGATTCATAATGTCCCCAGGATACAGGATGTGTTCTGTATGCTGGGGATACTTGAGCGTATTGGTTGTATTTGCCGCTTAGACGGCAACACATTGATCATCGACGCAACAACACTTACACAGGCGGAGATACCGGAAGAATATATAAAGAGCATGCGTTCCTCCATTATATTATCTGGCCCGCTTCTTGGAAGGACCGGTCTTGCGGTTACAAGCTTCCCGGGAGGCTGTTCCATCGGTCAACGGCCTATTGATCTTCATCTGACTGCATTCCGTAAGCTGGGAGCTGTGGTTGAAGAAAAGGATGAAAAGCTTATTGTGTCTGCAAAAACACTGGCAGGTACTGATATTGATTTCCCGTTTCCAAGTGTAGGTGCAACGGAGAATGCACTGCTGGCTTCAGTGAATGCCCGGGGAATCACAACGATCCGGGGAGCTGCAAAAGAACCTGAGATCACTACACTCTGTGAATTTTTAAACAATATGGGAGCCAGAATTGATGGAATTGGAACCGCAAAGCTGACGGTCACAGGTGTAAAAGACCTTCATGATTCAGAATTTACGGTCGCAGGTGACCGAATTGTTGCAGGGACTTACTTAGCGGCTGTAATGGCTGCAGAAGGGAATGTTTTAATCGATGGAATCCGGCCATCAGATTTAGCGGCTGCCCTTTCTCTTGCTGAAAAAATGGGAGCGGAACTTAAATCTTATAAAAACGGTCTGGAAGTATCCATGAAAGGCCGCCCTGACTGTATTGATGTAGTGACAGCACCTTATCCGGGATTCCCAACGGATCTTCAGTCCCAGGTGATGGCAGTGATGGCATCAGGACGTGGGACCGGAAGACTTACGGAAACGATTTTTGAAGGACGGTTTGGAACGGCGCAGGAGCTTAAGAAACTGGGTGCAGATATTGTAATAGAGGGAAAACATGCCATTGTACATGGCCTTTATCCTTTAAAAGGAAACCAGGTGACAGCTCCGGATCTGAGGGGCGGAGCGGCTCTTGTGGTTGCAGGATTGGCATGTGAAGGCGTAACTGAGATCCATGAATGCTATCATATTGAACGTGGATATGAGGACATCTGCCGGGATTTAAGCAGTCTCGGTGCGGTAATCAGAGGGATGGAATGAGATATCTAAAAAGCAGCAGAAGAAAAATTAAAATAGCAATCGCGGTAGCGGTGGTATTGCTGGGAGCTGTAGCCTTTATGTCACTTCAAATTAAGGAAATTACAGTGACCGGCAATAAGAAATATACTTCCGAACAGATCGTGAGCCTTTTGTTTAAGGGCAGCTGGGATCGGAATGCGATTTTTTGTATCTACAAGGACCGTTTTAAAGAACATGAGCAGATTCCTTTTGTGGAAGATTACAAAATCGTATTCCAGAGCCCGGTAAAGGTAGAAGTGATCGTATATGAGAAAACCGTAGTGGGATATGTTTCTTATATGGGCAGTTACATGTACTTCGATAAGGACGGGATCATCGTAGAGAGTTCCAGCGGGAAACTGCCTGGAGTTCCATGGATCGTGGGGCTAAAGTATGGGCATATTGCCCTGCACCAGCCCCTGCCGGTGGAAAACGGCCGGGTCTTTGATGAAATACTGACTCTGACCCAGCTTTTATCCACTCATGGGATCCCTGTGGATCAGATTCAGTATGATTCCCGAGGAAATGCTACTTTGGCTATGGAGAACATCAGAGTCTACCTTGGAAGCAATGACCAGATGAACGGAAAGATCTCTGAACTCAAAGACCAGATGCCTGTTTTATCGGGGCTAAAAGGAACATTATATCTGGATACATACGATGAGGCGGAAACTGTCACTTCTTATCGGTTTGTAAAGGATAAATGAATTTACATAATTTGCAAGCAATTTTGTTTAAAAAATAGTTGATATTTTTGTAAAAATCAAATATTATATTAAGTAGGTTTATACAGTAAGCTGTTTATGGTTAAAGGAGGATATAATCTTGTTAGAGATTAAGATAAATGAGGCGGACAATGCCGCAAGAATTCTGGTAATCGGAGTAGGCGGTGCCGGAAACAATGCGGTGAACCGCATGATCGATGAGAATATCGCTGGTGTGGAATTTCTTGGTATTAACACGGACAAGCAGGCACTGCAGTTTTGCAAGGCCCCGACTGCGATGCAGATCGGAGAAAAACTGACCAAGGGTCTTGGTGCAGGCGCAAAACCTGAGATGGGTGAAAAAGCAGCAGAAGAAAATGCGGACGAGCTGGCTCAGGCCATGAAAGGTGCCGATATGGTATTCGTTACCTGCGGTATGGGAGGCGGAACCGGAACTGGAGCTGCTCCTGTCGTTGCAAAGATTGCCAAGGATATGGGAATACTGACTGTCGGTGTTGTCACAAAGCCTTTCCGTTTTGAAGCAAGAACCCGTATGTCCAATGCAGTTGCTGGTATTGAACGTTTAAAAGAAAGTGTTGACACTTTAATTGTAATTCCAAATGACCGTCTTTTAGAGATTGTAGACAGACGTACAACCATGCCGGATGCCCTTAAAAAAGCGGATGAAGTTCTTCAGCAGGCTGTTCAGGGTATTACCGACTTAATTAACGTACCTGGACTTATCAACCTTGACTTTGCAGATGTTCAGACTGTTATGACAGACAAAGGCATTGCACATATTGGTATCGGCCATGCAAAAGGCGATGAGAAGGCACTGGAAGCTGTAAAACAGGCTGTATCCAGCCCGTTGCTTGAAACTACCATCGAGGGTGCTTCCCATGTAATCATTAATATATCCGGTGATATCAGCCTTATTGAAGCCAATGAAGCAGCAAGCTATGTTCAGGAGATGGCAGGAGACGATGCCAACATCATCTTTGGTGCCATGTATGATGAGAATGCTCAGGATGAAGCGAGCATCACTGTTATTGCTACCGGACTTGATATGCAGTCAGAGACACCAGTATCCAAGGTTATGACCAATTTCTCCAATCCAAACTTTAAACAGCCAAAAGCAGCAGCACCACAGAATCAGCCGGTGAATCAGGAAGCAGCAGCTACTGCAGCAACTCCTGGATATAACCAGAACTTTAACCAGAACTACAATAACGGGAACTATACTGCTCCTGCATATAATAACAATAATAGCAACAACAATAGCAATCAGAACAATAATCAGAATTACCAGAACAATAATCAGAATTACAACAATCAGAACTACGCAGGATCCAATTATCAGAAGCCAAACTATAATGCACAGAATAATCCTCAGGGAACTTCCCAGGGAGGCGGACAGCCTTATCGTCCAACTGTGAATAAAGAAGTTCAGATCAATATACCGGATTTCTTAAGAAATAAAAGATAAAGCATATAATGTTACATACCAGGCAGGTTCCGACGAACCTGCCTGTTTTAGAAAGGAGTGACAGTATGTCTGAAAAAGTAAATGATTGGGAGATTTCCGAAGACTATTACAACCATGGGGAAAAGGAAAAGAAGATGTCCTTAGAGGATTTTATATCAGAATCAGATTTGGAAAATGGGGAGCTGTTGTCTCCTGATCCGACCGATGAATTATTAAAGAAGACCATAGAAGACGTTCATCAGGTACTTGCACTTTCTCAGGAAGGCAAAAACATTGCAGATATCGTTGCAATCACCGGACTTGAAGAAGCATATGTATATAATATTCAGGTTTGTGCCCAGGGCTTTCGGGAGGACGATGAGATTGCCGTAGCCCACCTGGTGCTCGGATAGGAGGAGAACTGCCATGAAGAGAAAGATTTGTCCGATTTGTGATCTTCCGGTCAATGAAATGAACTACTGTACCCATTGTAAGAAGATGATACGTCGTCCGATTTTGTGGGATGTAAATTATTATTTAAATGAGAAACGTCCAGATAATGAAGCGCCTCATGATAGGGGGAACAACCCGAATTTCAACCCTGTGCCACCCCGGACAGCCGTACCGCCTCATACTGGGGCTCCACAACGCACCGTCACTGCCAACCGTACCGCCACGTCCCCTAATACGCCTGTACCGCCCCGGACGGCTGCTCCTTCTCCCCAGCAGCCACAGACCAGGACTTACATACCAGGATCTACTTCAGGGAAGGAGCAGAAAACCCCGGGAAAGAAATTTCAGATTTCTCTGGCCGGGCTTGCCACTTTGGCTTTTGTCATCGTAGGAGCCGCTCCCAATGTGATCAAAAAGGCAGACAGAATTCTGGACAGTTACAATAATTATGAAATGGCCGCTCCGTTTGATGATTCCGGTTTTACCCAGTTGGAGGAAGATGATGTTATAGCTTCAGGAATTCCCTGTGAGGGATATAGTCATTTCCCTGTAGATGGAAAGGCTATTGCAGATGCTATGGGGCAATTCGTGAATGAAAACAATTATGGCTATCAGATAAAGCCGGAAGACGTTTATTCGGATAACTACGAGTTAGAGCTGGATGATGGTTGGGTGTCCTATTATGAGACTATAATCGGCTATTATCTGGAAGATGAAAAGACCAGCCAGCTAAAGCCAGAAGATGAAGGATATGTATACCAGTATGTGGAAGTTAATTATGATACTGCAACCGGTGAGATGCATGATTACTTGTCTTCCATGAATAATGAGGAAGCATGCCTTGCCTATCTGGAACACTTTTTAAAGCTTACGGAAACCGCGGCATCCGTTCCACTAGAGGAAAGCAGCATTCCTTCCCTTATAGAGGGAATCCGAGTTGGACTTGACCAGGAAAACGTAGTGGATCTTACGGAGGGTATTTTCAATGTTACCGTTTACAGAGAAGAAGATATGGTACGGGTTGCTGTTTCTTATAATGACTTTCAGTCGGCAGAAAATGGAGAAGTGTAACCATTTCCAATAAAATCCGCCAGTTTTTGATTGACACTTCAACTAAGATCTGATATAATCATGCCAATCGTAAAAGGGAGTAGCTGCCAGCGATAAGCTGGATAAGATTGCGTCAAAACGGTAAAGAAATTTATCCGCATCCTTATGAAATGTGCAAGACTTTTACTGATGCCGTAAGAGGTGTCAGTAAAAGTCTTTTTTATTTCCTTTACGAGAGCATAAACTAGAGGGTAAGTAAAGAAAGGAGCGGCATTATGGAAACAATTGATCCCCAAAAGAATGAGGTATGGAAAAAGGTGAAAGGCCTTTTGAAAAAATCAGGAATCGCTGCAGTTCTTGTAGTGGCGATCCCGGTTATCGGTTTTGGTTCGCTATACAATATTCAGGAACAGGAACAGGCCGTGGTAACGACGATGGGAAAAGCCAGCGCAGTGACAGAACCAGGGCTTCATTTTAAAGTCCCATTTGTTCAGAATGTGAAAAAGGTCAATACTACCATTCAGGGATTTGCAATCGGCTATGATCCCAATGACAATGAAAGCAAGGAAGAAGATTCTCTGATGATTACAAAGGATTATAACTTTGTGAATGTAGATTTTTTTGTGGAGTATAAAGTGGCAGATCCGGTCAGGGCAGTTTATGCATCAGAAGATCCCTTAAAGGTTTTGCAGAGCATCACAAAAAGCTGCATCCGTACCGTAATCGGAAGCTATGATGTTGATTCGGTTTTGACAACAGGGAAGAATGAAATACAGTCAAAAATAAAGCAGATGATTATGGAAAAGCTTGAGGGACATGATATCGGTTTGACCGTTGTAAATGTCACCATACAGGATTCAGAGCCGCCGACACAAGAGGTTATGGAAGCCTTTAAAGCAGTAGAAACTGCCAAACAGGGAAAAGAAACGGCCATCAACAATGCCAACAAGTACCGCAATGAGAAGCTTCCTGAGGCAACGGCTCAGACCGATAAGATTTTACAGGATGCAGAATCTTCAAAGGCAAAGAGAATCAATGAAGCCAGCGCAGAAGTTGCAAAATTCAATGCGATGTACATCGAGTACCAGAAGAATCCGGAAGTAACCAAAAAAAGAATGTTTTATGAAACCATGGAAAAGGTACTGCCTGATATGAAAGTCATCATAGACGGTACGGATAAGACCAATACCATTTTACCGCTTGACAGCTTTGTGGGAGGTAGTGCTGATGCCAGCACCAGTGGAGAAAAGGAGAAAACGGAATGAGAAAAAAATTAAAAAAGGCAGCTCTGGCGCTTGCGGCGTTGGTAGTGGTTATAGTATTATTAGGTTCAGTTGTAATTACCAATGAAAATGAATATAAATTAATCCGTCAGTTCGGCCGAGTGGAACGGGTGATTGGGACCGCTGGATTTTCTATGAAGATTCCATTTATTCAGACGGCAGATACCCTTCCCAAGCAGATACTGATTTATGATCTTGCAGCATCGGATGTAATCACCATGGATAAGAAAACCATGTTAAGTGACAGCTATGTGTTATGGCAAATTGAAGATCCTTTAAAATTTGCCCAGTCCTTAAATTCTTCCATACCCAATGCGGAAGGCAGAATTGACACCGTGGTGTATAACTCCGTAAAGAATGTCATAAGCAGCATGAGCCAGAATGACGTGATCAGCAGCCGTGATGAAGAACTTTCCCATGCAATTATGAATAATGTGGGAGAGAATATGAGCCAGTACGGCATCAAGCTTCTGGCCGTGGAAACCAAGCGTCTTGACCTTCCGGTGGATAATAAGGCGGCTGTCTATGAGCGAATGATATCTGAGCGTGATAAAATAGCTGCTACCTACACCGCAGAAGGCCAGGCAGAGGCTAAAAAAATACAAAATACAACGGACCGGGAAATTGCAATCAGTATATCTGATGCACAGGCTCAGGCAGCATCCATAACGGCAGAAGGTGAAGGAGAATACATGAGGATCCTGGCCGATGCCTACAATGACTCGCAAAGAGCCGACTTTTATTCCTTTGTCCGTTCCCTTGAGGCAGCGAGAAATTCGTTAACCGGGAAAAATAACACTTTAATTCTGCCGGGAAATTCTCCGTTAGCACAGATATTTACAGGCCGTTAACAGTTGCAGGAACGAATTTTTTATGGTAAAGTGTTAAAAGATAAAAGAAACGAAAGATAGGAGATAGACAGCATGAAGATTAAAGACATTTTGAGCCAGGGAAAGCCGACGTTGTCTTTTGAAGTGTTTCCCCCAAAAACAGAGGATAAGTATGAATCTGTGGAACGGGCAGCGGCAGAGATTGCGAAGCTGAATCCGGCTTTCATGAGTGTCACATACGGAGCAGGCGGAGGAACCAGCAAATATACGGTTGACATCGCTTCAGCCCTGCATCATGATCATCACGTAACAGCTCTGGCTCATTTGACCTGTGTATCTTCTACGAAAGAAAAGGTTAGGGAAGTCCTCCATGATTTAAAAGAAGCGGGAATTGAGAACGTGCTTGCACTTCGTGGAGATATTCCACAGGACGGACTGATTTCCAAAGAATATAACTATGCATCGGAATTGATCCGGGAGATAAAGGAAGCGGGTGACTTTTGCATCGGTGCTGCCTGCTATCCGGAAGGCCATGTGGAATCAGCCAGTAAGACCATTGATATGGATTATTTAAAACAAAAAGTGGAGGCAGGCTGTGATTTCGTAACCACCCAGATGTTTTTCGATAATAATATTTTATACAATTATTTATACCGCATCAGAGAAAAGGGAATTACAGTACCAGTAGTAGCTGGTATTATGCCTGTAACCAATGTTAGGCAGATCATTCGAAGCTGTCAGCTTTCAGGAACCTATCTGCCATCCCGTTTTAAAGCAATTGTAGACCGGTTCGGAGATAATCCAGCAGCCATGAAACAGGCAGGAATCGCCTATGCTACGGAGCAGATCATTGACTTAATCGCAAACGGTGTGAATGCCATCCATGTGTATTCCATGAATAAACCGGATGTAGCGTTAAAAATCAAGGAAAATTTATCTGAAATATTGTAATACGTTTGAATTCAGGGTTCGGCGCCTTTTGCAGGGCCGAACCCATTTTTAAAATTGTACGAGAGGAAGGGAAGACCATGGAAATCAGCCGTAAGGAGGTTCGGCGGTATTTAGGATATGGAATACAGGAAGGTGACGATACCGTTAATGCTCTGATAGAGGAATGCATCCGTGAACTTTTGGATGCGGCTTCACCCAAATGCATCAGCCGGGCATATCCTTTAAAACTGCTTCCTGATCATGGAATCGATTTTACGGTCTTTCAGACCACAAGCCGGAATCTAAGCAAAAATCTGGCAGATTGCGATCAGGTGATCTTATTTGCCGCTACTCTGGGAACCGGAGTGGATGTGCTTTTGCATAAATACACGAAGCTTCAGATGAGCAAAGCGGTTACCATGCAGGCTGCGGCAGCTGCGATGATTGAAGAGTTCTGTGATGAAGAAAACCAGAAATTAAAACAGGAATACGAAGCGGCTGGTCTATATTTAAGACCCAGATTCAGCCCTGGATACGGAGATTTTCCCCTGGAATGCCAGCGTGATATCACTGCTGTTTTGGAGACGGCAAAACGGGTGGGCATCATGCTGACGGACAGCCTTTTGATGGCACCGTCAAAATCAGTGACAGCAGTGATGGGCGTGAGCAGAAAGCCATACCGGTGTGAGGTGAAAGGGTGTGAATCCTGTGGGAAAACAGATTGTGCGTATCGGAGAAATTAAAAGTTACAGATGCAGATGGAGGAAAGTATGACAGCGATTTTAGAAGAGATCAGGAAAAGAATCGTATTTTTTGACGGAGGTACTGGAAGTCTTTTGCAGGCCAACGGTTTAAAACCGGGAGAACTGCCGGAGACCTGGAACATAAAGTATCCGGATGTTATCACAAAGCTTCACCGGGATTACTTAGAAGCCGGTGCGGATATTATAAAAACCAATACTTTTGGAGCCAACGGGTTAAAATTTTATAAAGGTGCTGAGTTTGACTTAAACGAAGTAGTCACCGCTGCAGTTAAAAATGCAAAAAATGCGGTGGAAACAGCAAACTATCCGGCTGGAAAGGAACGGGGCTACATTGCCCTGGATTTAGGTCCTACCGGTAAGCTTTTAAAACCTCTTGGAGATCTGGACTTTGAAGATGCCTATGAAATGTATGCCCAGGTAGTAAGAATCGGGGAACGGGAAGGGGCAGACTTAGTGCTCATAGAAACCATGAGTGACAGCTATGAGACAAAGGCTGCGGTACTGGCAGCAAAGGAAAATTCAAGTCTCCCTGTATTTGTAACCATGATTTTTGATGAAAAAGGAAAGCTGCTGACAGGAGGTAACGTAGAGTCAACGGTTGCTTTGCTGGAAGGTCTGAGAGTGGACGCCCTTGGTATCAACTGCGGTTTGGGGCCGATACAGATGAAGGGAATTCTTTCCGATATCATGGATGTGGTTTCTATACCAGTGATTGTCAATCCCAATGCCGGACTTCCAAGAAGTGAAGGCGGGAAAACGGTTTATGATATTGATGCCGATGAGTTTGCAGATGTAATGGCAGAGATTGTTAAAATGGGAGCCTGCGTGGTTGGCGGATGCTGCGGAACCACACCGGAGCACATTGAAAAGACAGTGGCACGGTGTAAGGACTTTCCTGTCAGACTGCCGGAGAAAAAGAACCGGACTGTCATCTCTTCCTACGCACAGGCGGTAGTCATGGACCGGGAACCAGTGATCATTGGAGAAAGAATCAATCCTACGGGCAAATCAAAATTCAAACAGGCTCTTCGGGATCATAATCTGGAATATATCCTTCGGGAAGGGGTATCCCAGCAGGATAACGGAGCACATGTTCTGGATGTAAATGTTGGCCTTCCTGGAATCGATGAACCCTCCATGATGGTAGAAGTGGTAAAAGAACTTCAGAGCATCATCGACTTACCGTTGCAGATCGATACCTCAGATATTGAGGCCATGGAGCGGGCCATGAGGATCTACAATGGAAAGCCTCTTATCAATTCGGTAAACGGAAAAGAAGAGATGATGGAGGCCATCTTCCCTCTGGTTAAGCGTTATGGCGGTGTTGTGGTAGCGCTGGCTCTTGATGAAGATGGAATTCCTGAAACGGCAGACGGAAGAATTGCTGTGTCTCAGAAGATCTACAAAAAGGCTGCGGAATACGGAATCGACAAAAAGGATATTGTTATAGATGCTTTGTGCATGACTGTAAGCTCTGACAGCAAAGGTGCTTTGACGACCCTGGAGACGTTGCAGAGAGTGCGGGATGATCTGGGTGGAAAGACCATTCTCGGCGTATCCAACATTTCCTTTGGACTTCCCCAGAGAGAAATTGTTAATGCCGCATTTTTCACCATGGCATTGCAAAATGGATTGAGTGCAGCGATCATAAACCCTAATTCAGAGGCCATGATGCGGTCTTATTTAAGCTTTCTGACGCTTTCTGATTTAGATCCCCAGTGCAGTAGATATATAGGAGTCTACAGCGGTCAGGTGGCCACTCTCGGCGATACAGTAAAGCCAGGCGGCACTGGTACCGGAAATTCTTCCGGCGGGGATCTATCATTATCTGAGAGCATTGCAAAAGGGTTGAAGGACCGGGCATTTGCTGCAGTTTCAGAACTTTTAAAGGACAAGGAACCGTTAACCATCATCAATGAAGAGATGATTCCTGCTCTTGACCGGGTGGGAAAGGGTTTTGAAAAAGGAACTGTATTCCTGCCTCAGCTTTTAATGAGTGCGGAAGCAGCCAAAGCCGCATTTGAAGTCATCAAAGAGCAGATGGCAAAGAACGGTACGGTAGAAGCTAAGAAGGGTGCTGTTATTCTGGCGACCGTCAAAGGGGACATTCATGATATCGGGAAAAATATTGTAAAAGTTCTGCTTGAAAATTACAGCTACGATGTAATTGATTTAGGAAAAGATGTGGCACCGGAGTTGATCGTGGAGACAGCAGTGGAGAAAAAGATAAAGCTGGTAGGATTAAGTGCTCTCATGACCACTACAGTTCCAAGTATGGAGGAAACCATTAAGCAGCTTCGTAAAGTTTCTCCTGATACCAGGGTAATGGTAGGAGGAGCAGTTCTTACAGAGGATTATGCGAAAACCATAGGAGCTGACCGGTACTGCCGTGATGCAATGGCTTCCGTGAATTATGCAGAAGGAGTATTTGAAGGAAAATAAGGTGCCTCATTGACAAATACAGAATGAATGGTACAATTAAACTTGATAATACATCTGGAGGTACAAAATGGGAAAGATTATTTTAACGGGAGACCGGCCCACCGGAAAGCTGCATATCGGCCACTACGTAGGTTCGCTCAAGCGAAGGGTGGAGCTGCAGAATTCCGGCGAATTTGACGAGATTTTTATTATGATTGCGGATGCCCAGGCATTGACGGACAATGCGGACAACCCTGAAAAAGTCCGTCAGAATATCATTGAGGTTGCGCTGGACTATCTTGCCTGCGGTCTGGACCCGAAGAAGTGTACCTTGTTCATCCAGTCCCAGATTGCGGAATTGACGGAACTTTCCTTCTATTATATGAATTTGGTAACTGTCTCAAGACTGCAGAGAAATCCTACGGTGAAGTCTGAGATCGCCATGAGAAATTTTGAAACCAGCATACCGGTAGGCTTCTTTACCTATCCAATCAGCCAGGCTGCTGACATCACCGCTTTTAAAGCAACTACCGTGCCAGTTGGTGAAGATCAGGAACCAATGCTTGAGCAGACCAGGGAGATTGTCCGCAAATTCAATTCCGTTTACGGAGAGGCTTTAGTGGAACCAGAGATCCTTCTTCCTGACAATAAGGCTTGTTTAAGACTTCCGGGTACTGACGGCAAAGCAAAGATGAGCAAATCTTTAGGGAACTGCATTTATTTATCTGATTCGGAAGAAGAAGTAAAAAAGAAGATCATGAGCATGTACACTGATCCCAATCACATTCAGGTTTCTGATCCAGGAGAAGTGGAAGGCAATACCGTATTCACTTATCTTGATGCATTCTGCAAGGATGAAGATTTTGAGAAGTATCTGCCGGATTATAAAAACTTAGATGAACTGAAAGACCACTACAAACGGGGCGGCTTAGGGGATGTTAAGGTAAAGAGATTCTTAAACAGCGTTCTTCAGGCTGAATTAGAACCTATCCGTCAGAGAAGAAAGGAATATGAGGCGAATATTCCATATGTATTCCAGATTCTCAAAGAAGGATCAAAAAAGGCAGCAGCAGCGGCTGCTAACACTTTGCAGGGCGTAAAAGAAGCGATGAAGATCAATTATTTTGATGATATGGAACTGATAGAGGAACAGGCTAAAAAGTATCAGAGCCAGGAATAGAGGCATCTATGAAGATTGTGTCCATCGCAGAAATACTGGAATGCAATGAGATTATAAAAGAAAAAGGGCTTAAGTTCCGGATTCATTTAAGGGACGCCTGCGGAAAGCAGTCATGCTACATCGAATCATTAATCAGTGGCAATGGAGAAGATGAGCGGGAAGCCCTTTATAAAATTTTGGACGAATATTTTTCAAGGTTTCATTTTAAACTGGAATACGGAGAAGACAGAATGAATTTCTGGATTCTTTGATACCGGAAAAAGGAACGCCGGAGAAGATACAAAGGAAAAAAGGTTCCTTTGCACTTCTTCGGCGTTTTCTCAATAAAGTAATAATTATTATCAATATCATTATTGAAATTTTTGATCAAGTGTGCTAAGATAAATACATGAATTAGTGAAGACTAACTCATAAAAATTTTAGAAACAAGCCATATTAATTCAGTATAGCGATCACGAAAGGAGATAGATGGTATGTCATTAATTGGAAAAGAAATCAGTGATTTTAAGGTTCAGAGTTTTATAAATGGAGAATTTAAAGAAGTAACAAAAGAGGATGTCGTTGGAAAATGGTCGGTGTTCTTTTTCTACCCGGCTGATTTTACCTTTGTATGTCCTACGGAATTAGAAGATCTGGCAGATAAATATGAGGAATTTAAGAAGATTGACTGTGAGATTTACAGCGTATCCTGTGATACTCATTTTGTACACAAGGCATGGCATGATGTATCTAAAACCATTAAAAAGATTAATTACCCCATGCTTGCAGATCCTACCGGAGCACTGGCAAGAGATTTTGATGTGATGATCGAATCTTCCGGTTTGGCAGAAAGAGGAACATTCATCGTAAATCCGGAAGGAAAGATTGTAGCCTATGAAGTCATAGCTGGCAACGTAGGGCGTAATGCAGATGAATTGTTCCGTCGGGTACAGGCTTCCCAGTTCGTTTCAGAACATGGAGATGAGGTTTGCCCGGCAAAATGGAAACCAGGTGAAAAGACCTTAAAGCCCAGCCTTGATTTAGTGGGACTTCTGTAAAGGTGGGATATTATGGATGGATTGTATGATGTAATTGTTGTCGGTGCAGGCCCTGCGGGCCTGTCCGCCGCCATCTACGCCGCCAGAGCCAAGTTTAAGGTTCTGGTGCTGGAAAAAGAAAAGCTGGGTGGCCAGATCACTATTACTTCTGAAATCGTCAATTATCCCGGAATTGAAAGCATTGATGGTACTGCTCTTACTGAGAAGATGCGAAAACAGGCAGAAAGCTTTGGTGCCGAATTTAAAATGGCCCGTGCCATTGACATGGATCTATCCGGTGATATCCGGGTGGTGAAAACCGACAAGGGAGACTTAAAGACCCTTGGAATAGTTCTGGCTCTTGGAGCCAATCCCAGATCTCTTGGGTTTAAAGGAGAACAGGAATATAAGGGCCGGGGCGTGGCATATTGTGCTACCTGTGACGGGGAATTTTTTACTGGTATGGATGTATTTGTCATAGGCGGCGGTTTTGCAGCTGCAGAAGAAGCAGTCTTTTTAACAAAGTATGCGAAAAAAGTGACCATCATTGTACGGGAAGATGATTTTACCTGTGCGGGTTCTGTGGCAGATAAAGCCAGGGAACATGAAAAGATAGAAGTCCGTTATCATACAGAGATTTTGGAAGCGGCGGGAGATTCCGTTCTTCGGACTGCCAGATTCCGGGATAACAAGACCGGGGAAGAATGGCAGTATGAAGCGGATCCTGGCAGCACCTTTGGTATCTTTGTTTTTGCGGGTTATGTGCCCGATACGGACTGGATCAAAGGAAAGATCTCATTGAATGACGGCGGATACTTAATTACCGATCCGGACCAGATGACAGATGTTTCTGGAGTTTACGGAGCTGGAGATGTATGCGTGAAAAACCTTCGGCAGGTGGTAACGGCTGTTTCCGACGGTGCAGTAGCGGCTACTTCTTTGGAGAAGTATGTAGCAGGTATGTGGGAGAAATTTGGAATCACCCAAAGAGAAGAAATTACAAAGAAAGATTCTAAGACGGAATCCTCGATTGAGGAAGGCGGAGAAAGCGAAGAATTTATCACGCCGGAGATGAGAGGACAGTTAAAAGATTTATTTGGTAAATTCAGCAGTAAAATAACCGTAAAGGCACTTTTGGATAAGAGTCCACTGGCGTCTCAGATGGAAGGGTTTTTAAAGGAACTTTCCGGAATCTCTGATCGGGTGGAATGCCTGGTCAGCTGGGAATCCGATCAGACCACTTCCAGTGAAACCATACCAGCGCTTTGTGTGCTTAGAGAGGATGGGACGGAATCCGGCATCCGGTTTTACGCGATTCCTGGAGGACATGAATTTAATTCCTTTGTCATTGGGCTGTATAATGCAGCAGGCCCGGGACAGGCAATTACCAAAGAGGAAGAAGAGCGGATAAGGAATATTAAAAAACCCATTGATATTAAGGTGGCGGTATCTTTATCCTGTACCATGTGCCCAACTACAGTTATGTCTGCCGGACGCATTGCGGCAGAGAATGAAATGGTAAAGGCGTGGACTTATGATCTGGCTTTATATCCGGAGTTAAAAGAACGGTATCAGATTATGAGTGTCCCTTGTATGATTATAAATCAGGAAAAAGTTGAGTTTGGGAAGAAATCCGTAGAGGACCTTCTGAACATACTGGAAACCATTTAAATGAAAAGGAGAAAACATGATGAATTATCTGGAAATTGAGAAAGTAATAGGAAGGGAAATTATTGATTCCAGAGGAAATCCTACCGTAGAGGCTGAGGTTCATTTAGCTGACGGAACCATCGCAAGAGGAGCTGCACCAAGTGGTGCTTCTACCGGAGAATTTGAGGCTTTGGAGCTTCGTGATGGGGATAAAGCCCGTTTTGGAGGAAAAGGTGTTTTAACTGCAGTTCACAACATCAACACTGTCATTCATTTTGCGCTTGTGGGAATGGATGCTTCCGACATATATGCCATTGACCGTGCAATGATCAATGAAGACGGGACAAAGGATAAATCAAGACTCGGTGCCAATGCAATCTTAGCAGTATCTATTGCCTGTGCAAGAGCAGCAGCTATGAGCATGGGAATCCCCTTATACCGTTTCTTAGGTGGTATTACCGGCAACCGTCTTCCTGTTCCTATGATGAATATTTTAAACGGTGGCGCTCATGCAGCCAATACCGTTGATGTTCAGGAATTCATGATCATGCCCATCGGAGCATCTAGTTTTAAAGAAGGACTTCGCTGGTGTACCGAAGTGTTCCATTGTCTGGCTTCTATCTTAAAATCAAAAGGACTTGCTACCTCTGTTGGTGACGAAGGTGGTTTTGCTCCTGACTTAGAGAGTGATGATGCAGCGATTGAATTGATTCTCGAGGCAGTCAGAAAAGCAGGCTATGAACCAGGACGTGATTTTGTACTGGCCATGGATGCGGCTTCCAGTGAATGGAAGGGTGAGAAAAAAGGCGAATATGTTCTTCCAAAAGCTGGCAAGCACTTTACGTCTGAAGAATTAATCGGTCACTGGAAAGAACTTTGCGACAAGTACCCGATCTACTCCATTGAGGATGCCCTTGATGAGGAAGACTGGGAAGGCTGGAAGCTGCTTACCAAGGAACTTGGAGACAGAATTCAGCTGGTAGGCGATGATCTCTTCGTAACCAATACAGAACGTCTGAAAAAGGGTATTGTGGAAGGCTGCGGCAATTCCATTTTGATTAAACTCAATCAGATCGGTTCCGTATCTGAAACACTGGAAGCCATCAAGATGGCTCACAGCGCAGGTTACACTGCCATTGCTTCTCATCGTTCCGGTGAGACAGAAGACACTACCATTGCTGACCTTGCAGTTGCTCTAAATACCTGTCAGATTAAAACAGGTGCACCGAGCAGAAGTGAGCGTGTGGCAAAATACAACCAGCTTCTTCGCATTGAAGAAGAACTGGGTGAGGGCGCAGTATATCCAGGAATGGATGCATTCCATATCCACCGTTCTTAATTACTTGGAAAAAGCCTGTCAGATTCGTAAATCAATCTGGCAGGCTTTTTTGCTGCAGAGAAAAGGAATTGATGAAAATGCAGAAAAATGGTATGCTTGTAAAAACGTTTTGATCAGGAGAAGGATTATGGAGTACAGAGAAATTAGAGAAACGGAATTAAAAAAAGAACTCTTTTTTGAATTTAATCGTTTTCAGGAAGTGAAGGAATGCCTCAGGAAAGTAGATGGAACCTGGGCAGCAGTAAAGAATCCCTTTACAGAACAGTGGAAGGATGAAGATTATGAGGTGCTGATCAGGTGCTTGAAAATAACTATAAATACCGGCGGCGTTGTTTTCGGTGCATTTCTCCACGGAGCATTGAAGGGATTTGCATCGGTGGAAGGTGTTCCTCTTGGAAAACACCGAAATTATCTGGATCTTTCAAGCCTCCATGTATCTTATGACCTGCGGGGGAAGAAAACGGGCCTCCGTCTGTTTCAAATGGCTTCTGAATGGGCAAGGTTAAAAGGCGCTGAAAAGCTCTATATATCATCCCATTCTTCCGTGGAGACTCAGGCGTTTTACAGAGCCATGGGCTGTGTGGAAGCAAAGGAATATGACAAAGACCATGTTGCAAGAGAGCCTTATGACTGCCAGCTGGAATTCGTACTGGAGAGAAAGGTTATATTATATATCGGAGTCAGCCTGGATGGATATATTGCAGACAGTAGTGGAAATGTGGGCTGGCTTGGCGGACATGATGGTGCTTATACCGGTGATTATGGCTACGGAGCCTTTGCAAAGCAGGTGGATACGGTTTTAATGGGATACAGCACCTACGATCAGGTGGTAACAGAGCTTTCACCAGGAGAATGGGTGTATGCGGACAAGAAAACCTATGTGCTGACCCATAAGGACATAAAGGACAAGCCGGGCATCGGTTTTACTCAGGAGCCGTTGGAGGTTTTAATCAGCCGCTTGAAAAAGGAGGAAGGAAAAGGAATCTGGATCTGCGGAGGGGCCCGTCTTGTGGGGCAGCTGATGAAAAAAAATCTTATCGATGAATACCATCTCACCGTTATGCCGATCCTTCTTGGAAAAGGCATTCGTCTGTTTCAGGAGAATGAAAAAGAGCATTTATTGAAGCTTATTTCTGTTCATACAGAAAATGGAGTCATAGACTGTATTTACCGGAAAAGATGGATCTAAAAATGGAATATACAAAGCGCTCCGTCAATACAATGAACAATGGTATGATGCCGGAAAAGGCAATATTATGTGGATCAGAGGTTGAGGAGAGGAAAGAAGATGGCAGTGATAGAACAAATCAGATGCGGAAGTGTAAATAGCTATCTGATCGAAGACCATGGAAGAGCCATTCTTGTGGATACAGGAAGGATAGGATTTGAAGAAAAGATACTGAGCATGTGCCGGAAAACCAAAGTGGAACTGATCCTTTTGACTCACGGACATTTTGACCATGTGCAGAATACGGCGTACCTGGCAGAAAAGCTGGGCGTTCCGGTGGCCATGCATAAGGCAGATCTTTCTCTGCTGAAGGATAATTTTTCAGACCCTCTTTCTTATCAGGGGCTTTTGGGTATGCTGGTTGCAGAAGTGTCCACCAGAAGTTTTGATAAGGATAAGATACCGGAGTTTATACCGGAGATATTTTTGGATGAGGGAGATTGCCTCGGTGAGTACGGAATTGATGCACGGGTTCTGGAACTTCCGGGACATACCAGAGGTTCCATTGGACTTGATATTGAAGAAACGGTGGTTATCGTAGGAGACGCACTGATGAATTTATTCTATCCCGGACTGTCCATGATTTATTGGGACCGGGAAAGGATGATAAAGAGTGCACAGAAAATCAGCGCTTTGGGCGCGAGAAAGATCTATTTTGGTCATGGGAATTCGGTGGAAAACAGGGAATGGAACCGGACCGGAATATAGGATGAGGATCAATACGGCATGATAGAACTCTATCTGGCAAGGGCCATAGTGCCTTCGGGGATGAAAAAACATGAGTGGGAACATGAACTTGGAAAGAAGCTTCTTTTTCAGGGATTAAAGGAACGGTATGGAATAGATGAATCAGCAGGACAGATTCAGGCTGGTATAGGAGCGCATGGAAAGCCTTATCTCAAAGATTTTCCCCATATACACTATAATATCAGCCATACCGATGGAATGGCTGTCTGTGGATTTTCTGACAAGGAGCTGGGAGTTGACGTAGAACGAATACGTGGCTATAAGGATAACGTAGTAAGGAAAGTGATGTCAGACTCAGAGCGAGAATGTATGGAAGAATTGCCGAAAGAAGAGCGTGCTGAATATTTTTTCCGTATCTGGACCTTAAAGGAAAGCTATGGGAAAGCAGTTGGGACCGGGATCATCATGCCCCTGTCCAACATATCTTTCACACTTACGGAAAAAGGAAATCCCGGTTGTTCTGTTCCAGGAGTCTCCTTTTCCCAACAGATGCTAAATGGAGAATTTGTCCTTTCTGTATGCCAGATGGGCAATGAAAAAATCCACGTTACACGGAAGACGGTTTCTTAAATTTGCTCTCGGAAACAATAAGGCCAGCCAGAGTCAGCAGAATTCCCGCAAATGACTGGGCCGTAAGGCGTTCGTTTAATATCAGCATGGATGTAATGACCGTAATGACAGGGACCGCATAGATATAAACGCTGGTTTTTACGGAGCCAAGCACTTTTACGGCAAAATTCCAGGTGGCGAAGCAAAGAGCAGAGGCACCCAGTCCTAAGAACAGGATATTCAGTAAGTTTGTTGCATTTAAAAACCGGGTAAAATCAAGATGGAAGGGAAGAACAGCCAATACAGGGATCATGAAAAACAGGCCGTAAAAAAAGATGCGCCTAGTTGTTTCTACGGTTCCATGGCCGTACTCCCCTATTTTTTTTGTGATTACGGAATAGGCGGCCCAGGTAATTGCCGCGGTTAGAGCCAGAAAATCACCTTTGGGGTTTAACTCCACACTGGAACTGCCTTGAAGACTGATGAGGCCGATTCCGATGATTGCGGTAATAAATCCGGCCAGGAAGCGGATGCCGGGCTTTTTGCCTTTTAAGAAAAGCCAGTCAAACAAAGCGGTAAAAAAGGGTGCTACGGCTATGATAATACTGACATTGGAAGTCAGAGTGTAGGTAAGCGCAAAATTTTCCATAAGAAAATACAGGGTGACTCCGCACATTCCTGCAGAAGCAAAAAGAATCTCTTCTTTAAGGCTCTTGACTTTCATTATGTGGGGATACGCAATCCACAGGGCGGCATAGCCGATAATGAAACGGAAAAATAAGATCTCAAGAGGGGTGAAGGACTCAAGAAGAACTTTGGTGGAAATAAAGGTGGTTCCCCATACAAATATGGAAAATCCAGCGGCGAAGTGCCCGTATAAATGATTTTGTCTGTTCATGATGTGTACTCCTGTAAAAGATTTGCTGACGAGAGGCTGTACTGATTTTATCATAGAATATTTAAAAAGTCTTATAAAATGGTAAATTTATGGCGAAAATCTTATAAAGATATAAAATAGATAGGAGGAGAAGCCATGAAAAACATGACAGACAATTTTTTAATCTCTTTTCTTCAGAGATTCGATGAGCACCCGTTTGATGTGAAACTCCACGGGAAGACCCATCACATTGGGAATGGAAATCCCACCTTTCTTGTTAACTTAAAAGAGGATATCGGGGGCAAAGATTTAATGACCAGTACGTCCATAGCCCTTGGAGAAGCCTACATGAAAGGAAATTTAGACATTGAAGGGGATTTGTTCCAGGCGCTGGATAATTTTCTGGGTCAGATGGGGAAATTTTCTACAGACCAGATGAAACTTAAAAAGCTGATTTTTTCTTCTCAATCCAAGAAGAACCAGGAAAAAGAGGTCACATCCCATTACGATATCGGCAATGAGTTTTACAGCCTGTGGCTTGACGATACCATGAGTTATTCCTGCGGTTATTTTAAAACGGAAGATGATACCTTATATGAGGCACAGTGCAATAAGGTGGAACGGATTTTAAAAAAGCTGAATTTAAAAAAGGATATGACCCTTTTGGACATTGGATGCGGCTGGGGGTATTTACTGATTCGTGCCGCAAAGGAATATGGAGTGCGAGGGGTAGGCATTACCTTAAGCAAGGAACAGAAGAAGAAATTTGATGAGCGGATTGAAGCAGAAGGGCTTACTGGAATCGTCTCAGCAGAATTGATGGATTATCGGGATTTGGAAAGCTGGGGAAAAACCTTTGACCGTGTGGTCAGTGTAGGAATGCTGGAGCACGTTGGAAGGGAGCATTATGATCTGTTTGTTAAGAATGCAGAAGCGGCTTTAAATCCAGGCGGGCTGTTTTTGCTTCACTATATCAGCTCCTTAAAAGAATACCCTGGTGATGCCTGGATGAAAAAATACATTTTTCCGGGAGGAGTCGTCCCAAGCCTTCGGGAAATGATCTACACGTTAAGTGAGCACCATTTTTATACCTTGGATGTGGAAAGTCTTCGGCGCCATTATTATAGGACTCTGCGCCACTGGGATGAGAATTTCAACAGTCACCGGTCTGAGATTGAGGAAAGTATGGGAACCGAGTTCGTCAGAATGTGGGATCTCTATTTAAACGCTTGTGCGGCCACCTTTCATAACGGGATTATTGACCTTCACCAGATACTGGTATCGAAAGGCGTTAACAACCAGCTGCCAATGACCAGATGGTATTGATGCTATGAGAAACATTATCAGAAAAAGGACTTGCAGGTTTGTTATCTGTGTGGTAGACTGTACTTAGTTAGTTAACACTAACTTCGTGTGAATATTCTATACATCAGACCAACCTCTGATAATATCCTTCTACAGATGAAGAAGGATAACAACTCCTATGAAAAACCATCGCTGTTACCGCATGACAGGGATGGTTTTTTGTAGTATTTATTCAATTCTATAACGAACCTCATGAATGGACCCATCCATGGTTCTTTTCGGATCATGGCCATTTAGCCACTCGTCATGGCTCTCTTTTGGAAGTATTACCGGCATTCGTTCGTGAATAAAAGAAATGCCGGACCAGGCCGGACGGGTCAGAATAACAAAAAGAGAGTCTCCGGTTTTTGCGTCTGTTCTTGACAGTCCCGCCATCCATACAGGACTGTTATCAGGATTCATCAATGCATATTTTATTTTTTTTGATCCGCGTTTTTCCCATTCAAAATACCAGCTGGCTGGGATTAGACAACGTCCTTCCATCAGAGGGCGGCGAAACATGGTCTTTTCTGCAGCAGTCTCGCTGCGGGCGTTTATAATTTCGCCTTTTCCGTCAAACTTTGGAAATCCCCAACGCATTGCTGTCATAGTACCAGTGGGGGATAAAACGGGTACAACATTTGTAGGGTATATTTCTCCGGTTCTAATTGCAGTTTTTCTTTCAACTTCAGCAAATATGGAACGCAGTTCTTCATTATCAATTTCTATATAGTATCGACCGCACATGGTCCTTCCACCTTTCTGTAACAGGAATCTTTTCCACTTTTTTTACTAGTACTGCCTTTTATATTATCATAATTCATTTCCATTCTACAATACAAACCATAAGTTTAGATTTTTATGATTTCCATAAACAATACAAAATAAGCTATTTTGTAACAAATTTATAAAAATTAAATAGAATCACTGTAAATAAGTCAAATAAGCATATGTGACTTACGATTCTATGGTTGCTGTTTTATAAAATTAGTGTTATGATTCCATAGGATAAATTGGAGGTTGTGGAAAGGGATCTTGAGAACTAACATGAGCAAACGAAAGAAAAACGGACTCCTGCTCCTGATTTATACGGTTATGACTCTCCTGTGCTTTGGTATTGTAGCGGTGGTGGCTGTATTGCATTCCCCAAACCGAGAAAAAGAGCAAACGTCTGAGGGGTCTATGATAGAAAAAACAGACGGTCAGGCAGAAGCAAATGTAGAAGAGACCGTAGACCAGGCAGACCTTGCAACTCCGGCACAGGCAAACGAAACCATTCCGGAAACAGAATGCCGGAAAGCATCAAATAAAAAGCAGGAACAGGCACCAATTGCAGAGACAGTAGAACAAATGGAAGAATATAAACCGCCTTCCATAGTGGTGGCATCTGACGTCCACTACTATTCTCCCCAGTTAACAGATTACGGTCAGGCTTTTTGGGCCATGGCAGAAGGGGATGATGGAAAGGTTGTGAATTATATACCGGAGCTAATGGATGCGTTTACAGACGAGATGGAGAAAATGAAACCCTCGGTTGTAATCTTAAGCGGAGATCTAACCTTGAATGGTGAGAAGGCAGGCCATGAAGCTCTGGCAGAGAAGCTGAAAATAATGGAAGAAAAAGGTATCAAGGTTCTGGTCATACCCGGTAACCATGATATTAATAATTATAATTCTGCTTCCTACATTGGAAAAGAGAGAGAACCATCGGAAATAGTAACCCCTCAGGAGTTTTATGATATTTATCATACCTTTGGATATGATCAGGCAATAAGCCGGGATGAGGATTCTTTGAGTTATGTATATGAACTGGATGACCAAAACTGGCTTCTTATGCTGGATTCGGCACAGTATGAGCCGGAGAACAAGGTTGGAGGACGTATCAAAGAGGAAACGCTGGTTTGGATGAAAGACCGGTTGGAAGAGGCCAAAGAACTTGGAATAACGGTGGTCACAGTAGCGCACCACAATCTGTTGAAAGAAAGCAGCCGGTATCCGGTGGACTGTACACTGGAAAACAGCAAAGATGTGGTGGATCTTTTGGAAGCATACCGGGTTCCACTTTACATAAGCGGGCATCTGCATTTGCAAAGGACCAAAACCTATAAGCCTAGGCCAGGAAAAAGTGAGGAAGGATATCATATCAGTGAAGTGGTGGCAGATTCATTTGCTATTTCTCCATGCCAGTATGGAATACTGAAATGGACGGATGACAGCAGGCTGGTTTATACCACACAGACATTAGATGTGGCTCAGTGGGCGAAGGAGAAGGAGATTTCCGATGAAAATCTTTTGAAATTCAGCGAATACGGCGCAACAGTCCTGACTGATGTGGTCAGCAGTCAGATTTACCGTCAATTAAAAAATCTCCCGGAAGAACAGAGAAAAAAGATGGCTGACCTCTACGGGGACATCAACCAGGCTTACTGTGCAGGAATACCGGTTGACGCACAGGATGTGCGGACTTCGGAAGCTTATCGTCTATGGGAAAGAAATTTACCGGACAGCAAACTTTTTGATGAGATAAATGAGATATTACGAGATACGGGACACGACTTTAATTCATGGGAGTGTGTACTGGAAAATGGAAGGAGAAATAACAGCAATGGAAACGACAACGGCGCACAACCTTAAAAAGGGATGCATTATGACCTTATTCGGAGGTATATTATGGGGGCTTTCAGGTACTTGCGGACAGTATCTGATGCAGGTAAAAGGGCTTACAGCCGATTGGCTTATTCCCATACGTCTGGTCCTGGCAGGAGTACTTCTTCTTAGTGTGTGCTTGATAAAAGATGGAAAAAAGATATTTGATATATTTAAAGACCGAAAAGACGGATTGGATATTATTATTTTTGGTATCTTTGGTATGTCTATGTGTCAGTATACATATTTTACGGCAATCAGCTATTCGAACGCAGGAACGGCTACAGTACTTGAATATATAGGCCCGGTCATCGTTATGCTGTATGTCTCCTTCCGGACGGGAAAAGCCCCGGAAAAGATTGAAATATTTGCAGTGGTATTAGCGGTACTGGGAACCGTTCTATTGGCAACTCATGGAAACTTGAAAAGCCTTGCCATATCCCATAAAGCTCTCTTTTGGGGGTTAACTTCAGCAATTACTCTTGCTATTTATACGGTACAGCCCGGACGGCTGCTGAATAAATTTGGTTCCATGCTTGTGACCGGGTGGGGGATGATGATCGGTGGAATCATGCTTTGCCTGTTTTTCCGGCCCTGGACCATGACCGTATCAGTGGATGGCGTTGTAATCGGTGGAATGGCATTTATCGTACTTGTAGGTACCATTATAGCTTTTGTATGCTATCTGGAAGGCGTACGATGGGTAGGACCGAAAAAAGGAAGCTTATTTGCAGCGGTGGAGCCTGTATCGGCAACTGTTTTTTCTGTCCTGTTATTACATGTAAGCTTTGGTTTTATGGATCTGCTTGGCTTTGTCTGCATCATCTCAACGATTTTTCTTCTCACTGTAGGGAAAAGCAGATAACCTCTTTACATATTATTTCACATCATGATATAATTGTGAAATAATGTTACATGAGAGGCAGGTTGTTTATGCAGGAAAATATCAGCGTGTCAGGAGTGCTCTGTTCATCTTATGATTCCTTTTTTGAAGCGGAAAAGAAGATTGCAGACTATATTCTGGCTCATAAGAGTGAAATGATTGACATGACAGTGGCCGAACTAGCCTTGGCAAGCGGAACAAGCGATGCGACTGTGTCCAGATTCTGCAGAAGATGCGGGTTTAATGGCTTTCATCATTTAAAAATCAATCTGGCAAAGGAAATCGCTGAAGAGCGGGGCAATTCCATTGAAGTATCCAATGAGATCAACAGGGACAATCTTTCCCAGTCACTTCAGAATATACTGGCCAATAAGGTGGCAGAGCTTACCCAGACGATTTCCATGATGGATCCGGAGGAACTTGACCGGATACTGAACGTGATTGAACAGGCAAGAACCGTGCAGCTTGTAGCGGTCGGCAATACCATTCCTGTGGCCCTTGACGGAGCTTTTAAGTTCAATCAACTGGGAATTGCTGCGGTTGCCGGTCCTATCTGGGAGACTCAGATGGCTTACACCTGTAATTTAAAAATGGATGATGTGATCATTGTTATCTCCAATTCCGGTTTTTCCAAACGCCTGATGACGCTTGTGGCAGTGGCAAAGGAGAACCATACGCCAACGATCGCCATTACCAACAACCCCTCCTCACCTCTGGGTCAGGCCTGCGATTATCATATTACAACGGCTACCAGAGAAAAGCTTCTTTTGGGAGAGTTTTGTTTTTCCAGGGTTTCTGCAACAACAGTCATTGAAATATTGTATCTGTTCTTATCAGTCAGCAAAAAAGATTCCCATGACCACATCAGGCGTCATGAGATTGCCATTTCCGATGATAAAAAGTAAGAAAATTTCATAGAATAACGAAAAGAAGGAACGCATGGATCAGGATGCGTTCCTTCTTTTTTATGTTTTTTACACCAGTCTCATGGATAAAGCAGTAGATGGATAAAATTAATGCAAAAAGCACAAAATAACAGCTGGTTTATAATTAACAATTGTAGAAAATTGTGCAAAGCGCCGAAATGGTAAAAGAAATAAAATTTCTCGGTGAAACTTATTGACGAAACAAAACAATCGTATTATATTATAAGTGGGAGATGAAATAAAATTTTATAGATTAAAGGAGGGGTGACATTTGATTTACACAGTAACGTTCAATCCAGCATTGGATTATGTCGTAAAAGTTGATCACTTCACCCTGGGAGCTGTCAACAGAGCCAACCAGGAAAATATCTATTGTGGGGGAAAAGGACTGAATGTATCAACTGTTCTGGCCGCATTAGGTTATGGAAGTACTGCGCTTGGCTTTGTGGCAGGATTTACTGGCCAGGAGATTTTGCAGAGAGTACAGGGACTGGGATTTCGGTCGGATTTCATCCAGGTGGAAAAAGGGATGTCAAGAATTAATGTAAAGCTGAAATCAGATGAAGAGACAGAACTAAATGGAATGGGACCAGAGATTACACCGGAAGATGTTGAACACCTGTATGGCAGACTGGATTTTCTGACAAAAGGAGATGTACTGGTTTTGTCCGGCAGTATTCCTAACTCCATTCATGATGATATTTATGAACGGATCATGGCCCGTTTAAGCGGGAGAGGAATCCGAATTGTAGTAGATGCTACCAAAGATTTACTGATTAATGTGCTTCCTTACCGTCCTTTCTTAGTGAAGCCCAATAACCATGAATTGGGAGAGATGTTTCATGTAACACTCAAAAGCCCAGAAGAAATCATTGAATATGGGAAGCGCCTTCAGGAAGAAGGAGCAGAAAACGTCCTGGTTTCCATGGCAGGCGACGGAGCAATATTAATTACGGAAGATGGAGATGTATTCCGAATGGGAGTGCCGAAAGGTACAGTAAAGAATTCCGTAGGTGCGGGAGATTCCATGGTAGCCGGTTTCCTTGCCGGGTATTTGGAAAATGGCAGTTATGAGCATGCGCTCAGGCTTGGAAGTGCGGCGGGAAGTGCCAGTGCTTTTTCCGAAGGGCTTGCTGGTAAAGATGAAATCATGAAACTTTATGATGAATTGTCAAAGGAGGGGTTTTGATGAAAATTACAGAGTTGCTAAACAGGGAAAGCGTAGAACTGAAGGTAAAGGCTTCCGATAAGGAAGCGGCCATTGACAAGCTGGTGGCCCTGATGGACCGGGGCGGCAGGTTAAATGACAAGGCTGGTTACAAGGACGAGATTTTAAAAAGAGAGGCGCATTCTACGACAGCAGTAGGGGAAGGGATTGCCATCCCTCATGCAAAGACGGCAGCAGTAAAGGAAGCAGGACTTGCGGCCATCGTAGTGCCGGAAGGTGTGGATTATGGTGCATTTGACGGATCTCCGGCTAATTTAATCTTTATGATTGCAGCACCGGAGGGAGGTGCCGATCTTCATTTGGAGGCACTGTCAAGACTTTCCACCCTTCTTATGGACCCGGATTTTAAAGAAGATCTGGTAAATGCAGAGTCAAAAGAAGAGTTTTTAAAGCTGATCGATGATAAAGAGTCCGAGAAATATCAAAAGAAAGCCGTGACAACTACTCAGGGATACCGGATACTGGCAGTTACCGCCTGTCCCACTGGAATTGCTCATACCTTTATGGCTGCAGAGAATTTGGAACAGAACGGAAAGCGCATGGGAATTCCGTTAAAAGCAGAGACCAATGGAGCGGAAGGAACCGGCAACGCTCTGACAAAAGAAGAAATCGCGGCTGCAGAGGGAATCATCATTGCAGCGGATAAAAATGTGGACATGGCCCGTTTTGATGGGAAACGTGTTGTTATGGCAACAGTTTCTGAGGGAATACAAAAAGGTGAGGAACTGATTAAACGTGCGGTCAGCAATGACACTCCGGTTTATCATCATACAGGCGCTGTTTCTGCGGAAAGTAATGAACGGGAAGGTCTAGGACATTCCATATATAAGCACCTGATGAACGGTGTTTCCCATATGCTTCCTTTTGTAATCGGCGGAGGAATTCTTATTGCACTGGCATTTTTATTTGATGATTATTCCATTGATCCTTCGAATTTCGGTAAGAACACTCCTCTTGCAGCTTACTTAAAGACCATTGGAGAACAGGCATTTGGAATGATGCTTCCAGTATTGGCAGGATATATTGCTATGAGCATTGCAGACCGTCCTGGTCTGGCAGTAGGTTTCGTTGGCGGTCTCATTGCTAAAATGGGATCAACCTTTGCCAATCCCGCGGGAGGCAGTGTAAACTCCGGATTCCTGGGAGCTTTGTTAGCTGGTTTTATCGGCGGTTACATTGTGCTGTTGCTTAAAAAATCGTTTAAGAAACTTCCGAAGTCCTTAGAGGGAATCAAACCTGTATTATTATATCCGCTGATCGGTATTTTTCTGGTAGCGGTAGTTACCACCTTTATCAATCCTTTTGTGGGAGCCATCAATGACGGTCTTACCAGCCTGTTAAACAATATGGGCGGCACCAGCAAGATCGTTCTGGGAGCAGTAGTCGGCGGCATGATGTCTGTGGATATGGGCGGTCCTGTAAATAAAGCAGCTTATGTATTTGGTACGGCACAGCTTGCAGAAGGAAATTTTGACATTATGGCAGCTGTTATGGCAGGCGGTATGGTTCCTCCTATTGCGATTGCCCTTTGTACCACATTCTTTAAAAAGAAATTTACGGATAAGGAACGTCAGTCAGGTCTGGTCAATTATATTATGGGACTGTCCTTTATTTCAGAGGGAGCGATCCCCTTTGCAGCAGCCGATCCTATCCGCGTGATTCCATCCTGTATGATCGGATCTGCCATTGCAGGTGGTTTATCCATGGCATTTAACTGTACCTTAAGGGCACCTCATGGCGGTATCTTTGTCCTTCCTACCATTGGGAATCCTTTCGGTTATCTGGTAGCCATTGTCATTGGTTCTGTGGCAGGCTGCGCAGTATTGGCGGCATTGAAGAAGAACCTGGATACGAAATAAATTTAAAAAAGCGTCACAGCGGTATGGCTGTGGCGCTTTTTTAATGCAAGATCATTTACTATTACCAACAATGCATCCGCGCCCATGGGAGAGCCCTGCGATTATCATATTACGACAGCTGGCTTTTTCTGACATGACATGATATGATCACATACCATAACCAGCTTGTTCTCCTGATTATAAATTTCAAGTGCCTCCGTAATAAAGCCCTGATCCGGATGCTTGGGATTTTCTTTTTTCTCTTTTAAAATTACTTTGACCCGAATGGTATCACCGATAAAAACCGGGTGGATAAAGCGCAGATGGTCATAGCCGTAGGAAAAAGCCACAGGGTTGATTAAATTGGCTGACATTCCTACTGCGATGGAAAAGGTCAGCGTACCATGGGCGATCCGCCTGCCGAATTCGGTTGTCTTGGCATATTCCGCATCCATATGATGGGGAAAGAAGTCGCCGGTCTGACCAGCATGAAGGACGATATCTGTTTCTGTGATGGTGCGTCCGATGGTTTCTCTTACATTTCCAATCTGATAATCTTCATAATATATGATCTGTTCCATAATAAACGAAATCTCCTTTTATTTGTATTTGGCATTATCCTGCCCAATGGATGGGGCAGCTTTGGCACTTTTAAAATGTTCTCCATCAATGGTAATCGGGCATCGGGTAGTGAGAAATGAGGTGCCCTGTCTGGTTTCCACGGTTTGCAGCATATCCAGCTCTTTAAAACCATCGGATTGAATCAATTGATCCCAGGTAAGTGTGTCAGCACACCAGATATCAGCTGGTTCCAGCTTTGACAGCCAGTGACTGGTGGAATGAAGTTTTAAGTGATCTGCTAAGATCCCTTTGATCTCATCCCGTCTTTCATACCAGGACTGGGGATCTTCATAGACCAGCAGCTGGGAACAATTTATCAATTCTCCCAATACCGGTATGGCCGCCATGGCAATCGCGATATAACCGTCTGCTGTTTCATAGATTCCATAGGGGGCGTTAATGTAAGCGTTGGCATTGTTGAAAGCAGAGCGTACTGGTTCCTGATGCCCATCATTTAAATAAGTGGTAAATACTTCAAACTGCATATCAAGACTGGATTCCAGCATATTCACATGCACGTAGGAGCCCTGCCCGGTAGAACTCCTCTTAATAAGGGCCGCCAGAATTCCCTGCGCCAGATGCTGGCCGGAAAAGAGATCTGTTACGGACAATCCGAAGGGAGTGGGAGACTGCTCTTTGTTTCCATTCAACCATGTCATGCCGGACAATGCCTGCACCAGAAGATCCTGACCAGGCTTCTGGCTCCAGGGTCCGGTCTTTCCATATCCGGTAATTTCACCGTAAATGATATGAGGCTTTCGGCTCTGGACGGAAGCGTAATCCAGTCCCAGCTTTTCTGCCACACCAGGTCTGAAATTAAGTATCACAATATCTGCTTTTTCAATAAGCTTCCAGAGGATTTCTTTGGAAGCTTCCTCTTTCATATCCAGAGAAACTCCATCCTTGTTGCGGTTAATCGCATGAAACAGGGAGCTGTCATTTTCAATTTTTAGATTTGAAATATATAACTTCCGGCAGATATCACCCCCATCCGGCCGTTCCACTTTAATGACGTGAGCCCCTAGGTCTCCCAGACGGAGTGTGGCAGACGGAGCAGATAAAAACTGACTGAAATCAAGTATGGTAATCCCTTCTAAAGGCTTCATAGGTTCCCTCCTTTTTTGTTCAGGGCGAATTCTTTTCTGATTTTTTCTGTGTGTTCTCCCAGAGTCGGTGCAGGTGTATTATCCTGGAAGGGTTTCTCTCCAAAATGGATGGGGCAGCGGGGAGTGAAAAGGTCTGGCCCTCCATTCCGTCTGATATTTAGCAGCAGATCCATTGCCTGGAACTGTGAAGAACCGATCAGTTTCTCCCAAGTAAATACATCGGAGCACCAGAAGCCGCCAGGTTCTAAAAGGCCGAGCCAGTATGCTGTGGTATTGGTTGCCAGATGTTTTCCGATTACTTCTTTGATCTCATCTCTTTTGGTGAACCACTGTTCTTCTTCTGTGTAAACAGACAAAGCCTGGCATTCCAGCAAGACTCCTAAGTCTGTTACAGAACCCATGGCAAGGGCTATGTATTCGTCTGCTGTCTGATAAATGCCGTATGGGGCACTTAAATAGGCATGGGCATTATGGTAACTGCTTCTTAGAGGTGATTTTTTCCCGTCATTCAGCCAGGTGGTAAGGACCTCGAACTGGAGATCCAGGACAGATTCTAAAAGACTCACTTCCACCCGTCCGCCCTGACCGGTTGTAAAACGTCGAAACAGGCAGGCCATAATCCCCTCTGCCAGATGGATGCCGGCATAGGAATCAGCCAGAGAGAGGGCGAAGGGCATGGGTGGCTGATCCTGATCCCCGTTTAGCCAGGCCAATCCGGAGATGGACTGCACCAAAAGATCCTGCCCCGGTTTTGCTGCCCAGGGTCCGGCTGAACCATATCCGGTCACTGTGCCGTATATGATGCCGGGATTTATTTTCTTTACAGAATCGTAGTCTAACCCCATCTTCTTCATAACTCCAGGACGGAAGTTTTCAATCATAATATCTGAGTGGGAAATCAGTTCTTTTACCATTTCTAAATCTTCTTTAGACTTTAAATTGGCACAAAAGCTTTCTTTATTCCGGTTAATGGTTTGAAACAGTACACTGTCTCCCATGCTGTCCAGGTTATGCAGCTTCATTTTTCTGGAACCGTCCCCGACTCCGGTTCGTTCAATCTTAATCACTCTTGCGCCTAAATCTGCCAGTCTTAAGGCAGCAGAAGGACCGGCAAGATATTGACTGAAATCAAGAACCATGATCCCTTCTAATGGTTTCATAGGTCCTTCCTCCTGGATTCCCGGTAAAGCTGGTTTAACTGTTCAAGGACTGAGGATGGGTTTCCTCCGTTTCTCACATAATGTTGAATGTAATCCCCGGCATGATCCTGAAAATAAAGATACCCACTGTACCGCGGACGTAAGTAGGAATTGTCCAGTGATTTTATGGTGTCCTTAAAAAAGTCCATGGTCATCAGGTTGTTGCGATCATCCAACCAGGCATTGCGATGAGCGGGCTGCCCGCCGTTTTCCGTGTATAAAGTTGTCTGTATCAGGGGAGAAGCCGTGTATTGTGCAAATAAGATTGCCATATCCCGGTTTTTGCAGTGACTGGAAACTGCCAATCCAGTTCCTCCAAGGACGCTTTTTAACATGCTGCCTTTATAAAGAACCAGATCACCGGCTTTTAGCGGCTGGTCGCAGTAACCCCGGCGTGAATAATTGGTATAGCCGTAGGCAAAGGGGCAGTAAGCCAGGCCGGAATTTTGGGATAGCACTTCATGAACGTTAATCGGATCCCAGTCAAAGATGTCTTTCTTGCAATAGGAGGCCAGCTGGCGCATGGTTTCTAATACTTCAGTCCCGGTTTCCTCATCGATTATCGTTTCTTCGTTATCAAAAAAGTGTTCTGTGGATGTGGCACAGAACATGTAAAAATCCATTAGAAGGTTTAATGGGATTCCCGCATAGGCAACAAGGCCTTTTTTTGCCAGCTCCAGCACTTCTGTAAAGTCTGTCGGAAGAGAACGGCCCTCACGTTTAAAAAAGTCAGGGTTATATACGGCCACTGGAGTTGCGGCATCAATAGCCAGAGCGCTTTGGAATCCTTCAAAATTGTAGCTAATGTGGGAGGGACCCACAGAGTTGGCGTGTTGGTCATCTAAGTATTCTTTTGTAAGATATTGATCGAGAGGAAGTAAAATCCCTGTGGAAGCGGCGAAACCAGCCCATGGGTGATCAATAACCAGCAGATCATAGGAGTCGGCCAGATTCTCAATGGGAGCGTCTGCAAACTCCTGCAAAGAACGTTTTTCCCAACAGATGGATACTTCCGGATGGAGTTCGCAAAATCTCTGGGACACAGCAGAAAGTGGGGTATACCCGCGGCTGTGAGACCAGGTGACTCCTTTTAAATTAATTTTCATAATAAATACCTCCATGTATAAGTTGTAAAGAGTATTATTGGTACTACCAAAACAGGAAAAAAGTTACTTGAAAAACATAATTGGTACTACCGCAAATTAAATTATACAGAGAGCAAAAGAGCAAATCAATGTGAAAAATGCACAAATAAATGCATGATAACATATATAAAATGTACATTGACAATATCGTTTATACGAATTATGATGAAAATACAAGGTTGCCTGGTAGTACCAAAATTTATCGATAAATAAAAGCATTAATCTCAAAACAAAAACAATAGGAATGATTGGGAGGTAGTCAAATGGCGGCAGCATTTTTTGTGCTATTATTTGCTTGTATGTTTCAGGGAAGCTTCGGTATTTGCTTTAAAAAATACCAGCCATTTTCATGGGAAGCATTTTGGGTTTTGTTTTCGGTCATCGGAGTTTTATGTATCCCCCATATCTGGTGCATGATTGAAGTACCGAATTATATGGAATACATAAAATCCACACCGTCGACTACATTGGTTTATGGTGCGCTGGCAGGTTTTTTCTGGGGAATCAGTTCCATCTGGTACAGCAAAGCAATTGATAAGATCGGGGTTTCACTTGTGACAGGTATCAACCTTGGTCTGTCAAATCTGCTTGGAAGTCTTGTTCCTATGGTTATCATGGGAACATATCCTTCCCCACAGGTTCTGACCGTTTTGCTTCTGGGTCAGCTGATTCTCTTAGGCGGAGTGGTTGTGCTGTCAAAAGCCGGTTTTATGAAAAACGGAGACAAAGAAAGTAAAGAAAGTAAAGAAAGTAAAGAAAAGGCAGGAAGTTCGGTGTTTATGACAGGGCTTATTATGGCGCTGGCATCAGGAGCAGGCTCAGCTGCCATCAATATCGGGGCAACTGCTGCTAATTATCCTGTAAATCTGGCAATTGCAGATGGAGTAAATTCTACAAGTGCCAGTCTGCTGTCTTGGGTGGTTGTTTTCTTTGGAGGTTTTTTAGCCAATTTCATTTACGCATTGACCAAACTGGTGAAGAATAAAACCTATAAGGATTATACCAGGCCAGGCTGTCAGAAAGCTTATTTTAAAGTCATACTTACATCAATTGTATGGTTTTCGGCACTGGCCATTTATGGAAAGGCAACGGCAATGCTTGGCGCTATGGGACCGGTTGTGGGCTGGGTGGCATTTAATGGTCTGGCTCTCATCATTGCGAATATCTGGGGCTTCCTTGATGGTGAATGGAAAGGGTTTAAAGAGGCAAAAAAAATGGCTGTCCTTGGGAATGCCGTAATTATTGTGGCATTGATTGTCGTAGGCATATCGAATGGTTTATAATGGAAGAGTTAAATGAAGGAGGGGATCAAAATGGCAAATTCGTTAGAAACATTGAATTATGTACCAGAAATGCCTGAAAAGGCAAAAAACATCGTTATTATCGGGGCGGGGGGAATTGTTTCAGGATCACATCTGCCTGCATATCGGCAGGCAGGATATCCAGTTGTGGGAATTTATGATCTGGATTTTGAAAAAAGTAAAAAAGTTGCGGCTGACTTTGGAATACCCAATGCAGTAGATACTGTGGAAAAGCTGGTGGATTTGGCAGTTCGTGAGGACGCAGTATTTGATATAGCAGTACCGGCTTCCAAAACTGCCGGAATGCTTAGAAAGCTACCGGATCATGCAGCAGTTCTTATGCAGAAGCCTATGGGAGAAAGTATTGAACAGGCAAGAGAAATTCTTGAGATCTGCCGGGAAAAACATCTGACTGCGGGAGTTAATTTCCAGCTTCGTCAGGCTCCTTATATGATTGCTGCAAGAAAGTTGATAGAAGACAGTGTAATTGGCGATATTGTGGACATCGACTGGCGGGTGGTGGAGCTTCATCCGTGGCACCTTTGGAGTTTCCTGTTCGGTTTGGAGAGAATGGAGATCAATTATCACAGCATTCATTATATAGACTGTATCAGAAGCTTTGTGGGAGATCCTTTGGGAGTGTATTGCAAAACCATGCAGCATCCTAAAATGAAAGAACTTTCCCAGACCAGAAGCTCTATTATTATGGATTACGGCAATAGTTTAAGAGTCAATCTCCATATCAACCACAATCATGATTATGCACCGGATTATCAGGAAAGCATGATGAAGATTGAAGGACTGAAGGGAGCCATTCGAATTCAACTGGGACTGATCCTTGATTACCCCACAGGCCGACCTGACAAAGTGGAGTATATCACCGATGACGGTAAAGGCTGGAGAACACTTGATGTAAAGGGAAGCTGGTTTAATGAGGCCTTTATCGGAACCATGGGAGGCTTGATGAAAAAACTGGAACAGCCGGATTATCATTATATGAACAGTGTAGAAGATGCCTACCATACCATGTGTGTGGTGGAAGCGTGCTATCAGTCAAGTGCTGAGGGTTCGATGCCGGTAACATACAGCAAATAACAGGAGGCAGTTCCTATGAAGATCATTGATACCCATTTACATATCTGGAATAAAGATGAATTATCCCTTCCCTGGCTTTTGGGGGAGGGGGATATTCTGAACCGGAATTATTCCATCAAGGATTATACGGATTCGGTAAGAGCCGGGGAAGGATTTGAGGTGACCGGTGCCATCTATGTGGAAGTGGATGCAGCCAGAGACCATAAGCATAAGGAAAATGAATGGATTTTAAATCAGTGCAAAGTGCCGGACAATTTATTTTTGGGGGCAAGCATCTCCGGATATTTGGATGAGGAAGGGTTTAAAGAATATCTGGATAGTTTCCATTCTTCCTATATAAAGGGGGTCAGGCAGGTGCTTCATGTTCCCTCTGCGCTTCCCGGAACCTGTCTGGGGGAGCGCTTCCTTGAAAATGTCCGTTACCTGGGACAAAAGGGAATGGTATTTGAAGGTTGTGTGAGGAATGGAGAACTTCCGGATCTTTATCAACTGGCAAAAGCCTGCCCGGATACTACCATTGTATTGAATCATATGGGAATCGTTGATCCTGATATTATTTCCAGAGAACAACCTTCAGAGGAAGAGAAAGCTTATAAAGAGGCGTGGATAAGAAATATAAAAAATCTTGCATCTCTACCTAATGTTGTATGTAAAATATCTGGCTTGAATCCGGCTGGAGTGTGGGATGTTGACACTTTGAGACCAGCGGTTGAGGTTGCGTTAGAACACTTCGGGGAAGATCGTATCATGTATGCAAGCAACTATCCGGTCTGCAATGTGGCAACCGGAATGGCCCCGTGGACAGATACCCTGATTCAGATTACGGAGTCAAGGGGAACCGGTTTTCAAAACAAACTATTTTATGAAAATGCAATGAGGGTTTACAGATTATAGAAAACGGAGGAAGTATTTTATGGCAAAGGTTACACGTTACGGAAGCATATCCAGACTGACACCGGAGAAGGCTGCCTATTATAAGGAGCTTCATGCAGCTCCATGGAAAGAAATCAATGAAATGATAAAGGGATGCAATATTGAGAATTACTCCATTTATTTTCATGACAATTATCTTTTTTCCTATTATGAGTATAAAGGCGAAGACTATGATGCCGATATGGCCAAAATGGCGGCAGATCCAATGACGCAGAAATGGTGGGGCGAATGCGTTCCTTGCATGAATCCGTTGTCTGATCAGGGACCCTGGCTTGATATGCAGGAAATTTATCATTTAGACTAGAGGAAACGGAATGAAAAAACTTTACGTTGCGTCAATCACCCCCTTTGATGCAGATAACCGAATCAATGAATTGGCATTAAATCAGCTGTGGGATAGAAATCTTTCGGAGGGTGCGGATGGATTTTTTATAGGAGGAAGCTCCGGCGAGAGTTTTCTTTTGTCAGAACAGGAACGGATCCGGTGCTTTGAACTGGCTTCCAAGTATCTGGACCGGACGGAGATTTTTGCCCATGTAGGAGCGATCAGCACCGCTGAGGCGATCAGATATGCGAAAAAGGCAAAGGAAATGGGAATCAAAAACATAGCGGCCACTCCACCGTTTTATTTTGGATTTTCAACCAAGGAACTGGCAGGATATTATTACGATATCGCCCAGGCGGCCGGAATGCCGGTATTATATTATAATATTCCCATGAGTACCCATAAAGAGTTGGATTTAAATGATCCTGAAATAAAGGCTCTGCTAAAGTCAGGAACCATATCTGCAGTAAAACATACCAGCCTGAACCTATACCAGATGGAAAGAATCAGGAACATCAATGAAAATATAGTGTGTTATGGTGGTTTTGAAAACTGTATGGTGGCCTTTCTGGCTTTTGGCTGTGATGGATTTATTGGGAGCAATTTTAACTTTATGCTTCCCCAGTACAAAAAAATCATGGAATTGTACTTAAATCATCAAGAGGATGCTGCCAGATCCTTACAGGCAAAATCCAATTCCATACTGGATGTGGTGTTAAAAAACGGCTTGTGTGCCAGTTTAAAGTATATTTCCGGGAAACAGGGCATTGAAGCCGGTCAGGTCAGAAAGCCTATGAATTCTTTGACTGAAGAGATGAAGGAAGAAATTGATGACGTCCTTAACCGGTACCTGGAAATAAAGTAGAGGAAATTAACAAAAATTGATCCGCACACAATGTGTTGCGGATCAATTTTCGTTGGACACGCAAAGGGGGCGTATGTTATGATATTAGGCATGGATGGTAGACTGGAAGGGGATAAAAGGCTATGGAATATGAACCGTTAAAAAAAACCACATTAACAGAACAGATCATGGAGCAGATTGCCGGAATGATTACGTCAGGGGAGTTAAAGCCGGGGGACAGGCTGCCTAATGAACGGGATCTGGCAGAGCTGTTTAAAGTGACCAGAAGCCGGATTCGGGAAGCCTTAAGGGCCTTGTCTCTGGTTGGCATGCTGACCATCAAACCAGGAGGCGGAAGCTTTGTCAGTGAAGCTGGGATGAAGATTCCAGAGGAAACCGTCATGTGGATGTATTATCAGGAAATGCACAAACACGATGAGGTATATGCGGCAAGAAGCTTAATTGAAACTGAGGTTTATCTCACCTGTTATGACAATAAAACACCCGAAATATTAAGTAAACTGGACGAGTTTAAGAATCAGCTCCTGGATGTTGATATTGAAGGAATCTCGTCAGAGGAATTTTACCGTCTTATTACGGAAATCGATACGTATGTGGGTGATATCTGTGGCAACAGTATCTATTCCAGGCTGATGCAGATAATGGTGCTCATGAGGAAAGAATCTGCCATGAAGGTTTTATCGCTGTCGTCTTCCAAGGAAAGTGCGGTTTTTTACCGATGCAAGACATTGAATGCCTTTCATCAGGAAGACCGGAATAAATTAAAAAAATGTATGGGTGATTTCTTTAAATATTCAATAAAGGAGATATCCATGCATTGATACGTTTTTTTCGTTGATTGACTGCAAGGATTACCTTTGGAGATAAGGTTAGGGAGCCAGTTTTTTTAGGTCGTCAATTAGCTGTTCCCGTGTGTTTATCATATTCTGGGCCATGGACTTGATTTCATTGTAATCGGTGTACTCCAATATGGATCTGGCCATATCTACTGCCATTTGATGGTGTCTGATCAAAGCTTCTGCATAGGCATGTTCCAGGCTTGCGGAAGTTGCTTTTTCCCCTTTCTCATACTCATTGAGCAAGGCGCTGAAATCTTCCAGATAAGCACTTTCCTTATCTTCATTTTTATGTTCATCCAAACTGTATTTATTGACAAGATCCTTCATTTTAGAGATTTCATCCCGATGGTCAGTGATGATATCTTCAGAAAGAAGCTTGAATTGTTTGTCACTTCCCCCGTGGGAGAGATAGGATTCGGACATGGTTACTGCCGATTCATCAAGAGAAATCATTCCTTTTAAATAGTCAAGAGAACCATTTCCGGAGCGTTCGATTTTTTTTAGTGCCTGTACGAGTTCGTCCGTGATCTCGGCTTGTTTTGATAAAAAACGGTTTATGTTGTCTTCGGCTGAAACATTGTCCAAGTTTCTGTTTGATTCCACGGACAGGGAATCACTCACACGTTCTGTGGCGGTTTGTTCTTTATCTGCCTTGCGGTTTCCATACCAATTGGCTGTGGTTAATGAGGCAATCAGGAGTAAGGCAACTCCTACTATAATCAATATGACCCAATATCTTCTTTTCTCGTTCATAATTTTCTCCCGTTTCTATAACATCCGGACATTTTTATTATGGTCATAATTGTGGGTGTTATGCAAAAAAAAGGGAATACTGGATTTTCTAAGTATCTTGTTTTATAATTAAAAATAAGATATGTGCAAAAAGAGGAGGAAAAAACAATGTATAAATGTTGTATTTTTGATTTGGATGGAACTATTTTAAATACTATACAATCCATGTCCCACAGCATTAGTCTGACCATGGGACATTTTGGTTTTGCACCTGTCGATGAGGCTCATACCAAACAGTTTGTGGGAGATGGTTTTAAAAAGCTGGTAGAGCGGGCGCTCCTTTATTCAGGAGATGAAAAACTGGTTCAGTATGAAGAAGCACTGGCTGTTTATGAGAAGGTTTTTGAAGAAAACTGTCTTTATAATGTGAGACCCTATGAAGGAGTACCCGAGTTTTTGCAATTTTTAAAGGAAAAGGGAATAAAGATAGCAGTACTGACCAACAAAGGCCATGAGCGGGCAATAGAATGTGTGGAGACCAGTTACGGAAAGGGATTCTTTGACTTGATCACAGGAGAAGGAAATGGAATCGTCTGCAAACCAGACCCATCGGGTGCTTTTTACACCGCCGAACATTTTCATGTTTCTCCTTCCGAATGTCTTTACTTTGGAGATACCAATACCGATATGCGGACTGGAATCAATGCTGGAATGGATACCGTTGCTGTTACATGGGGATTCAGGGACCGGGAAGAGCTGGAAAAGTTCGATCCAAAGTACATCATCGATCATCCGGAAAAGATAAAGTATGTTTTTGAATAAAATTTAAAAATAAAGGAAAATTAAGGAGAGATAAGAATGAGCAGATAATATCGGAGGAACCATGGCTAATTACTTAAAATGGGGCTTTATCATGATTGCAGCCGTCTGGGCGGCGTTAATAGGTACGATGGTAGGTTATGCGTGGAATGTTGCCCATATACCCCAAAGCCTGCCGGAAATGCCAACACCCCCTGCCCAGAACACGAATATAAGCATAGAGACCCAGGAAAAGATGGAGGGATATTGGACGGTAGCAGTTTTCGGGGTGGATTCCAGAGACGGGACCCTCGGAAAAGATACCAGATCCGATATGCAGATGGTTTTTAATATAAATCTGGGAACCGGTGAAATACGGATTGTGTCTGTTTACCGCGATACTTATTTAAAGCTGGATCAAAGAGGGCGGTATGGCAAGATCAATGACGCATACTTTTTGGGAGGACCGGGGCAGGCCGTTAAAGCTCTGACAGAAAATCTGGATTTAAGCATTGATGATTACGCTGCTTTTAGCTGGAAGGCAGTTGCGGATGCCATTAATATTCTGGGCGGAATCGACGTGGATATCAGCCATGAAGAATTCCGGGTGATCAATGGATTTATTACGGAGACGGTAGAATCAACGGGAATAGGTTCCCATCATTTGAAAAAAGAGGGGCTCAACCATCTGGATGGCGTTCAGGCGGTGGCTTATGCAAGACTCCGGAAAATGGATACGGATTTCAAACGGACGGAACGGCAGAGAGAGGTTGCAGATCTGGTGCTTAAAAAAGCCAGAGAGGCTGATTTAGGAACCTTAAACAAGCTTGTTACTGCGGTATTGCCCCAAGTATCCACCAGCATCGGAATGAAAGACATGCTTCCCCTCATTAAAAATGCAAAACGGTTTCACCTGACCGGAACAGAAGGGTTTCCCTCCAAACTGAAAGACGCCATGATTGGAAAAAAAGATTGTGTGGTTCCTGTTGATATGGAAGCGAATGTAAAACGTCTTCACCAATTTTTGTTTGATGAAGAAGACTACCAGCCGTCTGAGACGGTAAAAGAGATCGGAAAAGAACTTAAAATACGGGCAAATAACTAAAATAGCAGAGAATCTGTATGGAAGAGAAGGAGCAGTAATTTCTCCTTTCCGTACAGATTTTTTCTTTGAAACTTATATCCCTTATTTTTGACTACAAAAAGGAGATGACAGAATATCCTATCAATGAGAAGTATATGATTTCTGTCCAAAGAGGGAAAGGAGGCTGAATCATGCTATTGTGGCTTTCGGCCAATGGGTCGACGATTGTTATAACCCTCATTCTTATTGTTCTGGTATTTTTAGCCGGAAGGAAGATAACGAAGAGAAAAGGAAGCTGTGGCTGCGGTCATTGCTGTGGATGCTGTGACTATTGTTGTTTTAAAAGTTCAGAAGATCAGGCAGAAAAAAATGAGCAACAGTGAAGGTGAAAATATCCGGAGCGGCGGCAGCTTCGGATATTTTGCTGTTTAAAAGAAGAGGAAAAGAAGTTGGCCGGCCGAATTTTTTTAAAATTTTTAATAAGCTGATAAATTTTGGGTATTATGTGAAGGAAAAACCATCAGTGCTTTGCTTGACTTATGTTACAGTTTGTGACACAATAAGTAGTTGTAGTTTCTTGTTAAACTCTGGAAAGAAAAGAGGTACGTGTTGATATGACAAAGATTGATATTATATCTGGCTTCCTTGGAGCTGGAAAAACAACTTTTATTAAGAAGTTATTACAGGAAGCCATTGCCGGTGAGCAGGTTGTCCTGATTGAGAATGAATTTGGTGAAATAGGGATTGATGGCGGCTTCTTAAAAGATGCCGGTATTGAGATCCGGGAGATGAATTCCGGCTGTATCTGCTGTTCCCTGGTAGGAGATTTTGGAAAGTCTCTGGAGGAGGTTCTTACAAAGTACCATCCGGACCGTGTGATCATCGAGCCATCCGGCGTAGGAAAATTATCCGATGTTATGAAGGCAGTTGTTGATGTGGCAGCAAAACTGGATGTGATTTTAAACAGTGCAGTTACTATTGTAGATGCTCAGAAGTGTAAAATGTACCGTAAAAATTTTGGTGAATTTTTTAACAACCAGATTGAGAATGCAGGAACGGTTGTTTTAAGCCGTACGGATATCGCTCCGGCTGATAAGGTAGACCTGGCGGTAGAGATTATAAGAGAACTGAACCCCAAAGCATCCGTTGTGACAACTCCTTGTGAAGAACTGAGCGGAAAGCAGCTTATGGAGATCATTGAGAAACCGGATACCATGATCGAAGACCTTTTAAAAGAGGTGAAGTCTCATCACCACGATCATGAAGAAGGATGCGGATGTGGAGGCCATCACCACCATGACCATGAGGAAGAAGGCTGTGGCTGTGGAGGCCACCATCATCATCATGACCATGATGAGGAAGAAGAATGCGGCTGCGGTGGTCATCACCATCATCATCATGACCATGAGGAGGAAGAAGAAGGCTGTGGCTGTGGAGGTCACCACCATCACCACGATCATGAGGAAGAAGAAGCATGTGGCTGCGGAGGCCATCACCACCATCATGACCATGATGAGGAAGAAAGCGGCCACGAGCATCACCACCACGACCATGACGGAAGCTGCAGCTGTGGTCAGGATCACGATCATCATGCAGATGAAGTATTCAATAGCTGGGGGCTTGAACATGTGACCCCAATGAGCAAGGAAGACTTGGATAAGATCCTTGATGAGCTGGCATATGGAGACAGCTTTGGCGACGTACTCCGTGCCAAAGGCATGATTCCGGCAGAAGAAAAAGGAGAGTGGCTTTACTTTGATTTGGTGCCGGAACAATATGAGATCCGCAGCGGATCACCGGAATATACCGGTAAGGTCTGTGTCATCGGCGCAAATTTAAAGGAAGAAGAGCTGATAAAAGCCTTTAAACGATAAGCAGAATGGAGGAAATCATGAGTAACACCGATACAATGGAAGACGATTTTATGCCGGTATTCCTGATCAATGGATTTTTGGAGTCAGGAAAGACCCAGTTCCTTCAGTTTACCATGGAGCAGGATTATTTTAAGGCAGATGGGAAAACGCTGTTGATCATCTGTGAAGAAGGCGAAAATGAATATGATTCAGGACTGCTTGCGCGTACCAATACGGAAACAGTATTGATTGAAAGCATGGAGGAAATGACACCGGACAGGCTTTTGGATCTGGAGCTCCTTCATAATCCGGAACGGGTTTTGATTGAATGGAACGGTATGTGGAATCTGGATAACTTAAAACTGCCAGATGACTGGAAGATTTATCAGCAGATCACTTTGATCGATATGACTACCTTTGATCTGTATTCTGCTAATATGAAGCCATTGCTTTTTTCCATGGTCCGCAATTCAGAGATGATTATCTGCAACCGTTGCGATGGAATTGAGGATTTGTCCGGCTACCGCCGCACACTTAAGTCCATGTGCCCGAAGGGTGAGATCGTATTTGAGGATTCTGAGGGAGAAGTAAATGAGATAGCAGAGGAAGATCTGCCTTACGATCTTAATGAAGAAGTGGTCAAGGTTTCTCCAGAAGCCTATGGAATCTGGTATATTGACTGTATGGAAAGAAGGGATCGTTATGAAGGCAAGATTGTAGAATTTTCTGCAATGGTCTTAAAGACCCCGGATTTCCCTAAGAATTACTTTGTACCCGGCCGTATGGCTATGACCTGCTGTGAGGATGATATGACCTTCTTAGGCTTTATTACGAAGTCAAGGGAAGCCAAAGACCTTGAAACAAAACAGTGGGTGAAAGTCAAAGCCAAGATTGCATATGAGTTCTGGAAAGATTATGATGGAGAAGGCCCGGTTCTGTATGCAGAGTCCGTAGAGCCTGCACAGCCCATCAAAGGTTTTGTTCAGTTCTAATTGATCATACATGGAACAGATGAAGATTCTTAAAAGGAATTCATATCTGTGAAAAAAAAGAAGCATGAAAAAAATTCATGCTTCTTTTTGCGTTTATTTTGTTTAACTGAAAAATTACATTGGCGGTACCGGAGTTGGTCTTGCCGGATCAAATACGTCAGGTACGTTAAAAAGGTCTTTTAAGCTGTCTGGATAATAATACATCCGATAACCGTCTAAATTCCTTCTTGCCTGCCGGAAGTAGTCGGTTCCCATCTGCATCCAGGTGGCCTTGCTTGCATCCACATTGCAGAAATAACGGAAGCCAAGTGATTTTAAATAGGTAAAACGTTCATTGTCATCGGTGTAAGGCGTCCAGCTTCCAATATCACTACCAAAGGGGAAGAGGATGGTGTCGGTGGGGCCGATTAAGGTTCCAACGTTACGTGCCCACTTGTCCGAATCAATCTTAAAATGTTCCATGGAGATAGCACCCATGTTTCGGTGTCCCCAGCTGTGGGAAGCAAGCTCCCAACCGTGATCTTTTAACGACTGGGCAACTGCTGCTGCCTGCTTGCGGTCTTCTTCATAATTTGGATTGGTATCTTTATAAGCTTCATCTGTCCGGTATCCAAAGATGCCATTATAACCGGTGAGCGCCAGGATTCCTCTGGCGCCTTTATAGGAAAAACCGGGATGGGTTTTTATAAAATTCTCAAGAATCGGTACCAGGTCGTAATCACCTACTAAAACGCTGCCGTCATCCATCTGCATCTCGCAGGTGGGGTAGCCGTCTTCTCCAATAATGATACGAGAGGCAAAACCGTCCCCTTTCATATATTCGTAGTAACAGACATCATCCTGAGAAAGAACAAAGGCTTTTTTCCCTTCAGGAAGCATGATGTCACCGTATGTAAATTTCGGGTTGCCGTTTTCATCTTTGGTCTCATAGGCGAGGTCATGAAGCTTTACTAGAACATAGCCACGATCATACATGGACTGCATGATCTTTAAAAATTCTGATTTTGTTGTCATCATCTGGTTGTAGCCGGCCTGTTTTTTATCTCCGTCAAAGGCTTTGGAATTATCCATGATCAGTGAATGGAAAAAAACGTGGGTAACATCCTGTGGATTAATGCGTACCAGAGTGCTCTTTGCGGTTTCATAACTGGCAACGGCTGCTGTGATCTCATCTCTTGCAGCTACATTGGCATCGGATTTTAAAAGATTGATGGCTCCGTCATAATCGTATTGGGAGGCAAGCGCTTCGGCTTTAGAAAGCAAAGATATTACAGGATCTTCTTCGGAAGGTTCATTGACTGTGGCTTCGCTTTCAGAGGAAAGTCCTGCTACGGAGGAATCGGCAGGTATGACTTTGTGTCCCAGTTTTTTATTAATCGCAATGCCGCATAAGGCCAGAACTGCGACGATTAACATTCCGAAAAATGCAATGATTATCATGTGGAGTGTGCGGTTTCGGCCCCGGCCGAAGTACCGTTCACGGAAATTATTTAGTTTCATAGTTTAACCCCTTAATCTTGTTATATTAGGTTGTTACCAAATGATTGCAACATTTCCTGTACAAGTATAACATACTTTATTCGAAGATGAAATGGAAAGCAGGGAAATTTTTTTGGAAAAAGTGGCATATGAATGTGAAATGCTCCCATACAATGGTACAAAGGAATTTTCAGGGGATGGTATATAACATGAGGAGAGTTACGGCATTTGTTTTAAGCTGTTTCCTGCTGTTTTTCAGTTTATGCGTTCCGGCAGCAGGGCAGGAGCCGGATATAGCAGTAGCCTCGGACATGATTGTACAGGCAGAACAGGCCAAGGAAGTAAATGCAGAGGGAGGTCCGGCCATCCAGGCTCCCAGTGCTGTATTGATGGAGGCCTCTACCGGGCAGGTCATCTATGAGAAAAATGCGGATGAAAAGAAAAGTCCGGCCAGTGTTACAAAGGTCATGACATTGATCCTTATTTTTGATGCACTGGATTCCGGTAAGATCAAGCTTACCGACGAGGTTGTGACCAGTGCACATGCCAAGTCCATGGGAGGCTCTCAGGTATTTCTGGAAGAAGGAGAGATACAGACAGTGGAAACCCTGATCAAGTGTATTGTTGTTGCATCAGGTAACGACGCTTCTGTGGCCATGGCGGAGTACATAGCAGGGACCGAGGATGAGTTCGTGAAAATGATGAATGAACGGGCGGCAGCGCTTGGGATGGTAAACACCCATTTTGAAGACTGCTGCGGACTTACAGAATCTCCGACCCATTTAACGACAGCCAGAGATATTGCAATTATGTCAAGAGAGCTGATCAATAAATATCCTCAGATTCATAATTATTCCACCATCTGGATGGAGAACATTACCCATGTGACAAAACAGGGAACAAAGGAGTTTGGTCTTTCCAATACCAATAAACTTCTAAAGATGGCCACCAATTTTAACGTAACCGGCTTAAAGACAGGTTCCACTTCTATCGCAAAATACTGTCTGTCAGCCACAGCGGAAAAGGATGGGGTCCGTCTGATCGCCTCCATTATGGCAGCACCGGACTACAAAACAAGATTTGCCGATGCCCAGACCCTTTTGAATTATGGATACGCCAATTGCAAGCTCTATGAGGATAAAGAAATGCTTCCGCTGCCCAATATGGTAGTAGATAACGGTGTGGATGAAGAAGTTCCCTTAAAATATGGTGGTTCCTTCTCCTACTTAAGTCTGAAAGGGGAAGATTTTTCCGCCATTGAAAAGACACTGGAACTGGTTCCATCTCTTCCCGCTCCGGTAGAAGAGGAACAGCCGGCAGGCAATCTTGTGTATACGCTGGGGGGAAAGAAGATAGGAGAGGTTCCGATTTATACAGCCGGAACCGTAAGAGAAGCGAAATTCCTTGATTATTTTAAACGACTTATAAAAGCTTTTAATCTTTAATACTATAACAAAAAGCGCAGCAGCGGAACAGAGGTTCTACTGCTGCGCTTTCTTCTTGTGTAAAAATATTGACAAAAAGTTTGCGAAAGGCTAAGATAAATTATGACTATTGCACAAAACATCAATGATGGAAATTGGGAGGATAGCAGGTGGGGAATCGGCTGTTGGCTCTTTGGTATCGGATGACCTTGAAAAAGAAGCTGTATGTGATTATCGGAAGTGTTGGAATGATCATGGGTGCTTCTATTTTTATCAACTTGAGAGTGGTTTACACATTCATCGATGGCGCGAGGATCATTATGGATGATAATCTGTCGTGCTATAAATTTCAGGAATCTATGGAAAAGGAGAGTGAAATGTTTGCCCGCCTTTTAGCCAGCGATACCGCAGAGAATCGGGCTGCATATCAGTTGGCCTGCCGGGAGACCAAAGGGCATTTGAATGGCCTCCCTTACGATTATAATAAGATTGGAGAGGAGCGTTACGGAGTAACCTGGAATATCATCAACGGGTATGAAACCTATGAAAAGCAGCGGGAAAAGGTGATATCCATGGGTTCCGGAGAGAAGGATTATATTAAGGAACGGTACAAGGCCTATAGTATGCAGAAGTATCTGGATATCTATGCCACCCGGCTGACCAAGATCGTTTTAATGGACGGTAACGATTACTATGAAATTCAGGTTTCTGCACTGAAGCGGATGCCCTATCTTCTGGTTGCAATCAGCTTAATGGCATTTCTGGTGCTGGTGATTCTACTCCGCTTTATTACAGGCAGCATTGTAAAGACGGTTGTACAGCTGGCTACGGTTTCCGGAAGAATTGAAAAGAATGATTTCTCAACCCCGGATGTGCGATGGGATGGCACGGATGAGATCGGACAGCTGGTAAACGCGTTTAATAAAATGAAGCGCTCCACCCAGAACTATGTCTTAGCTACAGAAGAAAAAAGGCAGATGGAAGAAAAACTGTATCGTCACGAGCTGGAGAGGACGGAGTTGGAAAAGCGTTTTTCCATGGCTCAGCTTCAGTTGATAAAAAGCCAGCTCAATCCTCATTTTCTGTTTAATACCTTAAATATGATGACCCGGATGGCTCAGATGGAGGAGGCTCCGGTGACAGAGGAAATGCTGGTGGCCATTGGAAACTTACTCCGTTACAGTCTTCGGACCTCCAATACCTTTGAACCCCTTGAACAGGAGCTGAAAGTGGTACGGGATTATATGTACATTCAGCAAATGCGCTTTGGGGACCGGTTTCAGTGGGAAATTAACTGCGACAAGGACTTGTATCAGGAGGAGGTACCGGTTTTCATGCTGCAGCCGCTGGTGGAAAATGCGGTCATCCACGGCATATCGGAAAAGGAAAACGGAGGCAGCATTCACATCAACATAAAAAAGTCCGGAGAGTTTTTGTGGATATCGGTTTCGGATACGGGGAAAGGGATGGATCCGGAAAAATTGGCTGGTATTCGCAATGCTATGGAAACAAAGGGAACCGGGCTTGGAATTGGACTTGGAAATATATACAGGAGAATTTCTGCTTATTATGAATATGGGAAGGTGACCATTGACAGCATAGAAAATGCAGGCACAGTAGTAGAGATTGAATTTGGCTGTAAGAAGGGGTAAGGCGGGGAATGTATCGGTTAATGATTGTGGAAGATGAAATGATTGAACGCATCGTGCTTAAAAAGATGCTTCAGAAGAAATTCGGGGATAACTGCCAGGTTTTTGAGGCACAGAATGGAAAAGAAGCCGTTGAGATTTTTCGCCGTGAGGAAATCCAGGTGGCAATTTTGGATATAGGAATGCCGGGGCTTAATGGAATTCAGGCGGCAGAAATCATGCGAAAGGAAGATCCGCGCTGCTGTCTGATCTTTTTAACGGCGTATGACCGGTTTGATTACGCAAAGAAAGCCATTTCCATAAAAGCAATGGAGTATTTGTTAAAGCCTTACTCTCAAAAGGAGATCATCAGTGTAGTGGAAGAGGCACTTCGCATTGCTGGTGAATGGAGCCAGATGCCCGTTGAGAGCAAAGGACTTCAAGTGGAAAAATATATACCCGTTAGAGAGGAAGAACCGGATTATAACGGTAGCCGGCTCTCTGTGATGACCTCTATGGTGGAAGAGTATATCCGGTCTAATTTTATGAATGAGATTTCTATGAACGAGGTCGCTCGCGCCATTGGGTATTCCGAGCCATATTTTTGTAAAATGTTCAAGCAGCAGTATGGGCAAAGCTTTACCTCTTATCTCATGGAATACAGAGTCAATGAGGCGAAAAAATTCTTAGAACAGCCCAACGTGATCGTGAAAGAAGTAGGGGCCAGGGTTGGATACTCGGATTCCAATTACTTTACAAAGGTCTTCAAACGTCTGGAAGGGGTGAACCCGTCTGGGTACAGAATGACCAGACTGAAAGAACTTCAATTTTGATTTGCTTGTTAAAAAGCGCCTGACATGGTGGGATGACAGGTGCTTTTTTGTGCTCATTCACTAAAAAAAGATAAAATTATACTAGGGATGATAAAATGTTACGATAGAATCCAGGATTGTATGTCGGTATAATTAATTCAAACACAGGAGGTGTGCAACAAGCAGAGAGGAGGATGAGGGATGGAACAGGAATTGTTTCGAATGGAAGGAATAAGCAAAAGCTTTCCCGGGGTCAAGGCTCTCGATAAAGTAAAACTTTCAGTCTACAAAGGAGAGGTTTTAGGTCTTGTAGGAGAAAATGGAGCAGGCAAATCCACGCTGATGAAGATTCTGTCCGGAGTGTACCAGGCAGATGAGGGAGAGATCTTTATCGAAGGAAATAAAGTGATTATTGATTCGGTTGCCAAGGCACATGAGCTTGGAGTCAGCATTATCATGCAGGAACTGAACATGTGCGGGCATTTAAGCGTTGCGGATAATATCTTTATTGGCAGGGCTCATAAAAAAGGGATTTTTATTGATGATAGTAAGATGCATGAGGAAGCAAAAAAGATATTAGATGATCTGGGTATTGATATTAATTCCTATACTCATGTAGGCAGTTTAAGCATTGCCCAGCAGCAGATGGTGGAAATAGCCAAGGCAATCAGTTTTAATTCAAAAATACTGGTTCTTGATGAGCCGACGGCGACTCTGACAGAAAAAGAAATCGAACAGCTTTTTGGAATCATCAGGCGATTAAAGGAAAAAGGTGTGGGAATGGTTTATATCTCCCACCGTATGGCGGAGTTAAACCAGATCTGTGAACGGGTAACGATTATCAGGGATGGGCAGTACATAGGTACCAGAAATTTAAATGAGATCACCATGGATGAACTGGTGAACATGATCGTTGGACGTTCTCTGGAGGATAAGTATCCAAAACACAAACGAACCATTGGTGATATTGTTCTGGAAGCCAGAAATGTCCGGAGGGGGACGAAGGTAAACGCGGATTACCTGTATGTGAGAAAGGGAGAAATTTTAGGGATTTCAGGTCTTGTAGGGGCAGGAAGAACAGAACTTATGCGGTGTATCTTCGGTGCGGACCAGCCGGATTCCATGGAATTATTGCTGGAGGGGAAACCCATTAAGGTCAATTCCGTGATCCAGGCTATCGGTCATGGAATCGGATATGCAACAGAGGACCGGAAGCGGGATGGTCTGGCCCTTGGACTGGATATTAAATACAACACCAACATGGCCCATCTCCCAAGCATTACCCGTTTTGGCTTTATCAACGATAAGGCAGGACTGGAGAATGCGGAAAAATATGTAAAGCGTATGCGGACAAAAACACCAAGTGTCCATCAGCTTTGCAGAAATCTTTCGGGAGGTAACCAACAGAAGGTGGTTCTGGCAAAGTGGCTGTGCAATGATGTTAAGGTGCTGATCGTAGATGAACCCACCAGAGGAATCGATGTAGGTGCCAAGTATGAAGTATATGAGCTGTTTAATCAGCTCAGTGATCAAGGGGTATCAATCATCATGATTTCTTCCGAATTACCGGAAATCCTTGGAATGAGTGACCGGATTATGGTCATTCATCAGGGAGAAATCAATGGGGAACTGGACGCGAAAACTGCCACTCAGGAAGAAATTTTGTATCTGGCGGCAGGTTATAACAAACTGGAAGGAAAACCGGCGCCCATGTTATCGGGCGGAGGAAATAGAAAGGGAGAGTAAGGATGGCAAACTTAAAAGCAAAGGCACAGGAAAAGAAAGGCGCCTCATTTGGCAGGCTGGATGCGGCCACACGGCGTGCAATCTACTCATTGGGAATCCTGATTGGACTGTTTGTACTGTTTTCGGTTCTTCAACCGGCGAAATTTCTGGCTCCGGCGAATTTACAGAATCTTCTTCAGCAGATCGTAACCTATACCATAATCGGCTGTGGCCTGACATTTTGTCTTGTATGCGGCGGAAATGATTTATCTGCAGGCGCTTCCATGGCGCTGTCTGGGATTATCATGGTAGCACTTCTTATGCAGGGGCTGCCCCTTGTAGTTTGTATCATATTGTGTTTGGTCATGGGACTTCTAACTGGTGTTATGAATGGATTTTTTATTGAGATTCTTGGAGTGGTGCCGTTCGTTGCCACACTGGCAACCCAATGGGTCTACCGGGGAATGGCAAACGTTCTGGTAAACGGTGCACCTCTTTATACTACCAACATCCCTTCCCAGGAAGTTCAGAAACAATTTTATGTACTTGGCGGAGGAAGAATCGGAGGCGACGGGCTTCCGTATAGCGTAATTATTACTTTGGTTTACGCTTTAATCCTTGGAATCGTGCTTGCAAAAATGCGTATCGGGCGTCAGATCTATGCCTGTGGTTCCAACTTGGAAGCAGCGAAACTTTCTGGAATTAACGCAGTAAAGACCCGTATGTTTGCTTACTGCATTTCCGGTTTATCTGCGGCAATCTGCGGAATTTTGGTAGCTTCCCGTCTTTCCAGCGCACAGCCTACCGCAGGAAACGGATATGAGATGGAAGCAATTGCGGCCTCCGTATTAGGCGGAATCTCCATTCTGGGTGGAGAAGGAACGATTTTAAATACAGTAATCGGAGCATTGATGATGGGTGTGATCCGGAACGGACTGAACTTAAACGGAGTCAATTCCTTCTGGCAGCAGGTAATCGTAGGTGTGATCCTGTTGATTGCGGTTGCATCTCAGACAGCGAAAAAGAGCGGTGATTTAGGGGCAATCAAGCGGTTTTTTGGCTTGGTAAAATAAAACTATATAATTTTAGGAGGGAAAAAACATGAGAAAAGTAACAGCAGTTTTGTTGGCAGCAGCCATGGCAGTTACCGGTCTGGCTGGTTGTGCAAGCCAATCAACAGGCGGCACGGCAGCAACCACTGCGGCAGAGAGCACCAGTAAGGAGACGACACCTGAAAAGTCAGAGGGTGCAAAAACAGAAGCTAAGGCAGAGAAAAAAGAGGGGGAAAAGACGATTTATGTAATCGTTAAGGTATTGGGAAATCAGTACTGGAGCGTTCTTCAGGCAGGAGCGGAACAGGCTGGAAGAGAACTGGGCTGCAACGTGGTAGTAGTCGGAACTGCTTTGGAATCTGATATTGAAGGACAGCTTACTCTGCTGCAGAATGCAGTATCTGCACAGGCAGATGGCATCGTAATTGCACCTCTTGACAGTGTATCTTTAGATGCACCTATTACAGAGGCAAATAATTCGGGTATTCCTGTAGTTTTAGTAGATACTGTAATTAAGAGTGACAATTATGGCGCCGCTCTTCTTACTAATAATGTGGAAGCAGGAAAGACCGCAGCTGAAGAGCTGATCCGCAGATTAAAAGACAAAGGGATTGCAGAGACCGAAGAGGCTCAGATTGCCATTCAGGTTGGTTCCACTGGTTCTCAGACCATCAATGACCGTGTAAAAGGATTTAACGAGTACTGGGATGCCAATGCTCCAAAGAGCTGGAAGGTTTTAAATAATGATATCAAGGTAAACGATGGTGATATCAGCAAGGCAGTAGGATTCTGTCAGGACTTTATCACGACATATCCGAACTTAAAAGCAGTATTCGGTCCTAATAACGGTTCTACCGTTGGTTTTGTAACCGGTATTACCGAATCCAACCGTACCGATATCTCCATGGTAGGATTTGATTTCTCCGCAGAGATCGAGACGATGATCCGCAGCGGTCAGTACGATGTCGCTTCTGTAGTACAGCGTCAGTTCTATATGGGATATGACGGTGTCAAGACAGCCCTTGATATGGCTGACGGCGGTACTGTAAAGGAAAAAAAGGTGGATACAGGTGTTATTCTGGTAGATAAGACCAACGTGGATGATCCGGAAGTTCAGGGTATCATCAATCCGTAATCAAAAAAGAATAGTAAAGTTCAAACGCTTCCTCTGTGCCCAGAGGAGGCGTTTTGGGGGTGAATGTAATGGATAAACGGATTGTAAAAGCAGGTGTCAGTGCAATACTCTTACTGGCGTCAGTTGTGGGACTGGCGGGCTTATGGAATATAAGACATAAAGGGGAACTGGCACTTTTCTCAGGAAGGAAAACGGCTCCGGAATATGTTTTTACTTATGCGGACAACCAGCCGGATGATTATCCCACCACACAGGGAGCCAAGAAATTTGCGGAGCTGGTTTTTGAAAGGACAAATGGAAGAATCAAAATCAATGTGTTTTCTGGGGAAAAAATGGGTGATGAGAATCAGATCGCAGAGCAGCTTCAATATGGGGGGATTGACTTTGCCAGAGTATCGGTTATGATGCTGACAGATATAAAGCCCAAGTTCAATGTGCTTCAACTTCCGTATGTCTATCGGGATGAAACCCATATGTGGAAGGTTCTGGACGGTGAAATCGGGGAAGAGTTTAAAGAGGAGTTAAACGGCAGCGGGCTGGTGGCTCTATCCTGGTTTGATGCAGGAGCAAGGAATTTTTACAATTCTTCCCACCCGATTGAACGGATGGAAGATCTAAGAAAAATGCGCATTCGGGTAGCAAAGTCTGACATGATGGCAGCTATGGTAGAGGCACTGGGCGCAAAGGCCGTACCAATGGCTTATTCGGAGGTATATGCAGCACTGGAGACCAGTTACATTGACGGAGCGGAAAATAACTGGCCATCCTATGAGACCATGGATCACTATGAAGTGGCAAAATATATCACCTTAGATGCCCACAGCAGGATCCCGGAAATGCAGCTGGCTTCCCAGTCCACCTGGGACCGGTTAAGTGAGGAAGATAGGAAAATCATAAGAACCTGCGGAGAAGAGTCCGCCCTTTATGAAAGAAAGTTGTGGCAGATCAGGGAAGAGAATGTGAAGGAAAGGCTGAGAAAAGCAGGCTGTGTGGTAACGGAGTTAAGCCCTTCCGAACAGGTACGTTTCCGCGCAGCAGTCATGAGTGTGTATCAGACTTATTGCAGAGATTATATCGACGTGGTTAACCGAATTGCTCAGCAGCAGTGATATTTTAAGGGAAGATAGAGGCCGTTACAAAAGGAATCCGGATATTGGGTAGAATACCTGAATCCGGATTCCTTTTTCTATGGGAACGTTTCTTTTTTTCAAGACCGTTGCATGGTTTTTTTAGCTCCCTTAAGAATAAATATAATAATTGTTGACAAACAATATTATACTGCATATAATATATACTATACAGAATATAATATAAAACAAAAAATAATATTATATTTGATTTCAAATTATTATAGAAGAAAGGAAGGTGACAATCGTGGAACCAAAGCGTTTGTACCGTTCCGTGAAGAACAAGGTAGTATGCGGTGTTTGCGGAGGGATCGGAGAGTACTTTCAAGTGGATCCGGTCATTATAAGACTTATATGGGTATGTCTCATGATGTTTCAGTCATGGCGTTATTTATTCCATTCTCTTATGGGATTTTCCCTGGTAGGAGGAAGTCTGGTTCTTTATATCATTGCAGCAGTAATCATACCAAAGGCACCGGAGAACTAGGGCGGATGCATATTTTTCTGGTAGCAGAGATAGGAGTGGACATATGGTTTTTAACACAGGAGCAGCATTATTGGACGCCATTGTCCTGGCGGTAGTGTCAAGGGATCTGGAAGGTACCTATGGTTATAAGATCACCCAGGATGTGAGAAATGTTATAGAAATATCAGAGTCGACCCTGTATCCGGTTCTGAGAAGATTACAGAAGGAAGAATGCTTAGAAGTGTATGATCTGGCATTTGACGGAAGAAACCGAAGATATTATAAAATCACGGAAAAAGGAAGGGTTCAATTGAATCTTTATAGAGGCGAGTGGGAAGGTTATTCCCAGAAGATATCCCGGATTTTTGAGGAGGCACATATATGAGCAGGGAAGAGTTTATGAGAAAGCTGGAGTATTTGCTGTCGGATATTCCGGATGAAGAAAAGGCAGATGCCCTCGAATATTACAGGGATTATCTGGAAGAGGCAGGAACGGAGAATGAGGAACAGGTAATCGGGGATTTCGGAAGTCCGGAGCGTATAGCAGCTATTATTCGTACGGAGATTTCCGGTAATTTAGAAGATGGGGGAGAATTTACGGAGAAAGGCTATCAGGATGAAAGGTTTAAAGACCCTAATTACCAGATGGCAAAGCGTTTCGATCTTCCTGATGTGACGGAGGAGCACCGTCAGTTTGAAGACGAAGCTGGTGAAGAGACAAAAAGAGAGAAAAAGTCTCAGGATAGCAACCGAACCGTTAAGATGATTTTGTGGGTCATTCTCATTATTGCAGCGTCCCCCATGCTGCTTGGCATTGGAGGCGGATTAATGGGGTTACTTGGAGGAGTCTTCGGAATCCTGGTAGCTGCTGTCGTAGTGGTCGGTGCAATTACTTTTGCTTTTCTTGTAGCAGGGGTCGCCATGATCCTGGCTGGATTTGTTTCTATGGCAATCCATCCTCTGGGAGGTACCTTGCTGATCGGAATAGGAGTTTTAATACTTGGCCTGGGCTTTCTGGGATTGGCAGTCAGTGGAGCATTCTATGGAAAATTCCTTCCATACCTGTTTCAAAGCTGTGTGAATGCCATTCAGAAATTGTTGTATGGAAGGAGGAGCCGTTTATGAAAAGGTTTATAAAGGGTTGCATCATAGCCGGAGTGGCCTGCATTTTCATAGGCGGAGGCATAACGGCAGTTTCCGTGGCATTAGGTGGAAATCTTATGGATGTTCTGCCGGAACAGGCGATCCAGTGGAAACAGGAATTAGGTAATGTTACTCAGGAAGAATTCTGGGATAAAAGCAAGTTTATGTATGACTTTAATCAGAGTGATTTTACCGATCAGGGTCAACCAATATATACTGCCTCAGGAATTAAAGAACTCGGTGGAGTGATCACTGCCGGAAAGGTGATTATTCAGGAAGATTCACCGGGAGAAGAAGTCACCATATTTTGCAACCAGGATGATTCCTATTATAGCATTGAGGAAGATAACGGGGAATTACAGCTTAACAGTCATCCCGGAGATAATTTAGGTAATGAAAGAGACCTTCTTTTTACCATTCATATACCTAAGGATTACCGGTTCTCCAATGTGGAATTTAAGCTGAAACGTTCTAACAAATTAAATGGAAGATATGATTCCGATGTTGTATTGATCGCCGATGCTCTTTCAGCCGATGAAATAAATCTGGAAGTAAAAGCCGGAGCTATAAAAATTGGTCAGGGAAATGCAGGAGAGCTCACTGTAGAAACGGAAGTCGGAGCCGTGGATTTTTCTGGAACGACCACAGGTGATATTTCAGCCAAATGTCAGGCAGGTGCGATAGAGCTGCAGCTTGACGGAAAAAAGGAAGATTATGATTATGATGTACGCTGTAAGTTGGGAGCTATTGAGTTAGGAGATGAAGAAATCGCTGTTTTAGGAAGCAAGAAACAGATTGATAACGGATCAGACAAAACCATGGATTTAGACTGTGAAGTCGGTGCCATACAAGTGGATTTTATGAATCAAGTATAACAAACCATACATTCAGAGGTCATACAATAGAAAGGAGAAATACAAATGGATAACAATCAAAAACGGTTATATCGCTCAGATACAGACAAGATGCTTTGCGGGGTATGCGGCGGAATTGCAGAATATTTTAGCGTGGATGCAACTATCATCCGCCTTCTGTGGGTGCTTCTCACCTGTTCAGGCCCTGGAATTTTAGCATATATCATTGCAGCAGTGATTATTCCAAGAAGATAAAGAACCGTATTATTTAGAAAAAGGCAGGAAGTCATGGAATTGGAATTCATGATATCCTGCCTTTTTTATAAAAATCCATAAAAAGTTTGACGTTTAATTCTATTTTCAGCGGGTATACTCTCACCAGGGCGTAATTGAGAAAGGAGATGGAAAAAGATGTCAAAAGGAAAAAAGAATGAACCCTTCGATCCCCGTAATATGAAACCGGAGGAAGTACTTAAATTTGAGATAGCTACAGAGCTGGGACTTGGTGATAAAGTAGTTAACGGCGGCTGGCGCTGTCTGACCGCAAAAGAGAGCGGCCGAATCGGTGGCCTGATTACAAAGAGAAAAAGAGAACTGAAAAAAGAAGCTCTGGAGAAAACAGGGGAGGCATAGGCAAAAAGCAGGAATGCCCTTGCGCCATAGGCCAAAATCTTTTATAATGTACATCGAAGAGGATAAAATATGGAAAAACACGAATTAAGAAGCGGATTTACGACTGGGACATGCGCCGCTGTTGCGGCTAAGGCAGCAGCAGCCATGCTTCTCACCGGAAATCATTTACAACATATGAAGCTTATGACGCCAAAAGGGACGGAAGCCGATCTGCCCCTTTTTCATGTTGTCATAAAGAACCAGGAAGCCGAATGTGCCGTGCAAAAAGATGCAGGAGATGATCCTGATGTGACGGATAAGGCACTGGTTTTCGCCTCTGTCCAATATTTTGATGGAGATGAAGCAGAGGCAATAAAGACTTGTTACCGCTATGGCGGGGAAGAAGACGGGATCAGCCCGTTGTTTTTAACTGTTGGGGAAGGGATTGGCTGGGTGACAAAGCCTGGGCTATCCTGTCCGGTAGGAATGCCGGCTATCAATCCAGTACCGAGAACCATGATATTCCAGGGAGTAGAAGAGGCCCGGAGGGAAGCCGGATTTGAAGGTCCCTTAAAGATCTCCATTTCCATGCCTGAGGGAAGAAAACTGGCGGAAAAAACCTTCAATTCAAAGCTTGGGATTGAAGGAGGTTTATCAGTACTTGGAACCACCGGAATTGTAAAACCCATGAGCGAAGATGCGCTGACTGCTACCATACGTCTGGAACTGCATATGAAGGCAGTCGCAGGCGATAAGCGTGTTATTTTAACCCCAGGCAATTATGGGGAAGCATTTATTAAAGAAACACTTTCTCTTTCTATGACTGAAGGGGTGACCTGCAGTAATTTTATCGGGGAAGCTTTCGGTATGGCAGGAGAAGAAGGATTTGAAAATATTCTGTTTGCAGGTCATATCGGAAAACTGATAAAGGTTGCAGGCGGTGTCTATAATACCCATTCAAAATACGGCGACCGCCGCATGGAGATTCTTTGGGACTGTGTCAGTGCTGTTACAAAAGACCAGGCTGAACTTAAAAATACCATTTTAAATGCCAATACCATGGAGGAAGCCGCCGGGATATTAAAGAATCACGGTATATTAAAACCTGCGATGGAAGAGGCGGTACATAGAATACAGAAATATGCGACTCTCTGGAGTGGCGGAATTTGTGTGGAAGTGGTTACCTTTTCCACGGCAAATGGAATACTTGGAATGAGCCAAGGTGCAGAGGATCTGATCGGTCTTTTTGCAAAGGAAGCCAATAACACGGAAAATACAGGAGGATGAGACATGGCAGGGATCATGTATGGAATCGGTGTCGGACCGGGTGATCCGGAACTGATGACGATAAAAGCGGTAAAAAGAATCAGGGAATTGAATGTGATCGCCATTCCTCATAAAGAGAAAGACTTATGCACGGCTTATCAGATTGCCAGACAGGCAGTGCCGGAAATAGAAGAAAAAGAATGTCTATATTTACATATGCCCATGACAAAAGACCAGGAAGTTTTAAACAAATGTCATGATGAAGCAGCTATGACTGTAATGGAGCGTCTGGCAGAAGGTGAGGACGTAGGATTCATTACTCTTGGTGACGTGAGCATTTATTCCACTTTTACCTATTTGACAGAACGGCTTGAAAAAGAAGGTTACGAGACCAGGCTGGAAAGTGGAATTCCTTCGTTTTGTGCGGTGGCAGCCAGACTCAATATTCCATTGGTAACAGGAGCGGAGGAGCTTCATATCATTCCAGCCTCCTATCAGATATCAGATGCGTTAAAGCTTTCAGGCGTTAAGGTGCTGATGAAAGCTGGCCGGCAGATGAAAGCCGTAAAGGAAGAAATCCGTAACTGTGGGCTTCATGCGGTGATGGTGGAAAACTGCGGAATGCCAGATGAGAGGGTTTACCATTCGTTAGAGGAAATTCCGGAAACCGCGGGTTATTATTCATTATTGATTGTGAGGTAGATATGGTACATATCGTAGGAGCAGGTCCGGGTGCACCGGACTTAATTACAGTAAGAGGAAAAGATCTGTTATCAAAGGCTGATGTCATTATCTATGCCGGCTCTCTGGTCAATCCGCTGCTGCTTGATTATAAGAAAGAAGGTTGTCTGGTTTATGACAGTGCCAGGATGACTTTGGAAGAAGTGATTTCTGTAATAGAAAATGCAGAGTCAGAACAAAAGATGACAGTAAGGCTTCATACGGGAGATCCCTGTCTTTATGGCGCGATCAGGGAGCAAATGGACCAGCTTGATGTCAGAGGCATATCCTATGAGGTATGTCCCGGTGTCAGTTCTTTCTGCGGAGCAGCATCAGCACTTAAGATGGAATACACCCTTCCTGACGTAAGCCAGAGCGTTGTTATAACCCGCATGGCAGGCAGAACACCAGTGCCGGAGAAAGAATCCATTGCATCCTTTGCTTCCCATGGCGCGACCATGGTGATTTTCTTAAGCACCGGTATGCTGAAGGATCTGTCAGAAGAACTGGTCAAAGGCGGATATCTTCCTGAAACACCGGCAGCAATTGTTTACAAGGCCACCTGGGATGAAGAAAAGACCGTTGTCTGTACCGTAGAAAGTCTGAACGAAAGCGCCGAACGGTACAACATCAAAAAGACGGCACTGATCATCGTTGGTAATGCAGTGTCTCAAAATGCTTACGAACGTTCCAAGCTTTATGACCCGGTTTTTACTACAGAGTATCGAAAAGGAACTGGTGAACTGACATGAAACTTTCCCTCATCTGTTTTACGGAAGCCGGAGCCAGGCTGTGCATGAAGCTTATGGCTGGACTTACAAGCGCCGGAGATGAATGCGAAGGATATGGGCCTTCCGGCAAGGGCCTTTTTCCGGTGACGGTTTCTTTAAAGGAGTGGACGAAAGAGCAGTTTGATGAGAAGGAAGGAATTCTTTTTATCGGGGCAGCGGGAATTGCAGTCCGTGCCGTTGCCCCCTTTTTACAGGGAAAGGACAAAGACCCGGCAGTCGTGGTATTGGATGACCTGGGACGTTTTTCTATCTCTCTTTTATCCGGCCATTTAGGGGGAGCCAATGAACTGGCAAACCGTGCAGCAGAAATTACAGGGGGTCAGGCAGTCATTACGACGGCTACAGATAATCACGGAAAATTTGCGGTAGATCTTTTTGCCAAAGAGCAAGGGCTTTTTATCACCCGGTTGCATAAGGTCAAAGAGATCTCTTCAGCCATTTTAAAAGGTGAACATGTAGGATTCTTCAGTGACTTTCCCGTAGAAGGAAACTTACCGGAAGGGTTATTAAGAAACCAGACTGGTATGGCAGACATATATATCACCATTAAGGATAAACTGGAGGAAGAACGAAGAGATAGTCTAAAGCTGGTTCCGAAAATTGTGGTTTTAGGGATTGGCTGCAGAAAGGGAGTCGCCAAACAGGCAATCACAGCTGCTGTAGACCAGGTACTAAAAGAATGGAACTTAAGCGAAGAAAGTCTGGCCGTATGCGCCAGCATTGATATAAAAAAAGAAGAAGCAGGAATCTGTGAATTTGCGGCATTAAAAGGAATTCCGTTCGTTACTTATCCGGCGGAGGTTCTTTGTGCAGCAGAAGGAGAATTTACTTCTTCCTCTTTTGTAAAGCAGATTACAGGAGTTGATAACGTATGTGAACGGGCGGCAACTGTCTGCGTGAAAGAACTGGGAGGCGGAACGCTTCTGGTAAAAAAACAGGCATTAAGCGGTGTCACAGTGGCTGTGGCTGTCCGGGATTGGAAGGTAGTATTATGAAAAAAACAGGAAAACTTTATGTGGTAGGAATCGGTCCTGGTTCTTACGAGGATATGACCATAAGAGCGATCAATGCGCTTAAAGACAGTGAACTCATTGTAGGGTATACTGTATACATAGATTTGGTTCGGGATCATTTCCCGGATAAGGAGATGCTTACCACGCCTATGCGAAAAGAGCAGGAACGGTGTCAGATGGCTATTTTAGAAGCCAGAAAAGGAAAGACCGTTTCCATGGTATGCAGCGGAGATTCAGGAGTATATGGCATGAGCGGCCTGATTCTTGAACTGGCAGAAGGAGATTTAGATATTGAAATCATTCCAGGCGTCACTGCAGCACTGAGTGGAGGTGCACTTCTTGGAGCGCCCCTTGGCCATGATTTTGCAGTCATCAGTTTAAGTGATTTACTTACACCAATGGAATTAATAGAAGAAAGGCTTGCGATGTCAGCAAAGGCAGATATGGTGATCTGTCTTTACAATCCATCCAGCAAAAAGAGAGCTGATTATTTAAAGCGGGCCTGTGAAATCGTTCTGGAATACAAATCCCCTGAAACCGTTTGCGGCCTTGCAAGAAATGTAGGACGAGATGAGGAAGACATGGCGGTCATGACCCTGGAGATATTAAAGGATACTCCTGTGGATATGTTCACCACCGTTTATATCGGGAATTCCATGACAAGGGAAATCGATGGCAGAATGGTAACCCCAAGAGGATACAAACATGAGTAGAATTCTGATTTTTGGAGGAACTACAGAAGGCCGGCTTCTGGCTCAGTACTGTCACGAGCAAAAGAAATCTGTCTGGGTCAGCGTTGCTACCGGATATGGCAAGATGGTCCTTCCGGAAAGTCCCTATCTCTTTATCCATGAAACTCCCATGGATGAAGAAGAAATGGAACAGTTTATCAGGATCAATGACATCGCACTCGTTTTTGATGCTACCCATCCATATGCCGCTTTGGTCAGCCGAAATATTGCAGAAGCCTGCGAACGGACAGGGATCAGCCGCATTCGGGTGGTCCGTGAGTCCTTGACAAACCGGGAAGGCATGAGTGAGGACGAACGTATCGTATGGGTGGAATCGGTAGAGGAAGCGGTTCAGTATCTATGCAAAAAATCAGGAAACGTTCTTGCGACCACAGGAAGCAAGGAACTAGTCAAATTCACTGCTCTGGATTCTTTTGAAGAACGGGTCTATGCCAGGGTACTGCCTTCGGTATCTGTAATTTCTGCCTGTGAGGAAATCGGGATTAAAGGAAAGCATTTAATCGGTATGCAGGGACCATTTTCTGTAGAAATGAATGAGGCTATGATCCGGCAATATGAGGTTCGTTACCTGGTAACAAAAGAATCTGGAAACGCCGGAGGATTCTTAGAAAAGATGAAAGCGGCAGCAGAATGCGGCATTACCGCGGTCGTTGTAGGACGGCCCATGGATGAAAAAGGAATGACACCAGAGGAAGCAAAAAAGGTTTTGGCAGAATATAAAGCGGATCCGGTAGATCAAAATTCCAATCCTTTCATTTCCCAATTATCACTGAAGCGTAAAGTCACCCTGATCGGAACAGGAATGGGCGGACCAGAGCAGATGACAGGGCAGGCACTCAAGACTTTAAAATCATGTGATGTGGTCTTTGGAGCTGAGCGAATGCTAAATAACGTCACGGAGATTCTTCCTGATGTAAAAAAGATTCCCTGGTATTTAAGCAGAGATATCCTGCCCTGGCTGGAAGAACATGAGGAGTTTGTAAACATAGGAATCCTTTATTCCGGTGATACCGGTTTCTACAGCGGAGCCAAAAAAATGATAGAGGCTTTTTTAAAGGAGCCATACGGACAAAGGTATGAAACAGAAGTACTTCCCGGAATTTCTTCTGTTTCCTATTTGTGTTCCAGACTTAAAACCGGCTGGGAAGATGTCCGTCTCATAAGCCTTCATGGAAGGGGAGGAGACATTGCAGAAGAACTTAAGCTTTCTGATAAGGTCTTTGCTTTGTTAGATGGAACCAATACGGTGAAGCATTTATGCAGCCGTTTGATAGAAGAAGGGTTTGGAGATGTGAAGCTGTCTGTAGGAGAACGTCTTTCCTATTCCGATGAACGGATAACCACTGGAACCCCGAAAACCCTGAAACACCAGGAATTTGATGTTTTGTCGGCTGTATTGATCGAGAGGTAATGTATGAGAGATGAACTGTTTATCAGAGGAACTGTGCCAATGACCAAAAGCGAAGTGCGTGCGGTTTCTCTTTCGAAACTGGAACTGAATCCGGACTCTATTTTGTATGATGTTGGAGCGGGAACCGGCTCTGTCTCAGTGGAAGCGTCCTTTATGGTTCCGACAGGCAGTGTATATGCCATTGAAAAAAAGCATGAGGCGATAGAATTAATCCAGGCCAACAAAGAAAAATTTACTGCGGATCGTCTGGTAATCGTGGAAGGAACAGCCCCTGAGGCCCTTGTAGAATTAGAGGTGCCGACCCATGTATTTCTTGGAGGGACCTCCGGAGCCATGGAAGAAGTGCTGAATCTGGTTTTAGAGAAAAATCCAAAAGTCCGGGTGGTCATTAATGTGCTGGCTCTGGAATCCATATCGGAAGTTCTTAACTGGCTGAAAAAGCATTCTATTCCCGCAGAAATCGTTCAGGTTCAGGTTTCTAAGGGAAAGATAGCCGGCAATTATCATCTGATGATGGGGCAGAATCCGGTGTATGTCATATCTTTTGGCGGAGAAGGGGGAATGTGTCTTGAGTAATTCTTATAAAAGGCTTTTGTTGGCGGCGCCTAAAAGCGGAAGCGGGAAGACCATGATCACCTGCGGGCTTTTGACCGCTCTTCTTTCAAGGGAAATCACCTGCCGTTCCTTTAAATGCGGCCCTGATTTTATCGATCCCATGTTTCACAAACACGTTCTTGGCATTGACGGCGGGAATTTAGATACTTATTTTCTGGGAGAGGAAATGGTAAAGAACCAGTTTATGGATCTGGCCAAAGAAGCGGAGATCTCCATTATAGAAGGAGTCATGGGCTATTATGACGGAGTGGGGGGCAACAGTACTATGGCAAGTTCCTATGATGTGGCTTGTGCCGTCGATGCTCCCGTAGTCATGATTCTGGATTGTAAGGGAGCCAGCCTTTCCTTGGCAGCCGTGGTGAAGGGCTTTTTGGAATTTAGGGAGCACAGTCATATTGCCGGGGTGATTTTAAACCGCACATCCCAGGTTATGGCTAAGCGTTTGGAACCGGAGATGGAAGCCCTGGGAGTGCGGGTTTACGGATACTTACCTGAATGCGAGGAAGGCCGATTTGACAGCCGTCATTTAGGACTGGTACTTCCGTCAGAACTAAATGGTCTGAAAGAACAGCTTTCCCGATTGGCTCAGACGATGGAAACGACCATTGATATTGATGGCCTTCTGGCTCTGGCAGGACAATCAACCCCCTTATCAGCTTCCGATTCCAAGAAAACCGAGTATCTGGACATGATACGTAATGCAGGGGAGAAACAGGTAACCATTGGCATTGCAAAGGATGAAGCTTTTTGTTTTTACTATCAGGAAAATCTAAAGCTATTGGAGAAAATGGGAGCAAGACTGGTTCCATTCAGCCCCATGCGGGACAAAAAACTGCCGGAAGGTGTGTCAGGATTAATCTTTGGCGGAGGATATCCTGAACTGTATGCCAAAGAACTTTCCGAAAATACTTCCATGCTTTTGGATATTCAGAATGCCCATCAGAATTCTGTCCCCATCCTGGCAGAGTGCGGAGGATTTATGTATCTCCACGAAGAGCTGGAGACAAGTGACCATACGGTCTATCCCATGGTCGGAGTGATAAAAGGAAAGACATTTCCTACAAATCGTCTGTCAAGGTTTGGATACATAGAGGCATTTTCCAAAGAAGATACATGCTTCCTAAAAAAGGGCGAATCTATTAAAGCGCATGAATTCCATTACTGGGACAGTGAAAATAACGGTGACCACTTGGAAGCAGTAAAGCCTGGACAACAAAGAAGCTGGGACTGTGTTCACGGGGAGAACGGCCTGTTTGTAGGATTTCCTCATTTTTATTATCCTTCCAATCCTTTATTGCCTAAAAGATTTACAGAAGCTTGTAAGAATTGTCAAATGGAAAAAAGGAGGAAGCAGAGGGATGAATGATATCAAAATAGTACCTGGAACAGACGCAGATATCGACGAATTATCGGCTTTTTATGACCATGTGGTAGAGTATTTAGAAAGCCATGGCAATTATCCAGGCTGGAAAAAGGGCGTATATCCAACTCGTGCCGATGCCGAACTGGGAATAAAAGAAGGTACTCTTTATGCTGCCCGTATAAATGAGACGATTGTAGGCTCAGTCATTGTCAATGAAAAACAGGAAGAAGCATATGATACCGCTCACTGGAAGATTGAGGCTGATCCAAGAGAGGTGGCGGTTATCCATACTTTTATGGTTCATCCGGATTATACAAAGTATGGTATTGGCAGAAGTCTATTGGAATTTTCCGAAGAAAAGGCGATTGGAGAAGGAAAAAAAGTAATCCGCCTGGATGTTTATGAAAAGAATGAACCGGCCATTCGCCTTTATGAACGGTTGGGCTATGAGTATATAGGGGATGCGGATCTGGGATTAGGTGAATATGGCCTTCATTGGTTTAAACTTTATGAAAAGCCCCTTTCCGGAAAGGCTTATACCCATGATTAAAGAGTTAGAAGAATACTTCAAAAAGATTCTTCCATTGGATGAACATGCAATGGAAATGTCCCGTGTGCGCTGGAGCCATGTGGCAAAGCCTTTAAACAGTCTGGGAGCATTGGAAGAAGATATTATAAAGATGTCTGGAATATGCGGTACTTCGAATGTGGAGATAGAAAAACGGGCCCTTGTCATTATGTGCGGTGATAACGGCGTAGTGGAAGAAGGGGTTACACAGACTGGAATGGAAGTGACCGCGGTTGTAACTGAAAATATGACCGATGGAAACAGCAGTGTCTGCATCATGGCAGAGAGAGCCGGAGTGGACGTATTTCCGGTGGATATAGGAGTTGCCAGGGAGTTGAGATCCGGCGTACGCTACCCCCTTCTTAGAAGAAAGATCGCTTATGGAACAAAAAATTTCTACAGGGAACCTGCCATGACAAGGGAAGAAACTCTCTGCGCCTTGGAAGCCGGGATTTCTATTGTGGAAAGTCTTACATCGGAAGGATATGGTCTTATTGCCACTGGGGAAATGGGAATCGGTAATACGACGACCAGCAGTGCAGTTACTTCCATGCTCTTAAAAAAAGAACCAGAATTGCTGACCGGAAGAGGGGCAGGATTAAGTGATGAAGGATTAAAAAGAAAGCTGGAAGTCATTAAGAAAGCGGTGAAAACCTATGAACCTCTATGTCAGGATGCCGTCGATATCCTGTCAAAGGTAGGTGGATTTGACATAGCGGGACTTACGGGAGTGTTCTTAGGCGGTGCAATTTACCGGGTTCCCATACTGGTTGACGGGTTTATTTCCGCCGCTGCCGCATTAGCAGCAGAACGGATCTATCCTGGCTGCCGCCATTATATGCTGGCTTCCCATGTCTCTGCAGAACCGGCGGGCCGGCTGCTTCTTGATGAGCTGGGACTTGCTCCGCTGATACAGGCGGGCCTGTGTCTTGGAGAGGGAAGCGGCGCCGTTGCAGCGGTTCCTCTTCTTGATATGGCAGCGGATATTTATCAGAAGATGAGTTCCTTTGAAGAGATACAGATTGAAGAGTATAAACCCATGGGAGGCGCATAATGGTTACACTGGTGATTGGTGGAAGCGGGAGCGGAAAGTCCGAATATGCAGAAGGGGTGATCATGGGCCGGAAAGGTGGTAAACGGATCTATATTGCAACCATGAAACCCTGGGATGAAGAATGTGAAAAGCGGATTTTCCGGCACAGGCAGATGAGATCAGAAAAAAAGTTTGATACGGTAGAATGTTACAGGAATTTAAAACGTCTGGATTTCAAGGAGCATGGGGAGATTTCGGAGATTCTTTTGGAATGCATGTCCAATCTGGTATCCAATGAACTTTTCGGCCTTGGAGAGAACGGGGAGAAACTCCTTTTTCCTGGTCAGACCGTAGAAGAAGTGATGATTGGAATCTTAAGGCTCAAGGGCCAGGCAGAAAACGTCACCATCGTCACCAATGAAGTTTTCTCCGATGGGGATAACTACAGCAGAGAGACCAATCAGTACCGGGAAGTCCTTGGGCAAATCAATCAGAGGATTGCCCATATAGCGGATGAAGTCATCGAAGTGATTGCCGGAATCCCTATATCCATCAAAGGAACTAATTGAAAAAAATCCTCAAATATGCTATTCTTAAAAAATAGCAGTATCCTGACACCAAAAACCATGTTTGAGGTAGAAGGTTCGGCATTTGAGGAATGAGTTTGTTTGCCGCACCTTTTTTTGGTGCGGTTTTTCTTTTGCAGATAATCACTGATAAAACAGAAGAAATGGAGGAACAGGCATGGAAACACGAATAGCAGTCATCGGAATTGTGGTGGAAGAAGAGGAGTCCGTAGAACTGCTCAATGATATTCTTCATGATTACCGGCAGGCGATCATCGGACGTATGGGGATTCCATATCCGAAGAAAGGTGTGTGCATCATAAGCATTGCGGTGGATGCGCCCCAGACTACAATTTCCGCACTGACAGGAAAGATTGGAAAATTAAAAGGCATCAGTTCCAAGACGGCATATCAGGGAGTCAATGTCTGAAGGGAATGAATTAAACAGATGTTTCGAAAGGCGCAGGCCTTATGAAATAATATACCACTGACGGAGAAGCAGATGCTGACCCAAAAGAAAGGAAGTAACACTATGTATGATCCAAAGTCGCTGAAGGCGGAAGAATTTATTTCACACGAGGAAATTCTTGAAACACTGGAATATGCGGAAAAGAACAAAGAGAACGAAGAACTTATTGATCAGATCATTGAGAAGGCAAGAACCTTAAAGGGATTGACCCACAGGGAGGCTTCCGTTCTCCTTGCATGTGAAATTCCGGAGAAAATTCAGGAGCTCTATGACCTGGCAGAACAGATCAAAAAAGATTTTTACGGAAACCGGATTGTTATGTTTGCGCCGCTGTATCTATCCAATTATTGTGTCAATGGCTGTACTTACTGTCCTTACCATATGAAGAACAAGCACATCGCCAGAAAGAAACTGACCCAGGAGGAAGTGAAGAAAGAAGTCATTGCTCTTCAGGATATGGGACATAAGCGTCTGGCTATTGAAGCAGGAGAAGATCCTGTGAATAATCCCATCGAATATATTCTGGAATGTATTCAAACCATTTATTCCATTAAACATAAAAACGGTGAAATCCGAAGAGTAAACGTAAACATTGCGGCAACCACGGTTGAAAATTACAGAAAATTGAAAGATGCAGGAATCGGAACCTACATCCTGTTCCAGGAAACCTATCATAAAGAAAGCTATGAGGAACTTCATCCAACGGGACCGAAGCACGATTACGCTTATCACACAGAAGCCATGGACCGTGCGATGGAAGGCGGCGTAGATGATGTAGGCATTGGAGTACTTTTTGGACTGGAGCGATTTAAATATGAATTTGCTGGCCTTTTGATGCATGCGGAGCATTTGGAAGCGGTTCACGGCGTCGGCCCTCACACCATCAGCGTTCCCCGCATCAAAGCTGCTGATGACATTGATCCTTCAGCATTCGCCAATGGAATTGATGATGAGATATTTGCCAAGCTTTGTGCCCTGATCCGGGTTTCTGTTCCATATACCGGCATGATTGTATCCACCCGTGAAAGCCAGAAGGTAAGAGAAAAAGTAATTCGCCTTGGAGTATCTCAGGTTAGTGGTGGATCAAGAACCAGTGTAGGCGGTTATGAGGAAGAAGAACGTCCAACAGATACAGAACAATTTGATGTATCGGATCAGCGTTCTCTTGACGAAGTAGTACGCTGGCTCATGGACCTTGGCTATATTCCTTCTTTCTGTACGGCATGTTACAGGGAAGGAAGGACTGGAGACCGTTTCATGAGTCTACTAAAGAGTGGTCAGATCCATAACTGCTGCCAGCCAAATGCACTTATGACATTAAAAGAATACTTAATGGATTACGCTTCCGAGGAAACGGTTAAAATCGGAGAGGCGCTTATTACTGCAGAACTGGACCGCATTCCAAAGGAAAAAGTGCGTCTTATCTGTGAAGATCATTTAAAGAAAATCGAAGAAGGAATCAGAGATTTCCGTTTCTGACACTTATACTGGTGAAATGAGGTAAAACGCATGGGACTTAACGAAACACCGTCATCCGAACGGGTACATATCGGCTTTTTTGGCCGGCGCAATGCAGGAAAATCCAGCGTGGTCAATGCAGTGACAGGCCAGGAGCTTTCCGTAGTATCTGATGTAAAAGGAACTACCACCGATCCGGTTTACAAGTCCATGGAACTGCTTCCTATGGGCCCGGTTGTGATCATTGATACTCCAGGGTTTGATGATGAAGGAACCCTGGGGGAAATGCGAGTAAGAAAAACAAAGCAGATTTTAAACCGGGCAGACTGTGCGGTTCTGGTTGTTGATGGAACTGCCGGAAAAACGGAGGCCGATGAAGAACTGATTCGTCTCTTTGAAGAAAAAAAGATTCCTTATGTGGTTGCTTACAATAAATGCGATTTAAACGGCAGACAGGATTATCCGGATGGGCTTTCTGTCAGTGCGGCAGAAGGATTGTTCATTCACGAACTGAAAGAACGGATCGGAAAACTTGTGAATACCGGTGATACAAAGCTGAAGATTGTTGGAGATTTATTAAATCCCCTGGATCTGGTGGTGCTTGTCATTCCCATTGATAAAGCGGCTCCAAAAGGGCGGCTCATACTGCCTCAGCAGCAGACCATTCGCGATATCCTTGAAGCAGGTGCAGTAGCTATTTCCGTCCGGGATACGGAATTAAAAGAGACTCTTAAACGTCTTGGAACGAAACCAGCACTTGTCATTACAGACAGCCAGGCGTTTGAACAGGTGAACAAAGACACTCCGGATGAGATTCTTCTTACGTCTTTTTCCATACTTATGGCCAGATACAAAGGATTTTTGGAGGATGCCATCAAAGGGGTAGCTGCCATCTCCGAACTGGAAGACGGAGATAAAATTCTTATTTCCGAAGGCTGCACCCATCACAGACAGTGCGACGATATCGGAACAGTGAAACTTCCCAGATGGCTTAAAGAGTATACAAAAAAGGACCTTGTGGTGGAAACTACCTCCGGAAGAGAATTTCCTGATGAACTTTCCTCTTACCGCCTGATTATCCACTGCGGCGGCTGTATGCTCAATGAAAGAGAGATGGAATACCGCAGAAAATGCGCAGCGGATGCAGGAATTCCTTTTACCAATTATGGGACTGCCATCGCTTTCATGAAGGGAATATTAAAGAGAAGTCTTATGGTACTTCCTGATTTAGACAAAATGATACCATAAATTCCTGATATTTAAGGTTAAGCAGTTCCATTATTATAGCAGTAATGTTTTCGTATCATTTATAAAGACAAGACCGGTATCCTGATTCAGGGTGCGGGTCTTTGTTTTTGGAATGGAAATGACATTTTCTGCCGAGTGTGATATGATATTTTAAAAGTGCTTTACTATGACAGGATAAAAAATCAGGGAGAAGATTATGAAAGATCCGAAAAATGATGAATCAATAGGGAAAATGAATTTGCCGGGAAGTTTTGTGATTGCGTTCTCCATGTATTCCCGCATTCCCATGCCTCAGGTGGAATGGACAAAGGAGCGGATGAAATATGCCATGTGCTTTTTTCCTCTAATCGGGGCAGTTATTGGACTTTTGCAGCTGTGTGTCCGTTTCATCAGCGATGCTTTTGGATTTCCATATTTTGGACAGCTCTTTCCAGTGGTACTCCCCATTCTGATTACGGGAGGAATCCATATGGATGGACTGCTTGACGTCATTGACGCCAGATCATCCCACATGGAGACAGAAAAGAAACTGGAGATATTAAAGGATCCTCATACGGGTGCTTTTGCCATTATAGGCTGTGGTGTTTACCTTCTCCTTTATGCGGCGGCATTTAGGGAAATGAAGCCGGAGATGATTCCGGCCTACTGTATGATATTTATACTGACCAGGGCATTAAGCGGTCTGGCGGTAGTCACATTTCCCATGGCTAAGAAAAACGGTCTGGCGGCCTCTTTTTCTAATGCAGCTCACAAACGGACGGTTGGCATTGTTATGATCTTTTATGCGATTCTGGCAGAAGTGTTGATCTGGTATTTAGGAGGAATTACTGCCGCAGTGGTCAGCTTCTTGGTGGCTGTTTTCGTATACTGGTATTATCACACCATGGCAAAACGGGAATTTGGCGGAATTACAGGTGACTTAGCCGGATATTTCCTACAGATCTGTGAACTGGCTTTAGTGGCTGGTCTGGCGGTGGTATCCCATTTTGTATAAAGGATATAGAAAGGATTATATATGATACTGATCACTGGAGGAGCATGGCAGGGGAAACTGGACTTTGCACGAGAACTGGCTGCACAGAATGGTAAGAAAATGCCAGAAGTGGCAGAGGGACAAACAGACAGTTTTGATAGTGCCATGAGCAGACCTATTATCCATGATTTTCATGAATATATCAGGCGGATTTTAAAAGAGGGAAAAAGTGTGGAAGAATTTATCACTTCCATAGAGAAGAAAAACCAAGATGCAATCATCATTTCCAATGAACTGGGCTGTGGAATTGTTCCAATGGAGCCGGAGGACAGGGAGTGGAGAGAGGTGACTGGCAGATCTTCGGTCCGGCTTGCAAAGGAAGCAGTAGCAGTTTACCGCCTGGTATGCGGCATTGCAACCCGCATCAAATAGAGAAAATAAGGAATGAAACAATGATACGACTACATTTATTAGCAGTTCTTACAGGCTGTTTTCTGGATTTTTGTCTGGGAGACCCCAGGTGGCTGTGGCATCCGGTATGCGGCATAGGTACCCTTATCAGCAAGCTGGAGAAGGTTTTAAGGAATCGGTTTCCACAGGGGGAGAAAGGGGAACTGGCAGCAGGACGGTGTCTGGTATTTCTGGTTCTTCTTATTACGGGAGTTTTGGCTGGAACGGTAACGATAACTGCCTGGATTATTTCCCCTTATGCAGGCTATCTCATAGAAAGCGTGATGTGCTATCAGATGATGGCATGGCGGTCTTTGCGTACGGAAAGCATGAAAGTATTTAAGGCATTTGAAAAAAATGATGTGGAAGAGGCAAGGCATGCGGTTTCCATGATCGTAGGCCGGGATACCCAGTCGTTGTCCGATACGGGAATCACAAAAGCAGCCATTGAAACTGTGGCGGAGAATACCTCAGATGGAATCATTGCTCCATTGCTCTCCATGATCTTTTTTGGAGGAGTTGGGGTTTATCTTTATAAGGCGGTCAATACCATGGACTCCATGATTGGATATAAAAATGACCGGTATCTCTGGTTTGGACGGGCGGCTGCAAAGCTTGATGATCTTTGTAATTTCATTCCGGCAAGAATCTCCGCCGGACTTATGATTTTAGCCGGGTATTTCTGCCAGTTCACTCATGGACTGCGAAAAGGCGGTCAGAACCCGTACAATGGGAATATGGGAGTAAAGATCTTTAATCGGGACCGCTTCAACCACAAAAGCCCCAATTCCGCCCAGACAGAGGCGGTCTGCGGAGGCGTATTGCAGATCCAGCTGGCAGGAGATGCCTATTACTTTGGAAAACGGTATGAAAAGCCAACCATAGGAGATCCCATAAGGCCAGTAGAATCGAAAGATATCCGAAGGGCCAATGATCTGATGACGGTCACCTACATCCTGGCTTTGGTCCCGGTACTAATACTTTTCTTTATCTCAGCTTAAAGCAATGAATGGAAAACAGGAGAGAAAAATGGAATATCAACACGGCGGAGATATCTATACAAACTGCGTCACCATGGATTATTCAGCCAATATCAATCCTCTGGGCCTTCCGGCGGGAGTGCGTGAGGCTATTTATCAGGCAGCAGACCAGTGTTCTTGTTACCCGGACAGCCAGTCTGCTTCCTTGAGAGCGAAACTTGCAAAATTCCACGATGTTTCCATGGAAACAATCATATGTGGAAATGGAGCAGCTGATTTAATTTTTCAGGTGGTTTTAGCGGTCAGACCGAAAGAAGCGCTTTTAATCGCTCCATCGTTTCTGGAATATGAACAGTCGCTTCACTCAGTAACCTGCAATATTACTTATTACGATTTAAAAGAAGATCAGGGATTTGCTCTTAAGGAACAGGTATTGATTGATTGGATAGAAAAAAGCGGACGTTCCTTTCAGATGCTATTTTTATGCAATCCAAATAATCCTACTGGTTTCGCCTTAAAAAAGGACCAGCTGAAAACACTTCTTGATTACTGCAAACGAAAACATATCTTCTTAGTAATTGATGAATGTTTCAATGAATTTTTAGAGGAACCGGAACAGCATTCGATTTTTGAATATCTCAGGAATGGAGAATACAAAGAGGTATTTCTGCTAAAAGCATTTACAAAGATTTACGCCATGGCCGGGATAAGGCTTGGGTATGGAATCTGCAGTGACAATAGCGTCTTAGACAGGATCCACCAGATCCGGCAGCCGTGGAGTGTATCATCCATAGCCCAGGCAGCAGGGGAGGCGGCTCTTGGGGAAACAGAATATGTGGAAACAACAAGAAGTCTCATTGCCTGTGAACGGGAATTTTTAAAGAGAGGTCTTTCTGCTCTTGGTTTTCAAGTTTATGATTCTATGGCGAATTATATCTTTTTTAAAGATCTAAGAGCGGAAGCATTACAGGAAGAGAAACTGCTGTATCGCCAGCTCCTGTTAAAAAAGGTTTTGATACGATCTTGTGCCAACTATCGGGGGCTTGACGGGACGTATTACCGGATTTGTGTGAAACAGAGGAAAGAAAATGACGAATTTCTTTCTGTATTAAAATCCATACTGACAGAAAGGAATTAAGGGAATGGCTAAAACGATCATGATACAGGGAACCATGTCCAACGCAGGAAAGAGCCTGATCGCGGCAGGATTATGCCGAATTTTTAAACAGGATGGTTTTCGTGTGGCTCCATTTAAATCCCAGAATATGGCTCTTAACTCTTACATTACGGAAGAAGGGCTGGAAATGGGACGCGCCCAGGTGGTACAGGCAGAGGCTGCCGGTATAAAACCGGAAGCAGCTATGAATCCAATCCTGTTAAAGCCCACCAATGATACCGGATCCCAGGTAATCGTAAATGGCATTTCCATCGGCAACATGCCTGCAAGAGAGTATTTTGCATACAAGAAAAAACTGATACCGGAGATCAGAAAAGCATTTGACAAGCTTTCCGATGAGTATGATATTATTGTTATAGAAGGAGCCGGAAGTCCGGCGGAAATCAATTTAAAGCAAGACGATATTGTCAATATGGGAATGGCTAAGATGGCGGATTCGCCGGTTCTTTTGGTGGGAGATATTGACCGGGGAGGTGTATTTGCCCAGCTTTATGGAACTGTCATGTTATTAGAAGAAGATGAACGCCAGCGGATTGCCGGATTGATTGTCAATAAATTCCGGGGAGATAAAACCATTTTAGATCCCGGGCTTTCCATGATTGAAGAAAAACTCAATATCCCGGTTGCGGGCGTAGTTCCCTATATGAAGGTGGATTTGGAAGATGAGGACAGCCTTGGGAACCACTTGATGGGCACTGAAAAAACGGAATATACCGCAGTTGAGATCGTGGTGATCCGGTTTCCGAGAATATCCAATTTTACGGATTTTCAGGTTTTTTCAACCATGCCTCAGGTACAGCTTCGCTTCGTTGACCGGGTTCAGGATCTGGGAAGACCTGACATGGTAATACTGCCGGGAAGCAAAAATACCATTGAAGATCTGCTCTTTATCCGGCAGAATGGTCTGGAAGCGGCAATATGTAAGCTGAAAGCAGAAGGAGTTCCTCTCTTTGGTGTCTGCGGAGGCTTCCAGATGTTAGGAGAAAGCCTGGCGGATCCTTATGGAATGGAGACAACAGCTTCCTCCTCGCAGGTAAGAGGGATGGAACTTTTGCCGATTCGAACGGTGTTTGGAAAAGAAAAGACCAGAACCAGGGTGACAGGCGCTCTTGCCAATGTAGAAGGTATTTTACGGGATCTTTCCGGCTTGGAAGTGGAGGGGTATGAAATCCACATGGGTGAGACCGCCCGGTCTGTGCCGCCTTTGACCTATGTGATGGAAAGCCAGTCCGGTTCCCATTTGGCAAAGATGGACGGCTGTCAGAAAGACAATGTTTACGGCACCTATATCCACGGCTTTTTTGATAAGGAGAAAATTGCCGAAACCATTGTAAAAGCTTTGATGAGAGAGAAGGGGCTTTCGGATAACTTAGAAGGTGGGATTTCCTACCAGGATTATAAGGAAGAGCAGTATGAGCGGCTGGCAGGATACTTACGTGAAAGTCTTGATATGGAGAACATCTACCGCATTATGGGGTTATAACCAACAGATAAAAAAGATGGAGGAACAAATGAAACAATTCGAACTGGAACGGGTGCTCCCCGAAGAAATAGAAAAGCGGAGTTTTGAACTGATCACCGAAGAGCTGGGAGAAAAAACATTAGACCCAGAGAATGAGCTGGTTATCAAACGTGTGATACACACCACGGCAGATTTTGAATATGCAGATAATCTGATATTTTCTCCTCACGCAGTAACAAAGGGTTTGGAAGCATTAAAAGAGGGAATACAGATCATTACAGATACCAATATGGGGAAAGCGGGAATCAATAAACCTGCTTTAAAAAAGCTTAACTGTACGGTGGACTGTTTTATGGCAGATGAAGACGTGGCAGAATATGCCAAAACCCATGATACAACCCGTGCCTGTGCCAGTATGGACAAAGCGTCCAGGCTTCCGGGAGACTGCATTTTCGCCGTTGGAAATGCTCCCACGGCCCTGGTCCGTTTATATGAGCTTATTCAGGAAGGAAAAATCAACCCAAGGCTGATCATCGGAGTACCTGTTGGTTTTGTGAATGTGATCCAGTCCAAGGAAATGATCATGTCACTTTCCGGCATTCCCTATATTGTAGCAAAAGGGAGAAAAGGCGGAAGCAATGTGGCGGCAGCCATTGTGAATGCACTGCTGTATCAGGTAAAATAAAAGAAGATGTTTCTTATGAGGGGTAGAACAGCATGGATTTATACAGCATAATTTTAGTCGATGATGAAGAGGAAGTACGTAAAAGCATTATAAAGAAAATTGAATGGCAGGCGGCCGGTTTCCGAGTGGTAGGGGATGCGGAAAACGGGGAAGATGCCATGGAAAAGATAGAAATGCTAGAACCAGATGTGGTTCTGACCGATATCCGGATGCCTTACATGGACGGCCTTGCGCTGGCAGAGAAGGTAAGGCAGCGATATCCTTCCATGAAGGTTGTTATATTTTCCGGTTACGATGATTTTGAATATGCGCAGAGGGCAATCAAGCTTAATGTGACGGAATATATCTTAAAACCGGTCAATGTGGAAGAACTGACCTCTATTTTAAAACGGATCAAGAACAATCTGGATCTGGAAATTGAAGAGAAAAGAAATTTAAGCCGTTTAAGGGAAAAGTACCGAAACAGTCTCCCCATCATCCGGGAACAGTTTTTCAATGACCTGGTTCATAAAAACTTAGACAAAGAGCTGGTAGAACAGAAGTTAAAGGAGTATGATATTCCTGTTTTAGGAGCAAGAAAATGGGTGACCGCTGCCATTGATGTGGAAAAAGAAGATGTGGGGGAACCCTTATCACTCCATAACGAAGAAGAACTCATTCCCATTTCTGTCATGCAGATTGTAAGAGAAAAGCTGGAGGGATATTCCCGTTTCTCTCTTTTTCAGTCCGCATCTGAGGCGGATATGGTGGTAATCGCTGCCCTTGATGATGATAACTCGATTACAGGACTGATTGATGTGCTTGGGGATATCTGCAAAGAAACAAAACGAATCTTAAAGGTACCTGTCACCATTGGAATCGGACACAGCTGTGAAGAACTGTCCGGGGTGATAAGAGCCTATCAGTCTTCGATTGAAGCTCTTGGCTACAAAGCCATTGCAGGTACCGGAAGTACCATATATATCAATGATATGGAACCGGTAGGAGCGGGAAAACTGGAATTTGACAGTGTGACAGAAGGAGAACTGATTTCTGCCATTAAGTTCGGCCCGGAAGAAAAAATAGAGGCATCGGTAAAAGGAATTGTGGAAAAAATGAAAACCGCCAAAGTCCATCACCGCCAGCAGCAGGTCTATATGATTGGCGTTTTAAACAGCATGATTCAGATGATGCAGCAGTATGATCTGGCCCTGGAAGATATTATGGGCGGGGAGCTGGAGTATATGGAGGTTTTTGATAAGCTGAAAAAAATCGAAGAATTTGGACAGTGGCTTCTTAAAATCGCCGGGAAGATGAACCACAAGATCAACCAGGAGCGGGATATGACCACTCGTCAGGTGATTCAGGAGGCCAAGCAGTATATCATGGACCACTACCAGAATCCAGACCTTTCGGTGGAGATGATATGCCGCCATCTTCACATGAGTCCAGCCTACTTCTCCACCATGTTTAAAAAGGAGACAGGTCAGGCTTACATTGCCTATTTAACCGATTTACGGCTTAACAAGGCGGTGGAACTGCTCAATAAGACCGATGATAAGACTTATATCATTGCATCAAAGGTAGGTTATCAGGAACAAAACTATTTCAGTTATGTCTTTAAGAAAAAATTCGGTGTTTCACCGACCAGATTTCGTGGAGCCAGGTAATGGAAAAGAAGAATAACAGCATCCGTTATACCATATTTGTATATTTTACCGTGACCGCTCTTGCAGCCAGTTTGCTGATTACATTTTCGTTGTACCAGCGTCTTACCAGTCAGGTCTCGGAAATGGTCATGGCAGAGAACCAGAGTCTTATCAATCAGGTGGCAAGATCCGTAGAATCTTATCTGCGCACGGTCATGAAGCTGTCGGATTCCTTATATTACGGTGCCGTAAAAAATGCGGACCTTTCCTCGGAATCCATTAATAACGAGATTACCCTTTTGTATGATAACAACAAGGATAATGTGGATAACATTGCCCTCTTTACCCAGTCTGGTTCCATGGTGGAGGCAGTACCTGCTGCCAGACTGAAGAACGGCCTTAAGGTAACGAAGGAGAGCTGGTTTTTAAATGCACTGGAAAAAACAGAAAACCAGCACTTTTCCTATCCCCATGTCCAGTATATTTTTGACAACAACGAGAATCAGTACCGGTGGGTGGTATCCTTATCAAGAGCAGTGGAGCTGACAGAAGGAACCTCTACCACACAAGGCGTTCTTCTTGTGGATTTAAGCTATTCCAGTCTGGAACATCTCTTTGACGGTGTGACGACGGGAAAGGGCGGTTATGTTTACTTAATCAGCAATGACGGAGAAATCCTCTATCACCCCAAAATCCAGCTGATTGATTCCGGCCGCTTACAGGAGAACAATATGGCTGCCGCCGGTTATAAGGACGGAAACCACAGAGAGGAATTTGAAGGAAAACAAAGGATCATTACGGTCAAATCCATCGGTTATACCGGTTGGAAAGTGGTAGGCGTAACACCGAAAAATGTTGTTTCCTTAAATTCCATTAAAACCAGGTTGTTTATTGTATTTCTCATCACCTTGATCTTATCCATTCTTGCCCTGATCAACTCTTACATCTCGTCTCGTATCACGAATCCGATCAAGGAGCTTGAAAAATCCGTTGGAATTCTGGAAGAAGGCAATTTAGAAACCCCAGTATCCATCGGAGGATCCTATGAGATCCAGCATCTTGGGAATTCCATTAAAAATATGGCAAAGCAGATCCGTGTTCTCATGGATGACATCGTGGCAGAGCACGAGGCCAAACGAAAACAGGAATTCAACACGCTACAGTCTCAGATCAATCCTCATTTCTTATACAATACCCTTGACATCATAGTCTGGATGATCGAAAACGAACAAAAGGCAGAAGCTGTAAAAGCGGTAACTGCCCTGGCCCGTTTCTTCCGGATCAGCTTAAGCAAAGGAAAAAGCGTCATTACCGTTCAGGATGAACTGGAACATGTCAGAAACTATTTAATGATCCAGCATATGCGTTTTAAGAACAAGTTTTCCTACGAAATTCATGCCGAAGAGGGGTGTATGGAGCTTACAAGTTTAAAACTGGTGCTTCAGCCTCTTGTGGAGAATGCAATCTACCATGGAATGGAGTTCATGGATGGAGAAGGAGAAATACTCTTAAACGTTTTCCAAAAAGAAGATGACTTATATTTCACCGTGACGGATAACGGACTTGGCATGACATCAGAACAGGTGGCAGGCTTATTTTCCGATCAGGTTCACAGTACGTCCAAAAAGGGCTCCGGGATCGGAGTTAAGAATGTCAATGAGCGGATCAAACTTTATTTTGGAGATGCCTACGGGCTTACCATATTATCAGAGCCGGATGAAGGAACCACGATCACCATTCATCTTCCGGCAGTTCCTTATGGCTCTGCTTTAGAAAAGGAAAAAAGACCATGACAAAACAGGAAAAATTATTATGGGGCCTGATGGCAGTTATTCTGGTTATCCTGTATCTTTTATCCTCAACGGATTTTATCATTAAGGAGAAGAAAACAGATATTTATCCGGTTTCTGTCATCATCAGTGATACCAGTGATGAGTATTTTGCCAATTTCAGGAAAGGCGCAGATAAAGCAGCAGATGAATATAACGTTGATGTGAGTTTTATCTCACTTTTTGAAAAGGGGGATGCTGACCAGCAGATGGAACTTTTAAGAAGAGAGATAAGCGACGGCGCCTCTGCAGTGGTGCTGCTACCGGTAAAACCAGAAGAATGCGCCAAAAAACTTGATGATATGGTTTTAAACAGTCCGGTCATCATAATGGGAAATATGTTTCCGAATGACCGGGTTCGAAGCGGAGTTTCCATGGATTATGAAAAAGAAGGGGAAAGACTGGGACAGGCGATTGCTGAAGAAAATTCTTCGTCCATTCCTGTCTGGATATTTACAGAAGGTCTGGAATACGGTTACAACAGGGAGGTGTATGCCGGCCTGGTTTCGGCTCTGAAAAAATCCGGATTTTCCGTAGGATTATATGAGAAAAAAGCGGAGGAAACCTTCCGGCAGACCATAGAAGGCACCGTATATCCGGGCAGCGGAGAAGCCATCATCGCGGCCATTGATGTGGATAGTCTTGATGAGTCAGCCAGTATTATTGCAGGAAGTCCGGTATACGGTAATTACATCGCAGGTCTTTACGGGGTGGGAAGTACGACCAAAATTTTAACGGAACTGGATAATGGAATCATTAAAGGGCTGATTGCAACCAACCAGTTTGATGCTGGTTATACAAGCATTGAAAAGGCAGTAGAAGCGGTCCACAAGAGACAGGAACGAGAACAGGTTGTTTTGGATTCGTACTATATTAACAAGGCTAATTTGCGGGAAAGCAGATTCGAAAAAATCTTATATCCGATTGATTAAATGGGGGATGGAAAGATGAGAAAGCAATATGGTGTGATAGCGGCAGCAATCGTTTTGCTGCTGGTCTTTGGGGGATTATTTTATCACAATTTTAAGGCTGGAGAAAAGGAAAATAAAAAATCCATCCGAATTGGTGTAACACTGTACCGGGGAGACGATTCCTTCATCAATACCATCCGGTCTAATATGGAAGAACAAGCCAAGGAATACGAAAAAGAGACAGGAATTAAAGTTGTTATGGAGATTGTGGATGCAAAGGGGAACCAAAATGCCCAGAACAGCCAGGTGGACCGTTTCATATCCCTGGGATACGATGCGATCTGCGTCAATATGGTAGATCGCTCCATGGCATCAAATATTATCAGCAAAGCCATGGATGCAAATCTTCCGGTGATTTTCTTTAACAGAGAGCCGGTAGAAGAAGATATGAGGCGCTGGGAAAAACTCTACTATGTAGGGGAAAATGCAAAGGAATCCGCAGCCCTTCAGGGAAATATCCTGGTGGAAGCCTATCAGAAAGACCCTTCTTCTCTGGATTTAAATGGGGACGGCAAAGTCAGTTATGTTCTTCTGGAAGGTGAGAACAGCCACCAGGATTCTCTGATTCGTACGGAATGGTCCATTCAGACCTTAAAAGATGGCGGCGTACCGTTAGAAAAAATCACCGGTGGCATGGCTAACTGGGACAGAAGTCAGGCATCCGCCTGGATGGAACAGTGGCTTAAAGAATACCCGGATCAGATTGAAGTGGTGATCTGCAATAATGATGATATGGCTTTGGGAGCCGCAGATGCTCTGGAACGGAACGGCATTACAAAGCCTGTTAAGATTGTGGGAATTGATGGCACGCCTCAGGGGCTTGAGGGCCTGCGGTCCGGGAAAATTTTTGGAACTGTCCAGTGTGACAACAAAGAATATGCCAGTGTCATATTTAAAATTGCCGCTGCGGAGTCTCTGGATAAAGATGTACAGCAAGAGGTTACACTCTATAACGAAAAGTACTACGAATGCAGCCAGAAGGCAGTTCATGCAGAATAGAAAACTGGTTCTTGCACATTATAGGCAAAAAATAAAATAAATTCTAATGAAAAACTGGAGAATCTAAAAAAATCGATATATCACCCAATAATATTATATGGAAAATTGCACAAAATAAATATATAATGTGCATGTCGATGAAGCAAAATGCTGGTGATCGGCAACTATATAATGAAAAGGGAGGATTTTTCATGAGATTACTCAAAAAAGTTTTAGCAGTAGGCCTTGCGTCAGCAATGGTATTATCCATGGCAGGTTGTGGTTCCGGAAGTAAGGGGACGACTGCAGCATCAGAGGCAACGACTGCCGCTGAGACAAAGAAGGATGACACAAGTGCAGCTCAAACCACTGCAGATGCAGTGAAGAACGCAGTAGGCGGAGATCTGGCTGATAAAAAAGTTGGTATTTCTATCTACAAATTCGACGACAACTTTATGACACTTTACAGAACCGAACTTCAGCGTTATTTGACCGAAGAACTGGGCTTTAAGAAAGATAATGTAATCATCCAGGATGGCAAGGGTGATCAGGCAGAACAGACCAATCAGATTCAGAATTTCATTACACAGAAATATGACGTTTTAATCTTAAACCTTGTTCAGGCTTCTTCTGCTCCTGAAATCACTGATATGTGTAAGGCAGCAGGAATCCCTGTAGTTTACATCAACCGTGAACCGGATACGGAAGAAGAGCAGAGATGGAAAGATGAAAAAATCAACGCTACCTATGTAGGTTGTGATGCCAGACAGTCCGGTACCTTCCAGGGAGAAGAGATTCTGGAAACTTCAAACAAAGGAGATATTAACGGTGACGGCGTAATCAACTACATCATGATCCAGGGTGATCCGGAGAACGTTGATGCACAGTACAGAACAGAATTTTCTGTAAAAGCGCTTACCGATTCAGGTGCAAAAGTAAAAGAACTCTTAAAACAGCGTGGCGACTGGGATCAGGCAAAAGCACAGCAGATCGCTCAGGATGCTTTGACACAGTACGGAGATCAGATCGAAGTAATCTTCTGCAACAACGATGCTATGGCACTTGGTGCATTACAGGCAATCGAAGCAGCAGGCCGTACCGTGAATAAAGATATCTATTTAGTAGGTGTAGATGCGTTAACGGAAGCAGTTCAGAACGTAATTGACGACAAACAGACAGGTACCGTATTCAACGATCATTTCTCACAGGCGAAGACAGCAAGTGATATGGCTGTAAAATTCTTAAGTGGTGAAGCAGTTGACAATGTAAACATGGTTGACTATGTAAAAATCACCAAAGAGAATGCACAGGATACACTTGACAAGTTAAAATAAGTTCCAGCAGCCGTATAACGGGTGTGTCGGTAAGGCACACCCGATTTTTAAAAGTAATGAAAGGAGAAACGGGATGGCAGAGCAATACAGACTGGAAGTGGTTGGGGTCAGTAAATCCTTTCCCGGCGTCAAGGCGCTTGACAAGATCAACTTAAAAGTACGTCCCGGTACCGTTCACGCTTTGATGGGAGAGAACGGAGCAGGAAAGTCAACCTTAATGAAATGCCTTTTCGGCATCTACAAAATGGATGAAGGTGAAGTCTTTATTGACGGAAACAAAGTCAGCATCGCAAACCCGGATGATGCACTGCACAAAGGGCTTGCCATGGTTCATCAGGAACTGCAGCCGGTACCGGCACGTTCCATCGCGGAGAACATGTATCTGGGAAGATATCCGTTAATAAAAATCGGTCCTTTAAAGGTCGTGGATCATAAAACCATGAATTCTGAAGCAGAAAAATGGCTCAAGGATGTAAAAATGAATTTTAATCCCAGAGCTAAGCTGGGGACTCTATCAATCGGACAAATGCAGTCAGTGGAAATTGCAAAAGCAGTAAGTCAGAATGCAAAACTTGTAATTCTTGACGAACCGACCTCTTCACTAACTGATAATGAAGTAGAAGCACTCTTCCGTATCATCAGGGATTTGAAATCCAGGGGAGTTTCTATGATATATATCAGCCATAAGATGGCAGAAATCAGGCAGATTGCGGATGATATCACGATCATGCGAGATGGTACTTATGTAGGATCATGGGAAATAAATAATATTACGGATGAAAATATTGTAAAGCAAATGGTAGGCCGTGAACTGGGGAATGTCTATCCGCCTAAAGATGATTACAGGACAGATGAAGTTTTATTAAAGGTCAACCACTTAAGCAGCATTCACAGCCGCTCCTTCCAGGATTGTTCCTTTGAACTGAAAAGAGGCGAAATCTTAGGTTTTGGTGGTCTGGTAGGTGCCCAGCGGACGGAGCTGATGGAAGCGATTTTTGGAATGCGTCATATTGCCGGAGGAGAAATTGAAGTTCTGGGCCGAAAAGTGACGATTAAGCATCCTCAGGATGCCATTAATGATTCCATCGGTATGATTACGGAAGACCGGCGTGGAAACGGAATTTTCGGATGCTTAAGTATTTCCGATAATACAGCAATTTCTTCCTACCGGAATTATACTAAAGTCGGCACGATCAATGGAAAGAAGGTAGCGGAGGTTGTAAAAAGCAGTATAGCAAGACTGAGCATTAAAACTCCCAGTGACCGCACCCAGATCCAGTCTTTGTCAGGAGGAAACCAGCAAAAGGTAATCATAGCCAGATGGCTGGCCAATAACCCGGACGTTCTCATTATGGATGAACCGACCAGAGGAATTGACGTAGGCGCAAAATATGAGATTTATCAGATCATGGTTGATCTTGTAAAGCAGGGGAAATCCATTATCATGATATCCTCTGAGATGCCGGAACTGATCGGTATGTCAAATCGTATTATCGTCATGTGCAACGGACGTATTACAGGAGAAGTAGAGAATGAAGAGGCAACCCAGGAGAAAATCATGGCGTTTGCCACGAAATTCGATATGAACGATAAAATAGGAGAAAGTTCCACACAGGAGGTTAAGTCATGACAGCAAAGAAGATTAATTTGAAGGATTTCCTTATTAATAATGGAATCATAGTTGTCCTCATCCTGCTGGCCATTTTTACGGCAATTAAGCAGCCATCTTTCGGATCATTTGATAACTTAAAAAATATTGCATTAAATGTAGCACCCCGTTTTATTATTGCCTGCGGTGTCTCCGGATGTCTTATCACAAGAGGTACGGATTTATCAGCTGGTCGTATTGTAGGACTTTCTGCCTGCCTTGCCGGTACATTGCTTCAGAAACCAGGATACAGCGGAAAATTCTTCCCTAATCTTCCGGATTTTGGAATCTGGTGGGTATTTGTCGTACTGCTCATCTGCATTGGAGTCTGTGCGATATTTGGTTTGATTAACGGCCTTGTAATTTCCTATCTTCAGGTTCCGGCCTTTATCGGTACTTTAGGTATGCAGCTGATTGTATACGGTGCCTGCCTTGTGTATACCAATGCAACACCTATCGGCGGTTACCGTCCGGCTTATACGGAAGTGGCAAAGGGAAGATTATTCGGAGTAATTCCATACCTGTTTTTAATTGCTCTTGTTGTGGGACTCATTATCTGGTTTGTTTATAATAAGACCCCTCATGGAAAATACATGTATGCCATCGGCGGAAATGAGCAGGCGGCAGAAGTTTCTGGTGTCAATACCAATAAAACCAAAATTATCATCTATGTAACTGCAGCAGCACTGTATGCACTTGGCGGATTCCTTGTAGGTGCCAAATCCGGCGGTTCTTCTGTAAACATGGGAATGGGCTGGGAACTGGAAGCCATTGCAGCATGTACCATTGGTGGTGTATCTGTAAACGGTGGTATCGGAAAGGTATCCGGCGTTTTAGTAGGTGTATTGGTATTTGAAATTTTAAAGACCTGTCTCCAGTATCTGGGAGTCGATACCAACTACCAGTATATTGCCCAGGGTATCGTTATCGTAGTAGCCATTGCTCTCGATATCAGAAAATATATCGCTAAAAAATAAGTACAGAAATGAAAACGACTTGAAGACTTTCGTCTGTATTGACATTAATAAGAAACGAAGCGAAGGTGTGGAATCACAGATGTGTTCCTCCTTCGCTTCGTTTTTTTCTGTTTAAGAAAGTTTACTGAGCCGGCTGTTCTGATATTCTCCTGAGAAGGTGACATCCTCTCCGAACCATTCCGGAGCGGTAAAGATTTCTGCTTCCTCTCTGCTTTTAAATTCCACCTCTGCCAACATAAGTCCTTCATACCGTCCTTCAAAGATATCCAGTTCAATGGTCAGGTGATCAGAAGCTTCCAAAGGAATTAAATATCTTTTTTTCGTAAGGATATGGCCGTCTGCTTTTTTGATCAGATGTTCGTAGGAATCCTTTGTCAAAGGAAGGTTGTATTCTTCACGTTCCAGAAGTCCTTTTGATTTATAGGTGAGATAGTAAGTGTCATCTTCCTTTCGTACACGGACGACAGGATCCGTTGAGAGGTATCCCTGTTCAATCAAATGGTGGGGATGGTCTGTGGCACCGTCCGGAAGTTTGGTGATTAAATATTTGCGCTCTATTTCCATGGAGAGCCCTCCTTTTTCCTTGCTGTACTGCTAAATGCTGTTAGTATACCACAGTTGGATAAAAAATAGAAGGTTGTGGCAAAATAAGGAAAAACGTGGTAATATGAGAAATACAGTAAAATTCAGGAGAAAAGAGAGATGAAACGGTCAAAGAAAGACATTTTGGCAGGCTTTTTGATATTAGGGGTTATATTTTTACTTTATGGATGTGCTTCCCCAGACCCGAAAAAGGAAACCAGTGAAACGAAAGAGACAGAAGCTGGTACGGAAGCAGTCCTTGAAGAGACAGGGCCAAAGATCGGAGTAAGTATTTACCGATATGATGATACCTTTATGAAACTGTATCGTTCTGAACTGAAGCAGTATCTGGAAGAAACTTATCATGCCGAGGTAATTATGCGGAATGCAGGCGGAAACCAGGAAATCCAGAACCAGCAGGTAAATCAGTTTATTGGAGCTGGGTGCAAAGGAATTATTGTAAATCCGGTGGAAGTTTCTGAGTCAGGAAAGCTCGCCGATGCTGCGAATAAGGCAGGAATCCCACTTATATTTATTAACCGGGAACCAAAGGGGCCGGAACAATTGCGGTGGAAAAAGGAGCATATGGCAGTTTCCAGTGTTGGAACGGATTCCAGACAGGCAGGCACCTATCAGGGAGAGATCATTTTAGAGACCCCGGAAAAAGGAGACTTAAATGGGGACGGAGTGGTGTATTATGCCATGCTGAAAGGCGAAGAAGGCAGTGAAGACAGTGAATACCGGTCGGAGTACGCCATAAAAGCCCTTCAAAAAGGCGGAATGAAGACGGAAGAGCTATATTCCGGAAGTGGAGACTGGAGCAGAGAAAGCGGAAAGAAACAGGCACAGGAGGCTTTTTCTAAGTATGGCAATAAGATAGAAGTAATGTTCTGTAACAATGATGCCATGGTAAATGGCGCATTGGAAGCAGCAAAAGAGGCTGGCCTTGTACCGGGAAAAGACGTTTACCTGGTAGGGATAGATGCATTACAGGAAACCGTGGAATCTATAAAGTCAGGAGAAATAACCGGAACGGTTCTAAACGATCATGATGGACAGGCCCGGTTGGCGGCAGATACACTCATAAAGATGATAGACGGGGAAGAGGCGGAAACCAGGTATCTTGTCGACTATATAAAAATCACTGCAGTCAGTACATTTGAAAATCTAAAAGGAGACGATTAAAATGGGAAAAGTGTATGCGTTTTTAGCGGACGGATCAGAAGAAGTGGAATTATTGGCAGTTGTGGATGTTTTAATGAGAGGAGGCCAGGAGGTAAAACTTGTTTCCGTAACAGGAACAAAGGATGTAGTGACTGCTCATAAAGTGAAGATTCAGGCGGATTTGGAGTTTTCGGAGGCAGATGTAGCGGATGCAGATCTATTATTCCTTCCTGGTGGTATGCCTGGAACCAGGAATTTGGAGGCACATGAGGGCCTTATGGCAGCCTTGAAACAAGCTTATGCAGAGAATAAAAGAATCGCAGCAATCTGCGCGGCTCCCAGTATTTTGGGGAAACTTGGCCTTCTGGAAGGGAAAAAGGCAACCTGTTTTCCTGGTTTTGAGCCCGAACTTAAGGGAGCAGATTATACGAAACAGGGCGTGATCACAGACGGAAACATAACTACAGCCAGAGGGCTCGGCTATGCTCTGGATCTGGGAATCGAACTTTTAAAATATTTGAGCGATGAAAATGAGGCCCGAAAGATCAAGGAGGCAATCCAGTACGATCAGGTTCCTATGTAGCAGGACAGGAGAAATCATGAAAAAAAGATGGATACTACCGCTTGTGGCGGCTGCCTCCGTAGGTCTTTTAATCGGCTGCCAAAAGAGAAATCCCTATGGATTATCAGAGAAAAATCCAATAAGCATTACGATCTGGCATTATTATAATGGTGTACAAAAGGAAGAGTTCGACAGTCTGGTACAATCCTTTAATGAAAATGAAGGGAGAGAGCAGGGAATCATTGTCAAAGCATTTAATAAAGGAAGTGTTGATGAATTAAGCAGCCTGATCAATGACAGCATTGATAAAAAAATTGGATCAGAATCATTGCCGGATGTATTTTCCGCTTATGCAGATAAGGTATATGAAATCGATCAGATGGGTCTTGCCGCTGATTTAAGCCCCTACCTCTCAGCAGAAGAAATCTCTGAATATGTGGATGCTTATATAGAAGAAGGTAAAATTGACGGAAGCGGAGCCATTAAAGTGTTTCCTGTAGCGAAATCTACGGAAATTCTTGCAGTGAATCAGACTGACTGGGAAAAGTTTTCAAAAGCCACCGGAGAGACCGAAGAGGCCTTTTCTACCTGGGAAGGGATAGCCCGTGTGGCTGGCGAGTATTATCACTGGACAGACAGCTTGACGGAAACGCCAGATGATGGAAAAGCTTTCTTTGGAAGAGATGCCTTTGCCAATTATATGATTGTAGGCAGCATGCAGCTGGGACATGAAATCTTTAAAACGGAGAATGGAAAGGCGGTTTTGGATTTTGATAAGGAGACCATGCGAAAGCTTTGGGACAACTATTATGTGCCATATGTGAGCGGATATTTTGGATCTTACGGAAAATTTAGAAGTGATGATGTAAAGACAGGAAAATTGGCAGCGTATATTGGAGCTACCAGCGGAATTGCTTACTTTCCATCCTCTGTGACTTTGGAAGATGGGACCAGCTATACCATAAAGAGCAGACTTTATCCGCTCCCAAACTTCAAAGGAACTGTTCCCTGTGCGGTGCAGCAGGGAGCCGGCATGATGGTGTTCCGCTCTGATCAGACGAGAGAATATGCTGCAACAGTCTTTTTGAAATGGTTTACCAGCGTGGAGCATAATATGGAGTTTTCCATAGGTTCCGGATACCTCCCGGTAAAAAAGGTATCAGGCAGTGAAGCAATCGTGAAGCCCTTTCTGAATAAAACAGGAGTAAGCAGCCCTGCCTCACAAAATCTTTTGATTGGACTGGATACCGCCAACAAATACCTTCTCTATACCTCCAAGCCTTTTAAAGGAGGAGATCGTGCCAGAGAAGTATTACAGAATTCCATGAGCGGGAAAGCAAAGGAAGATTATGAGAAAGTGAGCGAACTCATAGCGCAGGGAACAACCAGAGAAAGTGCGATTGCTGATTATTTAACAGATGAAAATTTCAATAACTGGTACGAGGAAACCAGAGAGCAGCTGGAAACGATCGTCGGAGAATAAGTTATGAAAAAGAAGAGAAGTGAATCCATTCGAACCCAACTGCTTGGGCCATTATTCATTCTATTGGTGTTACAGGCGGCAGTTATTGCCGGAACTGTTTTGTTTGGTGGCGTTTCCACCAAACTTAAGAATAATGAAATGAACATTCTGACGGAGAACACGGAAAATACAAAGCTGGGGCTGGAAAAGGAAACCATACACCACTGGATCGTCATGCTCAATAATTCCGGATTCATGTCTGAAGAAATCCAGCAGATTCTCGATAAAAAAGACCGTGAACCGGAATCGATTAACACGGATTATGCCTTAAATAGTGAAATCGTTGATAAAATAATGGGAAAATCCATAGAAATGCTGCATTTAAGCTATGCCACAGGAGTTTTTCTGTTCTTAAATGGACCGGCAGCGGTCAATAGCCCGGAAGGAATGAAAGCGGGGTTTTATATCCGCAACTCCAATCCAGGAGGATATTTGAATGATAATTCGTCCCTTCTGATGGAACGGGGGCTTCCGTCTCTGGCTGAAAAATATAACATTCCTCTGGACTCCTTCTGGGAACTGGGGTTTTTAGATACCGGAGAGAAGGGGGCCACAAGTTTCTATAAGATGCCCTATTTTGCGGCGATTCAAAATGAAGCAGTAAAAAAAGATACCATGGAATACGCCTATTTAAGCCCGCCTTTTCGGTTAAGCCCGAAAGATATGCGGGTTATTACCTATTCCGCACCCATTATCCTGGAGGACGGAACGGTTGTAGGCGTTTGCGGTCTTGAAATGACGGTAAACCAGCTGGAACAGATTCTTGGCGAGGTGCAGATCAATGGAAGCTTTGATGAATGCTGGCTTTTGGGAATACGTAAGAAAGGTACCAGTTCTATTATTCCTGTAGCGGATTCCGGATATCTTTACAATCAGTATTTTAATGAAAGCACCAAAATCGATTACATAGACAATGTGAAAGAAAATATGGGATCCCTAAAGTCGCCAGATGGAACCAGATGGTATGCCAGTGTAGAAAATCTGGAAGTATACGGAACCGATGGACTGTTTAGTGATGATGAATGGGTGCTTGCAGGTATCGCGCGGCAGAATGACCTTCTGGCGTTTTATAATGCTGTCAGGCGTATGCTTTTTAGCTCCATGCTGGTTCCGCTTATTTTCAGCCTTCTGGGCGCTTATATGATAGGCAGGGTCGTAACGGAACCGATCCGCAGGCTGGTAGCAGAATTGAGAAAAAAATCAGGAAGCATAGGGCTCTCCCTGGAACGGGTATATGTAAGAGAAATTGATGAATTGACAGAGACCATTGAACTGCTGAACCGGAACGTGGAAAGAGCCTCTTCGAAAATGTCGGGAATTTTAGAACATGCCAATGTACTTGTAGGCGTTTTCGAATACGAAGAGGGGGAAGACCGGGTATTTTGCAGTAAATCCCTGTTTGAAATGCTTGGCTGGGGATACTTAGAGGAACCGTACTGCTATTTGAAAACGGAAAAATTCAAGATTTTTCTGGAACAGACATTTGACAGCATCGAAGTAAAAGGGGAACGCATTTTAAAATGCCTGGAAAGACCGGAAGGAAACAAGTGGATCGAGATTATTCTTGATGAGTCAAAAAAAGGAACCATTCTGGGAGTGTGTACGGATGTGACCGCAAATATTGAAGAAAAGGAAAAGCTGGAGCGGGAACGAAACTATGATCTGCTGACCGAAATCTATAATCGCAGAGCGTTCAGAGAACGGACCCAGGCAGCCATAAAAGGCATCAAGGACGAAATTGCGGCTGTTATCATGTGGGACTTAGATAATTTAAAATACATAAACGATACCTATGGCCATGACGAAGGAGACCGCTATATCGTTCTCTTTGCCAATTGCCTGAAAAAATTCATGGAAAGCGGAGGCATCATCTCCCGGTATTCCGGTGATGAATTTGTCGTATTCTTAAAAGGAAAAGAAAAGGACGAAATCCGTAAGACTGTCCGGGATTTCATGAAACACACCAAAAAATTTACGCTGAATATGGAAGGTGGTTATGAGTTCCCTATCCGGGTCTCAGGAGGGTTATCCTGGTTTCCGGATGATGCAGGGGACTTTGATACACTGTTCAATTATGCGGATTTTGCCATGTACATGGTCAAGCATAGCGTTAAGGGAGTGGTGAAGGAGTTCGATGTTTCCGAGCATACGCACAATTCCTATATGCTGACCGGCAGTGAGGAACTTAACCGGATGCTGGATAAAAAAGAGGTCCGTTTTGCCTTTCAGCCGATTGCTACCAGAGAAGGTTCTGTCTATGGGTATGAGCTTTTGATGAGGCCGGATTTTTTGAATATGAAAGGAATCAGCGAGGTCCTGAATCTGACCAGAGCACAGGCAAAGCTTCCGCAGATGGAGATCCTCACCTGGTTTGCCGGGCTGAGAGCGGCAAAGGCGGAAGCAGAAGCAGGGCAGCTGGGAAAAAAAGAGAAGCTGTTCATCAATTCCATTGCCAGTGTCTGTCTGACAAAAGAAGGACAGAAAGAGCTGGAGGAACAGTATGGAGAACTGCTTTCAAGAATTGTCATTGAGATGACGGAAGGAGAGCCGGCAAGCCAGAATTTCATGCAGTGCAAAATCGACATGGCAAAGCAATGGGGAGGACAGACCGCAATCGATGATTTTGGAACCGGATATAATAGTGAGGGGATTCTTCTTCACATGAAACCGGACATCGTAAAGATGGATATGAGTCTGATCCGGCGCATACACGAAGATCCGAACCGTCAGATCATTTTGAAAAATCTTCTTAATTTTGCAGAACAGAATCATATCTGCGTTTTGGCAGAGGGAGTGGAGACGGCTGAAGAGCTGGAATTTCTTATGGATTGCGGCGTTTATCTGTTCCAGGGATATTATATCGCCAGACCACAAATGGAGATCCGTCCGTTAGATCCTTACATCGTGAAGAAAATGCAGGAGTTCTCAGGAAAAACCTTATGAAATCGTAAATAATACTGGAATTTACGGGACGAGTATGGTATAATGCTAAATTGAAGTGTAACGCCCTGTCGGTATGGCGGTTCACATATATTTCAAGGAGGAACCCATTAATGAGTTTACAAGTAGAAAAATTAGAAAAAAACATGGCAAAGCTGACGGTAGAGGTGCCGGCTGAGGAATTTGATAAGGCTCTTACAGCAGCTTACAATAAGAATAAGGGCAGATTCAATATCCCAGGTTTCAGAAAAGGGAAAGCTCCTCAGGCCATGATTGAAAAGATGTATGGAGCAAGCATTTTATACGAAGATGCAGTAAATGAAGCTCTTGATGCGACATATGGAGATGCAGCAGATGAAAGCGGACTGGATATCGTTTCCAGACCTGAAGTTGACGTTGTACAGGTAGAAAAAGGCAAAACCTTAATCTATACAGCTACTGTTGCTGTAAAACCGGAAGTGACCTTAGGCGAATATAAGGGCATTGAAGTGACTAAGGCATCTGCAGAAGTAACTGATGAAGATATCGAAGCAGATTTAAAGAGAGTTCAGGAGCAGAATTCCAGACTGGTAACCGTAGAAGACAGAGCAGTAGAAGACGGAGATCAGACGGTTATCGATTTTGAAGGCTTTGTAGACGGAAAGACTTTTGACGGTGGAAAGGGTGAGGATTATCCTCTTACCATTGGTTCCCATTCCTTCATCGATACATTTGAAGAACAGCTTATCGGCAAAAATATCGGAGAAGCAATCGAAGTCAATGTTACTTTCCCAAATGAATATCATGCAACTGACTTAGCTGGCAAACCAGCTATGTTCAAGGTTACCGTAAAGGAAATCAAGAAGAAAGAACTTCCTGAATTAAACGATGAGTTTGCAAGTGAAGTTTCTGAATTTGAAACCTTGGAAGAGTACAAAAAAGATATCAAAGAAAAGCTTGCAGAAAGAAAAGAAAAAGCTGCAGCAACAGAGAATGAAGATCATGTAGTAGAAAAAGTTGTAGAGAATGCTACCATGGAGATTCCTGAGCCGATGATCGACAGCCAGGTAAACAACATGGTTAATGACTATGCAAGAAGAATGCAGAGTCAGGGACTTTCTCTTGACCAGTATATGAAGTTTACAGGTATGACCATTGAGTCCTTAAAGGATCAGATGAAACCTCAGGCTCTTAAGAGAATTCAGACAAGACTGGTTTTAGAAGCAGTTGCCAAAGCTGAGAACATCACAGTAGCAGACGAAGCAGTTGAGAAGGAACTTACCGGAATGGCAGAAGCATACAAGATGGAAGCTGCCCAGGTTAAGGAAGCTCTTGGAGATAAAGGCATTGAACAGATGAAGGAAGATCTTGCAGTTCAGGAAGCAGTAGATTTTCTTGTTGCAGAAGCAAAATTAGTTTAAGAAGTTTTATCCGAGTAGATTCCTGGCATTTTGTCCGGAGTCTATTCGGCTTTGATAAGAAAACAGACAGGAGGAAGACAAATGAGTTTAGTACCTTATGTCATTGAATCAACCAGTAAGGGCGAACGTTCTTACGATATTTATTCCAGACTTCTTAAGGAGAGAATTATTTTCCTTGGAGAAGAGGTTTCGGATGTATCAGCAAGTCTTGTTGTAGCTCAGTTGTTATTCTTAGAGGCAGAAGACCCGAATAAGGATATCAATCTTTATATTAACAGCCCTGGCGGTTCTGTTACCGCTGGTATGGCAATCTATGATACCATGAACTACATTAAGTGCGATGTCTCAACTGTTTGTATGGGAATGGCAGCCAGCATGGGAGCATTTTTACTGTCTGGCGGAGCAAAAGGCAAGAGATTTGCCCTTCCTAATGCAGAAGTCATGATCCATCAGCCTTCCGGCGGAGCAAAAGGACAGGCGACAGAGATCCGGATCGTAGCTGAGAATATTCTGAAGATAAAGAAGCGTTTAAACGATATCCTGGCTGCAAACACAGGCCAGCCATATGAAGTAATTGAACGTGATACCGAACGTGACAATTATATGAATGCCGAAGAGGCAAAAGCATATGGCCTGATAGATGACATTATCTACAGCCACAATCGTTAAAAACTTGATTTATTAAAGGAAATACCTTTTGGGTGTACCTCTATGCCCAAAAGCATGAGCGATTAAGTAGGAAAGAATGAGGTGTGTATATGCCGGTCAGAACAGACGAAAAGATCCGATGCTCTTTTTGCGGGAAAACCCAGGATCAGGTGAAAAAGTTGATTGCCGGTTCCAACAATGTTTATATCTGTGACGAATGTATTGATTTGTGCGCAGAAATATTGGAGGAAGAATTCGACAACCATGAGGTAGAAGGACCTGATTTCAGCGATATCAATCTGATGAAACCCAAAGAAATCAAAGAATTTCTGGACGGTTATGTCATTGGTCAGGACAACGCAAAAAAGGTATTGTCTGTAGCAGTTTATAACCACTATAAGAGGATCACCTCCAGAACAAAAATGGATGTGGATGTGCAAAAGAGCAATATTCTGATGTTAGGACCTACCGGCTCCGGTAAAACTTACCTTGCGCAGACTTTGGCAAAGGTGTTAAACGTTCCTTTTGCCATTGCAGATGCCACTGCCCTGACAGAAGCTGGCTACGTAGGCGAAGATGTAGAAAACATTCTTTTAAAACTGATCCAGTCTGCTGATTATGATATAAGCAGAGCAGAATATGGAATTATCTATATAGATGAAATCGATAAGATAACCAAAAAATCGGAAAATGTATCGATTACAAGAGACGTTTCCGGTGAAGGTGTTCAGCAGGCTCTTTTAAAGATCCTGGAAGGTACGGTTGCAAGTGTTCCCCCTCAGGGAGGAAGAAAGCATCCCCATCAGGAACTTTTACAGATTAATACCACCAATATCCTGTTCATCTGCGGCGGTGCCTTTGATGGACTGGAAAAAATAATTGAAAGCCGCTTAAGTGCCGGTTCCATCGGCTTTAATGCGGAAATCGTTGACAAGAACAAGACCGATATTGATGATCTGTTAAGGAAGACACTTCCTCAGGATTTAGTAAAATTCGGCCTGATACCGGAGTTTATTGGCCGTGTGCCGATTACCGTATCACTGGAACTTTTGGACCGTGATGCGCTGGTACAGATTTTGACTGAGCCAAAGAATGCCCTGGTTAAACAGTATCAGAAGCTGTTTGAACTTGACGATGTAAAATTAGAACTGACCAAAGAAGCGGTAGAACGTATTGCAGAATTGGCAGTTGAGAGAAAAACTGGTGCCAGAGGACTTCGCTCCATTATGGAAAGTGTCATGATGGAATTAATGTACGAGGTTCCTTCCGACAGCAATATTGGAATCTGTAAGATTACCAAAGAAGTTGTAGATAAGACAGGTGAGCCAGAACTCATCTTCCGGGATACGGCAGTTCCCAGAAAAACGCTGGCCCAAAAGCTAAGAAAAGATAAAACAGGCGAGATCGCATAGATCCCTGCATGAGTCGGGAAGGTGTTACAGCGAGAAAACTGCTGCAACACCTTTTTGAATGCAAAGGAGAGAACATAATGGTGGATAAGACAATCACAATGCCAGTTATCGCCCTGCGCGGCATGACTGTTCTTCCCAAAATGATGTTACATTTTGATATCAGCCGGACAAAATCCGTTGTGGCAGTAGAAAAAGCAATGGTAGGAGACCAGAAAGTATGTCTGGTTACCCAGAAAAATTCCGAAGAAGCAGACCCTGATTTTGAAGGATTACATCAGATCGGTACCGTGGCTCTTGTTAAGCAGCTGGTAAAGATGCCAGGCAATGTAATCCGTGTCATGGTGGAAGGTCTGGAACGAGTGGAACTTCTTGCCCTTGAAAGCGAGGAGCCCATGCTGGTAGGGGAAATAGAGCAGGCACTGGAATCTAACTATATCCTGGATGACATTACCAGACAGGCTATGATGCAGATCGTTCAGGATAAGCTTTCAGAATATGGGAAGGAAAATCCCAGAGTTGCAAAAGAAGTGATTCCAGGCCTTTTAGTTCTCATCGACCTTGGAGAACTTCTGGACCAGATCGCTGTACAGCTTTCCTGGGATTACCAGATACGTCAGCGGGTGCTTGAAAGTGTGATGCTGGAAGACAGATATGCTCTGGTGATGAAACATCTTCTGACAGAAATTGAAGTCACGAAGGTAAAACGGGAATTGCAGTCTCACGTAAAAGAGCGGATTGATAAGAACCAGAAAGATTATATTTTAAGAGAACAATTAAAGGTGATCCGGGAAGAACTGGGAGAGGATAATCCTCTTTCCGATGCGGATGAATATAGCAAGCGGTTAAAGACTTTAAAAGCGGACAAGGAGATCAAGGAAAAAATCCAAAAAGATATTGAACGCTTTAAGGCAATGCCGGGTGGAAGCCAGGAAGCCAATGTGGTGCGTATGTATTTAGAGACTGTGTTGGACCTTCCGTGGAAAAAAGTATCAAAAGATAACAACAGCATAACTCATGCGGAGGAAGTCTTAGATGAAGACCACTACGGCCTTTTAAAGGTAAAAGAGCGGATTCTTGAATATCTTGCGGTCCGTGTGCTGACAAAAAAAGGCTCAAGCCCTATTATTTGCCTTGTAGGACCTCCTGGAACCGGAAAAACATCCATTGCCCGCTCCGTAGCAAAAGCCCTTAATAAGGAATATGTGAGAATCAGTCTGGGAGGCATCAGGGATGAAGCGGAGATCAGAGGACATCGGAAAACTTATGTAGGTGCAATGCCAGGCAGAATTGCAGAAGCCATCAGACAGGCAGGCGTAAGCAATCCATTGATGCTTTTGGATGAGATTGATAAGGTCAGCCGTGATTATAAGGGAGATACGTCTTCTGCACTTTTAGAAGTTCTTGACAGTGAGCAGAATGTAAAATTCAGGGATCATTATGTGGAACTTCCCCTGGATTTGTCCAATGTACTGTTTATAGCTACCGCCAATACCACCACGACGATCCCCGGACCGCTTTTGGATCGTATGGAAGTAATTGAAGTTACCAGCTATACGGAGAATGAAAAATTCCATATTGCAAAGAATTACTTAGTAAGGAAGCAAAGAGAAAAGAACGGCCTTAAGGAAAACCAGGTTACTATTTCGGATAAAGCTCTTGAAAAGATCATTCACAATTACACCAGAGAAGCAGGAGTCCGAACATTAGAAAGACGGATCGGGGCTGTTTATAGAAAAGCGGCAAGACAATTTCTGGAAGATAAAAAGCAGGTCATTGAGATTACAGAATCTAGCATTGAAAAATACCTGGGAAAAGAAAAAGTTACCTTTGAAGATGTGAATGAGGAAGATGAAGTAGGTATTGTAAGAGGTCTGGCCTGGACAAGCGTAGGCGGAAGTACCTTACAAATCGAGGTCAATGTCATGCCAGGCAAAGGAAATCTTCAGCTGACCGGACAAATGGGAGATGTCATGAAAGAATCTGCAAGGACTGCGTTAAGCTATGTCCGTTCCGTATGTCCGGAATATAAGGTGAAAGAAGATTATTTTGAAAAACATGATATCCATCTTCATATTCCTGAGGGTGCGGTACCAAAGGACGGCCCTTCCGCAGGCATCACTATGGCGACTGCCATGCTGTCGGCGGTTACAAACCGTAAGGTAAATGCCAAGGTGGCAATGACTGGAGAGATCACTTTAAGAGGCCGTGTACTTCCGATTGGTGGCTTAAAAGAAAAAATACTGGCTGCCCGCATGGCACATGTGGAGAAGGTTCTGGTTCCGTTTAAGAACCGTACCGATATTTTGGAGCTTTCCGATGAAATTGTTGGAAATCTAACCATTGTTTATGTGAAGTATATGCCAGAGGTTTTAAAGGAAGCTTTTGTCCAGGAATAGAAAGGAAATCATATGATTATTAAAACAGTAGATTTGGAGACTGTATGCGGCATCACCAGCAAGCTCCCGGAAAATACAAAACCGGAATTTGCTTTTGTGGGCAAATCGAATGTGGGGAAATCTTCATTGATCAACGCTCTGATGAACCGCAAATCCTTTGCCAGGACATCATCTCAGCCGGGAAAAACCCAGACGATTAATTTTTATAATATCAACGATGCGCTTTACTATGTGGATCTTCCTGGCTATGGCTATGCGAAGGTATCTTTGGAAGTAAAAGCAAAATGGGGCAAGATGATTGAAAATTATCTTCACAAATCCCCCACATTGCAGTGTGTATTTTTACTGATTGATATCCGCCATGAACCGTCAGAAAATGATAAGACCATGTATGACTGGATCGTTTATCAGGGGTATCAGCCGGTAATCATTGCAACAAAGCTGGATAAAATAAAACGGAGTCAGATACAAAAGTCATTAAAAATCGTCCGCACCGGACTTGGAATTGGAAGCGATGTGACCGTCATTCCTTTTTCTGCGGAGACGAAACAGGGCAGAGATGAAATCTGGGACTTAATATCAGATTCCGTAAATAGTCTTGACAAGGAATAAAATTCTTTTTATAATGAACCTATTTATTACATAGAGTTCATTTTGGCAGGAAGAGGAGAAAACAGTTATGAAAAAGACAATAAAGAAAATAGCTTCCACTCTTTTGGCAGTTTCCCTTGCAGCAGTCGCTTTGACTGCATGCGGAGGCGGAAGTGCTGAAAAAGGAACAACTGCAGCAGCTGGTAATGATGCAGGAGGCAAAAAAGTATTAAAGGTTGCTATGGAGTGTAGTTATGCACCTTATAACTGGACTCAGCCAAATGATGCGAATGGAGCGATTCCGATTTCCGGAGGTTCTGACTTTGCATATGGATATGATGTTATGATGGCAAAGAAAATTGCAGATGAACTTGGATACGGTCTGGAGATCGTAAAGCTGGACTGGGATTCACTGGTACCGGCAGTTCAGTCAGGTAAGGTTGACTGTGTCATTGCTGGACAGTCCATTACTTCTGAACGTATGCAGTCTGTTGATTTTACTGATCCTTACTATTATGCAACTATTGTAAGTCTTGTAAAAAGCGGAAGCAAATACGAGAATGCAAAGAGCGTGGCAGACCTTGCAGGTGCTACAGGAACATCACAGTTAAATACCATCTGGTATGACAGCTGTCTTCCTCAGATCCCACAGGCAAATATTCAGCCGGCTATGGAATCCGCGCCCGCTATGCTGGTAGCGTTAAGCACAGGCAGATGCGACGTGGTAGTTACAGATAAGCCAACTGGACAGGCAGCACTGATGGCATATCCGGACTTCAAACTTCTTGACTTTACCGGAACTGATGGTGAATTCGAAGTATCTGATGAGGATATCAATATCGGTATTTCCTTAAAAAAGGGTAACACGGAATTAAAGGATGCCATCAATGGAGTTCTTTCCAAGCTGACAAAGGATGACTTCAACAAGATGATGGAAGAAGCTATTTCCGTACAGCCGTTATCAAAGTAATTCGTAATATAAGAGAATCAGGATTTGCGGGCACGGGAAGGACAATAGCGTTCTATTTCCGTGCCGCTTGTGCTGTTTAAATGACACTGTGAAAAGGAGAAGGTAATATGTCTTTACCATCAGATTTTTTTGGCAGAATTATATTTATTCTGCATGAGTACGGTCCCTCCTTCCTGAGTGGCGCCGGAAAGACAATGGCGATTGCTATTGTGGGAACGATTATTGGTTGCATCATTGGTTTTGCTGTAGGAATCGTTCAAACCATTCCTGTATCAAAAAACGATAACCTGGTAAAACGTCTTTTATTAAAAGTTGTGAAAATCATCTTAAATGTCTATGTTGAAATTTTCCGGGGAACTCCAATGATGGTTCAGGCCATGTTCATATTCTATGGTTCCTCTGCACTTTTTAACATCAATATGTCCATTGTTTTTGCTGCGTACTTCATTGTATCCATCAACACCGGTGCTTATATGGCGGAGACGGTAAGAGGTGGTATTCTTTCCATTGATCCAGGACAGACAGAAGGAGCGAAGGCGATCGGTATGACTCATTTCCAGACGATGGTAAATGTTATTATGCCTCAGGCTCTCCGCAACATCATGCCCCAGATCGGAAATAACTTAATCATCAATATCAAAGATACCTGTGTGCTTTCAGTCATCGGTGTGGTAGAATTATTCTATGCGACAAAGGGTGTAGCAGGCGCTTATTATACTTACTTTGAGGCATTTACCATTACCATGATCATTTATTTCATTCTGACCTTTGCAAGTTCCAGACTCCTGCGTCACTGGGAAAAGAGGAGGGATGGTCCGGACAGCTACGATCTGGCTACCACAGATACACTGGCTTATACCAGCGGTCTGGTGAAGTTCCCAGATCCGAAAGAGAAGGAGGATAAATAAGTGGCAGAAGAAAAAGTATTAGAGATTCATCATTTAAGTAAGACTTTTGGTACCAATGTAGTTTTGCGTGATATTGATTTTTCTGTAAATGCCGGCGATGTGACCTGTATCATCGGAGCCTCCGGTTCTGGAAAGTCAACGCTCCTGCGTTGTATCAATCTTTTAGAGACACCGACAACCGGTGAGATTTTATACCATGATGTGGACATTACGGACAGAAAGATGAATGTACCGTCTTACAGAACCAAAGTGGGTATGGTATTTCAGAGTTTTAATCTGTTTAACAATATGACGGTATTGGAAAACTGTCTGGTAGGACAGATGAAGGTACTGAAAAAAGATAAAGAAGAAGCAAGAAAAAAAGCCATGATGTATCTGGAAAAAGTAGGCATGGCTCCTTATATCAACGCCAAGCCAAGGCAGCTTTCCGGTGGACAGAAGCAAAGAGTGGCCATTGCCAGGGCTTTGGCGATGGAACCGGAGATCCTTTTGTTCGATGAACCCACATCCGCTCTTGACCCTCAGATGGTAGGAGAAGTATTGGCAGTTATGAGAACGCTGGCGAAGGAAGGACTCACCATGATCATCGTGACCCATGAGATGGCTTTCGCCAGAGATGTGTCCAATCATGTGGTTTATATGGCTGGCGGAGTCATTGAAGAAGAAGGAAAACCAGCAGATATTTTCGGAAATCCTCAAAAGAACTCTACAAAAGAATTTTTAAACCGCTTTATGCAGGGATAAAATAAAACGGGGCTGTTGCAAAATAACTGAAAGATCAGTTGTGGAGCCAGCTCCTTTTTGATATGCTTAAGGTAAGAACATTTTGAGATTTCCGTGTGAATAGTTTGCAGAAGCCATGAGGCAGAAAATAATATGTGACGGAGGTTTTTATGAAGATAGTCTTTTTAGAGACAGATACATTAGGTGATGATGTGGATTATTCTCCATTTTATAATCTGGGAGATGTAATTAAATATAATAAGTCTGATCCTGAGCAGAACGCAGAAAGAGTTCGGGAGGCTGATGTAATTGTAGCAAATAAAGTTCCCATGAATGCGGAAACACTGAGTCAGGCGGAGAAGGTAAAGCTGATCTGCCTGACTGCCACAGGAACCAATATTGTGGATTTTGAATATACAAACAAGCGGAATATCGCTGTTGCAAATGTAAAGAGCTATTCGACCCAGTCCGTGATACAGCATACCTTTGCCTTGCTGTTTTATGTGTATGAAAAACTGTCCTATTATGACTCGTTTGTAAAATCAGGTGAATATGCAGCCAGTGATATCTTCAGCAGATTTGATAAGAAGTTTTATGAACTATGGGGGAAAACATGGGGAATCATTGGATTTGGTGAAATAGGAAGAGGAGTTGCTGAGGCGGCAAAAGCTTTCGGATGCAGGATCATTTATTATTCCACCTCTGGTAAGAACAATAATTCCGCGTACGAGCAGGTGGACTATGAGACCTTATTAAAGACATCAGATGTTATTTCCATCCATGCACCCTTGAATTCTGCGACTGAGAATCTGATCGATGAAGAAGCCCTGAGAATGATGAAGAAAACAGCGGTTCTGCTTAATCTGGGCAGAGGAAAGATTGTAAATGAAGAGGCCCTTGTTCGTGCGCTGGAGACAGAAGAAATTGCGGGGGCTGGTCTTGATGTTATCAGCGTGGAACCCATACTGCCGGATAATCCACTGCTTCGCATAAAAGACAGTACAAAGCTCATTGTTACCCCTCATATCGCCTGGGCAACTGTAGAGGCAAGGCGGAGATGCCTGGAAGAGGTATATGAGAATATCGCAGCATTTCTACGTGGCGAAGAAAGGAACATTGTAAAGTCTTAAAAATATCATAATATTTACAGTTTTGCCCATGACTTTTAATCATTGTAAAATGTGATTGAAAAATTCCAATAGATTGTATAATATATAATATGTCTGATAATTTTGGAAAAGACAGAAAAAAGGGGTGAATTGATGAAGTCACAGATTACGATGAAGGACATGGCAAAGCACTTTGGTGTATCACTTAATACCATACACAAGGCGATTGCCGGTAAACCCGGAGTCAGTGAGGCAACGAGAAAAAAAATAATGGATTATGCGGATGCCAATGGATATAAACTCAATGCCATGGCGTCTTTTCTTAAACGGAAAGATATCAGGATTGCAGTTTGTCTGCCGGAACTTGATGAGGACAGCAAATATTTTTACAGCTATATCTGGCAGGGATACAGAAAATATATGGCAGAATGGGGAGACTTAAATATAGAAACCCTTGAAGTTCCTTTCAAAAAAGGCAGTCTTTCTGATGCACTGCTGGATTTGGTAAAGTTGTGTGAAAGGGAAGAAAAGTTTGATGGGCTTTTGACTGCACCTCCAAGAGATGAAGGAGGAGTAAGCGCAATTCGTCAATTATCGGAGTTAGGCGTTTGCATCGTATTTGTTACGGGAGATAACACAGAATGCGGCAGATTAGGTGCAGTGTTGGGTGATTATTATGCTGCCGGTCAGATCATGGCAGAGCAGGCATGCAACATTTTAAAAGAAAAAAGCCGGATCCTTTTACTGGCAGGAGATCAGTATAAGGATTCTCACTATCTGCTTGCAAAAGGTTTTCACGAGTATTTCAGGCGGACCCGTGCAGACTATACCATTGAAGATCTGTTTGGCTATTATGAATCGGATCATTTGGATGAGGGTGTTATGAATATACTAAAGGAGAATCCTCCTGACGGGGTATGCTGCGTTTTTGCAAGAGGAAGTGCTGTTTTATATCGGGCACTGAAATTAAGTGGTTTGGCAGGAAAGCTTCCAGTAATCGCAAATGATGTATTTGATGAAAATGTTTCGGCTCTGCAGGATGGGACCTTTACAAACCTTGTTTTCAAGGATCCTTATAAGCAGGCGTACCTCGCTATGAAAATGCTTTGCGAATTCCTCCTTAAGGATGCGGTACCCAAAGATCCCGTGCGTAAGGTAGAAATTGCTCTGATTTTCAAAAGCAACGTAAACTATTATTGGAAGAACATAGATGATATGCAGTACTTAAGACTGTAGAAAACAGAAAGAAGATAGCGTCGGAAGAAACCAACCGAAAGCTATCTTCTTTTTTGCTTATTTGTATGAAGTAAGTTTAAAAAGGATGGTCAGGAATCTTGTCCAGGGTTGCAGTCAGGGTAATGAGTGAATGATTGATATGCTGGTTCAAAGCCATGGAAATCTGTTCATCATTCTCCGTCATCAGGGCCTTAATTATCTGGTCATGCTGTGGAATGTTATCATCCCGACAGGAGCAGTGATGAATCGCTGCGTAGACAGCAAGGCGATAAGTCTCAATCATAATATTCTCATAAAACTGAATCAGGGTTTGATTCCTGGTCATTTCAATGAAATACATGTGAAATTCAATATCCTTCTGATAAAACTCCAGATCGCTTAAATGGGTGCTGTTTTCAAGCTGTCTCTGAAACTCCATAATTTTATTTTTAGAATAGGATCCTTTAAATTGAGTGATTATGGACGGCTCCATAATTTTACGGATCTGATATATTTCATTGATGTATTCCGGAGTAAAAGGCCGTACCCGCATCCCTTTTCTTGGATAAATCATAACCAGATTCCTGCTTTTTAAGGCCATCAGTGCTTCACGGATAGGCGTTCTTCCGAAGGACAGCTCCTCGTTAAGCATTTTTTCTGAGATCTCCTGTCCCGGAAGGTATTGGCAGGAAAGAATCTTATCCAGAAGATAATTATATGCCAGTTCCGTCTGAGACAGTGACAGACCCTGGATTTCATTTCGGAAAAACATGTTTGCCTCCTTGTATCTGCCTTTAAAAATGGTTGCATGATCAGCAGTGATGTAAGCATTATATATCAGATTTACAGATTTATCAAATTATTTCGTTAAAACTCGTAATGGTTTATTGACAGATATATCACGATGGGATATTATGAGGTTATAAATATATCACAAGAATAAAAGGAGATTAAGAGATGAAGATAGGCAAGATGAGGATTTACAAAGCTGTTTCAAAAATCACAAAACCCATTGCAGATGCGACCCATGATATATCACAGATCGCATTTTATGTGGTGGAGATTGAAACCAGGGAAGGAGTGACTGGGCAGGGATATTTATTATCTTTTCATTATTCGCCCAATGCAGCGGAAGGAGCGCTCAAGGACTTAAAAACATTTATAGAAAGCAGGGATTACAGCGTATATCAGACTCAGGATATTCAGCAGGATTATGAGAAGGAGTCGGAGTATTTTGGAATTACAGGATTACAAAGATGGGCATTGGCGGCGTTAAATATCGCTCTTTGGGATGCCTATGCAAAAACACTGGACCAGCCGATCTGGAAGCTTCTTGGCTGTCATTCCAGAAAGATTTCGGTATACGGAAGCGGCGGCTGGCTTTCTTATTCTCCCCAGGAACTGGTAGAGGAAGTGACCGATTACAAAAAGAGAGGGTTTACAGCGGTCAAGATCAAGGTGGGGTCTCCGGATTTGAGCCAGGATATAGAACGGTTGACAAAAGTCAGGGAAGCGGTGGGGAATGATTTGAAGATTATGATGGACGCCAATCAGGGAATGGATGTTCCTTCTGCAGTAAAGCTGGTAAATTCTGTAGAGCATTTAAATATCCACTGGTTTGAAGAACCGGTTGTAAATACAGATTTTGAAGGCTATGCACTCATTCGGTCAAAAACAAAAGTTTCACTAGCAATGGGAGAAAGGGAATATAACACCGTGGCTTTGCGGGAACTGATCATGAGGAGAGCTATTGATCTCTGGCAGCCGGACATTGTAAGGTTGGGAGGTGTGGAAGAATGGATCCGCACCGCATCGTTGGCCGGCGCTTTTCATATACCGGTACTTCCTCACTATTATAAAGATTATGATGTTCCCCTGCTTGCAACCATCAGGAATCCTTACGGTGCGGAATCCTTTGACTGGATCGATGAAATCATTGATAACCAGATGGTTATAGACCAGGGATATGCCAGATTGAGAGAAGGGGCTGGCTGGGGATTTCAGTTTCTTCATAAACATTTGGAACTGGTGAAATGATTTTATTAAATCTGCAGGGAAATCATGACTAATACATGCAAAAGGGAAACGTTTCTTGAAAATTTTACGGAAAGACAAGAATAGATACATTTTTTAAAAACACATGTATGATGACTTTTTATATAGTTTTATTTAGATATAAATTACATAAAAGACAGCTTTGTTTGTCATAATTTGTGTATATAAAACAAAATAGGGAAAAGTTTCCCTGAAAATATATTGACATATAAAAGCAAAAATGATAGTATCAAATTATGTATTAAGGGAAACGTTTCTTATAAAATATTAATGGGAGGTTTATTTATGAGATCAAAGAAGTTGTGGTCAATCGCGCTTGCTGGTACGATGGCAGCATCATTGCTGTGGGGGTGTGGGGCGCCTTCTGCAGGCAGCAAAACAACAGAAGCAGGTACATCAAAAGATACATCTGCACAGCAGTCAGCAGGCAGCGGAGATCAGACCCTTCGGGTAACGGTTCAGGCATGGATGATGGGCAAGTACGATTTTGAACGGATAGCCAAAGAGTTTGAGGGGGAAAATCCGGGTGTCAAGGTAGTTTACAGTCAGGTGGATAATGTAGATGTTACTTCCAGTATGCTGGAATGGTCTCAGGGAAAGACAAACTGTGATTTGGCTCTGGGGGGTGACCGGTCGGAAACTGTGCCTTATGCGGCCAATGATTATGTGGTCCAATTCACTGATGAGAACTTTTTTAACGGGGATTATACCAAGGACAAATTTATTGATTCCTTCCTGGAAAGCGGAAATGCAGATGGAGTGCAGTACATGATTCCGCTGTTAGGTGAGGTTATGGGATGTGTTGTTAACATTCCTATGATGAAAGAAGCTGGGTATGTAGGAGCGGACGGAAAGATTATTGCACCTAAAACCTGGGATGAGATGTATGAATATGCAAAGAATTTAACCAAGGCTGGACAGACTGGACTTGCCATTGACTGGGGCAACAACATGGCGGTTAAGGCATATGATGCCTGTATTATGGGCGTCAATGGAAATCTGTATGAAGCGGACGGAAAGACACTGAATTTTACGGCAGATCCGATAAAACAGATGCTTTCTGTATGGCAGAATCTTGTTAAAGACGGTTATACAACGACCGATGTGTTTGCAGATGCGGATGCAAACAGGACGAACTTTAAGGCAGGACGTGTGGCTATGCATATTGCACCTGCATCCAGATGGATTGAGGCAGGCGCACTTTTAGGAGAAGAGAATGTAGGCGTTATTCCGGTACCTGGCACCGATACCAACGGATCCATATCTTACATTCATGGAGCGGTAATTCCAAAGGCATCCGATAAACAGGAGCTGGCTATAAAGTTTATCAAGGATAAGCTGCTTCAGGAACAGTTCCAGATGGATTCCATGAATACATACGGAAAGATGTCTCCGGTTAAGGCACACTATGAGAACTTAAAGAATCCATATTGGCCAACGGTTTTGGGATTTACGGAGAAAGCTTCCACTCCTCCGTTATATAAGGATTATACAAAACTGGATACGAACATGCAGATTGAACTTCAGAAAATGTTGACCGGCGGCTCTACGGCAGATGAATTTTCCGGTAATATGAGTAAGTTCATGACGACCATTGACTTGGGGTCAGGAATGAAGAAGTAACAGGAAACGGACAAAAGCCGGTTCAATCGCAACCCTTGCATTGTACCGGCTTTTCCTGCGAAACAAGATAGAGGAGTAGAATATGGGGCATAAAAATAATGTAGGTTTACGATTTAAAAAAATGTTACCCGGATATGCATTTGCTGCACCCGGTGTTTTATTTACAGCCGTATACATGGGGTATCCGCTTGTAAGGTCGTTCTATTTAAGTTTTACCAAATATAATTTTGCATTTGACAAAAATCCAGCTTTTTCAGGGGTGTTCAACTTTATTAAGATGTTCTCTGATGCTTATTTTATGGATTCTCTTAAGAATACAGTGGTATTTTCACTGATGTTTTTCCCTTCCCTGATGATTTTCTCCCTAATCATAGCCATGCTTCTAGACAAGGGGATCCGGGGTTCCGGAGTTTTCAGAACCTGTATCTTTCTTTCCATGGTAGTGCCTTTGTCACTGACCGGTATTATCTTTCAGTGGATTTTAAACAATCAGTATGGTCTTTTGAATACAGTACTGAGAGAAGTGCTCCATATGGATTTCCTGACCCACAACTGGTTGGGAGAGGGAAAATGGGCTATGGTTTCGATTGTGTTAGTCAGCCTGTGGAAAAACATGGGAATGCTGGTGATCTTCTTCATGGCTGGTCTGGCAGCGATTCCGGGTGACATCATTGAATCTGCAAAGATTGACGGGGCCAATGGATTTCAGCGGATATTCCTGATCATACTGCCGAATCTAAAGGAAAGTTATATAATCTGCGGGTTATGGGCCATCATTCAGTCGGTTAAAGTGTTTGAGCAGCCTTTTGTTATGACCAACGGTGGGCCGGGTACTGCGACTCTTGTACTCTATCAGTATACCTGGATGAATGCTTTTAAATATTATGAAATGGGATATGCGTCAGCAATTGCCTATTTTATGGGAATGATCATCTTGCTTTTATCTGCGATAAACATGTACATAAACAGAAATAAGGACGAAGACGAAGTGAAGGGCAAAAGAGCCAGGAAAAAGGCGGTGAAAGCATGAACATAAAAAAGAATGCAAGCGAGATCATGATCTTTGTTTTGTTACTCCTTATTTCATTTATCTTTATCATACCGTTTTTATGGACCTTTTTAACTTCCTTAAAGACGGATGAAGAGATTTATTCCACGGCTCTTACCCTTCTTCCGAAGGAATTTTACATTGGTCATTACACCGGGATCTTTACAAAGCTGGGGAATTTCTTTAAGTATTTTTCCAATTCCGTCATTGTTTCTTTCTGGAGTGTGCTTTTTAATGTGATCCTTGCAGCGACACTGGGATATTCCTTTTCCAAATTCCAGTACTGGGGACGGGATTTTTTTCTGGGATTTATCCTGCTGATCATTACCCTGCCTTACGTCATCTATCTGATTCCAATTTACATCATGCAGTCTCGCTTTGATCTAATCGATACCAGACTGGGACTCATTCTGCCTTATATTGCAACCAATCTGCCCATGTCAGTATTTATCATGCGGGGACAGTTTAACGGTGTCCCAAACGAAATGATGGAAGCGGCCAGAATCGATGGGGCCAGCCACTGGCAGACATTTACCAGAGTGATGCTGCCCATTGTAAAGCCGGGAATCGCCACGGTTATCATCATGACGTTTATCACGGTATGGGGAGAATTTACCTATGCAAGAACTTTGTCGACCACAGCAAGATCCCAGACTCTGGCGGTCGGAATCACTTTTTTAAGAGATGAGGCAGCCTCCTGGCAGTATGGTACATTAACGGCTACGATCATGTTGTCACTCATTCCTGTTTTGATTATATTTTTGTCCATGCAGAAGTATTTTATCAAAGGAATTATGGCGGGTGCGGTGAAAGGATAAAAGAATATGAAAATAATAAAATTTGAGACATGGTGGGTCAAACGGGACAAATGTCTGTTTGACCAAAAGAGAAAAGGCGGGAGCCGGATGGATTGGGACGTGGTGGTGTTAAAACTCACTACGGATACGGGGATTGAAGGGATTGCCACCGCTTTAGCAGCCCGATCCGGTCAGGTTACAGAAAGTTATCTTCATGATAATATTGCACCTGTTGTTCTTGGTAGATCACCCTATGACAGAGAGAAGATCTGGCATGAACTTTGGAACATCGACCGTCATCTGACGTTTTTTCCGGTTTATCTTCCGGGACCTGTGGATGTGGCGCTCTGGGACATCTGTGCAAAAGCGGCAAATCTGCCTTTGTATCAATATATCGGTGCTTACCGGACCGAACTTCCGGTGTATGCCAGTGGATTATTTCATGAAGATCCGGATGAATACGTGAGGGAGGCCCTTTATTATCAGTCCAAGGGAATCAACTGCTATAAGGCTCATCCGTCAGGTCCTTATGAACTCGATATGGAAATCCATGAAAATATACGGAAAGCGGTGGGGCCGGAAATGAAGCTTATGAGCGATCCGGTAGCAGAATATACCCTTGATGAGGCAATTAAGGTTGGACGGCATTTAGAGAAACTGAATTATGAGTGGCTGGAGGAGCCGTTCCGTGATTTTGAGTTGGAAAAATACTCTCGGTTGTGTGAGGCTCTGGATATTCCCATTGCGGCAACGGAAACCACCAGGGGCTGTCATTGGGGTGTTGCCCAGGTCATTCATCAGAGAGCGGCTGATATTGTAAGAGCTGATGTTTCCTGGAAGTGCGGAATTACAGGCACCTTAAAGATTGCTCACCTGGCAGAAAGCTTTGGAATGCAGTGCGAGATTCACACGACCACCATGAACTACATGGATCTCGTTAATCTACATGTTTCCTGTGCCATACGAAATTGTAAATATTTCGAGTATTTTGTTCCGGAAGAGGATTTTTGTTTCCCGATGAAGGGGCTTCTTCCTATCAATGAACAGGGAATAATCCGGGTGCCGGAGGGGCCTGGCGTAGGAGCGGAACTGGATTGGGAGCTGATTGAAAAAAATTGTGTTTCACATCTATCGGAGGTGCTTGAATCGTGGAGTTAATAGAAAAAGTAGGCATTGTTACAGGCGGCTCCAGTGGAATTGGTTTTGCTACGGCAAATGTGCTGGCAGAGGCGGGAGCACGGGTCTATGCGATCAGCAGAAGCGGAAAACCAAAATTAGAAGGACAAATAAGTCACCCCAATGTGATTCATGTGGCAGCAGATGTATGCGATTATAAGTCCCTTTCCGTGCTGGTAGAAAAGATCGGGGACTTAGAGGGCATAGATTTTCTGGTTAATAATGCAGGAATAACGGTTAAGTGCCGGGCAGAGGATTTTTTGGACGCTGATTTTGAACGGATTCATCAGGTAAATGTAAACAGCGTGTTTAAGTTATCTTGTCTTTGTTTCCCATATTTAAAGCAGTCTCCTCATAAGGGAAGGATCGTCAATATCACCTCCATGGCTGCCCATTTGGGATTTTCTGAGGTGGTACCATACTGTTCCAGCAAGGGAGCGGTTCTATCCATGACAAGAGGGCTGGCAGTGGAATGGGCGGCTGACGGGATCAATGTGAATTCCATTGCACCGGGCTGGTTTCCTTCGGAAATGAGCCGGAATGTCATGGATGAAGAACGGAAACAGAAAATTTTATCCAGAATGCCGGTCCACCAGTTTGGAGATCCAAGGGATATTGGAGAAATGGCCAGATTCCTGGTATCCGATAGAGCTGAGTACATCACCGGCCAGGATTTTGCCGTTGATGGAGGAGCACTGGCATTTGGATATTAACGATAGAAGGGAGAAAAAGAGATGAAGTTGTGGAATGATGAAAATGAAAAATTTGCTTTGATGAAAGAAAAATTATATACACCAGTGGTGGGAGATATTCTTGATGGAATGGGGTATTGTCACCAGTTTCTTCCTCAGGACATAAGACCTCTTCGGGATGATATGAAGCTGGCTGGAAAGGCCATGACCGTTTTGATGATCGATGTTTTCGGCCCTCAGAAAAAGCCTTTTGGATATTTGACGGAAGCACTGGACCAGTTGGAGAAAAATGAGATTTACTTAGCCACCGGCGGAAGCAAGCGCTGTGCTTACTGGGGAGAACTTTTAACAGCCACTGCCCGCACAAGAAAAGCAGTTGGTGCAGTAGTAAACGGCTGGCATCGGGACACTCCACAGGTATTGGAACAAAACTGGCCTGTATTTTCCTGCGGCTGCTACGCCCAGGATTCCAGTGTTCGCACCCAGGTGGTGGATTTCCGTTGTGACATTGAGATTGGTCAGGTGACCATTCATGACGGGGATCTGGTGTTCGGTGATGTGGATGGAGTGCTGATCATTCCAAAAGAGGTAGCTGATGAAGTACTGGAAAAGGCGCTGGAAAAGGCGGCAGGAGAAAAAGTCGTAAGGAAAGCAATTGAAGGTGGAATGACTGCAACTGCTGCGTTTGCAAAATATGGAATCCTCTGATTGGTGGAAGTTATTATGGAAAAAGAGCAGAGAGCATTTCAAATCGAAGAAATAGATAATGTAGCAACCGCATTGGATACAATTGCGCCGGGAAGCGTAACTCTGATTGGTGATGTACTTATGGAACGCATATATGCGGTATCTGAAATACCCAAAGGTCATAAGATCGCCTTAAAAGATATGAAGGCAGGAGAAGATATCACCAAATACGGGGTACGGATCGGAAGGGCTGTTAAGAATATCAAAGCCGGAGAATGGGTTCATCTTCATAATATCCACAGCGTGTACGACGAACGGTCCAGTCATTTGGATGCAGTGACAGGGGCACCGAAGGATACCAGGTATGAGTAAGGAGGGATGGATATGGCAGACCTTGGGATGAATTTTGGCTGGCAGGGATATGTAAGAAAAAACGGATCTATGGGTATCCGAAATAAGGTGCTGGTGATCTATACCGTAGAGTGTGCCTCTTTTGTAGCCAAGGAAATCGTCCGTATGATTGATGATCCGGAAACAGAAGTGGTTGGATTTTCCGGCTGTACGGATAATGAATATGCGGTACGCCTTATGATCGCTCTGATTCGCCATCCCAATATTGGAGCAGTGCTTTCCGTAGGACTGGGCTGCGAGTACGTTCAGCCGGAATGGCTGGCGGATATCGCCGGGAAGGAAGGCAAAGAGGCTTCCTGGATGTTTATCCAGAAAGAAGGCGGAACCAGAAAGACCATTGAAAAAGGAGTCCGGATCGTAAAAGAGATGCAGGAAGCATTAAAAAGGACCCAAAAAGCTCCGATGGAATTTAAGGATCTGATTGTGGGAGCGGAATGCGGAGGATCGGATTATACCAGCGGATTAGCCGGAAATGTAGTGGTTGGACGATTTTTCGACCGTCTTGTTGACATGGAAGGTACGGCTGTTTTTGAGGAAATCGTGGAGGCCATAGGCTTAAAAGATCTTTTGGTATCACGGGCGGCCTCAAAGGAAGCGGCAGAACAGCTTTCCTTTACCTACGATAAGGCATTGGAATACTGCAGATCCGTCAGACAGTATTCTGTAAGCCCGGGGAACTTTGCAGGAGGTCTTTCCACCATTGAAGAAAAAAGCATGGGAGCCGTAATAAAAAGCGGCAGAAAACCCATTCAGGGTGTTTTAAAAGTTGGAAAGGTTCCACCCCAAAAAGGGCTGTGGCTTTTGGATTCTACTCCGGATACCTACTGGATGCAGTTTGGGATCACGAATCCCAATGATAACGAAGGCTTGATGGATTTGATTGCCAGCGGCTGCCACATGGTATTTCTGGTTACAGGCCGAGGAAGTGTGGTTGGTTCCGCAGTAGCACCGTGTATCAAGATAACTGGTAATTCTGATACCTATGAGGCTATGTCGGAAGATATGGATTTTGATGCAGGTCCTGTTTTAGAGGGCAGTTGTACTCAGGAAGAGATGGCAGGGAAACTGCTTACCATGGTGGCAGAGGTGGCGTCAGGTGAGAAAACCAAGAGCGAGGCTCTAGGACATAAGGAATACTTTATCCCTTATAAATATCAGGACACAGAAGTGATGAAAAAATGCGAGGAGGCATAAGCCATGTTTGAGACAGGAAACTATTTTTCATTGGAAGGACAGACCGCCATTGTGACAGGTGGCTCTACAGGACTGGGTCTTGCCATCACCAGGTGCATGGTAGGTGCAGGAGCAAAGGTTGCAGTACTCAGCTTTGAAGGTGAGGAACAGGGCAATGAGGCGCTGAAAGAATTTGATGGGAAAGCTGTTTTTTACCACTTTAATATTACAGACACAGATCATACCCAGGAAATGGTGGACCGTGTGATTGCAGAACAGGGACCGGTATCAATTCTCGTAAATAATGCCGGAAATCACTGCAAGAAATTCATTGAGGATATGACGGTAGAAGATTATGTCAGTGTCTTAAATGTACACCTGGTAGGAGCCTTTGCTCTCACCAAAGCGCTGTTTCCTCACATGAAAGAACAAAAAAAGGGGAGCATCCTGTTTCAGGCCAGTATGACCAGCTATATTGGTCAGCCCCAGGTAGCCGGCTATGCGACTGCCAAGGCCGGATATCTTGGACTGGTTCATACACTTGCTGCAGAGGGAGGACCTTACGGAGTCCGGGTCAATGCCATTGCTCCTGGCTGGATCGATACTCCCATGTATCATAAGGCAACGGACCAGGATGAAACGAGAAGAAATAAGATTCTTGGAAGAATTCCAATGAATAAAGTGGGAGATCCAATGGATATCGGTATGGCAGCTGTATTCTTAAGCAGTGATGCAGCCGGTTATATATCCGGTTCCTGCCTGCCGGTAGATGGAGGTGCTTTGATTGGATTCTAACCAACAGGAAACCAAACCGGAAAATGCTGGATTAACTCATGAGTTTTCAGAAGAATTATTTTTGACCAGCAAGACAGGAAGCTATCTCTATCACACTTATGCGGAGCATCTTCCAATTGTGGATTACCATTGCCATCTGGTGGCCAGAGAAATTTATGAAAATGAGGAATTTAAAGATTTAGGCGAGATGTGGCTTGCTCATGACCATTACAAATGGAGAGCCATGCGAACCTTTGGAATTGATGAGTATTTTATTACAGGAAAAGCCTCTTATTATGAGAAATACATAAATTTTGCCCAAATACTGCCACGGCTGATTGGAAACCCTGTTTATATCTGGTGTGCTTTAGAACTGAAGCGTTACTTCGATATTGAAGAGCCACTCGGACCAGATAATGCAGAGGAAATCTATATCAGGACAAAAAAACTGATTGGGGAGCACCAGATGACACCAAGATGGTGCATGGAACGATCCGGAGTAGAAATTGTCAGTACCACAGAAGATCCGGTGGATGACCTGGAGTATCATATTCGGATGAAACAGGATTCCAGCATAAAGACAAAGATTCTGACGGCTTTTCGTCCAGATCGAGCATTTTACTGTGAATGGACCTCTTTTCCTGATTACATGAATAAGCTGTCTTGTGCAGCAGGACAGAGTATTACTGGTTTTTCAACCATGATGCAGGCATTGGAACAGCGTCTTGCCTTTTTCGCAGAATTTGGAACCACGGTAAGCGATAATGGTATGGCGGATATCACATGGAGTGAATATACCATCGATGAGGTGGAAGTGGTATTTGCAAAAGCGGTGAAAGAAGAACCCCTGTCAGAGGAAGAAATCAACCGTTACAAATCCGCTTTTGTAATAGAAATGGCAAAACTTTATAAAAAATATGGATTTGTAATGCAGCTGCATATAGGAACCTATCTGGATGCCAATCAAAGAAAGGTTCGTGAAATCGGTCAGTCCACTGGTTTTGACTGCGTGGATGACAGGACTTCCGTACAGTCCGTGGGCAGGATCTTAAACCGATTGACAGAACTTGACCAGTTACCAAAGACCATTCTTTACCCGCTAAATGCGGCCCAGATCGAGCCATTTGCCATTCTTGCCGCAGGTTTTTGTGATGGCACATCAAAGGGAAAGGTACAGCTGGGGGCACCATGGTGGTTCAATGATCAGTCTTACGGAATAGAGCGTCAGTTCCATGCAGCAGGGAACCTTTATCCGGTCAGTCTTTCCGCAGGGATGCTGACGGATTCCAGAAGCTTTTTAAGCTATCCCCGCCATGAACTGTATCGGAGAGTGCTTTGCAGTTATTTCGGAGAGCTTATAGAGAGAGGGGAGTATTTTTCGGATGAAAAATATTTAAAGGAAATGATCGAATCCATTTGTTACCGGAATGTAAAAGAATACTTTGACTGGCAATAAAAACCAGGCTGCTTCCGCAGATTAAATTTCTGCGGCAGCAGCCTGGTTTTATGTCGTATGATTTTGTATTATTTTGGCAAGTGCTTATCATGGTCAGATATAGCAGATTCCTCATCCTTGCTTTTGGGAAGTTGTTTTGTAAACAGACTCCGTATCTTGATCTGTATAAAGGTACGGGCTACTTTTATCCCAAGTGCAAAAATTATAATCGGCAGAACAATCGTTAAAAATAGTTTTACCTTAAATAAAAACAGTTTTTTCTCTTGCTGCCTGCGTACAGATTGATAATGGTCATGGATCTTCTGAAACCATGTTTTTTTCACCTGAACTTTATTCAAGCAGATTCCCCCTTAACGTTTGCAGCCAGGTGTTAAGAACCGCTCATCAGCGATTTCATGGCAAACGCATAGATTTCCTGGCTTTTTGATTTCCAGTGATCACACATGATTTCTGCCTGATCCTTGTCAGGAACGGATAGTTCCAAGTTTATCAGACAGTTTTTTCCTTCCCGTACTTCACAGTGGACGACATAGTCCTGACTGGTAGATTTATAGTAATCTGCTGTGACTCCGACTTCGTTGCGGAGGCGGAATTTGTTATCCTTTAAATACTCATCCATATCATTGATGATGGCTGGTGAGATTTTGTTCCCGAAAAAGGAAAGGGTTTCTTCCCCTTCTCTCGTAATTTCATACCGGCTGCTGTTGTGGTTGGTCTCCACATGCAGCAGCCTGGCTTCCAACAGCTCATTGAGTGCCTGATTCAGTGTAAAATAAGTGGTGTATTCATGCTCCAGAAAAAAGTTTGACAGTTGGGCGCTGGTCAGGGGAAAGTTTACCTGTTTAAGCATGTATAAAATCATCAGTTTGTACAGGGTCATGGGTTCTGACAGCATAGTTACCTCCAGTGACGCATTCCGCGCGCCATAATTTCAGGGATAGATCAAAGAATCATCCGGCTGATTCTTTTGTTTTATGATTGCCGGATATGATCTTTTACCGCCCGGCTCACAACATCTGCGACACGGGGATCAAAAGCCTCGGGCAGGATGTTGTCTTCGTTTAATTCTGAAGGTGCTACAAGGTCAGCAATGGCAGCAGCAGCGGCCAGCTTCATCTCTTCGGTAATGGCAGTTGCCCGTCCTTCCAGTGCGCCTTTAAAGATTCCTGGGAAAACAACCACATTATTTACCTGATTTGGGAAATCAGATCTTCCGGTACCCACTACTCTGGCTCCGGCAGCTTTTGCAAGATCTGGCATGATTTCGGGTACTGGATTTGCCATAGCAAAAAGAATGGCGTTGGAATTCATGGAAGCGACCATTTCTTCCGTAACAATTCCGGGAGCGGATACGCCTACAAAGATATCAGCGCCTTTCATGGCATCGGCCAAAGATCCCTGTTTCCCTTCCAGATTTGTTACATCCATCATCTTTTCCTGCATCCAGTTTAACCCTTCCATGCCTTTGGCAAGGATTCCGATCCGGTCGCACATGGTAACATGAACAAATCCATAGGTTAACAGAAGCTTTGTAATGGCAATTCCTGCAGAACCTGCACCATTTACCACGACTTTGCATTCCTCTTTTTTCTTCTCTGTCACTTTTAAGGCATTGATGATACCGGAAAGAACTACAATTGCAGTTCCGTGCTGATCATCATGAAATACTGGAATATTAAGAAGCTCCTTTAACCGTTCTTCGATTTCGAAACAGCGGGGAGCGGAGATATCTTCCAAATTAATACCACCGAATGCCGGTGCAATATTTACAACGGTCTTAATGATCTCCTCAGTGTCCTGGGTATCCAGACAAATGGGAATCGCATTAATTCCTCCAAACTCCTTAAAGAGCACAGCCTTTCCTTCCATGACCGGCATGGCAGCGAGAGGGCCGATGTTTCCAAGACCAAGAACCGCACTGCCGTCAGAGACTACGGCCACGGTGTTGGATTTCATCGTATATTGATAAGCGGCATCCGGATCCTGTGCGATTACCTTGCATGGTTCTGCTACGCCGGGGGTATAGGCAAGGGCAAGATCTTCCCTGGTTTTCACCTTTGCTTTGGAATTTATTTCCAGCTTTCCGTTCCATTCTTTATGCAGCAATAAAGCTTTCTCGTTGGTTGTCATGATCAGTTTGTCCTTTTTTCAACAGTTTTTATTATATCATACCAATTTTAGGGTTTTAAATCAATAGAAAATATGTTAGAATATAGAGTAATTAAATTTAAGCAAGCTAATAAGATAAGGAAATTTAAGATACAGGTGGCACTATGAGAGAACGAATCAACAGGCTGGCAAAAGGCATCATTGATTCAGAAATTCCAAAGATTAAGGTTACCCCATCGGGAATTGATGATGTGGTGCGCTCCGGAGGAGCCACGAGGCGGGAACTTGTCGTTACCAGTGAGAACAATCTACACATAAAAGGACTTGCATATTCCTCAAACTTTCGCGTCAGGCTTATAAGCGGAGCGTTTGGCGGTACATATAACCATCTGGTCTATGAGATAAACGGTAGTTTCTTGGAAGATGGGGATGTGATTAAGGGATCTTTTTATCTGGTTACCAATGGCGGCGAGAGAGAAGTCCCTTATTCTTTTCGTGTGGAACTGAGTACGTCAGGAAAAGCACTGAGTGATCTAAAGACAGCAGAAGATTTTGCGGAGACAGCAAAAAAAGATATGGACACGGCTCTTCGTTTATTCGAGTACCGCGATTTTGTCACGGCTCCTTTTATGAAAGACCTTCATATAAGAGCAATTTATGATGGTTTAAAGGGAAGACCGGACAGAAGAAAGGAACTGGAAGAATTTTTAACTGCATTGAAGGTAAAAAAGCCGGTTGAATTATCGGTGGAAACAGAAGAGCGGAGATTTGGAGAACTAGAGGACGTTGTAAAGGACTGCGTTGTGATAAAGCGCAGCAGCTGGGGCTATGTGAACCTGGAAGTGACAACGGACTGTGATTTTATAGAGTTACCGAAAAAAAACGTCGGGGAACATGATTTTGAAAATGACGAATGCAGCATCCCGTTTTTTGTTCGCCCGGACCGAATGCATCAGGGAGAGAATTCCGGCAGGATCATGATAACTGGAGTGGAAGATAAATTTCTCATACCGGTTATGGCGGTTGTAAATCCCGGAGGAGGAATATCGGCGGAGGATGCCTTTGCAAAAGAGGCTTTCGGCCGATTTTTGCGGCTTCGTCTGGAAGAAGAGGCAGGGAAAAAGAGCACGGACAATCTCTATGGAGAGATGGAAAAAGCGCTTGATGAACTGGAACTGATGAAAGGGGAAAAGAGCTTTTATAAGCTTTTGAGAGCGGAAGTATGTGTGGGGGAAGGAAAGCCTTCGAAAGCGGCATTGCTTCTTGATGAGAGCAGAGATGATATTTTAAATCAGCGCCAGGAAAAGCGGGAATTATACTGTTACTATCAATATTTGCGTTTAAAAGTGCAGCCGGATGAATATCAGAAAGAATCCTTAATTCGTCTGATGAAAAAATATCTGGAAGAAGATCGGAAGCTTTTCTGGCTTTTTGTGCTGTTGGTCAAGTTAGATAGCAGGATGTTTGATAATATGCCTGCTCTGTTTTCCATGCTGAAACGGCAGTATGAAGTGGGTGTCAGAAGTCCGTTTTTCTATGTATGGGGCTGCCGGGTGTTAAATGGCGCACCGGATATGATACGGGCTGTTGGACCGATGGAACTTCAGATTCTTTTCCACTGTGCTGGCAAAGGCCTGGTGGAGAAAAAGCTGGCGTTGACGGTTTCAAGACTTACATTGACCGCTAAGCATTTCAACCGTCTTCATTACCGGATGCTTATAAAGCTTTATGAGGAATATCCGGAAAAAGAAGTGCTGGAGGCGATTTGCGCCCTTTTGATCAAAGGGGAATGCCGTATGGCAGAAGCCTTTGCCTGGTATGAAAAAGGGATAAAGGCCGGTATCAGTCTCACAAGACTTTATGAATATTATTTATATGCTCTTCCAAGGAATTACTGCTACCTTCTGCCAAAGGAAGTGCTCCTTTATTTTTCCTATGGAGGAAATGAACTGGATCTGCACAGCAGAACAGTCCTGTATAAAAATGTCCTGGTATATTTGGAACCTTCGGATCCGCTGTATCAGGCTTATGAACGGACCATTGAAAAGTTTGCTACGGAGCAGTTATTTGAATCCCGGATCAACAACCGGCTGGCGGCTATTTACGAACGGATGATACTAAAAGATGTGATTGATCTTCCTATGGCCATGGTATTGCCATCCATTTTACGTTCTTACCGGGTGGAATGCAGCAACCCAAAGATGAAGTATGTCATTGTCTGTTATGAAGAGATGACGGAAGAGGATGCATTCCTTCTTGAAAACGGTGTTGCTTACGTGCCGCTGTTTTTCGAACACAGCATCCTGTTATTCCAGGATGCCTTTGGCAATCGGTATGCCAACGTTCCGTATAAAAAAGATCCGGTCATGGACCGTCCGGAACTGGAAGAACGCTGCTTTGAACTTTATCCGGAACATTCCATGCTCCGGCTGAGTGCCTGTGATAAGGTGCTTGCAGGCGGTGTTTCTGACAGCGGAGAGGTGAAGATTTTAGAGTCAACTTTGGAAGATCCAAAGTTAAGGCCATTTTACCAGCGGCTTCTTTTATCCAGAGTCATTGAATTTTATCAGAATCAGACCGAAGTTCCGGAAGAAGGTGCTGAAGGTGCAGGATATCTTTTAAATCTGGATAAAAAAGTTCTGACAAAATCCGAACGCATCGGTGTCTGCAATACTTTGATTCACAACGGTTATATGGAAGAAGCGTTCAATATGATCCGGGAATTCGGCAGCGAAGGAATTGAGACAGAACGGCTTTATAAATTGTGTACGAAAATGATACTTCAGAATCTTTTCGACGAAGATCCTCTGCTTTTATATCTGGCCTATGAGGTATTTAAGCAAGGGAAAAATGACAGTGTTATCCTGGATTACCTATGTGAACATTTTAACGGCCTTACTGACCAGATGTATCATGTGCTTATGCAGGGAGTTTCAGGACATGTGGAAACATATGACTTAGAAGAACGGCTGACAGCCCAGATGATGTTCTCCAGCTGCTCAACAAAACTGGACAAGGTATTCCATTTATATAGAACCCGTAAGGAAACCAGCGATAATATTGTAAAAGCTTACCTTACCATAAAATGTACGGAATATTTTATGGAGGACAAAGAGCCGGAAGAAAAAGTATTTGCCTATCTGGAAGGCGTGGTAAAAGGTGCTTCCACAAAAGGGCGTCTTCCAACCATCTATTTGCTGGCCATATCCAAGTATTACGCCCAGCTTCCAACTCTTTTGGAAGAACAGGAAGAACTGTGCAGGGAAACGGTAGAAATCCTTCTGGAAGAAGGATATGTATTCCCCCATTATAAGGATTTAGCAAAATACGCTCCTATGCCGGAGGATATTCTTGATAAGGCCATGATCCAGTACTGTGCAAGCCGGGATTCCAAAATTGAGCTTCAGATACGGATTCTTCCTGATGAGGAAGAATTTCACAGCGAAGACATTGTCCGGGTATACCAGGGAGTGTTTGTCAAACAGAAGATCCTGTTTGAAGGCGAGATTATGGAGTACCGGATCAGCGAGCTGATTGATGATAAATGGGTTCTGAAAAAAGAAGACAGTGTCAGTTGTGACGCTGGGGAATCCCCCAAAGATTCGGACAGCAGATTTGCATGTCTGAACGAAATGAGCCTGTCCTTGAATTTGAAGGACGAAATCGGGCTTAAAAAACGGATGCAGGAGTATTTAAAAAAGAATGCGACTGCAGAAGAATTATTTCCACTGATGTAAGATAAAGGGGGCTGTCGATGGACGGACTGATAATAGGGCTTGATCTCTGCGATGCCTATACCCGCATATGCTGCCATGACAGGGAAAAATCATGGTGCATTCCTACGGTCATCTGCCGTAAAAAGGATGAAGATGCCTGGTATGTAGGGGAAGAGGCTTATGCCTATACCCTTGTGGGAGAAGGCATCATTGTAGACAAGCTGATAAAAATGGTTAGAAAAGAAGGTACCGCGACCCTGGGCGGAACCAAATATAAAGGGCTTGACCTTTTAACAATGTTTTTGAAAAAAATACTGAAGCTCCCTATGGAGGAATTTTTCTGCGAAGAAGTGAAGCAGTTGGTAATCACCTTACAGAAGGTAGATGTAAAACTGATGGATTCTCTTATGTATTGTGCAGATTCTCTTGGAATACCCAGAGACAGGGTTCACATTATAAGCCACACGGAAGGGTTTGTATACTATGTTCTCAGTCAGAAGAAAGAGGTCTGGAGCAACCAGGTGGGAGTATTTGACTTATCGGAAGATTCCTTTCACTATCATGAACTGAAAGTGCAAAGAGGCTTACGAAAGATGATGGTAATCGCAGAAGACGAAGCTTTGGAAGAGAGCTTTAATCTGGATATTTTAGATACGCCTTCCGGTGGAAAACTGGCGGACAAGATCTTAAGCTCCTGTGCCGACCGGCTTCTTCAGAAGAAGCTGTTTTCCTCTGTTTTTCTCACCGGAAAGGGGTTTGAACGCCATGACTGGGCGGTTGATTCCATGAAAGTGCTCTGTTCCCGCAGGAAAGTTTATATGGAACCAGAGCTTTTTGCCAGAGGAGCGGCTTTTAAGGGGATGGATTATCTTCAGGAAAAGACGGCTTATCCCTTTACCTGCATCTGTGAAGGAAGGCTGCATTCCTCTGTTTCCATGCGTGTGCTCCACAAGGATCGGGAAAGCCAGCTGGTGGTGGCTGCTGCCGGTGACAACTGGTATGAATCTAAGAGCAGTGTAGATTTAATCGTGGACAACCAGGATTACGTGGAATTTATGGTGACTCCCATGGACCCCAAGCAGAGACGCCTGGTAAAGATTACTTTGGAAGGGTTTCCGAACCGGCCAAGTAAAACGACCCGGCTGGGCTTAAGCTTTGGGTTTTTGGATGAAAAAACAATGGCAGTGGTACTAAAGGACAAAGGCTTTGGAGAACTGTTTCCTGCGACGGATACAGTTATAAGACAAGAGGTCATGCTATGAGTCTGATTCTTTGCCGGCAGGAACCGGTGAAACACCCATTTTATTTTGAATGCCTGGGTGTCCGTTTGTTTTCTTCCCAGGAACTGTGTTATGCGATTTACAACAATCCTCTTCTTGTCATGGAAGGATTCGTGGATAATTCCCTGATTGAATTTATCCAGGATGATTTAGATATGGCTTTTCTTGCCTTAAAGCTTTTGAAATGGCAGCAAAGCGGTGAAGATGGGGATGAACCTTTGGCGGTCATTCTTCATGAATGTGATTATTATAATGCGGCAGAAGTGAGTCGTTTTAAGCAGAAGTTAGCTGCTTATCGTAGGATGCCGGAGGCTGAATTTTTAAAGGAAAGAGCGGATTACCTCTTTTCAAGAAAGCAGTACGGGAAGGCGGTCACCGAGTATCAGAAGATTCTTGACTTACCAAAGGTGAACCGTGTGGATGAAATGTTCCAGGCAAAGATCTACAACAATCTGGGCGCTTCCTATGCAAGGCTCTTTATGACCGATAAAGCCTATCAGGCTTATCAAAAATCCTTTGATCTGGTAAAAAGCGGTGAAGTCTTAAAAAGAATCTGTCATTTGGCCCAGTGGAACACCGGCCTTGTATTAAATGAAAGGTTTCAGGCTTTGATCACCGAAGAATTAAAGCAGGAATCTGAAAAAGATCGGAAAAAAGCGGAAGAGATAGCTGGTGAAGCGGACAGCCTTTTGGAACTGGAAAATCTGTTTCAAAAGGATCCCATCAAGCGTTTTCATGGTGCTGGGGAGCTTGTCCAGAAGTGGAAACAGGAATACCGAAACATTATGTCTTGACAAATTTCTGAAAAGACACTATCATTACAAAGTATAACAAGCACCCTGCGGGCATACCTTTGTGTCAATGAGCATGGGTGGGAATAAGGAAAAGGTAGAGAAAAAGAGGAGTACGCTTATAACCCTGAAAGAGAAAACCGTCCATCGGCTGAAAGGCGGTTAAGGTAGTGTTTGCGGAAGGTAGCTTTGGAACCGGAAGGCTGAAATATCATTTACAGTAAGCTTTCACGCGTGGCAGCGTTAAAAGCCTTAAGAAGTATGGCAGAACATGCCATATAAAAAAGGTGGTACCGCGATGATTCGCCCTTTGCATCCCAGGATGCAAGGGGCTTTTCTTTTTTCTACGTAAAATATGTTAAAGGATAAAGGAGAAAATTATGAAAGAGTTAGAGAAGACCTATGATCCGGAAGGGATCGAAGGAAAACTTTATCAGAAATGGTTGGATAATAGGTATTTCCATGCGAAACCCAATAAGGACAAAAAGCCGTTTACCATTGTGATGCCTCCGCCAAATATTACCGGACAGCTTCATATGGGCCATGCACTTGACAATACCATGCAGGATATATTAATCCGTTATAAGAGAATGCAGGGATTTGAGGCACTTTGGCAGCCAGGAACAGACCATGCAGCCATCGCCACAGAAGTAAAGGTAATTGAGAGTTTAAAGCAGCAGGGCATTGATAAAGAGGAGCTTGGAAGAGAAGGTTTTCTTTCCAAGTGCTGGGACTGGAAAAAGGATTATGGCAGCAGGATCATCAACCAGCTTCACAAATTAGGTTCTTCCGCCGACTGGGAGAGAGAACGCTTTACCATGGACGAAGGGTGTTCGGAAGCTGTTCAGGAAGTTTTTATCCGGCTCCATAAAAAGGGCTATATTTATAAAGGTTCCAGAATCGTAAACTGGTGTCCGGTATGCCAGACCTCTATTTCCGATGCTGAGGTTGATCACGAGGACCAGAATGGTTTCTTCTGGCATATTAATTATCCCATTGCAGGAGAAGAAGGCAGATATGTAGAGGTTGCAACCACAAGACCGGAAACTCTTCTGGGAGACAGTGCAGTGGCAGTCAATCCGGAAGATGAACGGTATAAGGATCTGATTGGCAAGATGTTAAAGCTTCCTCTGACAGACCGTGAGATACCAGTAATTGCGGACTCCTATGTTGACAAAGAATTCGGTACCGGATGCGTAAAGATTACTCCAGCCCATGACCCTAATGACTTTGAAGTAGGAAAGAGACATGATTTGCCGGAACTGATCATCATGAACGACGATGCTACCATCCACCTTCCAGGAAGCAAGTATGATGGCATGGAACGGTATGAAGCCAGAAAGGCTATGGTAAAGGATTTAGAAGCGCAGGGACTCTTGGTAAAGGTTGAGCCTCACACCCATGCGGTAGGAACTCATGACAGGTGCGGTGCCACCGTTGAGCCTATGGTGAAACAGCAGTGGTTTGTTAAAATGGAAGAGATGGCAAAACCTGCGGTTGAGGCATTAAAGAATGGATCCTTAAAATTTGTTCCTGAGAGATTTGATAAGACTTATCTTAACTGGCTCGATAACATTCGTGACTGGTGTATCTCCAGACAGCTCTGGTGGGGCCATAGAATCCCGGCTTACTACTGCGATACCTGCGGAGAGATTGTTGTATCAAAGGATGCGCCTGAAGTATGTCCGAAATGTAAGGGCACTCACTTAACACAGGATGAGGACACTCTGGACACCTGGTTTTCTTCTGCTCTCTGGCCGTTCTCTACTTTAGGCTGGCCAAATGAAACAGAAGATTTAAAGTATTTCTATCCTACGGATGTATTGGTTACCGGTTATGATATTATCTTCTTCTGGGTAATCCGTATGGTATTTTCCGGCATTGAGCAGACAGGAAAACTGCCGTTCCATACCGTACTGATGCATGGTCTTGTAAGGGATTCCGAAGGACGCAAGATGAGTAAATCTTTAGGAAACGGCATTGATCCTCTGGAAGTTATTGAAAAATATGGAGCAGATGCGCTGCGTATGACCCTTATTACCGGAAATGCTCCTGGCAATGATATGCGATTCTATTGGGAACGTGTAGAGGCCAGCAGAAACTTTGCGAATAAGGTATGGAATGCTTCCCGCTTCATCATGATGAATATTGAGAAAGCACCGAAAACAGAGGCTCAGCTCTCAGAACTCACCATGGCAGATAAATGGATCTTATCAAAAGTGAACACTCTTGCCAAAGACGTAACAGAAAATCTGGATAAATACGAACTTGGTATCGCTCTTCAGAAAGTTTATGACTTTATCTGGGAAGAATTCTGTGACTGGTATATTGAGATGGTGAAGCCAAGATTGTGGGATGATAATGATACCACAAAAGCAGCAGCCATCTGGACCTTAAAGACAGTCTTGATCCGGTCCTTAAAGCTTCTTCATCCTTATATGCCGTTCGTTACTGAGGAAATATTCTGCAATCTGCAGGATCAGGAAGAATCCATTATGATTTCCCAGTGGCCGGAATATGAGGAATCATGGAACTTTGAATCCGAGGAACGTTCAGTAGAAACCATTAAGGAAGCCGTAAGAGGTATCCGTAATGTGCGTACTTCCATGAATGTTCCGCCAAGCAAAAAGGCAAAGGTTTATGTTGTTTCTGAAAACCAGGAGATCCTTGATATTTTTGAAAACAGCAAAGTATTCTTCGCCACTCTTGGCTATGCAGGAGAAGTTTATTTGCAGAAGGATAAGAACGGAATTTCAGATGATGCAGTATCTGCGGTTATCCATCAGGCAGTTATTTATATGCCTTTTGCAGAGCTGGTTGATATTGAGAAAGAGATTGAACGGTTAAAGAAAGAAGAAGATCGTTTAAGCAAAGAGCTGGCACGTGTAAATGGAATGTTAAACAATGAGAAGTTCGTAAGCAAGGCTCCGGAAGCCAAAATTCAGGAAGAAAAGGCAAAACTTGATAAATATGCTCAGATGATGGAACAGGTGAAAGAGAGACTTGCCCAGCTTTCCTAAATGTTTTTATAAATATCGACAATAAAAAAAGGTATGCGAAAAACAGTCGAACATGGCAGTAATGCTATGTCGGCTGTTTTTTTGTTGCGTAAAAGAGGGAAAAGGAAACTTATGAGTTTCAACTCTATTTGTCTTTCTAAGGATTGAGTGGGTGTAAAAATATGTCATCCTATGCCGTAGCAGGACGGAAAAAGACGATGAAAAAGTGGAATCATCCCCATGGTTTTGACAAATTCTGAAAGACTTACTGGATATAATGTTCGTACAGGGCGGGAGGTGAATGCAGCAACGGAAATAAACCTGTACATAGACGTGTTGTTCTTAATTAATTTTACCATGGATTTATTGATATTATCCATTGTAAGAAGGGGTATGAAATACCGTCTTATCATATGGAGAATGATTCTTGGGGCAGTTTTAGGGGCGGCGTGGGCCGTGATTGCCGCCGCTTTTCCAATTTTGCCCTTATGGTTTGAGATGGTAATTACCTATTTAGTCATCAGCATCCTGATGGTAATGACGGCCTTTGGTGTGAAAAAGCCGAAGGAAATATGCAAAGCAGTAGGAGCACTTTTTCTGGCTGCAATAGTGGTATCCGGAATTATGAATATCCTATATCAACATACGAAGGCCGGCTATTATATAGAACAGATTCTTAGAGGAAATGGCAGAAAAGCCATCCCTCTTTACCGGTTGATTTTTCTTGCGGCAGGCGCTTACTTTGGTATCCGTTATTTGCTTTGGTGGATTCCAGGCATATGGAAAGGGAGAAGCAATTTTTTTGAAGTCACGATGCGCTACAGGGGAAAGGAAAAGAAAGTGACGGCTCTTCTTGATACAGGGAACCGGCTGTATGAACCAGTAAGCCGCCGACCCGTCCATGTTGTGACCTATGAAGCTGTTCGGGAAATCTGTGAAACTGTAACAGAGGTTATTTATATTCCTTTTGGAAGTGTTGGAAAAAGCAGTGGAGTTATGCCCGGAATTTTTCTAGACGAGATGGAGGTACGTCAGGGAGATGAAGTAAAAGTAATTATAAAGCCTCTGGTAGCTGTCTGTAAAAAGACATTATCCGTGAACGGTGAATATCAGATGCTGCTGCACGATGAGTAAATGTTTGATGTAAAGGAGAGAGTATCGACATGATTATAAAAGTTTCCGTACCAAATCGTTTCCAGTTTAAGGCAATTCCTACATTCAGGACGCTTATGATGCCGTCTCAGGGGGAAATCCATTACATCGGAGGAGCAGATATCCTGCCTGCGCCGCTAGACAATGAAAAGGAGGCGCAGATCATTTCACTTCTTGGCGGAGACGATGACCAGAGGGCAAAGTCAGAATTGATCGAGCACAATCTCCGTCTTGTTGTATACATAGCAAAAAAATTCGATAATACCAGTGTTGGCGTGGAAGATTTGATTTCCATAGGTACCATTGGACTGATCAAAGCAATTAATACCTTTAATCCATTGAAAAATATTAAACTGGCTACCTATGCATCACGCTGCATTGAAAATGAAATACTGATGTATCTGCGCCGGAACAATAAAACCAAAATGGAGGTTTCCATTGATGAACCTCTTAACGTCGATTGGGATGGCAATGAACTTTTGCTTTCTGATATCCTTGGAACCGATGAAGATGTAATTTATAAGGATTTGGAAACAGAAGTGGAGCGAAATCTGCTGAATACGGCTATCAGCCGTTTAAGTCCAAGAGAACGGAAAATTGTGGAACTTCGGTTCGGGCTGACGGATGACGAGGGAGAAGAAATGACGCAGAAAGAGGTGGCAGATTTGCTTGGTATCTCCCAGTCCTATATTTCAAGGTTGGAAAAAAAGATCATGAAACGATTGAAAAAAGAAATTGTCCGTTTTGAATAAGGGTGTAGTATATTAAGGAAAGGCTCTATGGAGTCTTTCCTTTTTTGTAAATGCTGAAACTTTTTTTATGATTAAAACATCTAATAAGTAGAACCTGGAGAGGAGGAAGATATGAAACAAAAGATTGAAGCGGAAGCAGAGAAAATACTTGTAAGAAATTATGAGAAGTATTATCGGCTTGCCTACAGCTATGTAAAGAATGAGCAGGACGCTCTGGATATTGTACAGGAAAGTGCATACCGGGCAATGAAAGATTTGGACAAAGTGAAAGAGAGCAACTTCCTTTCCACCTGGATTTACAGGATTGTTATAAATACAGCCATTGAATGCTTGCGGAAAAGAAAGCGGGAAGAGGTAAGCCTTCTGGAAGTGGAGATTCCTCATGAAGATCATTACCGGGAAGATGATCCGCTTGAGCTTTTAACGGCTCTGGAGGATAAGGACCGTGCCATTGTAATACTTAAATACTTGGAAGAGTGGAAACTGGAAGAGATTGCAGAAGTAATGGATATGAATGTAAGTACTGTAAAAAGCAGACTTTACCGTGCACTTAAAAAATTGAAATTAGCATTGGAACCGGAATTTACCTAAGAAAGGAGCAGTGATTATGGAATACAGTGACAAAGATAAACTTTTAAAAATGAAAGACAGCTATGAAAATATCCCTGTGTCGGAAGCTGCCCGGACAGCCATCTTAAAAGGAATAAACAAAGGAAAAAAAGAAAAGAGGAATACACAGATGATTAAAATCACCAAACGTTCTGCCATATCAGCCGCAGCTGCCATCGCTCTCATTACCATTATGGCAAATGCAAGCCCTGTAACGGCCAACGCCATGGAAGAGATACCAGTTCTCGGTGCAATCGCCAAAGTTGTGACATTCCGCACCTTTGAAGATACCAATGATCATTATGAAGCCAGGATCGAAATACCTAAGGTTTCCATTAACAATAATGATAATCATATCATCAACCGCTCCATAGAAGAATATGCGGATCAGCTCATAAGGGAATATGAAAAACAGGTAACAGAAGATTTGGCTGGCAAAGGACACTATTCTGTTACTTCTGGATACGAAGTGGTGACTGATAATAATAAATATCTGTCTTTACGGATCAATACTACGGTTATTATGGCCAGCGGTGCGGAGTATGTAAAGATATTTACCATAGATAAATCAACTGGAGATGTTGTAACTCTGAAAGATTTGTTTTATGGAAAGAATGATGTACTAATTGCGATCGGAGAAAACATTAAGAAACAGATGACAGACCAGATGGCCTCCGATGATTCGAAGATTTATTTTTATAACTCACAGGAGAATGCGGAAGATGATTTTACCGGAATAAAGGGAGATGAAAGTTATTACTTTAATGATAAGGGAGAAGTCGTGATTGTATTTGACGAATATGAAGTTGCACCCGGTTACATGGGCGCAGTAGAATTTACCATACCGAAATCGGTCACTGGATTATAATATTATGTAGATAAGCCTGCCTTTGAACTTTTAAAGGTGGGCTTATGCTTTGCATGGAATTTAAGAAAGGTAATTTTTCATGGTCTTTAAAGCGTTTTTCTCCAGGCGGCTTACCTGCGCCTGGCTGATATGGATTTCCTCTGCAACCTCGGTCTGTGTCTTTCCTTCGAAAAAACGCATGTCAATGATATGGCGCTCTCTTTCCGGAAGTCGTCTCATTGCTTCGTTTAAGGAAATATCCTCTACCCAGTTTTCTTCTAAGTTTTTCTTGTCACTGATCTGGTCCATGACAAAGAGAGGATCTCCTCCATCTGAATAAACTGGCTCATAGAGACTGACAGGGCTTTGGATTGCATCCAGAGCATAGGTAATGTCTTCTTTGCTTACCCCGATTTCCTCGGCTATTTCCATCAGGGTCGGTTCTTTTAAGTTTCTCTTCATTAAATTCTCTTTGGCATAAATTGCTTTATAAGCGGTATCACGCAGGGAACGGCTGACACGAATGGAGTTGTTATCTCTCAGATAACGTCTTACTTCTCCAAGAATCATGGGAACTGCATAGGTGGAGAACCTGACGTTCTGCGTAATATCAAAATTATCAATAGCTTTGATCAAGCCGATGCACCCAATCTGAAATAAATCATCCACGTTTTCGCTGCTGCCGGAAAAACGCTGTATGACACTGAGAACCAGTCTTAAGTTTCCTTTGATGTAATCTTCCCGGGCTTTTTTATCCCCGTTAAGTATCCGTTTGAACAGGACTTCCTTCTCCTCGTTGCTCAGAAGAGGCAGTTTGGAAGTATTAACGCCACAAATTTCTACTTTGTATCCAGACATATCTTTCCCTCCGCATCATCTTTATTCTCTAAAGAAATGATGTACTCAATCGAGGGCTTTTATACGATAGCCGAGGTAAAATTTATTTCCAGTTTTTGGGCAAGCCTATTCCTGATTATTTTTCTCGTATAAGATCAATAATCCTTTTAATAAAAGTGCATCGTCGTAATGAATTTTATGACGGCACAGTGGGACAATAGCGGAAGCAAGTCCTCCGGTGGCAACGATGCTGGCAGAGGTTTTGAGTTCATCCTCCATACGGTCAATCACTCCATCGATCATGGCTGCATTGCCGTAGAGAATTCCACTTTTCATACAGTCGATGGTGTTTTTACCAATGATCTTGGACGGACTGTTTAAACCGATATAGGGAAGCTGGGCAGCTCTGCTGCTCAAAGAATCCAGAGATACTCTCAGTCCCGGAAAGATGATGCCGCCGGTATAATTCCCAGCCTGATCGATCACAGACATGGTAGTAGCTGTTCCCATGTCAATGATAATAATAGGAGCCGGATAATCCTTTAAAGCGGCCACAGCATCAACGATTAAATCACTTCCCACGGTTTTGGGGTTGTCCATTTTTATGTTCAGCCCGGTTTTCATTCCAGGCCCCACCAGCATAGGTGTTTTTCCAGTTATTTTTTTAACGGCAGAAATCACCACGTCGGTAAGCGGAGGAACTACGGAAGAAACGATGGCACCTTCAATGGCAGAAAGCGGATAGTGATGAATTTCCATGATGTCTTTTATATTAACAGCATACTCCAATTCGGTTTTTCCGTGATTGGTAGTAACTCGTTCTACAAAATGTGTTTTGGTATTGTCGATACCTCCTATGACGATATTGCTGTTTCCTAAATCAATGGCTAAAATCATAGAGGGAACTCCTTTCCAACTTTTTTTTCTTATGCTATACTGTAGAGTATCACATTTTAAGTCGAAAAACAACGGGAGGCGCTTATGCTGAAAGGAAAAAATATTATTTTAGGAGTAACAGGAAGCATTGCGGCCTATAAAATAGCATCACTTGCCAGCATGTTGATGAAAAAGGGCTGCAATGTGCACGTCATTATGACACAAAATGCTACAAATTTTATAAATCCTATTACCTTCGAAACATTGACCGGTAATAAATGTCTGGTGGATACATTTGATCGGAATTTCCAGTATAGCGTAGAACACGTATCGCTGGCAAAGCTGGCCGATGTGGTCATGATTGCACCAGCCAGTGCCAATGTTATTGCAAAGCTGGCCCATGGTATGGCGGATGACATGCTGACAACTACAGTACTGGCATGTAAATGCAAAAAAATTATTGCACCGGCCATGAATACAAATATGTATGAAAATCCCATTCTTCAGGATAATTTAAAGATATGTGCATCCTATGGAATGGAAGTGATAAATCCTGCGTTTGGTTACCTGGCCTGTGGAGATACAGGTGCGGGCAAGATGCCGGAACCAGAGGTCTTATATCATTATATAGAAAAGGAAGTGGCTTACGAAAAAGACTTAGCTGGTAAAAAGATTCTGGTTACCGCTGGTCCAACCATGGAGGCCATTGATCCGGTGCGCTATATCACCAATCATTCCACCGGGAAGATGGGATATGCAGTTGCCAGGGCGGCATCCTTAAGAGGCGCAGAAGTAACGCTTGTGACTGGAAAAACCGAAACACAAAAGCCGCCTTTCGTGAACATTATTGAAATTGGCAGTGCGAAGGAAATGTTTGATGCTGTGACCGCCCGTTATGAGGAGCAGGATGCCATTATTAAAGCAGCAGCAGTGGCCGATTACCGGCCCAAACATGCGGGAACGGAAAAAACAAAGAAAAAAGACGGAGACATGTCCATTGAACTTGAACGGACGGATGATATCTTACTGTGGCTTGGCAGTCATCGCAAAGAAGGGCAGTTCCTGTGCGGTTTTTCCATGGAAACCCAGAATATGCTGGAAAATTCGCGGGCAAAGCTTGAGAAAAAAAACATAGATATGATTGTAGCCAATAACTTAAAAACAGCAGGAGCCGGATTTGGAACAGATACCAATGTGGTTACCATTATTACCAGGGAAAAAGAACTGGAATTGGAGAAGATGACCAAGGAGGAAGTGGCTCACCGTCTTCTTGATGAGATGTTTTTCTGCTAAAAAGAAGGTTTGTTCAAAAGACAGTGAATCTTGACTTATGGCGGGAATCATACTACAATAGACAAGACTTAGACGTATAATTGGAGGAACTATTTTTGTGAATATAGCGGAAGAAATTAAAAAGAGAAGAACATTTGCCATCATTTCCCATCCTGATGCCGGAAAGACTACACTGACAGAGAAGTTTCTTCTATATGGAGGGGCTATCAACCTGGCTGGTACTGTAAAAGGAAGAAAAGGTGCCAAACATGCAGTTTCTGACTGGATGGAAATTGAGAAAGAGAGAGGTATTTCCGTCACCTCTTCCGTGCTGCAGTTTAATTATGACGGATTCTGCATTAACATTCTGGACACACCAGGGCATCAGGACTTCTCAGAGGATACCTATCGTACCCTTATGGCAGCCGATTCTGCTGTCATGGTTATTGATGGATCCAAAGGTGTGGAGGCACAGACCATCAAATTGTTCAAGGTATGTGTGATGCGCCATATTCCTATTTTTACTTTTGTTAATAAGATGGACCGGGAAGCGAGAGATCCTTTTGAACTGATGGACGAGATTGAAGATGTACTTGGAATCCGCACCTGTCCGGTCAACTGGCCGATCGGTTGCGGAAGAGAATTTAAAGGTGTCTATGACCGGTTTAGAGAAACCATCACCACTTACCGCGCAGCTATGAACGGTCAAAAGGAAGTAGAATCCACAGAGGTCAAGCTGGGAGACGCAGGCGTGGATGATCTGATTGGTGAAAGTTTTCACAAACAGCTGATGGAAGAGATCGAACTGTTAGATGGTGCCAGTGATGAACTTGATATGGATCGGGTCAGCAGAGGTGATTTATCCCCTGTATTTTTCGGTTCCGCTCTGACAAACTTCGGTGTTGAGACATTTTTGCAGCATTTTCTTCAGATGACAACTTCTCCTCTGCCAAGACTTACTACCACCGGAGTGGTAGATCCTTTTGAAGAGGATTTCTCCGCTTTTGTATTTAAAATCCAGGCGAACATGAACAAGGCACACCGGGATAGAATCGCATTTATGAGAATTGTTTCCGGAAAATTCGATGCAGGCATGGAAGTCAATCATGTTCAGGGCAGCAAAAAGCTACGGTTATCCCAGCCCCAGCAGATGATGGCCCAGGACCGGAAGATCGTGGAAGAGGCTTATGCAGGAGATATCATTGGTGTATTCGATCCTGGTATTTTCTCCATTGGAGACACGCTTTGCAAATCCGGTGAGAAGTTTGAATACGAAGGTATCCCTACTTTTGCACCAGAGCATTTTGCCAGAGTGCGTCAGATCGATACCATGAAGAGAAAACAGTTTATTAAAGGTGTGAACCAGATCGCTCAGGAAGGTGCCATTCAGATCTTCCAGGAATTCAATACTGGCATGGAAGAAATCATTGTGGGCGTGGTGGGAGAACTGCAATTTGAAGTTCTGACATACCGTTTGGAGAATGAATACAATGTGGAAGTAAAGCTTGAGAAGCTTCCATATGAATATATCCGCTGGATCGAGAATAGAAATGAAATCGATGTGGCAAAAATCCAGGGAACTTCTGACATGAAACGGATTAAGGATTTAAAAGACAATCCTCTTCTTCTGTTTGTTAACAGCTGGAGCGTTGGAATGGTATTGGATCGTAACCCGGGACTGGAACTTTCTGAATTTGGCCACAACTAAATCTGGGAATGGGAAGACCGGTAAAATAGAACATTTAAGGAGGAAGTACGATGAGTAAAATTGATGAAGTAAGAGCAGCTATGGTGGAAGCCATGAAAGCAAAAGACAAGCAGAGGAAAGATGCTTTATCTATGCTTCTCGCAGCACTGAAAAATTTTGAGATTGATAAGAAGGACCATACTCCGATTACAGAAGAAGAAGCTAATGCAATCGTGAAAAAGGAAATCAAGCAGACCCAGGAAACCTATGAGCTGGCACCAGCAGACAGAGATGATATCAGAGAAGAAGCATCACTTCGTATTTCTGTTTATAAGGAATTCGCTCCTGAGGATATGGGAGAAGATCAGATTAAGGAAATCCTCGAATCTGTTCTTGCTGAACTTGGCATTGAAGTGCCTACAGCAGCAGATAAAGGCAAGATCATGAAAGTCCTGATGCCAAAGGTAAAAGGAAAGGCAGACGGCAAGGTTGTGAATGAAGTTCTGGCAGCGATGATGAAATAAAGAAAAGAGGCGTTGTTTATGTATAAGAAGGAAATTGAAGAATATATCGAGGCACATAAGCAGGAAATGATCGAAGATATCTGTACTCTGTGCAGAATCAACAGTGAAAAAATGCCCTATAAAGAAGGAATGCCCTTTGGACCTGGAGCTTTTGAGGCTCTTACAGAGGCTTTGAACATGGCAGAGTCCTATGGCTTTTCCATTAATAACTATGACAATTATGTAGGAACTGTGGATATGAACGACAAGGCGCAGCAGCTTGATATTCTGGCGCACCTTGATGTGGTTCCTGCCGGAGAAGGCTGGAAAGAGACAGAACCGTTTGAACCGGTAGTAAAAGACGGAAAATTATTCGGCCGTGGTACTTCCGATGATAAAGGACCGGCGGTGGCATCTCTCTATGCGATGAGAGCAGTAAAGGAACTTGGTATTCCGCTGAATAAAAATGTCCGCCTGATTCTGGGAACTGACGAAGAATGCGGCAGCTCTGATATTGCTCATTATTATGCAGTTGAAAAAGAAGCGCCCATGACATTTTCCCCGGACGGTGCATTTCCAGTTGTGAATACAGAAAAGGGAGGCTTGAACGGCCATTTTACAGCAGAGTGGTTTCCTTCAGACAAACTTCCAAAGCTGGTAAGTCTTGATGCAGGAATCAAGGTCAATGTAGTTCCTGGTAAGACGAAAGCCGTAGTAGCAGGAATTGAGGAAGCTGTTTTAAAACAGATTGCAGAGGAATGTACGAAGAACACAGGCATCCGTTTTGAAATTCAGATGGAGAATGGAAATGCTGCCATAACCGCAATCGGTGAAAGTGCACATGCATCCATTCCTCAGGAAGGAAACAATGCGCTGACCGGACTTTTGGACTATTTAGTAAAACTTCCGCTGGCTGAATGTCCTCAGGTTTCCATGATCCGAAATCTTCTGGAGCTGATCCCTCATGGTGATACTTGTGGAAAGGCACTGGGGATTGCCATGGGAGATGAGATTTCCGGTGACTTAACCCTGGCTTTCAGTTTGCTTAAAGTAAATGATTCCGGTCTTGAAGGAACTTTTGACAGTCGGTGTCCCATCTGTTCCACGGAAGAAAATGTACTTCATGTAGTGAAAAAGAATATGGAGGCGAAAGGCCTCACTCTTCATAACGATTCCATGAGACCTCCTCATCATGTGGACGGGAATTCAGAATTTGTCAAAACCCTTTTGAATGCGTATGAAAACTATACCGGACGCAAGGGCGAATGTGTTTCCATGGGCGGTGGTACCTATGTCCATGACTTAAAGAATGGAGTTGCATTCGGAGCTGCCATGCCGGAGACAGATAACCGCATGCACGGGGCTGATGAATTTGCCGTTGTAGAGGAACTTGTTGTAAGCGCTAAGATATTTGCGCAGGTAATTGTAGATCTTTGTTCCTAAGATTTAGAAATTTCCTCAACATTGTAAAATAGTATTGACAAATACAGTAAGAAAGCGTAAAATACGCCTCATAAAGTAATTCCTACTTTTACTATAGGAATCAGGGAAGGAGTAGCTGCCATGAATCATTCAAAAGCTATGCAGATGAATATGGATCGGATGAACGGCATGTGTATGATGATGTGTTGTATGTCAGAGTGCGTAAAAAACCGATAATAAATTTCATTTGTATGGATTGTGATTGAATTCGCCAGTAGCAGCGAAACGCGGAGATTATTAGGTCGCAAGTCTGTGCAGGACTTGCGGCCTTTTTGTACCTAAAAGAAAGGAAACAGACACATGCAGTCAGCAGAACCAATTATAGAGCTGGTAGGGCTAGGTAAAGAATTTCATACGGTAAGCGGTCCCATTAAAGCACTGGATGATATCAATCTTTCCATAGAGCGGGGAGAGATTTTTGGAATAATAGGTTTAAGCGGAGCCGGAAAAAGTACTTTAGTCCGCTGTATCAACTATCTGGAGGTACCTACATCCGGAACGGTACTTTTTGAAAACAAGAGTTTATCGGCCATGAGACCACGGGAGCAGAGACTGGCCAGACAGTCCATGGGAATGATTTTTCAGCAGTTTAACCTATTGGCCCAGAGAAATGTACTTCAGAATGTATGCTTTCCTCTTGAAATTGCCTGTGCGCAGAAGAAGGAAACCCTTGACAGGGCAATGGAGTTACTTGAACTGGTAGGATTAAAAGATAGGGCTAAGGCTTATCCGTCCCAGCTTTCCGGAGGACAGAAGCAGAGAGTTGCTATCGCCAGAGCATTGGCAACCAATCCAAAGATCCTTCTTTGTGATGAAGCCACCAGCGCTCTTGATCCCAATACCACCAAGTCCATACTTAGCCTGTTGAAGGAAATTAATAAAAACCTTGGAGTAACGGTAGTCGTTATTACACATGAGATGGCTGTTATAGAAGCGATCTGCGACCGGGTGGCGATTATAGATCAGAGTCATATTGCAGAAGTGGGCAGTGTAGCAGAAATCTTCTCTGGTCCGAAATCAAAGATTGGACGGCAGCTTATATTAGGAGAGGCAGCAGAACATGCGGTACAGTTTGGCGATTCAAAAAGAGTAAGGATCACCTTTGACGGACGTTCCTCGTTTGAACCGGTTCTTTCTAATATGATCCTTGCCTGCAAGGTACCGGTGAATATTATCCATGCGGAGACAAAAGATATTAACGGGACTGCTATGGGGCAGATGGTCATTCAGCTTCCAGAAGATGAAGTGGATCAAAACCGAATATTAAATTACTTAAAAACGGCAAAAATAACCCATGAGGAGGTGACGGATTATGGTATTTGATGCAGCTACTTTTGATATGTTAAAGTTAGGAATATGGGAAACTTTGTTTATGACTTTTACATCATCCTTTTTTTCCTATCTCATCGGAATACCTTTAGGAATCATTCTTATTGTCACCGATAAAGATGGAATTTATCCGATACCATGGTTCCAGAGAATTCTGGGATTGATCATCAACCTTCTCCGCTCAGTGCCGTTTATCATATTGTTGATTATGGTGATTCCAATTACGAAGATCGTAGTGGGAACCACTCTGGGAGCAAAAGCGGTAATTCCGCCGTTAGTAATTGCTTCCGCTCCTTACGTAGCCAGGGTTGTGGAATCTTCCTTTAAAGAAGTGGATGCAGGAGTTATTGAAGCAGCCAAATCCATGGGAGCATCGACCTTTCAAATTATATGGAAGGTTCTTCTTCCAGAAGCAAAACCGTCCCTTTTGGTGGGTGCAGCTTTATCTGTAACCACGATACTTAGTTACTCTGCTATGTCAGGTTTTGTAGGCGGAGGCGGACTTGGAGACATTGCTATTAAATACGGCTACTACCGCTACCAGACCGGAATGATGTTTGCGACAGTGGTAATACTGGTTATTATTGTACAGATCATTCAGGAAGCAGGAATGAAACTTTCCAGAGTCAGTGATAAGAGAATCAAGTAGTAACAGCCAAAGGCGTTACCATATAAATTTTAAGGAGGAAAAAATTATGAAAAAGTCACTTTACGTTCTTACAGCAGCATTGCTTGCAGCAGGTGCCCTGACAGCATGTTCAGGAAGTAAAGAAGCTCCTGCCACAACAGCAGCAGATACAAAAACAGAAGCTACATCAGCAGCAGATACAACTGCGGCAGACTCCAAAGCTGAGTCTACCGGCGATTTAGAAAAAATCGTTGTCGGCGCAACTCCGGCACCTCATGCAGAGATTTTAAATGCAGCAAAGGAAGTATTAAAAGAAAAAGGATATGAACTGGTAGTGAAGGAATATACAGACTACGTTCAGCCAAACCTGGCTCTTGATTCCGGAGATCTGGATGCGAACTATTTTCAGCATCAGCCATATTTAGATCAGTTCAATGAGGAAAACAAGACAACTCTTGTCAGCGCCGCTTCCATTCATTATGAGCCATTCGGCATTTATTCAGGAAAAACAAAATCTCTTGAAGAACTTGCAGATGGTGCTCAGATTGCGGTTCCTAACGACGTTTCCAATGAAGCAAGAGCTCTTCTTCTGCTTGCAGACAAAGGTCTGATCGGACTTAAGGATGGCGTAGGACTTGAAGCTACCAAAAATGATATCGTTAAGAATGACAAAAACTTCAAGATTATTGAAGTAGAAGCAGCTCAGCTTCCACGTTCTTTAGGAGATGTGGATGTTGCAGTTATCAATGGTAACTATGCCATTGAAGCTGGTTTAAAGGTATCTGATGCATTGGCAGTTGAAGATGCAAAGTCTACTGCAGCGACCCGTTACAGCAATATCATAGCAGTTCGCGATGGAGAGCAAACAAGCGATAAATCAAAAGCACTTGTAGAAGCTTTAACAAGCGATACTGTTAAGAAATTTATTGAAGAAAAATATGATGGAGCAGTAGTTCCGTCCTTCTAAATCATATCCATTAAGAATAAAAACGCCGCGGAGCATGCACTTGCTGCTTCCGCGGTGTTTTCTTGTGGAAAAAAATCAGATGCAAAATATTAATTTTACAGATTCTGGAATTTATTGTATAATCCTTATATTATGACAAAAAGGGAGTTGATAATACATGGATCAGGATAATCAAAAAGATTATTACAACGAACCTTCTGCCAGTTTGGAGGAGGAAACACGTCCCGATTCTTTGAAAGTGGAAGAAGTGAAAAAAGATTGGAATTATCAGGCTGTTCCCCAAAAGCCTGCAAAATCTCCTCAGAGCAACATGGCACTGGCATCTTTGGTTATGGGAATCATAGGAATTGTTACATCCTGCTGCTGTTACGGAGGTTTTATATTTGGAAGCCTGGGTATATTGTTTGCGTTGCTCTCCAAAACGGAAGACCGGTTTGAGGGCTATGCTAAGGCAGGTTTAATCACTTCAATAGTTGGTATGGTGTTGGCACTGCTGACAGGAATCGTATTGATCATACTTATTGTTGCGGGTGATCTGGAGACAGGAGGTGCTTTTTGATGAAAACCACATCTGCAGAACTTAAAAAGCGGGCGAAGGCAAGACTGAAAGGCAGATATGGCATGTGTGTCGGCACGGAATTTATTCTTTATGCTGTTATGTCCGTGTTTTTTCTGATCTATATGGTGATTATGCTTTTCATGGGAGTTGCAAATGAAGCTTTATTTACTGGAGGCAGTGAATTTGGAGTAGGATTTATTATGATGCAGATCGTCGTCATTTTCTTCTCCATAATACTGATGGCGGCCATCGGCCTTTTAATGCCGGGAATTTTAAAACTTTATTATAATATAAGTACGGAACAGAATCCCGGATTTTCAGACCTGCTATTTGGATTGAAGAACAAACCTCTGAAATTTTTAGGCCTTTATTTTGTCCAGCTTATTATTGGATTGATATGTGCAATACCTTACATTGTCGTATTTGTAGTTGCGATCATTACGGATTATATGCCGGTAATGATAGTCCTTATGGTTCTGATGTATTTCGTACTGCTTGCAGGTGCGATCATCACCTCCATTTACTTATCCCAGTCCATGTATATTCTTATGGAAGATACGGATAAGGGAGTGTTGCAAAGTGTTCGGGAAAGTGTTGAAATGATGAGAGGCAATAAAGGGCGTCTCTTCTATATTTATTTAAGCTTTACCGGAATGGTGTTTTTAGGATATCTCTCCATGGGGATTGGTTTTCTTTGGATCATTCCCTACATCCATGCGACGTTTACAGAATTTTATCTGGATTTAAAGGCAGAGCAGGCACCTAGAACGTATATCAGCCAGCAGGATGTATCTTTTGAATCCATGTGGAAACAGGAAAATCAGTGATAAAACCGTGTCACACGGCATTTGTGCGCATAGAATACACTAAGCAGTATAGGAGGTGTATTCTATGCGCATTTCTGAACTCAAAACAAAAGAAGTAATTAATATTTGTGACTGCAGACGCCTGGGGTATGTGGGCGATGTAGATTTTGACATGGAGTCGGGATGCCTTTTGGCTATTATTGTACCCGGGCCTGGGTGCTTTTGCGGATTTTTGGTTAGGGAAAAAGAATATATAATTCCCTTCTGTGATATAAGGCAGGTAGGACCGGATATTATCCTTGTGAATGTAGATTTGGATAAAGCAACGGAAAAATGCGGGATATAGTGGAAGATGGACTTGCGAATCTGCGGAATGTAAGTTATGATATACATAATAAAAATACAGTCCGTAAGACAGGAGGATAGAGGCGTGAAATGTCCATTTTGCAACGAAGCAGATACAAAGGTCATTGATTCCAGACCGGCAGATGACAATAGTTCCATCAGGCGGCGCAGGCAGTGTGAAAAATGCGGAAAGCGCTTTACTACTTATGAGAAGCTTGAGACCATGCCTCTCATGGTAATTAAAAAAGATCGTTCCAGAGAGGTTTATGACCGTTCGAAAATAGAATCAGGAATTCTTCATTCCTGCCATAAGAGGCCGGTGTCATCCCAACAGATTGATTTTATGGTTGATGAGGTAGAGACTCAGGTATTCAACCGTGAAGAAAAAGAGGTAGAAAGCACCGTCATTGGTGAACTTGTCATGAAGAAACTGCAGGAAATAGATGAAGTGGCTTATGTCCGCTTCGCTTCCGTATACAGGGAATTCAAAGATGTAAATACATTTATAGAAGAAATAGGAAAACTATTAAAGAAGTAGGAGATTTATGTTAAAGGCATTTTATCCAGATGAAGACGTGGCTTCCACGTATGACATACCCTTTGAACGCTTATATAAAAGTGGAACCAGGGGTGTGATTTTTGATATTGATAATACGCTGGTTCCTCATGGAGCACCTGCAGATGAAAGAGCGAAAAAGCTTTTTCTGCATTTGCATGAGATTGGGCTTGAAACCTGCCTTCTTTCAAATAACAAAGAACCAAGAGTGGCTTCCTTTGCCAAAGCGGTCGGAAGCCCTCGTTATATATTCCATGGAAACAAGCCTGGGATAAAAGGGTACCAAAAAGCCATGGAATTAATGGGAACCGATGTGAAGAATACGGTTTTTGTTGGCGATCAGCTTTTTACGGATGTGTATGGTGCAAAAAGAACCGGGATACACAATATACTGGTAAAGCCCATTGATCCAAGAGAAGAGATCCAGATTGTCTTAAAAAGGGCTCTGGAAGCCATTGTGTTATATTTCTATCATAGAGACAAAAAGAAAGTTATATAAAAATTAAAAAGAACATTCTGCCGGGTAAAAGACAGCTTTTAGGGATATAATAAAGATGGATTTAAAAAGTTGCCTTGCCGGTGGAATAGAAGATGTGATGAAAGATTTTTTGCACCAGACAAAGGAAAGGCAGCGCAGAGAATATGAAGATTCTTGTATTAAACGGGCCTAATTTAAACTTTTTAGGGATTCGTGAAAAAGGGATTTATGGCACGGAAGATTATGGGTTCCTTGTATCCATGCTGAATCAAAAGGCAGAGACAGAAGGCCATGAACTGGAGATCTATCAAAGCAATTACGAAGGCGGACTGATCGATAAGATTCAGGAAGCTTATCATAACGGAACGGAAGGGATTATCATAAATCCTGGAGCGTTCACACATTACAGCTATGCTTTAAGGGATGCATTGGGATCCGTTGAAATTCCCAAAATCGAGGTTCATATTTCCAATGTCCATAAAAGGGAAGAATTTCGTCATTTATCTGTAACGGCACCGGTATGTACCGGACAAGTTGTTGGTCTGGGTCTGAAAGGTTATGCTCTTGCTATGGACTTTTTGACAGGTAAATAGTACTGTTCGGGTAAGAAAATGGAGATATTTGCAAAAAAACGGTTGAAAATGCGTTTGTTATAGTATAGAATATAAAAGGTTAAGAAGAGAAATTCAAGGAGGAATATCATTTATGATATCAGCGGGTGATTTTAGAAACGGTATCACATTGGAGATCGATGGTACTGTTTATCAGATTATTGAGTTCCAGCACGTAAAACCTGGAAAGGGTGCTGCTTTCGTAAGAACAAAAATTAGAGATGTGGTAAACGGAGGCATCAACGAACGCACATTCCGCCCGACAGAAAAGTTTCCACAGGCAAGAATCGACAGAGTAGATATGCAGTATCTGTATGCCGATGGAGATCTTCATAATTTTATGGATACAAGTACTTACGAGCAGGTTGCATTAAGCAATGAGGTAATTGGTGATGCATTAAAGTTCGTGAAAGAGAATGAGAACGTTAAGGTATGTTCTTTCAATGGTAAGGTATATTCTGTAGAGCCTCCGTTATTTGTAGAGTTGGTTATTACAGAGACTGAGCCAGGATTTAAGGGAGATACTGCACAGGGAGCTACAAAGCCAGCTACTGTTGAGACTGGAGCTGTCGTTTATGTTCCTCTGTTTGTAGAGCAGGGTGATAAGATTAAGATTGATACACGTACTGGTGAATATATGTCCAGAGTTTAATCAGAATGAAAAAGGACCGGGAAGCCCGGTCTTTTTTGCTATTATAAAGAATTCAGGGAAGTGGGGGATCAAAGATGGAACAGTTGTCGATGTTTGATCATGAACAGGGAAAAAACAGTCCTTTAGCCAGCAGACTGCGCCCTAATGATCTTATGGAATTTGTGGGTCAGAAGCATCTGCTGGGAGAAGGAAAAGTGCTGAAGCAGATGATTGATCAGGACCGCATCTGTTCCATGATTTTCTGGGGACCTCCGGGAGTAGGAAAGACCACACTGGCTAGGATCATTGCAGGACGGTCAAAAGCAGCCTTTGTGGATTTCAGTGCTGTCACCAGCGGGATCAAGGAAATAAAAGAAGTGATGGCACAGGCAGAGAAAGACCGCCGTGTGGGCCTTCATACCCTGGTGTTTGTAGACGAGATCCATCGGTTTAATAAAGCCCAGCAGGATGCATTTTTGCCCTACGTGGAAAAGGGCAGCATCATACTGATCGGAGCTACAACAGAAAATCCCTCATTTGAAATCAATGCCGCTTTGCTTTCCCGGTGTAAAGTATTTGTCTTACAGGCACTTTCTACGGATGATTTGGTCGAATTACTCCACCATGCTTTAAAGAGCAGAGATGGGCTTGGAGATCAGAAGATCGGTATAGAAGAGGACAGCTTAAATGCCATCGCCCGGTTTGCGAACGGAGATGCGAGAACAGCATTAAATACCTTAGAGATGGCAGTATTAAACGGTGAAATAAGCGCCAGAGAAACCACCGTAACAAAAGCGGTGCTGGAGCAGTGCATAAGCCGGAAGTCCCTTTTGTATGACAAGAACGGGGAGGAGCATTATAATATAATATCGGCTCTTCACAAGTCCATGAGAAACAGTGATCCGGATGCGGCTCTTTACTGGCTGGCCCGGATGCTGGAGTCGGGAGAAGATCCTCTTTACGTAGCCAGACGTTTGATTCGTTTTGCCAGTGAAGATATCGGAATGGCGGACAGTCAGGCTCTTGGTATAGCAGTAGCTGCTTATCAGGCCAGCCATTTTAATGGAATGCCGGAATGCAATGTGAATCTGGCCCATGCGGTTGTTTATTTGTCCATGGCTCCCAAATCCAATTCCATATACCTTGCATATGGAAGGTGCAAAGAAGACGCTTATCACACACTGGCAGAGCCAGTGCCCCTTGTGATCCGCAATGCCCCTACGGATTTAATGAAAGAACTTGATTACGGACAAGGCTATGAATATGCCCATGATACGAAGGATAAACTTTCCGCGATGCAGTGTCTCCCGGACTCATTGGCAGACAGGGAATATTATAAACCCACAGAAGAAGGACTGGAAGAAACCATTGGAAAGCGTTTGAAGGAAATCAAAGAATGGCGAAGAAACCATGCAAAAGAATTTGATTTTTAACTTTACTTGTAATATAATTAGTATTTAGCTTAGAAATATCTGGATATAGAAAAAGGAGACCAGTAACGGATGAAAAAGATTCTTGATTTGATTACGGCAGAGATGAAGGCTGCATTTGCGGACTGTGGATATGAGGAAGCCTATGCGAAGGTGACCTTGTCCAACCGCCCGGATCTTTGCGAGTACCAGTGCAACGGAGCCATGGCAGCAGCCAAGGCTTATAAAAAGAAACCGTTTGATATTGCATCAGAAGTAGTGGCAAAGCTTACTGAAAGCCGCGTATTTGCTGCAGTGGATGCGGTGATGCCGGGATTTATCAACTTAAAGCTTAATTCCGACTATCTGGCAGAATATATGAATGGTATGGCAGATGAAGACCAGTGCGGCTGTGAAAAGGTGGAAAACCCAATGACCATCGTGGTAGATTATGGCGGAGCCAATGTGGCCAAACCTCTTCATGTAGGTCATCTGCGCCCTGCAATCATTGGAGAAAGCATAAAAAGGATCGGACGTTTTCTGGGACATAACGTCATTGGTGATGTTCATCTTGGGGACTGGGGTCTTCAGATGGGCTTAATCATTGAAGAATTAAAGGACAGAAAACCGGAACTTCCTTATTTTGATGAGTCTTTTGATGGAGCATATCCAGAGGAAGCGCCGTTTACCATCAGTGAGCTGGAGGAAATATACCCGGCTGCAAGTATAAAGTCAAAAGCCGATGAAGCGTTTAGCAAAAGGGCTCATGATGCTACGTTAAAGCTTCAAAACGGTTATAAGCCATATCGTGCCATCTGGCAGCATATCCTTCATGTATCAGTAGCGGATTTAAAGAAGAATTATGGAAATCTTGACGTTTCCTTTGATCTTTGGAAGGGAGAGAGCGATGCAGAGCCTTATATCCCAGGACTGATTAAAGAACTGGAAGACAAAGGGCTTGCATATGAAAGTCAGGGAGCATTGGTCGTAGACATTGCTCAAGAAGGGGATTCCAAAGAACTTCCTCCATGTATCGTAAGAAAGTCCGATGGTGCAGCTCTTTATTCTACCTCTGATCTTGGAACCATTATTGAAAGAGAACGGGATATTAAGCCGGACTGGTACATTTACATCACAGATAAGCGTCAGGAACTTCACTTTGTACAGGTGTTCCGCGTGGCGAAAATGGCGGGATTTGCGGCTCCGGAGAAGAAGATGTCCCACCTTGGATTTGGAACCATGAATGGGAAAGACGGGAAGCCATTTAAGACAAGAGACGGAGGCGTTATGCGCCTTGAAACCATGATTGCGGATATCTGTCAGGCAGCCTATGAAAAGATGATGGAAAACAGAACCGTTTCAGAAGAAGAAGCCAGAGAGACTTCCAAGATTGTGGGTCTTGCAGCGTTAAAGTACGGCGATTTATCCAATCAGGCATCAAAGGATTATGTATTTGATATGGACCGTTTTGTGTCCTTCGAAGGAAATACTGGACCTTATATCCTTTATACTATTGTACGAATCAAATCAATTCTGACAAAATATCAGAGTCTGGAAGATAAGTATGAGGGAGAGGTGCAGATCCTTTCCGCTGTTTCAGAGGCTGAAAAGGATTTGATGCTGCAGCTTTCCCGTTATAATGAAGTGATGGAAACAAGCTTTGCAGAGCTTGCACCTCATAAAATCTGTCAGTATATTTATGAGCTTGCCAATGCGTTTAACCGGTTTTATCACGATACAAAGATTATTTCCGAGGAAAATAAAAAGCAGCAGGCTTCCTGGGTGCGTTTGATCAGCCTTACCAAAGATGTGTTAAATGAATGCATTTATGTGTTAGGAATTGAAGCACCGGAACGAATGTAAACGGCGAACGGATGTGAAGAGTTATGAAAGTATCACATATGACCACCAATGCCTTCTGGAAAGGCGAATCAGGCGTCAGAGCGGTAGTTGAGGATCAAGGAAATGAATATAAGGCAAGTTTGCATATCAAGGGTAGTCAGGTAATTGACTACTCTTGTTCCTGTACCCAGGGAAACTCTTACCGGGGTATGTGTACCCATTGCCAGGCTCTTTTTTCTACTTATAAAGAGCTGGAAACAGAAAATCAGGGCAGACTAGTAACCACTTCCCAGCAGGCCAGAGCCATGATCCGGGAATACACCAACCGGGAAGTGGCCAGCATCATGAGCGAAGGTGAAGGAGAGCAAATCAGACTTTCGGTTGCTATGATGGCCAGCCGCAGGGAAGTGAAGCTGGAATTTAAGCTGGGGAGAGACCGGCTTTACATGATCAAGGATTTGTCTGCTTTTATAAAAGCAGTAGCCAATGGGACCTATGTGGAATATGGAAAGAATTTATCTTTTCATCACAGTGTTCCGGTTTTCATAAAAGAAAGCCGTCCTCTTTTGGAATTTGTTATGGAAGTTGTAAATACGTACTTAGAACACCATGAGCAGTTTCAGAAGGGTTCTTTTTCCGCCAGTCCAGTTATGCGCTTTTTAAACTTAAGCCGTACCAATATTGATCGGTTTTTCGGGATCATGAAAGGAAGTACTCTGGAGATTGAGGATTACAGAGGGCAGAAACGGCAGGTTGCAGTCACGGAACGTGCGCCTGACTTAACCGTTACCGTCAGACGAAAAGGCAGGGAAGGTGTTTCTGTATCCATAGACCGGAATTTAATGGTATTTGAAGGAGAACGCCACCTGTATTTTGCGGATGCCCAATATCTGTACTGTTGTGACCAGTCCTGTAGTGGAACTCTGGGAGTATTCTTTAAACAGATGATGGAAGGGTATGGCACCACATTTGAGACTGAGGTTAACAATAAGGATATGCCTCTCTTTTATGAACGTGTATTAAAAAAGATTGCTGCTTATTGCACCATCGATTCTGGTGACCTGGATTTGGAAACCTATAAGCCGGAAGAGTTAAAAGCCCGTTTTGATTTTGATTCCGACGGACCCAACAACCTGATATTAAAACCAACCCTGTCCTATGGGGATTATTCCTTCCAGCCGGTAGAAGATGAACGGCTTCCACGCACTGTGTGCCGGGATGTTCCGGGAGAATTCCGCATCAGCCAGCTTATAACCAGATATTTTAAATATAGGGAATATGACTCTTCCTATCCTGCTATCCGCAATGATGAAGAGGCCGTGTATCATCTGTTGATTGACGGTATACGGGAATTTATGACCTATGGGGAGGTTTATTTTTCAGAGTCCTTTAAAAAGCTGAAAGTACTGCCGCCTCCAAAAGTATCCGTAGGAATCCGCAGTGTTGGTAACTGGCTGGAACTTCATGTGGATACCGATGGCTTATCCGGAGAAGAATTAAACCGGCTTCTGGCAGAGTATAGTAAGAAGAAAAAATTCTATCGTTTGAAGAACGGGGAATTTTTAAGTCTTGATGACAATGGACTGCTATCGGTTGCAAAGCTTGTAGAAGATATGTCGATTGCCATCTCTGATTTGGAAAATAAAACATTCCGCCTGCCAAAGTACCGGGCTCTTTATCTAGATGGACTGTTAAAAGAGGGAAGCGGCATTACTCTTTACCGGGACCAGCTTTATAAAGCCGTGGTTCGGGGGATGAAGTCTGTAGATGACAGTGATTTTGAAATTCCGGAATCCCTTCAACAGATTTTAAGGGGATATCAAAAGACCGGATACCGGTGGCTCAGGACCCTGGATCATTATGGCTTTGGCGGAATACTGGCAGATGATATGGGACTTGGAAAAACCATACAGGTTATTTCCCTGCTTCTTGACGAGAAAGAAAAACAGGATTCTGCCATTTCCCTGATCGTCTGCCCTGCTTCTCTTGTGTATAACTGGGAAAATGAAATCCGCATATTTGCACCAGGGCTTAACGTCCTGACAGTGACTGGTACGGCGGCTGAACGGGAAGAGATGCTTACCCATATGGCTGATAATGATGTGCTGATCACTTCTTATGACTTATTAAAGAGAGACATCGAGCTTTATGAAGGAAAATCGTTCCGGTTCCAGATCATTGATGAGGCTCAATATATCAAAAATGCTTCGACACAGAGTGCAAAGGCAGTCAAAGGGATCGATGCCCGAAGTCGGTTTGCTTTGACCGGTACCCCTATTGAAAACCGCTTATCCGAGTTGTGGAGTATTTTTGATTACCTGATGCCTGGATTTTTGTTTAGCTATCAGAAATTTAAAAAGGAATATGAACTGCCCATTGTCAGAGACCAGGAACCTCCGGTACTGGAAAACTTACATCGGCTGATTGGACCTTTTATCCTTCGGAGATTAAAAAAGGATGTATTGAAAGAACTGCCGGATAAGCTGGAGACTGTGGTTTATTCTGCCTTTGATAAAAAACAGAAGGATATTTATGTTGCCAATGCGTTCCGGCTGAAAAAAGAACTGGAACGGATGGAAGGAAAATCGGGTAAGGATAATATCCAGATCCTTGCCGAGCTTACCAGACTTCGGCAGATCTGTTGTGATCCTCATTTGTGTTACAACGATTACAGCGGAGAGTCAGCAAAGCTTGAAACCTGCATTGATCTTGTGAGAAATGGAGTAGAGGGAGGACATAAGATCCTGCTTTTTTCCCAATTTACTTCCATGCTTGAGATTATCAGCGAAAGGCTTAAAAAAGAAGAAATCCCGTTCTATATTTTGACTGGGGCAACACCAAAAGAGGAGCGCCTCCGAATGGTCAACTCTTTTAAGGATGATGAGATTCCACTGTTCCTTATTTCATTAAAAGCAGGAGGGACCGGACTTAACTTGACGGCAGCGGATATTGTCATACATTTTGATCCTTGGTGGAATGTGGCAGCCCAGAATCAGGCAACAGACCGTGCTCACCGGATCGGCCAGGATAAGCAGGTGTCTGTATTTAAGCTGATTACAAAAGGAACGATTGAGGAAAATATTTTAAAACTGCAGGAGTCAAAAAAGGACCTGGCGGAACAGATTATTACGGAGGGAACTATTTCTCTAAGTAATTTAAGCCGGGATGATCTATTGGGTCTATTAAATGAATGAAAGGATGGATGAGGGATGAAAGTATTGATGATTAACGGAAGTACTCATAAGGAGGGCTGTACCAACCGTGCGCTTACAGAAGTAGCAGGTGCCCTGCATCAGGAAGGGATCGAAACTGAAATTGTCCAGATCGGAAACAAGGCGATCCATGGCTGCATCGCATGCGGGAAATGTGCGGAAACCGGCAGATGCGTGTTCCATGATGATCCGGTCAATGAAATTCTTGATAAGATGGAGCAGATTGATGGGCTCATTGTGGGCTCACCCGTTTATTATGCTTCAGCAAATGGTTCTTTGTTTGCCCTTCTGGACAGGCTTTTTCATGCGGGAAGAGACTTTGCTTTCAAACCTGGAGCCGCAGTTGCCTCAGCCCGCCGTGCCGGAACTACTGCAACTCTGGATGCGCTGAATAAGTATTTTACCATTGCCCAGATGCCGCTTGTTTCTTCCCGTTACTGGAATATGGTTCACGGAAGAAATTCTGCAGAGGTGGAACAGGATTTGGAAGGACTTCAGACCATGAGGATTTTAGGAAAAAATATGGCGTGGTTATTAAAATGTCTGGAGGCAGGAAAAGCCGCAGGAATAAGCCTTCCGGCCCAGGAAGAAAAAACATGGACAAATTTTGTTCGTTAAGATTTGAAAATCCTCTTTACTTTTTTTTCTTGTGGTGTATAATTAAAAAGCACTAGATGTTGTGTTGTTAAAATTGTGTATACAAAATATAGAAGAGGTTAAGGTGACAGGAATGATTAAGGTTCAAAAACGTGATGGCAGAATGGCCGAATATGATAGAGAGAAAATCATTAAAGCAATACAGAAAGCAAATGCGGAAGTAGAACTTTCTGAGCAGGCCGGCGAAGAGATGATCAATACCATTCTGGATTTTGTTGAAGACCACGCGAGGGATGTGATTAATGTTGAGACCATTCAGGACATGATCGAGAGCGGCCTTGTGAATAAGAACAAATACACCCTTTCCAAGAAGTATATCATATACCGTTACCAGAGAGCGCTGCTTAGAAAGGCAAATACCACCGATGAGTCTATTTTAAAGCTGATTAAAAATGAGAATAAAGAGCTTGCGGAAGAAAATTCCAATAAGAACACCATTCTCGCGTCGACTCAAAGAGACTATATTGCAGGAGAAGTATCCAGGGATTTAACAAAGCGGATGCTGCTTCCGGAACGGATTTCCTTGGCTCATGAGCAGGGAGCCATTCATTTCCATGACGCGGATTATTTCGTGCAGCCGATTTTTAACTGCTGTCTGATCAATATCGGTGACATGTTAGATAACGGTACGGTAATGAATGAAAAGATGATCGAAAGTCCTAAGAGCTTTCAGGTTGCATGTACAGTCATGACTCAGATCATCGCAGCTGTTGCCAGTAACCAGTACGGCGGACAGTCAGTCGATATCCGTCATTTAGGAAAATATTTAAGAAAGAGCAACAACAAGTTCCGCAAACAGATTGAAGAGGAATTCGGTAATACAGTTTCGAAAGAGGTAGTAGAAAAGATGGCTACTATCCGTCTGCGTGATGAATTGAAATCCGGTGTGCAGACGATTCAGTATCAGATCAATACGCTGATGACCACCAATGGTCAGGCACCTTTTGTAACACTGTTTTTATGCCTTGATGATAAGGATGAATACATAAAAGAAAATGCCATGATCGTGGAGGAGGTCCTTCGTCAAAGACTTGAAGGAATCAAGAATGAGGCAGGAGTATATGTGACACCTGCATTCCCGAAACTGATTTATGTGCTCGATGAGAATAACAGTTTAAAGGGCGGCAGATACGATTATATTACAAAGCTTGCTGTGAAATGTTCCTCCAAGCGTATGTATCCGGATTACATTTCCGCCAAAAAGATGAGAGAGAATTATGAAGGCAATGTATTCAGCTGTATGGGGTGCAGAAGCTTTTTATCCACATGGAAAGACGAGAACGGCAACTATAAGTTTGAAGGAAGATTTAATCAGGGAGTTGTAAGTATCAATCTTCCACAGATCGGAATTCTTGCCAATGGAGATGAAGAAACCTTCTGGAAGCTCCTTGAGGAGCGTCTGAGTTTAAGTTATGAAGCTCTTATGTGCAGACACAAATCGCTGGAGGGAACACTTTCTGATGTAAGTCCTATCCATTGGCAGTATGGTGCCATTGCAAGACTGAAAAAGGGAGAGACGATTGATCGTCTGTTAAAAGACGGTTATTCTACGATTTCCCTGGGTTATATCGGCCTATTTGAGACAACCAAGCTTATGAAGGGAAAGAGCCACACGACAGAGGAAGGCGAGGAATTTGCTCTCCGTGTCATGAACCGCATGAAGGATGCTGTAGATCAGTGGAAAGCACAGACTGGTCTGGGCTTTGGTTTATACGGAACGCCGGCGGAATCCCTTTGCTACCGATTTGCAAAGATTGACAGGGAACGGTTTGGAATTATTCCGGATGTGACTGATAAAGGATATTATACCAATTCTTATCATGTAGATGTTCGTGAGAATATCGATGCATTCAGAAAGTTTACGTTTGAAAGCCAGTTCCAGGAGATTTCTTCTGGAGGCGCGATTTCCTATGTGGAAGTTCCAAATATGAGCAACAATTTAGAAGCTATGGAAGAAGTGGTAAAGTTCATTTACGACAACATCCAGTATGCTGAGTTTAATACAAAGTCTGATTACTGTCAGGACTGTGGATTTGACGGAGAGATTATCATTAACGATGACATGGAATGGGAATGCCCTCAGTGTCATAACAAGGATAAGAACCGTATGAATGTAACCAGAAGAACCTGCGGTTATCTTGGAGAAAATTTCTGGAATACAGGTAAGACAAAAGAAATCAAATCCAGAGTTCTTCATTTGTAGGAGGCTGGTCATGAAGTATGCGACCATAAAACCTACGGATGTGGCAAACGGACCAGGAGTACGGGTATCTCTGTTTGTCAGCGGATGTACTCATTACTGCGAAGGCTGTTTTAACTCGGAAGCCTGGGATTTTCATTATGGACAGGAGTTTACGGAGGATACGATCGAAAAGATCCTTGCGTATCTGGATCACAGTTATATCGCTGGTTTAAGTCTTTTGGGAGGAGAACCCATGCATCCTGCAAACCAGAAGGCGCTGGTTCCTCTTGTGGAAAAAGTAAGAGAGCGTTTTCCGGAAAAGACCATCTGGTGTTATACCGGTTATGACTTTGAACAGGATATTGTAGGAGATATGGCGGAGAGACTACCGGAGACAAAGAGACTGCTTGCCTGTTTCCATGTTATGGTGGATGGGAAGTTTCAGCTGGAAAAGAAAGATTTGAAGCTTCGGTTTAAGGGATCTTCCAACCAGAGGATCATTAAGGTTCCAGAATCTCTTGATTTGAAACAAATCGTATTGTGGGAATAGAAAAACAGGGCGTTAGCTTAGATCCGTAAGATCTGGCAAAACGCCCTGTTTTGTTTGGTTTAAACGTTTTTAATTTTGTGATACTGTTTTTTTATTGAAGAAAAAAGGGAAAAGGATATGTTGTATTGATTGCAGATCCTGCGAATTTCAATGATTCCGATGATAAGTGCCATTAAACCAGTAGCGGTATTGCTGATAGCCATAACAAGACCTAAGCTGGTGCTTCCAAGATCGGTGAAATTCTGCAAAAGCCAAAGCACAGGCACCCGGAAAATGAAAACCCGGCAGAAGTTGATGGTCAGTGTAATCTTGGTCTTTCCAAATCCATAGAGCAGAGCAAGTACAGAAGAGTTGATTCCCAGTGGAATGGCGCCGTATGCTTCATACCGATAGATGGAAGAAATCATTTTCCCGAACTCTGCATCATTACCGGCAAACAGAGCGCTGATCTGATTCAAAAACAGCAGGGAAACGGACATGAGTATGGCTCCCAGCATAATGTTGATGAATAGGATGCAGCCAAAGGCTTTCAAGGCACGTTTGGGTTTTCCAGCCCCGATACTCTGGCTGATAATGGCTGAGCCGCCTTCCTGGAATCCCATCTGGGGCATGGTAGTGATACCGCCGATGTTGTTGGAAATCCCGAGAGCACCTACGGTCAGGGCGCTGTAAATTGTACTCATGGAGTTGATGATAACTTTGCCAAAGGAAAAAGCCATCTTTTCAATGATGACTGGTATGGAGAGAGTGATCATAGGTTTTGTGACCAATGGCTTTAGGCTGATGCTTTGAACAGAAAAGCCAAACGCATTATCCTTCTGGTTTAGATTCACCATTGCGGCAGCCAAAAGGAAACACTGGGATATAATTGTTGCAACGGAGATCATATTAATTCCGGCGTTTAATGCATAAACAAAAAGTGCGGTCATTGTCAGTTTGATGGCGATGACTCCTATGTTTAAGTGCAGTATTCGCTTGGAGTTGCCCCGGGCCCGTTCAATGGCGATGTAAACGTTGTTAAAAAAGTTTATTACCATTCCGATCAGTTCCAGACGAAAATACTGGGTTCCTTCTGCAATGAAACTTTCCGGAGTCTTTGCAAATTTTAAAAACTGGGGAGCGGCAGGCATTAAAACAACCAGTATGACAGCTCCTAAGATACCACACATGGCAAACAGACTGCTAACCCGCTTCTTTACCAGTTCAAAATCACCGGCCCCATAGGCTTCACTGATTTTTAAGCTGGAACCTATGGCAAGTCCTCCGCCCAATGCAGAAAGAGTTAAGTTAATCTGAGACAGATAAGCCACAGCTGAGACGGAATTGGCACTGATGTGGGCCGCCATCATGGAGTCAAATATTTTAAAAAGCTGGTTTAAGCTCTGGTATAGGGCCAGGGGAATACCAACATAGAGGACAACCTTCCACATGTTGTCGTTTAATGCAAAATTGCGGAATTTCTCATCCTTGGCGGATAAGCGTGCTTTGGGTGACATGTTTTATCTCCTTTTGAGTAATCTATTCTTATGCATGAATAAGCATAAATCAAAGAGGAAATAAAAGATACGAATAATATGTTGTATTTACAAAAAACTACAGAAAATTTGCTATATTCAGAATCTACGTTCCCATTAAATAGGAAGTGTGGTATATTAATCTACTGAAAGGCTGGTGATACCAATGATAAAAAACTGGGTTAGGGGACAGATGTCAGAGGCGGTACCGACTGCTATGCTTCTTACGCTTTCCGGCGGCCTTCAGGATGCGTATACCTATTATTTCAGGGGAAAAGTATTTGCGAATGCACAAACCGGGAATATTATTATTTTAGGCTATCATGCCATTGACCGGGACTGGGATATGGCATTTCGGTATCTGTTACCGATTCTGGCATTTGGTGCCGGGATTTATGTGTCAGAAACCATACGCGGAATCTTTAAAGAATATAAGCTGCTTCACTGGAGGCAGGTGGTTGTGATGATTGAAATTCTGTTGTTGTTTTCTGTGGGATTTCTCCCACAGTCTTTTGACACAGCAGCCAATGCTCTGGTATCCTTTGTCTGTGCCATGCAGGTGGAAGCATTCCGTAAAGTAAAGGGAAGTGCATTTGCCAGCACCATGTGCATCGGAAATTTAAGAAGTGCGACAGAGCTACTCTACCGATACCGGCATACAAAAGACCGGGAAAGCTTAGAGAAAAGTCTCCGCTACTACGGAGTCATTTTGTTTTTTGCCATTGGAGCGGCAGCTGGAAGTTATCTGACACCATATTTTGCTGAAAAAACCATCTGGTTTTCCTGCGGCCTTCTGGTCATAGCATTTTTCATAATGTTTATTGAAGAGAGAAATCAGTAGCTGGTGAAATGAGTTTTATTGAGAGTACTTTCACATGGCGTGTTCACAAAATCCCCGTCTTGTGGTAAAATAAACCATAATGAAAGAGGACAGGAGCGGAATATGGCAGAAAACCTGAATAAAAATGAGAAAACCAAATACCGTCTGGCTGACTCCATAAAAGAATGTATGAAAACCAAGCCTGTAGATAAGATTACAGTCCAAAATATTGTGGATGGCTGCGGTATGACAAGACAAACCTTTTATCGGAATTTTAAAGACAAATATGATTTGATCAACTGGTATTTTGACAAGCTGGTGCTGGAATCTTTTGCTCAGATCGGAGTGGATAAAACGGTATGCCAGAGTTTGTGTGAGAAGTTTGAATTCATCAAAAAGGAAAAGATTTTCTTCACAGAAGCATTCCGTTCTGATGATTACAATTCTTTAAAAGAGCATGATTTTGAATTGATTATAGGATTTTATACGGATCTTATGACTCGTAAAAAACAGGAACCTTTATCCGAAGACATCCAGTTTCTTTTGGAAATGTATTGCAGGGGTTCCGTTTACATGACGGTGAAGTGGGTCTTATCCGGAATGAAGCAAAGTCCTGGAGAGATGGCACAAAGCTTAACACAAGCTATGCCGCCGGGATTGGCCGCCGTATTTGCGGAAACCGGCCTGGTATAATTTATAGTAGATATGTACAGAATGAAAGTTACAATCCTAAATTTGTGTAACATTTGTTACAAAGTGAGAGGATTGTAACTTTCTTTTTTAAAAACATTTTGTTAAAATTATAACATAAAAGAACTGGTTCCTACTATGTGGAAGGAAAAGAAAAGGAGAGATTACCATGGCAAACAGAATCGTATTAAATGAAACGTCATATCACGGCGCAGGTGCGATCCAGGAGATTCCTGGCGAGGTAAAATTAAGAGGATTTAAGAAAGCATTTGTTTCCTCTGATCCGGACTTAATTAAATTCGACGTTACATCCAAGGTTACGAAAATATTAGAAGAAAATGGACTGGATTATGAGATATATTCTGATATCAAACCGAATCCTACCATCGAGAATGTACAAAATGGAGTGGAAGCTTATAAAAAGTCAGGGGCTGATTATATCATTGCCATTGGTGGTGGTTCTTCCATGGATACATCTAAAGCCATTGGTATCATTATTGCAAACCCGGAATTTTCTGATGTAAGAAGCTTAGAAGGTGTTGCACCAACCAAGAATCCAAGTGTACCGATCATCGCTGTTCCTACTACAGCTGGTACCGCAGCAGAAGTAACTATTAACTACGTAATCACAGATGTGGAGAAAAAGCGTAAATTCGTTTGTGTGGATCCTCATGACATTCCTGTAGTTGCAGTCGTAGATCCGGATATGATGGCAAGTATGCCAAAGGGTCTGACAGCAGCAACTGGTATGGATGCTTTGACCCATGCAATTGAAGGATATATTACAAAGGGTGCAAATCCAATCACTGACATGTTTAATATTAAGGCAGTTGAGCTTATCGCAAAGAGCCTGCGTGGTGCAGTGGACAACACTCCGGAAGGCCGGGAAGGTATGGCGTTAGGCCAGTACATTACCGGTATGGGATTCTCAAACTGTGGTCTTGGTATCGTACATTCCATGGCTCATGCGCTGGGCGCTGTTTATGACACCCCTCATGGAGTGGGAAATGCGATTCTTCTCCCAACCATTATGGAATTCAATGCCAGCGAAACAGGAGAAAAATACCGTGATATTGCTAAAGCAATGGGTGTGGAAAATACAGAAAAAATGACTAGCGAAGAATACCGCAAAGCAGCTGTGGAAGCAGTTCAGAAGCTTTCTACAGATGTAGGAATTCCTGCTGATTTAAAAGAGATCGTAAAAGAAGCAGATGTACAGTTTTTAGCTGAATCTGCAGTGGCAGATGCCTGTGCACCAGGTAATCCGAAAGAAGCAAGCCTGGGAGATATCATCAGCCTTTACAGATCCCTTATGTAAGCACTGCCAAAAAAATTAACGAGAATTTTTATTAGCCATATGCACAATAAAAAATAATTATGCTGTACAAGGTGCCTTGAAAATGGTTTTAAGACCATACAAGGCGCCTTTTTCATATGTTTTTTTCAAACTGCTTATATTAAATTCTTCTTTTTTATACACAAATCCTGAATAAAAACTGGATGCAAAAATACACAAATAATGATATGATAAAACAAATAGGGAGGATATGAAAATGGGGCTATTTAACAAACATAAGAAAAAAGAAGAAATAAAACCAGTGGAAGGCAGAATCTGGGTTTTCTGTGCGGAACAGGATCCGGATCGGGTGATGGAAGTCATTTGCAAAGCTTTTGGATTAGCAGATCAGGTAAAGGGAGCTGCTTTAATTTTAAATAACGGAGATATACATATTAACGTGCAGGTCTGTGCTGCAACCATGTCCGAGGACGCAAAAAAGTTTGTGGAAGGACAAGTAAGGAATGTCTGGGAACATTTCCATGAAGTCCATACTGAGAATACGAATACGAAAATTAACCTTCTTCATCAGATCCGCATGACTGGTTCCGTAATAGAGATCCATTACAGTTATGATGAGGATCCTCATACGGATAAAAAGAATATGATCTGGAAGCCGTTTATCGACAGTCTTTCTCTGCTGAAGGGGATCTTGTTATCAGGAGAAGGTACAGAAATTCTGGGAGAGAGCGGACGCATAATTCTATCTGATCAGGGAAAAACAGAAGTTGATGATTTTATGCCATATGAAAGAGAACTTTCGGAAGAACTTCAGAAAGCTGGAGATCCTGAAAGCAGGAAGCGCAGAGAAAAGAGTATGGAATATATCCGGAGCAGACAGATATATGTTCCAGCCTGGCTGCCGCTTTGTGAACCGGAGGAAGAAGTGAAAATCCGAGAAGTGAAAGAGATTGCGGGAAGGACTGCAGCCCTTTTGACGGTTTCTCTTTATTCTGAATGCCTTCTTGGCGAGAAGATGGAAGTGGAAGAAGCCCGTGAGTTTGTTCAGGATGTTCTTGACCGTTTTGGAGCGGAAGAATATCTTTCGCCCAGAGAGAAAGCGTATCTTGAAAATCCAGAATCCACAGAACAGGAGAGAGTCCATCATTCCTGGCAGTATGAGAATCTGTATGTCATGGAGTGGGCTTTGGGTCTTATTAAAGAACTGCCTTTTCCGGATGCCGTCTGCGATGTTCCTCTTACCGTACAGGTATTGAGAGATTTCTCTTCCATGGAAGATTTTCTTTCCCATGTAAAACTGCGGTCTGCAAAAGAGATTCTTGACGCATCAGATCTTATATTCCGCCTGGATTGGGCTTGTGTGGATGCCAGGGTCAACGGACTGTTATCACCTGCCGGAATGGATGGAGGAATTACCATGGAGCGCCATAAATCCTTAAACTGGCTGATCGGATTCGATGAAAGCGCACCCTGGGACGAGGTTGATACGCCTACATAAAGAGAAATGTAAGAAAGGTACCTGCAAGGAATGACCAACACAAGCAATGATTTTACAAAAGGAAATGTAGTGGGAAACATAATGAAGCTGGCCATTCCCATGACACTGGCACAGCTCATCAATGTGCTTTATAGTATTATAGACAGAATTTTTATAGGAAGAATTCCTGAAAACGCCACACTTGCACTTACCGGTCTTGGACTTTGCCTGCCAATCGTATCGATTGTCATGGCCTTTGCCAATCTATTCGGTATGGGAGGTGCCCCTTTGTGCTCCATCGAAAGAGGACGGGGAAATGCAGAAGAAGCTGAAAAAATCATGGGCAATTCCTTTATGCTCATGCTTTTGTTTGGGGTAATCCTCACGGCACTGGGCCTGATTTTTAAAAAGCCATTGCTGTATATGTTTGGAGCAAGTGATGCCACCTACCCGTTTGCGGCGGAGTTTGCGGAGATTTATCTCCTGGGTACTGTTTTCGTTATGGTGGGGCTTGGAATGAACAGCTTTATCAATTCCCAGGGATTTGGAACTGTGGGAATGATGACGGTGCTTTTAGGGGCAGTTGTCAATATTATTCTCGATCCCATTTTTATTTTTGCCATGGATATGGGAGTCAGAGGAGCAGCACTGGCAACCGTTATTGCCCAGTTCCTTTCCGCTCTTTGGACGGTAAAGTTCCTCACGGGGAAAAAAGCCATACTCAAGCTTAAGATATCCTGTTTCCATTTGGATAAATACAGGGTTAAGAACATCATTGGTCTTGGAATGTCAGGGTTTACTATGGCGGTCACCAATAGTGTGGTTCAGGTCATGTACAATGCATCATTGCAGCAGTATGGCGGAGATTTGTATGTGGGAGTCATGACCATTATCAATTCCATTCGTGAAGTATTTACCATGCCAGTCAAAGGGCTTACCAACAGCGCCCAGCCGATTATGGGATTTAACTACGGAGCAGAAGAATACGGGAGGGTCAAACAGGCCATTGTGTTTACTTCCATCGTTCCCATTGTCTACACCACCGTTGTCTGGGGGGTGATTCATGGATACCCGGAGTTTTTTATCCGCATATTCAATCAGGATGCCCAATTAATATCCGCAGGCGTCCCTGCTATGAGAATCTACTATTTTGGATTCTTTTTTATGTCCCTGCAATTTGCTGGTCAATCCATATTTGTAGCGCTTGGAAAGGCAAGGCAGGCGGTGTTCTTTTCCATATTCCGAAAAGTGATTATTGTGGCGCCTTTGATTATCGTGCTCCCTCTGATTTTGGGAAATGGCACTTCCGGTGTCTTTATGGCAGAACCGGTGTCCAATTTAATCGGAGGCGGAGCCTGCTTTATAACCATGCTTTTAACGGTTTGGCCGGAGCTTAGCAGAAAAATGAAGGAAAAAAATGCATCATAAAATAAAGCAGTACTGGGAGATTTTATTGTATAACCGCAAGTTATATTTTGGATTCCAATTCGGCAGGGCATCAGACGTGAAAATCCTTGACAGCCCGCATTTTTTGGAACATAATGATAAACAATTATAAAACTGACAGATATGCCGGTGTGGGAAAGGAAGAGTATAACATGCAGAAAATCACAATTGAAAAAACAACTTGCCCGAAGGAAAAACCAGGCAAAGATAATCCTTTAACATTTGGTACCATATTTACCGATCATATGTTTGAAGTGGATTACGAAGAAGGAAAGGGCTGGTATGATCCAAGAATCGTACCTTATCATAAGCTGGAGCTGGAGCCATCTTCCATGGTCTTTCATTATGGACAGGAGATGTTTGAAGGCTTAAAGGCTTATAAAACGGAAGACGGAAGAATCTTATTGTTCCGTCCGGATAAGAATATTGAGCGCGCTAACCGGAGCAACAGCCGTCTTTGTATCCCAGAGATTCCCGAAGACTTATTTTTAGAGGCATTAAAAGAAGTAGTCAATGTAGACCAGGACTGGATTCCTACAAAACCAGGAACTTCCCTTTACATCAGACCGTTTGTCATTGCTACGGATCCGTTCCTTGGTGTAAGACCTTCCCATACCTATAAGTTCATGATCATTTTGTCACCGGTAGGAGCCTATTATGCCAGCGGCCTTGATCCTGTAAAGATATGGATCGAAGATGAGTATGTAAGAGCTGTAAAGGGAGGCATTGGAGAAGCAAAGACCGGAGGAAATTATGTTGCTTCCCTGGCTTCTCAGGTAAAAGCACATGAGGAAGGATATTCCCAGGTACTGTGGCTTGATGGAGTTCACCGCAAATATATTGAAGAAGTTGGAGCTATGAACATTTTCTTTAAAATCAATGGTGTCGTAATAACACCTGAATTAAACGGAAGCATTCTTCCAGGTGTTACCAGAAATTCCGTGATTGCCCTTTGCAAAGAGTGGGGAATTCCAGTAGAAGAACGGCAGGTATCGGTAGAAGAAGTGGTTGCAGCAGCGCAAAACGGCACGATGGAAGAATGTTTCGGAACTGGTACGGCAGCTGTTATTTCTCCAGTAGGAGAACTTCGCTTTGAGGAAGACCGGATGCCAATCGGGGGCGGAAAGATCGGAGAACTGACTCAGAAGTTCTATGATACCATTACTGGAATTCAGCTTGGGGAAATAAACGGTCCAGAAGGCTGGAGCGTAGAAGTAAAATAAAATCTTTTAAAATTTAACCGGTGGGGCTTTTGCACCACCGGAATCTTTTGGGGAAATATAAGCAAAAAGGATGTTGGGTATGGCAGCGGTTATTACGAAAGCAGTTGCATTTGTTGCAATCATCATCATAGGTTACTCACTCAAACGGGTAGGTTTTTTTGAAGCGAAGGATTTTTATCTGGTTTCCAGAATTGTAATTAAGATTACCCTTCCGGCAGCCATTATCTCTAATTTCAGCAAAATCACCATGGAGAATTCCCTTCTGTTTGTGTGTGTGATCGGAATATTATGTAATATACTAACGATTGTAGCAGGGTATTTGATAAATTTAAGGAGATCCAAAGAAGACAAGGCGTTTGCGATGCTCAATATGTCCGGGTATAATGTGGGGAATTTTACCATGCCATTTGTGCAAAGCTTTCTAAGTCCTGTGGGATTTGCAGTCACAAGTCTTTTTGATGCGGGAAACTCCGTGATGTGTACCGGTATGACCTATTCGCTGGCGGGAATGGTAGTGGGAGAAGATGGGAAACCATCGATCCGAAAGATGGCAAAAAAACTGTTTTCTTCGGCACCCTTTGATACATATGTCATTATGACAGTTTTAAGCATATTAAATATTAAGCTGCCTGCTGTGATTATCAGCCTTTCTGATACGGCTGGAGGGGCCAACGCATTTCTGGCTCTTTTGATGTTAGGCATTGGCTTTGAATTACGAATGGAAAAAGAAAAGATGACTCAGATCATCAAGCTTTTGGGAGCCAGATATTTTCTGGCGCTTTTGGTGTGTATGTCCTTTTATTTCCTGGCGCCTTTTGATTTGGAAATTCGCAGGGCTCTTGCCATTGTAAGCCTCGGACCGGTATCCTCGGTAGCCCCTGCATTTACCGGTGCCTTAAAAGGAGATGTGGGAACTGCAAGCGCCATCAATTCCCTGTCCATAGTCATCAGTATTGTGACGATTACAGCAGCACTTATTATTCTAGTATAAGAAAAATTTTTTCATGAAGCTTGACAAACTGTTTTACCGTGCTATAATCTAGACATAGAAAACAATATTGAAAACGCATTGACAAGAACAGTATCATTTCAGGAAAGTCCAGAGAGAGGCACGTTTGGTGAGAGTGCTTTACCGGAATGTTATGAGAAAACCATCTTGGAGCGTCCCTTAATCGGGAACGGTGATTCCGTTATCATCAAATGAAGTGGTTTGAACATTTTTGTTCACTCAAGCTAGGGTGGAACCGCGATTTATTATGATTAAATCGTCCCTTTCTGTATGGAAACATATGGAAAGGGACTTTTTTTATTTAGAAAAAGAATATATCACAACAATGTAAAGGAGATTGATGGCAAATGAAGATTACTTTAAAAGACGGCTCAGTCAAAGAGTATGAACATGCTTTATCAGTGATTGAAATCGCTTCTGATATAAGCGAAGGCCTGGCTAGAAATGCCTGCGCAGGCGAAATAGATGGAAAGGTAGTAGATTTAAGAACAGTCGTTGATACCGACTGCAATTTAAGTATTTTAACAGTGAGCGATCCGGCAGGACTTTCTGCTTACCGCCACACAGCCAGCCATATTCTGGCTCAGGCAGTTAAGAGACTTTTTCCTGCGGCAAAGCTTGCCATCGGACCATCCATTGAGAATGGTTTTTATTATGATTTTGATGCTCCCTCTTTTTCAAGGGAAGATCTTGATAAAATCGAAGCAGAGATGAAAAAGATCATAAAGGAAGGGGAAAAGATCGAACGCTTTACTCTTCCGAGAGAAGAAGCCATTAAATTTATGGAAGAAAAGGGTGAGCCATATAAAGTAGAGTTGATCCAGGATCTTCCTGAAGGAGAAGAGATCTCTTTCTACCGCCAGGGTGATTTTACTGACTTATGTGCAGGACCACACCTGATGAGCACAAAGCCTATTAAGGCTTTTAAACTTACTTCTTCCTCTGGTGCTTACTGGAGAGGCAGTGAGAAAAATGCAATGCTGAGCCGTATCTATGGAACTGCATTTGCAAAGAAAGAAGAATTAAACGAATACCTGGAATATTTAGCAAACATCAAAAACCGTGACCATAACAAACTTGGCCGTGATCTTGAAATTTTTTCAACCGTTGATGTTATCGGTCAGGGACTTCCTCTTCTTATGCCTAAGGGTGCAAAGATCATCCAGACCTTACAGAGATGGATTGAAGATGAAGAAGAGAAGCGCGGCTACATGAGAACAAAGACTCCTCTTATGGCAAAAAAGGAATTATACATCATTTCCGATCACTGGGATCATTATAAGGAAGGTATGTTTGTTTTAGGAGATGAGGAAAAGGATGACGAGGTATTTGCTCTTCGTCCAATGACATGCCCATTCCAGTATTATGTATACAAACAGAGCCAGAAATCTTATCGTGATTTACCATGCAGATACGGTGAGACTTCCACCTTGTTCCGTAATGAGGATTCCGGCGAGATGCACGGTCTGACACGTGTTCGCCAGTTTACCATTTCCGAAGGCCATCTTGTTGTTCGTCCGGACCAGATCGAAGAAGAATTCAAAGGTTGCGTGGATTTGGCAAAATATTGTCTCACCACTCTGGGACTGGAAGGCGATGTAACCTACCAGATGTCCAAGTGGGATCCGGATAAGGCAGATCACTATCTTGGAAACACTGAGATGTGGGATGAAGTACAGGATATGATGCGTAAGATTCTTGATCATATTGGAATTGAGTATACAGAAGCAGTGGGAGAAGCAGCCTTCTACGGACCTAAGCTTGATATTCAGGCAAAGAATGTATACGGCAAGGAAGACACCATGATCACCATTCAGCTCGATATGTTCCTTGCAGAGCGCTTCGATATGAGCTTTGTGGATAAGGATGGAACAAAGAAACGTCCTTATATCATCCACAGAACCTCCATTGGCTGCTATGAAAGAACACTCGCATGGCTGATTGAAAAATATGAGGCTGCGTTCCCTACATGGTTATGTCCAGAGCAGGTGCGTGTGCTTCCGATCTCTGAAAAATATCATGAGTATGCTCAGAAAGTCGTTTCACAGTTAAAAGAAAACAGCATTCAGGCAACGGTTGATGAACGTGCTGAAAAAATCGGTTATAAGATCCGTGAAGCCCGTTTGGAAAAACTTCCGTATATGCTGGTTGTTGGCCAGAAGGAAGAAGAGGAGGGCGTAGTATCTGTGCGCAGCCGCTTTAATGGTGACGAGGGTCAGCGCCCGCTTGGGGATTTCATAGATGATATCTGCCGTGAGATCCGCACAAAGGAAATCAAAAAAGTAAATGTAATAGAAGAAACAAAATAAAACTGTCAAAATGGCGTTGAAACGGGGAAGGATCATATTCGTGAGAATATTTTCCTTCCCCGTTGTACATACTACCTCCTGAAATAAAATCTCAATAAGAATGCCAGGAGGAAACGTGCCATGACAAAGTTAGATTGCAATGTAACAAATTGTCTCCACAATTCTGATAATTTTTGCTGTAAATCTGCCATCATCGTAGAAGGTACTCAGGCAAAGGATACCGCCGATACCTGCTGTGGCAGCTTTGACGAAAATAAGGATGGTTCTTTCCATAACTTATTTAAAACTCCGGAAAGCCGTCTGGAAGTGGATTGTGAAGCAGTAAACTGTGTCTACAATGAAGGACGCCACTGCTCAGCAGAGCATATCGGAATTGCAGGAGATGGAGCACAGCAAGCGGAACATACAGAATGTGCCACATTTAAAACCAGATAATTAAGAGAAACAAAAAGATACGTCAGAAAAAGTTGCTGGCGTATCTTTCTCTTTTCATCATAAGAGCATAACAACAGTCATAAGAGCATAACTAAGGTTCGGGATGTGATTAGTAAGATCCTGATTAGTTTATAAATGTTATCTGGTTATGGAGGATTTCCTCTTTCAATCAATTTGATTCATGTTGTAGTAGAATTTTAGCTTTATCTATGATATAATCAAAGCAAAAATTCGCGCTGGATAATCCATTGAAAAAATATATTGACATATAGGTAAATCTATAGTATTATATTCTAAGTTGTGGAAACAACAGACAGGAAAGTAGGTATCCGCCTCACCATGGCACGAGTAAGTGTCCCTGGTTCATAGCCTTTGATACATAGGTGTACTGTGTAGAGACTTTGGTGGTGGATAGCGTTTGTCTATCTACTTTTTTTTATGCCCATGGGCAAGCAATGTGGATTCCGGCCAACACACACTATATGATGGAGGTGCACGACAATTAGCGATTTAATGATTAATGAACAGATCAGAGATAAAGATATTCTGTTGATTGGTGAGAACGGTGAAAAATTGGGGATTATGCCTACCAAAGATGCTTTGCAGCTGGCAAAGGAAGCAGAACTCGACTTGGTTAAGATTGCTCCGACTGCAAAACCACCGGTTTGTAAGATTATCGATTACGGTAAATATCGCTATGAACTGGCAAGAAAAGAAAAAGAAGCTAAAAAGAAACAGAAGGTAATCGAAATTAAGGAAGTTCGTTTATCTCCTAATATCGACACGAATGATTTGAACACAAAGATGGGAGCCGCAAGAAAGTTCCTTGAAAAGGGAGATAAAGTTAAGGTAACCTTACGTTTCAGAGGTCGTGAGATGGCGCATATGTCAAAGTCCAGATATATTCTTGATGATTTCGCAGAGAAGTTAGCTGATATAGCGACTATTGACAAGCCATCTAAGGTGGAAGGAAGAAGCATGGTTATGTTTTTAACCGCAAAACGCTAAAAGAGATTATCAAGGAGGAAAATACAATGCCTAAATTAAAAACAAGCAAAGCAGCTGCAAAACGTTTCAAAGTTACGGGAACAGGAAAGCTTGTAAGAAATAAAGCTTACAAATCTCACATCTTAACTAAGAAGTCTACTAAGAGAAAAAGAAATCTTAGAAAAGATATCGTTACAGATGCAACAAATGCAAAAGTAATGAAGAAGATTTTACCATATTTATAGGATCTTAAGTTAAGAAGGAGGAAAAACCGATGGCAAGAATTAAAGGCGGTATGAACGCTAAGAAAAGACATAACAGAGTGTTAAAGATGGCTAAAGGCTATAGAGGCGCTCGTTCCAAACAGTATAGAGTAGCAAAACAGTCCGTAATGAGAGCATTAACAAGCTCCTACGCAGGCAGAAAAGAAAGAAAGAGACAGTTCAGACAGTTATGGATCGCTCGTATCAACGCAGCAGCTCGTATCAATGGCGTATCCTATAGCGTATTTATGCATGGATTAAAGTTAGCTGGTGTTGACTTAAACAGAAAAGTCCTTGCTGATATGGCAGTAAATGACGCTGAAGGCTTTGCAAAATTAGCAGAACTGGCTAAATCCAAAGTAGCTTAATCGTATATACGGACCCCGAAAACCTTGTGTTTACGGGGTTTTTTGTTGCCCGAAAATACGTAAAACGGATGAATTCTAATTGGTACTATACGGGTAATAGACAAGCTGTGAAATTCCATAGCCTAGGATCTCTCGATTATAAAGATCCATGAAAGGATCTAAATAGAGCTTTTTGATAATAAACCATCCTATCAACCTCATAATACTTAAATTCTGACGTATCTGTGGTGATTTTCTGATGAGAGATTTTTGTTTGAAAACGACGACGCATTCTATTGGGTGCAATTGTACCCACTTTACCTTTATATAAGCTGTATTTTCTGCTTTTTCTGGTGAATGATGTGACTTGAATACCAAACTTTTGTACGATTCGTTGTACTTTTTTTGTTAACAATAATACCTTACTTATGGAATTCTCCATAAATTCTGTGATACTTCCTCTAAACTCCGCTCATTCTTTTAGACTTTAAAGCATCAGGATCAGCTATTCTATAATCATTCACCCACTTGGTAATTAAAGGAGGATTATTTATTCCAACGCTTAATGCTTACTCCTGATAAGAAACTTCTGTTGTTAAATGTAATTCTACTACATGAAACTTAAATTCAATGATCAGGTATTTGGCCTGGTTATCGCAGGAATGAATCTTGAAAAAATTGATGAAACTGGTGATATCATTGGCCAAATATACAGTAGAGTAAGACAGCAATTGCGAATAGTCAAAAAATGACGATAAGTATTATCAATATGTAAAGGCGGGGAACTGGTATTTCGGCCCTGCTTTTATGATACCATGATCCATGCTATAGACAGCAAATGAACATGAACACTAATCCGGTAACTCTAACTCCAGATCAGTATGGTGCTCTGCAGTATCCGGAATTAGTAGAATAAATATCTTTGGATTTTAACTATTTCGATTTTTTGCTCCCCAATCACACAACCCTTCTAAAATGGGTAATAAAGTTTGTGCTTTATCTGTTAGACTGTACTCAACTTTAGGAGGAATCTATGGATACTCTTTCCTCCTCACCAGTCCATCTGCTTCCAATTCTTTTAATTGAGAACTCAATATTTTATAGGTAATAGTTCCTATTTGTCTTTGCATTTCATTAAAACGAACTGGTTGGTTTTCGGCTAAAAGGTATATTATAACCATTTTCCATTTTCCGCCAATGACTGACATTGTATAACCGAAAGGGGTATCTTGAATATTATTAACTATGCCATTAAAATCAGCCATACCCATGCTTACACTATCCTTTCAAATAGTACCTTTCAATAAAGTACGTACTTTTTTTATATTTGAACTTAGTATATACTAAGCTCACATTAAAGTAAAGGAGCGATAATTATGACTGGTATTAAAACCTATAATCACGGTCTTCCATGGGAAGGCGAACACGGTATTGCCCAAGGTTACTGCGTTAACAACATTTTATACATTTCGGGGCAATTCTCCCATGATATGCAAGGCACATTTGTTGGAGAGGGAGATATAGAGGTACAGACCAAACAAACATTAGAGAATCTTGATCGAGTGCTTGCAGAATTTGATGCTACAAGATCAAATATTGCTGAGATTGAGATTTTTCTAACAGACCCACAAGAACATTTTGAAAAATGTATTAAAATTTTTAAGGAGTATATGGGTGATCATCGACCAGCTGGCACGCTCGTGGGTGTATCAAGTATGTCGTTTCCCGACCAACTGATTGAAATTCGTGCTGTGGCACATATCAATTAATTTTTTTAGAGGAAAAGAATCACTATAAGGTCAAGCAGTAAACATAATTGATATTAGTGCAATGCAATGAAGTGTAAGGCATGATTGCTTTAAACCTGTAGCAGTGCATATGATGGAGCATAAGCTGTATGCATCAATCAGAATGGAAAGCAGGGAACGAGTCAACGATGAGCCTATAACGCTCACGCCAAAGTAATAAAATAGTAAAAAGGCAGGTAGCCAGTCTTCCGGGCCTGCCTGTATCAAGAATGAAAATTAGTTCTTTTCTTATTGTAATGCTAGTTAGATTTGATAAAAATAATTACGCAATATACTTGCAATATACAAAAAACGGCTGAAAACCGCGTAAACACATAGCTTTTTAGGTAAATCCAAAGTAATGTAATCGTATATACGGACCCCGGAAACCTTGTGATTGCGGCTTTTTGTGTGAGTAACTATCTAAAAAAGTTTATTCTGACAGGTATTAGATATGCATTGTATAAGCAATGCTTAAATAATACATAAGCAATACATAAGCAATATATAAGCAATATATAAGCAGCTTATAAGCACGCATATACCACTTTTCACACCTTGTCTTCCTGTACCATATAATGTAGTGTAATTATTAATTGAAAAGGAGTGAAAATTATGTGTTGCTTTTTTGGAGGTTGCGGGTGTAATTGCCGGAATAATTGCTGTAATGATCGCGACGATAATGATGATAGAGATCGCTGTGAACGTGAAAGAAGAGAAGCTTTCAGGGCTGGATTTAGAGAAGGCTGTAGAAATGCTCCATGTCGTAGGCGCAATGAATTTGATGATTGTGACTAAAACAGAAAGGGCGGAGTGTCTGCAGAAGTGAGACTTCCGCCCGTATAATAGGGCGATAGATAAGCTTAAATATTCGCTTTGATTGATATTCGTAAATAAAGAAATTAGGGAAATATACAGTGGATAATTCAATACGAATATTGGAAATACTGGTTTGTAATATATACAGAAAAACCTTTCATATTTATGGAGGTTAAAAAACTATGTAATACGATGTAGATTGTACAAATCAGGCAAAATGACTTAAATACATTACGGAAACAGGGGAATAGAGAATGACTGGCAGAATAGCTGATTGGAAAAAAAGGGAACGACTATTAAAACTACAAATAATTATTTAAACCTTCAAATTGCTGTAAATTGATTTTACAGAGTTTGGAGGTTTTTTGTTCGAATATATAGAGACAGTAATACATATTTTGCTATAAAGAAAAAAATTAATTTTCCCCACGGTTTTTTATATATTATCTTTGCGGTTTAAAAATAAGTTGGCCTCTGCTAAAATTATCATAAGAATAAAAGTCAGTGAGGAAATATTATGAAATACATTAATAATCTACCCTTTTGATTTTTTGAATTTTGCAGAGAGGAGATTTGCATGGCGATAAAATTAAAAACAGTAATTTTGGAATGCAGTGATATATCGCAGTTGGTTTCTTTTTATACAAATCTTTTGGATTGGAAGGTAGTTTTTGAATTAGAAACTTTTGTGGGAATGCACTCTAATGAAGGAGACTTGGGCATTGCTTTTCAGTATGATGAAAATTATATCCCTCCTACATGGCCTTCTCAATCAGGAAAGCAGCAAATGATGGCTCATTTGGATTTTGCAGTTAATAATATAAGTCAGCTGAAAGATGCGATGAAAAAAGCAATTGAATTAGGTGCTAAAATTGCGGATGAGCAATATGGTGGTGAAGATTGGGTCACTATGTTAGATCCTGCTGGTCATCCGTTTTGCTTTGTAATATGGCATCAATTATAAATGTTATTTTAAAATAAGGCAGCGTTCAAAAAATCTGGACGCTGCCTTTTCTTTATTGTTCTCTGTTTTTGATTGAAACAGCCTGATTGATCGTTCTATGATAGAAATTGCTATTACATCCTGGAAAGTGAAGAAAAATCCAGAAAATGAGACTGTTCAATTATTTGTGGATAAGAGAATCGGGGGAGATCTTTTCCAACATTTATGCTGAATGTTAAAATTGGATTGCTTAGAGCCTTATTAGGAACAGGTAAACATGTCAATTCGGTTTAATGAGATTCCGGTGAAGGACCAGCCAAATCTACGATCCCAGCGAAATCCTGATACACTGTTGCGCCAAATCTGAATGGGAAAAAACCAGAATTCCTGACCGTTGCTCATCCAAATATATGTGAACCGCCCCATACATGGTCTCATGGAGCCGGCGTCTACCCTTCTGGTTCCTGAACGTAGCTGAGCCGGTTTTTGGGGTGGCCTGGATGGAGGCGGTCCCAATGGCACCGGACCACCTTGAGGGTTGAAGTTAGGGGGGAATGGGGGCATATGATTACATCCTTTTTTGTTTATTTGATACTAATAATATATGAAGTATGTTAGAAGCAGTTAATGTAATTGGAAAAAATGTTTGGTGACTTTATGCGAAATGACTTTTATTATATTTTTATGATTCGTTTATAAGCTTGATAAACTGTCATAGGACATGGATTCACATGTTATCTTGGGTCACATATAATAGGTTATAAAAAGGATGAGATGTATCATATGGGCTGCTTTTGGGGATTTTGTAATAACAGATGCAATTGGAATCATAATTGCAAATCCAATTGGAACAACGATTATAGGTCTAATGATAACGATAATGACGATTGCGGCCGTGTCTAATAGAAAAAAAGCGGAAAGCCTACAGGAGATGGAGGCTTTCCGCTCGGAAATATGGGTGTCCTAAGACGCCTAAGTACCACCTTGACAGGTATGTACGTTAAATAGTATTCTTTTTCGAAAGAAAATATGCTATGATAGTGAAAAAAGTTGAAAGAGAAAAGCAGGAACCATATTATTATTTATATAATGAACGAACCCCCGGATAGAATTATCCGGGGGTTTTGCAAAAAAAAATCACACCAAAGGTGTGATTAAAACTCCCCGAGTAGGACTTGAACCTACGACCCAACGGTTAACAGCCGTTTGCTCTACCGACTGAGCTATCGAGGAATACATCATTTATTATACTCGAAAAGAGCAATATGTCAATAGTAAAGTGAAAATACATAGAAATGCGGGAGATGGGACTTGAACCCACACGATCATACAACCACAAGATCCTTAGTCTTGCCTGTCTGCCAATTCCAGCACTCCCGCACAACGTATGTTATCTTATCATCTTTAAAAGAAATTGTCAATATTTTTTGAAAAATATATACAAAAAACAATTTGAAAAAAATTGGAAAAAGATATTGACATAAGTGAGCTTGTATACTATAATAGCTATTGTTGTTGCGAGAGATAACAACGAAATGCAGAAGTGGCGGAATTGGCAGACGCGCACGGTTCAGGTCCGTGTGGTAGCAATACCTTGAGGGTTCAAGTCCCTTCTTCTGCACGAAACCTTACAGAAGGTCATGACTGTTTGGTTTTTCATTAGTGACATGCGGGAGTGCTGGAATTGGCAGACAGGCAAGACTAAGGATCTTGTGGTTGTATG
>CAUQMY010000008.1:0-233806 GCA_963519465.1 uncultured bacterium
TGAAGCACTAAATTCCCGAAACACCTGAAAATAGAGCTTTCAACTTCATTTAAGGGTAATAGACCAAAAGTAAAATGCTAAAGTAAATTCTTCTTTGCAAGACTAAATTCATGATTATCATCAGGAAGATATTATAGTGTATATTATAAAAAAAATCCGTCTTCTTAAAGAATGGACAGATTTTGTCTCATCTTTAAGAAGGCGGCTGTATGAAATGGCCTTTTTAACTTATTTTCTTTACTTTTTATATGAAATGAGCCTGCAATGTTACAAGCAGTTCCTCATCATAAGATTAAAATACCACAGTTTCCACCTGTAGTGACACGGAAGTTCTATACCACATGGCGAAAGTACAGGGTTTTGTGAAAAAATATATTTCTGCCTAAATATAACAACCAGAGGATTTTTTATTATGATCATTTACTAAATTTTAGAAACGGTTCCGGTCAAATAATTGTCTTAAAAACAAGAGTCTAATAATATCTCTTATATTAAAGCCACGAGAGGGGCGACGACGGCGATCTCTGTCCCTATCCCTATCCCTGTCTCTATCTCTATCATCCCTACCTCCAAAACCACCAAAAGGCATCTGTTGAGATGAAATTGCTCTCATTTCCTGTGCATAATATTCGTCGCTTTCGAAATTTTTGACGAAATTATCAATCATATTGTCCCAATCCCTAAGAGATTCTTCTCCGGTCATATTGTTCGCCATAATTGTGCAATTAACAGTATCATCTAACATTGCATATAATTCCGGAAAATTAGCTGCAAATACATATAATTCCATATAGTAAATACTCCTTACTCATTTTAGCTATATTGCTTTTAATATATAATATAGAGTAAACCAATAAAAGTTAACGTATTTTAATAAATTATTAACAGCATAGGTTCAGCAGGAAAAAATCCTGAATCAGACCGTGAGGAATTGGATTTTTCATCAAAAAACAGGAGCACCGCGTGGCGATGCTCCTGTTTTAATGAATATAGTAACTCTTTCACAAGCTGCAAATTTACAGCTTCCCTTTCCTTCGCTTTGGAGAATGAAACCTGGGGGGATCAAATTTTTTGCGAAGCAAAGGCCGAATTAAGATTTATGGTTTTTTTCTGTTTTATTTGATGAACAGGACTTTTATGCCTGCTCAACGTAATCATCTACCATTTCAAACAGCTTTTTGGTCTTTTCATCCTCATTTAACCTGGATTCTTCACCATCTTGGGGATAGACATTTCCGGTTGTCTTAATCACATGTTTTCCAAAAATATGATTACCAGAAACTTCTCCCTGGTTCTGTTGTGGCATGATACTCCCTCCTTTTATAGGAATGATGGTTTATAATTGGCTTCTGTTATAATTGATCAGGCAGCCTGCCTTAACAATTGCCTTTTCATCAGGGGTCATATCTGCAATATAAAGGGTCATTTCTCTTATGGTATCACCAAGCACATAAGCCTTTATATCTTTTCCGTTTCCTTCCAGTGCCTTAATCACTTCGGGTATATAAATATAATCTCCTACTTCAAATACAGGCTCATCTTCTGTCTGGAACGGCAGCATTCCCCAGTTCATTACATTGGAGCGGTAACGCTTTGTAGCGTACTCTCTGCAGATATTGGCAAGACCTCCTAAAACCCTCTGGCAGCTGGCAGCCTGTTCTCTTGCAGATCCATCTCCTGGCTTCGTGCAGTAGATCATGCTCCCGATTTCGATCTTGCTAAGTTCCGGTGCTTTCTCTCCTACCGCTTCTCTGATCTTTACATATACCCGCAGCAGTTCAGGATCAATCTTTGTTATATCTTCTCCAGCTACACGGGCTTTTTCAATCTTATCCACTTCTTTTGATCTTTCCACATATGCCGGATCGCGCCTTGATAGAGTAAACTCTGCGAGTCCTAATGGGTTGGACCGGTAAGAAGAGGTTTCTCCTGACGGGATCAGTTCATCCGTGGTTGTCACTTCGTCCAGAATTTTGGAACATACCTTTAGCAGGATATTGTCCTGCAAAGCATTGAGTTTCGGCCAGTCCTTAATATTGGGACCATAGACTAATGAAGCTTCTTTGTCTGCTTCTGAAAATCCTTTATAGACTCTGGACTGGTAAGGTGAATCATCGTAGTGATATTCAGGTACCTGGTAATCATCCATAACTGATTCTGCAGAAGTTAGAATTCCACCATTTGCTGCTGTTGCTGCAATCGAACGTGCATCCATAAGAGCTACATAGGACATTTGGCCGTTTCCTGGCTTGGATCCTTCCCGGTTTGGGAAATTACGTGTGGTGTGGCGGATGCTTAAGCAGTCATTGGCTGGAGTATCCCCCGCGCCAAAACAGGGACCGCAGAATGCCGTTTTTATCGATGCGCCTGCTGCCATCAGTTTGGAAATGGCCCCTTTCTGAATGAGGTCTAAATAAACTGGTTGGGAAGAAGGGTATACCGACAGGGAGAAACCCTCCTGCCCGCACTGAGCATGTGCCAGGATATGAGCGGCTTCCATCACATTGGTGTATGTGCCTCCTGCACAGCCGGCAATGATTCCCTGCTCTACTTTTAACTTTCCATTTATAATTTTATCCGTGAGCGTGTTCTTGATCTTAAGATTGCCGGTCAGTTTTTCTTCCTCTTTCTCGACCTCTCTCAAAATGTCTCCCAGATTCTCATTCAATTCATCAATTTCATAGGTATTGGACGGATGGAATGGAAGTGCGATCATAGGTTTAATGGTACTTAAATCCACATATACGACCTCATCGTAATATGCCACTTTCCCAGGATTCAGCTCTTTATAATCCTCTCCTCTGCCATGAAGCATTAAAAATTCCTTTGTATCCTCATCGGTTCTCCAAATGGAAGAAAGACAGGTGGTCTCCGTTGTCATTACATCAATGCCGTTTCTGAAGTCTGTCTTCATATGACTGATGCCGGGACCCACGAATTCCATTACTTTATTCTTTACATATCCGCTCTTAAATACCTTGCCGATAATCGCCAGCGCAATGTCCTGGGGACCTACCCCTGGGTTTGGTTTTCCGGTCAGATAGATTGCCACAACTCCCGGATAATCAATATCATAGGTATTGCCAAGAAGCTGTTTTACTAACTCTCCGCCGCCCTCTCCGATTGCCATGGTTCCAAGTGCCCCATAACGGGTATGGCTGTCAGATCCCAGAATCATCTTTCCGCAGCCTGCCATCGTCTCACGCATATACTGGTGAATGACTGCCATATGAGGCGGAACAAAGATTCCACCATACTTTTTCGCCGCCGAAAGTCCGAACCTGTGATCATCTCCATTGATCGTTCCCCCTACCGCACAGAGAGAATTATGACAATTGGTCAGCACGTATGGGACCGGAAACTGTTCCATTCCAGAAGCTCTCGCTGTCTGGACAATGCCTACAAAAGTAATATCATGGGAAGTCATCGCGTCAAATTTAAGTTTGAGTTTTTCCATATTTCCCGAAGTATTATGGGTTTTCATAATGGAATATGCGATCGTCCCTTTTCTTGCCTCGTTTTTATCAACCGGTCTTTCTAAAAAGGCAGCGGCTTTTGCTGCCTCATCTTCCTTAACAATCTCGGTTCCATTGATCAGATATGCACCGCTGTTAAATACTTTAACCATTCTCTTATCCTCTGCTCCTCAAATTTAAAGGTTTGTAGTACTGCATTTATCATAACGCACCCTGGGTTTAAAGTATAATTGCATTAGAGAATGATATTATAACTACTTGTCATACGGATATCGGTGCCAGATTATCTGATTGCAATCTCTCGCTCTACATAGTGAATAAAATCTTCCAGCATCTTTGACCTTCTCTTATTCTTCGGATAGATAAACCAGGTATTTCTTATGACCGGAGACCCGTCCCTTTTTGTCAGGGGAGTCAGGCAGAGATTATTTTCATTCACAAAGTTATTGGGCAAAAAACAGCTGGTGTAGCCCAGCCCTTTACTGATTAACTGCCAGGCAAAGTCAATAAACCCGACTTCCATACCGGAAGGAGCTGCTGTATCAAAACGGTCCTGCCACCATTCATTCAAAAGCTCCTTGGTACGGTCATTGGTTCTGTATGCAATCCGCTGCAAATCAGGAAGCTGGTCAAAATCCACTTTTTCTCTGGTGATTAAATATGCCTGGTTTTGAGCAATCAGCACTTTATTCACTGCTCCCTCGTAATCTCCCCGGATAAAGCCGACATCAACAGCGCCTTCTAACAATTTTCTGAAAAGGATGTTGCTCTGATCGTTAACAATGTGAAAATTAACATTGGAATGTGTTTGATTGTATTGGTATAAAACATCTGTAAGGGTATATTTACTGTATGTGTAAGAAGAGCCTATGATAATGTTCTCTTCCGCACTTTCTTTTAATTCATCCAGTCTCCGGTTGGTCTCCTTCATAAAATCCAGATAAATCTCCGCCTGTTTTGCCAGAAATTCGCCTTCTCTGGTAAACTCCAGCCCCTTTGGTGTTCTGTTTACAATGGTCACCTGAAATTCTGACTCCATATGCTGAAGCCTTTTTGTGAGAGAAGGCTGTGTCATAAACAGCAGGCTGGCCACCTTTGACATATTTGGATTTTTATAAAGCTCATACAGGATCTCCCAATCAGAATCTTTCATTGCCTTTACCCCTTTGTCCTTTTCTTCCATTTTATCAGACCCTTTCGCCCAATACAAGGAGGAAGTCAAATGTCGAAAAGAGGTTATCTTATCCTTTCTATGGTATCAAGGAGATAATCCGTAAATTCAGCCGCACTGGCATCTTCCTTTCTGGTAGTGACCACTGCTTTTTTCTCTGTCACCGTACAAATATCCAGTGCCTGATCCAGAAGCTCCTTCCGTTCTCCATAACCAATATGCTGGAGCATCTGCCCCATAGCCCGGATTAAGCTGCAAGGATCCGCATATTCTCCCCTGCCTTGAGACATCAGATAAGGCGCCGTGCCATGGATTGCTTCGAACAGGGCATATTTATTGCCAATATTAGCGGAAGAGGCAGTTCCAAGCCCTCCCTGGTGTTCTGCTGCCACATCGGTGACGATATCTCCATACAGATTGGGAAGAATCACCACTTCCATCCCCTTATTGAATTCCGAATCCATCATTTTGGCACACATGGCATCCACAAACTTGTCCTGAACCTGGATATCCGGGTATTCTTCTCCCACTTTATGAACCATTTTACTGAAATTACCGTCGGTCAGCTTCACGATGTTTGCTTTTGTAACGATGGTAATGTTCTTTTTTCCATTCCTTTGTGCGAAATCAAATGCAGCTCTGGCGATTCGTTCACTGCCACGTTTTGTCTGGATTTTGAAATCTACGGCAAGATCCTCATTGACCTGAATCCCTTTGTTGCCCCAGATATACTCTCCTTCAATATTCTCCCGGAAAAAAGTCCAGTCAATATTTTTATCCGGGATCTTTACCGGGCGGACCGCTGCATAAAGATCCAGTCCTCTTCGAAGAAGGCTGTTGGCGCTGACCAGATTAGGCAGTCCATCTCCAGCTTTTGGCGTTACCATTGGTCCCTTTACCAGCACATCGCATTTTTTAATCTCTTCAAATACATCTTCTGGGAGGCTGTTCATTTTTTCCACCCGGTTTTCAATGGTCATTCCTTCGATTGTCCGTAATTCTATCTTTCCCTGGGCAATTTCATCGGATACCAGTTTTTTTACCACCCGAAGTGCCTGTTCCATAATAATGGGCCCGATGCCATCTCCAGGCAGGATACCAACTACAATCTTGTCAAGTACGCTAAAATCCGTCACTTCTGTATCTGACTTCATCCGCTCAATTCTTTCATATTCCCCTTGAATCAATTCTCCAAATGTTTCCACGGCAACCCTTTTGTTATCCATAGTTTCTCCTTTTCCATCTGCCATATATTTATTTTTCTACTGCAAGCTGCTTTTTCAAATAAGCCAGCTGTCCTCCACTTAAAACAACATCCATCTCGTTATCCGTAATCTCCAGTTTGACATCGAACTGAAAATGACGTGTTTTATTTTTTATGGTTACAGTTCTTGTAGGAATCTGTTCCAGTAGATTCTCAATTTCCAGCTCATCTTCCAGTTCTAATCCATCGTAATCAGCCGGATTAGCAAATATCATGGGAATGATGCCATGGTTGATCAAATTTCCCTTGTGGATTCTGGCAATGCTTTTTGCGATTACCGCTTTTACTCCAAGATACATGGGATTAATGGCTGCATGTTCTCTGGAAGAACCCTGTCCATAATTTTCACCACCGATAATAATACTTTTTCCCATCGCCTTTGCACGTGCTGCAAATTCTGGAGCATAGCGGTGATAGCAGTACTGTGACATGAGCGGAATATCGGAACGCATACTGCTGAATTCCGCACTTGCCGGTGTAATATCATCGGTGGAAATGTTATCTCCGCCTTTTAAGCTGATAGGAGCACTCAAATAGGCTTCTGGTGCATCCGGAACGGGAAGAGGCTTGATATTAGGGCCGCGCACCACCGTTACTTCCAGCGCTTCCTCTTCAGGCAGTGGCTTAATGATCATTCCGTCATCGATTTTGTACTGTTCCGGTTCTTTTACTTCAGACAGTTTTCCGATTTCTTCTCCCAGGATTTCCTCTGCTGTGGCAAAGGTACCCTTAATCGCCGTTGCGGCTGCACTTTCAGGACTTACTAAATAAATCTCTGCCGTAGGATTTCCGGCCCGTCCTATAAAATTCCGGTTGGTGGTACGCACTGCGATTCCCTTTGTCGCAGGGGTTTGCCCGATGGCACAGCAGGGACCACAGGCAATTTCCAGCATACGGACTCCTGCATCAAGCAGCATATCGATATATCCATCCTGCATCAACTCTTTATAGATCTGTTTTGATGCCACGGCACAGGTACAGCTAACATTTTCATTTACCTGATGTCCTTTTAATACCAGTGCTGCCTTTGCGATATCAGAATAACTGGCATTGGTACAGCTTCCGATAAATACCTGCTGCACCGGCCTTTTTTCCACTTCACGAAGGGACTTCACGTTATCTGGCTGGTGCGGACAGGAAACCAGAGGCTCCAGTTCACTTAAATTAATTTCGATACAGCCGTCATATTCCGCATCTGAATCAGGAAGTAACTCTTTATAATCCTGCTCACGACCCTGTGACGCTAAGAATTTTCGAACCTGATCATCTGCCGGGAAAATTGACGTTGTTGCACCAGTTTCTGCTCCCATATTTGCAATGGTAGCCCTGGCTGAGACCTCTAAAGCCGCAGCGCCGGGCCCCACATATTCATACACATTACCAAGACCGCCTTTGATGCTGATACGACGCAGCATCTCCAGAATGATATCTTTTGAATTGCATCCAGGCTTTAATGCTCCGGTTAAGTTTACTTTTATGACTTTCGGCATGGGAAGACGCATGGGAACACCGGTCATTGCGGTAGCCACATCCATACCTCCAACTCCGATGCAGAGCATGCCGATGGAACCTCCATGAGGCGTGTGGCTGTCACCACCCATACTGATTTTTCCCGGTATTCCAAACCGTGACACATGAACCGCATGGCAGATCCCGTTGCCAGGACGTGATACATAGACTCCATAGCGTTTTGCAACGGACTGCAGATAAATGTGGTCGTCCGGCGTTTTATTATCTACGTATAATAAGTTATGGTCCAGATAGCTGACACTGCATTCTGTCCGTATGCGGTCAATTCCCACTGCCTCAAACGCAAGGTAGGTCATGACTGCATTAATGTCATGGGTCAATGTCTGGTCCACTTTTATAAATACTTCTTCTCCAGGAATCATATTTCCTGAAACCAAATGTGATTCAATAATCTTATGTGTTAATGATTTTCCCACAGATATGCCTCCTTTTATGACTCTGGTATTATTTTAACCCGGTTTTATACCACGCGCATAATGAAACTTAAGAATGTCCATATAAAAAAGAAGAATAGTATAATTTTGCTGTTTTTTTACAAAAAAAGAAAAGAAGCTGAGCAAGCTTCTTTTCTACAGACAGATGTATGGTATGAACCTCCCCTACTTTGAAGGATTATAACAAGGGAAAGATCTTTGACTTAGTAAGATTTCTTTTTATTTTTTCTATTTTCTCTTTCTTTTGAACCAGTATAACAAACCACCGCCCAGAACTGCACATACGACTACAATTGCTACGGCTGTCGCTGTCCTGCTGTTATTTGTATCAGCAGTCTGATTCTGAGAATCTGAACTTATATCCGCCGGAGTTTCTGCTGTACTTTCCGCTGCTCCACTGTTCTCACCAAAGGAAGTGGTTATGCCGAAATACTGGTCAAATGCCGTACGGTCTATGTAAGAGGTGCTTAACTGATTGCTGTCGTCTGTGGTTACGGTGGTGGAATAACTTCCAGTTACTGTAACCGTATACCCACTGGTACCGGTAACAACCGTTTGCCCGTTTGCCACAATACTGACTGTTTTCCCTTCATTATCAACAATTGCGGATCCGCTTTCTGCATTTAAGTCCGTAACTGTAGAATCTCCGGTAACCACCCACTGGGAGCTGCTGTCAACATTCATGGTAATGGGGGCTGATGAAGCATCTGTATTTACTGCATTATCTGAAATTGCAGTTGCCCCTGTATAAGTGGTATTTTTTAATAAATACATATTTAAACTGCTGATGGTATCCACATCAATGTTCCCTGCCAGTGTCTGCCCCAAGCCTGTAAACTTCACTTTGGCGCCGTTGCTTCCTGCCGTTCCCCAGTTATTAGAATCGTTTCCCTGTACTGTGAGCAGATTAGACTTGCTGCTGTCAAAGTCAAGGACTGTATTGCTAAGGACGATATTGGCTTCTGTATTGGTTAGATAAAACATGGTACCGCCATCAACTACACTTTTTAAAGTGGAATCAGCCACTTCAAAGGTTGCTGTCTCTCCAGTCGTTGCTTCCGCATCACCGGAGGTGGACTGGTAGATGATAACTCCATTGGCAACGGGATCGCTGCCTGTTGTTCCTGTATTGGTGCTGGTTAAAGAAGAATTGTAAATACGGATGGTATTTAATCCTTCCATCCCTGCGATCTGGCTTCCGGAAGCAGTTCCTGTTACCTGATCCACCTCAATGCTTCCGGTGGAATACAATAACGGAGAACCGGAACCTGCTGTATTTAAGGTACTGTTGGTTACGGAAATACTTCCGCCTCCACGGTCAGTTGCAATCGTCGCACTATGATCGCCCTTGGTTGATATGGTCATTTGGTTTGCAATGATGGTGCCGCCATAAGTGGCATCAAGTCCTCTTGAGTTGCCTGCGGTCGTCGTAATGGTATTATTGTTGGCATACACGTAGGCGTCATCCGTAGCAAAGATGCCGTTGCTTCCTTCGCTGTCCGCTTCTAAGGAACTGCCAGAAATATAGGCCGTAGAACCTTTATTTACCGCCAGAAGAATGGAGTTTACTCCATAAAAATTACAGTTGTCTCCATTGGTATCATCACCGGACTTTTTAAGTGTACCTTCTGTAAAGGTAAGGGTTCCTGCATTCTTTATTAATGCCGCATTCTGATCTGTATCTGATGCCGTATAAGTTTCCTTGTTGGAGGTTTCCTCTTTTCCATCAGCAGTGAGAGCCGCTTCATAGGTCCCCTTATAATCATAAGTCATGGTATCCGCGCCTCCCATGCCTCCTCCGGGTGCTTCCGGAGGGGTTTGGCCGGAAGGTGCCCCGGATGGAGGTGTCTGACCGGACTCACCATCTTTTTGGGACGGCTGCCCGTCAGGTGCTCCGGATGGCGGTGTCTTGCCGGATTGGTCACCGCCCTGGGGAGGTTTTTGCCCGGATGGGGCTCCTGACGGAGGGTTATTACCCTTCCCTCCTCCCGGCTGGCCATTTCCTTCGCCGGCTGATTCTGACTGTGTTGTTTCAGCGGTTGTATTTGAGGCCCTCACCGTTACCGCAGGTGATGCGGCTGACACGACCAGGGTCATGATTAAAACTCCTGTCATGGTCTTATTAAATTTGGAAAAATGCATATTGTCTGCCTCCTTTTGAAGATGAACTTCTTTCTTATGAAGGCATGATATAACACGAAGCTTAAATTCTCCTTAAATAAATGTATAAATTCTGTGAACAGGAGCGCCTGATAACTATTGGCTTAATCCTTGATACAATGCTCCAAGCAGCTCTCCTGAAGGGTCCTGACTCAATTCCCAGACCATGGCCCCTCCAAGCTTTTTGGATTTGATAAACTCTGACTTATACCCGATGGATTCCCCATCCTCATAGCTGATGAATATGGTGCCGTTAAACAGCCACGGAACCTTGGACTGAGAATGGAAGGATCTGGTATATCCCGCTTTATGTAAATAGTTTGTCTTAATTGCCTCATAGCTAATGGAATTGGCTCCACCGAATTTCTGGTACATTCCCTGGTTTGAATTGTTTACTGAGGAATATAAGTATCCGTAAAACGGAATGCCCATCACCAGTTTTTCCGCAGGAAATGACGCATTTAACCAGGTATCGATTGCCTGCTCTACGCTGGTCTTATACTGGGGAGATGTATCATTATTGGGATAAAGGGGTGCCAGTAAATCCGTATTGGTGTCCCAGAATCCGTGAAGGTCATAGGTCATGATATTTGCATAATCCAGATACGGGGCAATCTTTGTTAACTCCACCTTGTTTACATAAGAGCTGTCCGCTCCTCCGGCAATGGTAAGGAGGTAATGTTTATTATCAAGTGTTCCTCTGGCATCCAGCTTTTCCCGAATTTTCTGAAGAAGCAAGGTGAAATTCTGCTTGTCTTCCGGACGCTTAGAATTGGTTGCCAAACCTCCGCTGACCGGATATTCCCAGTCTAAATCCACGCCATCAAAGCCGTATTTCACGATAAAATCCACACAGCTGTCTGCAAAAGCAGTTCTGGTCTTGTCGGTCAGTGCAGCATCTGAAAATTTTCCAGACCAGTTCCAGCCGCCTACAGAAATTAATGTTTTTAAATTTGGATTGGTCTGCTTTAAAGAATTCAAAAGCCGGATATTCTCAGGATCCACATCCGGATATCCCAGAGCAATCTTTAAATCAGAACCAATATTTGCAAATGCATAATTGATATGAGTCAGCTTGGTGGCATCAATCTGGTTTGGGTAGTAACGGGAATAGGCTGACCATGCGGCATAATATCCGACTAATTTACCATCCTGTAAATCATTGGTGCCCTCTGATTGTGCAGTTTGTGAAGACAGGCCTGCTTCATTTTCAGCAAATGCATCTTTGTTGCTACGGGAGCCGAAAATGATTAACATAAATACAGATACAGCTAAAATCGTTGTTCTCATAACATACTTTTTCATTTCGTTGTCCTTCTCCTTTATGGTTTTTACAAGTATAGCATGATGGTTTTTCTTTGAATAGTGCGCAAAAACTGGTATAAATGCCTATTATTGGATGTCAATAATCCATAAAGAATATATCTTTTTTAATAACAGAATGTGCCAACCGGTTATTACCAGCTGGCACATTCTGCTATTAGAATTAAAAAGTACTGTTATTTCTCTCTGCGTGTTTTCTTAAGAAGCATAAGTGAAAGGAATAAGGCTCCCAGTCCTGCAAATACCAGAAACAGTCCATATATCGTTTTAAAACTGTTGCTCTCTTCTCCGGTCTTCGGCAATCCGCTATTCTTTCCGTATTTTGTTCCTTTTGGTACATGATCAGAAGTTATAACTGTTTCTTCCGGCGTACCTACTTTATTTCCAGTAGGTATATTCCCATCAACATTTACCAGCGGATCGGTTGGCGTGGTCTGCGTGACGCTGCCCTTAGGAACCTTTGGTGATTTCACGTCAGTATTGTCGCTGCCGCCACCGCCGCTTCCTCCGCTATTTCCAGGATTTTCCGGTTCTGTCGGAGTTACAGGGTCTGCCTGCCTTGTATTGGTAAAGGCTGCGACCTTAGTGGTCTTTGCTTCAATGCTGCCTTCCGCTCCCACACTGACTGCCGTATACTTTTCAGCGGAGTAGTCCCCTTCCTCTACGTGATAGCCTGCACCAGCGGGCAATCCAGTGATGGTAATGCTCTGTCCGTGGGCAAGAGATACCTTATCTCCGCTTTGAATCATTCCTCCGGCTATTCCATTACCGGTATAGGAGTAGACATCTGGCGCATTGTCAAATGTTACAGTAAATTCAAATTTCTTTCCCATGTCTGCTCCGTTGCCAGAGACAGTTTTACTGATAGTCAAATCTCCCTTGAGCACTTCCACAGGCGGAGTTACATTCTTCGTGTTGGTAAAGGAAGCAGTCTGCACCGCATCGGCTTCAATGATGCCCTGTGCACCCGTACTGACGGTTATATAACCGCTTTCCTCGTAATCCGTCTCAGTCACCGTATAATCCGCATCCTTTGGCAGCCCCTGTATGATAATGCTATCACCATGCGCCAGGGAAATGGTATCACCGCTTTTTATGGTACCGTCAGAAACGCCATATCCAACGTAGGAATAAGTTTCTGATTCATCACTGAATGTTACTTTAAAATCAAACTTCTTCGCTGTGTCAGCTGCATTTCCGGCAACGGTTTTGATAATTTTTAAATTACCTACTGTACCTTCGGATAAGTTTTTCACGGTTATGGTGTTGGAATTGCTTCCGCTTTTACCGTCAATGGAAGAGGTCACTACACTGCCTTCTGTCGTAACAGTCAAGGTATGGGTAACGCCTTCCAGGATATACCCCGCTGGTGCCGCTGTTTCCTTTAAGATAAACTTACCGTTTGGAATAACCTTGAATTTTAAGGTTCCATCGCTGGCTGTCATGCCTTTACGGATTATAGTTTTTCCATCCTCCGCAAATAGGGTAAACTCGGCATTTTTCAAAGGAGTGCCTGCCATATCGGTTTTGGTAATGGAAATCCAGCCGTTCCTTTGCATGCTAGCCAGACCATCTGCATTTGTAATCTGGTAGGGTTTACTGGTCTCTACGCCACCGGAAGTGCCTCCATACAGCATTACCTTATTGGATACATTTCCAGGTTCTCCGGTCACATCGGTAATATAGCTGAAACGGTACGCTTTCTTGCTGTCCGGTATGGTAAAGGTCAGTCCTCTGGAACCATTGTCATAGGATATATTTTCTCCTGCCTTTAACTCAACCACATCTCCCAAGGTGTATGACCCATTCGCTTGAAGGATCATTTCATTTGCTGAAAAATTTCCTTCCGCCATCAGCAGCTCGCCTTTTGCATTGGTCCTTACATCAATCCCCAGCGGAAGTATATCATAGAGCTTGGTTGCTGATGTTGAAATGTCTGATGGTTTATATTCCACAGACCAAAGCAATACGCCGGGACTTGGTATCCCTGATGTTTTCCCCAGCACTTCACTCACAATGGTTACATTCTGAGTACTGGTAACTTCCGGCGATTTCTCCGTGACCATCTTCAAACTGTTTTGTACAGTTGTTGACTTGTTGGAATCAAAATAGTTTTTGACCGTATCTGCTTCTGGTCTGGCCTTTACAAGAATCACATAAGGTCTATCCATGTTCTGGAACGTAAAGGATGCCGTTCTTCCGCTGATTGCAGAAGTAAGTCCTGACACAGTCTCCAATGCAGAACCTGATGCTGTAACACTTCCGTCCGAATTCCCGGTTCCTTCAAAAATCAGATAGTCATTGGAACCGTCAATCTTATCAAACACCCAGCCCTCCGGCAAAGTATCGGTAACCGTTGCTGCTCCCATTGCATCTCCAGACCAATCCTTCATCTGGGATAAGTTTAAATCATTGGCGTTGACATTGAACCGGAATATAACCGATTTATCCTTGTAATCAAAACCTTCACTGGCATTCGTTGTTCGGTTATTAACTCCTGCTGCCGGATCGGATATGGCTTCCCGCTTTAGCATTTCCTTTAACAGCATCTTGCTGTTATAACCTGGTCCTGCCGTAGATTCATTGAGCTTAGCCGTTCCGCTGAAAAGAGTTGCTGTGTTATAAATTGTTGACGATTCGTTTGTAGCAAATATCTTTGGATCTACTACCTGGCTGTCATATGTAAATGAGCTGCTTGTAGCACCTGTACCGGTGATAAAACCAGTGACCTCTAAAAGATCTCCAACCTGTTTACCGTCCTGCATAATAGGAATGACTTTTAAATTAAGTCCAGCCCCTGTAAAGGTTCCATCGATATATTTAAGACCGTAACTTACTTTTAAATCCCCGGGGGCTATCCCATCCGGAATACCGGTTGCAGACGAAATATTAAATCCGCTTGATTTATCTCCATAGACAAGGAGATCATAAACCTTTGGATCAGGAATGGGCTGTTCCTTTGGATCAACCGTCACCTTCCAGGAAACCGTTCCATCTGAAGGGTGTGCCGTACCTGTTTTTGTTATCGCATTATATCCAATTCCTACACCGATATTTCCTGACTTGGTACCGGAAGACCCCTGCCATTTGATTGATGCCTGATTGTAATAAGTGATCTTCCCTGTAGTGAGAACATCATCCGGCACCTTAGTAACAATGGTTAACAGGATTTTGGAATCAATATCACCGATTGCATATTCTCCGTTTTCATCGGAAGTAATGGAAACCGCGGTTCCATAATCAGTGCCCTCCCATTTCTTCAGGGTTGCTGATTCAAAGACCAGTTTTTTTGCAGCGTCACTTATTTCAGACGAAAGAACATCAGTGATTATCACCTGTTTTAAAGATGCAGCATTGTGGTTGGCAATTATCGTCCAGGTAATGGTTCTGTTTTTGGGATCATATACCCCAGAACTGCCTTTGTCATTCGTTTCCCCCGACTTTTCAATCCACTTGGGAGTCCAGGAAACTTCTTTCTGACCTTCTTCTTTCAGTACTTCCTCTTTGTCATAAAGACCCGCTTTATTGCGTATCTTCTGTTCACCAGTAGCTGCATAATAGAGATCTTCCGGGATTTCCGTTTTAAAGGACACGGTCTGTGGTCCCTTAGCTCCTGCCGGAAAAACATACTCAATCCGGCCGTCATTTTCCTCCGGTACCGCAGATGGATCATCTGTCACTGTAAATGATCCTGGAATATAGGTTCCTACATTCTTTAAATCATCTTTGAATCTATATCCCTCTAAATCAATGGCGCTGCCGCCCTGAGTGGCGGTAATATCAACCTTCCATTCCACCCACTTATTTGTTAAATCCAGAGTTCCTGTCTTTTCTACACTATAAATAATCTTTGCAGGCGGTATGACAACCGTGTAATCTTTATCAAGTATGGTTACAACCTGCTCCCCACCTGTTACCGGACTTCCGGTTGAATCAAACTGGAAATCGTCATGAAACTGGCATTTTACCGTATTCACCGTTCCATCAAAAACTTCATCATCTCCATCAAACAATACTTTTGCAGAGACCATATTGGTATCCGGGTCTGTAATAAAGCTCACATGCCCAACCAGAATCCCTCCATCTTTTAACGGGATCGTGGCTCCTGAAAGGAGCTTAAATGCATTGCTCAGTTCAAAGTATGCCGTATCATTTTTCTTTACCGTTACAGGCGGTGTCGGTTCATCCCCCTCTACCGGAAGGTCGAAGGAAATATCCACAGAAATAGGATCACTGCTGTTTATATTCCCACCTTCTGGTATGATAACCCCATTTTGCTTCACCACTGCCAGAAGCTCACCTAAGTCCCCGGTTATGTCTTCCCCTTCCCCCAATTTTGCAACAGACGGTGTTGCCATGGGATCACCTGGTTTTATTTTATCCGTTGACGATGATTTTCCCGCATTGGAAGGGGTTCCTGTTCCATGACTGGTATCCCCTTTATCAGAAACCACTGGGTCCCGGTCCGCATCTGACGGTGTTGCCGTGTCCATACTGGCTATCTCACCAGCCGAACCAGTTTCATTGGCAAATACTGTCTGAACAGGCAATAATACATTTAATATTATCATCAGTACCAACATCCAGCTTACTAACTGCTTTCGTTTTTTTCTTTTCATCTCATATTCCTCCTTTACTCAGCGTTTCCATTTATATATATAGTGATTTTTTCCACTGGTTCATTCCACGAAAAAAAATCATAAAAAAATTATATCGGGTATAAGAAGGAGATGCTTGAAAAATAAGGAAAAAAAGGTTACAATAAGAGGTGTGGTTTAGAAAAATCGTGTAACTTTTTTTCCATCTCAAGAAAGAACAGGAAGAGCAGAATGAGAATTGGCTTATTACTAGAAGAGCTTATTGATATTGCACAAACAGCTAAAACAGATTTCGCAATCAGTATGAACATGACTCCAAGCGGCTTAAGTAAAATTCTAAAGGGGGGCAGGCTCCCTTTTATCAAGGAAAAAAGATCCTTTAGCAGACAGGCGGCGGCTTACTTTGCAGAATCCCTTTACAGCTACCGCTGTTATTTTAAGTTTCTACCTATTTTTCCAGTAATCTATGATTTCAGTTCCAAATATGAACTGGAAATGTTTCTTTCCTGTGCTTTAGAATACGCACTGGATAAAGATTTTGAGGACGAGAATGACGGAAAACCCGTTCTTCCAGACCGGGAAGCAAGCTTTCTGGGAAAGAAAAATATTTTAAACTTATTCTGCGTTCTTGTTTCAGACCATATCACCAGCGGGAACGATATTCCATTGGAATTTTTTAGTACCCTGCCGCTATTTGATCATCTTTACTTTGATATCTTCCAGAGAATCAAAATAACGGATACGAAAAAGCAGGAGAATATTCCCTTTAATCACTTCATTAATATCTCCTGCCTTGAATCTTCAAGTACGGATTATAATTTAGAAACTCTGGCTGCGATTCCGAGAGCACAGAAATATTTAGACTTAAATTTATGGGAAATCACCGAGGAAATCGGCACCCCATTTTTACTGTTGAGAGGACAATTTCTCATGCTTTTCAGCATTCAGTTAGACGGAACTCCTCTGATGACATTTATCACGCAAAAAAGTTATCTCACTACCTTTTATAATGCCCTTACCCGGAAAAATATCAGAAAAATCAGTTATGACGGAAAGGAAGCAAAAGCTGCTCTGGCTAATGATCCTTCCCTTCTTTTTCGCTTGACCAATGGCCCTGTTAAAGCGGTTTATAATTTTATTTCCATCGGCTATCTGATCCATGAAGAAGAGATGAAAAATGTTGATAGCGATGAAGTCATCAAAAAAGCGATTCTGGAATTATTCCACAGCATACTGACAGACGAAACGGATTTTTATGTCAACATTGATGCCATGATTGGATTTCAATCCAGCGGTCATGCCATCATTCCTCTTCTCGGTATCGTGAATATTCCTTTGGAGGAACGTATTCCTTACCTAAAAAGGTTTGATTCCTACATTCGTAAAGAGAATTTGGACCGAATCCGGATTGTTAACCGTGAACTTCCAAAGGTTGCAGTTCTCTGTGCTAAGGGGATGAGCCTTATATATCTCACCGATGACAATTCAGAAAAAATCCATTACTTCCGAACAGATATGATCAACAACAATTTAAAAAGAGAAATTGCGGAGAATAACATGAAATTAATGGATTTCAGCGTTGATTTATGGAATATCTTTCTGGATGAGATGTCGAAAGATCTTCGTAATATTTCCTACTAGAACACGTACATACAACAAAAAACCAAAGATTTCCCGATGTTGCTGAGAAATCTTTGGTTTTTTCTATATCCTATAGCACGAGACATCCATCAAGTGCTTCTTTCACCGCTTCTTCTTCCAGAATCTTTCCGATAAAAACGATCTGGTTGATCCGGTCTCCCCATTTTTCATCCCAATCGTCCATAAGCTCCGGGTAGTTCTTTAGACATTCCTCCTGCTCCTCTTTCGTGCCGGAAGCCACCCAGGGAGATACGGTCGTTATGGCGACACTGTTTCCTGCCTGTTCAAAAAGAACGGCCTGATCCTTATTCTGAGAAAACCAGATATAACCTTTCGCTCGTATGATTTCTTTTGGATAATGATTTTCAATCCAGTCACGAAACAACGTCTCATCAAAAGGTTCTCTCCGTTCATAAACAAAGGAACGGATTCCATAATCATTCTCCTCTTCCTCTGTTCTTTCTCCAAGCAATGCCTTTGAAAGAGCAGAAGAACGGTTCAGACGTTCATAATCATAAAGCTTCCGGTTGAAGATTCGTTCCGGCGGCACCACACTGTTGGTGGTTTTCATAAGTTCTGCCTCCGGGGATAAGGTCTTAATCACCTGCTCCACCCGATTTATCTCAGCCTCTGTAAGGAGATCACATTTATTCAAAATAATGATATTGCAGTATTCAATCTGTTCGATGACAAGGTTGATGACATCCTCTTCTTCCTCGATCTCATTGGCATCCTGGCACTGTTCCAGTTCTTCCATAAATTCAGAAGAGATACGGTTGGCATCGGCTACCGCCACGATGGCATCTAAAAAAGCTGGAAATTCATCGCCTTCATCCTCAAACCCATCAGCAATGCTCATGGGACTGCTGACACCGGACGCTTCCACAACGATTCCATCGATCTCGTCATCTTCAGCAAGCCTTCGGATTTCTCCGATAAAATCATCCCGCAGAGAACAACAGATGCAGCCGTTGGTCAGTTCCAACACCTGGTTTTCCCGGCCTGGCACTGCCTGGCCCCGGATCAGTCTGGCGTCCACATTGACGGCTCCCATATCATTGACAATAACCGCAAGCCGATACCCTTTCTGGTTTTCCAATATATGATTTAACAGAGTCGTTTTCCCTGCTCCCAAATAGCCGCTTAACAGCGTAACTGGTTTCTTCCTCATCTTCTATCCTTTCCAGGCCGCAGACTTTCTAATAATAGGGGTAAACATATTCTTCCCCTGGTTTTTGGGCTGCTTCCATATTCACAGCCTCTATGGTCGGATATCCATCCTTCATCATCAGTTTTCCTGTAACCGTGACCCAGTCATTTTCCTGAAAGGACAGATTGCCTGTGAATTCCGTAATCAGTCCCATAGGTGATAAATCTGCCGAACAGCACCACATGGATAAGCGGACCAGGGCAAATTCATTGTCTTTCCGGTCTTCCATGTTTAAGAACACAAACCCTTTTATGATAACCGTATATCCATCGTATTTTTGAGGATTCATATTGATTTCATTTACCCAGGTGCTGAAATCTTCATCTGCTATGGTAATTGTCTTTGTTTCTTCATTCAATCCCTTAATTTCAAACGATGGCGTCTGGTCCTGTATCTCTTGCTGCTGTATGGGAAGATTCTGGCCTCCTTCTGTCTCTTCATCAGGTTTTTCTAACTCCTCCTGACCATAGAATGCATAATCATCCCCTGCCTGTGCCGTTTCTCCAACCTGGCTTTGATATCCTCCGCCGGAAGGAGAGTTGATATTGGTGCTGGAAAAGCTTTTTACCATAGCACCTGCTGCGGGAGGCGCTGGGGGAACCGCAAGGAGCAGTATGGGAATCACCAAAACCAGGCAACGTTTCAGCCGGCTTTTGTACTTGGGACGGAATAAATTTCTGCCATTGACTGCCGCCCAAAAAACCATCAGAGCCGACAATCCATACAGATAAGGCTTCATGCGGGGCGTCACGTAATTAAGATACGTTCCTGTGATGGTAAGCCGAAAAAGCAGGATTCCGAAAACCAGATAGCAGACACACTCGGTCACTGCCTCTGGGTTCAATCCTTTCCCTCTTAATCTCATAATCTGATCCCTCCGCTGTTAAATGCTGCAAACAGGAATACCGCCGTAAAACAGATGACGAAAACCGTTGCCATCAGCCTTGCGATAAATGTCTTCCGAAAACCGGAAAGCAACATGGCTACATTTTTAATATCCATCATTGGACCAAATACCAAAAATCCCATAATAGCGCCAACCGGAAAACTTCCTGCCATTGTCCTTGCCACCACCGCATCAGATGAGGAGCATAAGGATAAGGCGAAAGCCATGGCCATCATAAACAGAATGGAAGCCCCAAGAGAGATTCCGCTTCCTGACCGAACCATGGAAGACTGAAACTGCTGGAACAGGGTGGATACAAATATACCAGTCAAAAGGTATTTCCCTACACTGAAGAATTCATTCTGGGCATGGCGCATCAGCTGAAAGAACTTAGATGACTGTTCAGAATTACCGGACAATAACGTGTAATCCTCCCACCCTTCTGCCTTGCCTGTAAGGAACCCATCTGCGAATACTTTCTTCGGCGGAAAAATGAGATAAGTGATACCTGTCAGCACTGCACAAAGAATTCCAAGTCCGCATCTGGCGCCGATCATCTTCACATTGCCATTGAATGCGTACCAGGTGGAGAGAATCACCACCGGATTAATGACCGGAGACACCAGCATAAAGGTAACTGCTGCCGACATGGGAACTCCCTTCTTTACCAGACTTTTAAATACAGGAATCGAAGCACAGTCACAAACTGGAAGGCAAAAACCAGCAAAAACTGCAAACATCTGTGCCGGAATCACTTTCTTTGGAAATTTTCTCTGAATCCAGTCTGGACTTATATACACCTGAATGGCGGAAGAAAGAAGTACCCCAATCGCCAAAAATGGCATTGCCTGTAAAAAGACTCCCAGGAACACCGTAAGAAACACATCAAGGGAAAAACTAAGTGGCCCAAGAACCGGCTTTACGATCAGATAAAGGATCGCTGCCGCAGATACCGACAAAAGCCACATCTGTGGTTTTAAGTCATAGTGGAACAGCCTTTTTATAAACCGCTCCCAATGATCATTTGTAAACACCGGAAGATCTGCCCGGACGTTTAACCGCACCCTGCCATCTCCCTTTATCGCATCTATGTCTTCTGTGCGTAGATAAGCGCAGTCACTTGCTGCCACCTGCGACATGGATATAGCACCGGAATCTGCGATTCTGTGATCAAGCGCCTCTCCGGCCGCAGCATAGATCACCTTTTCAATGCTGATGACCGGTTTTGCACGAAACTGCAGAAACATCTGTTCAAAGGTATGAAAATGCTCCATCCCATTCCATTCGATCAGGATCAAATCTACCGGTTTTTCTTCCAGTTCTTCGCAGATAATTTCACAAACTTCATATGGAGTTTCCTCAATCTGACTTTTCGTATAGCTTAAATGCCGGATCTGATCCGATTCCTTTAAAGGAACATCCCCGTTTTCAAACTGAATGACCAGGATCTCCTGTTCCTTCAGTTCTTCTTCCGCCAAGCGGTTGATCAACGTGGTCTTTCCTGAGTCCATTAATCCGGTTATCACCCATGCGGGAGTAATCATATTATAGTTCTCCTTGAAATAACGATTTTATTTGCTGCTCTTTCAGTCCTGTTCCGATGAAGCAGATACTGTTTCCTTCTGCCGTACTGGATTCCAGTTTCAGCATTCCCGGTATGTAATGAAACAAAATACCTCCGTCCGGGCCGCTTACAATTCCTTTTCCCCGAAGAATCACTCCGTCAGCCATCTTTAGTACCCTGTTGATCTTTTCCTTTAGCTGCTCTTCTGTCAAAGAATCACTGCATTCTAAAGTAACAGAAGTAAAGATTTCTCTGGCAAAACCAAAGGGGGACGAAAAAGCGCTTAAGATCCGTGGAATTTTAGGGCTTTGAGTATTTTCCCGTTCAAGTTCTTTTACAGCCGACACCCGTTCCCCTGAGAGAAATATGGAGGAAGGTATGCTGTCCCAGAAATCAGCCTCAATCCGTGCTTCCTGGTTTATTTCACTTATTTTCTCTATGGTTGTTTCGATCTCCTTCGAATCATCGCTTTGGTGGCTTAGCAGGATTAAATCCCCATAGCTGATCTGGTTTACAAAGAAATCCCCGTAATTTTCCTTATATTTATCGAACCTTCTGCCGTCCACTACGGTAATGCAGCGGCGGATCTCCACAAGATCCTTTCTCTTTAAGCAGGCTTTTATAATATCTGAGAGCTTTCCCACGCCGGAGGGCTCTACTAAAATCACATCCGGTTCATATTCCTTCACGATCTGCCCTATGGCCTTATGAAAATCGCCGGACATGCTGCAGCAGATGCAGCCTGCATTGATACTGGTAACCATTATCTCACAATCTCTTAGGCAGCTGGCATCAATTCCAGCTTCACCGAAGTCATTTTCAATGACTACGATTTTCTGTCCCTGGAAAACATTTCTGGACATCGTCTGAATCAGCGTTGTCTTTCCTGCTCCCAGAAAACCAGATACAATATAAAGATCTGTCATTTTCTTTACTCCTTATCGCTTTCTAACTCTTCACTCCAAGCAGCTTCTTTCCGGTAAAAACAAAAAGAAGGAAAACAACCCCCACCAGGACTATGGTGCCCCCTGGCTTTAATCCAAAATAGTAGGCCAGAACAAGGCCTGTTATCATAAATATAACATCGAAACTGACCGCATAAATCACGGTCTGCTTGTAATTCTTTCCAAACTGCATAGCACAGGCCACAGGAATTACCATCATGGAAGATACAATCAGTGCTCCTACCGTCCTCGCTGCAATGGATACCGTAGCAGCCGTTAATATGGTAAAAATAAAGTTCACTCTTTTTACCGGAACTCCCGCAAGCCTTGCACTTCGCTCATCTAAAGCAATGTAAAAAAGTTCTTTATATAGAAGCAGAAACAGGAGAAGGACCGTTAAAGAAACACCAATGACTAAGAACATCTCCATATCACTGATTGCTACAATACTGCCAAAAAGAAAACTGTTAAAGTTTGCAGAATTTTTCACAAATCCCGACAGCACACCGGCAAGACCGATGCCTGCAGACATCATAATGGCAATGGACATCTCAGAATAACGAGGCAGTTTTCTGCGGATAGCCTCAATTCCAAAGGCTGCAAGAATACAGGCAACCGCCGCACCTACAACCGGATTGATGCCGAGAATAAGTCCGGCAGCCACTCCGGCAAGGGATGTATGGGAAAGGGCATCTCCAATCATGGATAGGCGTTTTAATACAATAACGACACCGATGCAGGGAATCACCATTGCAAGCAGTATGCCTACAAGAAAAGCCCGCTGCATAAATCCATAACTAAATATTTCCATGGCAGTTTTCCTCCCCTTCTTCTGATATCCGCTTCATTACTCCGTCATCCAGCTGCCAGACATCGTCAGCAAGATCCGATAAGCAGTTTCTGTCATGGGTGACCATAAAAACAGTCACTCCTTCGCTGCGATTGAATTTCTTGATCAGGCGGTAAAATTCTTCCGTATTGGCTTCATCTACTCCGGAAGTTGGCTCGTCAAGGATCAATAACTTGGGCTGATTCACCAGTGCACGGGCAAGAAGGACCCGCTGCTGCTGGCCCCCGGAAAGCTTTCCGATGAGCCGTTTTTTATACGGCTCCATTCCTACCTGGCTAAGTGCGTGATGCACCAGTTCTTTTTCCCTTTTCCCTCCAAAGTGGAACATACCGATCCTGGTATATAGATTCGCCTGGACAATCTCCTCTACGGATGCAGGAAAATCCTTATAACTGGCCATTCCATTCTGGGGAACATAGCCCACCTGGCTCCAGCTGCCAAACTGCTTTAACTCCTTGCCCATTAGTTCAATGGTTCCTGTTTCTCCCGTTAAAGGCAGCTCTCCTAACAGCATCTTAATCAGTGTGCTTTTTCCGGCTCCGTTGGCTCCGATCAGTGCGGCAAACCGTCCCTGGGGAACAGAAAAATCTGCTCCCTTTAGAACTGGTGTATTTCCATAGGAAAAGGTCAAGCCCTTTATTTCAATCGCATTCACAATCCTTACTCCTGTCTCTGTTTATTCAAGCGCTTCTTTTAATGCAGTGAGGTTTTTCTCCATTACGGAAATATAATCTTCACCCGCTTTTAATTCTTCGTCACTGAGTCCTTCGATTGGATTTAATACCTGGGTCTTTGCTCCGGTTTCCTTTGCAATGGCCTCAGCCACCTTGGGACTTGCCAGTTCTTCAAAAAAGATGGTCTTAACGTTGTTTTCCTTAACAAAATCAATGACTTCCGCCATTCTTGCAGGATCCGGCTCAGAGTCCGGAGCCAGTCCTTCGATGCCCATCTGATTAAGCCCGTAAGCGCCGCATAAGTATCCGTAAGCTTCATGGGATACTACAATGGATTTGTTTGGAACAGCAGCCAGCGTCTCTTTAAAGGACTGATCCAGCTGATCCAATTTTTCCCCGTAGGTCTTATAATTAGACTCATAGTAATCTTTATTATCCGGATCCGCCTTAACCAGGGCATCCTTGATGTTTTCCATCTCTTTTTTGGCATTCTGAGGATCCAGCCATACATGAGGGTCAAACTCCCCATGGTCATGCTCCTCTTCCCCTTCTGCTTCTGCTTCCTCTTCTTCGCCATGACCTTCTCTTAATGAAATTCCATTGGAAGCTTCTACGATGATAAGGTCTTTGTTATTCAGACTTTTGATTACATCTTCTGTCCAATGTTCCATTCCTGCTCCGCTGTATACGAATACATTGGCCTCTTCCAGATCTGCAATATCACGGGTTCCAGGCTCCCAGTCATGGGGTTCGGTTCCTGCAGGAACCATATTTTTTACGTTTACTTTATCTCCGCCCACTTTTAAAGTGAAATCATAAACTGGATAAAAACTTGTCATTACATTTAACTTCCCGTCGTCAGCCACCTTTTGTTTTCCTGCACAGCCGGAAAGCAGAACACTAAAAACAAGGACGGAAAGAGCCAGAAAGCGGTTCGTCCTCATTGCATTTTTTCTCATGATTATTCCTCCGATTATTTTATCTCATTAACAAATCTGCCTGTCTTACCAGGCATAAGTAATCTTCAATTATTCAAACGTACCTTTAAACGGACCAAAGAAGCCGGGCATAAAAAAAGTCCGGCAAGGTAGGATTTCGCAAGATTTTTTACACAGATATATGCAAAAATAACCGCTGCGCCGCACCCGATTGCCTCTGAGAGCAAATGAATGGTGCGGATACACGTCCCGATTTCAGAACAGACCTTGCACCCTTCCCCAGTACAGTCATGCTGTAAATGGGTAAATACAAAAAAGGAGGAAAAAAGAAGGATAACTGCTACAAGAAGTGCAAGAAACAGAGCCATACTGCGCCTTTGATTCTTTATATACTTCATATTCTTTCTCTCCTTTCCTGCTATTTCTATTACTGACACTGGCTGCAATAGCCGTAGAGCACCATGTGCTGCTGATCCAGTTTAAATCCATGATCCTCATGGATATGCTCATAAAATGCATCCAGTCTGGAGCATTCCAGCGGAATCATGCTGCCACACTTTAAACAGACCAGTTTTCCCACATTGCAATTTATTTCTTCACCGATATACCGAAACTGAGCCTTTGATCCATCCACAGACGGAATCTTAACCACCACTCCATCTTCTGTCAGACGCTCTAAAGCCCTGTAAACGGTGGTCTGCCCCACATGAATTCCATCACGGTGAAGACATTCCATAAACTGTTCTACCGTACAGAACGTTCCTTTTTGTTTTTTTAAACAGCTCAGGATGATTTCCTGCTGTTTTGTCTGGTATCTGCCTCTCTCTGCCATACGCTTCCCTCGTTTTCGAAATCAGAAATCATTTTCATATTATAGCACTCTATCCGAAATTGTCAAGGTTCTATCCTTCCATACTCCCCCTGGAAGCTTCTCTTCTCTTTCTTCCTATAAAAATTATCAATTATTTTCCATGATCCCCATTGACAGACCTGGAAGAACCTGCTATTATGTTCATAAATTAATAAATAATAATATTTTTGAACAAAGAGGAGGGTGTTATGCAAGCGATAATCCTTGCCGCCGGTATGGGACGGCGCCTAAAAAAATTAACGGAACATCAACCAAAATGTATGGTTCAGGTAAATGAAGTTCCCATGATCGAGCGCATGTTAAAACAACTGGAACACTATCATTTAAATAAAATCATTCTTGTTACAGGACACGAAGGAGATCAGCTCAGGTCTTTTGTCGACTCCCTGTCCTTACATACACCAGTTACTTATATTGACAATCCTATTTACCAGACCACCAATAACATCTATTCCCTTTACTTAGCAAAAGAGCATCTCCTTCAGGATGATACGCTTTTACTGGAATCGGACTTGATTTTTGAACAGGAAGTCTTAAACCAGATCATCAATGATCCGTATCCCAACCTGGCACTGGTGGCTCATTTTGAAAGCTGGATGGACGGAACCGTCGTCCTTTTGGATGAGCAGGATAATATCATGAAGTTTCTGACAAGAAAGGATTTCCGCTTCGAAGACATCCATTCCTATTATAAAACCGTGAACATTTATAAATTCAGCCGCAACTTTTCCGCCACTCATTACGTCCCATTTTTAGAAGCCTACTGCAAAGCACTGGGAAACAATGAATATTACGAGCAGGTGCTGAAGGTCATCCTCCTATTGGATGACCATGATTTAAAAGCCAGCAGGCTGGAAAATGGGTTCTGGTATGAGATCGACGACGAACAGGACTTAGACATTGCAGAATCCATTTTCACCGATTCCCAAAGCAGGCTTACCAGGCTGTCAAGCCGGTATGGGGGATACTGGCGTTACCCCGGTCTTCTTGATTTCTGCTATCTGGTCAATCCCTACTTTCCCAACAGCCGTCTGATGGGAGAAATAAAGGCCAGCTTTGAAGCGCTTTGCACTAGCTACCCTTCCGGCCTTGATATCAATAACTTATTGGCCGCAAAATCACTGGGACTTAATAAAGATGATGTCCTCACGGGAAATGGTGCCGCAGAGCTTATTAAACCGTTGATCCGTTCCTTTCCAAATGCGGTGGGCGTTATAAAACCTTCCTTTGAAGAATACGGCAACTGCGCCCGGTCTCCCATCCCCTTTGTAGTCTCTACTCCGGATTTCACCTATACGGCAAAGGATTTGATGGAATTTTATAAGGATAAGGAACTGGATGCCCTTGTTTTGGTAAATCCGGATAACCCAACCGGCTGCTATATGAAAAAGGCAGAAGTGCTCTCTCTTGCTGATTACTGCATGGAAAAACAAGCCTTTTTGATCCTGGACGAATCTTTTCTGGATTTCTCTTCTGCGGAGGAGGCACCATCCCTGATGAACCAGGAAACTCTTGATGATTACCCCAATCTGGTTCTCATCAAAAGCATCTCCAAATCCTACGGTGTCCCTGGACTTCGTCTGGGCATCTTAGCCTGCAGCGACCCGGCAGTGATCAGCCTTGTCAGACAGGAACTTCCGGTCTGGAACATCAATTCTCTGGCAGAATACTTTCTACAGATCTTTGAGAAGTACCAGTCAGACTATAAGGAAGCGCTGAAAGAGTTTAAAGTAACCCGAAAAGAGATGTATGAGGAGCTGCGCCCGATCCGGCAGTTGAAGCTGTATCCCTCAGAGGCTAATTACATCCTTTGTGAGATCACAGACGGCTGCTCTGCATCTCAGATCGCAGAACTTCTGCTGAACCGTTATAACATCCTGGTAAAAGATTTATCCCATAAGCCAGGAATGGAAGGAAGAGAGTTTATCCGCATTGCAGTCCGTACAAAAGCAGACAATGAGCGGCTTGCAGATGCGCTGAAACACATATTACGTTAATAAGGAGGCAATAACATGAACGCACAAGAAACAACCAAGGAATCCTGGAAACAGATCTGGACCCGCAAAGGCAAGGCAGAGGGCACCATAACAGATTTACTTGCTTATGATGGATATGAGGCTACCCATGTCGATATGGAAGAAGTTGCCCGTCAGATAACCAAAAGGCTTGACATCCGTAAGGAAGATAAAGTTTTAGAAGTAGGCTGCGGCGCAGGAGCATTGGCTCAGTACCTGGACTGCGACTATGTGGGCGTTGACTACTCTCACACTCTGGTAGAAAAACATATTGAAATACTCCACCATTCCGTCTTAACCGGAGAGGCTGCTGACTTGCCATTTAAAGATAAATATTTTGACAAGGTCATCTGCTATGGCGTTTATCTGTATTTTGACAACAAGGAATACGCACAGGCAGCCACAAAAGAACTTTTACGAGTGGCAAAAAAAGGCGTATTGATCGGAGAAATCCCAATGCGCTCTCACCGTGATGAACATCTTTTATTCACAAAAGAAGAATTTGAAGGCTGGGAAATGAGCGACGGGTTTTACGATCCTTACCGCAAAGACCGTTTTAATGCGGTACGCCTGTTTAAATAAGCACCTTTTCTATCCCGCATTTTTCACAAAATCATGCAGCAAAAGGCGGCAATCAGTATCACTGATGGCCGCCTTTTTGTCTTTTCCTTTTTTACTAAAAATCAACCAGATAATTGGAAAAAATTAGGTATGGTAAGTTTTAGAAAAATGATTATAATTATGTTAATATCCTTTCACAGATATTTACTGGAAAGTATATCATGATCCTATTTTTATGGAATGACAAAGGGTAGATGCGATTCAATATTCTGTTACATTACTACAATTTCCCTATATTCAATGCTTGCTTTGTATTCACAAACAATATTACCCCAACGACATATCTTAAAACTATATTTTGATAAAAATAGCAGTTCTTTTTTTCACTAAAAAAGGCGCAGTTTAACTAAAACCACGCCGCAACTTTCAGACAAATTTCGACATTATTCATTATATAATAATCGTTTATTGTTTGTCAATCCTAACAAAAATAGTATTGATGATAGAATTCAAATGCTTTTAAACGAAAGATGCAAAGCATTTTAGGTGAAATTCACAACATTCGCCGTCAAAAAATACGTCAAAAAGGAGAATTTTAGCGATGCCACGCAGAGGTGAGAATATTTACAAACGAAAAGACGGACGATGGGAAGGCCGACAGCATAAAACTGGAGGAAAATACCAATACTTTTACGGGAAGAGTTATCGGGAAGTAAAAGAGAAAATGAAGTTCTTCTTAGAGAACGGCAAAATAGCAGAAAAAAACAGCCAGAAGCTGGCTCAGGATGCCGTTTATCAGTTTAGCACCTGGTTAGAATGCGGAGCCATTAACCGGGTCAAACCTTCTACCTACGAAAGTTATTATCACTGCATGAAAAAATACATCATTCCATATTACATAAAAACCAGCAGTGAGGAAATTACGGAAGAATCGGTGTTAGGTTTTGTAAAAACCATGCAAGAGGACTTAACCATATCCGAGACATATAAGAAAAAGATACTGGCAGTTTTTAAAACTGCGCTGAGAGAGATCCTTATAAACAGGAAAGACTCCACCGTAATTCTTCAATCAGTGAAATTGCCTAAGGCAGAACAAAAAGAAGTACAGATATTTACTATGAAGGAACAGAGGCTTATCGAATGGGCCGCCATGAATGATGATGATAAACGGGCTCTGGGAATTGTTCTGTGTTTTTACACTGGAATCCGCCTTGGGGAACTCTGCGCCTTAAAATGGAGCGATTTTGATTTAGAGGCAGCTACCATGTCCATTAAACGCACCGTTTCCCGTACCAAAAACTTTACAATTACAGACAATAAAACCATGCTGAACATCGGAACTCCCAAAAGCAGGACTTCCATAAGAAAAATCCCCCTTCCAACTTTTCTTGTCAAGCTCGCGAAAGAGTATATATTAAGCGAAGATAAAGAGGATTTTTACATATTAACAGGAAGTGAGGTCCCCATTGATCCAAGGGCCTATCAGAAACTATATAAAAAAATATTGCAAAAAGCAGGAGTCAAAGACCGGAAATTCCATTCCACTCGTCACACCTTTGCTACAAGGGCATTGGAGCTTCATGTTGATATCAAAACCGTAAGCGAAATAATGGGGCATTCCAACGTAGCGATCACCATGAATGTTTATGCCCACTCACTTATGGAACAGAAAAAAATAGCCATTGATAAGTTTAATGACATGCACATAGCCAGTATGAAGCTACAATCATTCGCCGTCGATACCTCCGTCATAACCGCTTAGAAAGCACAGAAAACCAGAGTTTTTCATCCAGCTGACACAGTCTTAGTTAAACTGCGAATCCCACATGCACGCAAAATTATATTTTGCAGAACAAATTGAAACAATCATACATAAGAAACGGACCAATATTAGGAGGTAGTCAGCATGAAAAATTTTAGGGATTTCAGTATTACAAAAAAACTGCTCACAGCTTTTCTTGCCATGGTGTTTATGATGTTAATCATCGGCAGTGTGGGTATTTTCGGCATGATCCGCATTAATCAAATGGATACATATTTATATGAAAATCGGACAGCCCCCATTAACGACCTGTTTATTGCAACCAAAAACATTTATAAACTCCGCACCGACATCAATGCTATGGTTAATCACTCTGGTAACCAAACAGAATTGACAACACTGGAGCAAAATTATCAGAATGAAAAAAATCTGTTTAAGGAAAGTGCCGCCGAATATAGGAAAACCCTTACAACTGACAAAGGCAAGAATTTGCTGGATGAAGCAACCCAGCTATTTGACAGCTCCTTTGATCCTATGATACAAAAATGTCTGGAGGCTGCAAAATCTGGAAATGATAAGGCCGCTTTATCAGCACTTGACCAAGATTCCGATAAGATTCAAAAGATCTATGACAATCTGGACGAGTTGATCGTGCTTCGTATGGATAGTGCAAAGACAACCAGCGAAAGCAATGATTCCACCGCTGCCATCCTGACCATCATCCTCTGCATCATTCTTGCAATAGGAACCGTTATTGCCCTTTACTTAAGCTTACAGATTTCAAAAATGATCAGCCGCCCTATCGAGCAGGTAGTATCTGCCGCTAAGAAGATCGCTCTGGGCCATGTGAATGTAGATCTTTCAGACATTGATTCAAAGGATGAAACTGGTCAGCTTGCAGATGCCTTTACAGAAATGCTGAAAGGCATCCGGGAACAGGTGATGATTGCAGAAGAAATCAGCAACGGCGATTTTACAAAAGAAGTTCCTCTCCGTTCCGACGAAGACGTACTTGGACTTGCACTCCGTAAGATTGAAAAAGATTTAAATCGCACCTTAGTTCTTATCAGTATGTCCGCGGAACAGGTTAATACCGGTGCAGAACAGGTTTCATCTGCTGCCCAGGCACTTGCCTCTGGTTCCACAGAGCAGGCAGCTACCGTTGAAGAGCTGAACGCTTCTATTACTACCGTAGCAAGGCAGGCAGAGCACAATGCAAACAGTGTCCGTCTGGCTTCCTCATATGTAGAACAAAGTGGTACAGGAGTTGCTACCAGCAATGAATACATGCAAAACCTTAACACCTCCATGAATAAGATTGGTACCGCATCTATTGAAATTTCCAATATCACAAAAGTGATTGAAGATATTGCATTCCAGACAAATATTTTAGCACTGAATGCTGCCATCGAAGCTGCTCGCGCCGGCAATGCTGGAAAGGGATTTGCCGTAGTTGCTGATGAAGTCCGCAACCTTGCAATTAAATCCGCAGAAGCTGCAAAAGAAACAGCGAACTTAATCAGCCATTCTGTAGAAGCTGTCTCAGAAGGAGAACAAATGGCTTCAGAAGCTGCAAGGATTTTACAAGAAGTTACAGAGAAATCCAAGCTGGTAGAACAGGCAATCCTGGAAATCGAGACTGCTTCCTCCGGTCAGGTCATGGCCATTGAAGAAATCAATCAGGGTCTGTCTCAGGTATCTGCTGTAATCCAGACCAATGCTGCTACCGCAGAAGAAAGCTCCGCCTCCAGTGAGGAATTGGCAGCTCAGTCCCAGACCCTTCAGCAGGAAGTAGGAAAATTCAAATTAAGCAAAGATGCCTCCACCAACTCCTTAACGGCATCCAGTTATGGTTATGGTTCCAGCTCTGTCACCAGCTCCAGTTATGATTATAGTTCCAGTACTGGTTCCACCGCTGGCAAATACTAATTCATAGAACCAAACAATCAGTTACATAGAAAGCGTAGAATCCCGACAGGTTACTTGTCCTTATTCTACGCTTTTCTCTATGCCAGGTCTTCCTCATACTTAGCATCATACCATTCCATACACCATCGGTTCCATTCTTCCCAAGCCAGGTCCAACTCTTTGCATAGCTGCTCATACCTGTCCATATCCTGCCACACTCCATTCATCCAGAAGTCCTCTGATTCCTCCCACTCCCTTTTTATTACTTCCATAGAGAATGCCAGCTCTTCCACCCTCTCTTTTGCAGGAAGCAGCTTCTCAAGTACCAGTCCCAGCTTCCAATCCAGATAGGCTTCCTCTGTAGAAATCTCCTTTAACCGGTGTCTTTCTGCTTTGGGAACTGCTCTCATTCCCGCGATCAATGCCTGTTCCTCTGCCTGAATACGGGCAGCGATTCCTTCGCCGCTTTCTGCTTTCCTGCTTCGCTCCAGGTAATGTTCATAGCCAAATGGATAATAGAACACCGACTGTCCTTCAAAAAGTAAAATGGATTCTGCTACCCGGTTTAAAAAGTACCGGTCATGGGATACAAAGAGAATGGTTCCTGTATAGGCTGTAAATGCCGATTCCAGCGTTTCCTTTGCCTGTATATCCATATGATTGGTAGGTTCATCAAGAATTAAGAAGTTGGGCCTGCTCTGTAAAAGTTCCATGAGAACAAGTCTGGCTTTTTCCCCTCCAGACAGGACATCTACCCGTTTTCCCGCTTCCTTTCCTCCAAATAAATAGGCACCTAAAATGCTGCGAACCTCTTTTTCTGTCAATGAAGGAAATAGATCATGAAAATGTTCTACTACCGTTTTTGTAGAAGAAACCTCCGAAGAAAGCTGGTCAAAATATCCAATGGTAATCTGATTTCCCAGAGAATACTCTCCTGAAACCTTTGGAATCAGACCTGCTACCGTTTTTAAAAATGTGCTTTTGCCTGCCCCATTGGCCCCCAGAATTCCAATCTTTTGTCCTCTTTTGATTCTCATGGTAAGTTCCGTAATAGGACGGTCATAGCCAATCTTTAAGTGTTCCGATTCAAAGACCCACTTGCTTCCCAGAATAGACGGCTCAATCGGACCGGTAAAGATATGGACTTCATCCTCCTTTGGCTTTTCCACTAGTTGGATCCTCTCCGCCGCCTTTTTCTTTGCTCTGGCAAATGCCGCTTTATTCGGCTTGTTTTTAAAACGCTCCACCAGATCATTCAACCTATTGATTTCCTGCTGCTGCCGCTCATATTCTTTGGTACGAAGTCTTATGGACTTTTTCTTTTCTTCCCTGTAATGCGTGTAATTACCGGGATACCGGGTAAGCTTCCTTCCAGACAATTCATAGACTACGGATACCGTCTGATCCAGGAAAAACCGGTCATGGGACACCATCACAACAGATTTTTCATATTGCTTCATATATTGTTCCAACCATTCTATGGTCTGGACATCCAAATGATTGGTGGGTTCATCCAAAAGGAGGATATCCGGTTTTTGAAGCAAAAGACCGATTAGAGCAATCTTTGTCTGCTCTCCTCCTGAAAATACGGAAAGCTTTCGTTTCTTATCTTCCTTTGAAAAACCGAATCCCGTAAACAGGGTATCATATTCCCGTTCATATGCAAACCGCTCCATGGAATAGGTATCCGCATATGGGCAGGATTCCAGTAGTTCTTCCTCCACGGTTTTGTCTTTCTCCGTAAATGCCTGCTGTTTTAAATATCCCACCATCAGTTTTCTTGCACTGGAAATCCCCAGACCGCTTCGCTTATCATCCCTGTCTGAGTCAAGCTCCCCGGCTATGAGCCTTAACAGCGTGGTTTTTCCCGCTCCATTGCTTCCCACCACTGCGATTTTTTCATTACCACGGATCTCAAAATCGATATGCGACAGGATCACATTTCCACCTGCACTTACTGTCCCATCCTTGATCTGATACAACATAGTTACTTCCTCTGCTTTAATAATTTATTTTATTGTAACACAATCCGACAGATTTTGGCTATTTTTTTCCATTTCCGATTTTCTATAAAAGCTGTCCTGCCCTGATCTTTCTTACTGTACTGTATTGTTTACGGGGATTCCATCTTCTATTAATAAAAAAGAGGCACAATGATATTACCATTGAACCTCTTTTTTCACTAATTAATTGTTTCTGTTTTTAATGATTTTTGCCATCTGAATTAAAATGGTAGGAATCACTGCAAGACCATAAATAAGGGCGATTTGAGTGCCATTTAGCGCGGTTACAGAAAACAGTCTGGATAACAGCGGCACAAACATCACCAGGCTTAACAGGATCACTCCGGCAAAAAATGCACCAAGACTGTACCAGTTGGTGGAAAAGCCGATTTTGAAAATAGAATATTTGCTTCTGCAGTTAAAACCATGGAACAACCGGGATAAGGTCAAGGTACAGAACGCCATGGTGCTGGCTGTTGCGGAACTGCCAGTTCTAAGCCCGATATGGAATGCCGTCATGGTACATGCTGCGATCAATGCACCCTGCAAAAGCAGTTTCAAAAGAAAATCCCTTGTAAGAATTCCCTCTTTCGGATCCCTTGGCTTCTCTCCTAAAAGATCGTGTTCCGCTGGTTCCATACCGATGGCAATCGCCGGAAGGGAATCAGTAAGGAGGTTGATAAATAACAAGTGAACCGGTGCAAATGGAACCGGAAGTGCCATCAGGGATGTATAAAGAACCGAAAGGATACCCGCTGTATTTCCTGATAACAGAAATTGAATGGCATTTTTAATATTCCGGTAAACATTACGGCCGTTGGCTACTGCCTTTATAATCGTAGCGAAATTGTCGTCGGACAGGATCATGGAAGCGGCATCTTTGGAAACTTCGGTACCTGTGATTCCCATTGCCACTCCAATGTCTGCTTTCTTAAGCGCAGGGGCATCATTGACACCATCTCCGGTCATGGAAACGATGTTGCCCCGCCTCTGCCAGGCATCTACGATACGGATCTTATTTTCCGGTGAAACTCTTGCATATACAGAAGTCTTTGTAATATTCCGATCCAGTTCTTCGTCTGTCATGGCATCTAATTCAGCACCCGTTACAGCCAAGTCTCCTTCTTCAAAAATACCGATCTGCTTTGCAATGGCTGTTGCTGTGATCTTATGATCACCAGTTATCATAACAGGGCGGATTCCTGCACGCTTGGCATCAGCTACGGCTGCCTTTGATTCTACTCTTGGCGGATCCACCATAGAGATAAGGCCAAGGAATGTAAATCCATTTTCGGAGTTCAAAGAAAGCACATGGTCCTTTTCCACTTCTTTGTAAGCGAACCCAAGGACACGAAGACCATTTTCTGAAAACTTTTGATTCTGGAGAATGATTTCTTCCCGGTCTTTAGCAGTCAGTTCTCTCACACCTTCTGATGTGCGGATATGCGTCATACGGTCCAATAGGACGTCTACCGCACCCTTTGTAAGAACGGTAGGAACTCCATGAAGCCGATACTTGGTGCTCATAAGCTTACGGTCTGAATCAAATGGAAGTTCCTCCAGACGATGCATTAAATCTCTTAAATAATCGTGGCTCACATTGATCTTTCCTGTCATTTCAAGAAGGGCATATTCCGTAGGATCACCGATTCCCTTTCCTTCCACGATGGCGGAGTCATTGGTCAGGACTGCATCATAAATCAGATATCGGTGAAGCTGACTGCTGATATCAAGATCTTCCGGTGTCATCGTTTTTCCGTCAATGTATACATCCTGAACAGTCATCTTATTCTGGGTCAGTGTACCGGTCTTATCGGAACAGATTACCGACACACAACCTAAACTTTCTACCGCCTTTAACTCTTTGATAATGGCATTTTCCTTTGCCATTCTCTGGGTACCCATGGCCTGAACAATGGTTACAATGGAACTGAGCGCTTCCGGAATAGCAGCTACTGCAAGAGCAACCGCAAACATCAGAGAATCCAGAATCGGCATTTCACGGTAAAGGCTCAGCAAAAATACCAGAGCACAGATAACCATAATGACCATGGCAAGGCGGCTGGAAAACTGATCCATGCTGGCCTGCAGAGGAGTCTTTTTTTCTTTTGTCGCATTCATTAAGCTGGCAATTTTTCCGATTTCCGTATTCATGCCAGTTCCGGTAATTACCACGACAGCTCTGCCGTAAGTAACCAGGCTGCCGGAATAAACCATATTGGTCCGGTCCGCCAGAGGTGCTTCTATCTCTAGAACATTGTCTTCTTTGTCCACGTTGGTGGATTCTCCGGTTAAAGAGCTTTCATTGACCTGGAGGGAATAATTGTTTAAGATTCTTCCATCTGCCACCACCATATCTCCGGCTTCCAGCAATAGAATATCTCCTGGAACCACTTTTCTGGAATCGACTTCAATTTTCTGTCCATCCCGGATTACCTTTGCTGTGGGAGAAGATAAGGACTTTAAGCTTGCCAGAGACTTCTGTGCTTTTTCATGCTGCACGGTGCCTAAGATGGCATTCAGTATGATGACTGCCACAATAACGACTGTACTTTCTACGTTTCCGGAAAGCATGGAAATGACGGCAGCTGCAATAAGTATAACAACCAGGAGATCCTTAAACTGTTCGGCAAATACCCGCAGGGTGCTTTTTTTCTTGCCCTCAGAAAGAATATTTTCTCCTTTACTGGCAAGCAGCCCGGCAGCTTCCTCTGAGCTTAACCCTTCTTTTGTCGTATGAAGCTCTTTTAATACCTCATCTTCACTTTTTTGATACCAGTCTTTCAAACTTTCCTCCATTCTGCTGTCTCATTGGGACAGCCGCATCAAAATGTACTTAAGTCTCTCATTATTATTGCCATAAAAGGGAAAAGAAAAAGACTTTTAATGCATTTATTCTAAAATAACAATTCCTAAGAATAAATACATTAAAAGTCTGGTAACCAATGTCTGGCATGCACTACCAGGCTGCCTATTAAAGCCAGGATGTTGACAGTGCATTAAAACTACTCCCTTTTAATGAAGTTATATGCAATTTTTAATTCGAATCTACTTCTCTAAGTAAGGACATTATATGTGAAAATATATCATTTGTCAATAAGAGTCACATATCCTTTCTTCTATTAAAATCCATTATTTCTTTGTACAATGCGTTCCATCATTGGTAAGACATATTTTATACTTTTGGCTTAGAATCAAGGGTTATGTGTGCGCTACCTTCACTAGCCCGTCATTCTTTCTTTTGTAATAATCTCTAGCCCCACAGCGTTTCTGTTAATATTTCCCATATAGCTGACTTCTCAAATATAGTGCCATATGCTAAAAAAATCAATTTTTTAATTCACACTTAAACAGAATAAATTCGAAATATCAGTACATAATATCAATAATTGATATAAAATGTATCGAAACTCAAAAATTTTATTGATATATAAAAGTAATGTGCTACTATATAATTAAGATAAGAAAGGAAGACAAAATCATGAACGATACCACCGTCCGCATCAGTGAAATTGAAATATCCGGATTTAAAAATACGCAGTATGGACACATTGAGATGCCTTCTGCCATTGAAAAGGATTATTTTTCATCCACTGCCGATATTCTTGGAATCTACGGTCAGAACGGATCTGGAAAGACGGCAGTCATCGAAGCCATGTCAATAATCCAGATGCTGTTAACAGGAAAATCTCTGCCCCGGGAGACAAGCCACTATATATCCGAAGACATGGATTCCTGTAAGATCCGTGTGAAATTCATGGTCCAATCCACTTCCAAAACAGCTATGGCGGATTATACGGTCCAGTTTCAAAAAACCCCGGACCGGAATCTTGAAATTTCAAACGAGACCCTGACTGCCGCTCTCTGGAATGGCGAAAAATTTGAAAGCAGAAAAAATCTCATTGATTATTCCCTCTCTGCCAAAGGTACCATCTTCACACCAAAATATCGTTTTGACGAACTGGTGCGCAGCAATGAAGAAAACAGGATCAACTTAAGTGTTGCAAAAAAACTGGCTCAGAAAAATATGGTTTCCTTTCTGTTTGGTTCGGAAGGCAGAAGTGTATTTTTATCGGCTCCTGAAAACATTTCTGAGGACTATGCCTACATCATAGAGGCTCTTCACCAATATGCAAGCATTAACTTATTTGTGATCACCAATGCCCATTCCGGTTCCATCAGCATGAACTTCATGCTTCCTTTTGCCTTTCGGCTGGAAGTGGGGGAAAAGGTTGCAAAAGGGGAACTTCCCATCCGCCTCGACGGACCTTCCATCATTACGAAGAAACAATATGAGATCGTAAACCAGATCATAGAAGATATGAATGCAGTTCTATCAGCAATGATTCCAGGACTTTCCATCGGAATCCATAACTTTGGAGAACAGCTTAGGGAAAATGGTGCAGAAGGATATAAAATTGAACTGATATCAAAACGGGATGACATTATCATCCCACTAAAATATGAATCTGAAGGCATCATCAAAATAATATCTGTCTTAAATGTCCTAATGTGTATCTATAATCATGCTTCCATGTGCCTGATTATTGATGAGCTGGATGCAGGAATTTATGAATACCTTCTGGGGGAACTGCTTACCGTCATGGAAAAAGGGGCCAAAGGCCAGATGATCTTTACCTCACACAATCTGCGTGCCCTGGAGATGCTTCACAAGAAAAGCATTGTCTTTTCCACCACCAATCCGGTGAACCGCTACATCCGCCTTCAGAATGTAAAAAACAACAACAATTTAAGGGACTTGTACTTACGAAGCATTACCCTTGGCGGCCAGCGGGAAGAGGTCTATGCAGAAACAGATACGGTTGAGATCAGCCGTGCTTTCCGCCGTGCTGGAAAGGGGGCTTTCGATGGCTTCCAAAAGTAAAAAAGTTATCCTTTTCATTGCAGAAGGACCTACCGACGAAGACACTTTAAGCCCCATTTTAAAGAAAATATTTCAGAATGAAGAGGTACGATTCCATATCGTTCACGGTGATATGACAAGCAACTGGTCAGTCTCCGTAAATAGTGCGGTAAAAACCGTTTATGAGCATGTTGAGATTGAGAGGAAACGGTACGGATTTCAACGAAACGATATTTTAAAAGTCATTCATCTGGTCGATACGGATGGTGTCTTCATACCGTCGAACCGGGTAATCCATAACAAGGTAAAGGACATACAGTATTACGATGACCGGGTGGAAACCGCATCTCCCAAACGTGTTCAGGAACGGAATGAAAGAAAATCCCAGATCCTAAACAGGCTTTCAGAAACAGGAAAGGTAGGTACCATTCCCTACCACGTGTACTATTTTTCCCGGAATTTAGAACATGTCTTTCATAACAGAACTGGTAATCTGACCGATGAAGAAAAGGTGAATTTTGCAGATGCTTTTGCGGACCGCTATTTATCCGATCCGAATGGTTTCCTTTCCTTTCTTTCGGATAGTGATTTTACGGTTTCCGGTGATTATAATGATACCTGGAAATTTATTGGACAGGGAGTGAATTCCCTGCATCGGCACAGCAATTTTCATCTGTTATTCGATTCCGAAGAATCATAGACACAGGTTCCGTTTACAAATGTTTTGCATATAGTCGTATCTTTTATCTTTCCCGGGAGGCAATGTCTGATATCCTGGAAAAGAACCGTAAAATCAGCCGCCATTCCAGGAAGGAGCATTCCCTTTTCTTTCTCTTCAAAGCTTGCTCTCGCTCCCATAACCGTATAGGTTTGGAGAGCTTCTTCTACAGAAATAGACTGCTGGGGAAGAAAAGTCTTTGTTCCGTCCAATGTGGTTCTTGTAACCGCACACTGGATTCCTGCCAGCACATCGGGGTATTCCACCGGAGCATCAGAACCATTGGAAACATCAAGTCCCATATCCAATAAGGTTTTAAATGCATAAGTACTGGCTGCCCGATCTTCTCCAATCCTCTTTTCCACCACATGGTTGTCATGTTCTAGAAAAATCGACTGAATATAGGCATGAAGATTTAATTTTTGAAAGGTTTCCAAAAGAGCTTTGGTTGTTATCTGGCAATGGACAATTCCATGACGAAGTGGATTCTACTTATCCCCGCAGAGTGCCTTTTCAATGGATTGTGCCGCCATTTTCATGGCCTGATCCCCTATGGCATGAATTGCCACCTGCATTCCATTCCTTGAAGCATAAATTACTTTTTCATAAAGCTCTGACTGACTGTAAATAGCAATTCCGCAGTTATCCGGATGCTCTGTATCATCGGCATAAGGCTCACTTAGTAAAGCCGTTCTCGCGCCCAGGGATCCATCTGAAATGATCTTTAATGGACCAATGGCAAAGAATGGACTTCCTTCTCCCGTCCGATACCCCTTTTCAATAAATCCTTTCAAGTCACTCATTTCTTCAAAAAGACACTGTTCGTATACTTTAACTGTCAGTAAGCCTTCTGCTTCCAACTCCTGATACGCACGTATCACAGTTTCATAAGGTACACCAGAAAAGGCTCCGAAGTCATCCGACTGAACGGAAGTGATTCCATAGGAATTTAGCTTTTTCATAGCCTGAATCATATAATATTTAATCTCCCCCACTTCAGGAGACGGGATTAACCGGCTGACCAGGTTGATTGCATTTTCCCTTAAAATTCCCGTTGGTTCCCCGTTTTCATCAAAATCAATGGAACCGCCTTCCGGATTCATTGTTTCCCGGGTTATACCGGCTGCCTGAAGCGCTGCCGTATTGACACAGGCAATGTGTCGGCAGGAACGGTAAGCCATGACTGGCTGCTCATTTGATACCTGATCCAGATCATAGCGGGTCGGAAACCGTTTATCCTCTTCAAAACATTCCTGGTTCCAGCCGCTTCCTACAATCCAGGCTTCAGATTTCATGTCATTGTTACCTTTATAAGCGGAAAGCTCATCTACCACGGCTTTTATAGAGGATGTATTTTCCGTTAAGTTCGGGGAACTTAATCCATTTCCATATTGAAGAAGATGGAGATGAGAATCAATAAACCCGGGCACAATAAAGGCACCGCTCATGTCATGCCAGACAATTTCTTCATCGCCTTCCCACTGTTTTGCCTCTAAAAACGTTCCTATAAAAGCCACTCTTCCATTTTCTACTCCCATTGTGTCAACATCCATGCCTTTTTTAGCATGAATAACTGCATTATAATAAATATCTTTCATGATATCCCTCTTAAACGTTTCTAAATTAAAAACAGGCAGCGGACAGAGCCTGTATGGTCTGTCTGCTGCCTGTTATACGGCTCAGCCGATTTATTCGTTTTCTTTTGTTTCTTTATCTTCTTTTACTTCTTCTGATTTTCCAGTCAGATCGGTTGGCTTCATGCTTAAGTTGATTCTGCCCATCTTATCGACTTCCATAACCTTTACAGTCACTACGTCACCGATGTTTACCACATCTTCAACTTTTGCCACTCTCTTCTCAGACAGCTTGGAAATATGAATCATACCATCTTTATTCGGTGCCAGTTCAACGAAAGCGCCGAAGTTCATGATTCTTACAACCTTACCGGTCATAATCTGACCTGCTTCAAGCTCAGTTACGATGCTCTTAATAATCTGGATTGCACGGTCGATCATCGCCTGGTCAGTTCCGCAGACAGATACGCTTCCATCGTCGGAAATATCGATCTTAACGCCGGTCTCTTCAATAATCTTGTTGATGACCTTGCCCTGCTTACCAACTACATCACCGATCTTCTGAGGATCAATGCTGATCTGGTCGATCTTAGGAGCATATTTTCCAACTTCCTTACGAGGTTCTTTGATTGCTTTTGCCATAACCTCATCAAGAATGTGAAGTCTTGCTTCTCTGGTGGTACGGATAGCTTCTTCAATGATTGGTCTTGTTAAACCATGGATCTTAATATCCATCTGAATGGCTGTGATACCCTTATGAGTACCGCCTACCTTGAAATCCATATCGCCGAAAAAGTCTTCCAGTCCCTGGATATCTGTGAGGACAATATAGTCATCATCAGTGTCTCCGGTAACCAGGCCACAGGAAATACCTGCTACAGCAGATTTAATAGGAACACCTGCTGCCATTAATGACATGGATGAAGAACAGATGCTGGCCTGAGAAGTGGAACCGTTGGATTCCATGGTCTCGGACACAGTACGGATCGCATATGGGAATTCTTCTACAGACGGAAGAACCGGAACCAATGCTTTCTCTGCCAGTGCACCATGACCGATTTCACGACGTCCTGGACCTCTGGAAGGTCTTGTCTCACCTACGGAGAAAGACGGGAAATTATAGTGGTGCATGTATCTCTTGGTAGTCTCTAAATTATCAATACCGTCTAATCTCTGGCTCTCAGATAATGGAGCAAGCGTACAGATATTTAAAATCTGTGTCTGGCCACGGGTGAACATAGCTGAACCATGAACTCTTGGAAGCATATCGATTTCTGCTGCCAGATGACGGATCTCATTCATCGCACGGCCATCAGGACGCTTGTGGTCTTTTAAGATCATCTTACGAACAGTCTTCTTCTGGTACTGGTAGATCGCCTCTCCCAGTACAGCAAGCCATTCCTCTTTCTCAGCAAAGGCTTCTTCCAGTTTCTCTGTGATTCTGCGGATATTTTCTTCTCTGATCTGCTTCTCATCAGTAAATACAGCAACTTCCATCTCTTCCTGAGGTACAACTTCACGAATGGCTGCAAATAACTCTTCCGGTACTGCACAGCTGGTATAGGTGTGCTTTGGTTTTCCGCATTCTGCCACGATGGTATCGATGAATTTAATGATTTCCTGGTTTACTTCATGAGCTTTGAAGATGGCTTCGATCATCTTATCTTCCGGTACTTCATTTGCTCCGGCTTCGATCATGATAACCTTTTCTCTTGTGGAAGCAACTGTAAGAGCCATGTCAGAAGCCTGCTTCTGAGCCTGAGTCGGGTTGATCACAAGTTCTCCGTCAACAAGTCCTACATATGTGGAAGCACATGGACCGTCAAATGGAATATCGGAAATGCAGGTTGAAATCGCAGAGCCTAACATAGCAGTAAGCTCTGGACTGCAGTCCTGGTCTACAGACATAACGATGTTGTCTAAGGTAACGTCGTTACGGTAATCTTTCGGGAATAACGGTCTCATCGGACGGTCAATGACACGGGAAGTTAAAATAGCATTCTCAGATGCTTTTCCCTCTCTTTTGTTAAAGCCGCCTGGAATCTTTCCTACGGAATACAGCTTTTCTTCATATTCTACACTCAAAGGAAAGAAATCAATTCCATCCCTTGGTTTGTCGGAAGCAGTTGCGGTTGCTAATACTACAGTGTCTCCATAGTGCATTAATGCTGCGCCGTTTGCCTGCTTCGCTACTCTGCCGACATCAACAGTTAATGTTCTGCCAGCCAGTTCCATACTAAAACTCTTGTACATACTGGATCTCCTTTTACATGATTCATTAATTTATATTAAATAGCAGAAGATGCCGAAACTACTGATCTACGCGTAATGTAGATAGATCAGGAGAAGGGGGCGTTTTTTTAACTGAGAGTGAGTTTTTGAACTAGTTCTAGTTAAAAAAACTGAGTTTGAGGGTGTTGCCCGGAAGAGTGACAAGCAGATTCTGCCTTTGGCAGAATGCGCAACAGCAGACTCGGGACAAAAGTCCCTCGTTCGCGGTTGCTCGCCATAAGTCAGTAATACGGATTGGATATGCAAGCATATCCTGTCCGTATTGCTGGCTTATGGCTCTGCTTGTTACGCGCACATCAGCGGTCTCGGGGGATACTTCTACTTTTAACATTCTTTTCTTAATAGACAGATAGGGTGGAGAAGTTCTCCACCCTAAATGGTTTATTATTTTCTGATTCCTAACTTCTCGATTAAAGAACGATAGCCGTCTAAGTCTGTCTTCTTTAAGTAGTCAAGAAGACCTCTTCTCTGTCCAACCATCATCAGAAGACCTCTTCTGGAATGATGATCTTTTGGGTTCTTCTGAAGGTGATCTGTTAATTCTGTGATTCTTTCTGTCAGAATTGCGATCTGTACCTCTGGTGAACCTGTGTCGCCAGCTTTTCTTCCATATTCAGCAATGATTGCTGATTTCTTTTCCTTTGAAATCATGTTGATTTCCTCCTTTTATTAATGATTCTCACCTCATGCCAAGTACTGGTTGGAGTATCCGAAATACCGGGCATTGGCGCAAATTGATACTTGTACAGTTTACCACAGGGATATTTGGTTGTCAATTATTTCTATAAGCACAAAATTCAAATCTTTGACAAAAGATACCTCGTCTGTGCTTTATAAATGATTTCCAGATTTTTGCTTAAATAAACCAAAATCCATCTATTTTTTTTAACACAGCCAAATTCCTCTTTTCCACGGAAACGCCGGAGTCTGACCGCCTATTTATTCAAGGCCATGTGTTTCACAAAATCGGTTTTTTTCATTTTCTGTATCAGGGAATCCCTGATTTCTTCCAGATCCACGTTTACCAGTTTCTTTTCCTTCACCAGACATTCCCCTGCCACATACACGGCCTCCACATTGGAAGGATTGGCGCTGTAAACCAGGGTGGAATAGGGATCGTAAACCGGGAACATATTGGCGGAACGGGTTTCTACCAGTACCATATCCGCCTGTTTTCCAGGTTCTAAGGAACCGGTCACAGAATCAAGCCCCAAAGCCTTGGCCCCCTGTATGGTAGCAAGTGCAACAATATTCTCTGCCGGAAATGCGCTTCTGTCCTTTGTCTCATTTTTATGAAAATCTGCACATAGTTTCATCTGTGTCAAAATATCCAGGGTATTTCCGCTTGCTGGTCCATCCGTTCCAAGTCCAACCGGTATTTCCTTATGAAGCATGGCGGTTACTGGCGCAACTCCCTTTGCTGCTTTAGTGTTGGAGCCGATGCAGTGAGCCACTCCCCCTCCACGGTTCTTTAAAAGAAGAAGATCTTCCTCTGTCATATGAATGCAGTGAGCCGCCAGCGTCTCTTTTCCCAGCACGCCGATGCTGCCTAAATACTGTACCGGTGTCATACCGTACTCCTTGCGGAAATACTCCATTTCATAATCCATCTCTGCTGTATGAATGGTAAAAGGCACATGGTGATACGAATCAACACGGTAAGCGGTCTGAAGAACATCCTCCGAACATGTACTGGTGCCATGGGGAGCCACACATGCCGAAATACGGGGATGGGATTCATATTTTTTTATTAGCTGTTCCCCATAAGAGATAGCTTCATAAGGATCGGAAAAATCGCAGGCACCTTCATCCATAATGGTCTGACCCGCAAATCCTCTCATCCCCATTTCATCCATGGCCTTTGCAGCCTCTTCCTCATAATAATACATATCAAGAACACAAGTGACTCCGGAGAGCAGCATTTCCCCCGCAGCGTATCGGGTGGACAAATAGACAAGTTCCTCATCCATAGCCTTATTTTCCATGGGAATCAAAAATACACGGAGACGGTCCTTGCAGTCATCTCCCAACCCCCGGAATGGGATCATTCCCATATGGGTGTGAAGATTGACCATTCCCGGCATTAAGATTCCATTTTTACCGTCTATGAAATGTGTTTCGGGATCATCAGATTCATTGGGAAGATCCTTCATGGGTCCAACCGCTTTGATCGTATCGTTTTCAAACATTACATAACCCGGATTGTGGATCTGTCGAGCCTCATTCATGGTTACAACAATTACATTTTTGATTACTGTTTTCACACTTATCAACCTTTTCCCTTACCAACGATTATATTTTTCCACAAGAGGAACGTTCTTTTTGGTCTTCACATCAAACAATCCCTTGTCGCTTAACTTTAATTCTGGCGACACCAGAAGGGTCAAGGTGGAAATGGACATGATCACATTGCTGTTTTCATACCCCATTGCTTCGATCTCCTGCCGGACGACCGCAAGTTCTTCGGATAGCTTTAACAGGCTTCCATCAGATATGATACCGCCTACCGGCAGAGAAGCTGACGCAGTCACCTTTCCGTTTTGGGCAGTCACATAACCGCCCTGCATATGAACCACCTGATTCTGAGCAAGAACCATATCTTTTACTGAATTTCCAATGACCAGTAAATTGTGACTGTCGTGGCTCCATGTGGTTGCAGCCGCACCAGGTAGCTTAAACGCATTTTCTAAAAGCCCGTAAGCGACATCTCCCGACTTTCCGTAGCGTTCATAAACGGCTGCCAGACAAAGACCTGCCTCCTGCCAACAGATGCTTCCGCCTTTTACCGGAACTTCCCGTTTTACTGAAACGATCTTTGTTCCAAAGCTTTGGATCTGCATCACATTCACGATGGCGGTTCCTTCTTTTATTTCACATCGGTTTAAGTTAAAATCCGATGCCAGTGCCAGGCGGCATTTGACTGACTGATAAAAATGATCTGGAAATGCTGCCTTTCTCTCATCCTCTGATAGAGAAAATGCTTTCCCGTTTTTATAAACTTTTAAAGGAGCAAAATCCGTCAAATTATCAAGAACTACAAAATCCGCCAGTTTCCCAGGTGCAATCATTCCCCGGTCATGAAGGCCCATTCTCCGTGCAGGGGTAAAGGTCGCACAGTAAATTGCTTTTTCTACAGGCATTCCTGATTCCACGGCTAGACGGAGGATCTGGTTTAAGTGACCTTTCGTCAGATGATCTGGCATAGTGTCGTCAGTTACAAGTGCGACATTTTCATAGAGTTTGTGTGTAACCACCGCCTCTACCACTTCAGGGATCAAAGACTTCTTCTGCAGCTCTAAAAACATTCCCATGTCTGTTTTTTCAAGAACGGACGCTCCTGTCTGCTGGGTATGGTCTGCATCGACTCCGCTGCCGATAAACGCCGCCAGTTCCTCACCCGTGAGAGCCGGACAATGACCTTCGATCCGAAGCCTCCGCCCTTCCTTTTGGCAAAGCCTTACAATGCGCTTTATTAAGGTGTCTTCTGAGGAAACCAGATCTGTGTCATTCATTACCTCTCCAAGGCAAAGAATGCGGTCATCCTTTAAAAGCTCCATAACCTCTTCCTCACCGATCCTGCCTCCTGAGGTTTCAAGGTCAGGATTTGTGGAGGGAACACTGGAGGGAATCCCATAAAAAATATCCAGTTCCGTTTCCTGATCCATAAAACTTTTGATTCCTTCTAACCCGAATACATTTGCAATCTCATGAGGGTCTGCCACCACAGTGGTAACACCGTGGGGAAGAACTGCTGATGAGAATTCCTTTGGATATGTCATGGAGCTTTCGATATGCATATGAATATCGATAAGCCCTGGTATGATATATTTTCCGTTTGCATCCACCACAAGGTCTGCCTCATAACAGGAAGCAGGGGAAATGTCGTAAAACCTTTCCCCCACTATCGCAATGTCCGCCTGTTCAAAACATTGCCTGTATGTCCGGTAGACCCATCCATTTTGAATTAATAAGTCAACCTTCATATTTTCACTGTCCTTAATTATTGATAATACGGTTCCACTGATCGATCCAATCACTTAAGATCGGGTTTACAAAGGAGTAATCCAGTACTTTTGCGTTTTCTGCTACAGGACCGTAAGTCATGCTTATTGCATTTTCTTCTGCTACCTCTACCTGATTGTTAGTAGGTGCTTCGTTTAATGCTTTTGTAGTCTTATCCTGCAGTTCTTTGCTTAAGCGGTAATTGATGTATGCATAAGCCAGTTCTTTATCTTTGCAGTTTTTGGTAATGCTGATGGTATTGAAGTTTGCATAAGTTACTTCTGGTGTTACATAAGTCAGATTTGGATTTGCTTCTTTAATAGTAGGAACGCCGAAATCACCTACGATTGCTGCTTTGATCTCTCCGGAAGTAAACATATTGATTAAGTCAGAAGATTTTGCATAGGTTTTTACCAGATTTGGCTTTAATTCTTCCAGTGCCTCAAAAGCTGCTTTTCCATTGTCGCTGGTTACGTCAACGCCCTTGTAATCACTTGCCATGTAAACCATAGCAGGACCAAAGGTGGTTGTGATATCAGGAATTGCAATGCTTCCTTCTAATTCTGCATTCCATAAATCATCAAAGCTCTTAATTTCGAATCCAACTGCTTCAGGATCATACATGATTCCGATGCTGTTGATGGTATAGGCAACTCCCTGGCCAGCTTCTGCCATCGTCTTTGCAGCACCGATTAAGTACTGGCTGTTTTCGATCTTGCTTAAATCAAGCGGCTCAAAAAGACCTTCCTCAATGCCTTTTGCGGACATTGCCTGGGACAGTTCGATAACGTCGATGGTGCTTTCCGCATTGGCAGAAAGCTTGGTATAACGCTCGTTGGTGCTTCCTGTCTCAGTAATGATTTTGGCGCCAAACTGGTCTTCAAAAGGCTTGTATACTTCTTCTGCAGAAATATCTTCGCTTAAACCATAAGTAGATAATACCAGTTTCTTTTCTGCCGCTGTAGTTTCTTTCTCTCCCTTTGGAGCAGCGCTTCCGCAGCCTGTTAAGGCGATGACTGCACATAAAGATAATGCCAATACTTTTTTCATAATTGTATTCCTCTCTTTTTATCATTGACCGGCTGTAAGCCGCTGTTACCTATTTTACAAGAATCAGTTTTGTCTCCGGCAGATATAAGTTTATGGTACTGCCTTCCTCGTAGGTTTCCTCCGCAGGCCTGTTTACCAGAAACTTTCCTGCCGCCGTTAAAACTTCATACTGATAGCTTTTTCCGAGAAAGGTTCTCACTCCTATGGTGCCTTCCAGGATATTTTCTGTCTGTCCTGCTTCTGCCACACGGATATCTTCCGGACGTATAGTTCCCATGACCGTATCTTCCCCATGGGTTTCCTCTACCGTAAATACTGCTCCAGCTTCTGATTTATATACATCTCCCTGTTTCTTTAAAGGCAGGAAGTTCTCAAATCCGATAAATCTTGCAACGAATTCCGTCTTTGGCCGGTGATAGATATTTTCCGGGGTATCGAACTGTTCGATCACTCCCTGATTCATAACTGCTACCTTATCAGAGATGGAAAAACATTCTTCCTGGTCATGGGTGACGAATAAGGTGGTAATACCAAGCTGCTTCTGGATTCTCTTGATCTCCATCCGCATGTTGATGCGCAGTTTTGCATCTAAGTTGCTCAGCGGCTCATCGAGCAAAAGGAGCTTCGGCTCAATAACCAGCGCTCTCGCCAGTGCCACTCTCTGTCTCTGACCCCCGGACATCTGCTGGGGAAAACGGTCGGAAAATTCTGTAAGACCGCATACTTCCAGAATGTTATTGACCTTTTTATCAATCTCCGCCTTATCAAGCTTTCTCATCTTAAGTCCGAAAGCTACATTGTCATATACGCTTAAATGGGGGAATAAAGCGTAGCTTTGGAATACGATACCAAAGTTTCTTTTATGGACCGGAACTTTTGTTAAATTCTCTCCGTCTAAGGCAAACACCCCATTTTCCGGTTCAATAAACCCGGCAACTACACGAAGTGTAGTGGTCTTTCCGCAACCGCTGGGACCTAATAAGGAAACCAGTTCTCCTTCGTTTACCTCCAGATCAAGACCTTTTAATATCTGCTTCTTTTTATCATAACGGACATCAATATCCTGCAATGTCATAAATGCCATGGTTTTCCTCCTATTTTGCCAAAGCTGCAATTCCCAGTGTTTTATCAACGATTACCATGAGAAGAACTGTTACCGCCATCAAAACCACGGAAACCGCCGACACGGTAGGGTCATAATTATATTCAATGTAGTTCATCAGAGTCGCCGGGAATGTGGACACACCAGGGCCTGAAAGGAACATGGAAACCGGAATATTATTAAAGGAGTTGATAAACGCCAGCATAAACGCAGCAGAGATTCCCGAAGTTATGTTAGGGAGCACTACCCGGAAAAAAGCGCCGGTTTTTGTACAGCCAAGACTCCATGCTGCTTCTTCCACGGAAAAATCAAACTGGTCAAGGCTTGAACCTACCACCCGGATCACATAAGGCAGTGTCACCATAAAATGTCCTGCCAAAAGTCCTACAAATACCGGAATCCGTAACGTCAGCACAAGAAACTGATAAAGAACAAAACCAATTACAATGCCGGGAACAATGGTTGGCGATAAAAATACGGATTTTAAAAATCCTCTGCCTTTCATGTTGGATCTTGCCAGTGCATAAGCTGCTGGAATTCCTACCAAAAGTGCGATCACCGTAGCAAGCAGTGCAATTTGTAAGCTGGTGAGAAATGAGATCCGAAAAGATTTCAAGGTGAACACATTCACAAACCATTTTACGGAAAAGGATTCAATCGGAAATGTAATGGCAGTGCCCTTTCCAAAGGCCGTTACCGTAATAATGATCAGCGGTGCAATCAAAAACGCAAATACCAGTACGGCAAATGCGGTGAGCATTTTATTTTTACGCATGGCTTCCTCCTCTTCGGTCAAGTCTTGCAGCCAGGGCATTAAAGCCTTTGATCACCACCAGGGTCACGACGATCATGATTAAGGAAATCACAGCAGCGCCGTTCCAGTCTCCCACGCTCATGGCTCTCTGGTAGATGAAAGTGGCAAGGACCATATTTTTATTCCCTCCCAAAAGCTGGGGAGTGGTGTAAGCCGTCAAGGTACCGGTAAATACCAGAATCCCACCTACAATGATACCTGGCAGACTCATCGGAAAGATGACCTTCATAAATGCCTTGAGACGATCCGCTCCAAGACTTATGGCAGCTTCCATCATATCGTCTCCAATATTTTCCATGACACCAGCGACGGTAACGATCATTAAAGGCAGAAATAAGTATACGGAACCGATAATAATGGCAAAATCCGTATATAACAGTTTCACAGGCTTCTCCACAAAACCAGCAGTCATGAGGAATTTGTTAACAATTCCGTTGCTGCCCAATATGTTGATCCAGGCAAAGCTTCGGATCACAGAGTTTGTCATCATCGGGAAAATGGAAACAGAAAGTAAAATTCCTCTCCATTTTTTTCCGCATCGGCTGATAAAGTACGCGGTCGGGACCCCTGCAGCCATGCAGACCGCCGTTGTGAGAACCGCCACCTTTACTGTCCTTAAAAAGATTTTCAGATAATACCCGTCTTTAAAAAAGTCTGCATAAGCGCTAAATGGGTAATCTCCGGTATTAAAAGACGGCACCAGTACCTTCAAAAGCGGAAGAAACAGACAAACTGCCAGGATCACAAGTCCCGGCACCACCATGATAAATGCACTACTTTTCTTCATCTTTACCTCTCCATGCTTTCTATACGTGATTCATTGGTTTTTCTTATGATTATTTATAAGTACAATTAATTTATCTCTGTACTTTTATTATAATTTATGATATACTGTACGTCAAATACATATAATCTATATTTTCTATGCATTAAAGCTATAGTTGCCATTTATCATTCATCGCAAAGGGGACAATTGATATGGAATTAAAAGAAGCCAGGTACATTTTAGCCATTGCCAGAGAAAAGAACATCAGCAAGGCCGCAGAGACTCTTTTTATCTCCCAGCCGTCATTAAGCAAGTATTTAAAAAATTTGGAACAGCAGCTTGGCACCCGCTTATTTGACCGGATTGGAAGCAGCTACTTCCCTACTTATATTGGAGAACGCTACATTCATTATGCAGAAAAGATCGTGGAATACGGCATGGAATGGGATATTGAATTCGATGATATTATGCACCAGAACCATGGGCGCTTAAACATCGCCATTCCCATCATGCTGGGAAACAGTTTAATCGGTCCTACTCTTTTAAAATTTCACAAGCTCTATCCCCACGTCACAGTTAATATGATGGAAGAAGTCAATTTTGTAGCAGAGCATACGCTGACAGACCATACTGTGGACCTTACCTTTTATAATGTCCACGAATTTCCCACGGATTTGGATTATCAGGTCATCGGCAGGGAAGAGATGGTTCTGGTCTTATCTGCCCATAATCCACTGGCAGCCATGGCGCAGAAAAAAGTAGGCTTTCACTATCCGTGGATGGATTTAAGCCTTCTTTCCAAAGAACCATTCATTCTTCTTTATCCGGACCAGAATACGGGCGGTCTGGCCCTGAAGCTTTTTAAAGATTATGGTCTGGAACCCAATATTCTTCTTCACACCAGAAACAGCGAGATGTCCATCTGCCTTGCCATGGAAGGATTGGGAGCCGCATTTGCGCCGGAAAGCTACTACCATTATTTAAAGAAACGGGAACCAAAAGAATCCGTCTGTCTGTCCATTGGAAAGGAACGGATTGAGAATACTTTGATTGCCGCTTTTCAAAAAAACCGGTATCTGCCTAAGTATGCCAAAGCATATCTGGATATTCTGGCAGACTATTACCGAAAGGCGCAATACTGATTCCATTGCTAATTACATGGTTGAATAATAAAAAGGCTAAGGGACCCCCACTTCCCTCAGCCTTTTATTTATTTTCCCTACGCCTGTCTGGCTAAGAGCTGCCTAGCCAGTTCCGCCGGCGTTAAACCATTTTTTTTTGCATCCTCCACAAACATCCGGAGGTCTTCCCGTTCCTTTGCAACAATCAGTTGTTTTTTCCGTTCCTGGAGATTGCCGATCTTAAAATCGATCTCCTTAATCTGCTCTTCCAGATTTGTTTTACATAATTCCGTTAGCATCATCGTTACCCTTTATTTTTCGTATTCCGTATTACCCTTCTATAAAATTAACTGGTGCAGCTCTTTTACCGTATCCGCTTTCATAAATTTATCATAAGCTGCTTCGTCAGCAAAAATGGCTGACAGCTCCCTCAAGGCATCCAGATGACTGTTCCCATCTGCACTTGCCAGTACAAAAAACAGATTGGCATATTTTTCTTCCGTAAAATAAACCTTTTGCTTTACTTTAAGCAATGACATGGACATCGTTCGGACACCAGCTTCTGGTCTGGCATGAGGAAGTGCGATACCAGGGGAAAGGACGATGTAAGGTCCTAAATTTACTACGGAAAGAATCATAGCCTCCGTATAAGCTGGTTCAATACTCCTGTCTTCCTCCAATGGTTTTGCCGCCAGACGAATGGCTTCCTTCCAGTCTGTTACAGAATCCACAATCCTGATCCTGCTTTCTGTCAGCAAGTCCTTTAACATCTGACGTCTTCCTGCTCCATAATTAATTTTGACCCTGTTTATCTTAAAATATTCTTCCATTCTGTGCCGTAAATATTTTCTGTCTTCAAAACGGATAAACTCTTCCGACATCATCGTAAAATCCTTTAAAAACCTTAAGAGATCCTCATCTTTGGTAATTTTATGTTCGGTTAGCTTTTTTATCCGCTCCCTGTCATATTCGGTTAAAAAGGTGTTTACCACAATCACAGGGATTCCATGGATTTCAATTGGAATGGTGGATACGATCATATCCATATATTCCGAAAACCTGGTCAAATCCTGAAACAACGAAGCAGTAAGAACCCGTGCACCCGGTAAAAGGTTTTGAATCTGTCCCTGAAGCAGCACACTGGTATCGGAATTTCCCGCATATACCACCAGAATATGAGGGGTCTGGACTGTAACACGCTTGGTCTTGTACATTCCCCCCAAAAAATTAATGCTGAACAGAACACAATCATCTTCGGTCATTGGCTCACCAAGATCACTAATTTCTTCTACCGACTTTTGGGTCAGCCTGATTATATGAATGTAATGTTTTTTTACCTCCTGGGCTAAGGAATTACAGACCCAGAAACCATATTTTTTTCTTAGTAGAATGCACTTTAAGCTAAGAGTCACGTTCTTAGCTAATTCCTCTTTATTCTCAAAGAGCATTCCTATGTACGTTTCAAATCTTTGTATGATTTGAACTGCATAATTGATCAAGTTCTCTTCTTTCATATGAATGGAGACAATATCATCCCCTGTTTCTTCACAAACACATACCAGCATTCTGGCCAGACACTCTGCCAGCCCCTGCTTGCTTGCATCAAGATAAGGTTTGGAGTCATGAGTAAATGCCTGTTTTCCCAAAACTGCCTCTACCACTCCTACCTGATACAGGATACTGCGGATCCGGCAGTTATAGGTGCACATCCGGTAATAATTAGGGATCATCTCCTGAGAGATCCAGTGACCCAAACGGATTCTTCTGGAAACCAGGGTGCAGGAAGCACAAAAGATATAAATTGCCTCTCTGTTGACAAAAAGATCAAACTGCCTGGCGGCTGTGCCAAGCATCTGATTGATATTTTCTATGTCTTTTTTGGAAAATTCAAACAAAGACATTGCCATCTCATAATTTTTGGGATACAGTTCAGAAAAAATCTTCGAAGCCACCCATAAACTAAGCCGGTGGATATCATATTCTTCCCCCATCAGAGCATAACCGTGATTTCCAGCCGTATACCCTACATGAAAAGTTTCCAAAATACGATTGACTCCGGCTAAATCCATGATGCAGGTATTTCTGCTGATGCGGAACCGTTCCATGATTTCATGGGTCGAAAGATGCTTTTCCCGAATCAGCAAAACAATGATATAGATTTTTCTTTCTCTTGGAGAAAAATCAAAATCCTCATAACTCACTTTAGATAGAATATTTTTTAATTTACTTTTTAAATCTCCTTTCCCTATATAAAGCTCTCTCCGCTGTTGTGAGGAATCCTCCTCCAGTTGATTTTCCATCAGCCAGATCTGACAATTTTGTATAAGAAGATATGCTGCGCTTTTTGATATATCCAAATATTGCATTACCTCGTGTACGCCAATTGGTGTATCACTGTTTTTTGAGGCCTCAAGAATAACCCCCATTTGATAATTCAAACGCATAGTTTTCCTCTCCAAGGTCCAAGTCCAAAACATGGTCATGGATGTTTTTGTACATTACATCTACAACAATGTTATATTCAAAACATTCGTTCGTCAATATTATTCCATCAATTTGTTCTTTCAACTCAAAATATGTATTTTATTATATTTTAATAAATATTATTTTAATTTTTTTATATATTTTGCTCAATTAATGGTTTTATTTAAGGGATTATGTCATTAGATGTCCAATTTTCAGGAATTCCAGATTCCTTTATTTACATGTCAGGTAGTGTTGGAAAAAACATACTGGAAACGAAAAAAAATCCTGAAAGATACACATGTTTTTCCATGTTGTCCTTTCAGGATTCCGTCTTCTCTGTTTAAATGATCTCTTCCATAGTCCTTAATTTCCTATGGAACTCTTCAGAGGAAACTTTACATGAAGAGGGGTAAAGACGCGATCAGAAGAGCGATTTGTAATACAAACCCACCAATTGCCACTGCAATACACACAGGCATGGGATTGTCTCTTTTTGTTGATATGGACTGAGTGATCATTAAGATACCTGCAATGGCACCTATCATCATCCCGAACAGTCCGCTTAGGAGCATCCCGGATAAAAGCAGAAGACCAGATAATATATTGGCCCAGGATGGCACTGTCTTAAATGGAGTATAAGGCTTTTTGGAATTTACATACATTCCATCAACCGCCAAATCTATTTTGGCGCCGACTGCGGTAAGATGAAGTGTTTGACCATCTAATTCAAAAGCATCGTCAAACAGACGAATATACCAGTTGGTATTTTTGACCGATGTTCCAACACCGTCAACGATTCTTTTTCCCCGGAAAAAACCGGGTTTGAAAGAAATATCATGTTCATTTCCATCAATTGTGACTTTCCACTTGTTCTTCATTCACTATCTCCTCCAATATCAATTGATAATATGTAAAACAATAAAACAATTAATTCTGTTATTTAATACCAGCTGCAACAAGCTGCAGCTTTGATGCTGTCTCTGCATCTAAATCAGCCGTATAGGAAAGCCCTTCTGGTGACTGATCATATAATACTTTATATAAGACGCATGCAGCCAGGTACGTTCCTGCAGGAGAAGGATGGGTCTTATCTTCATCCCATAATTCGATCTCCGGATAGTTTTTGGTGCATCTCATAAATGCGATTCCGGCAGGCGCCAGCATGGCATCCAGTTCATTCGCAATGTTCATATAGTTTTGAGCCATCATGGTCTGCATCTCTTCTGTTGTATTCTCAACTCCTATTCCTAAGAGTTTGTAGGCAAAACCATCTTTATAAGCCCATGTCATAAGAAATATGGATTCCCCTTCTGCTGCACGGACCATGCCATCAAGAGTTCTTGAAGCCGGATACATAATATCTTCTCCTCCAATGGTGGAGACTCCACTCTGCTCCTGCATGACCACATAATCCCATGTGTAATTCTCTAATGCATCGTATACCTGTGATCCTACTTCATCCGTCTCATCTGCAAAATATTCAAGCCGGTAAGATCCTTCTGTCAGATCATACACATCTGGATCAAATCCACCGCTTTGACTTAAGTTATCAAAGACTGTAGGAAGATCATTTACATAGGTCATGCTGTTTCCCAAAAACAGCATGGTTGGATTTGTTTTTACCTCAGCTGGTTTTTTCAAATGCAGTTCCTGATTAAAATCCATGACCTGAATTTTCTCACTTTTAAGTACACTGGAAATCAAGAAAAATATACCGGCATAAACCACGCATGCCAAGATAATGATCCCTATCACTATCTTTATTACAATTGACTTTTTCATACTCCACCTCATCATAGAATCATTCAATTACTTATCGACCATATGCTCCAAAATCATAGTTGAAATTATACAAATTTGTTTTTTTAGTAAAATTTTACCATTATGTAACCAAAAATGTTAAAATATGCGGTAAATCAGTACAACTCATGGTTTTATTGATTTACCGTATGGTCAATTTGCATATCCAGATAATAAACAGAGACGGCGGGTATATACAGGCAGAATCGGATTTAAGTTCGGATTTAAGTTCGGATTCAAGATTCGGGTGTATGATAAAGGTCCATGCTCCCGGACCGGAACCCTTCTAAATCCATGGTAATATATACAAATCCAAGCTCTTTTAAATATGATATGATTTCTTTGCTCTTCGTGAGAAGAGTCTCCATTTCATCCTGATCTGCTTCAATCCTTACAACATCCTTATGGAGTCTTAAACGCACATTTCCATGAATATGTGTTCTCAAAAACTCCTCTCCTTTTCCAATTCGTTCTAACAAATCGTAGTCGATTTCTGTGTTGTAAGGGAGGCGGGTTGCCATGCAGGGAGCCGATGGCCTTTTCGCTACGGAAATACCATAAAAAGAAGCCAATTCCTTCACCTGGGATTTCGTAATATGAAGTTCAGCCAGAGGGCTTTTGATCCCAAGTTCTTGTAACGCCCTTATTCCAGGACGGTACACATGAAGATCATCTTCATTGGTCCCATCCATAATCACAGGAATGTTCTGTTCCTCGGCAAAATCTTTTAGTGTCTGAAACAATTTCTTTTTGCAAAGGTAACACCTGTTTTCCGGATTAAACCGAATCTCCTCCTGTTCCAGTTCATTGACTGAAACAATTTTATGAATCCCTCCCAGTTCCTTTGCCACTCTGGCTGCGATGTCAAGATCACAGGATGGATGCAAGCGGCTGTCGAACGTCACTGCGTAAACATTCCTTCCGGTCTTTGCTGCCGCATCGGCTGTGGTCTTTAAAAGCAGGCTGGAATCCACTCCACCGGAAAAAGCCAGGCAGATGTCCCCGTTCGCATATTCACTCATTGCCTGTTCCAGCTTTTCTTTCAGACCGTTCATTCGCTCTTCCATGATTTGAGAGCCTCCTCCCGGATCCTGCCGTATACGTTCTGAAAATCCATGGCGTTTTTTTTGCAGATACTTTTTACGCTTTCATATTCCGGGTAACAGAATACCTTATCCTTCCAGGTACAGATTTTAACTTCTGCCTCTCCCCATTCCGTACTTACTGTCCTTTTCTCACGGTCAAGAATGGTTCTTTCAACAGGATGTCTTCTGACTCCGATGGTGGTAGTCTGAAGAAACAGGATTTCCTCCATAATACCTACCATCTCTTTTTTACAGAGAACAGAAAGCATGTAGGACGGGCGGCCCTTTTTCATATAAATCGGCGTATTCCATGCATCAGCCGCACCAGCTTCCAGTAAGGATTCCATGGCAAAACCAAGCATTTCTCCACTACAGTCATCAATGTTGGCCTCTAAAATCCACATTTCCTCTTCCTTCACTTCTTCCTCGAGAATCATGGCACGAAGGATATTGGCATGTTTAAAATCCTTTTTTCCTGCACCGATCCCTGTTTTTAAGATCCGGCAGGAAGCAGGTAAATCCTCTCTTGTGCGCAGGGCTGCTGCAATGGCGGCTCCAGTGGGTGTCACCATCTCTCCATTGTTATCTGTTAGCTGCAGTTTCAATCCATATGCCGAAGCGATGTTTACCGTTGCCGGAACGGGAACCGGAATGATTCCATGCTGGCAGCGTACACTACCAAAGCCTTCTGCCAACGGAGAAACCACGATATCCGTAAGCCCCAGATTATCTATGCAGACTGCTGCGCCAATAATATCCACAATGGAATCAATGGCCCCTACCTCATGAAAGTGAACTTCTGAAACCGGGATTCCATGAGCCTTTGACTCTGCCTCCGCTACGATCTCAAACATTTGTTTTGCCATCGATTTCACATGGTCATTGGAATCTAGGCGGTCTATGATCTGGTTGATATCCTGTAAGTTGCGGTGGAAATGGTCATGGCTGTGGTTATGCTCATGAGTATGACTATGACCGTCTTCGTGGATGTGATCTTCTTCATGGCTGTGGTTATGCTCTTCTTCATGACCGTGATTGTGGTCTCCTTCATGGCTATGAATATGCCCTGCTTCATGGTCGTGGCTGTGGTTATGCTCTACTTCATAGTCATGAATATGCTCCGTTCCATTGTCGTGACTGTGGTCTCCTTCATGCCCATGGCTATGTCCTCCATCATGATCCTCATCCAAATGGACATGAAAATCAAAGGCGTCAATTCCGCATTTCTTCGCTCTTCCAAAGTGAAGATGATATCCATCAACGCCAAGGCTGTCGAGTGCCTTTAAAAGAACATCCTGGTCTGCTCCCAGATCCAGAAGTGCCCCTACTGTCATATCTCCGCTAATACCTGAATTACATTCCAAATACAGTATTTTATTCATCTTATCTCTCCGCCAGTCGATTGATTTGTGTCGCCGTATATCCGGCCCCGTATCCGTTATCAATATTTACAACAGAAATCCCGTTCGCACAGGAGTTCAGCATGGTAAGAAGCGCCGAAACTCCATGAAAACTTGCACCGTAACCTACCGATGTAGGTACTGCAATAACCGGACAGTCAGCCAGACCTGCGATTACGGTTCCCAATGCCCCTTCCATTCCAGCTACTGCAACGATGCAGTTGGCCTTATCCAGCCGGTCTCTCTGGGACAACAGCCGGTGGATTCCTGCGACTCCCACATCAAAGACCCTGTCCACATAACTGCCGAAATACTCAGCCGTCTGAGCCGCTTCTTCGGCTACCGGAATATCAGCTGTACCACCGGTGCAGACCGATATCCAGCCCTTTCTTTCTTTTCCCGGCTTCTCCACCTTTAAGATCCTTGAAATAGGATCATAAGTTACCTCCGGCACAATGGGTTTTATCAGCTCGTACTGCTCCTTTGATGCCCTTGTCCCAAAGACTTCCCCATCTCTTTCAAATAATTTTTTATAAATCTCTATGAGATAGGGGTCCGGCTTCCCCTGACAGAAAACCGTTTCTCCAAAACCAGAACGAAGTTCCCTGTGGTGGTCAAGCTTTGCATATCCAAGATCTTCATAAGGAAGATCCTTCAGCAGTTTCTCCGCTGCTTCAATATCCATTTCTCCGGATTTAACCAGGTTCAGCATATTTCTTATATCCATATTCCCCAACCTTTCCTGTATCAAAAAAGATACCAGAAACAGTCATACGCATCCCGCCGGAACACCCATACCTTCCTGGTATCTGTTTTCATTTATGATTGCCTGTCCTTATCCATCACTTCGATCGTGAAGGTTTTTCATACCTAAGAAAAAGTATACGTAAAAACAGATCTCCCGTCAACGGTAATTTGCTCTGATTCTTCCCATACAAGGACCTTGGCATTTTTAATGGGACTTTTTATATCCGGTGTGGCCTTTCTGCCGCTGAAATAACTATAGGAACCGGCACAAAGCAGTACCACGATCAAACAAAATGCAATCAACATGATCTTGTTGTATAAATTCTTATCCTCCATACTGTTTCCCCTCTTCCTTTGTAACTATTCTATGACACAGTGCCTGTCTTTTAACGCTTCCGCCGGATTTTAAATAAATTTGTACTAATTTTATTATACCGTCTGTTCCATCAATCTTCAAGTAAAATCAATTGAAAGCGATAATCTGTTCCGATACCGTTTCTGCCTCTTCGGCTGAAAAATATCCGCAGGCTTCCATTCTGGCAATTACCTTTTTCTGACGTTTTTGTGCAAGCTTAAAATTTTTCGTCGGCGCATATTTAGATGGTGCATTGGGCACGCCAGCTAGGAGTGTGCTTTCATAATCACTCATGTCCCCTGGAACTTTTTTAAAATAGCCCTCACTTGCCTCCCCTACGCTGTAATACCCTTCGCCAAAATAAATACAATTTACATATAATTCAAAAATTTCATCTTTTGTATAATGCTTCTCCAATTCAAATGCCATAAATACTTCTGCTGCTTTTCTGGAAAATTCTTTTTCCTGGTCAAAATACAGATTCTTTGCGAGCTGCTGGGTTATGGTGCTTCCGCCTTCTACATACCGGCCTGCCTGGATATCATGCAGGACCGCACGGCCTATGGCAATTAAGTCGATTCCATTATGCTTAAAAAACCGATGGTCCTCCACCGATACGACTGCATTTACATACACACTGGGTAAATCTTCGTAGGATGTAAATCCTTCCTTATCCCGTATGGCCTCTACCTGCTCTGTAAGGCTGTCCGCCCTTAAAGCATCCCGGTAAAGCTCATAACCTTTATGCGCCACAGTGAATCCGGTCAAAAGACAAACCGTGACAAATAAAAACAATATTCTTCTTATCAATCTTCCGATTCTCATCCGTTCACTGCCTCCTTCTTCATGATACATATCTGTGTTACTGATTTGATTGTATCATAGACTCCCATTAAAATCAGGAATAATTCCTTATATTTCCCTAAAATTTTCGGAATGTTTCTGACATTTTTTTTACTATTTCTTACAAATATGGGTAATTACTCAACAAAAAACAGACCGCGGAATCGGCTGATTTCCGCTGCCTGCCCTGATTTGATTTAGATTCATAAGATTTGACCCCTAGAAATGGATTGCCGAAATAAGAATAGGATTAGTTACCTCCCTGAATAAAACAACAATATCACCAGTTTTAAGGTCTGGCAATCCGCTTTGCGTATATTCCTGGTATTATTGCGTTTTTTCGACTTAATTCTACAATAGCATGAAATTTACCTCTAAAAATTCCTGGTATCTTTTCTCAAATTTCTTTTTTCTCCCGTCATTCACATACAGATACTCCCCGTTCTGCATCTCAATGACCTCCCCTTTTACATTCCTAACATATTGCATATTTATAATATTGTGCCGGTTGATCCGGACAAACTGGTCTTTGGGCAGCTTTTCTTCCTCTTCGTCAAGCCTGGCCCGTACCCGTATCCTGCCTTCGTCTACCACCACGCTGGTTTTTCGGTAATAGGATTCCAGAAAAAGGATATCCCGAATGTCAAGAACACATGACTGACCGTTAAAAAACACGGTATATTTCGTTTGCTTTAAGTGACTCGTTTTCCCATTAATCAGAGTTATGACGCTGCTTCTTCCTCTCATCTTCACCTGTCTGATTATCTCCCCGCAGGAAACTCTTCCCCCCTTCGGATAAATCACAATCATATCGTACACGGTGCAATCCAACGCTAAAAGAAGCCTCTCTTCCATGGAAAAATAATCAACCTTTACCAAACGATTTCCGCTGCCTACGGTATTTTCTTTCTTTGAATCCAGCAACTGTTTTTCATTTGAAAAAAAGGCAATTTTCATCTCATTTTTTCCTCCATCATTCCATTATTTTTCATGGACTTTTTCGCCCCGCATCCTATATAACGATTGTAACAATTACATATAACGCAAATCATGGATGTGATTCGGAGATGAATAATTACGGCGTTTTTCCTCACACTAATTGAAAAGCATTTAAAAATAGCCATAGAAAGGAGAATACGATATGAAATCGGAGAAAAAAGAAGAAACCAGGGAACAAAAAAAGTCCACCACCGCAAAAAATAATTACGACGTTGACATCCAGGCCTGTTCCTCCATGGACTGTACCGGACTTATCCCGGCAACCCCTGAAACCGAAGAAGAGATGGAAGCATATGAAGATATTTATCCTTATATCCCCCGTGCAAAAGCAGTCCATAAAGACGATTCAAAATAAGACGTAAAAATTAACCTGAAATTTAAAAACGCGGCACCATAATGTAATTACATTTATGGTGCCGCATTTTTATCATATGTATTAATGAAGTCGGAACTTGCTCATCAATTCGCTTAAATTCTCTGCCTGACCAGAAAGTTCTTCACTTGCTGCGGCACTTTGTTCTGCTGTAGCAGAGTTGCTCTGTACAACGGAAGAGATCTGCTCGATGCCTGCAGTAACTTCATTTACCTTCTCACTCTGTTCTTTCAGTTCTTCTGCAGACTGCTTGATTGCAAGAACCATGCTCTTTGTCTCAACAAGAATTCCATTTAAGGATTCTCCAGTGGAAGCTGCAATGTCAGTTCCTTTGTTGACAGCAGAAATGGTATCTGCTACCAGGCTGGAAGTATCCTTTGCCGCATTCGCACTCTTTCCTGCAAGGTTTCGTACCTCATCTGCAACCACTGCAAATCCTTTTCCTGCTTCTCCTGCACGAGCCGCCTCTACAGCAGCGTTAAGAGCAAGAATGTTGGTCTGGAATGCAATGTCCTCAATGAGTTTGTTGACCTTTTCGATCTCTTTGGATTTCCTGCTGATCTGGTTCATGGATTCCATCATTTCATGCATTTTTTCATTGCCGTCTTCCATGGCTTTTCCTACATGTCCTGCCTGCTTGTTCATACCTTCTACGGACTTGGCAGTATTCATGAGGCTGGTGGAAATCTCATTAACAGAAGAAGAAAGTTCCTCAACAGCTGCTGCCTGCTCCACAGCTCCCTGACTTAAGTTCTGTGCTCCCTGGGATACCTGAGCGCTGCTCTTTGCTACTTCATCTGCAGAAATTTCTACTGTTTCCATGGTTTTTGAAAGCATTTCTTCCGTTCTTTGAATGGCCTGCTGAATCATCACATAATCACCTTTGAAATCCGTAATATCGGAATGACGGAAATCTCCGGAAGCGATCTTGTCTAAAACAGTTATGATGGTGTGGTTGGTATTTCTCGCACTCTGCACGTAATTGGCTGCCTCTTCTGCCAGAATACCGATCTCATCTTTCCTGTTTACAACCGGAACCTCACTGAATAAGTCCCCTTCGGATAAAAGCTTCATTCTCTTTGCAATGTCTGAAATTGGACCTGCGATCGGTGCTGCAAAACGGAATGCCATAAAGCATCCTGCTGCTATGGATATCACTGCAAGTATGATCATTGCAACCACTACTGTGTAGATGGAAGTCGTTGTTTCCCCAATGGGAGCAACAACACCCAGTGCCCAGCCATCAGCTCCTGTTACAGGGCTGTAATAGCAATACCGGCCAACCCCTTTGTAATCATAGGTTCCGATTCCAATTTTTCCTGTAAGCATGGTTTGATACATACGAGCCGATGATGCATAGGACTTATCTGTCTTTGCCATCTCGATGAAGTTCTGGCGTTCATTAACCAGTTCCGGATAAATGCAGGCAATCATGGTTCCTGTGTTATCAATCAGGAATGCGTTGCCGCTTTTTCCAATGCGAAGATCTTTGATTAAATCGCTTAATACAGAACCGTCATAGGTTGCTACTAAAATCCCCAGTTCATAAGGGGCTGCAACACGAATCACCAGTTCATTATTAGCGTTTAATTCCGTGGTAGAAACTGCTGTGATGCCGTTTAACGCTTTACTTATGTAATCTTTGTCTGCATAGCTGTCTCCAACATGTTCACCGCTGGCGCTGCGGGTAACCACGCCCTGCTGGCTGACTACTTCCAGATCCTTATAACCGTAAAGCTGGCACTGGCTGTTAAGATATTCCGTAACAACCCTTGAGTTAATGGATTTTAAACTTCCGCCCTGGGTACTGGCTTCAATATTTGTCTTCATCTGGTTTAAATTCTGTATTACCAGACTGTTTACCAGTTTTCCCGTTGATTCCAAGTCACTCTTTACAACATCTGTGATTCCCTTATAGCTGACAGAAATGCTGATAATCATATTTGTTACAGCCAGTGCCAGAATAATGGAAATGATGAACATAAGCATTTTCATCTTCAACGATTTCAAAGAAAATTTTGACCCAAATGGTGTTCCCTTTTTACCTGTTTTTTTGGTATTCTCTCCTTTCCCCACTTTGGCTTTTCTTTGAATCCATTTCTTTTCCCCCGATGTCTTCATAGTTTTGTGCTCCTTGTCTTGTCTTAGGTAAATGTGTACCATTACAGAATTTACATGGCTTTTACTATTATACGCTATTTTGTAATAATTTGTCAACGTATCCATAAATTGGCAATAATTTTTTATATATCTCACAGTTGACAAAACTTGACATTATAATATAAAAAGATATCTTTTTTATCAAATAGTAAAAAAAAGATATCTTTTTATATAGTTTATTTATTCATTATTGAAAGACAGAATGCTCCTAAACTGGGCATCTTTTGTCGTTACACGCCGGAATATGCAGAGAATCCGCCGTCGATTGGAAGGACTACACCTGTAATAAAGCCTGCTGCCTGATTATTTAAAAAGAATAAAAGTGCTCCGTTTAATTCTTCTGCTTCTCCGAATCTTCCCATTGGTGTGGCAGAAAGAATCTTTTCCGTTCTTTTTGTTGGAGTACCGTCTTCATTAAACAGAAGTTTTTCATTCTGCTGGGTAACAAAGAAACCAGGGGCTATGGCATTGACACGGATTCCTACCTTGGAAAAATGCACCGCCAGCCACTGGGTAAAGTTGCTGATGGCTGCCTTCGCGCCGCTGTAAGCCGGAATCTTTGTTAATGGAGTGAATGCATTCATGGAAGAAATATTTAAGATGCTGCAGCCTTCTCTTCCAATCATATCCTTTGCAAAGATCTGACATGGCAGAAGTGTTCCAAGGAAATTTAAGTTAAATACAAATTCCACACCGGACTGGTCCAGATCGAAAAAGGATTTCACATCTGCCTCAATATCTCCCATTTCAAAGTATTCCTTATCCGTATTGGCTCTTGGGTTGTTGCCACCAGCTCCATTGATTAAAATATCACAGGGTCCCAGTTCTGCCAGAACTTTTGCATGGACTTCTTCCAGGCTTCCCCGTTCCAGCACGTTTGCCTTATAAGCTTTCGCTGTATAACCTTCTTCTTCGATGGAATCTGCAATTTCTTTTGCTGCCGCTTCGTTTAAATCAAGGACAGCTACCTTTGCTCCTGCCTGGGCAAGTGTTTTTGCAAACATGCCGCACAGTACACCGCCTGCTCCTGTTACCACTGCTACCTTACCGCTTAAATCCGTTCCAAATGTCAATGCCATATGACCGTCCCTCTTTCTCATTTGCTGGTTTTTTCAATTGCTTCCCAAAGACCGTTTAAATAGGTTGCGCCAAGAGCACGGTCATAAAGTCCGTATCCTGCACGGCCGGTCTCTCCCCATATCATACGGCCATGATCCGGGCGCATATATCCGTCAAAGCCATTGTCATGAAGCGCCTTTAAGATTGCAAACATATCCAAAGAACCGCATTTTGATAAATGGGCACGCTCTTCAAAGCCCCTGTCATTGTCAAGAACTGCTACGTTTCTTGCATGTACGAAGTGGATACGTCCCATGGCTGCATATTTGCCCGCCATCTTTACCACGTCGTTTTTATTGGAGCAGCCGTAAGAACCCGTACAAAGAGTAATGCCGTTATGAGGATCATCCACCAGCTTTAAGAAACGGTCTACGTTCTCTTCGCAGGTGATAATTCTTGGAAGCCCGAAGATGCTCCAGCATGGGTCATCTGCATGGATCGCCATATTGACATCACATTCTGCTGCCACAGGAATGACCTTCTCAAGGAAATACTTTAAGTTATCCCAAAGATCTTCCTCCGTCATTGAATTGTATTCACCCACTACCAGCTTCAGCTCTTCTCTTGTATAGCTGGCATCCCAGCCTGGTAAGCTTAAATCCCCATCACTCTCCAAAGGATTTACCTTATCCACCTGATCCTGATAGTAAACAAGGGTGGTAGAGCCATCTTCCAGCACATGATCAAGCTGAGTTCTTGTCCAGTCAAATACAGGCATAAAGTTATAGCATACACACTTGATTCCTGCTTCAGCCACTCTTCTGATATTTTCGCAATAGTTGGCAATGAGCTGATCCCTGCTTGGTTTTCCTAATTTAATATCTTCATGGACCGGAATACTCTCAATGACTTCAAACGCAAGTCCTGCTGCCTCTGTCTCTTTCTTTAAGTGTGCTATGGTCTCTCTGCTCCACACTTCACCTACCGGGACGTCATAAACAGCGGTTACAATGGAATACATGCCAGGAATCTGGCGGATGTTCTGCAAGGTAACCTTGTCGTCGTCTCCATACCATCTGAATGATAATTTCATAAAAATACCTCCTTTTTCTCGGATCTTAAGTATGGCTTTAGTATAAACAAATTCCATCAGGAATACCATGGATTAATTTGCCGTTCACATTGCAAAACTTGCGGTAGTGTTTTATAATGAATTTGCTGCATGAAAAATCAGAAGGAGGGATTTTATGAAAAAAGAATTGTCCACCGGTTTTAATGAACGGCAGTATATGAATTCCAAAGAATTTGAAGTGTTTTTTTATAAAGATATGGATTTAGATCATATCGTGGATCACAGCCACCCTTATTACGAAGTGTATTTTTTCTTAAGCGGAGATGTGACCTATGACGTGGAAGGGAACAAATACCTTCTCCAGTATGGAGACTATTTGCTCATTCCCCCCGGTGTAAAGCACCATCCCATTTTCCACTCTACAGGGGAAAATTATCAGCGCTTTGTGCTTTGGATCAGCAAAGATTACTATGATTCCATGTGTTCCTGGTCCAAGGATTTCTCTTTCAGTTTTCAATATTTGGCAGAAAAGAAGCATTACCGGTTCCGAACAGACTTCATCACCTTTCAAAACATCCAGGGACGGCTTTTGGACCTTCTGGAAGAACTTCACGGTAAGAAAGCGTTCCATGAACTGAATGCCGAGCTGCTGGTCCATTCGTTTCTTCTTCTGATCAACCGTATTACTTATGAGATGCTCCATCAGGTTCCTAAGGTTTATGAAAATGTCCTGTATCTAAACTTATGCGACTATATCAACAATCACTTAGAAGAGAACTTATCCTTAGATCACCTGGCTTCCTTCTTTTATTCCAGTAAATATCATATCTCCCATGTGTTTAAAGACAATATGGGAATATCCGTTCACCAGTATATTATCAAAAAGCGGCTGAACGCCAGCAAAAACGGCATTCTGTCCGGCATACCATTCACTGAGTTATATCACCAGTATGGATTTTCGGATTACACCAGCTTTTATCGGGCATTTAAAAAGGAATTTGGACTTTCTCCCAAAGAATTCAGGGAACAGAAGGGACTGCCGGAGGGGTATTGACCCCTCCTTTTTCTTACTTAAACACCGTTTGAATGAGTACCATATAAAGGGCTGTCCCTGCCCCGATGCTAAGCAGGGAGTTTCCCTTCCAGAAATGAAGAAGAGCGATTACTACAATGGATATGGCTTCTGCAAGCCCATAGGGAAAGGTTGAAAACGAAACCCCTTTGAGACAGTAAACCACCAAAAGTCCAATGGTTGCATAGGGAAGCGTACGCCCCAGATAGGCGATGTATTTGGGGGTCTCCTTCCCTGCCGGGAAAAGAAGAAAGGGAAGGAACCGTGTGATCACTGTGGCTAAGATCATTGCTCCTACGATAAAACTGTAGCCTGTCATTTCCTGATTCAAGACTGTTCCTCCTTTTTCTTCTCCATATAATATCCGGCAGTGATCATGATCAGTATAACCACCATGGCCGGTACGATAAATACACTTTGTCCAAACAATTTCAAACATAAAACGGATGCAGCCACTCCAGTAAGTGCAGACCGGTGTCCCTGACCGGATTTCCACTGATCCACAAATATGACCACAAATAAAGCAGTCAGCGCAAAATCCATGCCTGCGGTATCAAAAGGAATCATGGCTCCTGCAATTGCACCGATAAGAGTCCCTGCCGCCCAGTAAAACTGATCCAGTAAGGATACAAAAAAATACACCAGATATTTGGAAATATTCTCAGGCGGATTTTCATTACACACAACGGAAAAGGTCTCATCCGTTAAAGAAAAAATCAAATATGGCTTTAGTTTTCCGGCGCCCTTATATTTATCCAGCATGGATATCCCGTAAAACAAATGTCTTGCATTTAACATGAGAGACATAAAAAAAGCATACCATGGATTCACAAAAGCCATAAAAAACGTAATTCCAAGATACTGGAGACTTCCTGCATATACGAACACACTGATCAGAAGCGCCCACCAGATTCCATATCCATTGTCACTCATAAGTATGCCGTAAGCAGCACCCAGAACCAGATATCCTGCCATCACCGGCACTGTTTTGGGAAATGCATAGCAAAGGGCGGCCAGATACTTCGATTCGTGTTCTGCCGGACGGTTCTCTTCCATGTAGTTCATAATCTCTCCTCTTTACAATTACTTCTGATTGTATTTTAAAACCGCAGAACGGATTCTGTCCAATCCCTTTTTGATGATGGATTGAGGCATAGCCAGATTTAAACGGATGAATCCCTCGGCATTGCCTACGAACAGTTCATTTCCTCCCTCTAACAAAACCCCGGCTTCATTGGCAAAGAACATGGGCAGATCCTTTACTCCCGGCAGGCACTTGCTTACGTCGACCCATGCCAGGTATGTAGATTCCGGAATATGAAAAACAGCGTCTGGTAAATAGGTTTCTAAATACGTTTTTAAATAATCAAAATTCTGATCCAGATACTCCTTTAATTCTTCCAGCCAGCCGCCGCACTGCTCATATGCCGTTTTATGGGCTGTGATTGAAATGGGGTTAACAAAACCTACGTTTTTGTCTCTCTCACAAAATGTGTTTCTTACCGCTTCCTCTCTGATTATCACATTGGAAAACATAAGGCCAGCCATATTAAATGTTTTGCTTGCTGACATACAGGTAATCAGCTTTTTATAGGAAGGCATCATCTTTCCCATCGGAATATGCTTCTTTCCTTTACGGATCAAATCGCAGTGAATCTCATCAGAGATGATCCAGAGATCATTGCTTTCTGTTATCTTTGCCACTTTCTTTAATTCTTCCTCTGTCCACATACGGCCAGATGGATTGTGAGGATTGCACCAAAGAATTAATTTCATTTTAGGATCCGAAGCCTTTTTTTCAAAATCCTCAAAATCAATGTTAAAACTGCCATTGTCTTTTTGCAGCTGGGAACAGACCAGTTCGATATTGTTATATGTGGCTGCATGCTTGAAAAAGTTATAGGCAGGCGTAACCACCATCATTTTCTCATCTTTGCCAACCAGACTTTCTACCAAGCTATACAGAGCCGGAATAATCCCGGCGGAATAAACCAGCTCCTCTTTCGGGAAGCTCCAGTCATACTGTGTTTTGCACCAGGTCTGAAACGCATCATAGTATCCCGTACCATATACCTGGCTGTATCCAAAGATTCTCTTATTTGTGCGTTCCACGATTGCCTCGCATATCTCTGGAGGTGTCCCAAACTCCATATCTGCAACCCACATACGGACAAACTCTTCATCCTGATAGGGAAATTTCTTCTCTGGTCCTGCATGGAAGATGTAGCTTCTGAACCCATCAGTATTCAGGGCATTGGTATCTTTTCTGTCAATTATCTCATCAAAATTATATTTCATGATTTTCTCCTTCGCCAATATGATTTGTAGATATCTTCTTAGGTTCTTAAAGAAGATATCACAAAGAATGCAGCCTGGCAAAACCGGGAATATTTCATGAAATGAAACTTTTTACATTTTTTGTTTCATTAAAGTAGAAATATATCCATTTTTCCGATATAATTCTACCTATCCATGATATTTTATCGAAGAAAAGGGATTTCTTATATTTTAAAGAAACAAGAGGTTGTGAAAATGCAGGACTTAACCAAAGCAGTCGGGGAAAAAATAAGATTTTTCCGAAAAAACAGAGATATGACCATTCAGGAACTTGCCGATGCCATTTGCAAAAGCAAAGCAACGGTATCCAAATACGAAAACGGGCAGATCGCCATTGACATCGTGACTTTATATGACATCTGCAAAGCCCTTGGCATTCATGTAGATCAATTGCTGTATCGGGAACCAACGTTTGATAAAATCAGCACTTCCGATAATATCCCTTCCTTTTTTAAGGGCCTGTCACAATTTTATATCTATATGTTTGATGGGAGAAGCAATACCCTGAATCGCTGCGTGGTAAATATCTTATCAAAAGTCGAGCCAAATGAATACAAAATTATGATGTATATGAATATTGACAGTTACGAGCAATACCAGAAATCGGAAAATACCTATTGGGGGTATTTAAAACATTATGATGCTTTAAGTAACTTAATTTTGCAGAACCGGGATACTCCCATGGAACAGATCACCATTTGCGTACTGGCTTCTTATCTGGATGCCTCTACAAAATGGGGGCTTTTCTCCGGCGTATCCTCCCGGCCGCTGATGCCTGTAGCAACAAAAGTCCTGATTTCAAAGAAACCTCAGGAGGAAAACTTACAGCTCAATCAGAAACTGCGCATCTCGAAGGAAGACATTCGTATTTTAAAGCTTTATAATATGCTGGCAGTTACTTAAGCGCTGGTATTACAGGAACCGGTAAACATTGTTTACTATATTAACGTACAGAAGTAACTTTGTCAATAACAGGAGATACCCCTATGAATCTTGACCAAATGTATGAATCCTGCAGTCTCTGCCCCCGAAACTGCAGAGTAAACCGACATGTGACCGTCGGCTACTGCGGATGTTCAGACACCATAAAAGCGGCTCGTGCCGCACTCCACCACTGGGAGGAACCCTGCATCAGCGGCACCCGGGGAAGTGGCACCGTGTTCTTTTCGGGCTGTACTTTAAGATGCTGCTTTTGTCAGAACCATTCCATCAGCCAGGACGGCTTTGGAAAAGAAATCTCAAATGAGGAGCTTGCTCAGATATTTTTAAGGCTTCAGGATTCAGGTGCACATAACATCAATCTGGTTACTGCCACCCAGTACCTGCCTTCTATCTTAAAAGCCCTGGATCTGGTGAAGGGTAAGCTTTCTATTCCCGTGGTATATAACTGCGGCGGGTATGAATCCACTGATACAGTAACGGCATTAAAGGATTATGTAGATATATGGCTGCCGGACTTAAAGTATGAAAGCTCAGAACTTTCACTGCGTTACAGCAATGCAGCCAATTACTTTGAGACTGCCAGGAAGGCAATTCTTCAAATGATTACCCAGACCGGAAAACCTCAGTTTGATGCTTCCGGCACTATCATGAAAAAAGGCGTCATCATACGCCATATGGTCCTTCCCGGAGCTAAGGTAGATTCCTTACGTCTTCTTCACTGGATGAAGGATGAACTGCCGGAAGGAATGTATTACATCAGCCTTATGAGCCAGTATACCCCTTTTTATCATAGCGACGATTATCCTGAGATTAACCGCAGGATTACTTCTTATGAATACAATAAGATACTCGATGAAGCCATCCGGCTTGGTCTTGACCAGGGATTTATGCAGGAGAAAAGCAGCGCCAAAGAGGAATATACGCCTCCTTTTGATTTGGAAGGAATTTTCTGATCCACAAAACAGAAACAGAGTCTTTTGCTTACGCATTGGACTCTGTTTCTGTTGATTTCCAGGAACTTAGGCACGTTGTGTTTTCTCTATGCCTGGATATTCGCTGACTTATTCCTAAAATCATTCACATGTAAAAGGCAAATGAAATATCCCCGACACACCAGCGTGATCGGAAGGCCATAGACCAGTTGAGGTTCGGTCATCCTGTTCTTCTCCCACTAAATCTGCCCTTACTGAATTCCAATCATTCTTAAATAAAATGAAGTCTATTCTTCTGTTCAAGCCAGATAAGGCATTCAATAAGTCGGGAGCCTGATGGGCAGTAAATCCGAACTCCGTTCCCGCATCGTTCCAAATATCATGAAAACCTGCGTTAATAAAGAGCCCGTATGTTGGCGTTCCGCTGCCATCAGCGTTTGAATTTAAATCCCCTGTAATAATTAAAGGAAGGGCTGCACTGGCAGGCCCCGCCAACAGTTCCTTTGCTTGTGCTACCTGAATATCGGGAACCAGGGGTTCTAAATGTGTATTGATTATTCTAAAAACTTGTCCTTCCAGATCAACATCAGCATAAGACCACCCCCGAAGGATAACAAACGGTTGTCCTCCAATCTGCACGGTTAGATTGACACTATAATTGCCTGCTTTTCTATCGATAACTTTAGCTCCTGAATTATTTCGGATCAAAATAACGTCCCGATCCTGCAAGCGGATTAAATTTCCATTGCTGTCCGGAAGTTTCGCCGTAAAGTTTTGATTTAGGGCGGCGACTTTATATTCTAATCCTAGTTCCCTCAGTTCAATGAGCAGCATTTTTATAAAGTCATAAGTAATTATAGGTAGATTTGGAATTTCCAGTTCCCACAACTCCGCTTCCTGTAACCCAATAAGGTCGGGTCTCTTTGAAGCGATTTGGCAGGCAATATCTCTCACTCGGACAGGAAAATTTGTCGCAAGAAATTGGCGGTATACTTCTGTTACGCTTTCAGGAAGTTCTGCAGGCGCAGCGGTCACTAAAGGTGTCAAATCCGCGCCCAGATACAAATTCCAAGTAAGAAACGATATACAAAAATTATTAATTGTTTTCATATTAGCTCACACTCCATTCAGTTTTACCATATTATATGAAGTATGGGCGTAAATGGTACTTTAGGCATTACAATAAGAGCCTAAGATTCGGACATCCTTCGCCAATATGGAAAGCTGTTCATGGACGAGGATACGGCGGAAATCTTATATGCCGGAGTAAATACTTTTTTAAATCACTTAACTACAGCTTAACGATTGCTGTATCAAATGCCTCCAGTGTGACTTCCGTAACACCAAAATCAGTTTTTATGGAAGTGCTCTGAACCTTATCACTGTTATTAATCACCACCAGCTGGCGGCTTTCAGGATACCATGCACATTCCATATCAGGGTTATCTGTAAGATATTTCTGTTCTAAATCCATATGCCTGCCAAACAGCATTAAGTTCAGCAGCATTCTGGTATTTTCATTGTTTAACTGGAAGCTGCTTAAATAAATTCCACAGCCCTGCCCGAATTCATGATAAGTAATGGCTGGATTTCCTTCTTCACTGGCCAGCACATGGGTTTCTTTCCTGGTCGCATAGAGGTTCTTCCCTCCTTTGACTCCTGCCCCTGCTGGAATCAGACCTTTTATGTTCTCTTCTGGAAGATCCCATCGACCGTGACACACTCTGGCACCAGTATCTTTATCCATACCCAGAACATCAGACATACGGAAAAAGGTATTAAACCCTTCCACTGCTGACGGTTCATTCACTCCCAGGAAAACTCCGCCTTCATGGACGAAACGGGAAATTTCTTCCACAATTCTAGTATCGTTCCATCTGGAGCCTCCGCTCCATGCTGTTCCTGCAGCACCTGCATTGATAAGAACATCCACATCTTTTAAAGCTCCATCTTTTAAAGCTCCATCTTTTATGTCTTCAAAGCTTATGAACTCCACTGGTACAGGAAGACCGGATAACGCCTCATTGATATGGATTAAATCATGCATATGGGTCTCATGAAAATGACCGGATAACGTCCAGGAACGAAGTTTTCCCCAGGAATGGAGAACCGCTACCTTAATGGGAACACAGTATACTTCTCCTGTCTCATGAAACGTTTTGATCTGCCGAAATTCATCGGCGATCTTTTCGATGTAGCTGCAAAAATCCGGGTATCCCTCTACCAGATGAAGATAGCCGCCAAGACCGATGCGGTCAATTTTTTCCCTAAGAAGGGCGCGCCTTACACGGTTCCAGTATTCCTTGGCATCTCTTACAGGATCGCCACCCTCACAAAAGGTGGGTGCGCCCCCAAGCCCAACCGGAAACAGGTATGGATGAAGTCGTAATTCATGAGTATCCACCTCTACTCCCGCACAAAGCCTTGCCTCATAACCGGAAAATACGCATTTAATCAGACCGTCAAAACCGAATTCTTTAAAATGGCAGTTGTATGGCTCCACTCCGATCCAGCTGTCATCATAGAATACATAGGCTTTTTTGCCATAGCTGTGAACCAGTTCCACAAGCTTTTTCCCATAGTCCACGACAAAACGATTTACAAAAGCCATATAATCAAGCTGATGTTTACCCGGAGGCATATGGGTCACATGGAATTTTCCCTGATTAATGAAATCCTCAGCCGTCAGGGCGTAACCATATTCCTGTTCAAATTCATTTAACGCCTTAGGGCTGACAGTAAAATCATAGGATCCCCAGTCACTGAAAAGATTCCGTTTATGTTCACTGCTTCCCCACATCCAGACAAAATTGTAAAACAGAGAGGTAAAGCGAACTACCGTCGTTGCGGGATGCTCCTCACACCATGCTTTCAGCCAGCTGTATAAATATTCTCTGGTTTCCTCATGCCGCGGATCCACAGGCATGAGATGTTCCTTTTCCCAATCGTTTGTCACATGGTTGTACATGGAGATCTCTTCCCATATCCGATACGCCAGAAAGCTGACGGTATACTGGTGGAAAGGCATGGCTTCCGGAATGATTGCATTTCCTGTTTCTGCATCATAGGTCCATAAATGAGTGGAAAGTTCCTGATTGTCGGTTCGGTCATAGACCTGCCAGTATTTCATAGATTCCCGGCTGTCATTGATGCTGAACTGGTCTTCATAAAAATCTTCCATTAAGTGAATGACCAGAGGCCCTTCTTGTGCTGTTCTTGGTTCGGTCATTAAAAATGACTGCTGAAGCTGTTCCGGATGGGATTGGGCCCATTCATTATGGTCCCGGATCAGGCAAATGGTGGAATAGATTCCATATCCTGCTCCTGTTATCTCCTCGGAAAGCACAGTGCCGTCACTGTCTCGGATCACATCGGCTCCCCAGCGGTCTGCCAGCTTAAGAGTCAGTTCCTCATAGCCGGATTCTCCCGGAAGCGTAAAGCTTCCTTTTTTTGTCTTTGTCATATACGTTCTCCCTTTCAGTTGTCATATGCCGAATCTGCCCAATATGGCGGCGGCTTCTCTTCTGGTAATGCTTCGTTTCCAGTTATCCTCTGGATTAACTGCGCCCAGGGCACAGGCTATGCCCGCAGACTCCCGGGTCCATGGAAGCGTTCCTTCTGCTACTTTGATTGTTTTCTCCGATAACTGCTTTCTGCTTTTATATCCAGTCACAGCAATCCAAAGAAATTCTTCTAATGTGATGGTTTGGTTCGGATTGAAATATCCTCCTGCTGCCATCTCCTGTGGAATCAACCCATTCTGAACCGCACATTCTACCGTTCCTGCAAACCATTCATGCCCAATGACATCGGAAAATAAATCATTGTACACATTGGTTGGAAAAGAATGAACTGCCCGAATTACAAAATCCAGGGCTTCTGCACGGGTAAGGTTCTCATCTGGACGATCCGGTATAAAAGCTTCTGTTTTTACCAGCGGATCCATGAAAATAAGGCCATCCGGTAACCTGACAGTTGCCTCCTCTGGTGGTTCCCAGTAGGGGATTTTCCTACCGTCAGAAACTGTAATACCTGCCTTTATGAGTTCTTCCCAGATAAAACCTGCCATCATCCAGGCGCCATAATCATTGGTATGGGTATAATCTGACGGGTAAAACCACCGTTTAGAGCCTTCCAGGCCATGCTCTTTGATAACTTCCATGCTTCTTCCGTGAAGATCCAGAACCGGAATCGACATTTCATTTCCAATCCTTATGACCTCCTCGGCATACCCTTTGAGCAAATCGTTATAGGTTCTGTCACTCCCTCTCCAGGTGTTTCTTGCAAGTGGCGTTACCAGCACCGGAACAGCTCCCTTTTCTCTTATTTCTTCTATGTACATTAGAAGATTTGCCCGGTACCCTCCCTCTGCTTTCAGGTGATCAAGCTTCTGGTCATTATGGCCAAACTGGAACAGGCACATATCGCCAGGGCGTATACTGTCCATAAGGATCTCATAATGGCCTTCTTCCCGGAAGCTCTCTGTGGTAAGGCCGGAATGGGCATGGTTGGAAACTGCGGTGGTTCCATTTAGAAACACTGGAAGTATCTGGCCCCAACCGCTATAGCTGTTTTCCGGTGCATATGGATATTCGGCACTTTGATCCGTGACCGTAGAATCTCCGGCAATGAACATGGTCTTTCCCTTCCATTCATCGATCCGCAGCCAAACCAACCGGGTTGACCGGCTGATAACAGTTACTTCCGCCGCCTGATCCTTACACCGGGTAGTCTCGCCTCTTGGAATGATGTCACAAATGGTGACTGGAAAAGATCCGGTCCACTCCTCTCCTTTCTTTAAGCTCCCCCTCCATACCAACTGCCGCCTTCCCACAAACAGAAGGATCTCGCTCTCATCTTCTCCAGCATAAAGCGTGACGGTCAGAAGAAAACTTCCCTGTGCTTTTAAATCAGCCTTAAAGGACAGAGGAATTTTCCTCTCCCCGGAAAGTCCCATATCTTTCAGTATGGTTTTGGAATCCACATAGCACCCATGAGAATCCTGATTTACAACTGTCTCTCCCTGAAACCAGGCAGAAGGAACAAAGCCCGTATTCAGTTCCGGCAGCTCTCCTTGCCTTGTTAACTTTCTGGAGATTTCTGTAAAAAAACCAAAGCCTGAATCGGCATCATAGTACCGGTCAGGTGCAGCTATAACCGCTCCTGACGGTTTAACAACTGATTGGTAAAAAATATATTCTGTCATGAAAAAACTCCCTTTTCTACTGCTTAAGGCAGACAAGGCCTGCTGTATTTTTAAGAAAGGGCTGATGCGGATTTGCAACAGCCCCTAATCTCTTATTCCGCGACAAAATCGCCTGAATCGATCAACTTCTGCTTTTCGTCAATAATTTCCTGATATCCGTTATCTAAGTACTCCTTGCAGTATTCCTCATACTTTGCATCCAGCTCTTCCGGTTTACAGGTGACCATATCCACATAGAATTCCTGCCACATAGCGGTTAAATCTGATGCGTATTCGCCAGTGGACTCTACGCTCTTGGTAAAGATCGGACTGATCAGTCCGTACTTTTCTACTTCCTTGGTATAATCATAGGACTGCTTGATCAGATCCTCATATCCTGCAGGTGCAAGGGTTCTTGTATTGGCTTTTAAGTTCTTTGTTTCATCTCCATAGTCAGCTACCTCTGAAACCAGACACCAGTAATCCTTGTTATTATTATTGGATAACTTGGATTCACCGGCAAAATCTTTGACTGGAGTCGCAATTCCTTCCGCATCCAGGGTGTAATTTGCTCCCTCTGCTCCGTTTTGCAGATAGAATAAGTTATCCGGCTGGGTCATCCAGTTTAAATACATCCAGATTGCTGCTCTCTGCTCATCACTTGTCTTGGAGTTGATTCCCATAACCATACCGTAAGGCGGATACTTATAATAGTAAGCATGGCTGTCTTTTGGTGACAGCGCTGACGGAGTGATGACGGAAACTTCCGCCTCTGGGCTATTAGCCTTTAAGCTGCTTATTGCATCTGTATTTGAGGTAATATAGAAGGAATAGGTTCCAACATTACCAGCAACAAAGTCTGCTTTCCAGGCTGCGTCATCGGCATTTAAATAAAACTCGGGATCCAGTATGCCGTCATTAAATTCCTGGTTCAGGGTTTTTAAATAGTCCTTAGTGGCTTTCCAGGTAAGAGGTGCTACATTTAGATCCAGATATAAGTTTAAATCTTTCTTATCCGGAGTTGATCCGATAAATGGATACTGGTAGGTGTAGCTCTTATTGATGATCTGGGCACCTAATTTTCCAAGACCTGCATCTTTCCATGCTTTGGCGACTTCATCCAGTTCCTCCCTGTTGGTAGGCTTTTCCTTTCCCACTTTATCCAGCCAGTCCTGACGGATCAAAGTCACCCAGTTATAATAAATGGCGTTTCGTTCTGCAAAGAAGAAGGTATTCTTGTCATCCAGTTTGCCGTAAGTATTAATGATTTTTTCCGTCTTTTTAAAGTAATCAGGAGCATAATTCTTAATCTCATCAAGATCCAGTTCCTGCATGGCTCCTTCTGCATTGTAATTAACAGCCTGCGGCATATCATAATGGAAGATAATGTCGGGAGCATTGCCGGCTGCGATCATCTGCATATAATCCGCGATCTCATTCTGGCGGTTGATTGCTACATACTGAACGTTTACGTTATATTTATCTCCGAATTCCTTTTGAATCCATTGGGTATAGTAGTTATTTACCGGATCCCAGCCTTCAAAACCTCTGTCATACACGGGGATTTTAATCGTCACCTTCTCTGGAAACCCCTTGGAATAATCCGTATAGCTTTTTCCGCTTTCTCCTGATTTTGTATCTTCTGTTTTCTTCGTTTCCTCCGCTTTCGAATCCTTTGAAGCAGAAGTCTCCTCCTTCTTTCCGCTGCATCCGGCCATAAGTCCTGCAGCCATTACAGATGCCATGCCAAGAGCTGCCGCCCTTTTCCATGTTTTCATTTTTCTCATGAATGTCCCTCCTTTTTCTTATATAGATCCCAATATCATTAACCTTTCACCGCACCTATCATAGTTCCCTGTACAAAATACTTCTGCACAAAAGGATAGATACAAATGATGGGCAAGGTTGCAAAAATAATACAGGAAGCCTTTAATACCTCCGGGTTGGTAATCTGACCGGTTGCCACGCCTCCTTCTGCTTTGAAGGATTCACTGGCAGCCACCACCAGATAATAGAGTTTCAACTGCAAGGGCCGTAAATCCACCCGCTGCTTGATGTAAAACAGCGCATCCGAATAGGCATTCCAGCGGCCCACCGCATAAAACAGGGAGATCGTCGCAATAATGGGCTTGGTAAGCGGCACCACGATATTGCTTAATATCTTAAAATGACTGGCTCCGTCTATCAGCGCTGACTCAATCAGGCTGTCAGGAATCGAAGCTTTAAAATTGTTCTTCATGATCAAAAAATTATAAGCAGCAAAGGAAAGCGGCAGGATCATACACCACCAGGTATCCAACATGTGCAAGTCGTTCATCAGTAAGTAATCGGGAATCGTGCCCGCAGTGAAATACATGGTGAACATGATTAAAAAAGTCATGACCTTTCTTCCCTTTAACTGGACTCTGCTGAGGGCATATGCCGAGCTGATGGTTAAAAACGTTCCAATGGCCGTAAAGGAAACGGTTACGATAATTGACACATATAAGGATCTGACGATAGAAGCATCCTGAAACACTTTGCTGTAGGCATCAAAATTGATTTCTCTGGGAATCAGAAAAATCTTATTTGCAATTACATATGCTTCCCGGCTGATCGACTTGGCAAAAATATGGATGAAAGGAAGCAGACAGGTCAGAGAAATAAGCAACAGCAAAAGGTGGAAAAATAAGTCAAAGGCTGCATTTTTCACTCTTGCCCTGGTCCAGGACCTGTGTTTGTTGTATTGATTGCGGCTCATGGTCATTCCCTCCTTAAATCAAACCATCTTCACCAAGACGTTTGGCGATATAATCGGCTGCGAGCACCAGTGTAAGACCGATCACTGACTGGAACAGTCCCAGTGCCGTGGCTTCACTGAATTTCCCGCTTTCGATTCCCCATCGGTATACCAGTACAGGAATGGTCGTGGTATACTCTGTTGCTTTGGCATTGGCCAGGGCATAGACCCGTTCAAAGGAACCTCCCATGAGTTTTCCCAGATTCATGATCAAAAGCGTCACGATGGTGCTTCGGATACAGGGCAGCGTCACATGTAGGCACTGCTTCCATCTTCCGGCCCCATCCACTCTTGCTGCTTCATACAACTCGGAATTTACACCGGTTATGGCTGCCAGATAGATGATGGTCCCCCACCCCATGGACTGCCAGATACCAATTAGAACATAACTGACCAGCCACCAGGTGTTATCCTGAAGAAACGGAATGGGGCTGTGGCCTGCATTCTGAATCAGGACATTGACCACTCCGCTGCTGATGGAAAACATGGAATAACCGATTCCACCAATGATGACCCAGGATAAAAAATGAGGCAGATACAACAGCGTCTGCATTACGCTTTTGAAATACCGATTCTTGATCTCATTGAGAATGAGAGCAAGTATGACTGGCATCGGGAAGCTGAAAACCAGGTCCAAAATGTTAAGCAGCAGCGTGTTGCCCAGCGCCTGACCGAAGTCCCTTTTCCCAAATACCTTTTGAAATATGGAAAATCCCACCCAAGAACTTCCCGCATACCCCTTTGCTACCTTATAATCCTTAAATGCAATGGACAATCCACTGTACGGCATGAATTTAAAAACCAGGATAAAAAGCATAGGAAGAATCATAAGTACGTATAACTGCCAGTCACGCCTTAAGTACCATGTGACCCCATGCCTTTTTCTCTGGTTTTGACTGCCCGGGTTTGTCTGTTTTTCAGAATTTTTCATAAACATTCCCCCATCTGTGCATTTTATTTATAGCAATATTATAAAAAATGCAGAATTCCGTTTCCAATCAATTCGCTACGAAAACTATGCATTTTCAACCTTTTATTTTTACTACAATTGATTCTCTGCCGTATGATTATTTCTGAATATCGAGTTTTTTTGCAAAACAGGTACTTTTGCGAAACTTTTTTCTTTTTCATATCAAGATTTTAAGCCTGGTTTTGGTTGAAATACGGATTAGATATAATGTATAATAATATGAGTAAAATAATAGGAGGATAAGGACGATATGCCCAGACGAAAAAAGACGATCATAGAATTCCGGGACTATGACTTACCGGCTCATTTCCCTGTTCTTCTCTTAACGGGTGAGCACTGGCGGATATCCGATGTTCCCTCCGGACGTCTGCACATTCACAACTGCCTGGAGATCGGCATTTGTGAGACGGATGGCGGAATCATGAAATTTGAAGATACTTCCTATCCTTTTCAGGCCGGAGACGTGACTGCCATATCCTGTGACATCCCGCACACCACCTGCAGTACACCGGGAACCAACAGCAAATGGACTTACTTATTTGTAGATATCGGGGAACTGCTTCATCCGTTTTTTTCCGGAGCTGACTTACATAACGTAGATCTTCTCTCCATCTCTGAACGCCACTTAAGCCTGATCATGGGAAAAGAAGAATATCCAGTCATCTATTCCCTGGTCTCCGAGATTATCGTAGAAATGAAGAGAAAAGAGCCTGGATACGAACTTGGTGTCCGTGGACTTTTTCTTGCACTGGCCTCTAATCTGATGAGGATCGCAGCACTTGCTGATAAGAAAAAAGACCAGCAGCCGGAAAACGCTCTGGTCATTGCACCGGCACTGGATTTTATACGGTACCATTACATGGAAGACTTCCCTATGGAAAATCTGGCCGACTTATGCGGATTAAGTCCCACCCACTTCCGCAGACTGTTTTCCTCTGTCATGGGAACAAGACCACTGGAACACCTAAATGCTACCCGGATACGAAAGGCCGCTGATCTGCTGCGCATGACAGAAGAGTCTGTGTTAAGCATCTCGGAACGGGTGGGGTTTCATTCCATCTCAAGCTTTAACCGGCATTTTCTTGCTGTCATGGGGAGATCCCCGCGGGACTGGCGCAGGCAAATGTCCATACTGAAAGATCAGTCCGTATTTAAGTACAACGGCTGGATGTATGCTGAAATACTTAAGAAAAAATAAGAGGCAGGTAAACCATGGGCAAACAGGCATCAAGAAACCATAAAATAGATAACGGAAAAGCCCTTTTGATTTTTCTCGTCGTATTTGGACATTTTCTGGAACTTTTTCATGGGGATTTAAAATCTTTTCTCTACATAACCATTTATTCTTTTCATATGCCTGCATTTGCATTTTTCTCCGGATATTTTGCCAAATGGAATCCCGGACGGCTGGTGAAACAAATTCTTTATCCTTATCTCTGCTTTCAGATTCTTTACCTTCTGTTTGCAAAATACTGCCTTGGAGATACATTTCCCCATCCTTTTACCAGACCTTACTGGCTGATGTGGTACTTAGTTTCCATGGCATTCTGGTATCTGCTGCTGCCACTTATTAACCGGTATCTGCAGTATAAACTCTACCTGCTTGCAGGAGCCGCCCTCTTAGCTCTATTATCAGGCGGTATCCCATGGGTCGGATATCAGCTGGGTATTTCCAGAACCATAGTCTTATTTCCCTTTTTCCTAATGGGTTATCTCTGCCGCAATGTATGGAAAGAACGTCTGCTGTCTTTTAAAGGAAAGGTTCCATTCATAAGTATCCTGCTTTTTCTTATGATGGCGGGAAGCACATGGCTCTTATGGATCTACCGGTCAGAAATTCAGCCGGAGTGGTTGTATCACTCTGTTTCCTATGCTATGGGCCAGTATTCGTTCTGGATCCGGGGACTTTTCCTCTTAAACGCGGGAGTATGGACTTTAGGTCTTCTGTCTTTTCTTCCGAGCCGAAAAATCCCTTTTGTTTCTGCTTTAGGAACACATACAATAGCCGTTTACCTTTTGCACGGCTTTTTTGTCAAAGCGGCAAAAGTAAACGACCTGTTCTACGGCAACGAATATGAAATTGTTTTGTATGCGCTGCTTCTATCCTTGTTTCTGTGCTTCCTTCTTGGAAATTCCAGAACGGAGCGGTTGTTTCAGTTTCTCTTTTCCGCCAAATGGCTGGAGCGATAAAATTCGGTTGCAAGAAGAACAATGTCCTTAGTAATTACTTTGCATCTATCACTTCCCTGGCCATACTGCTCAGGGTATTTAACTGCATATCTTCAAATGTGAACAGCAGATAATCTATGCCGTTCTCTGACCATTTCACCGATTTAAAGACCTTGCGTTCCTCCTCGCTGCTTCCATAACTGATCTGCAGCTTTCCTTCCTCCTGAAGCTTCTGATCTTCCTTAGAAGGTTCGGCATCGGGAGGTAGGAATAAATACGCGTCTTCCATCGCTGTCAATTGAATATTCTTATAGTCTTCCTGCTTACCTGCGGCATTGGATTCCTCTGCCAGACCCTCCTGATGCATATGGCTGCTTATCATAACTTCATTGTTTTTTCCATAGTTGGCCATCATCTCCGGATAACTGATGATCTGGTTATTATTCTCATCTACTCCATTTACCTCTGAGATATATCCTTCCTTAAATGCCATTCCGTTTGAAAAAGCCTCTACCAGCTTTGGAGCCGTACCCATCTGATCTTTTGCATGCTCAACCAGTTCTGTTGTGGAATGAATCGCATCGTTTCTGTTTGTGGAACTGATCAGGCCTGTAATTTTGCCGGCCGCCACCGCTGTGACTGTCCCCATCACAGTAATGGCCACCACTGCTGCCACTGTAGTTGCAAATTTTTTCTTTGTAAATTTCATAATACCACTCCTCTGACTTATTTTTTTATGAATTTCCCAAAGGCGTTGTTGGTCTCTTTTCGCATCCGGCTTTATGGAATCCAATTCTGCCTTTATGACATGTTTTAAATGGTCATCTGAGATCCTATCCATGGCAAACGCCCCTTTCCTTTTCTGCTTCCTTTATGCCGTCAGCTTCCAGTATACCCTTTAACAGTTTTCTCGCCTTATAAAGACGCGACTTCACAGTCCCCTCCAGGGTTCCGGTAATTTTCGCAATCTCTCTGGTGCTTAACTCGTTATAATAATATAAAAGGATGACAGTGCGGTATTTTATATCCAGCCGCTTAAGGGCCTTTTGGATCTCTGTGGCAGTCTCAGCTTCCAAAATCACCTCAAGCGGACTCACTTTACTCTCATCTTCCTGGATTCGTTCTGCCCTTTTTGTATCATCCTCATTTTCTAAAATGCCTTCAAACGAGATTTCCGACCTGCCCTTTTTTCTTCGTTCAAGCCGCCACGCCGTTCTGACCAGAATCTGGTACAACCACGGTTCAAACCGTTCCGGCTGCTTTAAACTCGCTCTGTATAGAAAGCATTTTACAAATGTCTCCTGTAAAATATCCTCACTGTCACTCCGGTTACCAGTAATAAAATACGCCATACGGTATAGCTTTCCGGAACAGGAACGGTATAGCTCGTCAAATGCTGCTTCGCTGCCACTCAGCATGCCTTCTACCAAAGCCTTTTTTTCTTCGTCCATAACCTGCTTCCTTTCCTTTTTTAGATGCATCTATATACTTAGAGTCACCAAAGCTTTATGTGGTTCATTTTTTTTAAATTAATTTTTTTTCCCGAACCAAACAAAAAAAGAATCAAAGACAGGAAAACATCCTGCCTGCAGTCTGATGGCTTTTGTATTCCATTCCAAAGCTGCAGCCGAAGCCGTTTTCGTCTTTGATTCTCTTATCGTTCTATTATTACGTTAATATCTTACACCATTTCTTTATTAAAGATCGTCATGAACTCTTCTCCAGTGATGGTCTCCCGCTCCAGAAGATACTCAGCTATTTCATGAAGCTTTTTCACATTGTCCTTTAAGATCTGGTAAGCCTTCTGGTGCTGTTCCCGTACGATTCGGATAACGGCATCATCAATCTTCTTAGCTGTCTCAGGAGCACAGGCAAGAGACGTATCTCCTCCCAGATACTGATTGGTCACTGTTTCCAGAGCCACCATATCAAAGTCTTCCGTCATTCCGTAGCGTGTTACCATCGCTCTGGCAATTCTGGTGGCCTGCTCAATGTCATTGGATGCTCCGCTGGTTACGGTCTCAAATATCAGTTCTTCTGCCGCACGTCCTCCGGTAAACGTTGCAATCTTATTGAGAGCAGCTTCTTTTGTCAGCAGATGACGTTCTTCTTCATCCACCTGCATGGTATACCCAAGTGCTCCAGAGGTTCTTGGAATAATAGTGATCTTATGAACCGGTGCTGAATGATTCTGTGAAGCAGCCACCAGCGCGTGTCCCACTTCATGGTAGGCAATGATCTTCTTCTCTTCCACATTGACAGAAGCATCCTTTTTCTGGTATCCGGCGATAACTACCTCAACGCTTTCTTCCAAATCCCTCTGGGTTACTGTTTTTCTTCCCAAACGGACGGCTCTTAATGCCGCCTCATTGACAATGTTGGCAAGCTCCGCACCACTGGCTCCAGACGTAGCAAGTGCAATTCCACGGAAATCCACATCATCAGAGAGTTTTACACTTTTGCCGTGAACCTTTAATATAGCTTCACGTCCATTTAAGTCCGGAAGTTCCACCGGAATTCTCCGGTCGAAACGGCCTGGTCTTAAAAGCGCCTTATCTAAAGAATCCGGGCGGTTGGTTGCCGCCAGGATCACGACACCCTTCTTTCCGTCAAATCCATCCATCTCAGCCAGCAGCTGGTTTAAGGTCTGTTCTCTTTCATCATTTCCGGAAAAACCGCTTCCATCACGTTTCTTACCTATGGTATCAATCTCATCAATAAACACGATACAAGGCGCTTTCTCATTGGCCTGCTTAAACAAATCTCTGACCTTTGCTGCACCCATACCTACAAACATTTCCACAAATTCAGAACCGGATATGGAGAAAAACGGTACATGTGCCTCTCCTGCCACTGCTTTAGCAAGAAGTGTCTTACCGGTACCAGGAGGTCCCACCAAAAGTGCTCCCTTAGGAAGAGACGCTCCGATATCCGCATACTTCTGAGGATTATGAAGAAAATCCACGATTTCCTTTAAGGCATCCTTTGCTTCTTCCTGTCCGGCTACATCCCGGAACGTCTTTCCCGTCTCAGATTCTGCATAGATCTTGGGATTGGACTTTCCAAATGACATGGCATTGGGGCCGCCCATCCGCTTTTGCAGCTGCCTTGATAAGAAATTCCCCAGGAACACAAAGATCAGAATGGGAATGATCCAGGTTAAGAGAACGGAAAGTAATGGAGACATCTGGGTCACGATGGTCTTTTCAAACTGTATGTTATGGGATACCAGCCTTTCCGTCAGTGTCTCATCCGGCCACGGACCGGTTTTATATACCTGGTATACAGGCTTTCCTTCCCAGTCTTTTTTCCCGGTATCGGATTTAAACTGGATCTCTGTCTCTGTCCTGGCAACCGCCTGGACTTTGTCCTGGTCCACCATTTCCAAAAAGGTGCTGTAAGGCACCTCAGTCATTGTTTTAGACTGCATCCATGGTACTGCCATGGCATTAAATATAATCATGAGTATTATGACAATCGCATAATAATAGATAAATGATTTATTCGGTTTTTTACCGGAATCATCGTCATCTTTCAAACCCATCTTATTCCTCCTTTTCTTTCGTCATTCACTATAAAACGGATTCAACAAACTGGCTGACATTCTCCAAATCCTTTTCATTGGGATGTAGCATTGCATCTTCATATGCAGAAATCAGAGCCCTGATCTGAGGGGTATTATTTATCGCCTGCATCTGTCTGTATTTTTCAAGTATGGAAGGTCCAAGCTTTCCTCCACATAAAAAACAGCCGAGATATTTATTATCTTCCGGAAGGAAAACAACTACCTGCCGTTCCACCTGTTTTAAATAATCTTTATTTCCCATAAGTCCGCAGGTTCCAAACAATGCAACTCGTTTGCCATGCAGACCGGAAAGAAAGTCCATCATCTCCGTCTTGCAGGTTCCCCGGTTATTCCAGAATCCAACAAAATACGTATCCGCTTCCTCTCCATGCAATTCCTCCAGACTGACAATGTCTTTGGATTTTCCGGGAAGCGTCTCAAATATTTTCATGGCTACCTTTTGAGTATTTCCGGTTTTGCTAGTATATACAACCAAATAGTCCATATATTGAGCCTCCTCTAAGAATAAAATATACCAAAATGGGTTATTTATCAATAGATAATCCAAATGTTAATACAATTTATGTAATTTTTAGAATGTTAATGGTTTTCTTTATGATTATGAATTAGAATCGAAAAAAGCCGGAGAAGGCCATTATCCGCCATTCTCCAGCCTGATCCGTTTGATTTTATAAAAGATTGCCAGCTGCTTCTTTTATGACGCTGCAAGTCTTTTCTATATCCTCATCTGTATGGGCCGCGCATAAAAACAGAATCTCAAACTGGGACGGTGCCGTATAGATGCCATGATCTAACAGATAATGGAAATACTTCGCGTATTTGGCTGTATCAGAGGTGAGAGCAGTATCAAAATCCACCACCGGTGTCTTGGAAAAGAAAACACTGAATAATGAACCAGCCTGATTAATCTGAGTATCTGGCAGTGCCTGGCGCAGTGCATTAATAAGCTTTCCCGCCTTTTCTTCCAGAGAAGTATATAGATCTCTGCGCTCCATTAACGTTTTAATGGTGACGATTCCTGCTGCTGTAGCAATGGGGTTACCAGAAAGGGTTCCTGCCTGATAAACTTTTCCTACAGGAGAAACGGTTTCCATAATCTCTTCTCTTCCGCCATAAACTCCCATAGGCATGCCGCCGCCGGCGATCTTGCCAAGCGTCGTCATATCCGGAATAACGCCATAATATCCCTGGGCACCGCCAATTCCCATACGGAACCCGGTAATGACCTCATCGAAAATGAGAAGCGCCCCATACTTAGTGGTGATCTCTCTTAAGAATTCCAGAAAACCAGGTTTCGGCGGAACCAGTCCCATATTTGCAGCTACTGGTTCAACCACAATCGCCGCAATATCATCGGGAAATTCTTCAAACAACGTTTTTACGGAATCTTCCCCATTGTACTGGGCAAGCAGCGTGTGTTCCGTATAGGAAGCGGGAACTCCGGCACTGTCCGGTGCCGAGCCGGTCAATGCGCCGGAACCAGCCTTTACTAAGAGCCCGTCTGAATGTCCATGATAGCAGCCTTTGAATTTTACGATCTTATCTCTTCCCGTAAAACCTCTTGCTGCACGGATAGCACTCATGACTGCTTCTGTTCCAGAACTTACCATACGCATCATCTCCATGGAAGGAATACATTCCCTGATCAGCTGGCCTAAGGTAAGCTCTTTTCTGGTAGGCGCTCCAAAAGATAAGCCATCGAAACACGCCTCCCGCACTGCATCAACCACCGGTCCGTATCCATGCCCCAGAATGCATGGCCCCCAGGAATTTACATAATCAATATATTCGTTCCCATCTTCGTCAAAGATGTGGGAGCCTGATGCCCGTTTTACAAAAACCGGAGCACCACCCACCGAACCAAATGCACGAACCGGACTGTTTACTCCTCCCGGAAAATATTCTTTCGATTCTTCAAACAATGCCATAGATTCATCAAACTTCATTCTGTATATTTCCTTTCTTAACCGTTATCCATGTCTTTTGGACATAAAGGGATACCCGAAGGTCTATTTCCAATCCCTGCATATGGCTTCTGCCACGCCTGAGATGCTGTATACTTCTGCAATTAAATCTGCTTTTCTTCCATACTTTGTCAATGCATCTGCCGTAATGTCTCCAATGCATACCACTTTGACACCATATAACAGTTCCATTGCCTGTTCACCGCCACCTTCAAAAAATGCCTCCACTCCGGAAGCGCTGGCAAAGGTCACATAATCCAGTTCCTTTGTTATAATATCCTCTTTCCCTGAATCCAGTCTACCACTCACTACATCATAGAGAACTACATCATCGAAAGCCACCTCTGCCTCCTGCAGAATCTCATTTAACTCCTTGGAGCCGCGGGATGACCTGGGAATTAAAATCCGGTCTTTTACAGATATGAGAGGCCTCATTCCTTCTGCCAGATCCTTCACCTGATAATTCTCCGGCGTATAATCCGAACGAAAACCATACCGGAAAAGTTCTCTGGCTGTGCCATTTCCAACGGAAGCGAATTTCACGTGACCTACGGCACGGTAATCGTATCCGCACTCAAGAAGGCCGGAAAAGAATTCCCGAACTGCATTGGCACTGGTAAATGTGATCCAGGTATAACCGGATAATTTTTTATAAGCTTCCTTCATACGATCCCCTGTTTTATAGGACTCTACGGAAAGGCTTAAAAGATATTCGGTGGTTCCTCCAAGAGAAGTAAGTTCCTTATGAAGCTTCCCGGTAAACGAAGGGGTTCCTGTAATACCGATCCTGCATCCTTCCAAAGGAGCTTTTATGGTTGAAGAAAAATCAAGAGATGCCACCTCACCTGCCACGATGATGGCAGGACTTTTTATCCCTGATTCCATAACTTTTTTTTCAATGTCAGACAACGTCCCCCGCACAGTCCGCTGTCCGGGTAGGGTACCGCTCTCAATGACAGCTGCCGGTGTCTCCTCTGACTTCCCCTCTTTTATAAGGCCGTTTACGATAAGAGAAAGGTTTCCAAGGCCCATAAGGAACACCAAAGTACCTGAAAGCTTTGCAAATGCATCAAAATCAGGCGGAAGGGTTCCTTCCTCTGAAAGAGTATGTCCTGTCATCACATGGAAGCTGCGGCTCAGTGCCCGGTGGGTCACTGGAATACCAGCACTGGCAAGAGCAGCTACCGCAGAAGTAACACCGGAAACCACTTCATAAGGGATCTCTGCTTCCTGAAGAGCCAGAATCTCCTCCCCTCCCCGACCAAATACAAAGGGATCTCCCCCTTTTAAACGGACAACCGAATGACCTTTTTTCGCCAGATCCACCAAAAGCCGGTTGATCTCCTCCTGTTTCATGGAATGAGAGCCAGCACGTTTTCCAACATAGATTTTCTCACAATGCGCGGGAACCTCCCAAAGAAGACGGTCTGAAGCGAGAGAATCATAGACCACTGCATCGCAGCATTTCAGCCTTAACAGTCCTTTTTCCGTAATCAGTCCCGGATCGCCGGGGCCTGCTCCTACCAGATAGACAACTCCTGTTTTTTTCATCACTTCCTCCTTTTACGAAAGGCCTCTGGCCGCCAGTTCTGCCAGATTGTCCAGTTCCGTGATCTCCCCCCATATATGGATCTTTTTTGTTTCTTCCCCTCGATTGCTCATTCCAAAAACTTCCATTCTGCCATCCTTCCGCCTGGAATATACGCCTATGGGTTCATGGCATCCGGCATCCAGAAGTTTTAATATCTTTCGTTCCAGGTAAAGGCACAATCTGGCCTCATCATCTTCCACAAGCTTCAAGGCAGGTTCCAGTCCAGAATTTAACCGCCCTTCCACGGCTAAAATTCCCTGACCGCCTGCCGGGATAAATGTCTCACAATCAAAGCAGTGGTATTGGTAGCGGCTGTCTTCCCACAGTCCCAGACGCTTTAATCCTGCCGCCGCAAGAAGAATACCGTCATACTTGCCCTCTGCCAGCTTCCCAAGCCGTGTCTGCACATTGCCTCTCAAATTCTCACAACGAACTGTTACACCAGGCCAAAGGCTTGCACCGATTTCCTGTATCTGCATCTTTCGCCTTAAACTGGAGGTCCCTATCACCAGTTCATTTTTGCCTGAAAAATCACTTCCAGCTAAAGTCACAAGTACATCCCGGGGATCCTCTCTTTTTAATACAGCCACGATCTCAAGTCCGTCCTCCAACTCCATGGGCATATCCTTTGCACTGTGGACCGCAAGATCGATCTCCCCACGCAAAAGGGCCTGCTCAAACTCCGTAACGAACACGCCCTTTCCTCCAAATTCCAAAAGTGGTTTGTCAAGGATCCGATCTCCTTCTGTCTGTTTTAAAACCAGTTCTGTCTTTATCCCCATACCAGTATTTAAAAGAGCCTCTGCCACCAAATTAGTCTGGACAACGGCCAGTTCACTTCTCCTCGTTCCGATGCGTATGGTTTTGTCCTTCATATTCCTCCAGTTTCCTCTCTATCAGTTCTTTTGCCTGTTCTTTGGTATAAGTTCCTCCCTGACGGATTCCCTCTTCCACCATGGTTTTAAATATATCTGTCCGTATGGATACAAGATCAACCTTTTCTTTCACCATTTCCCGATAAGATCCAAGCTGTTCTGCCAGATCACCAAATCCTGGCGGTATGGCTTCCTGAAATTGCTTCTTTAAATATTTCGCAATGGTAGGTGAATCTCCTCCTGTGGAGATTCCCACAGTAATATGCTTTTCCTTGATCAGAGCAGGGAAAATAAAGCTGCATTCTTCCTGTACATCCACCACATTGACCGGAATATTCCTCTCCTTGCACAGTTTTGATATCCGTCTGTTCAATACTTCATCTGAGGTTCCTGCAACAGCAAAATCCGCGTCTTCCAGATCTGAGTCTTCAAATTCCCGGCATTCCAATTTTAGCCTGCCGCCCAATTCCTGTTCCAGCTGACGAAGCTCCGGAATCATCTGAAGCGCCACCACTTTTATCTCCGGGCCATAATCCATCAACACGCAGACTTTCCGATATGCGACTGTTCCTCCACCTGCAATCAGGCATTTTTTTCCTTCTATATCCACAAAAAACGGGAAATACGCCATGGTCATCCCTCCTTGATCCAGTCCTCTAACCCATCCAGTGTCCGAAGCACTACTTTTAAGTCCTCACTGTTTACATGATCCCGGATCTGATAAAGAAGAGTTTCCAGACGTTTGCCGGAAAAAGCGGCCTTCAGCTCATCCATACGCTTTATGTATGGGTGAAATACCACTTCCTTAATTGCTCCGTCCAGATCCTCTTCCATAATCGCCTTTGCCCGGTCCAGTTCCTTTAATTTAATCTTTGTGTTATTTTTTGAAAGAGTTTCAAAATAATCAATATCGAAAAGAGCCAGTTCCTCCATCTCTCCAATGGTAGGATCCATATCAACAGGTACTGCCACGTCGATAAACAGACGCTTTCTTCCCTTTTCAAGCACCTGTGACAGTTCCTCATACGTTACGGTATAATGAGGCCCCAGGGTAGCACTTATGACAATATCCATGTCATTCATGTATTGATAGCGGTCTCTATAATCCACCACATTCACCCGGTCACTATTTATATTGACCGTTAAACAGGCGTTATGACTCCGTACAGTTCCTGTAACCTCGATGCCTGGTTTGGATATGATATTTTTCGTAATGGTACTTCCCATCTTTCCTGACATTCCGATCACCATGACCTTTTTCTTGTCACTTCCGTTATCAAAATGAAATACCTCATTTGCTACCAAAGTGGCAATGGAGAGAGGCGTTTTTGATAAATTGGTATCGGTCTTAATTCGTTTGGCACAAGTAACGGCTTTTTGAAAGAGAACATTCATCTCATAATCCACAGTCCCCTCATCCTTAGACATCTGATAGGCATCCTTTACCTGCCCCAGGATCTCATCTTCTCCCAGTACCATGGAATCAAATCCGCAGGCCACTTTAAACAAGTGCCCGATGGCACTTTCTCCGCTGTATATATTCAAATATTTTAACAGTTCCTCCAGCCTGATGTTTTTATAATCCGCGATCTCCCGCTGAAGTTCCCCGATTGCGTGTTTCGTTCCTGACACATAGATCTCACTCCGGTTGCAGGTGCAAAGGACGACGATTCCTGTTACCGCTTCCTTTCTGGCAAGGAGTTCCATGAATTCCTTTTTTTCTTCTTCCCGAAAAGCAAACCGTTCCCGGATATTTACAGGAGCCTTTTTATGGCTCACACTCATACAGTACATCATTTTTATTCAGCCTTCTTAATCTTTAATCTCAGTAAATACGTAAACTCTTTCTTATTCTAACACAATTCTGGCGGAAAGGGCAATCAATAATCATAGGAAGAAAAAATTGCGTTTCCGACAGGATGTGGTATAATAATAAAAATTTTGACAGACAGGAGATACTCCATGATTATCAGACAGGCAACCCCAGAAGACTCCGCACATTTTTTAGAACTGATGAAACAGCTGGACCAGGAGACAGAATTTATGATGTTAGAGCCTGATGAGCGTAAATCTACCGCAGAAGATATGGAAAACCATATAAAAAACCTTGCAAACTCCAATTCCCTGCTGCTTATTTTGGATGACGGGACACAGGCAGCCGGCTTTCTATCCGCAGGAAGAGGATCCGCCAACCGGATTAAGCACTCCGCCTATCTTGTTACAGGGATTCAAAAGGACTACCGTGGAAAGGGATATGGACAGGCCCTTTTTAAGGAACTTGACGAATGGGCTTTATCAAACGGGATTACAAGACTTGAATTAACCGTCATGACACACAATGAAAGGGCAGTTCATTTATACGAGAAAATGGGATTTAAGATAGAAGGTACACTGGTCCGGTCAATGATCGTAAACGGCGAATACGTTGACCAGTACTGTATGGCAAAAATCTTATAAAAATAAGCGCCCCGGGAAACAACACCGGGAGCGCTTATTTTACAGTACCTTGCTTAAAAAGAGTTTCAGCCGTTCATTCTTTGGATTAGCAAAAAATTCTTCCGGCTCATTTTCTTCCAGGAAATATCCGCCGTCCATAAACATGACACGGGTGCCCACTTCTTTTGCAAAACCCATCTCATGGGTAACCACCACCATGGTCATCTTCTCTTCGGCAAGCTCTCTCATAACATTTAATACCTCGCCGACCATCTCCGGATCAAGAGCAGAAGTCGGTTCGTCAAAGAGCATAACGTCCGGGTTCATGCATAAGGCACGAACAATGGCAATACGCTGTTTCTGACCGCCTGAAAGCTGGTTTGGATAGGAACCTGCACGGTCCTTTAACCCAACCTTTTCAAGCAGCTTTAAAGCCTGTTCTTCTGCCTCTTTGGCACTACGGCCCTGAAGTTTTATGGGAGCAAGGGTCAAATTCTTTAATATAGTCATATGGGGAAACAAGTTGAACTGCTGGAATACCATTCCCATCTTCTGACGATGTTTGTCGATATTGGTCTTCTTATCCACAATGTCCACGTCTTCAAACAGGATATGTCCACTGGTCGGTTCCTCCAGACGGTTTAAACATCTAAGAAACGTACTCTTACCGGAACCGGAAGGACCAATGACACAGACCACGTCTCCTTTATAGATATCTACAGAAATGTCTTTTAACACTTCCATCTCACCAAACTTTTTCCCAAGATTCTGTACCTGAATCAGAGGTTTTCCTATTTCATTAATGCTCACTTCTCTTAAGCCTCCTCTCCAGTAATTTTACAAGATATGAAAATACCATAACCATGACCAGATAAATAATGGCCACGGAGATCAGAGGCATAAATGCGGAATAAGTACGGCTCTTGATGATGTCGCCGCCTTTTGTCAAATCCTGCAGCCCTATGTATCCTGCTACGGACGTTTCCTTCAAAAGCACAATAAACTCGTTTGCCAGAGTGGGAACCACATTTTTAAAGGCCTGTGGCATGATGATGAACCACATGGTCTGGGCATAATTAAATCCCAGACTTCGTCCTGCCTCAAACTGTCCCCGCTCAATGGAACTGATTCCGCTTCGGAAAATTTCTGCCACATAGGCGCCTGAGTTGATTCCGAATGCCAGAATTGCCGTAAACACCTGTCCAGGATCATGAAGTGCAAAAATGATGAAATACATGATCATAAGCTGTACAACAACCGGTGTTCCCCGGATTACCGTCAGATAAACAGTGCAAATTGCATTCAGAATCTTTAACTTATGGGTATTTTCATAAGTCGAACGAATGATTGCAACCAGAAAACCCAGCACAATACCGATCAATACTGCAAAAAACGTGATCTTTAACGTATTTTGCAGGCCGTCGGTAATATATTTCCAACGGTCATCTGTGATAAAATTCAGATAAAAATCATCTCTTAGCTTTTCCCACATGGCACTCTTCCTTTTTCTTATTCTGCAGTAATGTACTTATCTACGATCTTCTGCAGTTCACCGGATTCCTTTAATTCCTTAATGGCTCCGTTCATTTTTTCTACTAACTCTTTGTTGTCCTTCTTAACAGCAATGGCATATTCTTCTTCAGTAAATGCTTCATCTAATACCTGTAATCCTGCATTTTCTTTTACGAATACTTTTGCAGGCTCACGGTCAATGATTACTGCATCTACTTTTCCCTGAGTAAGAGCCATAACTGCTTCCATACCCTTATTGAAACGCTGAACGTCTGCATCTTTGATGTCGTCTGCGTAAATATCTCCGGTAGTACCTGTCTGTACACCAATTTTCTTTCCTTCTAAGTTATCAGGAGTCTTGATGTCACTGCCTTCTTTTACAATGATTACCTGTGCTGCCTCAGCATAAGTATCTGTAAAAACTACGTTCTTCTTACGGTCTTCATTCACAGTCATACCAGCAGCAGCAAAATCTGCTTTGCCGGACTGTATTGCTGGAATCAGGGAATCAAATGCCATGTCCTGGATTTCCAACTCCATACCTAATTTATCTGCGATCGCTCTTGCAATATCTGCATCAATACCCACAATCTCGTTGCTCTCACGGAATTCATATGGCGGGAATTCGGCATTGGTTACCATAACTAACTTTCCGCCTGCTGCTTCACTTTCTGATGTCTTTGACTCTGCTGCAGAGCTTTCAGCTCCTGCTTTCTCTGTAGCTGCAGCTGTTGTTTCTGTCTTTGTTCCTGATCCGCCACATGCGGTTAAAACTGCAGCCATACATACGGCAGCGGCAATTGCAATTACGTTCTTTTTCATAATGATTCCTCCTTATATGCACAAATTTGCATAATTATAAAATCAAGTATCAGTTATACATTATATAGCATTTTCGGAATTAATCAAGTACTTCGTTGGAAGAAACCTCTTAATTTTCCATAGAATTTCATTTATCTTGCATGTTTTTGGCCAATCCTATATAATATAGCTTAAATCGGAAGCAACCAAGAAACGAAGGTAATGATTGATGAAGGAATTCCTTGAGAAAACCGCATGGCCCATGAATCCGCCTGCTCCCTATTCCCTGTTTCATATCCTGTTTGTTGCCATAGGGCTTATTGCCGTGGTTTTTCTGGCTTATTATACAAACAGGAGCATAAATAACCAAAAACTTCCCCGCCTGCTTTTTTTCTGCGGAGTGATCCTTGCTGCCACGGAATTATGGAAGCAGCTATTTCTATATTATGTTGTAAATGAACAGACCTACAACTGGTGGTATTTTCCATTTCAGCTTTGCAGCCTCCCTATGTATTTCTGTCTGATCCTTCCCTTTACCCCAGGGAAAAAGAATAAAACGGTATTGTGTACCTTTATGCAGGACTTTAATCTTTTAGGCGGCATCATGGCTCTGGCAGAGCCTTCCGGACTCTTCCACCCTTACTGGTTTTTAACGCTGCACGGATTGATCTGGCACCTCCTGCTGGTTTATATTGCGCTGGTCATCGCATTCTCCCGCTATTCTGACGTCTCTCTTATGGGGTTTGTGCGGACTCTCCCTTTATTTTTTATTTGCTGTATCATTGCTTCTATTATTAATAGAACTGCGAAGCCTTTGGGTCAGGCGGATATGTTCTATATTTCCCCATATTATCCTTCCGCACAGATCGTTTTTCATGAAATTGCTTTAACATATGGCATACCGATTGGCAATGTGGTCTACTTATTTGCCACCTGTTTCGGAGGTTTTATATTTCACAGCATTTTCAACCGGGTTCATCTGCGTTCTGACCGGGCAGCGATATAAGAGGGATATTTTTTAAAATTACCATTTAGGAGGAATATTCACATGACAAATACGATATCAAAAAGAGTGGAAGACGCTCTTAAAAAACACGAGCAGGGTTATAACTGTGCACAGGCTGTTTCCTGTGTATTTTGTGATAAAACCGGCGTTGACGAAGAAACCATGTTTCGCTTTACCGAAGGCATGGGGCTTGGAATGGGCGGTATGGAAGGAACCTGTGGAGCCATCGGAGCGGCCTCCATACTCTCCGGTCTGAAAAACAGTTCGGCTCATTTAGAAAAGCCAGATTCCAAGAGAATCTCTTACCAGATGTCCAAACAATGTTTATCGGATTTTAAAGATCAAAACGGAAGTGTGATCTGTAAAGATTTAAAAGGAATTGAAACCGGAACCATACTCCGCTCCTGCAATGACTGCATCGCTGATGCTGTAAGGATCATTGAAACGGATCTTTTCGGAGAGAATAACGAAATATAATCGGACAGTCCCATATAATAACAGACAGCCCCTGTATTGCAGCCGTATTTATAAACGTTGCAATACAGGGGCTGATTCTTTTATCTGCCTAGTGAAGTACATACTAATACCCAGATCAAATCCATTAAGTGCTGGCCAATCTCTTAGACTGTTTTTATCACGATAATCGAAAATCCTCTGATTCCTCGCTCTTATTTATCACAATATGTAACTATAAGTGTAGCATTTTGTTCTAAAATATAAGATTTCATCATCTGTTGTATTGATTTCAATTTCATGTGTAAAGGAGAAAAAATGGAAGACAATGCTTTTACCATTTCATTACCAAAGAATCCCCTGATATCCATGAAGGTAAGGCCAGGGCATTTTACAACCAACCATTTTCATATCAGTCATTACCTTGATGTCAATGAATTGAAGACCAACGCGATTGCCGCAAAGGATGTAGCAAGAGAGTTGTCTATCCCCTATTTAGCAAATGTATCCGTGGATACGATTGTCTGCATGGAGGGAACCGATATTATTGGTGCTTATATGGCGGAAGAACTTTTACAGGAAGGCATCTCCGTAGTAAACAGCGGGAAAGACATACGAATATTAAAACCTTTGAGCAGCGTTGATGGTAAGTTGATTTTTCAAAGCAGCATGCAGCAATATATTCAAAACAAAGACATTATTCTGCTGGTTGCAACGATTTCCAGCGGCACAACGATTCGTCGTGCCCAGGAATGTATCACCTACTATGGAGGCGTATTAGCAGGAATTTCAGCTTTATTTAATGCTTACACGGATAAATCCGATCAAGAAATATATTCCATGTTTACAAGCAATGACATTCCTGAGTATTATGTGTACCGTCCGGGGGATTGCATGATGTGCAAAAACGGGCAAAAATTAGAAGCGATTATAAACAGTGAAGGCTATACAAATATCTAAAAAAATTAGGAGTTGATTTTATTGGTGTTTTGGCAAAAATTTCTTTCTAGTCTTAGCTTTATGCATATGACGCTACCACAGCTTGTTATGGTAATACTCTCATTATTTCTGGCATATCTGGCTATTGTAAAAAAATACGAACCATTATTGCTTCTCCCCCTGTCTTTTGGTATGGTCTTGGCTAATATTCCATTGGCAGGTCTGTCAGCACACGATGAAGGCGGACTGCTTTATTATTTATATCAGGGAATTTCTCTCGGAATTTATCCACCTTTGATTTTTTTATGCATCGGTGCAATGACCGATTTTACGCCTTTGATTTCATGTCCGAAAAGCGTTCTGATTGGCTTAGGCGGACAGCTCGGTATTTTTGCTTCCCTGGGTGGAGCTTTATTAATCGGCAAGGGGCTTGCATACATCATTCCTGGATTTGATGGTTTTAGCCTTCAGGAAGCGGCAGCTATCGGAATTATTGGCAGTTCCGATGGCCCCACTTCCATTTATACGGCTGAGATACTGGCACCACAGCTTCTTCCTGTAATTACCATTGCCGCATACTCCTATATGGCATTGGTTCCATTGATCCAACCGCCGATCATGCGCCTGCTTACCACCGAAAAAGAACGGGTCATTGTTATGCCGGAATCCAAAAGGGTCACACGCCGGCAGAAAATTATATTTTCCTTCGGCGTTACACTTGCTACATTACTCATCGTACCGGCGGCAGGTACTTTAATCGCCATGCTGATGTTAGGCAACATAATCAGGGAAAGCGGTGTGACAGAACGATATGTACGCTCTCTCCAGAATGATTTATTAAATATACTAACGTTATTAATCGGTATTTCTGTAGGTTCCACAGCCACTGCTGACAGAATAGTAAACCCCCAGACAATTCTGATCATATGTCTTGGATTATTCGCATTTTCCTTTGGTACCGTAGGTGGTGTTTTAATTGCAAAACTTTTATGCAAAATTACTGGAGGTAAGGTTAACCCCCTGATTGGTAATTCAGGAGTATCCGCGATGCCCATGGCTGCACGTGTATCCCAAAAACTTGGGCAGGAGTATAATCCTCATAGCCATTTGTTAATGCATGCCATGGGACCCATCGTTTCCAGTACCATTGGTTCTGCATTAATTGCAGGTATTTTCATTACCTTTTTGGGCCCTTGAAAACCGAGAATTATAAGATATGTTCCCAGAAATTTACATATTAGACGGTATTGACAAGAAAGAGCCGCCCTACTGACCATAAAATCAGTAGAGTGGCTCTTTTCAAGCATATCAAGCGAGAGGAGTTCTAAGAAATCCAATCATAGCTAAAATAAGCCATTGCAGTGGGTAAAAAGCGTACATAAACCGTTGAAATCGTTTGCCGATATTTCCCTTTTCACCGGAATAAAAACCGGTCATTAAAATGCCCAGATAGGCCCCAAGAACATTCAGGGTACAGGTTCGTAACATTTCTATATTTTCCAATAATGTATAGGCAATCAATCTGTAACGAGCTAGGAACATCACAGGAATAAAGATCAATGCTTTTTGCCATACAGAACGGTTCCTAATTACATAAAGCATAAAGATAATCAGGATATAACCCTCGCCACCTTCAAACTGAAGCATCCGAGCCAAAGCCCCCGCCAGTACGATGATACTAATTCCAAGCACGCTGTTACCTTTTTTAGCGCACTTTGCATATCCCCAAAGAGCGAGCAGTCCTAACCCCAATGTAAATAAAATATTTAAAGGAACTTCCTTCCAGTTGCCGGCGATGCCGTACATCTGATTTTCTGCCAGTTCAAACAGAATATAAGGAACCTGTGCAAGAAATCCCGTTGCAAAAATACGTAATATATACTTTTTAAGGTTCCTGGTATGTAAAAACCCCTGCACAATGCAAAATAAAAATACAGGTGCTGCCAATCTGCCGAAATAAGACAGCAAATAAGGAATCCATGACATTACCCAGACACTCAAATTCTCCTGCCCAATCGTATATAGCCAATCTCCGACAGGTGCAATGGCATCTGACAACGGAAAAATGCGTATGAAATGGTCGAAAAACATGGCGGTGAGTGCAAGAATTTTAAGCTGCTTACTGTTCATATGCTGTCCCGTAAGAAATGTCCATGTCATAGCCATGGTTTCTTTCCATTTCCTTTGTTCGCTTCTCAAATTCACTGTCGCCTTGTCGTAAGACTGACACAGAGGTAATTTCTCCCAAACGGTTTCTGATCACAGAAATATCGATAGCGCCCTCTTCCCGTGTCTGAACCGATCCAAGCATTTCATCCCTATAAGCCCGGACCGTTTCTCCCTTATAAAGATAAAAGCCGTCCTGTGCCTTGGTAAGTCCCTGGCTTGCATACTCCTTTTCAATTTCATCATCAGACATGCAAAGATCGACTCTGAGCCTAAATGCTCCCTTTTCTACTCCGAATTCTTTTGCCAGTGCCGACTTTACCTGATTTGCAATGAGGTCGGGATCTTTTGAGGTATCCGACTCAAGTACATCAAAAATTGCATTGTCGACACGCTGGCCGGCATTTTCACCAAATGCAATATCTCTTACAAGCTCTGCCTTAACTCCCCATCGGGAGGATGTACTGCCACAGTAACTGCTTAAATCAGCAGAAAACGGTGCTTGCCCTCCAGTTGCAAACACGACGGAACTGCTCAAAATCAAAAGAATGGAGAGCGTCAGAACAAAAGCAGTCGCTTTCTGATAGCTAAGAACATTTTTTATTCGACTCTCCACCTCTGTTTTGGAAAAAGCACTGTAAATCAATGTGGAACGGTTGCCCATAAGCGCCATGGAAAGAAGGCTTGCAGCATAGCTTTTTCGCTCAACCGGTTCCATCTGTTTGAGTACTGCTGCATCACAGGCTGTCTCTAAATCAGAGGAAAGGCATTTTGACATAAGCCAAATCAGCGGATTATACCAGTTCATGCACAATGCAATCAGCATCACAATCTTCAGCCAGTTATCTCTACGTTTGATGTGCATTGTCTCATGAACAAGAATATGTCGCAGAAGCTGAGACTGCCGGAAATCCATACCTGCCGGAAGATAAATACGTGGACTTAGAACACCACAGACCAGCGGGGAAGCTATTTCATCATTGGTAAACACAAGGATATGCTCCATACCCATATCACGTAGGATGGCATTAATGGCCTGATTGTGTTCAACCAGCAGGCTGTTATTTAATTTACGGGAATACTTAAATTTCTGAGACAGCAAAATTCCCGTTGTTGCCATAGCCCCTAAGAAGAAAATAACTGTTAGCACAAGTTGTTGATTCAGCCACTTATCTACGCTTCCCTCTGAATAGCTGTAAATATCATCTTCGGAAGGATTTTCGCTGGCTGTAACTGTATTCTCTACAACATAAACTGCGGTATCCTCTGAATGCTTTATCTGCCACTCCGGTACGGGTGCACTGATTGGGCTGGACAAAGAAAACGGAACCAGCAGTCGAATCAGTACCAGCCCCCACAGCAGAGGAAAAACAAACTTTGGCAGGCGGTTTCTCAAAAATCCCCGTAGCAGGAAAGTTATGACGATCATCACACTACCATACAGATCCATCAGGTACAACGGCATATCCATTCTGAAATGCAGCATTTTATTTCGCCTCCTCAATCAGCTTGGTAAGCCGTTTTGCTTCCTCTTCTGAAATACCATGATTTTTAAGAAAAGCCGAAAAGAAAAGTTCACTGGAGCCACCGAACATTTTATCAATGAGCTGTTCCGTTTCACTCTGCTGTACCTCGTCTCTCGTAACCAGCGCCTTGCATAAAAAACCGGGTTCTTCCCGCTCAATGGCACCTTTTTCAATACATTTTTTAATAACCGTATAAGTAGTATTCTTGTTCCAGCCAATGCGTTCCGTCAATATGTCTACAATTTCCCGGGCAGTTGTGTCACCACGTTCCCATAAAACTTCCATGACCTTTAGCTCGGAATCAAACAGCTTAATATCCATATAAATCCCCTTTCGGACTACTGCGATAGTCTTTCTTGTGTTCTCAGACTATCACAGTAGTCTTATCTTGTCAAGTGAAACTACTATGATGATATTCTCCCGAAATTACATTCTTTTGATGATTTTCTCAATGCTGCTCTCTTATTACTCTGTAAAAATTCCCATAAAAAAAAATTCATTAGATTCTTTTTTGCTATGACCTATTTAGCATATTCAATACCCTGTATTACCAAAAAAATCCTACCATAAGTTCGTTTACAACCCGGTAACCGTCCTGCGAAATGCTGCGATTGATTACGGAAACATCCTTATGGAGGATTTCATAATTTCATTCTCTGTTTAATTGATTCCTTTTCTTGCCTCTTTCACATCCTGTAAAAACTTTTCCCATTCATCCTCATGGGCTACAAAATACCGTGGGCAGTCCTTACCAGTCGCATCATAATGCCTGATTACATCTTTTTCCGTCAGCCCCAGATTCCTGCACAGCCAGGCGGTGAACTTTACCAATGAATCATATGTAACATCGTTAAACTTTCCAGTCTCATCGGGATGGCAGCATTCAATGGAAACCGTATCCACATTTTTTTCCTTTGAGGTGGCATATGCCATCTCATAAAGAGGGATTCCCTGAAGAACTTCCCCATCAAGCCCGATGATAAAATGGCTGCTGGCCGATATCTTCTTCTCTCCCGTCTGATCCTTTAAGCTGTCAAAATAAGTCATATTCTGCTTGGCGGTGGTTCCTGGGTTTGCCACATAGTGAATCACGATCTGATTGATCCGCTTCATCTCTGTTCCAGGTCTTGAGTAAGGATTGGGGGTTATAAACTCCTGAGTTACCCACTCTGGCATCTCGATGGCCCTTAGATCCACATAATTACGCTGAAACACGTAACTTAATCCAATTAGTAATGCAGTCAGGGCAGCCGCAAGAATCAGGACTTTACCCCCTATGTAAAGAAATTGATTTCGCTTTTGTTTCTTCTTCTGCTTCTTGAGCCGCTCTCTTGTACGGCGCCGGCGTTCCAGTTCATCGAAGCTTTCATTCGTCTGATTTTTCATATCTTAAACTCCTGATTTGCCTTTCTCTAAGTTTACGTCCTTTTACAGGAGAAAGTCAACTAAAAAACAGGATTACTTTTACATTCAGACTTAAGATTCCATATTCACAGTTTCACATACCTCCTGCAAAACCTGGTGAAGATTCCTTTGAACATCTTCATCACAGAGAATCACGATTTTATCACCGGCGGCAAAGGTAGTCTCTCCACTTGGAACAAATTCCGCTTCTCCTCGTATAAGCGATACCAAAAGGCAGGTTCCCGGCCAGTGAATTTCGGAAACCTTTCGCCCTTCTGCCACACTCCCATGAAAAATCATACCTTCCACCAGAACCTTTTCTCCTGTACGTAAATTTCTTCGTTCAGGGTTTAATTTTGCAAGAAGCCGATGAAGAAGCTGGTCATACACGGGAGCACAATGAACCATGTCAGGAATCACGTAAGCAACCAATGATACCATGGATAACGTAAGCAAGTGTGAAAAACCACCTGTCATCTCACTGATTAGAATAATTCCAGTAATTGGAGCCCGAACAATAGCAGAAAAATAACCTGCCATTCCTAGTATGATAAAATTATCTAAAAGTCCGGTCAGAGAGCCGGTCATCTGGTTCACTGACCTATAATAAATATTTCCAATGACAGCACCAAGGACCAAAAGGGGCAAAAATATTCCTCCCGGTGCACCAGAACTGAAGCTTATCATGGAAAAACCGAACTTCAAAACAAATAAAAGGCACAAAGCTCCTGCCATCATCTGTCCGGATGTAAGACTTTCCACCAAAGAATGGCCTCCCCCGAGTACATATGGATAGAAAAAGCCAAAGACGCCTGCCAGCAAAAATGGGATTAAAAGCCGCCCCGCCTGATTGGGGATTTTTTGAAATATGTCCTGGGTTTTTGAAAGACAGGTGTTGTAGACGATTCCCATGCATCCAAGAATTACACCAAATAAGATCACGTGTCCATAGGTATTTAAAGGCATCATTTGTGTAATCTGAAAATCGAATACAGGCTTTAATCCAAAGACATTTCTGGAAACAAAATCCGCTGTGATGGAGGAAGCCATGGTAGACAAAAGCACCTCTGGAGAAAAGTGTTTATGAATTTCTTCCAGGGAAAACAATACTCCGGCAATGGGAGCATTAAAGGCTGCAGAAAGGCCTGCACTGGCTCCGCAGGTGATAAGAAGCTTTTCTTCTGTTCTTGCCCTTTTTGTGAGACGTGAAAAACCTTTGGCTGCCATAGCACCAAGTTGAATGCTTGGACCTTCTCTACCCAATGACAAACCAGAACCAATGGACAAAAGTCCTCCCACCAGCTTTGCTATAAGTATTTTCCACCAACAAGGATCTAGTTCTCCGATCATTTCTCCTTCGACTTGAGGTATTCCGCTTCCAGATATAAAAGATTCCCATTTTAGAAGTCCAGCTACAATCATTGCCGACACAGTTAAAAATACAAACCATACAGGAATCGCCCAGATATGATTTTTCCCAAATGCTAATACCGATTGCAACAATTCATCAGCATATGTCAATAAATACCGGAAAAAGACCACGACTGCACCAGCAATAGCCCCCGTGACAATACCTTCCAGTATCAATGCGTAACGAAAACTACGGAAGCGATTTATGGTATTCTTTACCGAATGTTCTTCAGTCTGCATATTTCATCCTCCTTATTAGCTCATTAAATTGCTACATTTTTTGCAAACAATTTAAAATTATATTCCTTATAATAACAGTTTGCAAGGAAAAGCGGAAAGAACTAAAAAAGCCGGCCCTGTTTTATATATCAAACAAGACCGACCTGATTTAACAGAACATATACTGATTTTTAAGCAGCATGCCCCACCAACGCCTCCGGACATGCTGTTTCATTATGGCAAACAATTTCAACCTGCCTACCAATTCCTATAATCATGATTCCAATAAGGGATTTCCCGTCAATTACCAACTGATTACAGATGACATCTATTTCAAAATTGCATTTTTCAGCCCTTACTACAAATGCAACCAACTCTTCTACCGTAGAAAATGTGTATTTCATATTTTGCATTCCCGCACCTCTTCTCATGGATATCTTTTGATTTTAGAATTATTAAACAAAAACAAATGGATTTTTCATATAAAATATGTACTTTTTTATCTTCATTCCTATTATTTCCACAGTATAGAAGCTTATTCGGGGAAAAAGCAAAAATTTCATGAAAACTACTACCCAAAACCGTCATTATCGTGTATAATCGTATCGTTCGCTTTTTTATAAAGAGGATATTGATGCTTTATCAAAAAACTGAATAATCATTATATGGAAGCGTATCGAAGTGGTCATAACGAGCCGCACTCGAAATGCGGTTGTCCGCAAGGGCACGTGGGTTCGAATCCCACCGCTTCCGGTAAAACATTTTGTAAAAGAAGTCGATTGTTATCAGTCGTCTTTTTTTATTTAATAAGGCAAATTGTACTGGTACTATTTTAATGAATGATATTTCTATTTATAATCATATGACGGAGGTTTGCTTAATGATAACAAGACGAAATCCAAAAACTGTCCATGCACCCGTGGGACCTTACTTCCACCAAATCGAAGTTTCTGAGCAAACAAGATTACTAAATTTATCTGGACAAATCGGCATGGACTTAGAAAAGAATATTCCTGAAACCGTTGAGGAACAATTTAAGTTAGCTTTGAAAAATATTGAGCTGAATCTGAAAGAAGCAAATATCCCCAAAGAGAATATTACAAAAATCACACTTTACTTTGCAGAGGAATTGAGCAGCAGTGTTCGGGGCGAAATATTATTAAATTTCTTTGGTGAAGATCTCCCCTGCTGTACTTTATTATATGTTAAAGCATTAGCTTCTCCACAAATAAAAGTAGAGGTAGATGCTTGGGCCGTTTGCTCAAATTGAATTAAGAAAGTAACTGGTGTTTTATCCGTAGAGGAATCGGATATTCTAAGCTGAGATTCATGATGCCACAGGTTGTATTATCAAAAGATTTTTTGCCAATAGTTGGAGCGGTTTTCATAAGAATCCGCTCCATTCTTGCATGAATATCTGTTTTGATTAATGGTTCAATCGTATGTTATCTTTGGCTATGCACCAAAAGCAAAAGGCAAAATGAATATTTTTGAAACAAATGCTACTCTATTTTTAAGATGAATTCAAAATAAGGTACGATAATACTCAATTTTCTTGTTATACTTTCAGACTATAAAATACTGCATCCCTTTTGTACTAATATCGCATCATAATAATGGAATTATTGCGTTTTTGTTTTATTCTATTGAGTGTGGATTTGATACATTTACTACAGATCATTTATATGTCAAAGTTAATTAAACTTTAATGTAAGGAGAAGAGAGAATGAAAATTGTACAGAATATTGAAAATCAAATTAGAGCGGAAATTATAAAGGTTAGCGACAGGCCCTTTTATTCAATGGACTATCATGGTAGTTATTTCTTTAATAAGTATTTATCAAAAGGTGCTGGTAATATAGATTCGTTTAGTACTTATATTAATGAGACCCTGATATTTGACAACAATAAAAAAGTAGATAGAGAGAAGTTTGGATGCGGAGTTTTCACAGCCCAGAACATAGATGGCGATGTTATATTTGCTAGAAATATGGATTGTGAATGTGCCATTCCAATGATGATCCGGTTAAGTGACAGTGATCATTATAAATCATTAGCTTTACTAAATATGGCGGAATTAGATTGGGATGAAAATACATATGAAACATTGGAAACAGATGCAAAGTTAACCCTAGCAGCGCCATATAGCCCCTCCGATGGAATTAATGAACATGGGTTATCTGTTGCTATCATGACTGATTCTAAGGCCATCTATCCAACTAATAATAGGATTACATTATTCGACCAAACATTACCGAGGCTGATCTTAAATAAAGCCAGAACAGTTGAAGAAGCAATTCAATTAGTAAAAGATTATAATCTATTTTATATCATTGCACCATTGCATTATATGGTTGCAGATGCAACAGGAGATTCAGCTGTAATCGAATTTGTGGATGGCAAAATGGTGACTTCAAAGAAAATCAAGAACTATCAAGTAGCAACTAATTTTACCTTATATAACAATCCAGATCATGAAGGATTCGGAAAAGACAGATATGATAATCTTGAAAGTGAACTTGAAAAATGCAATGGGATTATTTCTGAAAATGATGCCTTAGAATTGCTAAAGAAAAATGTAATTCCGGGAGATGAGCAATGGTCTGCTGTATATAATCTGACAAAAAAAAGCGTCGCAGTAACCTTTTCCAGAGACTATGACCATGTTTATAAATATGAATTATAAGCGTTTTCTTAATCATTTGGAAACAGCCGCTCTAGATATATCGAGCCGCTCTGCAAGCTGTTCCTGGATCAGGTTATTCTGTTTTCGAAGTTGTTGCCGTTTCTCATTGAATTCCATACATTCGATATTCTTTTACTCCATATTGGTATAATTATATGCGAACAGCCAAAGGATCGCAAGTAGTCACCAATGATTCTCATTTCCCATCAGACATAAATAAAGCAATTAGAATTAGAGATATCATTTTTCAATCTTCTTCCTATAGTATTTGAAATTTTACAATAATATGTATACAATTAAATTCATGAAGTATCGTAAATAATTGAAGAAATAATATTCGCGTAATCTTTATACAAAAGGAGATACATAGGAATGCAAATTAGAAAGATAAATAACAGGGGAGTTCTATTTACCTATCGTAACCCCGGCTGGGATTTAAATGTTTATTTAATCAAGGGAAGGAATTGCAATTATATCATAGATACAGGCCTAGGTTCTTTAAGCATTGATCCGATTAAGGAATATTTAAAGAATGATCATAAAAAAATTATAGTGATAAACACGCATCACCATTGGGACCATGTTTGGGGAAATGATGTATTAAGAGATTGTACCATGGTATCTCATACATTATGCAGAGAAATGATACAATCCAATTGGGAAGATATGATGCAGAAGAATCATTCCTATTGCAGCGGTGAGGTTAACATGTATCTTCCAAATCTGGTTTTTGAAAAAGAGCTCTATTTTGCAGAAGACAAAATCAAATTATTCCATACACCAGGACACACTTTAGATTCCATAAGTATTTTAGATGAGGAAGATGATGTTCTTTTACTTGGAGATAATGTCGGTGATAGTATGGACGATCTTATTCCAAGTATTTATTGTGAAAAGGAGGTTTATATTCATACAATGAAAACCTATCAGGAAATGGATTTTGACATATGTATATCCGGACACAATACCATTCAAAAGAAAGAAGTAATCCAAAAAATATTACGTATGATGTAATTGAAGTTGGATATTACTGACTCTCAAAGTATCGTTTAAAATGACTTCCATCAACATAATCACACGGAATGAAGATTTTATCGTAACAAAAGAGCAAATGGATGAGAACACTGGTGAAACAGAATTTGTTATGAATTGGACAAAGCACGTAAAGTAGGGGTGTTACTCTTATCCATTGTTGATGCTGCCTCTGCATTGCAGATAATCCAAAAACCGTTTGACCGCAAGAGAAGCAGATTTCTTATCTCTCATTGCAATGCCAATCTTACGGTACGCAGGGATGTCCAATTCCTTTGTCACAATTCTGTATGGAACGCGCCGCAAAATAAGTTCCGGTAAAATACTGATTCCTAACCCACTTTCCACCATGGACATGATGGCATAATCATCCCATGTGGTAAAATGTATATTCGGTTTTATATTGCATCTCTCAAATATTTCTGATACATCTGCTTTCGCACCTTTTTCTAAAAGCATAAAAGGGAAATCACACAAGGCCTTTACCGGAAAGTATTCACAATCGGCCATTTTATGATCTTCTGGCAAAACAACAAGCAGCTTATCCTGTTCTAAAAATACCGTTTCAAACTCCGGCTGTGTGGGAAGCCGGAGGAAACCACAATCCACACGTCCATTTGAAATCCAAGCTTCAATCTCCCCATAATCTCCTAACAAAAGCTCATAATCTATATTGGGATAGTCCTTTTGAAACGCTTTGATGATATTCGGTAGCCAATGAGTCGCAGCACTGGAAAATGTGCCGATTCGAATCAGACCCGATTGCAGATCATTCAGTTCATCCACCTGGGCCTGCAATTTCTGATATTCGCTGCATACGTTTTGAGCAAATGGCAGCAACTTTAAACCATCAGAAGTCAAACGTACACCGGATTTCCCACGTTCAAGGAGAGATACATTCCATTCCGTTTCCAGATCGCTGATCATGCGGCTGATACCAGATTGTGAATAGTTTAATATCTCTGCCGCTTTTGTGAAACTGCCATATTCAACCGTTTTAACAAAGGCCATATGCTTTTGAATATTCATATCCATTCTATTTTCACCTTCTTTATATCTGATTATCTCATAGTAATCATGAGAAACATTCGCTTTTGTAATTTTAAAATCATGATACACTATCCGTAAAGACTTTTCAACGGAAAGGAATATAATTATGTTCTTTATTAGTGATATTCATACAACACCACCTACTGAATTTAAAACCAGACTTCAGGAAAAAACATTTCGCACACTGCTCGACCTGCACATTCCGTTTAATCGCGTGGATACCGATGAAGCAATTACAATGGAAGATTGTGTTCAAATTAATAAGGTACTGGATGTAAAAATGGTTAAGACATTATTTCTCTGTAATAGAAAACAAACGGAGTTTTTCCTCTTTGTCACTACAGCCCATAAACCATTTCACACAAAGGATTTCAGCAGTGCCTTAGGCGTTTCCCGTGTTTCCTTCGCTCCTGCGGATTTAATGGACAAGATGCTGGGAACAAAAATAGGCGCTGCGACTGTTTTCAGTGCTTTACTAGATATAGATCATGAAATTGAAATAGTATTGGATAAGGATGTGCTGACTGAAGAATGGTACGGATGCAGCGACGGAACCACCACTGGCTATATGAAAATCAAGACATCACAGATTCTTCATGATTTTCTGGCCTTTACCAGACACTCATATAAAATCATTTAAATATAGAAAGAAAAGGTAAAGCAGTTGAATATGTATCAAAACAGAATTGTAGTAAAGGTTGGCACTTCCACCTTAACAAATGACTTAGGAAAAAATGACTTACGATCCTTTGACCGCATTGCCTGCGTGCTGTCTGATATTCAAAACATGGGGTATGAGATAATCTTAGTTTCTTCCGGAGCGATTGCTGTGGGCGCCAATAAATTGAATCTGAAAAGAAACTTAACAGGAATGCGATTGAAACAGGCTGCTGCTGCAGTCGGCCAATGCAGTATTATGTATTTATATGATAAATTTTTTAATGATTACAACAAAACCATTGCACAGATTCTATTGAATGCCGAAGATATGGAGCATGAGGAAAAAAAAGAAAATCTGATAAACACGTTCGACGCCTTATTAGAAATGAATATAATTCCGGTTGTTAATGAAAATGACTCTGTCAGATATACGGAGATCGAATCCGAAGATCGATTATTTGGAGATAATGACATGCTCTCCGCTGTTGTTGCAGTCTTGTGCAGAGCAGAAAAACTCATCATCCTATCAGATATTGACGGCTTTTATGACAGTGATCCCCGCCTTCGCCCCAACGCAAAAAGAATAGAATGTGTAAACACCATAGACGAAGAGGTTCTGTCTTTAGCCGGAGGCGCAGGTTCCAGACGGGGTACAGGCGGTATGAAAACAAAGCTGCTGGCGGCAAAACTGGCTACCGCACAGGGGATTGACACAATCGTTACAAATGGTAAAAATCCATCCGCTCTATATCAAATCATCAAGGGAGAACGTGTTGGCACTCTATTTCTTGGTAAACGATAACCGACAGATCTCTTTAAAATCCCGAATATATTTTACCAAGACTGATAAATGAAAGTCTTTATTCATACTCTCGTGCCAATAATGTAGCAAAAACATGGGAAATATTATTTGGAAGATCTATAACGCTTTAGATCTATAACACTTTAGATCTATAACGCTTAAGTTCACTATCAATATAAAACTGATCTGCCATGACGTTTGATAAAAGAAGTCAACTCACAAAATGAGTTGACTTCTTACTTAATAAAACCCCACCTTATGAAGTTTATACCATTCCAGTATCATATCTTCCGGTTTCACCTTTAAAAGCATTAAGATTTCTTTTGCAAATTCCAATGCTCCCGAACCATTGGCTGTAATTATGTTAGAATCGCAGACTGCCTGCTTTTCAAGGAAGTTCTGCTCTCCCATGTAATGGGGCGCCTGTGATTTCATAAATGCTGCCGTATTCCCCGTATGTTTAATCTGATCCAAGTATCCATGTTCCGCCAGGAAATTCACGGCGTTGCAAATGCCTCCCACAGGAATATTCTTTTTAACAGCGTATTCCACCACCGGCAGAACAGAATTGTTTTTCTGCTCCACCCAGGCAAGCCCACCACATAGAATCAGCAGACTGAAATCACCGGGAAAGTCGTTAACAGAATAGTCTGGAAGAACTTTAAAACCGCCCATTGAGGTTTTTGGTTCTTTATCAAGACTAAGTGTTTTCACAGTATATTCCGTTTCGGGAGCATTTAACTCAGAGCAAATGTAAGCAGGTTCCCAATCCGCATAACCATTAAAAATAAAAACCAAAACTTCTTTTTTCATATTTGTTTACCGCCTTTCTGCTGTATTCTACAACAAAAAAGATGACAACTATATGTCACCTTTATAAAAACTATTTATTTTATCCAGCCGAAGTCTGATTTCGTTATAGAGCTGTGGCGGAGAGATCACTCGCACTTTATCCGCTATTCCCAAAACAAGCTCACTGGTCCAGGATAAATTAGAAGTGTAAAAACGAATTCTGGACTGCCTGGCATCTGGATCTGTATTTTTCTGAAAAAAGGATGCATCAATCTTCTGGGTTAACTCAAATTCGTCTGAACTATCATATTCTAAAATAACTTCATAAAGCCCTTCCTTGTAGTTTGCAGAGAAAAGATCTGATTCATAATTGCTTTTTAATTCTATGTCATATACGGGGCGTAATAAAAATTTTTCTTCTAACATTTCAATAGAAACCATACGGCTTAACTTAAACAGCCGGAAATCTTTTCTTTCCCTGCAGAAGCCATACAGATACCAGCTGGATTGTCTGAATACTAATTTATGAGGTTCTATGATTCTTACACCGCGGGAAGAACTGGATATATATTCCAGGTGGACAATGTGCTGCTCACTGATTGCTTTATGAAGAATTGCTGCCTTATCCTGTGTGATGCTATCACAAAACCAGGAGGAAAATTTTATTACATACTGGCTTTGAGAAAAAATACCAGACTCCTGTGCCGGTACGAGTTTGGCAATTAAATCTGTGACAGATCGATCCCCATCAATGCTTTTTAAACCATTCAAAGCTGTAAATATTTTTTCTGTATCGCCAGAAGATAATACTTTTTTGTCTATCTTATACCCTTCCATGATGGAAACACCTCCACCAATTCCCGGATAAGACACAATGGGAATCCCCGCACAATTTAACATATCCAGATCCCGAAAAATTGTCCGTTTCGAAACTTCGAACCGATCTGCCAGTTCCTGGATTGTAATTTTTTCGACCTCTCCAAGAACACTGAGCAGTCCAAGCAATCGCTGGATTCTCATGGAACGTCCTCCTTTTTAAAACAATATTTTACTTAAAACCAGACAATGGTCCTCATTGCTCCATAAAACCATTGTCTGACTTTCTTGATGTGAGCGTTTATTTATAAATTCCCGCCTTGATGCCAGTCTTTCTCCCGGTGATTGTACCTAGTTAGGCAACGGTGTAGATCTTAACATCGGGATCACCATTCCAAAGTGGCTTGAGGCCCGTGAATACATCATTTTGGAACATTTCACTGCTAAGATAGGCTTTCGCATTTTCAACACTGTCAAAGCCATGGAGTACCTGAACATCTTCTTCACGAATGAGAAGTTCTTTTGATACCGCACCTCTTATCTGCTCTAAAAATGGTCCACGGTAATCCGTATAAACTTTTGCTGCTGCGGACCGGTTTGAATCATTGATTTTCATTGTAATTTCTAAGTATGCTTTTGCATTCATGATACTTACCTCCAGATAATTTGATTGATGGTTAACCACATACAGAGAGTACCAAAGCAACCTGGAAGTGTAAATATATTAGGAAATTTATAAGTTGCTAATAATTTTCATAGTAATGGAATCAGAGCTATTTTTCACATGTTCTGCATGGCGGAAGTCTTTTATCCAGTTCCTCTTCGGTCTGCTGCCTGGACCAAAGACAGATACTTTGTAAAATAGGAAGAACGGACAGTCCCTTTTCGGTTAGAGCATACTCTACTCTTGGCGGTATCTCATTGTACTGCTCCCTGCTGATCAATCCATCCGCTATAAGATCCTTTAACATTGCAGAAAGTACCGCATCGGTAATGTTACTGAGTTCTTTTTTTATTTCATTGTAACGCATGACACTGGTTGCAGACAGCACACAGATAATTCTTGATTTCCATTTGCCGCCGAAAATATCAAGTCCATATTCAAGTGGACATAGAAGTTCCTTTTCCATTTTGGGTTCATATTTCATCGATTGGTCACTCACTTTCTTTTTCATAGTTACTATATCAATTAGAAGTGACTTTGTCAATTTTAAGAAACTGGATATATCTGGTGCAAACGAAAAGTGGATTTCCCCTAACCGGAGTCAGGAGAAATCCACCTATTTCTATTATGATTTTAATTTCACCGGATAGCAGACCTCGGTTACCAGTTCTTCCGGGTTCTGAGTCTGTGCCGGGCTGACATGATAAATGCAGAACATGGCGCCGTTAAATTCGTATCCATTGTCATTGACCCAGTTTGCCACCGCGTGGTTGACTTCTGTAATCTGGTCATAACTTCCTTTGTAGATCGAAGAAGCGATCTCTACTGGCGGAACTGTTTTGAATTCCACATGCTCCGTATCCTGATACGTTCCTTTTACGGACATCTGTATCTCCACATCGATATCGCTGTCTTTAAATCCTTCGTCATGAAATACTGCCAGGCTTAAGCAGTTCTCTGCAAATTGTAGATTCTGATCCGCGGTTTCGGTCATAAGGTAATTCCACAGCATACCCTCCTGATTGTAAGCAGGAAGCACTTTTCTTACACTGGCCACATACCTCTGGGGTATGGTTTTTAATGTTACATTATGGTTCATGGAAGTCTCGTCCTTTCTCAGCCTTTCAATGGCTGTTTCAAGGAGCCGCATACGGCGGTTGGTATCCTGCATCTCTGCCTGTACCTCGGATTGCTTGATTTCCAGAAATTTTGCCAGTTCTCTGGGATCATCATAATTTCTGAAAATCTCTCCGATCACAGCAAGACCAAATCCCATCTCTTTCAGTGAGGTGATCCGGCATGCCATGGGCAGCTGATCCTCACTGTAATAGCGGTAACCAGTCAAGTGATCGGTACTCCTTGGCACCAGCAGTCCGATTTCATCGTAATGGCGCAGCATCCGTATACTGATCCTTGATAGTTTTGAAAAATCACCTATTTTCAGCATTTTTTAATCCTCACATATATGTGTTTTTTTTGAGCTCAGGATCAGTATATAGTATCTCACCGTGTGAGAGTCAACTACTTTTTTTTAAATTAATTATACTGTTTTCTCCAATCATTGGAAAACAGGTAATTTCTTCAGAAAATTATAAAAATTTAAAGCATCCCACGGCAGATACTCAGCAATTGTAAATCCTACGATTTCCGTCTGCTGGGACACCTCCTGAATAATTCGTTCTATTTGAGAAAAACTCATATCCCCTTGTGACGCCTGTATTGGTTCTCCTTCCGGTTTTGCAAACAACAGGGAACGAAACAGCCGGGGATTTAAAACATCTAAATCAAGATGAATGGCCAGATGTTTAATTTCCTGGTTCTTTATCCAGTCTAATATGGGTTGACTATTCTCAGCCAGTTCTTTCGATCCTGCTTTACGGATATTAAGGCGCTCCACTATTTGTGATTCCTGTGGAGTCATTTCCTGCAAACCACCATACATGACCAATTCAGGATTTAGTGGAACTTTGACTTCTGCTGCAAAATCCTTTTCCCCTTCCCCCAATAAGTTTCCTAAAACCATGGCGTGAATATTCTGAAACATATCAGGAGTGGAGACATCAGGGTGTGCATCAAGCCAAAGTACACCAAGCTTTCCATTATGTTTTTCATTTAAGTAGGCAAAAGGTGCTTGAGATACGAGACAATCTCCCCCAAATGTGATGATTCGCTCCGGCTGATAAGCCTCTATGATTTTCGATGCTGATTTTAATTGACGAAGCAACACTGAATGGGCAATTACACCATGTTCCATGGGAAGAGGCATCTCATCATATGGCTCAACCGGGACTTCTACCTCCATATCATTTTTGCCCGATGGAGCTAAAAATGATAATAATTTTGTTCCAAAAGAATAAGACGGCTCATTGCCTCCCTGCCATTGCGGCATGATCAATCGCAGTGTATCTGACTTCATATTGTACCTCTCTTTACATATATTTTTATATAGTATATACTTAAAAAAAGCAAAAAAACAGTATGCACTTTTACGACGCATACTATCTAAAAGGGAAGTGTAAATATGAGTATAAAAGAGATGAATCCCATTCATAGTGTAAAAGAAACCCCGTTTGGATATACCCTTTCCATGATAAGCGGTAAATGGAAAATGATAATTTTATACTGGCTTATTGAGCAACATCCCATACGTTACAATGAGCTGCAGCGTCTTATAGGCACAATTACTTACAAAACACTAAGTGTGCAGCTAAAAGAATTGGAAGATGACGGTCTGATCATACGTAAAGAGTACCCACAAATACCTCCAAAAGTAGAATATTCGTTATCCGAAAAAGGACTTTCACTATACCCGATATTGGAAGCAATGTGTGATTGGGGAATAAAAAATAAGGATCATGAATGATTTTTACACAAGCTGATAAAGAAGCCCCTGCTTTGTACTGTACCAGATCAGCATCCCATGCCCTCTTCTCGGTATCCTGACGCTTAAATTCCATTCCGGATACTGCTTGATGACCTGTATCCGGTCTCCTGCTGCAAAGGCCAGAAAGGAGATGTAGCAGTCTTTTTCCATCGGATGGTCACTGGTAATATACCAGTCATCTTCCATCACCTCCACAGACAGTTTTTCTTCCTCCTCTGCCTTTTTTATGGACAAAGCCGAAAGCTTTTTGCCACAACAGGAAATCTCCGCTTCTCCGGTGCAAAAAGTGAGGCTCCCGCATGAGGGGCAGACAAAATATTTTGTGTTTTTCATATTACCTCCAACAAGTTCATTGGGAGTTAGATCCCCTGCCAGCAGATTCCCAATATCAACTCCTAAAAGACGGGTAAGTTCCGGAATTAAAGAGATGTCCGGCAGGCCAGATCCCCTCTCCCACTTGGATACCGTCTTGTCACTGATATTCATTTGATCTGCAAGCTGCTTTTGTGTCAGGTTGTGTTCCTGCCGCAGAGTGCGGATTATAGTTCCAATTTTATGGTATTCCATAGTTACCTTCCCTTCATTTATAGGTTCATATCTGATCTTTACATTTTTCAGGTCTCCAATAACGGGAACCATCCAGCTCACGGCATAACAGACCATGATTAATCAGTTCCCGCCTTAACAGAAAAAAGTCATGGAAGGAATGCCATTGTTCACAGATTTCATTCACTTCTTTTTCCGTATAATTTTGATTTAAATTGAATTTTTCTGCCAGATACATAAGCACAGCTTCTCTGGCACTATTCTTTCTGGGAAGTTGAATGATCTTACCTGATTGGTCAAGCATTCTGCTGATATCAATGGTTTCATCCATTAAAATCTCCTCCCTTCTCCTTTTCTTGCCACATCTCTAATAATACATTCACATCTTCTGAAAACTCAGCTTCCGTCTGTGTATCCTTTTTCATGATTTCCTCTGCCACTTCAAAGGAAAATGCATCTGCCCCAAACTGCAGCCACGCTTCCCTCATACTGTTCTCCGGACAGGAATCCATTGATTTAGAAAATATAAACCTGTTTTTTGCACCTTGAAGATCCATTGTGGCCCGAAGCCATATCAGACCTCCTTCACTGCACTTTATGAAATATACCCCGCCAGAAACCGATCGATTCTTATATTGCTCTTTCAGGGCTTTTTTAGAAAGTTTGTCCATATACTATCACCATCTTTCCTACATGCAACATGGCCCGTAACTTGCCAACACAATCAGTAGACTCCTTCCGGACCATATCCTACAAAATCATTGTAACTGTTATCCATAGATTTTTCAATCCACGCTCCGTAGAGTTTTAAAAGCAGCCCGGCTTATAAAATCACCGGACTGCATTTTTTACTTATCTGATTTTTTTGCTTATCTAAAAAACTGAGGAAACTGTTTTACAATTCCCTGTGTCATTAAATCTGCCATTTCCATTGCCTGACGCTCAATGTTGGCAAAGGTGGCGTTGCTCGCTTCAAAATTGCGTGCCATCATATCAGATACCAGCTGTTTCATCAAATCCATTTGATTTTGGAACATTCTCATTAAATCTTCTTCAGACCAATTGGAGTTGATTCCGTTTAAGAATGATGCCATCTCTTCCGCATTATCATACCAACGTCTTTCCGCGTTAGCCTCTGCCTCTGCATTGGATCTCATCATGGCAGCAGCCAGTTCATTGGCAATGATTAAATGATTTGCCATCAGCTCTGCAAATGCTGCAGCATTATCATCTCCATAGAAGGTCCGGAGTGCCATTTCAAAATCTTTTGGATTCTGCATGAGCCGAGCATTCACGATCTGTGCATCCGGCAGATTAAACAGCATACTCTGAATGGACATTCTCATCCAGTAAATATTCTGGAGCCACAGGAACCGAAGATAATTATTTAAATTCTGTTCTGCTTTCGTAACCCACATAGCTAGCGGGGGTTCCGGTTGAGGCATTGGCATTGGCCGAGGGGTCGGCATTGGCTGAGGTGCTGGCATTGGCTGGGGTGTCGGCATTGGCTGTGGTGTCGGCATTGGCTGTGGTGCTGGCATTGGCTGAGGTGCTGGCATTGGCTGAGGTGCTGGCATTGGCTGTGGTGCTGGCATTGGCTGAGGTGCTGGCATTGGCTGGGGTGTCGGCATTGGCTGAGGGGTTGGCTGGGGCATTGGTTGTGGGGCCGGCTGGGGTGTTGGCCGCGGGGTTGGCTGGGGCATTGGCATTGGCCGAGGGGTTGGTTGTGGGGTCGGCTGAGGGGTCGGCTGAGGCATTGGCATTGGCTGCGGTCTTGGCTGAGGCTGCGGACGCATGTTGTTATTTCTTTGCATCGGAACGCAGATTACCTGGCCAATAAACAGATTGGTGGGATTAATGCCTGGGTTTACGGTCATAAGCGCTTCTACTGTGGTATTAAAACGCTGAGAAAGCAGCCAGAGTGTATCCCCTGCCTGAATAATGTAAGAATGATGGCCTTCCGGACAAGCTGGTAACTGATTGCTCTCCATCATATCATCTAAATCCGAATCTGAATCTGAATCCGTCTCCTGCATGCGGGGCCAGGATGGGAAATTGAGGAATTTGTAGCCGGCAGGGATCCAGATTACCTGACCAGTCATCAGGTTATTAGGGTTTAGCCCCGGGTTTAAAGCCATAATTGTTTCAACTGTTGTACAATAGGTCTGAGCCAGTTTCCAGAGCGTATCTCCATTCTGAATGGTATAATTACGTAATCCTACCGGACAGTTTCTCGGAGGTTGAGGCTGAGGCTGAGGCTGTGGCCGCACTGCACCAGGGATACAGAGCATCTGCCCAACCCGTAAATTGTTGGGAACAAGGCCACGGTTTGCAGTCATAATTGCGTCAACGGTAGTATTAAATCGTCTTGAAATTAGCCATAGTGTATCACCGGCTTGAACGGTGTAGGAAAACATTCCATCTGGACAAGAAGCCATAATATTACTGCCTTTCAAATAAAACAATTTGTCTTATGTTATGATAAAAAATCCTGAAAAGTACCTGTCAACCCGCCATAATCTGCATTTTATTGAAATATTTTTCCGCGAACCATAAGTTGTTGATTTATAACTCTTTCTATCATTACGAGTCCCAATCCTAAGGAAGAGAAGAAACTGCATTTTATCACTTTACACTTCCTTCCGTAATATATTATTATATCAATAATTGTACATGCCGCTTACTTATACTCTGACGAAAAACATCGCCATACCCACACGGTAAAAAACTTAAAGAACCTTTTTTCAGATACCTGTTCACTTTCTTGTATAATGAAAAAAGTTCTGATAAAATTTCATTACAACGATCAAAAGGATAAAACGAAATTGCGAAAAAGGGGGCCTATCATGACAACAGAACATATGGAACCGATTTTCATGCAGATGCCGCTCGGCTATGCCTGTCATGAAATCATCTCAGGAAAAGGCAATCATACAAAGGATTATGTTCTGGCAGAAGCCAATGACTCTTTTTTTCAGTACCTGGGTCTGGATCGGGAATCAACTCTGCAAAAAAACGTATCCTCGTTTCTTGACCTTGCATCAGATGCCAAAGACTGGCATCTGTTCTATGAAAATTTGAAAAACAGCAAACACCAGAAACCGTTTACGGTTTCCATAGGAGAACAGACCTTTAAGGTAACTTCCTATCAGCCAGACCTCACCCGTCTGGTCACCCTATTGGATAACATTACAGATATTTATGAAGAATTGCAGATTGAAAGGAATAAAAACTATGCCCTGTCCCGTGACATTGAGTTATTTTTCGAAAGTACGCAGGACGGGTTATTTCTTGTGGAATATAAAAACGGAGAATTCCGCTATGGCAGAAACAATACCGCACACCAAAAGTTGACCGGCATGACTCCTCTCATGCTTCAGGGAAAAACTCCTGTGGAAATTCTGGGTGAAAAAGCAGGCCTTGCTCTGCAGGACAATTACCGCAAATGCATTGAGTCCGGAAATAGCCTGATGTACGAGGAAAACACAGATATAAAAGGGGAACAGAAAAACTGGCTGGTAAGGCTGACTCCTGTGAAAGATGAGGGCAGAATCTCCCATCTCATCGGATCACGAATCGATATTACGGAACTCAAAAATTTAAAAAAGGACAAAGAAAGGCTTCTTAATAATCTAAGTTCCATGTTTACAGAGCATTCTGCAGTCATGCTCATTACAGATATTGAAACGGGTAAAATTTTAGATGCCAATCCATCTGCCTGTACCTTTTACGGCTATACCAGAGATGAGATCTTATCCATGAATATACAGGATATTAATGAAACCCGTGAGGAAGCTCTTTGCCGGGGAAAACGCTACTTTCTCTTCTGCCACCGCTTAAAAAACGGTACTTCAAAAATGGTTGATGTATATTCAAGTCCCATCACTTATGAAGGCAGGACCCAGTTGTTTTCCATTATCTTTGATGTTTCTGACCGCGAAAAATTCAGAGATGATCTATATCTGGAAAAAGTATTGTTAAGAGTCACTTTAAATTCCATCGGCGATGGAGTGGTTACTACAGACAATAGCGGCAGACTTACCTATTTGAATCAGGCTGCCCAGATGATCACCGGCTGGAAACAGGAAGATGCGATTTTAAAACCTTTCAGCGAAATCTTTGATTTGAGAAATGAATCCACAGGAAAAGCTGTACCAAACCCCATCAGCACAGTACTGGAGACCGGAAATATGGTAGAACTGGCTAACCATACCGTACTCTTAAGCAAGCAGGGCAATCTAATTCCCATCGCTGACAGCGCCGCTCCCATACGGGATGACGACGGGCACCGATACGGAGTTGTTATGGTTTTTCGTGACGTAAGCCAGACACAAAAACAGCAAAAGAGAATTTTATATTTAAGCTACCATGATCCATTGACTGAAATTTTTAACCGCAGATATTTAGAAGAGGAAATGAACCGGATCGATAAAGCCGCCATGCTCCCCATCACAGTAATCATGGGAGATGTAAACGGACTAAAAGTGATCAATGATGTCTTTGGCCATAAGACTGGAGATCTCCTGTTAAAGGAAGTCGCAAAGATCATGCAGGCTACAATCCAAAATAAAGGCATTTCCGCCAGATGGGGCGGGGATGAATTCCTGATTCTGCTGCCTCAGACTGACATTCCAGGAGCCCAGGAGATTATTCGTAAGTTAGAGAAAGCATTTCAAAAAAGTGACCGCCTTCCCTTGCAGGTCAGCGTCTCTTTGGGATTTGATGTAAAGCAAACCATGAGCGAAACGCTCCACCAGTCCCTGCAAAAAGCAGAGGAACAAATGTATCACAAAAAACTTCTGGTGGGAAGAAGCTACCGTAACAGCATCATAAACACTCTTTTGGCCACTCTCTATGAAAAAAGCATGGAAACTGAGGAACATGCATTAAGACTGGAAACCTACTGCATTGCCATTGCCGAAAAGATGGACTTAGCTCCCGAAGAAAAAAATGAGCTGTCCCTTCTTGCAATGCTCCATGATATCGGTAAAGTGGGAATCAATATGGAGATACTGAAAAAGCCAGGCCCCTTAGACGAAGAAGAATGGAAGGAAATGAAACGCCATCCGGAAATCGGCTATCGCATCGCCCAGAATACTCCGGAGCTTTCTACTGTAGCTGAATACATCCTCTCTCATCATGAGCGTTGGGATGGAGCCGGATATCCCAGAGGGTTAAAAGGGACTGAGATTCCGCTCTTATGCCGCATCCTGGCAGTGGCCGATTCCTACGACGCCATGACAAACAACCGGGCTTATCGAAAGGCAATGGACAGCCAGGTGGCAATGGATGAAATCAAACGATGCTCCGGCACCCAATTCGATCCAGAGATCGTGGACGTGTTTCTTGGACTCAATACAATTTTTTAAAAAGCTATGATAAAAAGGTGTATGACACCCTGCCATTGATTGCAGGAAAGCCATACCCTTTTTATTTTTTATTATGGTATTTTTAAATCCGAAAATATTAAATCAAATAAAAAATGAAAAAACCAAAAAAACTATTGACATTCTAAATTCAATTGTGTACAATACAATTGTGTTAAACAATAAATGAAATGGAGAGGTGCCAAATATGAATTTATACGATATCACAGTTAAGGACATGAAACAAAACCCGGTTTCCCTTTCAGATTATCAGGGAAAAGTCCTGCTCATTGTAAATACAGCCACTGGCTGCGGATTTACCCCGCAATATGAGGGGCTTGAGGCGTTATATAAGGAATATAAGGACCGGGGCTTTGAGATTCTTGATTTCCCCTGCAACCAGTTCGGCAATCAGGCGCCCGGTAATGAAGAGGAAATTCATGAATTCTGTCAGTTAACTTACCAGGTATCCTTTCCCCAGTTTGCAAAAATTGAGGTAAACGGCAACAATGAATCCCCCCTTTATACCTATTTGAAATCCTGCCAAAAGGGTATGCTTGGTTCAGGAATCAAGTGGAATTTTACAAAATTCCTGGTTGATAAAGACGGCACCGTATTAAAGCGCTATGCTCCAACTGACAAACCGGAAAAAATAGAAAAAGATATTCTTGCTCTTTTATAAAGAGCCATAAATAAAAAATAAAAAGGGTCAATAGAAAGGAAGTATTCACATGGAAATCAAAGCAGTTAAGTTATACGGAGACGGATTTATGACACAGCCATTTGCAATGGGAGGCGGAGTAAGCGAACCAATTTTTGATGAAGGAAAAACTTATCCATCCAGCCTGCAAAATTATGTCATTGACACAGGAACAGAAGTGATCCTGGTAGATACCGGAGTCCCAAAAGAAACTCCTGACACTCCCCCAAGAGAAGGACAAAAAATCTATCAGGGCAAACGCATCAATGACTATATGACCGCTTTATCAGAGCTTGGTTATGGTCCGGAACAAGTCACCAGGATTCTTTTAACCCATAAGCATCCAGACCATTCCGGAGAACTGCGCAGCTTTCCTAACGCAAAGATCTATCTTTCAGAGTCAGAAGCCGATGCTTTAAAGCTGGAAGGTGACAATGTTGTCCGTGTTACTTATAAAGATGGCCCTTACCACAACTTTGAAGCCAGTGAAAAGATCACCGATGGAGTGTATTTCCTTCCTGCTCCAGGACATACAAAGGGCAACAGCATCGTAATCGTAGAAATGGACGGCCTTTTCTATCTGATTCATGGCGATATCACTTACACCGATGCAGCACTGAAAGAAAACCGCTTATCTGTTGTTTTTGAAGATCTGGAAGCCGCTAGAGAGACCCTTTCAAAAGCACGTACCTTTATTACGGAAAATAAAACGGTTTATCTTTCTACCCATACTCCAGAAAGCCTTGCTAATCTGGAAGAAAAAAAGATCATGGAAATATAAATCCCCATACTCTCCTCCACAAAAAGGCGCAGCATAAAAGCTGCACCTTTTTTTAATTTTTCAATCTATTTACTTCCTTGAAACCAAAACAAATGAACCTTATTGACTTTTCCTGTCATTAACCTGCTTCTTGCATAAGGATGATAGAAATGAAGAGTAATCCATAGTATAATAAAGCAATTTAAACCAATAACCATTATACAGTGATACGTTGAAATATCGTTTCACAACATCTGCACGAAGGAGACGGAATGAGTAAGTTAGAAAAATACCAGACACTGATTATTTTCGCTGCCATGCCTCTGGGCCTGTTGCTAGGTCAGATTAAAATCATAGAAACATATGCCGATAACTTTGTAACTCCATTTCTATTTATCATGCTATTTGGCGCCTTTTTGAACATTCCATTAAAGGATTACCGCAAAGCATTTTCAAATGTGAGATTTTCCATCACCACCATAGGAATCAACTTTATCTGGACGCCAATACTGGTATGGCTTTTGGGAAAACTGTTTCTGTCCCACTCTCCTGTCATGCAACTGGGATTTATCATGCTAATGGTTACCCCATGTACCGACTGGTATCTTATATTTACCGGCATGGTGAAAGGCAACGTTCCATTATCTGCAACCGTCTTACCCGTCAATCTTGTCTTTCAGGTCGTACTGCTTCCGGTTTATCTATTGATCTTTGGAGGCGTATCTGGAAATGTCAACATTTTGGATGTAATAAACAGCGTGATCATTATGCTGATCCTGCCCTTTACTCTGGCACAAATCGGAAAATGGCTGTTAAATAAAATGAAGGATTCCAATCAGAAGGATCGCATATTCAACATGTTTGGATCCATGCAGACCATACTGCTTGCCATGGCGATTTCAGCAATGTTTGCCTCAAAGGCAAGAAGTCTCCTGTCAAGTCTGAATGTTGTAGCAGTCCTACTGATACCTATTGTATTATTTTACATCATCAATTTTCTGCTCTCCCAGGGTGTTGGCAAAGCCTTCCGCTATTCCTATGAAGACAGGGCCAGCCTGACACTGACGACTATTGCTAAAAATTCGCCAATGACACTTGGGGTAGCGCTTATGGCCTTTCCCAATGAACCCCTTATCCATTTAATCATGGTGATTGAACCACTCATCGAACTTCCTGCAATGATGTTAATTACAAGAATCCTGCTCATGATCCGAAAGCGGCAGATGAAACAATAGATTCACAGATACGGAAACCGGGTGGCAAATATCTTTTATAATGTATATTGTGCCAGCATCACTTCCAGACGCCTTTGTAATTCCTTGCGTACAAAGTCCGGTTCCACGCAGGTCAGTTTGTTTCCAAAACTCATAAGAATTCCATATCCATAATCATCATCGATAAAATTAAATTCCACTAGAAACTTACCGTTTCCAATTTCAGTAATATCATCTATGGTGCAATAGTCAAGCATTTTATCAACGGCTGAATTATCCAGTAACAGCTTTATTTTGAATGTTTTTCTGCTCATCTCATCGGTAAAATCAGAAAATGGATGAAGCAAGGACCGGCGTTCAAAAAATTTAATTTCCATTTGCACATGGTACATTCTTCGAAGTTTAAATAATCTAAAATCCTGTTTTTCATTTACATATCCCTGCAAATACCATTGGCTGTTTTTAAAAACAAGGCGATGGGGTTCAATGCCAGTTAAGCTTTCCTGCCCTCTTCTGCCTAAGTAGAAAAAGGATAAAGTCTGATTCTGTTCCATTGCGGTTTTAACTGCGTCAAGAACTCTGTTTGAATCCTTTTCCCTGATCCATGAAGATAGGTCAAACATAATCTGATCTGTTTTTGAAGCCACATCATCTGCAAATTCTTCAGGAATAAAGCTTTTAAGCTTTGCATGTACCTTTGTAATGTCTTTGCCTGACAACGCATTATGAGCGATTCCAAGGCCCATCAGCATCGTACTGATATCATCTGCCGTAAAGATACCCTTTTCAATTTTATACTGCTCCATAATACCGATTCCTCCGCCGATTCCTGAAGCGGTTACGATCGGTATCCCGGCTGCACTGATGGCTTCAATATCGCGGTAAATCGTCCGAAGTGATACCTCAAACATTTCTGCCAGTTCTTTTCCTGTTATTTGTTTTCGCTGCAAAAGCAGCATTACGATTGCAAGCATTCGCTCAAATTTCATAGTAATACCTCCAAACTTATTTTAAGTGACTGACATACTGCTGTCAACAATACCCGGGTATAATAAAAACAGATCAAATTAGGAGGAATTTTAAAATGACTAAACTTTTTTTATCCTCATCCTTTCAGGATGTGGCAGACTTATTTACCGATTTTATTGACTGCGAGTTAGCAGGGAAAACCGTCACATTCATTCCGACGGCGGCATTGCATGAAAAGGTGAATTTCTATGTAAAATCAGGAAAGAAAGCATTGGAAAAACTGGGACTTAAAGTAGAAGAACTGGAGCTATCCACAGCGAATCAGACCGATATCTTAAGCAAATTACAGAACAACGATTTTATTTACGTTACCGGCGGCAACACCTACTTTTTACTGCAGGAACTGAAAAGAACCGGAGCTGATAAAATAATTAAAGAACAGATCCTATCAGGGAAACCCTATCTCGGGGAATCTGCCGGTTCCATAATTCTCTCTCCTGACATTGAATATGTTAAAGATATGGACGATTGCGAAATAGCAGCTGACTTAAAAGGCTTTGACGCTTTGCATGTCATTGATTTTTATCCGTTGCCTCATCACAAATGCTTCCCATTTCAAAAGGCAGTGGAAAAAATCATTTCCAAATACGAGGATACTCTGGACTTAAAACCCATAACGAATTCCCAGGTGATACTGGTAAATGGCGATGATGTCCGAATTGGTGAATAAATTCACAAGGATCTGTTAAGCGATATTTCCTGACCAGAAATACAAGCCGCACCAAATCTCCTTTCTTATAATAACATGATAGTAAGAAAGGAGGCAATCATCATGAACATTTGCAATTTCGATGGTCTTACCGGTCGTGTGGTAACTCCAGATGACCCTTATTACCATGAGTTAAGACAAGTTTATAACAGAGCTATTAATAAATTCCCTCTGGCCATCGTTTTCTGTCAAAATGAAACGGATGTCAGCAATGCCGTGCTGTGGTCCAGATCCCATCATGTCTCCCTGCGCATCCGAAACGGCGGCCACAATTATGAAGGCTACTCCACTGGAAATGATATCCTTGACATTGATTTAAGTGAAATGAACCAGCTTACCATAGATGAAACTGCTCATTTGCTTACAGTCCAGGGAGGTGTTACTAACAAACAGGTATATGAATTTGTATCTTCTATGGGATATCCCTTCCCTGGCGGCACCTGCCCCAGTGTAGGTGTAGGCGGATATGCCCTTGGAGGAGGCTGGGGTCTCTCCTGCCGGTATCTGGGACTGGGGTGCGATAATCTTACGCAACTTCGGATGATAAATTACGAAGGAGTGACTCTGACTGCAAATAACGAAGAGAACCCGGATTTGTTCTGGGCTCTTCGAGGGGGTGGCGGTGGCAACTTTGGTGTTGTTGTATCCATGACCTTCCGGCTCCCCAAAAAAATCAGCAAAGTCACTTTGATCGATATCCGATACCCGGAAGCTGATAAAGAAAAACAGTCTTCGTTTATACAGGCCTGGCAATATTGGCTTGCAGACGCTGATCCAAGAATTACCATGGTCTCACGTATTTTTAATTCTCTTGAGGAGGGACTTGGCATCGTCGGTCGGGGGATTTTCTACGGTCCGCCGGAAGCTGCCCTTGGAATCATCCACCCTCTTTTAAGACTTGGGGGAGTAAAGTATACCCTCAAATATTTAACATTTTTAGAAGCAGTCAACATCATAGGGGATTTTTATCCGCCCTATGAAGCGTTCCAGTCCACAAGCCGTTTTGTCCTTCGGGATTTTACAGATTGTGAATCCTGCCGCCTGGCAGGAATGATATCAGAGCGTCCTGAAGGCTCCAGCTACGCTGCCCTTTCCTTTTATGCCCTGGGCGGTAAAGTCTCAGAAGTTGATCCTGATGCAACCGCCTTTTACTACCGCAATGCAAAGTATATTACCTGGCTGAATACGGTATTTGAAGGCTGCAAATGTGATAATTCTGCCTGGATAGCAGAGCGTTTCTGCTATTTGAAATCCATTACCGAAGGTGCTTATGTTAATTTTCCCTATGACGCCCTCCCACGCTATTTAGAGGAATACTATGGCAGCCATGTATTCCGTTTAAAGGTGGTGAAAAAGCATTATGATCCTTACAATGTTTTTTCATTTCCCCAGGGAATCGGACGCAGATCACGCTGCAATCCGCCTCAGTAAAACAATTCTCCCAAAATGACTATTCCCAGCCCCGTGTAATTAAAGTCCTTACACGAGGCTGTTTTTTATGGTCTTATTTTTCCGGTTACAAAATTCGACATAAATCGATAGTTTTTTTCTAATGTGATTGAGTTTTCATTTATTTTCATCTATAATCATATTACAATATTTGGCTGTTATGGAAAAACCAGCAGATTGGAGCGTGTGAACATACCGATTATGATGACCCAAGCGGTTATGACCGTTTTGAAGAACATGTAACTCACCATTACGAATGGTGCCAATCACCGTATATAAAGCGGTGATTTAACAAAATCAGAGAAATTTATCAGTCATTCAGTCAATGAAAATTAAAGGACTTATAACCTGCTGGTTTAAGCCCTTTTCCTTATCTTACTGAATCGAAAAACAGCAGCCGGTCCTGTGCTTCTCACACGGCCTGGCGTTTGTTACTATCAGGAGGATTACCCATGAAAAAATTTTATAATTACAGTATTTCAAAGAAATTAACCACTGGCTTTCTTAGCGTTGCCCTAATCATGCTGGTGGTAGGTCTGGTGGGGCTTATCAGTGTGCTCCGCATCAATGCTACAGACACCTATATGTACAAAGAAAAAACGGCGCCTCTTGATGATATGTTCAGCTCCATTCAAAGCTTATACCAGATCCGCTCAGATTCTAAAGATTTAATCATTTACTCCGGAGACACTCAAAAGATTACAGAACTGGAACAGGCCTACGTTACGGAAAAGGAAGAATTTTTAAACAGATCCGCAATCTATCGGAAATCCATTCCCTCTTCTGCCAAAGAATCGATCCTTTTGTATGACGAAGCAATCAAACTCTTTCAGGAATCTTATGACCCCGCCATGCTTAAATCCATCGAAGCAGCAAAGGCTGGCAATAAATCCGTCGCCTTATCCGCCATATCGGATCAGTCAGATGAAATCCATAAGATCTATGATAACTTTGATCAATTAATCAGTCACCGCATGGGCGAGGCTCGTGAAATCAGTGATTCCAATGAAATCATAACTCTTTTTGCGACCATCATATTGATTTTATTCATCGCCGGTGGTGTAACAGCCGCCATCCTTCTTGGAAAGAACATTGCAGCTATGATCAGCAAACCGATTGGCAAAGTAGTAGATGCCGCCAATCAAATCTCTCTGGGATATGTGGATGTGGATCTTACTGATATTGATTCAAAGGATGAAATTGGACAGCTTGCTTCTGCCTTTACAGAGATGATCAAAGGTATCCGGGAACAGGCACATGCTGCGATCGGCATCAGCAACGGGGACTTTACACAAAATGTTCCCCTTCGCTCTGAAAAAGACGCCATGGGACTTGCCCTTTTGAAAATTGAAAATGATTTAAACCAGGCACTGCTCTTGATTCAGACCGCTGCCAATCAGGTTAACACCGGAGCAGAACAGGTATCTTCTGCCGCTCAGGCCCTCGCTTCCGGTACCACAGAACAGGCTGCTACCATTGAAGAGCTGAATGCCTCTGTTAACAACGTGACCATGCAGGCGGAGTTAAACGCCCAAAACGTACAGAAGGCAACCATCTATGTGGGAGAAGCGGATTCAGGAGTAATCGAAAGCAATTCTCATATGCAGAAACTCAATACTTCCATGAAGGAAATCAGTGCATCTTCTGAAAAGATTTCAAGTATTACAAAGGTGATCGAAGATATTGCGTTCCAGACCAACATCCTTGCATTAAATGCAGCCGTTGAATCTGCCCGTGCAGGAAGCGCAGGAAAAGGATTTGCAGTCGTGGCTGATGAAGTCCGCAATCTGGCGGCGAAATCCGCTGCCGCAGCAAAACAGACCGCTGAACTGATCGAGCATTCTGCCTCCTCCGTATCCGAAGGAGAAAAACTGGCTTCTGAAGCAGCCCAGATTCTTGAGGAAGTTGCTAAAAAAGCAAAAATGGCAGAACAGTCTATTCGTGAAATCGATGATGCGTCCTCTGCACAGGTACAGGCAATTGAAGAGATTAACCAGGGACTTGCCCAGGTATCAGCCGTTGTTCAAAGCAATGCCGCAACTTCAGAAGAGAGTTCCGCTTCCAGTGAAGAGCTTGCAGCGCAGGCACAGACACTTAAGGAAGAAGTGGGAAGATTTAAACTTAACACAGAAACAACGGAATACATCAGTAAAGCAGAACCATCTCTCATAAAGGAATACACAGAATACACTCCGTCTTATAACTATGGCGGAATAAATGAAAAATATTAAACATAAGCTGCTGTATCAATGCTACTTTAACAGACTCTGACGCAATTAAATAATATTTATTACATAAAAAGGTACCTTGTACATGGCTCTTACAGGCCAGACAAGATACCTTTTTATGTTACACTTTTATCGATCCGGATTCCGGTTGGAACTTCCTAAGATCTTATAGAGCAATTGATATAATTGCTTCGCCTCGCCAGCTTCAAGAGGAACACACTGAACAATCTTTTCCGGTATCTGCACCGCCTGTTCTTTCAGTTTTTCTCCCTGGTCAGTCAACTCTACAATTACACTTCGTTCATCGGCTTTGTCCCGGCTGCGGATAAGGAGGCCGGCGCTCTCCATCTTCTTTAACAGGGGAGTCAGGGTACCGCTATCCAGATAAAGGATTTCTCCTAATTGTTTCACGGTAAGCCGCTTCCTCTCCCACAGAACCATCATGGCGATATACTGGGTGTATGTCAAACCGATCTCATCAAGTAACGGCTTATACATTCGTACGATCTCACGGGAACATGCATAGAGTGGAAAGCAAAGCTGGTTTTCTATCTTTAATTTGTCGTAATTCATAACTGGTCTCCGTTCTCCCACTGTCTTAGATTCAATTTATTACAGTAACTCTTTTACGCTCTCTTCTACAAGCTTCATGTCAGCAGTGGGTTCAAATCTTCTGATAACATTCCCGTTCCGGTCAACCAGGAACTTTGTAAAATTCCATTTGATGTCCGGCTCATTTTTATAATTAGGATTTTTCTCATCAAACATCTTTTCCAGAAGAGGGGTCAGTTCATGTCCGGCATCAAAGCCTTCAAAATCCTTTTCCTTTACAAGATACTGATAAAGCGGAATCGCCTGATCTCCATTTACTTCAATCTTAGAAAACTGAGGATAGGTAATTCCAAAACGTCCGGTACAAAAGGAATGAATCTCATCATCAGCACCAGGTGCCTGATTGCCGAACTGGTTACATGGGAAATCAAGAATTTCAAGACCTTTATCCGCATACTTTGCATAAATGTCCTGAAGATCCGCATACTGAGGAGTGAATCCACAAGCCGTAGCGGTGTTAACGATCAATAATACCTTACCTGCATAATCAGATAAACTCCTCTCTGTTCCATCCATTTTTTTAATTGTAAAATCATAAACAGACATGTCATATACCTCCTTAATATATTATACAAAATTATATTTACCAAAATCATCTTTATTATAAGTCAATCATAGAATTTTGTCAATAATATTACTAAATTAAATTTCACAAAATTTAGTTGCCAAAAACTCTTCCACCGTATTGACAGCCTAAAAATTTCATGTTAATATTTGTATGTACAAACAAGAGAGGTGATGATTTGAACGGGAAACACAATACCAAAGAACAGGTCTGTACTCTAAACAGCTGTCTATTTTTTTCCACTGGCAAGCTATCAAGGGCTTTAGGGAAAATCGCTGATGAGGCCTTTTCAAAGACAGGACTTTCTCCCAGCCATGCGCTGCTGCTATACCTTGTGAACTTAAATGGTGGCATTAAGCAAAAAGAACTGGGGGAAACGCTGCATTTAACTCCCTCTACCATTACCCGTCTGATCGAGAAGCTGGAGCGCAAAAATCTGGTTTCAAAACAGTCAGAAGGAAAACAGGTGTATTTAAACACTACCCCTGAGGGACTTGCATTGCAGGATGAAATCATGGAATCATGGAGTCAGCTCCATCGAGGATATGAAGGAGTTCTTACAGAAGAAGAAACCGCTCATTTCATTGAAATCAGCGGAAAACTTTTAAATCACTTAGAAAACAATTAGGAGGTCGAATTTATGCAGGAAATTTTTAACAGAAGGAGTATTCGAAAATTTACCAATCAGACGGTTGAGCCGGAGAAGATCGACAGACTTCTGCGCGCCGCCATGCAGGCTCCTTCAGCAATGAACCAGCAGCCATGGGAATTTATCGTTGTGCAGGATAAGGATCGTCTGGAGAAGCTCTCTGAGACTTCCCCTTATGCCAAGTTAATCGCTGATTCTTCCCTAACTTTCGTTCTGTTGGCAAACAAAAACGATATAAAAGTTCCAGGTGCTCTTGGATGGGAAGAAGATATGGGAGCAGCTGCCCAGAATATCCTTCTTGAAGCAGTACATTTAGGACTTGGAGGAGTATGGCTTGGAGTTGCCACTACGGAAATCATCCCAGAGAATTTACGCAAATTCTTTGATCTTCCGGACCACATCATGCCTTTTGCCATGTTATCCATCGGCTATCCGGACGGACAGGAGAACAAATTCGTCGACCGTTACAAAGAAGAAAAAGTTCACTACGAAAAATGGTGAAACCAAACGAAGGAGAAGAACAATGATTAAAATAATTGCAAACAATTACATCAAAGCTGACAAAGTAGAGGAATTTATCAACCTGGCAAAGGGCCTTGTAGAAGATACAAGAACCAAAGATGCCGGCTGCATCAAGTACGATCTGCTTCAGGATATTAAAAATCCTCAGATTTTAACCATGGTAGAAGAATGGGAAGATCAGGATTCCTTAAACAGCCATATGAACTCCAGCCATTTTAAAGAAGTTATGGCTGCTACTGCTGACTTTGTGGAGAAACCTGCAGAACTTCACCTTTGCAGAACAATTATGTAAGGAAAACAACTGCTTTTTCGCGGAGCACGAAAGGAGCATTTCAACAAATCCATATTAAATCAGACTGGAATGCTCCCAATCTGATGATCGATTTTACGGGTCAAAATCGAAGGATTATAAAATGGAGGTAAGTTGGTTTGAATATTTTAGTTGTCACAGGCAGTCCAAGAAAAAATGGAAATACAGAAATTATGGCTGATACATTTGTAGAGTCAGCAAAAGCAGCCGGTCACGACGTTACGGTAAAAAAGCTCAGCGCTTTAAAGGTAGCCCCTTGTCTGGGCTGCCAATACTGCTTTTCTCATGATGGAGTCTGCATCCAGCAGGACGATATGAACCATATCTTAAACGATCTGGAACAAACTGATATGCTTGTTTTAGCTTCTCCGATTTACTGGTTTGATGTATCCGCGCAGACCAAATGTTTTATAGACCGAATGTATGCATTTGCCAAAAAGGGATTCCGGATCAAATCCATAGCTATGCTGTTGGATTCTGGATCTGACAACGTATTCGATGCTGCTGAAGCTCAATTGAATGCCATATGCTCCTATTTAAAATGGGAAAACAAGGGCACCGTTAAGATTCACGGCATGATCGATAAGGGGAGCATGCTCAAATCAGATAAGTTACAGTCCGTCCGGGATTTTGCGACTGCACTCTGATCAGAGTATCACTTACATACCAAACCTTTTTAACAACGTTCCTATGAAAATCGGAACTGTTTTAAAATTTTTTCTCCAAACATAGTAGCAAAAAAACACCTTGATATCCGGTAAAACTGATTTCAAGGTGTTTTTTATATAGAAACATGAACAATCTTAAAGCTCAATCCCTCTTAACTTAATATAATCCTTGATAAGAGTCGCCGTCTGATCTAAATCAATGCAGCTGGTATTAATGATCAAGTCATAATTATCCCAGTCTTCCCAGTTCTCACCGGTATAGTAACGGTAATATTCTTTCCGCTCCCTGTTGATCTTTTTGATTCGCTTGGCAGCTTCCTTTTCATCAACCTTATCTACATCCATAGTCCGGTTAATTAAAGTCTGATCATTTGCATAAACAAAAATCTTAACCAATCCAGGCACATTCACGTCTTCACGGCTTAAAATGTAATCTGCACATCTTCCGGCAATGATGCAGGACTCTTCCTCTGCAAGCTCTCTGATGACCTGGGACTGGAAACGGAATAAATTCTCCGGTTTAACAATATCAGAATCCGTAGAAGGCTTTCCTAACTGTGGTTTTAATCCGCTTACAATGCGGTAAAGAAGATTATTCCCTGCTTTTTCATCTGCCAGCCGGAAAAATACTTCACCGACTGCACTCTGCTCAGAAGTGAGGGTCAGAATCTCTTCATCATAGAAATTGATTCCAAACTCTTCTGCCAATGCCTTGCCTACAATACGTCCGCCGCTTCCGTATTGCCTTCCTATAGTAATGACCAGATTATGCTTCTCTTTCATAATGCCTGCCTCCTTTGGTTACACGTTCTTTTCTTTCTATTACTTACTTCTATTGTACTCTATTATGGCAGGATTTACAATTATTATTGGTTCACAATCTCATTGAAACAAATGGCGCCGTAAGGTCTGATGCTCATGCGGTATGCGTTGCCCTCCCCAATGGCTTTTTCCATATAGGATATATACTCTTCTGCCATATTATTGGGTAGCATTGTCATAATAACACCGGCAAATCCGCCGCCGTGAATCCTGCAGGCACCTGCATGTTTCTCTGCAAGGAAAAGCTCTGTAAGAGCCAGTGCAATGGTGATTCCCTGTTCCTGATAGCTGGTGTTGGTAAAACAGTTCTGAAGCCATTTCCAGGAGGAGTTGCCGGATGCAGTAATATTCTGTAAGAAGTCTTCAAATCTGCCTTCCTTTAAAGCTGACACCTCTGCATCTACCCTCTTATTTTCTTCAAAGAAATGAAGGGCACGAAGAACCGAACGATCCCCTGCAAACTCCCTGACATCACTAAGATTTTCAATGACCTGCTCTTCCGTGATCTCTGCACAAACTTCTTTGCCGAAAAATTCAGCCACTTTTTTCATTTCAGCCGGAACATATGAATAATCTTCGCTTAAATCCGCATGTCCTTTTCCTGTATTTACAATTATCAGGCTGTGATTTCTGGAGGCAAAATCAAACTCAATTTTTTCTACCACAGGAGCAGATGGATTCTTAAAATCAATGGTGATCAGACCGCCAACCGCGCACGCCATCTGATCCAAAAGTCCGGAGGACTTGGCCCAGTAAACATTCTCAGAATATTTCCCAATATGAGCATAATTTACTGCATCCAAACGGCCCTCGTTGAAAAATGTATTTATCATGGAACACAAAAGCATCTCATAGGAAGCAGAGGAACTGACACCTGCCGCACTGATTACATTGGTGGTGATATAGGCATCAAATCCGCCAACCTCATATCCTTCTTCCAGAAAACCTTTGAAAATCCCCTTGGTTAAATCAATGGTTCCGGCCTTCTTATCGCTTGGAGATAAATCATCTAAATCTATGGTGAAATTCTGATTATAAGTTTCACTGACAATGTTTACAATTCTACTGTTATTCTTTGCAGCAACACCTACACAGTCTAAATTAATACTGCCAGCCAGAACCTTTCCATGGTTATGGTCCGTATGATTTCCGCTGATTTCCGTCCGGCCTGGAGAAGTAAACAAAAGTACATCTTCATTTTCCGGAAACTTCTTTCCAAAGCTTAACAGAAGGTTCTGGTAACGGTCAATATTTTCATCGATCCCCTTTTCTCCATATAAAGCTGTCATAAGCTTTTTGGAATCTTCAGACATAAGAAGCTGGATGGTATCGCTTATTTTCATGTTTTTGTTCTCCTTTTCCCCATTCAATTACAAAAAATTATCTTTGTTACGAGTATAACATACTATCCAAAACTTCTACAATACAATATTCTACGAAATCCTATAAAATAATTTGACAGCCCCTCGGGGCCGCACCTATAATAAAGCAATGACAAAAATTACGGAGGCGACAATGTTCTGGAACGAAAAACCCTACCATTCTCTTGACTATGAGATGAAACAACAATACGGACAGAAGATCTACAAACTGGCCCTTGACGGAGGCATGACCTGTCCAAACCGGGACGGAACCTTGGGGCACAGAGGATGCATCTTTTGCAGCGGCGGCGGATCTGGTGAATTTGCTGAGTCTCTTTCCGCCCATTCTTCCATCACCGAACAGATTGAAGCAGCCAAACAGAATGTAAGCGGAAAAATTCAAACAGAATCCGGCCGTTTTATTGCATATTTTCAATCTTACACCAATACGTACGCCCCTGTTCCATATTTAAAAGAGCTTTTTACCCAGGCTATCAGCCATCCGGATGTAGCCATTCTTTCCATTGCTACCAGGCCTGACTGCCTTTCCCCTGAAATTCTTCTTCTATTAAAAGAGTTGAATCAGATCAAACCGGTATGGGTTGAGCTGGGGCTTCAGACTATACATGAATCCACCGCTTCCTACATTCGAAGAGGCTATTCTCTTCCTGTTTTTTCTGAAGCCTACCATAAGCTGAAGGAAGCCGGAATCACAGTGATTGCTCATGTTATTTTAGGACTTCCAGGAGAAAGCAAAGACATGATCTTTGAAACCATCAACTATCTGGCTCATTTGGGAGAACGGGGCATTGACGGCATCAAGCTTCAACTCCTTCATATATTAAAGGGCACGGACCTTGCCAATGACTATGAGAAAGGTCTGGTACCCGTCTATACTCTGGAGGAATATACGGATTTAGTCATCGACTGCTTATCTATTCTTCCCCCGGAAGTGATCATCCACCGAATCAGCGGAGATGGACCCAAAAAACTGTTGCTGGCCCCTCTCTGGAGCGGTAACAAAAGAATGGTATTAAATACACTTGCAAGGCAGTTAAAAATAAGAGGCATCTGCCAGGGTGACAGATACCTCATCTGATTTTAGTTATTGTTATGAATCACACCATTATCATCCACTGTGACTCCAAAGGAAATTCCCTGATAGTACTGGTAGAATTTTTGTTTTTCCCCTTCGTCTGATAATGATCTGGTATATCCGGCCTGAGATGTTCCTGGCACCAGGGATAAGGCCGTGGTTCCCTGATCAAAATTCACATCTACCCGCAAAAGAGCTGTTTTCGGAATCGAACTTCCAAATATAAAATTGCCAAGACTGTAACAGATGGGCTTTCCATTGTAATATTCGACGCCCTGCAGCACATGAGGGTGGCTTCCGATCACAATATCTGCACCGGCATCTAAAATCTGCTTTCCTAATGCCCTTTGATATTCCTGAGGCTTTTCATCCCTTTCAATTCCCCAATGAACATAAACCACCAGATAATCACAGATTGCTTCCGCTTTTTTAATCTCTGCAAGAAGAATGGTAGGATCATAGCCGCTTACCATGCCTGGCTTTTGGCTGTTGGCCACCCAGCCCGGATCAGGATAAACTCTTGATGCGGCCAGAAAACCAATGGTTTTTCCATTAACCTCTATGGTTTCCAGCTGTTTTGCCCGGTCCATGTTGGGACCGGCACCTACATATTTAATACCTGCCCCGTCCAACGTGGTGCAGGTATCAAGGAGAGCATCGGTTCCATAATCCAGTGTATGGTTATTGGCCAGCGCTACAATGTCCACTCCGATCTCATTCATCATGGATACTTTGGAAGGAGTCAATCGGAACGTAAACTGTTTGTCCGGTGCCGCAGATCCCCGGTCACTGAACGGGAATTCCTCATTGGCCATAAAGATGTCTGACTGACTGATTTCCGTCTGAAAACCTTCATCTAAGACTCCATTAATACCTTTTGCTTTATCATAAGCTGTAGTTACATGAGTAGAAAGTAATATATCCCCTGCAAATAGCAGGCGGGCCAACGGATTTTCCGGTGTTTCTTCCTGAGTTTGAGATTCAGTTTCATCTTCGGACTGAGCCAGGGTCAGAGCCTTTGTTTCCTCTCCACTCTCCGATACTGGTTCCGAAGTCTGAGATGCCATGCTCTGATCACTGCTTGTCCCAATGGATGAGCCTGTCTCCGATTTTGTTCCTTTCCATTCGCTTACCCCGATCCAGCCGATAAGCAATACAAACAGCAAAATGGGAAGGAAAACCAGAATTTTCATCCATCCACTTGTTTTCTTCATCGATGCCTCCTGATTGTTAATAATTTCCACATGTTTTTACTTTTTTCATAACGTTTTCCACATTTTTCGGGTGTAAATCCCCTTTTTCGCCTCGAAATGCAAGTTATCCACATGAATAAGACACTTTTTCCATTACTTTTCCTTTATAATAGTCTGGAATTAATTCCCATTTTTTTATCTTACACGGATTCCATTGGTTTGTCAAATGGTTGAAAAAAGAGCCTGGTCCCTCAAAGAAGAAGGAAATCCTTCTTCTCTGCCGTAACCGGCTCCTTTTTTCAAATTATTAATTCTGAGATTTTCGGAAGAGTCTGCTTCTTAAAGTGTCATGACGATTCCGCCATCACTGGCATATACCGTAGCAACTCCTGCTGTCTCAGTAATGATTACATCTTTAAATTCTGCTCTCTTTCTCATCTCCTGCTTTACAAGCTCCGCCCGTTCCGGGTTGTTGCAGTGAGCGATCGCAAGGACCTTATCTCTGGTATCGCCTGCATCCTTGATCGCAATATCTACCATGCGTGACAGGGCTTTATTGATTCCTCTTGCCTGATCAAGCTTAATAATGACACCAGAAGTAGCACCCATAACAGGTTTAATATTAAGAGCCGTTGCAAAAAAAGCCTGAAGTCCTGTAAGACGTCCATTCTTTCTCAGCGTATCAAGGCTTTCTAAAACAAAATAGGTCTTCATATTCTTTATAAAGTCTCTTGCCCTCTTCTCGATCTCTTCAAAAGGCAGAGATGCCTGACAAAGAGACTGAACCAGCAAAGCTATATTCAACTGCCCGGAAGAAGCAGAATCAGAACCTAACACAGCAATCTTTTTACCGTCATTTCCATGCTCTTCTTCATATAATTTCTTACCAAGAACAGCACTGTTATAGCTTCCGCTCAAATGTTCTGATAAAGTAATAACAAAAACATGATCCTCTTCGCACTCATAAGCTTCTTTATAAAGCTCTGGAGAAGGACAGGCCGTCTTCGGGCATTCACTGCTGTTCTTCACCAAATCAAGAAATTTTTTCTGATCAAAAGTATCATCATCAACTACCTGAGTGTTTCCCACCTGCAAAATAAGGGGGATTATCTGAAAGTGGGGATCTTTCTTTAAATCTGCAGTCAAATCGGTGCAGCTGTCCCCAATAATTTTATAGCTCATAATTCTATTCTTCCTCCTAACACGAAACTTATCATGTAGTATTCATTACCATATATTATAGAGAAACCTGCTACGGATGTCAATAGGAGAATGAAGAAAAGGACCTATACCGGGAGTTTTCCAGGGTACAGATCCTTTTTATTTTTAAGATTAAACTTCTGCCATTACTAACATTAAATCGTTGCTTCTGGAAATGAATTTTGTCATACGTTCTGGTGTTAAAGAACCATGGCTTAATGCCGCCAGATCATAAAGCTGTTCGCAAATAGCATTGGTATGAGTACCTTCCTTATGTCCCAGAACATACTGAACCAGCTTATTGTTATAATTGAGAACCAGGGTCTCACTGCTTCCGAACATGGAAGTATCCATACCAGGCATGGTATACATCTTCATCATCTCCTGCATACGGCGTGATTCTTCTGAAACTGTGATCATGGAAGAAACGTTTTCATTCTTTAACTTCTCAACCTTTACTTCCAGATTCTCTTTGCCTAATGCCTTACGGAACTGCTCTGTCAGAGCATCTATATCCGCCTTCATGGCTTCCTTATCCTCTTCGCTTACTTCTTCCTTGAAGATATCGGATAAGTCAGAGTTGATGCACAAGAACTTCACGTTCTCATTCTTCTGCTCCAAATAGCCCACAAACGGATTGTCAATATTCTGAGTCATGTAAACTGCATCAAGGCCTGCTTCCTTAAACATGTTAATATACTGGCTCTGTTCCTTCTCATCTGTGATGTAGAATACGCTGTTTTCATGCTTTTCCTTATTCTCTTCTAAGCAGTCGGGAATGGTTAAGTACTTTCCGTCAAGGTTCTTAAAGAGAATGGAGTCATTGATTTTTTCAGCAAACTTCTCGTCTTTTAAACAGCCGAATTTAATAAATGGATTGATGTCATCCCAGTATTTCTCATAATTTTCACGGTCTGTCTTAAACATACCGGTCAGCTTATCCGCTACCTTCTTTGTGATATAATCAGAGATTTTCTTCACAAAACCATCATTTTGTAAAGCACTTCTTGATACATTTAAAGGAAGGTCCGGACAATCGATCACGCCTTTTAACAGCATTAAGAATTCAGGGATAACTTCCTTAATATTATCTGCAATAAATACCTGGCTGTTGTAAAGCTTGATGGTTCCTTCTAAGTTGTCATAGCTTATGTTCAGTTTCGGGAAGTAAAGAATTCCCTTTAAGTTAAACGGATAATCCATGTTTAAATGAATCCAGAACAATGGTTCCTTATAATCATTAAATACCTTGCGGTAAAAGGATTTATATTCTTCCTCTGTACACTCATTTGGGTGCTTATTCCAGAGAGGATTCACATCATTAACCGGTACCGGACGCTTAGCGATCTTATACTTTTCTGTTGCCGGAGAAATTTCCACAACTTCTTTATCGCCGTTTTCATTCTCCTGTTCCTCGGTCTTTGCTTCTTCTACGATGGTTTCAATGACGGTATCTTTTTCCGTCAGTTCATCCTTTTCAATGGTCTCAAACTCAGGCTCTGCGGAAGCATTGGTCAGATAGATCTCGACCGGCATAAAAGAACAGTATTTATCGAGAACTTCTTTCGCACGGTATTCGTTACAGAACTCCAGACTTTCTTCATTTAAATAAAGCTTAATGGTGGTTCCTGGTTCAGTCTTGTCTCCAGGTTCCATCTCAAATTCTGTACCGCCTTCTGATTCCCAGTGTACCGGCTGTGCACCTTCCTTATAAGATAAGGTATCAATGGTAACTTTATCAGCAACCATGAATGCAGAATAAAAACCAAGTCCGAAATGTCCGATGATCTGATCTTCGTTGGCCTTGTCCTTATACTTTTCAAGAAAATCCTGAGCACCGGAGAATGCGATCTGATTGATGTATTCATCAACCTCTTCTGTCGTCATACCGATACCATTATCCTGAAATGTAATGGACTTCTCATTAGAATCTGTGGTAACCCGGATCTTAAATTCCAGATCTTCTGGCTTCTGCCATTCTCCCATGATCTCCAGCTTTTTAAGCTTTGTAATGGCATCACAGCCATTAGAAACCAACTCACGGTAGAAAATGTCATGGTCGGAATACAACCACTTTTTAATGATCGGGAAAATATTTTCGCTGTTAATCGTCAAACTTCCTTTTTTTGCCATATCAGAACACTCCTTACTCTCTTTATTCTTTTTCTATTTCAGTTCCATGATCATCATGGAATTCTCACAAATTTACCTGCAATGAGTATTTTAATACGCAGTTATAAAAATGTCAATAGAAAATCAGCACTCATTTTAATTGAGTGCTAATAATATTATTCTTCCACAAACGGAATCTCATTATGTTTTAAAAATCCTTTAAAACCCTGGTCCCATTCGTCATCTAAAGTCTTGTCCAGAGTAAAGACAGAAACCGACGTTCCTGTCACACAGGTCAGTTTTTCTTCTTCATAACGGATATTCACGTATAATCCCTTTACCTGATCTTTGGTAAAACCAACATTCCTTGATTCAAGAAAACGTTGGGTACCGTCTTCCGACATCAGCATAATGATACGAAAACTTACAGGCAGACGCTTCCCTTTGATTAAAGAAAAGCAAAAAGGTTTAATTGCCGACCACGCAGATAAGGTGCCTATGTTCCGTTCTTCCATCTCTTCCTGGGAGTAGTATCCGCTTTTTGTAGTTCCGTCTATGGTAAATGTATTAAACGTAGAAATGGAAGCTTCCTTTACAAGAAACTGGTCAAATACTTCCCCTACAAATAATTTAGAGGTAAAGGATTTCATATCCTCAATTTTTACTGAAATCATTGCAACTTCTCCCATTCATCATCTTTCTCCGTTAACTATACAACGGATTGTTCTCTGCTGTCAACGAAGGATTCCCAGAGGCATTTTTCTATGGTATAATAATAGGACTGGTTTCCATAAGGAAACAAAATGGAAGTTAAGAAAAGAGGAAAACATATGAATTACATCAAGCAGTTAGATACACTGATCGCAGCATCCGTTTCTCCTTATCACTGCATCATGGCAGCATCTGACCAGCTGTCAACTGCAGGATTTCAGGAACTGCCACTGGCGGCTCCCTGGAAGCTTAATAAAGGAGAATCCTATTATATAAACGTATTTGATTCCACGTTAATCGCTTTTTCCGTTGGAGAAGAACTGGGAGACGCACCTGCCCTTAAGCTGGCAGCTTCCCACACGGACTGGCCATGTTTAAAGGTGAAACCTTCCCCGGAAGTCACTTCCCTTGACTATGGAAAGCTTAACGTAGAAGTTTACGGAGGCCCTCTCCTTGGCACATGGTTTGACCGTCCTCTGTCCATGGCAGGAAAGGTATCCGTTACCGGTTCCTCTCTGATGGAACCAAAGACCATATTCGTGGACTTTGCCCGTCCGCTCCTTACCATTCCAAACCTGGCAATACACATGAACCGGAATGCCAATGAGGGCGTTGCAATCAATGCTCAGATCGACATGCTTCCTCTCATAGCCAGAATTACAGATGAATTAAGCCGGGAAGACTTTTTCATAGACGCACTTGCAAAAGAAGCAGGCGTAAAAAAAGAAGAGATTCTGGATTATGAGATTTATATCTACAACTATGAATCAGGCTGTCTGCTTGGCTTACAGGAGGAATTTTACTCTGCTCCACGCCTTGATAACGTAACCTCTGTACAGGCTTGTTTAAGCGGCATTATGAACAGTACATGTAAAGCAGGCATTCATGCGGTTGCTCTTTATGATAATGAAGAGATCGGTAACCATACCAAGCAGGGCGCTGCTTCCGCACTGACAGAACATATTCTTGAAAAGATCTTTTTATCTCTTGGTTATACCAGAGAAGATTTTTTAAACGGTCTTTTAAGCGGTTTCCTTCTTTCCATGGACGTGGCCCACGCCATCCATCCCAACCATGGGGAAAAATGCGACATTAAAAACCAGATCCTTATGGGGGACGGAGTTGCCATAAAGCTTGCTGCAAGTCAGGCCTATGCCACTGATGCTACCAGTACCGGAGTCATTGAAGGTATCTGCCGGGCTGGCAAAATTCCTTATAAAAAGTTTTCCAACCGCTCCGATATCAGAGGAGGTTCTACCCTGGGAAGTATCTCTTCAACCCTTTTAACCATGCGTACCGTTGATGTAGGCGTGCCCATTCTTGCCATGCATTCCGCAAGAGAGGTGATGGGAGCAAGTGACCAGGAAGCTCTTGTAAAGCTGGCAGAAGCATTTTTCCAGGCATAAGCACATGAATCAAAAAGGTGCCGCAAAGTGATTGTCATTCAGTCACTTTGCGGCACCTTATATTATGAATCTTAATTATTTTCCTGCATGGTTTCCGGCACCACTTCCCGGCTGGTTTCCAGGGGCTGACCGGAAGTTTTATTTCCCTCCCAATAGCGGTATCCGTACACCCCACCGGCGGTTACAGAGGCAAACAGGATCAGTACAAATAAAAACAGCAAAAACCCCATAAGCATCTCACGTCCACGGCTTTCTCTGCGCCTTCGGCTGCGGCTGCGGCTTTTTATCCGATTCGTATCTCTCTGTCTCATTTGCATTCTGCCCTATCCTTTCCTTTTTATCAATCATTAAAATATTTCTTGTAAATTTCAAAAAAGTTGGTGGTGGTGGTTTTATCCTCTTTAGAGAATTTAACATCCCTCCAGATTTCATTGCTGAACGTAACCGGGTTTTCTTCCTTAAATTTGGAATAGATCTGGTCAAAGGCTTCCTTTTTCCGTTTCCGGTATAATCCAGCCTTTCTTTCCTGAGTGGCATTTTCATCATAATCATTGACACATTTGATGATGTAATACTTTCCATTTTCTTCCACTACCGGACTGATTCCTTCCGCCACAAGAGCAAAGGCAGCATCTTCATAAGGTCCTGGAGCCTCTCCCCTGCCAATATGGCGCTCGATCGTTCCCTCTTTTGAATATTCTCTTGCCAGGGCAGAAAAGTCTGCACCTTCCGCGGTTACTTTTGAGAGTACATCTGCAGCCTCTGCCGAATCAGTCAGAACGATCTGATCCACGGTAATCACCTTTGCTTCACTGTCGCTGATCTCCAGATTCATATCCTTCGTCAGTTCCGTTACTACTTTATTAGACAGAAAATATTCTTCATACATGGTACGGACATCATCTTCCGACGCTCCCATATAGGCAATATCATCTTTTGTCAGAGATGCAAAGAACTCATCCGATGCCTTACGTACCTCTTCTTTTTCCCCGCTGGTTAAAGTAACACCCTTATCCTTTGCCAGAAGATTCATCATCTTCATTTCCTGAAGAAATTCTTTCACCTGAGCCACCAGATATGTTTCAAAATTCTGATCCCCCGGCAGATCTATGCCCCAGATCTGGCTGGTATAGATCTTCTGATACCGGTTTCGCTCAGTAGCAACGATGATCATGGACTGAGGCAGGGTATATGCCCTGGTTTCCGTAATTTCAGAAACAATGGGGATTTCAGCTTTACAGCCGGTGAGCAGAGCCATAAGCACTGCCGCCGTCAGTAAGAGATTTCTCCCATGTTTTTTTTGATCTTTCACGAACTTCCCTCTTTCCATGCTACAAAAGCAGCTTCAGTATTTTTAAAACTCCATCGTTGACATTCTTATCAGTCTGGAATCTTGCTGCATCCTTTACTTCTTTTCTAGCATTTCCTACTGCGTAGCTGTAATAAGCCTGATTTAGCATCTCAATGTCATTCAACTGATCCCCAAAGGCCATGGTTTCCTCTGGCTTAATTCCCAGACTATCCTGGAGAAGCTTTACCGCCTGTCCCTTATTTATCCCTGGTTTCATGCAGTCCATCCACATATCTCCTGCTATGGTTATCTTAAGGCGGTCGTTAAATTCTGTACGAAGGGTTCTGGTATGGGCTTCCACATCTGATTTGCGGTATACGGAAACTTTAATAAACTCTGAATCCACCTTCGTCAAATCTTCTACACACTGAACACGGAATTTATAACCGTTGATGAGCCAGTCTAAAAATTCCTGATCCTTTGTCTCCAGATAAACAACATCAGGTCCGCTTACCATAACATCAAGCCCTTCTGTTTTACGCACTTCCTGCACCATATCCATGACGGTTTGACGTTCGATGGTATTGATAAATAAATTTCTGCCGTGACAGCCTACATAAGCTCCGTTGTCAGACAAATAAAATATTTTTTCTTTGATCGGATCAAATATGGATTCAATGCTGGCCCACTGGCGTCCGCTTGCGGCAGCAAACTGGATTCCTTTGGCTCGAAGCTTTAAAATCACATCAAAAAGTTCCGGATTCACTTCATTGCTTCCATCCGTCACCAGAGTTCCATCAATATCCGATGCAATCAGTTTAATCATTGTTCTCCTCCTGTTCAAACATCCGCTTCATCTCTTGGTATACTCTTCCTACTGGCAATCCTACTACATTATTATAATCGCCGTCAATCCCTTTGATAAAAGCTGCAAATTTCCCCTGGATTCCATATGCTCCTGCTTTGTCCATTGGATCTTTGTCATCGGCATAATTTTTGATCTCTTCTTCGGACATGGGGTAAACAGAAACATTCGTCTTTTCCACAAAGGTTCTGACAATCTTCCCTGCTTGTCCACAATAAACCAGGGTAACTCCTGTGTATACCTGATGAGTCTTGCCCTGCAGCATGGAGATCATACGATACGCATCTTCATGACTTACAGGTTTTCCAAGGATCTGCCCCTCCGCTGCTACTACGGTATCTGCACCGATAACACAGGTTCCGTTTTCCTGAATGCGTGCCACATCCTGGGCCTTCTGGCGGGAAAGTTCCATAACTACATCTTCCGGAACTCTTGAAGTTATGATTTCTTCTATTGTGCTGGGTACGATTGCCGGTTCAATCCCAATCTGAGCCAGAAGTTCTTTTCTTCTTGGAGAAGCCGAAGCCAGTACAAGTTTCATCATTTTATCCATATGCATCCTCCTTGTTTTTAAACGAACAAATAAGCGGGACCCGAATCGAATCCCGCCATTCATCAATATACTTTCAGACGCCCAATCATTGTTGTATCGTCCTCTTCACAAGCAGACTTAAGCTGCAGTCTCATGGTATATATAAAATCAGCTATATAAAAAGCCAAAAGACTTAATGCCACCGTACGTTCCAACTGCTCCGGAACAATTCCTGTCATCTGATTCACAAAACCATCCAGGAACCGGAAATAAAAAATTCCTAAAAATCCCCATGCAACACTGCTTTCCAGACAGATGATCCCTTTATAATTGAATGCCTTCTGGCTGTAATCCCACCAGAATGAACCAAACAGCTTGATCATCATACGTGCAGTAACCAGCTCCATAAAGGTAGCCATTGCGGTAGATGCTAAATAGAGAAGAACCAGATTATCTGAAAGAGGTTTTAACAGAATCATGGCTCCCATGGCTCCAAATCCATATATGATACAGAATGGTCCGTGTCCGAATCCTCGATTGATCACAAGCTTTTTATTTTCATAACTAAGTACAGCACATTCAAGAAGGTATCCAAGAAAACTGAACAGGAAAAAGCATATGATCCTATGATAAATCGACATACCCATTTTACCTCCAAATTTGACAAATTTTGAACTTTTTAAAGTATAATATGGATATCTTAAGAAATCAAGGATTATTTTCTTACGATTCGTGGAAAGATTTCTGTTTTATTAATAATATTGTCCCATGAAAATCGCAAGCAATATGCCAAGAAGTGCTCCCGCTGCCACCTGCAGTGGAGTGTGTCCTACATATTCTTTTAACGTTTCCTGAATCAGCTCTCCTTTAAGTTTTAAAGGATTTTCCATCAATATGCTATTTAATAATTTTGCCTGTCTTCCGGTTTCTCTCCGGACTCCCATAGCATCATACATGACGATCATGGAAAGTACAAAACAAACCGCAAATTCAAAAGAACCGACACCATAGCGGTAGCTGGCGGCGGTTGTCAGTGCACAAACCGTTGAGGAGTGGGAACTGGGCATTCCCCCGGATCCCACAAGCCTCTCCGGATTAAAATTTTTGTTTAGGGCCAGATCAATGAGTGTCTTTAATACCTGAGCTACCATCCAGCCGGCAATCGCGCTCACTAAAACCTGATTTCCTAGTATATCATCCCAATATTTCATGGTTTCCTCCATCTTATGCAGCGCTTTTCCAGCCAAAGCCAAATAAAATCCAACGCTTGAACCTGGCCACAGTTTCAACCAGACCGCAGAATTTATCCGAATAAACAATTATCATTCCCTCCTTGCTTTTAGGGGGAATCGGGGTCAGCGGCCACATATGGCGCAGGATCATATCTTTTTCTTTTTCTGTTAAATCAAAGTGTTTTACTGCATTCTTAAGTGCAGTTCTCGGATGAGTAAAACCATGGAAATGCTCCCCGGTTTCTTTGGCATGGGAATGCCAATCATACAAAAATAAATCATGAAGAAGACCGGCTCTGGCAACTTCACGATAGTCCCAGCCCAGCCTTCTGCAGATGCAGTAGCTCATATAAGATACTTTAATGCAATGGGCTTTGCAGGTAGTATCTCCATGCTGCATATAGTTCTCCATGGACTGGAAAACGGGATGATCTATGATCCCCTTCACACATTCCATATATAGAAGATCCTCACTGTAATCTTCTCGTTCTGCCCAGGAAGAATCTTCTGCCCATCTGATTGCTTCTTCCTTTTCTTCCTGGGTGATATGCATGCTTTTCATTCTTATTCACTCGTCTCTTTTCTGTAATATCAACAACTTAGCAGCCGGTGATCCAATCATAAAGTTCCTGATACTTCATGGCAGAAGTCTTCCATGAATAGTCCTTTGTCATGGCCCGACGGGTAAGCATATTCCACTCCTTCTTATTATCATAGTAAATATTCTCCGCATATCGTATAATGTCCAACATCTCATGGGCATTATAATTGGAGAAGGAGAAGCCGGTTCCGCTGCTCTCATATTCATTATACGGTTCCACCGTGTCTTTTAATCCACCGGTTTCCCGTACAATGGGTACGGCACCGTAGCGGAGTGCCATCAACTGGCTCAATCCGCACGGTTCAAACAAAGACGGCATAAGGAACGCATCGCAGGCCGCATAGACCTTATGGGACATGGCCTCAGAATAATATATATTCGCAGAAACCTTATCTGGATACTTCCATGCATAATGACGGAACATATTCTCGTAGCGTTCTTCCCCAGTACCCAGTATCACCAGCTGAAGATGATCCTGACACAACTCATCGATCACACACTGAATCAAATCAAGTCCCTTCTGATCGGTGAGCCTGGAAACGATGCCTACCATAAATATCTTATCATCCTGGCATAAACCAAGCTCTTTCTGAAGAGCCAGCTTATTCTTTCCCTTTTCATTAAGAAAGTTCCCGACATGATAATTCTCTACGATATATGCATCCGTCTCCGGATCAAATTCCTCGTAATCAATACCGTTTATTATACCTCGCAAGCTGCCTGCTCTGGCACGCATCAGGCCATCAAGACCTTCCCCGTAAAACGGCATCTTGATCTCTTCGGCATAAGTATCGCTTACTGTGGTAATAGCATCTCCATAGACAATGCCACCTTTTAATAGGTTTCCGTCCTTATAAGCCTCCAATTTGTCCGGCGTAAAATAATAATCCGGCAGAGAAGTCAGCCTCTGTATGGTCTTCACATCCCATACTCCCTGAAATTTTAAGTTGTGGATTGTAATCACCGACTTCATGCTGCGAAAAAATTCACCCTCATGAAACCGGTCTTTTAACAGAACAGGAATAAGTGCAGTCTGCCAATCATGGCAGTGTATCACATCCGGCTGGAAATCGATGACCGGAAGTGAGGATAAAGCTGCTCTGGAAAAAAAGCAGAACTTTTCCAGATCATAAAACCAGTCTCCATATGGTCTGGAGCCGTTAAAATAGCCTTCATTATCAATAAAGTAAAAGGTGATACCCTCGTATACATACTGAAGAATCCCCACATATCTGCTCTGATCCAGATAATCCATGTAGAAATGATTGATATAGGTCATCTGTTTTCTCAGTTCTTCATTGATACACAGATATTTGGGAATCATGACTCTGACATCAAAAAACTCCTTATTGAAGCACTTGGGAAGGGAACCCACGACATCTGCAAGGCCTCCTGTTTTGACAAAAGGTACTGCCTCTGATGCAACGAAAAGTATCTTCTTCATCCAAAAACCTCCCTTATCCTTTACGCCATATAAGGCGGCATCTGTTATTCTATAGTATACTTCATTTTAAAGAAATAAGGAAGTCTCTTTCCTTCATATTTAGGAAAGTTTAGGAAAGTTTTTTGTAATCCAGTCTTATTTTATCAGCAATTAGTGCAATAAATTCAGAATTCGTCGGTTTTCCTTTTCCAGTACTTACCGTATAGCCGAACAGTTCATTGATGGTATCCATCTTTCCTCTGCTCCATGCGACTTCAATGGCGTGGCGGATTGCACGCTCTACACGGCTTGGTGTCGTCTGATGCTTTTTCGCAATAGAGGGATAGAGTATTTTTGTTACAGAGGTGAGCATCTCCTGATCCTGAACAGAAATAACAATAGCATCACGAAGGTACTGGTATCCTTTGATGTGGGCCGGAATACCTATCTCATGGAGCATCTGGGTTACATCGTTCTCTAAGTTCTGCTCCATATACTCAGTTTTATTGACATAAGGCTTCACTTTTTTCATTCCCTGTAAATTAGGCGCCTTCGTCTTTCTCTGTCCCACTCTTCGTACCTTATCGACGATAATTTCCTTATTGAATGGTTTCATTATGTAATAATTTGCTCCCATACGGAACGCATCTTCGGTAATATTCTCACTTCCTGCCGCAGTTACCATAATAAACGACGGGATCTTTGTAACAGAACCATTCCCCCTTACCCGTTCCATTACTGTAATTCCGTCCATCCTCGGCATAATCACATCCAATAAGACAACATCGGGATTCGTTTTGAGAATCATGTTATAAGCATCTTCGCCATTATCTGCTCTTCCTACAACATGAAAATCCTCCTCTCCTTCCAGTATATCATTCAGCAGATTTAAGGTCTGCAGGTTATCATCCGCAATCGCAATACTGATTTCTGACATATTGTTACTCTCCTCCTGATTCTTAGATATAGATTAAAACTAGTGTATAGCCATTATAATCTTGCCCCAGCTTTTGTCGCAATGGGATTCTATCGCATATTTCGACAAAAAAGGCTTTATGCAGCTGGATTTCCGGATTTTTCTATTTCTCTTTCTGTGTCGAACTGGGAAAAGGCCTTTCCGTATCTTGTTTCGTTTTCATCCCCCCATTTTTTACTATGTTGAATTTTGATGCTCCTTGTCGGCAAAAAAATCCAATTCTGTATAACCCTCGATTTCTATACTAACATATTCCAGTTACAATGGAAAGTGCCAATCATCAGAATAATGGATTTTTGGTAACATTTTTCAAGACATTTTGAGTATCAAAGCAAATATTCTCATACATCTTTGAATTATTGACATAATAAAGTAACGATTGTGTATCTCTATGTTGATAAATTCCTATAGAACGAAGCCAAACCACATAGAAAAAAAAGGACGGCATTGTAAAATCACTTACAATCCTGTCCTTTTCTTTCCATATTTAACTTTCTAGTGATTCAGCATATTTTCGATGAAGATTCCGTAACCTCTTGTTGAATCCTGAATAAATACATGTGTCACTGCTCCGATCAGTTTCCCATCCTGGATAATGGGACTTCCGGACATACCTTGTACGATTCCTCCGGTCAGTGCCAATAAATCCGGATCTGTAACCTTTATAACCATACCCTTGCTTTTGTGGGTTGTCGAATAATCCACACGCTGTATTTCGATTTCATAATCCCGGATTTTACCGGAAACATCACTTCTTATATATGCCACACCCTTTTTCACATCCTGTCGGTATCCGATGGGAATGGCATCCTGTTTGACACTTTGTTTAAAACGGTCATTTACCGTTCCAAATATACCCTCTTCTGTATTAGCTGTAATGGTTCCAAGTGTGGAACCAGGTCCGTAATAGATAATTCCGCTCATCACTCCGGGTTTGCCAAAGGTTCCTTTTTCTATTCCCATGATGGCAGTTTCATAGAGGGAGCCTTCTGTAATCTGTACCACATTGCCAGTATCACTGTCGCTGATGCCGTGGCCAAGGGCGCCGAACTGGCCATTCATATCCATATAAGTCATGGTACCGATTCCCTGGGTATCGTCACGAACCCATACTCCAAGCTTATAGGTACCATCTTCTGTTTCAATGGGGTTCATCTTCACATCAATGGATTCCCCATTTCTTCTGACTTTCAATACTGCTTCCGAAACACCAATTTTATTTAATTCGCTCATCAGGGTCTCCTTATCTTTTAAAGGAGTGCCGTTGATGGCTTCGATATAATCCCCGGATTGCAGGATCCCGAACGCTGGTTCTGCGGTCATGCCGTCCTTTTGGGTTATATCGCCGGTACCAATGACCATGACACCATCGGATTTTAAGTAGATTCCAATCGGTGTGCCGCAAGGAACGGCATATTTGGTATCCACTACATTCACCTGGATATCTTTTAACTGTATGAAACCAAACAGTTTTAAGCCCAGTTTATAGCTTCCCTGATTTTTGGAATAAACAGAAAAGGGCTGGTTTAACTGCAGGTGGATCTGATCGGAAGGGATATTGGATCCATTACTTAACATCACTTCCTCACTGTCCGAATGAAGCGTCACATCAAAAGGCATAGAGAAATGAAACTGTTCTTCTTCCTCTGCTACGATATTCAATTTGTCGGGGATCACCCGCTTCATATAGAACCAGGAAAATCCGATACAAAAGATCAGGCTGATCCAGAACACCCTCACGATAAGCTTATGAATTTTGTTTTTACCCATCTCACATACCTCCTTAGAAGAATAAAGGAGACAACTTTTTGGCTCCTCTCATAGTATGTGAGAAATCAGTAAAAACACTCTGTCATATTTTAGTTGAATTCATTTAATTTTGGACATTATTTTTTTGAGCCAGCCAGACGTTTCATCTCTCTGGCGTTCTCTCTGACTGCTTCTGTGATCTCTGCGCCACCGAGAAGCCTTGCCAGTTCTTCCACCATCTCCCCATCGGAAAGTGTGCGTATGGTCGTTGTGGTTTTTCCGCCGTTGGCTGTTTTTAAAATTTCATAATGGGCATCAGCCATGGCTGCGATCTGAGGCAGATGGGTAATTAGGATTACCTGATGGCTTTCCGCAATATAGGAAAGTTTTTCAGATACCTTCTGAGCCGTCCGACCGCTGATTCCGGTATCGATCTCGTCGAAAATCAGGGTCGGTATGTCATCGGAATCCGCAAGAACTGTTTTGATGGCCAGCATGATTCTTGACATCTCACCGCCAGAAGCAACTGTTCCCAAAGGTTTTAGCGCTTCGCCTGGATTGGTGGAGATGACAAATTCCGCTTCATCGTAGCCGCCTGCAGTGTAATGGTCCAGCTTTTTAAATTCCATGGAAAATTCTACATCGATAAAATTCAAATCCTTTAAACCGGCTTTAATTTTTTTCGTCAGCTCTTTTGCGGTTTCTTTTCTCATATAAGATAATTGTCCGCATAATCCGTCCAGTTTATCCTCGATTTTCTTGATTTCCTGCTCTGTCTGCCGTTTTAATCCGTCATAATCTTCCAGTTCACTGAGACGAATCCGTTTATCTTCCAGATTTGCAAAAATTTGTATTAAACTTTTTCCGTACTTGGCCTCCAGATTGTGGATCACATCCAATCGATCTTCCATCTGTCTGTATTCTTCTTCATCAAATGACATATCATCCATATAGGAAGCGATTGCATGATTGATATCACTTAAAATAGAATCCGCATCAAAAAGCTGGTCTCTTATGACAGAAATTCTTTCATCATAGGAAGTAACGGATTCAATCTCTTTTAAAGCACGGCCGATTAACTCCGAATTGACCGCGGAATAAGCAAAGGACATACTTTCGGTTATTTTTTTCGCATGAAGAAAAAGACGGTATCTGGATGATAATTCTTCCTCCTCACCTTCCTTTAGCTCGGCATTCTCGATTTCTTCGATCTCATAACGGATAAAGTCCATTTCTCTGAGTCTGGCCTCTTCATCAAGTGCAAAGGAAGAAAGACGTTCCTTTAACCGATTGTATTCCCGATAAGTACTCACAATATTCTCTTTTAACTCATGGGACTTTTTTTCCTGATAGCGGTCCAGGATTTCAAGATGTTTTGATTTATAGAGTAAAGACTGGTGTTCATGCTGTCCATGGATGTCGATGAGAAGACCGGTGATATCCCGCAGCTTTCCTGCAGTCACCGTTTCATCGTTAATCTTGCTCAGACTTCTGGAGGGCATGATTTTTTTTGAAATGATTACCGTACCGTCACCGTCCGGATGGACATCAAATTCCTTCAACAGACGGATCTTCTCCGGGTCGCTGACCGTAAAGATCAGCTCAATATAGGCATAATCTGCGCCCTTTCTGATAATATCCTTTGGTACCTTGCCGCCAAGGGCGATGGTGACCGAGCCGATGATAATGGACTTTCCGGCTCCTGTTTCTCCGGTTAAAACATTTAATCCTTCTTTAAATTCCACATCGGCTTTTTCGATCAGGGCTAAGTTCTTTACGTGTAATTCTGAAAGCATGGCACGCCTCCTTTATCCCGTAATGAGTTTTTTAAGTTTATCCATCATAAGTATGGTATCATCTGTGGTCCGTATGGCACACATAATGGTATCATCTCCTGCAATACAGCCCACCATCTCATTAAAATGAAGGGCATCTAACGCTGCCGCCACGGCCATAGCCATGCCGGAAACAGTCTTGATAACAAGAATGTTCTGAGCCATATCCATTGATAAATAGCCGTCCTTTAAGATCCGTATGTATTTATCACTGAAAGAACTCTGGCTCTGAAGTACCATGTAGCGCTGTTTTCCTGATTCAGCCGGAACCTTGGTTAATTTCAGTTCCCTGATATCTCTCGATACGGTCGCCTGAGTGACTGCAAAACCAGCCTTATTCAAATAATCCGCCAGCTCTTCCTGAGTTTCGATCTCGTGTTTTCCGATGAGTTCCACAATTTTGCTGTGTCGTTCCAGTTTCATTATGTTTCCTCCTTATATGCCGGTCATCTTATTACGCAGGTTATCTAAAAATGATATATTTTTCAGTTTCACCAGAATGGTTTTTATCTCTGCCCGACCGATCTCAATGACATCACCTGGATATAGCCTGGTTTGAGTATCTCCGTCAAAAACAGCAGCCTGACACACATCATCCTGCCCCATCATCTCCACCCGTATGCAGTCATCGGAAGACAGCACAATACTTCTGGTTCCCAACACGTGGGAGCAGATCGGGGTCAATACCACCATCTGGGAATCCGGCACAAGAATCGGTCCTCCAGCGGAAAGATTGTATGCGGTGGAACCGGTAGGTGTTGCAGCAATGAGTCCGTCTGCACGATACTCGTTAAAGTATTCTCCATTTACATAAACTTTGAATTTAAGTACTTTCAGATGCTCGTTTCTGATAATGACGATTTCATTTAAGGCAATATCACGGAAAACGGGTTCTCCGCCGCGAAGGATGGTACCGCCTAACATCATCCGCTCTTCCAGCTTATAATCCCCGGTAAGAAGGGCAGAAAGCGCCTGCTCCATCTCTTCTGTATGGGAAATTTGTGTTAAATACCCCAGTGTACCGCGGTTGATCCCCAGTATGGGAATATTCCGCCCTGCCAAGTCTCTGGCGGCCTGAATCAAGGTGCCGTCGCCTCCAAGAGTGATGATGCATTCTGTATCTTCCGGAACCATGGAAGAATCCGTATAGTGACTGCCTGGACGGCTTTCTTTTTTATTGTTTTCTCCAATGACACAGTCCGCGCCACGGCTTACCAGATACTGACAAATCGCTTCGGCAGTTTCTCTGGCTCCTTCTTTATCTGGATTCATGACTACATAAAAATGTCTCATAACAAAACTCCTTACCTGCCTTCGCTCAGCTCCGCATGAGCCTCACCAACGACCCGTTCCGGATCTACGAGTATCTCCGGCCGTTCTTCGTCTGCATGGCAGTTTTTTAAATGAAGTAAATATTCAATATTTCCTTCCGGCCCCTTGATCGGAGAATATTCCAGATGAAGCACAGAAAACCCAATTTCAAATGCATGGGAAATTACTGCTTCAATGACCTCTAAGTGGACGGACTTTTCTCTTACTACGCCCTTTTTCCCTACTTTTTCACGGCCTGCTTCAAACTGTGGTTTGATTAAGCAGACCACCTCTCCATCTTCTGTAAGAAGGTTTTTCACAGGGCCAAGCACCTTTGATAAGGATATAAAGGAAACATCAATGGAAGAAAATGCAATCTTATCTCCGATGTCCTCAGGCGTTACATACCGGATGTTGGTCTTTTCCATGCAGACCACCCGCTCATCTTCCCTGAGTTTCCAGGCAAGCTGACCATGGCCCACATCCACTGCGTAAACCTTTACTGCACCGTTTTGCAGCATGCAGTCGGTAAATCCACCAGTAGAAGATCCTACATCCATGCAGACCTTTCCTTCCAGAGTCACGTCAAAATGAGTCATAGCTTTCTCAAGCTTTAAGCCGCCACGGCTTACATACTTTAATGTATTGCCTCTCACTTCAATGACGGAAGTCTCTGCGAAAGTAGTACCTGCTTTGTCTTCTTTGTCACCGTCAACGTACACGATTCCAGACATGATGATGGCTTTGGCCTTTTCTCTGGACTCTGCCAGCCCCTGCTTTACTAAAAGCACATCTAGTCGTTCTTTCATTCCTTACTCTCTTCCCCTGCTTCGTCTTTATAATTTTTCCATTCTGCATTCTGGCGTTCCATGTCAAGATATTCCTTTTTCAGGCGCCAGATCACAGAGTCACTGTCAATTCCCAGTCCCTTTCTTAAAAGGGTTACGTTGCCGTGTTCTACATAGGAATCGGGCAAAGCAATATTCAAGACTTTTACCTGGGGATAATGTTCGTGGATATAGTTGGTGATATTAAGGCCGTAGCCTCCTTGAAGCACATTCTCTTCCATGGTGACGATGATCCAGTGATTTTTTGCCAGATGATCCACCAGTTCTTTATCAAACGGCTTAATAAACCGACCATTTGCCAGAGTGCATTGCCAGCCTTCTGCTTTCAGCTTCTGCCTTACATGTTCTCCTGTACTTACCATGCTTCCAACTGCCAGAAGGGCGATGTCTTTTTCTTCATAGATCATCTCTCCCTTTCCATACCGGATAGGAGCACGGAACTCTTTTAAGCCCTGGTAAGCTTCGCCTCTCGGATAGCGAACCGCAATGGGACCTCCATAGGACATGGCATACTCCATTCCGTCCATCAGCTCCCATAAGTTCTTTGGCGCAAATACACTCATGCAGGGAATGGCGGATAAGAAGGAATAATCAAAGATGCCCTGATGGGTCTCTCCGTCGCTTCCAACCAGTCCGGCACGGTCAACCGCGAAGACTACGGGCAGGTTCTGGATACAGACATCGTGGAGCACCTGGTCAAATCCACGCTGCAGGAAAGAGGAATACACTGCCACCACCGGCTTTAATCCACCGGCTGCCATTCCTGCTGCAGACGTGACTGCGTGCTCTTCTGCAATTCCCACGTCAAAAAAGCGGTTGGGGTACTGCCGCGAAAAACGTTTTAACCCTGTTCCGTCAGGCATAGCTGCCGTAACTGCCACAATTTTTTCATCTGCCTCAGCCAGACGGCAGATTGTTTTTGAAAACACATCCGTATAGCTTGGATTTTTCTTTGCCTTTTTGGGTTCTCCTGTCAGGATGTCAAAGGGTTCTACTCCATGAAATCTGGATGGATTTTTCTCCGCCGGAGCATATCCTTTTCCCTTCTGCGTAATCACATGAACCAGAACCGTATGATCTAATTTCTTGGCTTCCCGTAATGCTCGGGAAAGAGCTTTTACATTATGGCCGTCTACCGGACCTAAATAAGTGATCCCCATGTTCTCAAAGAGCATTCCGGGGATTAAGAGCTGCTTGATGCCGTTCTTTGTCCGGCTGATCTTCTCAATGAGGGAATCTCCCACCACTGGAATTCTGGAAAGCACATTGGTAACGTGCTTTTTCAAATCCAGATAGCCGTCTCCGGTACGGATGCCGCTTAAATATGCAGACATGCCTCCGACATTCTCCGATATGGACATATTGTTGTCGTTGAGAATGATGATAAAATTCTTCTCCATTCTGGCCGCATTATTTAAAGCCTCATAAGCCATCCCCCCGGTCAGGGCACCGTCTCCGATCACGGAAACCACATAATGGTCTTCTCCCAGCACATCTCTTGCCTGGGCAAGGCCAAGGCCGGCGGAAACAGACGTAGAGCTGTGTCCGGTATCAAATGCATCACAGGGGCTTTCTTTTCTCTTTGGAAAGCCACTCATGCCTCCGAACTGGCGGAGTTCATCAAACTCTGCCTTTCTGCCGCTTAAGATCTTATGGGTATAAGACTGGTGTCCCACATCCCAGACGACTTTATCCTTCGGAAGATCAAACGCTAAATATATGGCCATGGTCAGTTCCACCACGCCTAAGTTGGAGGCCAGATGACCTCCAATATTGCTTATCTTTTCCAATAAAAAGTCCCGGATTTCCTGGCTAAGGATATCAAGTTCCTGTTTTTCCAGTTTTTTGATGTCTTCTGGTCCGTTTATTAATTCCAATATCATATTTTAATCAGATCCTTTATTTTTCCCGGTTCACCAGCATCCGGATCAATTCTTCCAGGAATTCATTGGTTCCCGGAAGTTCATGAAGGCAGAAAACTGCTTCTTCTGAAATGATCTCCACATCCTGCTTTGCCTTTGTCATGCCATTTAATGACACATAGGTGGTTTTATGGTTTTTTTCATCACTTAATACCGGCTTTCCAAGAACTTCGTCACTGCTGATTAAATCCAGGATATCATCCTGGATCTGAAAAGCCTTACCGACCAGGGACGCCATCTTTTCCACCCGTTTTAACTCCTCTTTATCTGCTCCGCCTAAGACAGCTCCGATCATCATGGATGCTTCTAAAAGAGCACCTGTTTTCAAGCGGTAAATGAAGTCCAGCTCCTCCTTGGGAATCGGCTTTCCTGCAAGTTCCACATCAACGGTCTGACCGCCGATCATACCGAAAATACCTGTTTTTTCTGCCAAAAGGCCCATACAGCGGGCAACCCGGTCCGGCCTGTCCGTCAGGGCAAGAGCCTTTGCCGCTGTTTCCATGGAATAAATCAAAAGGCCGTCGCCAGCCAATACTGCCATATCATACCCGAATTTGACCCATGCCGTAGGAAGTCCCCGGCGCAGTGTGTCATTATCCATGCAAGGAAGGTCATCGTGGATCAGGGATGAGGTGTGGATCATCTCGATTGCAGCCATGAACGGCTCAATTTCTTTCCCTTGACCTCCGAATAAGCGATAGGTTTCTTCCATCAGCATGGGGCGGAGTCTCTTTCCTCCGGCACGGACACTGTAATCCATTGCCTCCAGTACCGTTTTCTGATAGCCTTCTACAGATGGTAAATATGCTTCCACTACCTGTTCGACTTCTTGTGTCCGGGCGGATAACATTTCTTTAAAGTTCACGATTTTCACCATTTTCCTCTAATACAATAATCTTTTTTTCAACTTTATCTATCTTTTCATTGCAGGACTTGACAAGCTTCATGCCTGTCTCATAATACTGGAAGGATTCCTCCAGAGAGCTTTCTCCGCTTTCCAGCTTTTTAATCAGCTCTTCCAGTTCCGTAAATGTCTCTTCAATGGTCTTTTCTTTTTTTGCTGCCATGACCGGCCTCCTTATTTGCTTTCCAAACTGCCGCCTTTTGGATCTTCATTGGGAGTGATTCGGGAAACCACAGCTTCCATGCTGCCATCCCGGACCCTCAACCGGACATTATCTCCGGCCTTCACTTCTCCTACAGAATCAATCCGCTGCCCTTTTTCATCGGTTATAAATCCATAGCCGCCGCCGATCTTTTTTAAGGGAGACTGGGCTTCCAAGCGACTGGTGAATAGTTCCAGCCTGTGCCTGTCCCGGACTGCCTGCTTTTCTATTAAGTTTTTAAGGCGAAGTGCTGCTTCGGCTGCATCGGCCTTATCCCTTACGGCCTTTGCAAGCATGAGTGTCTGAAGCTTTACTTCCATATCGGAAAGCCTCTGACGGTTTTCCCGGATGGTCCGTCTGGGATCAAAATATTTAAGCCTCAGTCCATACTGGTCTGCATGGAAACGGTAACGTTCTGTCTTTCGCTCCATGGTCTTAATTAAGGTGTTTCGGTATAACTGTCCCTGTTCTTCAAACAGACTGTAATCGAATACTGCCAGCTCTGCAGCCGCAGAGGGCGTTGGTGCACGCATGTCCGCCACATAATCCGCAATGGTCACATCTGTTTCATGGCCCACTGCAGAAATCACAGGAGTGGAACACTGAAAAATGGCTCTCGCCACAATTTCCTCATTAAATGCCCATAAATCTTCAATGGAACCGCCACCTCTTCCTACGATGAGAACGTCAAGTCCCATCTGGTCCAGGGTTTCGATTCCTTTTACAATGCTTTCCTTTGCACTCTCTCCCTGCACGAGGGCCGGGTAGAGATATAGCTGCACGTAAGGATTTCTCCTTGCCGATATATTCATGATATCCCGGATCGCAGCCCCTGTGGGAGCCGTCACGATCCCTATGGTCCTTGCATACCTGGGAATTGGCTTCTTATATTCAGGGGAAAACATCCCCATCTCTTCCAGTTCGTTGCGCAGTTTCTGAAACCGCTCAAACAAATCGCCCAATCCTTCTTTGGTGATCTCCTGGGCATAGAGCTGGTACCGTCCGTCCCGCTCATATACCTCGACGCTCCCCTTTACCACCACCTGCTGGCCTTCTTCCATCTGAAAAGAAAGCCCCTTCCGGTATCCGGCAAACATGACCGCAGCGATGGAAGACTTTCCATCCTTTAAGGTAAAGTAAATGTGGCCGGATGTGTGGTACTTGCAGTTGGAGACTTCCCCTTTTACGGAAATCCGGTTAAGGGCAAAATCCTGAGCAAACATATTCTTAATGTAAGCATTGACCTGGGAAACAGAATAAGCGCTGGCCATATTACACCAGCTTTGCCAGGACTCCGTTAATAAATGCCGGAGCTTCGTTCCCGCCGTACTTTTTTGCCAGTTCCACAGCCTCATTGATGGCTACTTTTTCCGGTACGTCTTCATCAAATAAAATCTCATAAAGAGCAAGACGGAGGATTGTAAGTTCGGCTCTGCCCATACGCTTTGTCTTCCAGCCTTCTGCCACCTCATTGATCTTAAGATCCAGTTCAGGGATCTTTAACATGACAGCTTCTGCCTTTTCTTTTAACTGGTCGGCATTCTCACCGCTCATAGCCACATCATGGATGATTTCTTCTACACCCTCTGTGTTTATGTCATACTCCATTGGTTCCTCAAAATATTGGATAAGCTGCTCCTCTTTTTCCTCTGCCGGATGGAAATCCGCACAAAAAAGCAGCTTAAAGCAGTGTTCACGCATTTTACTTCTGGTCATTTACCATGGTCCTCCTGTTGGTAATTTTTCTGGACGTTTGGAATTATTATACCTTACCAGGGTTTTTTATACAATAGAAATTTTTTATTATCCATATTCGGATTATAGGTAAAATTACCGTTTTACGGCGTACTGGTTTTTCCCCTTCCGCTTTGCCTGGTAAAGGGCTTCATCCGCCCGTTTTAAAATAGCATCGTAATCCATTTCATGTTCTCCTACCAGAGTGATTCCGATGCTGGCATGTATGTTTCCTGAGATATTAAACGCATTTAAAATCCTCTCCGCAATGGCCTCCGGCTGCTTTCTGCCTCTCATTCCATACAGCCAGATGCAGAATTCATCGCCGCCGAAACGGACGATCACATCCTCCTGTCTGGTGCAGGCGCTTAAGATCTGCCCTACTTCTACCAGAACAAGATCTCCTTTGTGATGTCCGAAGGTATCATTGATCTTCTTAAAATCATCAATATCAAGAAACATGCATGCGTAAAACCTTTTATTTCCCACTCCCTTTAATCCCTGGGAGACAAGCCTTCCAGCAGTTTCTCTGGTATATACTCCTGTCAGGTAATCCTTCTGCGCCCGTTTTTCTTCTTTCTGGCGCAAGTGCAGAATGCCCAGAATCAGCAATACCGCACATACAAGCATAACTGTGGAGCTGGAGATAAAGCCTAATGTCAGTCCCCGGATCCGGTGCAGCATGCTCTCATACCCTTCTGTTTCCACCAGGGAAGCTACCATCCAGTTTTCTATACCACTGGGCTGGAAATACATAAGCCGTTTGTTGTTGTTTTCATAATAAATCAGGTAGCCGGCTTGTCCGTTCTCCACCAACTCCTTCATCTTTTCAAGAGATTGCCCGTCCCGGTATTCCATACTCTTTAACAGTTCAAAAATGGTATCGTACTGATCGATTTCAGGACTGGAAACTAACAGTTCTCCGGTTCCTGTAAATATGAGATTGACACCATAGGGACTAAGCTGGATATTATTTAAATATTTTTCAAGTTCCGTTACCGTAAATTCCATACAGGCAGCTCCCTTTACCTGCTTATCTCTTATGATGGGGACCGCTAAAACAATTCCATCCTGTCCTTCAAAATCTCCGGGAAGCATTCTGGAAACATTTTTCTCACCTTTTAAAACCTGCTGGTAATATGGACGGGAAGAAATGTTTCTGGATTTATGGTTCCCATAATAAATGTTTCCGTTTAAATCGGCGACACCAATCCTGGAACCTTCTCTCTCGTATTCTTCCACCAGCTCCCACCAGGTCTCATTTCCGGAACCATCGGGCAGATCACAGTATGCAGCAAACAAATCCAGCCATTCTAGCTTCGCCTCTGTCAGGCTCTGCAAATAATTTAATACCTTATCATTTTCTTGCTTCAAATCACGGTACGTCTGTTTTATCAGGCTGGTTTCCACTTCTTTAAAATAATAAAGATTCAATCCGCAAATCCCTACAATAACTGAAACCACCAGCCCGAACAACCCCATCACCCTTGTAGAATGATGATTCCTAACCCTATGATTTATCATATAAAAAAACACCTGTCCTTAACATCCTGTCCTAATGCTTATGGTCCATTATAAATCCTGTCCAATTTCATTACAAGATAAACTTTCTTACGTAAACCAAAAGAAAAACGGGGGCCCGGACCATTCACTGGTCCACCCCCGCTATAGACTTTCACATCTATTTGTTCTCTTCCAACGCAACACCGGCGATCCGGATATTCACATCCAAAACCGTAAGGCCCGTCATGTTCTCGATTGCAGCCTGCACCTTTTCCTGAACCTTTTCACTGACGGTAGGTATGCTGTAACCGTATTTAATGTTTAAGGACAGTTCTACAGATACATGTTCCTCGGTCAATTCTACCTTAACGCCTTTGGATAAATTTTTCATGCCAAGCTTCGCCACCAGTTCATTGGTGATGTTGCCCGCCATGGAATCTACGCCTTCTACTTCGGTTGCAGCAAGACCTGCGATGATAGCCACCACATCGTCTGCGATCTGCACTTCGCCGATTTTATCTTTTTCATATACTTTGTGAGTATTTCTGCTTTCCAATTCTGCCACAGCAATTCCCTCCTGTACTTAAAATTTCTGGGTTATGGAATCATTATAGCAAAATTGTCAGTTGTTTGCAAAGGCTTTTTATTCTTCCAGTTTCATAAGGGTAATGACGATATTCTCAGCACCAACCTCTGCTTTTCTCTTTACAATATCCTCAATCTGGGCACGCTGCGGGTCGGTAATGCTGGAGGCATTGATGACAACATCTACCTTTCCGCTTGAAATGCTGACAACTGGATCTGCAAAGCCTTTGGCAAGAAGAAGAGTCTCTGCTGCGCTTTCCTTTTCGGAAACGGCTGTCATTTCGATCATTTCCTGAATGGCCTGCTGTTTTGCTGATTCTTCAATGTTTGGATTGTTAATCAGATTCATTAAGGTTTCTTTGTTTCTGGCCCTTACCTGTTCTCTGTTTAACTGGACGCTTGATATGTAATCGGTCACATTCATTCCGCTTGTAAGAACAGCTTCTCCCGGGTTATCAAGTCCGGTATCTGCTGCCTGTGTCTCACCTGCTGCAAGCTGTGGGGCTGCCTGTGTTTCACCTGCTGCAAGGCTCTCTGCTCCAGCACTCTCTGCGGCTGCTACTTCGGTATTTGCTGCTACCTGATTGTCTGCAACTCCTGCGCTTTCTGCTGCTGCCAGTTTATCGACATCCGAAGCGTCCTGGTCAAGGCTTGCAATATCCTGACCTGCATCACTGCCATCAAGGGCTTTATTTTCCGCTAAGACATCTTCTTCGGATATATCAGTCATTCCTGCTTCATAAACATCTTTTACAGAAGCGGCTTCCTGTTTTCCGGCATAATTTAGATATCCGGCTGCGGCGATCATAACGGCCAGCGTGGTAATGATAATCTGGTTTCTTCGGAACAGTTTCTTCATATCCATTTTCTTTGGGGTTTTAGGGACATTTGGTTCATTGCTTGTTTTCCAACTTCTCATACCTGACACTCCTTTTTATTCCACCCTCTTTAATACTTTTATTTTATGTGGGGGCAGGTTAAATAATGCTTCCATGGCACTGGAAATTTCAGCTTTTACCGTAGGACTGCCTCCGCCCTGGGCACTGATGATGATTCCTTCGATTTCTGGACTTATCTCTTTCTCCACAATTGGAGCTGTATTTTCTCCTGAACCAGTTAAAATAGTGCTTTCCTGCTGCTCTTTGCTGGTTATTTTTCTTGTTCCACCGGAACTGTCTTTTTCATCCGTTGAAGAATCTGATGTGTTTTTGTCCACCCTCAAAATTTTTTCCTTTGAGGATTTCAGCACGATCATCACCTCCACCTGGCCTACTCCATCTACGGATTTTAGGATTTTCTTTACTCTCGACTCCAGTTGTTCTTCATATGTATGGTCTGCTCCTGCAGCCACAGCTGCATCCTGGTCTGCAGGCTCCGTGACAAGACCCTTTTGCAGTTCTGTCTGGCTTTTGCTTTCTGCTGTCTTTCCTTCTTTCAGGACCATACCTGAGCCGGAGGGAATTGTAAGGATCAGGATAATCATTCCAACCGCCAGCAGGATCAGCCATTTATCCTTTCCCATCTTCCACTTGAATTTCAATATCCTGTTCCTCCAAATCATAATATTCCGCAATTCGTCTTCTAAGACCTGATAAACGTGAATTTTCTTCCTGTCTTTTTTGATTTCCCTTATCCGGTTTTGATTCTGTAATTTTTATGCCCTCCACTTTTGGTACTTTTTTAATGGGAGCAACCTCTTCTATCACTGAAACAGCTTCCTCATCCGTCTTCTCTGCCTCCGGTGTAAGAACCATGGATACCCGCACCACATGGCCAAAACGGCTGCTTTCCTGATCCTGATTGATCTCCGCTTTGGATTCCATACAGCCAAATCCCGATGACTCTGCCATGGATTTTAAATCTCCTGAAACAGCTTCTTCGTACTGGGTAATCATCTTATTAAGCCTTTGTCCTTCCATTTTAGACATTTCACCTGTCAGTTCTCCCGCCTCCTTTTTTAAGCTGATGGCTTCAAAGTAATAAGCCAGGGTATCATCAAGCCTTAAGCCTCCAGTAATCGGTTTTAAGACCAGAAGAATAAGGACCATGCCTGCAAAAAAACGGATGTATTTTTCATATTTCTTATTTGGCAGAAGGTTTGATACAACGGTAATAAATATCAGATAATAAGTAATATTGCGTATCCATTCAAATAATTGTTCCATATCACTCACCCGGAAAAATAAGTTACGTTGGTCGATGCACATACAAGCGCTATGGTAATCACAAACAATAGAACGCCGGAAGCTGCAATAGACAGTAGCATTTTGTGGCCTTTGGCGATATCGGAAATACAGGAAACAATCCTCTTATCGCAGACCGGCTGGAGCAGGGCTGCAACACACTGGTAAAGCAGCATGAGCACCACAAGCTTTATTAAAGGAATGGCTGCGATGACAAGCAGTATCACAATACCGGCGGCACCAATGGTATTTTTTATGATCACTCCGGATCCAAGGACCATCTGGGCGACGGAGCTAACTCCCTGTCCAATTCCTGGAACCGCTCCGATCAGCTTTTGGACCGCTCCGGTTTTCATGGAATCCACATAAGGAAGGACCATTGCCTGAATGATCTGGAAGCCAAGCACAATTCCAATCAGTGTCTTTAAACTCCAGGAAACGATCTGCTCTAAAAGTTCAGTCATTTTCGAGAGCATGTCTTCCTTAGCAATATGGCCTGCCATGACAAGAAGTGCATAGACACGAATCAAAGATAAAAGTACATTTCCCAAAAGCCACTGCACTCCGGCAATGACAAATAAGGTAAATCCATAGGAAGCCGCTGCGGTTGCACTTCCTCCTGCAAATGCCACCGCCAGGAAATAGGCTGGAAGCAATGCCTTCATAAAATCAAGGATCTGCCCGATCACATCTCTGACTATGGTAACGCTGGTAAAAAAGCTGGCGGCAAGGTAGGTAAACAGCAATAAGTAGGTAACAAAAAACCCGGTTTCTGAAATCTGGCTTCCCGTAAACACGCTGGAAAAATTGGAGAATACTGCCCCGATGATTCCCAGTATTATGATCTGCCCCATCATGTGCCCATTACTTTTTACCTCTCCTAACAGAAGATCTTTTATGGCATTTCCCACTTGTCCCATAACCTGATCCAGTTTTCCGTCCATTATGTCCTTCATTAAATCTTTGAAGGAAAGATTCAGTCCCTGCTTTCCATTCATACGGTCCAGAAAAGTCTGAATATCAGAAAGATCATACTGGTCAAGATCCAGCGCTTCACCCTCTGTATTGTTTCCGGGCATGTCCTTTTCCGTATCCACTTGTGATGCAAAGCAATTCATGGAAAAAAAGAGCATGGACATCAGGCACAATAGGAACAGTGTGATTTTTTTCATGGCCTTACTCCCTTCTGTCATGATAAAAATACCTGCAGCGTCTCGATTAGCGCCAATAGAATGGGCATGCTGACTGCCAGAACAGACAGCTTTCCAAATATTTCGATCTGAGTTCCAACGGCTCCATAACCGGCGTCCTTGCAGATTCCTGCGGCAAACTCCGCGATGTAAGTAATGCCGATCATTTTCACCAGAGTGGATAAATAGATGCTGTTGATCTTAATGTAGGACTGGATCTCCTTCATGGTATCCAGAATGGTGGTAAGCTTTCCCATGCCGTAGAAAAAGATAAAAAAGCCTGCTGCCATGACTACATAAGTTCCGTACTCCCCCTTCATTCCTTTTAAGGAAACTGCCAAAAGCACCGCCACAATCCCTGTTACGGCTATAGTTACTACCGTCATGTTTTCCCCTTTCCTGCGCTGCTTTCCAGGGCATAAGGGTATGCCTGCAAGACGCTCACCTACAATGCAAACAGATTTTTAATGGATTCAAATAACTGGTATATGTAAGGCACAAGCCAGAACAGCACCAGGACCAGCCCCGCAAGACTTGTTAAGAATGCCTGCTCTTCCCGTCCACTGTGTTTTAAAACCTGGCAAATGACGGAAACCAGGATTCCAACTGCTGCAATCTTAAAAATCAAATTGACCCCCATGCTATCCTCCTTAATACATTACAATGGTCAGGAACAGCCCGCCCATGATCCCCAGACTGGTGTAGAGACGGCTTTTTTCCTGCTTATGTTTTCTCAAATAACCAATGGTTAAATCTAACTGCTCCAAATAAAGCAAAATGTTTCTTTCCTGCATATCCATATCCAGATAGCCCAGATGCTCTCCCAAACCTTTTAGATTCTGTTTGTCCTCTTTGGATAAACAGATCTCTTTCGGCAATTTGTCGATCTCGTCCTGCCACACGGTAAAAAAGGGTTCTGCATGCTGTTCCATCAACCGATTCGACACAGCCACAAACAGATTACCGACCCCGCCTCCGGCCTTTTTTCCAGTTCTCTCAAAGGCTTCCGTCAGAGGGGAATTTGCATAAACGATTTCCCCTTTTAATAGGAAGATCATTTTCTTAAGCTTTTCCAATGTTTTTAAATGCTCACTCCACTGGGCAGCCATGTAAAATCCCAGCCCCGTCGAAGAAATAATTACAAGTGCTGCTCCCAGTATCTTTATATAGGTTCTATCCATATGCCCACTCCTGCCTGTCCCAACACACTCCTGCCGGCTGTAACGGTGCCTTATATAACTGGGTTCCCCTGGAGTCATAGATCTGATCAATGTTACCGATCTTTCCCTGGCTGTTTAAGATCACATACCGTTCAAAGATCCGTTCTTCCACCAGTTTTCTCAAAACCGGTTTCTGCTTGATATCATCAATGGAACTGCCGTGAACCGTTGCGATCAGTTTGCATCCACAGTTCATCACATACTCCATGGCCTCTAAATCTTCCCTGCTTCCGATCTCGTCCACAGCGATCACTCTGGGGGACATGGTCCGGATTAACATCATCATTCCTTTTGCTTTGGGACAGCAGTCTAAAATATCGGTCCGGATTCCCAGTTCATTCTGGGGAACTCCCTGATAGCAGGCTCCGATCTCAGACCGTTCATCGACAACTCCCACCGTAAGTCCGGGATAGTCATTGGAACCATTGGATACCTGCCGGATTAAATCCCTGAGCAAGGTGGTCTTTCCGCACCTTGGCGGCGAAATAATCAGCGTGTGGCAAATATCTTTTCCTGTTTCATAAATATATGGAAGAACCGGTAAAGCACAGCCTTTTACCTGATGGGACAGCCGGACGTTGATAAAAGATATGTATTTCATCGTCTTGATACCGGACTCGTCCAAAATGGTCTTTCCTGCAATTCCGATCCTGTGGCCTCCCTGTATGGTAATAAACCCCTGCTTCATTTCCTCTTCAAAGGCATACAGGGAATGATTGCTCATGTATTCCATGGTTTCCTTAAGTTCATTTTTTGCAACCGTATAAGAATCTGTTCTTTCTAGACTTAAGGCTCCATTATGAGACACATAATATTCTTCGTTCCGGTACACCATCAAAAGAGGACCAGCCGCCCGGAGCCGGATTTCCTGGACCTCGTCAAAGTCTACGGATACCCGGCTTAGAATCTCTCTTATGTTCTTCGAAAATATATGAATAAGCTCGTCTTTCCTCTCCACCATCATCCCTCCTCTTACCTCAATATATGTGAAGGGGGACAAATTATGCCTTAAAAACTTTAGCCTGTCTCTGCTCTTTTTTAAATGAAAAAAAGCGCATCAGGCTCTTAATCCAAAACCTGATACGCTTACATTTATTCACTTAAAATTCTTCTGATGGATTGAATTGGCATAAAATCTATGTTGGATATCTTGATTCCGTCCTCTGGGCCGCTGGCATGAATCAGTTTATAATCACCTGCATAAATTCCGATATGCCCTATGTATGAGATCAAATCTCCCGGCTTTGCATTTTCAATGCCGTTCACTTCGATTCCTGCTTTTCCCTGCTCTTCCGAAGTTCTGGGTAAATTCATTCCAAACTGCTTATAGATGCTTAAAACAAATCCGGAACAGTCCGCACCTTCTGTCAGGCTTGTCCCACCATAGACATAAGGGTTTCCAAGAAATTGTCTGGCATAAGCCACAACCTCTTCCCCTTTCGCTGAAGTTAATCCCGATCCATAAGGACCTTTTAAATTCATTCCCGGTCCAGCCAGCTTTTCAAAGGGCATCGGCGGTACCAGGGGAATGGCTGAATTAGTAATGGTATCCGCTTTCGCTGGAAAGCTGCCTGCAAGTATCATCACAAAACCAGAAAACAAAACTGCGGTCAACGTTTTCTTATGCATATATTTTTCTCCCTGTCTGGTGTGGTTTATAATCCCATTTCCATGGCTTCTTCAAGAAGAAACCGGTGGTATGTCACGTGATTTTCATGAAACTTTAAATAATACCGGTAACAGTCAAAGGAAGCGTCTTCAAAAAATATGATATAATCGCATTCCTCTTCCGCAGACTTTTCACAGATGATCCTTCCGTCTGAGAATCTGCCAAAAACGCTTAAAATGTCATCAAGCGTAGCATGAGGATTTTCCACGGTTTGAATGAATTCTCTTAAAAACCCGTTATCCTCTACGTTGTTGGATACATATTCCACACCTTCTGCAGGGACTTCGAAGCAGAAGCGCCCCTGGCTTTTGGTGATCTTAACCGTACCAAGCTTGTCCTTTGCGTATTCTTTAAAACCTTCCATAAATGCTTTTGTTTCTTCTTTTGACTCTCCGCTTATCTTTACTATTTTAAACAGGGCTTTTTCCGGATAGTAAAACCGGATGGCCTCTTTTTCATATCCTAATTTTATCTGTACTTCTTTTATTGAATTAATGAGCATTTGCTCCAGAAAAGCATATTGCATATCCATTCTCCCAACTGGAAGCCTGCCGTTTTGTCTGACAGCGTCCATGTCTATTATAGCCAGACATACCCATGCCAGTCAAGTCCGTTTCTCCTACTGATGGAGCCTACGGATAATTTTATAAATGATGGCGCCTTCCATGACCAGAGGCTGGGAATGGGCAAAAAATACAATCCCTTCAGCAGGTGCTAAAATCTGACTTATGACCTCTCCTTCCAGAGGGTCTAAAATCTCCGCCAGCACTTCTCCCCGCCTTACTTCCTGTCCCGGCTCAAAGTGAGGACGGTAAATCCCTGCACAGTCTGTCCGGACACTGGCTAAGTCATTTTCATGGAGAACAGAGGCAATGTAACCACTGTGACTGGTGTAGCGAATAATCCCCATGCGGGTTAAAAATCGCAGCACCGATGCCACCGCCATTTTAGCAGACGGCTCATCGATCTGATCGGTACCGCTGGTATATACGGAAAAAGCATTGGTGTTATTTAACTGCCAGTTGTAATTGAGGGTCACTTTGTCAATGGGCTTCGCTTCCCGGATGACGACATACGGAAGGCCGAATAGATTGGCAAGGCTTGGATTTTGATGTCCCGTATCCATCATACGCACGTGCGGAATAAAATTACCGGGTATATAAAAACTGGTAAACTGGATTCCATAGCTGTATTCCTTAACCGCATCGAAAATACCAGCAGCAATCCGCTTTGTGGTCTCACCCCCGATGTCTCCCGGAAACATCCGGTTGATGTCCGAATCATCGGTAGGCCAGAATCTTTTTCCAAGATTAATAGAGGCCGTATTCATGGTCGGAATGACCAAGATCTCTTTGCCTTTTACAATAGCCCCCCGTTCCTCCAGCTCTTTTAACTGCCGGATGAGCTGGGAACAGATATAAAGCTGCTGGATCTCATTTCCCCGGCATGCTCCCACGATGCAGGCGGATTTATCTCCTTTTCCGAAATAATACCCATATATATCCATATTGTCCCGGTAAAGATTATTCAATGTGAAAATAGCTTCTTTTCTCATTCTTCTTCCCCTCCTAACACTCTGGCCAGCAGGGAACCTGTGGATACCACCGGATACTCTCTTAATGTAAATACAAGCCCGGAAATAGGAGAAACTACTTCTTCCAACATAGATCCGTCAAGGGGATTTAAGATCTGGCCCATGGGCTGTCCTTCTTTTACAATTCCCAAATGCTCCACTAACGGAATAAAGATTCCAGCTTTTTCTGCATTTAAAAGCCCCAGTTTCCGGTTTAAGGAAATCATAGGCTCCTTGGGAATAATGGTTTCTCCCTCCCAGATACCAAGCTCCTTCATAAGACAAAAGATTCCATCAGTCAGCTGGCGGCCATAACTTTTGGTGATCCGCATGCCTACTCCCATCTCTACCACAAACGTAGGGACGCCAATGCTGTTTAACCCATGGGAAAGAGTGGATTCTAACACCACCGCACTTTCGTGAATCCATACAAGATCCACATTCATCAGCTTTGCATAATGGATCAGCGTTTCTGCCCGTTTTCCGCTCATACGGATCTGGGGAATCTCTCTTAGAGATATGTTGCTGGCGTGGATATCCACGCAAAAATCAGAACCGGATATATCCGCCATAATCCGGGAGGCAATGTGTTCTGTCACTGCCCCCTCCTCATCTCCCGGAAAGATCCGGTTCATATCAATGTCAAAACCGGGCACCCCTCTGGTAATGGAATCCACGCCCAGAGGATTTAGTGCCGGGTAAATATCTACAATTCCTTTTAAATGTTCTATATTCTCCCGCAGAATACGGTTTAACTCATAACATACGAACTGTCCTTCCAGTTCGTCTCCATGAACTCCGGTCACAATGCTCAACCGTTTCTCATTCCCGTTCAGTACTTTTGGCTGGATTCTGTTCTTATAGATATTCCAGTTTTCGCCTACTGCCAGGCCCACGGATACAACCGTCTCTACCATAATTACCCTCACCTTTTGTTTCAGCTTTTTCTTATTTCAACAATAGAACAGGCTTTGACAAACGTCAAGCGCTTTCTTACACAAAAAGGGCAACGAAGCGAAAACAGCGCCGTTGCCTATAAATAATATACCGTTTTTTCAGGATTTTGTCAATGTATCCCGGGCAGCTCCATACAGCTGCAAGACCATGGAATCCTTTACTCTGCTTTTATAAGAAAGCATTTCACCCCCATTTAAAATAAGTCCTTCCTCACACCATTTTTTTATAATACTCCTGGATTCAGACAGCTGCCGTACCAGCAGTGCATCCACTCTCAAATCAAAACCGGCAGATATCTTCACTTCCACCTCCATGATTTCTGCGTCCAGGCACGGTTTCGCAGTTTCCCCAGTCATGACCTGATATTCTGTCCGGTTCTTAGAAGCCTCTGCCTTATTCCGGGCAAATAAATTCCGGTCATTTCCATATCTCAGGATCAGATCCGGAGAATTGTTCAAAAAGCCTTTATATTCTGCCTGATCCACACGGCCTGCTTCCAGCCGCTCATAAATTGACATATTAAAAGAAGTTTCACACCGGCTGCACCGAAAAATCATCCATATATCAAGAAGCCTCCCATTGGCATTTACCCGAAATTTTCCGCTGTTCTTAAATTCTGTTTTTTCTCCGCATTTGGAACATTTTTTTAGGACTGATGGAAGCTCGTCCGGTATTATGATCCATTGTTTCCGTAGATTCTGATTCATAAGCTCCTCCATATATGTTACCCGTCTTATGAATCACTGTATCATGGCTTCTTTTCGTATCCCACCTCATACTCATTTATGATATAAAGAAAAGGCGTATCACCATTAGATTTCTGATGCTCCGCCTTTTTTAGTATTCTTATTTTTCTTTTCCTGCAATACGATTCTCTGTATGCTCTTTTCTGATAGATAATAGCGTTCTGCAAGAATCCTAACGCAGGTACCAGAAATATAATCCAGAAAGATGGACCGGTCACGGTGCTTTCTTTCTTCCCTTGCTCCGGTTGCCTCTCCCCATGTCTTTTTATTTTCCTGTTTTCTAGGAATGTAAATATATTCCCCGTCAATGTAATTCTGAATCAATTCCACCAGTTCCTCTGGCATAATTTCACTTGCTCTCTGATAGCGCATCGCTGCCTCCCAAACATATTATTCAGTCCGGAATAGCAAAGGCTATACAATTACTTTTATATTTTCACTGCATAACCCAAGCTATGCGTTTTTTGAGGGTTCCATCATAAAATAACCACCACCTGTTATTCAAAATTTCTCTAAGTTTCATTGTTTTCCATTATATCATACAGGTTAAAAATATTAAACCTCATATTTGATACAGAAGCGTCCTCGGGAAATTTAAAGATCATTCCTTTATGACCAATCCGAGATAACGGGAAAGTTCTGCAGCCTGATACAAATCCACCACTGCACCGTTAATTTCCCTGGCATCATCTGAAAGTAATAATCCCCGAATGGTACTTGTCGTAAAATCCATTCCCTTTAAAGAGGTTTTAAAAAAGCTGGCCTTTTCAAGGACGATCCGGTCCCATTTTACATCCTTTAAATGGCATTGGGTGAAAAAACCTCCCCGAAACTGGCTTTCCGTGAAACGGATGTGCTCAAATTTTGATGCATCGAAATTGGCGTAATCAAAATTGCAGTTTAATACGGACAAATAAAGAACGGTGCTCCCGCTAAATGTAGTTCCAATCCCTTTGGAATCATGAAATTCCGTACGGTTTAAATAACTGTCTGAAAAGTTACAGTTAGAAATGTCACAGGAACGGAATATCACATCGCTGAATTCCCCTCTCTCAAAACTGCAGTCCTGAAAGGTACAGTTTTCAAAAATCACTGCCAGAAAGCGCATATGGGAAAGGTCTTCTTCTGTCATATGGATATTCCGAATCAGGGCATGCCTTACTGCCTCGTCATCATTTTTTCGTAGTAACAGCTCCTCTATATCCTGAAGAACCAACTCCATTTCTCCTGATAGAATCGGTGTAAGAAATTTCTGGCTCATCCTCTGGGTCTCCTTCTCCTTATTTTTTCCTGCTATTCTTATGACACAGCTCCCTAACGTATCGTATATCTGTCATCTACCTGAAAGAGCATGGATAATCTAATTCCCTCTAAGCTACTGTTGTTTTTCAAAGCTTCCTGGCAACCATGAAAAGTTGCGCTGCAACCGATCATCATTCTATAAGCAGCATCAGAAATCTCTCCATTTTCCAACAACTTATTAAAGGCATAATCTATGTAATCCCATTCCTTAAACTGTGAAATATAACAATCTTCTTTTTTGTCATCTTTTATAAACATAATGGAATCTATCATCTTTAAATCTGGAAGCGCATGGAAGCAGCACATCTCCGGCAGAAATAGATGCGCGGTTGGTTTGCGTTATTCTAGGCACATGCCAGCTGGCACATTACGGGGAAAACCTTTTCCTCTTCTGAAAGATTATTGGTAAATTCTATAATTTTTTCATGTTCTCCCTCATTACTATACTTAAAAATCTGTTCTAAATTTTCTTGTATATTCATGGTTTCCTCTCAGTAATTATTATTTTAAAAGAATCCACTGAAGCCGATCAACTCCAGTAGATTCCTTTGAAACGCTTATATTATCTAACCGCATGTATTTATTATATTGTTTGCATTTATTTATGATACGGTTCCCCATTCATAATCCGATAACCACGGTAAATCTGCTCCAGCAAAATCACCCGCATCAGCTGATGAGGAAACGTCATCGGAGAAAAGCTCAGCTTATAATCTGCCCGTTTTAAAACCGCCTCTGAAAGTCCCAGAGAACCGCCTATCACAAACACGATCTGGCTGGTTCCTCCCACACCGAGGGCACTGATCTTTTCCGACAGCTTTACGGAATTTAACATCTCGCCTTCAATGGCCAAGGCCACCACATAGGAACCTTCTTTAATGGAAGAAAGAATCCTCTCTCCTTCTTTATCCTTGATCTGGCGCTCCACTGTTTCGCTGGCATTGTCCGGTGTCTTTTCATCCGGCACCTGAACGATATCCAGCTTGCAGTAACGACTCAGCCTCTTTGTATATTCTGCAATGGCGTCGGCAAAGAATTTCTCCTTGATCTTGCCGACTGTAACCAAAGTTATCCTCATTAAAATCTCCTTATCCGTCAAGCTCCTTCTTCATCATTGCAATCAGGAACCTTGTTACATCTCTTACTGATTTTTTCTGTCCAGTCTGGACTTTTCGCACCACTTTTCCCTCGGGCTTTACATTGATCTGATATACGATCCGTAAAAATTCTTCGGCTTCATCCCAGGCTTCCCGGCTCTCCGGAATTAAGTCAAGGCCCATCTGAAATACATGAAACATTCCTTCGTATACGGAAAGACGATGTTTGACACCAGCCTTTTTCAGCTTTTCCACCGCAGACAAGGTGTCGCTCAAAAGAACCTCATAGCTTCCTGCCTGCAAAAGAATGGGTGGAAATCCTTCAAATTCTCCAAAAAGCGGTGATATATAGGGATTCTCCGGATTTTCTTCTCCGATATAAGAAGAACCATACAGCATATTATGGGTGGAATTTCCAAACAACGGATCGATTTCGTAATTTGTCTTATAGCTTTCCCCGCTATTGGTTAAATCTGTCCAGGCAGACATGGTAATGAGTCCGCCAGGCAAAGGTATATTATGATCTTTAAGATACAGACCTAACGCAAGACCTAAGCCTCCTCCTGCAGAATCCCCTGCGATCACAATGTTTTCCGGTTCATATTTCTTCTCATTCAAAAGCCATTCATAAGCAGCAACCGCATCATGAAGAGCAGCCGGATATGGATTTTCCGGTGCTACCCGGTAATCCGGGGTCAATACGTCTCCGCCATAGCTGATCTTGGAATAACGGACTGCAAATCTCCGGTAAATGTTCTTCATGGGGCCAATATATCCTCCGCCATGAAGCTGCAGGATAACCCGCCCGGTCACCACTCCCACCGGCCGTAAATATTCCATTTTAAAATGTTCTGCTTCAACGATCTCATACTCATACCCAGTCGGGCAGACCCAGGCCGGTTCCACCGGATTCTTTCTCAGTTCGCCAGTGCGTATGGGCTCTTTTAACGATGTTTCCATTACATTCTGCATCATTTCTCTCACCAGATTTCCTCTTACGCTCACATTTTTTCTTCTCAACGAAAATCAAACTCCTTCCTGCCTTTATACATGAAACCGCCGCTTTAATTCATTTTTTACACTCCGGTCTCCCAGCACGATGGTGACTGCTAATATGAGCACAGTCACTGCAACAGTAACAATGGTAAGAGGCAGTCTGGTAATCAGTCCTGCTGCCCATAAGATCAAAGGAATAAAGCTGAACACCGTAATGGCGATCTGATACATAAAATAACTCTGCCAGTTCATCCGGTTCACCAGAATCAAAAACACCACTGCCAGATCCGCAAACAGGATGGTGCTGGGAACGCCATAATTCACCGACCAGCCACTGTAACCTGTGGAGTTGTCAATGGCCACCCATAGCAATTCCGCTGCTACCGTCTGCAAGAGAATCTTGGACGCCAGATTTGAATGGCGCATCAGAGAATATCGCACAGTCAAAGCCGCATATGCCATCAGACCAATAGCAATAACAGACCATAAGGAACCGGAATAGGTGGCATAATTAATTACGCCAAGAACCGCGGCTACAAAAAACATCAATCCATAAAAGAGATTGGCAATCTTCTTCATCTTTTCTTTATCATAACGGATCTGGGGATACATTCCTCTGTTATCCCGTTTTCCCGGTACTCCGTTGCTCTCCAGATCCACAGGAATTCCTTCTTCCTTTAAAAATCCGAAAAACCGGTCCTGAAGCCTGGTATCCTGAAATACTGAGGTAAAGGTCACGATCACCTCATCTTCATAGGAGCAGACTGCACATTTCATGGGCTGTCTCTTGGAAACTCCGATCATCATATGGAACCGTTCGATCTCTTCTTTGTACTCCTCTAAGATTTCGATTGGCCCGATATTTGACAGGGTCATGGTATAGGCTCTATCATTCTTTCTGAAAATCAGGTTTAAAGCACCCCACTTCAAAAAGAGAGGCGTGACCCTAAGATACCATTTCTTTTCATTGGAAACGTTATAGGAAATGACTTCCTCCATCTTTTCCTTCGTGATTTTATTGTCCATCTGGGAACTGACTGTTTTCAGAATTTCCGTAAAGGTATGCTCTTTTCCATCTGAAAGAAATTCGATCAGGGTAACTGCGAAAAAATTAGCCATGGTCTTAGAATCAAAAAAGGTACGGAGATTAATCGGTATGCTGATTCCGATTGGTTCCTCACAGGCCCTTTTCCCTAAATATTCCTGATAGATGGCCCAGATGAGAGAAGCAGCAAGAAATCTGGTTACACTGACGCCGTAACGCTTGCTGGCTGCTTTTAATTCTTTTAAGCCGACATAGCCATGAAGGACATTCTCCTCATCAAGAGGAAGTGTATCTCCTTTGATATGAAATGCTTCCCTGGAGCTATATTTGCGCTTCATGGTCTTTTTATAATGACGGACGTAACTGTCCTCCACATTCATGGAGATGTCCGAGGATATCTTCTGGTTGAATTGATAGCCGGTTCCTGAACCTCTCTTTAGGTCCAGATACCGGTAAACCAGTGCTTTTAAAAAATTGACAGCACCCAGTCCGTCCGTGATGGCGTGAAACACTTCTAAATTGATCCGCTTATCATAGTAACTGACCCGGAACAAATACTGGTGGCTGCTTCGGGGCTCGATGTATTTACAGGGGTAAGTAGTCTCCCTCTCGATTACCGGCATACGCTTGTTATTTTCGAAATAATACCAGAAAAATCCTCTCCCAAGCCTTACGGAAAACCCTTCAAACTGAGGAAGGACCTCTTCTAAAGCACTCTGCAGGGTTCCGGGATCCACTTCTTCCTTTAAAGTAGCCGAAATCCGGAATACACTGCTTAAATTTTCACTTGCTATGACAGGAAAAATCTTTGCCGTATTGTCAAGCCTTCTCCATCTGTCCCCCTGTGGGCTTCGTTTCATCCAGTCTGTGCCTCTTTTCTTTTCCCATTCTTCTGGTATTCAAAGGGTAACGCCTGATCCTAAAATTTAGAAAAAGGCGGATTTCCCCGGTATCCGGCAGGAAATCCGCCTTTTTAGTTCTTCCCTAAACGCGGAAATAATATCCCACGCCCCACTTGGTATGCACGTATTTGGGATCGCTGGGACTTGGCTCGATCTTCTCCCGGAGACGTCGTACATGAACATCTACGGTACGGACATCACCTGTGTCCATGGCCTTATTCCCCCATACAAATGTAAGAAGCTGTTCCCTGCTGTAAACTTTACCTGGATTGCAGGTAAGAAGCTCTAATAAATCAAATTCCTTGGCTGTTAGATTAATCTCTTTTTCTCCGATAAATACCCGTCTGCTGTCCCGGTCAAGCTTTAAATCCCCTGCCGTAACCAGGCGGCTCTCATCCTGGCGATCCCGTCTGCCTTTCTTGGCATTCCGGCGCATAATTGCCTTGATCCTTGCCTTAACTTCAAGAATGTTGAAAGGTTTGGTAATGTAATCATCCGCTCCGTATTCCAGGCCCAGGATCTTATCCATATCATTGCCCTTTGCTGTCAGCATGATAATCGGCATCTCGGAAAATTCCCTGATCGCCTGACACACTTCATAGCCATCAAACTTGGGAAGCATGACATCAAGAAGCACTACATCATATTCTTTCTGCTTCGCCAGACCAATGGCTTCCTCTCCGTCATAAGCACAGTCTACTTCCATGCCATCCTGTTCCAGGCTGAATCTCATACCTTTCACAATCAATTTTTCATCATCAACTACTAAAACACTTGCCATATCACACCTCTGTCTTCTATCTTAAACCGTTATGTCATCTTTTATCTTTTGAAATGCTGCATCTTTGATTCCGGATACCTTCATGATATCCTCGATCTTTTTAAAGCCTCCGTGGCTGTCCCGATATCTTATGATATCTTCGGCCCGGGATTCTCCAACGCCCCGAAGGGTCATCAGTTCTTCTTTGGCGGCAGTATTTAGATTCACCTGGGATTTCCCCTGGGGCGAATCTGCCGGATTTGCTTTTACCGACTGGGCTTCTTCCCTGCTTAAAACGATGATCTTCATGCCGTCCTTGATCCGCTCTGCCATATTAAGGCTTTCTACCGCTGCGTTCTGGGTAAATCCTCCTGCCTTTTCAACTGCCTGAAAGACTCTGCTTTCCTCAGAAAGCTCGTAAACACCGGGAGAAACCACTTCTCCACAGATATGTACATAACAGGGCAGCGAAGCCGCATCTTCTGTGCTCCGAAAACCGCTGCCCTGATCTTCTTTCTCATGGGAACCGGCTGAATCAGATTTCTTTTCCGTAGCTGATTCCTCTTTCGCAAAACGGGTGTTTAAAGATGTTTCTTCTGACACCGACATCTCCGACAAATCCGTTCCATCTGTCCGGTTATTTTGAATCCTGCTGTAACTGTAGCATATACCGGAAATCAAAATACATAAAACAATGACCGCGATCTTCGCTTTCTGGTACTTCATGATATCCCTCCTATTACAAAATAATGTAAAAAAAGGATACCATCTTCAGCCTATGTTACTATTCTACCGAAAGAAATAGGTAAATACAAGCACTATTTCCAAATTAATTAAATATCATGATTCCGATGATTGCAACTACAGCACCGATGAGTTTTTTCCATTCAAAACCAACTTTTTCCACACCGAATAACCCAAACAGCTCTACTCCGTAAGCTACCAGGATTTGGGAAACCACTATGACAAGGGCAGCTTTGGCCGGCCCCAGGGTTCCCATGCTTTTTATTACGGTATAGGTGATAAATGCTCCGATAATTCCTCCCAGCAGCATGTATTTTGGCTGTACATCAAAAAGGCTTGTTATATTTTCCCGGCCTGAAAAATACCATAAAATGATGCAGGTCAAAAATGCTGTGAGCTGCACCCAGCCAGTAGACACCCACATGCTGGTCTGTTTGGTGACTCCTGTATTCAAAACTCCCTGAATGCTCATAAGTGCCCCTGATATCAGGGCGATCACAAAGCCTGTCATAAATAACCTCCGTTGTCCATTTTTCTTCTATATCCTAGGTTGTGCTTTATTTGCTTTTTTATGCAAATATTATCATTTGACACGACTTGACAATCTTTTATATTTGCGCTATACTCACAGCAAAATCACGAACGTTTACACGCTAGGGGAGCCTTGGGCTGAGATTGGTAGTAACCTAACCCTCACTACTTGAACCGGATAATACCGGCGTAAGGAAGCTATAGTAGTCCCCTCCTGCGCAAAAAAAGGAGGAATTTTTATGTCTTTTTTTCTAACTTATTCCGCTGAGGATGCGGAATACATATTAAAGCCTGCGGGATACATTGCTGTGATCCTTTTGCTGGCAGCCGTCTTTTTCGGATTTCAGATCTTATCAAAATCCCATGACAAAACAAAGCCACAAAAAACCAGACAAATGGTCTACTGCGGAGGAGCAATGGCACTTTCCCTGGTAACTTCCTTTATCAAATTTGCCTCTCTTCCTTTCGGTGGTTCCATTACCTTATTTTCCATGATGTTCATCTGCCTGATCGGTTATGTATTCGGACTCAGGACAGGCATCATGACCGGCGTTGCTTACGGCATCTTACAGTTTATCATGGGGCCTTATATTTATGCTCCGTTACAGGTTTTACTTGATTATCCGTTAGCCTTTGGCGCTTTAGGACTTTCCGGCTTATTTTGCAACAAAAAGCATGGTCTGATTATCGGATATATCGTGGGTGTGCTGGGACGATATGTGTTCCATGTGATATCCGGTTACGTGTTTTTTGCCTCTTATGCGCCGGAAGGCACTAACTCTATGGTTTATACTCTGGTTTACAATGCCACTTATATTCTTCCGGAATTAATACTGACTGTCATCATTTTATATATGCCTCCAGTGCTGAAAGCCATCGGGCAGGTGAAACGTCAGGCCCTCAACGAATAATTAAACCAATGGCCGCTTAAAGCTGATTGCATTCAGCATTTAAGCGGCCATTTTTAATCCGTTAAATCTTATGAAGCCCTGGTGTAAAAAATATTACAGGGTCTTTTTTATTTTCCGGCCATATAAGCGGATTGCCGTAAAAAGAGCGCCGATGCCGCAGATCAATGCAGCCGTTATATATACGCCTTTCATACCATAGATGAACACATCATCACGTCCTTCAATGTAATTGGACACATCATATCCTATTTTAGCACTCATCCGGCTGTAAAGAATCAAAACAGCAAAGGATACTCCGCTGATCATTCCCAGGTTTCTGATTAAGGCATTGACACTACCGGATATCCCTAACATATTTTTAGGCGCTGTGGACATGGTAAGGGAGTTGTTCGGCGATTGGAACAATCCGTTTCCAACAGACATAATTGCCAGATATACGATAAGGATCTTAATATCCGATGTCTCAGTGAGCGTTGACATAAGTCCTAATCCGGTTCCTGTAAGCATCAGACCAATGAATGTCAAAATTTCAGAACCTATTTTATCTGACAAATGTCCGCTTGCCGGCGCTACCACTGCCAGGATGACCGGAGAAACCATAAGGATCACACCTGTTACTGCCGGAGAATATTTCAGCGTATTCTGTAAATAAAACGGCAGAATGATGGTGGAACTGCTGATGGCTACAAAGGAGAGGAACGCGCAAAAAATACTGATGGAAAACAGGCTGTTCTGAAACAGCTTCAGCGGTAAAAGAGGTACCGGAGTTTTCTTCTCCAGCATAAGAAACAGGATAAAGGAAACCAGGAATAAGATCATACCTCCCAAAATGGCTGGATTTGAATAGCCGTAATCATTTCCAAGGATCAGTGATAAGAACAAAGAAGCGATGGAAACACAGAACAGGATGGCACCCTTTGTATCAAATGGCTCTGCTGTACTCTTCTTTGTTTTTGGAAGTATTTTAATTCCCAAAATATACACGAAAATTCCAATAGGTACATTAATTAAGAAAATATACTCCCAGGCAAAGGAGTGAATGATAAAGCCTCCCAAAGGCGGGCCTGCCATGGATCCCAATGCCACAGAGGTACCGGATATTCCAAGGGCTTTGCCTCTTTCATGTACGGGAAATACCTGGGTGATGATTCCCTGATTGGTTCCCATCGCTGCGGCGGCTCCAAGAGCCTGTATTACACGGGAAATAATCAACTGCATAAAGTTCTGGGATATGCCGCATAAAAAAGATCCGACGGTGAATACCAGAACGCCGTATAAGAAAATACGGGTCTTTCCAAAGATGTCTCCCAGGCGGCCGAAAATCAGGATCGTCCCAACCACCACAAGCAAATAAACGGTAACCACCCAGGCAATTGCTTCTGAACTGACTGACAGAAGCTGTGACATCTGAGGCAGGGCTACGTTAACAATGCTGCTGTCCAAAGTTGCCATAAAGGTAAGCAAAACCACATTCACCAAAATCAGCATTCGGTTTTTATATACTTCTTCGTTTGTCTGTTCCATATATTATCTCCATTCATTTCTCTACTTCGTAACAATTTCTCATTATGATTTTAATGATTAAGATTCCTCTTTCTGAATGCTGCGAAGACGTCTTGCTTCCAGCAAGACAAGATCTAACATCCGCATAAGTTCTTCCTTTTCTTTTTCCTCAAGACCTGATGTAATGGCATTATTCCAGATGGTAAGTTCTCTGTGGATATCCGGAATCATGGATTTGCCCTGTTCCGTGAGATAAAGCTTATAAGCTCTTGTATCTTCCTTATCCGCCTCTTTTTTTACATATCCCTTCTGGATCAGTTTTTTCAGTTCTCTGGCAGACATGGCTTTGTCCACATTCAGTTCCCGGCTTATCTGATTCTGATTAATCCCGTCATTTTTATATAACGTCAGTAAATACGGACAACTGCCGCTGCTCAATCCATATGGCTTTAAGATCTCATTGGTAAATGCCTGGGTACAGCGGTATATGCTTCCAGTATACTTACTCAGCTTCCTATGCTCTTCTTTCATTGTTTCTCCTTTTTCCTGTTTTATTACCTGGAAATTGTACGCAGGTTATTATATTCCAATATAGTTGATAAGTCAACTATATTTTATTGTAACATCCCCCTCAATCACAACGGCATGTACTTAAGGAATATAATGAAATAAAAAGCTATAAAAGGAGAAATTATGAAAATTCAGGTGGAACCCTTAAAAAGCATGGAAAAGCTTTATGAGGATGCAGCCAGTAACAGCCGTAATTATAAAATATATTATGAACTTGGGAAACATTATCAGGAAGAAGGGAATTTAAAGAGAGCTTACCTCTGCTACATCCACAGCCATTTTCTCTGTGATCAGGAAGAGGAAGCCTTAATATTGTCTGAGCTGATAGAAGATATCAAACAAGATTCCACGTTTGAAATTCCTTTTGTTTCCATTATCATTCCTACGGTACCCATACTGGCGCAGATGGAAGCCATTCTTAACGCCAGTCTCCCGTTAAAGGAAGATTGTGAAACTGTAGTAATCCTTGACTTGGAAGAGTCTGAGGAGGTCACTAACTGGCTTCATGGGAATCATGATGTGACTGTAGTATCTGCAAAAGGGCTATCCCCTTATGCCGCCTATCAAAAGGCTGTCAAGGAGGCAGGAAAAAAGGATGACCTTCTGCTTCTTGACCGCGGTTCCGCTCTCTTAAGCCACGCCCTGTTTCATCTTCGCATGTCACTTTATAAAAATGAAGAAATCGGTGCAGTAAATGCCGTTACCAACGGCCCAGCCCAGGGACTTACGGAATTTGAAACTCCCATCCGGCGGGCAGACGGATATGCCATAGAACACAATCTGCCTGGAGACAATCATATGGATCCAACCCTTATTCCTACCTGCGGTTCAATACTGGTAAAAAGGGACTGCTGGGAAAAAGTACATGGATTCGATGATTCCTTCTTAACCCTGGAAGTTGCTCAAAAAGACCTAAGTTTTCAACTGCTTCAAAATAAAAAGCTGACTTATCTGTGTCATCATGGCTATGTCTATACATTGGCCCAGACGCAGAATAACTCAGCCCGCTGGTTCGACTACAATCATTTTTATGAGAAATGGAATGTGCGGCTGAATTACTCCCTTTTCAGCCGGCCCGATATTCTGGGGCTGATCACAGATCCTATGGAAACGCCTCTAAAGATTCTTGATGTGGGCTGTGCCTGCGGAGCTTCTCTCTTGTCCATGAAAAATAAATTTCCCAATGCAGAGCTTCACGGCATTGAGTTAGATCCAGGTTCCTGGAACATCGCTTCCAAACTATTTCCTGTGACACAGGGCAACGTGGAACAGGATTTGGATTATCCCCTGGAATCCTTTGATTATATTATATTTGGTGACGTCCTTGAGCATCTTCACCAGCCAGAAGCAGTACTGGTCAATGTGAAACGCTATTTAAAGCCAGGTGGAATGATTCTTGCCAGTATCCCAAATATCATGCATATATCAGTGCTCGGTGATTTGTTAAATGGTAATTTCACCTATCAGGACAGCGGGATTCTTGACCGGACCCATCTGCGTTTCTTTACAAAAGCTGAAATTCAAAAGATGTTTTCCCGGGCAGGATATGAAATTGCAGATATGGGAAATACCAGGGTCTGGGTTAGCGAAGACCAGCTGCGACTCATTCAAACCCTTTGCACCATCAGTAAAAGCCAGGCAGAGGAATATATGGCTTACCAGTATCTGGTGAAAGCAAAGAAGCTGTAGGAAACAAGTTCAGGAAAGTGATATCATTTGATTTTACTGTAGGATTCCATTAACTGCATAAAAATACGCCTTGAAGTAATAAACCCTCTCCGTCTGTCTCAAAAGGGAGCATATCACTCAAAGCGTATTTTTATGCAGTATTTTTTTACAAAGTCCTTCAGGATAGAGCTGCTAAAACCAGATGTTTTGCAAGAACTGCTGTTGTCACCGCTCCTACTCCTCCTGGTACCGGGGTAGCCATGGAGGCAGTTCCTTCCAGAGTATCGAAATCCACATCTCCGCAGAGTTTTCCGTTCTCATCCACATTAATACCCACATCAACCACAATCGCACCTTCTCCTACATAAGAAGAATCAATCATTTTTGCACGTCCGGCTGCTGCTACCAGTATTTCTCCATGACGGCAGGTTTCTTTTAAATTTTCTGTACGGGTATGGCAGATGGTAACTGTTGCATTTTCCATTAACAGCAGCATGGAAAGAGGACGGCCTACTACCATACTTCTGCCTACAATGGTAACTTTTTTTCCAGTCAGGGAAATCTCATTGGCCTTTAAAACCTCCACCACCGCTTCCGCTGTACATGGTGCAAAGCCTGAATCATCTCCTGCAAATACCTTGGCGATATTGATGGGGGAAATGCCATCTAAATCTTTTTTGGGATCGATCATACACTCAATGTCTTTTTCGCTGATCTGCTTAGGAAGAGGTCTCAGAAGAAGAATGCCGTCAACTTCCGGATTCTCGTTGATTTCGGAAAATTTCTTTTTAAAATCCTCGTCTGAAATATCCTCTGGAAATGCAAAACTTTCCGCTTCCAGGCCAAAGGCTTCCATCTTCTTTAAAGCTCCCCTCTCATAGGATAAATCATCGGGCCGTTCTCCTACTCTTACGATTGCCAGCTTCGGAGTACGGTCTGAAAGCCCCTTGCGAAGTTCTTCCACCTGTTCCTTAATTTTTGCAGACACTGCTGCTCCCTTTAATGTTATCACGGCTTTTTCTGCCTCCTTTATTCTGTCTTTAACGCCGCTTCCACCTGCGTATAAATAGCATCTGCCCTGCGGATTCCGTTCTCGGCCATCGTTTCTGCCATGGAATTCAGTTCTCTTGCTTTCGCTCTCTGGACCATGGTTTTCGTATTGATAAACACGTTCATCTTTGCTCCTAATAGTGAGGCGCGTATAAACTGTACCCCTACCCCAACATCGCTGATTGCCATCCGGCTTCCCTTTACCGCCAGGATCTCCATGTAATCCAGCGCTTCCAGTGACCGTTCCATAACGGCAAGGGGGACTAAGGAAGCTGCCACAAGATGGCCTTCCAGGATCTTTTCCTTGTTTTTCTTTTCTTCTTCCGTACCGGAAGGAAGTGCATAGGCTTCTGCCAAAGGTGCAAATACGACTGCATCTTCATCGGCAAGCCTTAAAAACTCCTTCTCCAGATGGGCAAGCTTTGTAAGAATCGATTGCATCTCTTCTTCCACATCTGCGTACCGTTTTTTCCCAAGGGTTAAGTTTACAACCATTTCCCCAAGAGCTATTCCAACTGCACCTCCAAGACCTGCTGCCCCGCCTCCGCCCGGCGTCGGGCTTTTGGAAGAAAGCTTTTCAAGGAAAGAAGAAACCGTAAGATCCTGTATCATTTGTTAATACCGCCTTTCAGACTGAAAATTTTATTTTACATTATATAAGGCTTTTCAAAAAATTACAAGGTTATATTAAAAGGTGTTTGATTGATAAGTCATCCAGTTCCGACCGAAGCCTTATATCCGGGTATTTTGCTGCAAGAGGGGAAAATACCTTCAGCGTTTCCTCTGCTCTCCGTTTCCAGGTAGACGGATCCACAAATTCTATGGTCCGCATGTTATGAAGACGGTCTGCCAAAGCCACAAAAGCGCCCCGGTCATCCAAACAAGTACCTGTCTGGTCAAACTCCCTGTATGACTGCAGAACTTCTTCGATCTCCTTTCCAGGTCTAAAAGAAAGTCCAGCCAACTCCGGTTCATGACCCAAAGCATCATGAAGCAGTCCCGCGCACACTGTTTCTATATCGGCTCCCATATCAGCCAGAATAATAGCAACATTTAGCGGGTGCGTTACATACACCTCACCGGAATACCTGGTCTGCCCCTTATGGGCAGCGGACGCCGCTTCGTATATCTTTCTCAAATTTTCCGGTTCGTATTCCATACCGTTTTCTGTTAATGTCCGGCAAAGCTCTGCAAAAAGCTCTTCCGGCTCCTTATAAAGTTTCATTTTCTTTAAAGATAATCCCATGATTTCTCCTTTCATTGAGACATCACGGAAATGGAATGCTCTTAAATATACAGGGGAATAGCCAAACTGGCTGATAAATGCCTTGGTAAAACCGCCATGAGTGTCCCAGCCGTAATCCATGGCTGCATCAAGGATTCTCCGTCCCATACGGATTTCCTTAGCCGCAGCCAACAGACGCCGCTGTTTTAGATATTCCATGGGGGATGCTCCCACCTTTTCCTTAAAACATCTGGAAAAATACCAGGGGGAATATCCTGCCCATTCACTCAAGCGTTCTACTGATAGATCTTCTTTTAAATGCTCCTCAATATACAGGGTGCATAAAACCGCCCATTCTTCTTTTTCCATTCCGCTGCCTCCTGTTCTGGTTCCCACGTGGTAACCTGATTATAGCAGAATCAAAAGAATCCGGCTGTTCCAAATTTGCTTTTTTTAGAAAATACAGAAATGAATTTTAAGAATGTTTTTTTAATACTGTTTCCAACTTAACCAGCATGGCATCTACATGCTCTTTGCTGATGACAAGCGGAGGAACCAGACGGATCACATTGGCCCCGGCACTGATGATTACCAGCTTTTCTTCTAACAATGCATCTTCCACAATCGGGGCTGCCGGAACAGACAGCTCCAGTCCCTGAATCAGCCCTAAACCTCTGTGACCGATTATGATATCGTACTTTTTAAGCAGAGCCTCTGTCTGCTCCCAAAGATAGTCGCCCACTTCTTTCACATGGTCCACGATTTTCCGTTTCTCAAACAGTTCCAGCACCTTTGCAGCCGCTGCTGTCACAAAGGGATTTCCGCCGTAAGTAGTTCCATGATCGCCGGGTTCCATGGCTGTTGCCGCTTTACCGCAAGCCAGAAAGGCACCGATGGGGACACCGTTTCCAAGTGCTTTTGCTGTGGTCATCACATCAGGTTTCACGCCATATTTCTGCCATGCGAACATGGTTCCTGTCCGGCCCATGCCGCACTGGATCTCATCAAGGATCAGAAGCATATCATGTTCGTCACACAGCTTTCTGATGCCTTTTAAAAATTCTTCCGTAGCAGGATAGATTCCGCCTTCTCCCTGAACAGTTTCCATAATCACAGCACAGGTCTTATCGTTGATAAGCGCTTTTACACTATCCAGATCATTGTAATCTGCGAACCGGATTCCCGGGATCAGAGGCTTAAATGGCTCCTGATAATGATCATTGCCGGTGACGGAAAGCGCCCCTAAGCTTCTTCCATGGAAGGAGTGGTTCATGGCGATGATCTCATGGTCGTGGCTCTTATCTTTATTATAGGCATACCTTCTGGCAATCTTTAGGGCACCTTCAATGGCTTCTGTTCCGCTGTTGGTAAAGAATACCTTATCCATTTGAGAAGCCTTTAAAATCAGTTCTCCAGCCTCCACAGCCGGAACGTTATAAAAAAGGTTGGAGGTATGGAGAAGTTTATCCACCTGGCCTTTTAAGGCATCATCAAATTCCTTGTCATGGTATCCCAGACCCATTACCGCGATTCCCGCTGCAAAATCCAGATACTCATTTCCATCGGTATCATATAGAAAAACTCCGTCGCCGTGATCAAACACCACCGGGTAACGGTTATAGGTCTTATAGATTTCTTCTTCCGCTTTTTCGATATACTCCTGTTTACTCAGCATGATAATAACGCTCCTCTCCCGGACTTATAATGGCAGTTCCGATTCCTTTATTGGTAAATATCTCAAGCAGCAGACAATGGGGGATCCGTCCATCCATGATATGTACCCTGGAAACTCCCTGATTCATGGCATCGATGCAGTTCTGAAGCTTTGGGAGCATCCCGCCGCCAAGGGTGCCACTGCTTACAAATTCTTTTGCTTCTTCAATGGACATCTCGGAAATCAGGGATTCCTTATCCTTGAAATCCCGGTATACGCCCTCCACATCCGTCAAAAAAGCCAGCTTCTCCGCTTCCATAGCCGTTGCAATGGCACAGGCCGCATCATCTGCATTGATGTTATAGGTCTTAAAATCCTCGTCAAAACCAACGGGGCAGATAATAGGAAGAAAATCTTTTTCTAACAGGTCATTGATGATCTGAGGATCTACATCAGTAATATCGCCTACATAACCAATATCTTCCCCGTTTGAATAACGTTTTTTACACTTTAGCATCATGCCGTCTTTTCCGCTGATTCCCACTGCCTTGATGCCAAGTTCATTGACAAGCTGCACCAGGCTTTTGTTTACCCGGTTAAGGACCATTTCAGCGATTTCCATGGTGGGTTCATCTGTGACACGTAGCCCTCCCACAAACTGGGGCTCCATACCGGACTTTTCCACCCATTTGCTGATTTCTTTTCCGCCTCCATGAACAATGATGGGTTTAAATCCAACCAGCTTTAAAAGGACAACATCCTGTATGACCTGTTTTTTCAGTTCTTCATCCACCATGGCACTGCCGCCGTATTTTACCACAATGGTCTTACGGTTAAATCTCTGGATATAAGGAAGGGCCTCAATGAGTACTTCCGCCTTCTGCATGATGCTATGATCTAATTCCATAATTCTTTTCCTCCCTTATTTCCGGTTATGAACGGTAATCCGCGTTGATTTTCACGTAATCAAAGGTTAAATCACAGCCCCAAGCCGTGGCAGTGGCTTCTCCCATCTTGATATCTGCAGTAGCAGTGACTTCCGGCTCTGATAAAATCTTTGTGGCTTCTTCTTCGCTGTATGGAAGTGCGACACCATTTTCGATGATCTTAAGCTTTCCTGCGGCACTTTCAAAATATAAATCCACATTCTCCGGGTCAAACTGTGCTCCGGAATAGCCCATGGCACAAAGAATTCTGCCCCAGTTGGCGTCATGGCCAAAGATCGCAGCTTTGGTAAGGCTGGAAGTGATTACGGATTTTGAAAGAGTTACCGCCTGTTCCTTTGTCTCCGCACCGATGATCTTCACTTCAAACAAAGCCGTACAGCCTTCCCCGTCCCCTGCCATCTTCTTTGCCAGGGTTTCATTGACATAATGAAGGGCTTTTAAAAAGGACTCATAATCTTCATTTTTCTCTGTGATTTCAGGATTTCCTGCCAATCCGTTGGACAGGAGGAGAACCGTGTCATTGGTGGAGGTATCTCCGTCTACGGAAATCATGTTGTAGGTATCTTTAATATCCTCGCTCAGTGCTTCCTGTAAAAGTTCCTTTGAAATGGCTGCATCTGTGGTAATGAAGCTTAACATGGTACACATGTTGGGATGGATCATGCCGGAGCCTTTGCACATCCCTCCTACTGTGATGGTTTTTCCTCCTGCTTCAAACTGAACGGCCACTTCCTTTTTCACCGTATCGGTGGTCATAATGGCGGTTGCCGCATCTGTACCGCTCTCTATGCTTCCTCCAAGTACTGGAGCCATGGCTTCAATCCCTGCCTTAATGCGGTCCATGGGAAGCTGCTTACCGATGACTCCGGTAGATGCCACAAGAACGGAATTAGAAGGTATGGAAAGGCATGCAGCTGCTTCTTTTGCAGTTTCTTCACAATAAGAATATCCTTCCTTTCCCGTACAGGCATTGGCTATTCCCGCATTAACAACAATGGCCTGGATGAAGGGAGCATTGTCTACCATTTCCTTATCCCATTTAACTGGAGCTGCTTTTACCAGATTGGTGGTATAGGTTCCTGCTGCCTTACATGGCTTTTCACTGTAAATCATCGCCATATCTTTTCTGTTCTTATATTTGATTCCTGCTGCGGTGGAAGCTGCTTTAAATCCGGCTGCTGCCGTTACTCCTCCGTTAATCTCTTTCATATCGCTTTTCCTCCATGATTTAAATGATTGTATATCCAGCCGCACGCAGCAGCTTTAGAGCATTTTCATAATTTTCCTTTTTCACCAGTATGTAATCTGTATTAAAGGTAGATACCACAAATATTCCAATTCCGTTTTCCGCCAGAATGGTTGAGAGCTTGGATAATATTCCAATCAGGGAAAAATCCAATACTCCTTCGATGCGGAATGCTAAAAACCCGTCCTCCCGCTCCGCGGCTTTCTCCGGTACAACGGAAGTTTCACACACCAGAGAAAGTTCCTCGTCTGTTTTACCTAAAAACCAGAACCCGGAATCCTGATGAAAATCAGTGAAATCCGAAAGAGCGGACAGTTTGCATACGGTAAAATCTCCAGCGATCTGTTTCAGTTCCATACCAATTCCCCCTATTTAATAAAGTTTGTTGCATTATCTTTATTTATAGTAAAATCATAATAATTTAGATCTTCCCGGAACGTAAATCCCATGTCATGCCAGAACTCATTTCCTACTTGATTGGACTTAAATGCAATCAGGCTTACCTTACAGATTCCTTCTTTTTTAAGCCTTTCTACCGCTTCCAGGACCATCTGGCGTCCGACGCCCTTTGCCCGGTATTCCTTTGCTACGCACACGTGATAAAAGCTTGCCCAGCGTCCGTCATGGCCGCTTAAAATAGTACCGATGATCCTGCCGTCCTCTTTTGCTACCACGCTGGTACCGGGATTTCTCTGTAAAAACTTCTCCACGCCTTCTTTCGAATCATCAAGAGTTCGGATTCCAAATCCCTTGATTTCCGACCAAAGCTCATAAACCTCTTTATAATCATCCACCGTCATCGTACGAATTTCCATTCTCTTTTCCTCTGTGAAATTCATCTCCTTTTTTCCTTACGGAAACATGGGGATCAGTTTCAGTCCTTTCTGTTCCGGCAGCCCAAACAGGAGGTTCATATTCTGCACCGCCTGACCGGCAGCCCCTTTTACCAGATTATCCATGGCACCCATCATGACCACGCGGTTGGTTCTTTTATCGATCTTAAAGTTCACATCAACGAAATTACTTCCTTCCACCCATTTGGTCTGTGGAGTCATATCTCCATCTAATACCCGGACAAAATATTCATTTTCATAATATTTATCATAGGCTGCTTTTACCTGCTCTTCGGAAACACCTTTTTTTAGAGTTCCATAAGCTGTAATTAATATTCCCCGGTTCATGGGAACCAAATGTGGGGTAAAGCTTATTGTGACCGCCTTTCCGGCGCCGTATGATAACTGTTCTTCGATTTCCGGCGTATGCCGGTGAACTCCCACGCCGTAAGCCTTGATGTTCTCATTGACTTCGCAGTAGAGATTATCCACCTTTGCCCCTCTTCCGGCGCCGGAAGTTCCTGATTTGGCATCAATGATGATACTGTCAGGTTCCACCAGGCCTTCTTTTAACAGAGGATAAATAGATAAGATGGAACAGGTAGGATAACAGCCCGGGTTTGCAATCAGTCTTGCATTTTTTATCGTTTCTCTGTTGATCTCTGGAAGACCGTAAACTGCTTCCTTTATATATTGAGGTGTTTTATGCACCATTTTATACCATTCTTCATATACCGCTACGTCCTTGATCCTGTAATCGGCACTTAAATCAATTACTTTTGTCTTTGATAAAATATTATCATTCAGCAGGGATGCCAGAAACCCCTGGGGTGTTGCTGTGAAAATCACGTCCACTTTTTCTGCCAATTCTTCTATATTATCATCCAGACAGGAGTCCTCAACGATCTGAAACATATTCTGATAAATGGAAGCGTATTTCTGATCCACATAACTTTTGGAACCATACCACACGATCTCCACATCATCTCTCTGGAGTAAAAGTCTTACAAGTTCTCCGCCTGCATATCCGGTCGAACCAATTATTCCTACTTTTATCATAACCATCTCTCCTTTTCGTACCATTGGATACTTTCATTCTTCACTGTCGGGAGCATATCCATACTCCTGATTCTGGTAGTTCATAATTATACATCTTGTTTGTATATTATGCAAGTTCTTTTTATAAATTTCATTTTACTCTTGCAATATACACTGTTTTGGTGTATATTTATGAAAGTTTAACCGATAAATATCCAATCAAGGTAAAGGAGGATTCATAAATGAAAGAAAAAGTTATTTTAGCCTATTCCGGCGGTCTGGACACCACAGCCATTATTCCGTGGTTAAAGGAAAATTTTGATTATGAAGTTATCTGCTGCTGCATCGACTGCGGACAGGGAAACGAATTAGACGGTCTGGAAGAGAGAGCCAAATTATCTGGCGCTTCTAAATTATATATTGAAGATCTGGTGGATGATTTCTCTGACAACTACATTATTCCATGTGTTCAGGCGAATGCAGTTTACGAGAACAAATATCTGCTGGGAACTTCTATGGCACGTCCTGCCATTGCAAAAAGACTGGTTGAGATCGCAAGAAAAGAAGGCGCTACCGCCATCTGCCACGGAGCAACCGGAAAAGGAAATGACCAGATCCGTTTTGAACTGGGCATCAAGGCTCTTGCACCTGATTTAAAGATCATCGCTCCATGGCGTATGACCGATGTTTGGACCATGCAGTCCAGAGAAGATGAGATCGAATACTGCAAGCAGCACGGAATCGACCTTCCTTTCTCCGCAGACAGCAGCTACAGCCGTGACCGCAACTTATGGCACATCAGCCACGAAGGTCTGGAACTGGAAGATCCTGCTAACGAGCCTAATTATGATCATCTGTTAGTGCTTGGCGTTTCCCCGGAAAAAGCGCCTAACGAGGGCGAGTACGTGACTATGACCTTTGAAAAAGGAGTTCCGGTCAGCGTAAACGGGAAAAAGATGAAGGTATCCGATATCATCACCACCTTAAATGAACTGGGCGGAAAGCATGGCATCGGAATTATTGATATCGTGGAAAACCGTGTGGTTGGTATGAAATCCAGAGGTGTATATGAGACTCCTGGCGGAACCATTCTGTTAGAAGCTCACCAGCAGCTGGAAGAACTGGTCTTAGACCGTGCTACCATGGAAGTTAAAAAGGATATGGGCAACAAGTTTGCTCAGATCGTTTACGAAGGAAAATGGTTCACACCTCTCCGCGAAGCAGTTCAGGCTTTTGTAACCTCCACCCAGGAATATGTTACTGGTGAAGTAAAGTTCAAGCTTTATAAGGGAAATATCATCAAAGCCGGAACTACCTCTCCTTACTCTTTATACAGTGAATCTCTGGCTTCCTTTACCACTGGTGATCTCTATGACCACCACGATGCAGACGGATTCATTACACTGTTCGGCCTTCCATTAAAGGTTCGTGCCATGAAGATGCAGGAAGCAGAAAAGAAAAATTAATTACCTTAGAATAAAAAGAACGCATTCAGATTATTTTCCTGAATGCGTTCTTTTTTATTCCATATTCCATATTCCATGATTTATTTTGCAAGATCTTTAAGGGTATCTCCGGTAACCCGGTAAACCGTCCATTCATCCATGGGTTCTGCTCCAAGAGAGCGGTAAAATTCGATGCTTTTGGTATTCCAGTCCAGACAGGACCATTCCAGTCTTCCGCAGCCACGTTCCACTGCAATGGATCCCAGCTTTTTGATTAAAGCTTTCCCAAGCCCATATCCCCTGTATTCAGGAGTTACATATAGATCTTCCAGATAGATTCCCGCTCTGCCTAAAAATGTGGAGAAATTATGAAAGAACAGAGCATACCCCACTTCCTTTCCATCGGCCTGAACCAGAATGACTTCCGCTTTTTTCTTTTCGAAAATCCACTCCTCTAAAATCTCCTCTGTTGCAACTACTTCATCTAACAGTTTTTCATAAATTGCCAGTTCTTTGATGAAATTAAGTATTAATCCGGCATCCTTTTTTTCTGCATAACGAAAAGTAATCTCCATTTCATTTCCTCCTATGGGTAATCTGTTTGATTTATTTTAATGTTTCTTTTCTAACGCCTTTTTGATTCGGGGAATCATCTTCTTTGTATAAATGTAGCCGCTTTCCATGCACTCCTCCATGCAGTCAAAGGTCAAAAGCCCCGCATCTTTCGGAAGGGACGGTTTTAACAACATGACCTCACCGCTGCTGCCGCAGTCTTTTAAATCCCGGCTCATAACGGAAAAAGAGTGGTAAGCAATTTCGATTATGGATTCATCATGAGGTTTTTCATACTTCTCTCCAATATCCACGCCAAGAACCCTGGGCACTCCGGCGGCGATCAGTAAATCGACTGGAAGATTATTGGTCACGCCCCCATCCACCAATAAAAAATTCTTCATGGGCCTGGGACGAAAGATTGCAGGAACGGAAGAGCTGGCCATCATAATATCACATAAAAGCCCGCTTCTCTCCCATTTCACATGCTCTAACGTGAGAGCGGACAAAGGAATCTGTTCCTCAAACAGATTGGTGAATACAACCGTATCCCCGCTGTTGATATCCACTGCAGGGATTAAAAGGCCTTTGCATTTTCCCTGAATATCTAATTTTTTCGTAATATCGCAAAGAAAACGCTGTAAGCGGTTGCCCTTTATCAGCCCACTAAGGGTGGTCTGTTTCCCTGAGATAATCTGGGGCAGAAACAGAGCAATCCCCAAAATGTCGGGATCTATAAGCCCCTTGCCATGTCTGGCAAGCCACCGCACGGTTTCCCTCATTTCCCCGACTCCCATACCTGATGCGTAAAGCCCTGCCACTATGCTACCAGCACTGGCTCCTGCAATCTGGTTCGGAAGAATTCCCTCTTCCTCAAGAGCTGTTAAAACGCCTACATGAGCCGCTCCCCTGGTACCTCCGCCTGCCAGTGCCAGTCCGTAATCTGCCATTCTCCTTCTCCTCGCTTTTCCGCTGGGTTTCAGGAAAATTTATGCCTGCCTGTAAGGATTTATGCCTGCCTCCGTATACAAAGAAGAACAGGTCTTATGTCTGCCCTCTGCCATAGAGTTGCATTCTCATTAAGACTGTTCTTCATTGTTTTGTTTATTCTGATAAACGGAATCATCGATCCCTAACTTTTACTTTGCATAATATGCATCGATTCCGTCTGCAATCCCTTTTGCAATTTTATCCCGGTATTCTTCCGTTGCCATCTTCTGGTCTTCTTCTGCATTGCTCATAAAGCCCATCTCCACAATGGTTACCGGAATGTTGCACCAGTTTATGCCGCTCATGGAATCGGTCTCCTGCACGCCCCGGTTCTTAAAACCAGTCTTGCCTGCGATCCCATCCACTACAGCTTTGGAAAGAGCCGAACTTTTTCCATAAAGATTTCCGTTGTAAGGATTCTTAGCTGTCTGACACATATTAAGAACACCGTGTATGCTGCTGTCATTTAAGGAATTGGCATGGACTCTGACGAAAATATCGGCTCCGCTTTTGTTTGCCATCTCTGCACGCTCTGCATTGCTGATATTGACCTCATTGGTTTCCCGGATCATATAGACTTTATATCCCCTGTCCAAAAGCTCCTGTTTCAGCTTTAAAGAAACTGCAAGAGTTAGCTGATACTCTGGAATTCCTGTCTTCACTCCCTGAGTGCCGGAAGCTACCTTGGCCTTCATCTGGGAAGAACCGGGAGCGATAGGCTCCTTCTCGGAATTGCCTTTTGCCTGATGGCCAGGATCGATGGCAATGACTTTTCCTGCTCCGCTTCCGGAAACAGAAGGTACCTGGCTCTCCTTTTCCTTCTCTGGCTTGTCCTTTGACACATACTGGGAAGAAATATAGCATACCTTGCCTTCGTAAACCACACGGCTCCATGCACTGCTGTAACCGGTTCTTTTTAAAGAGGTTCCCTTGTCAAGCTTTGCTAAAACCTCACCGCCAGAGGAGGGGGATTTTCTTATGTTCACCTGGGTTCCAGTTACATAAACCGTCTCATCAGTTCCTTGAAACGCAGGAGCTGTCTCTTTGGTAACGGTCGCTTCATTCGAACTTGACTCCGCCTCACCGGCACTGTCTTCAATGGAGACTGGGGCTGTTTCCTTCTCTTCTTCCGGCAGACCGCCCTTTGCCTCTTCCACAGTCGGTGCATCTATAGCTTCATACTTCTTTTGACAGCCAAAAAGCATACTTGCACAGATCAGAACAGCAAAAAGGAGGAACCATCCCCTTCTTTTTCTTACATTCTTCACAGTATGGTTCCTCCTCCGACAACGAAATCACCGTCGTAAAATACAACTGCCTGTCCCGGCGTAATGGCACGCTGAGGTTCATCAAACTTGCATTCTACCACGCCGTCTTCCACTTCCTGTATGGTACACAGGGCACCTTTATGGCTGTAGCGAATCTTGGCTGTTACCTGCATGGGTTTCCCATGAAGTCCGTCAATTGCCATCCAGTTTAAATGACCGGCTCTTAAAGAGTCTGAAAAAACATCTTCACCGTCACCGATCACCACTTCGTTGGTTTCAGGACGTATCTCCACTACAAAAACAGGATGTCCCATGGATAAATTTAAGCCTTTTCTCTGGCCTACGGTATAGTGGGTAATTCCTTTATGGCGGCCGATCACCTGACCGTTTAAGTCCACGAAGTTTCCTTCCGGCGCTTTTTCTCCGGCATTCTCTTCGATAAATCCTGCATAATTGTTATCAGGTATAAAGCAGATCTCCTGGCTGTCCGGCTTATGGGCCACCCGCAAGCTGATTTCTCCTGCAATCTCCCTGATCCGGTCTTTGGTATAGGCACCGACCGGCATTAAGGTTCGTGCCAACTGTTCCTGGGTTAAATTATACAGAGCATATGTCTGGTCTTTTGCGGCAGTTACCGATTTCTTCAATGCATACCTGCCGTTTGGCAGCTTGTCTATCTGGGCGTAATGGCCGGTAGCGATAAAATCCGCACCGATATCCAGACTCCTCTTTAAAAGAGATTCCCATTTGACATAGCGGTTACAGGCAATACACGGATTCGGGGTTCTCCCCTTCTGGTACTCTTCCACAAAATAGTCAATTACGCTTGATTTAAATTCTTCTTTAAAATTCATGACATAGTAAGGAATGCCCAGATCCCAGGCAACACGTCTGGCATCGTCCACGGCGCTTAGTCCGCAGCAGCCTCCGTTCTCTTCCTGGGTCTTGGTATCCTCATCCTGCCATATCTGCATAGTAACGCCGATGACGTCGTATCCCTGTTCCTTCAAAAGCCACGCGGCCACAGAGGAATCTACGCCTCCTGACATTCCTACTACTACTTTCGCTTTACTCATAGCTTCACGTTTCCACTTTCTTCCGCCGGGTAAGCAAAAGCCCGGCATCTTAATATTCTTCTTCGATTTCTTCCTCACCGATGTCAGACTTCGGTTTCTTTAAACCGTCAATCTCAATTCCGTGCTTATTTGCATAATCCCATAATGCGGCGTGAATCGCTTCCTCTGCCAGTAAGGAACAGTGTACCTTTACTGCAGGAAGTCCATCGAGTGCCTCGCAGACAGCCTTGTTTGTTACTTCCATTGCTTCTCTCACTGTCTTGCCTTTTACCATTTCTGTTGCCATGCTGCTGGTTGCAACTGCAGCACCGCAGCCAAATGTCTTAAACTTTACGTCACGGATCACCTGGCTATCATCAATATCCAGATACATTCTCATGATATCGCCGCACTTTGCATTACCTACGGTACCCATACCGCTTGCATTCTCTATTTCTCCTACATTTCTTGGATGTTCAAAATGATCCATTACTTTTTCTGTATACATATTCTATTTTCTCCATTTCCAGGTAATAATTCCCAATTGTTACTCATCAGCTGATGCAGATGTCTTTTCCTTATTTCGCCTGATGTCTGATATAATCCTCGTAAAGTGGGGACATGCTGCGCAGTTTTTCCACGATTTCCTTAACGGATTCCACTACAAAATCCATCTCTTCTTTTGTATTCACCTGATCCAGTGTAAGACGAAGAGAACCGTGGGCGATCTCATGAGGCAGTCCGATGGCAAGAAGCACATGGGATGGGTCCAGAGAACCTGAGGTGCAGGCGGAACCGCTGGAACCGCAAATACCCTTCATATCCAGCATGATAAGAAGTGATTCTCCTTCAATAAACTGGAATGCAAAATTCACATTGTTTGACAATCTGTTCTTTCTATGGCCGTTGATTCTGGTATAAGGAACCTCTGCCATAACGCGCTCCATTAAATAATCACGAAGCTCGGACTCTTTTTTGACTCTCTCATCCATCTCAGCTACTGCAAGCTCTACTGCTTTGCCAAAGCCTACGATGCCTGGTACATTCTCTGTTCCTGCACGGCGCTTTCTCTCCTGTCCGCCTCCGTGAACGAAGGAACGGGATTTGATGCCGGTACGGATATAAAGGAAGCCAATGCCTTTTGGTCCATTAATCTTATGGCCGCTGGCACTGAGCATATCGATATGATAATCATCCACATTGATGGGCACATGGCCGAAAGCCTGGACTGCATCAGTATGGAATAAGATACCGTGTTCTTTTGCTATTTCACCAATTTCCTTGATCGGTTCAATGGTTCCGATCTCATTATTGGCAAACATAATTGAGATGAGAATGGTATCCGGGCGTATCGCTTTTTTTAACTGATCAAGCTTAATAACGCCGTTCTCATCTACATCTAAATAGGTAACATCAAAACCGCGCTTCTCTAAATACTCACAAGTGTGAAGCACAGCATGGTGTTCGATTTTACTGGTGATGATGTGTTTTCCTTTTGCCGCATAGGCTTCTGCGGTGGCAATCAGTGCCCAGTTATCTGCCTCAGAACCTCCTGCTGTAAAATAAATCTCATTGGATTTTGCGCCAAGCGCATTTGCAATGGTCTCTCTGGCTCCTACAATGGCCTTCTTTGAGATCCCGGAAAACTCATATACGGAAGATGGATTGCCATAGTATTCCGTAAAATAAGGCAGCATGGTTTCTACGACCTCTGGTCGTGTTTTGGTCGTTGCTGCGTTGTCAAGATAAATCAATTGCTTCATATTGTTAGTTCCGCCTTTCTGTAGTCCTAAAGTTAAAAGCTTCATCTACAAACTCTATTATACACACATTTCCTAGAATTTCAATAGGAATGATTCTCATTATGAATATGTCATGAAGAAAGAATCCTTTCCATATATTTATAATAATTCTCATTTTCAGGAGATTTCATGAATGATTCATTAAAGATCCCACGAAAACTGTCTCCAACCAAATATGCCTTATTAACCGGCACCATTCTTCTGACTTCCGCAGGACTCATTACCCGGGTGCTGGGCTTTTTTTACCGGATCTTTCTCTCCAGGACGATTGGAGCTGAGGGACTTGGAGTCTTTAATCTGATTCATCCGGTATTCGGCATCTGTTTTGCTTTGTGTGCTGGTTCCATTCAAACTGCCATATCCCAGTCCGTAGCCGCTAATGTGAGAAAAGGCCGTTCCATTTTCCGGGCCGGTTTAATCATTTCAGTGGCTATTTCCATGGTTCTGGCATATGGGATTATCCAGTTCAAGGATATAATAGCAACGAATATCCTGATGGAACCCCGCTGTGCGCCTCTTCTTATCTTTCTTGCGGTCTCAGTGCCCTGCGCCGCCATTCATGCCTGCATCAATGGTTATTATTATGGTATGCAGCGACCTCAGGTTCCGGCTTTCGCACAGATCATGGAACAGACGATCCGCATCGGAGCTGTATTTTTAATTGCGGATATTATGATCAAATCCGGCATCACCATCACCGTACAGCTTGCCGTTATGGGACACCTGATAGGAGAAATCGCTTCCTCTCTATATACAATCACAGCCTATCGGTTCTTTCCTCCTAAAATGGCCCCGGGCGTTACCCAGGTTCCTTCTGGTTTTCGGGAAACAGCACCAGAGCTTATGCACCTGGCACTGCCACTTATGGGAAACCGTCTGGTTTTAAATGTTCTCGCAAGTGCAGAAGCCATACTGATTCCCAGCCGTCTTCAGATGTCCGGGCTCTCTGATTCCGCAGCACTTTCCGTATACGGCGTTCTGACCGGAATGGCTCTGCCTTTTATTCTGTTCCCTTCCACGATTTTTAATTCACTGGCCGTTCTTTTGCTTCCTACGGTTGCAGAGGCCCAGTCTGAGGGAAATGATCACAGAATCGGATCAGCCATTTCCATGTCCCTTCGGTACTGTTTGTACGTGGGAATCCTTTGTATCGGCATCTTTACCTTGTTTGGTGATGATCTGGGTGTCAGCGTATTCAAAGACAATACTGCCGGAAGTTATATGACCATTCTTGCCTGGCTGTGCCCCTTTCTTTATCTGGTCACCACCATGGGCAGTATTTTAAACGGGTTGGGGCGTACCTCAGTAACCTTTATCCAGAATGTCATCGCCATGATCGTCCGGCTTTGCTTTGTACTCTTTGGAATTCCGAAATTTGGGATCTTTGCCTATCTGGTAGGGGCTCTGGTAAGCGAACTATTACTGGCTCTTATGCATGTTCTAACCTTAAAGAAAAAAGTGGAGTTTACATGGAATGCCTGGGATATGATCGCAAAACCGGCAATTCTTATGGTTTTGGCAATCGGAATTTATTATGCGGCTTTTTCTGTGGTTGATCCCTTTGAAGGTCTGCCCCTGTTTATTATAACTGCCATACATATCGGGATCTTATGTATCTTCTACTTAGGTTTGCTCTTAGGCGCTCACTTGATGAAGAACAATTCCAACGAAAAACCATCCACGAAATCTTAAATGCCTGGCTTGACTTAAAACTCCTGGCTGTTATAATTGTACAAAAGGAGAGCGTCGATTCCCATGGATGTAAAAGAAGCCTGTTCCCATATTGAAATCTTTCAAAATATTTCGGAAAAGTCAACCGCTGCGCTGGAAGCCTGCGGCAGCCTTCGCCGTTTACCAAAAGGGACTCACCTCTTTTGGGATAAAGAAATGAACCACACGCTTTATATTGTAATAACCGGATTTGTATCCCTGTATAAAATCAACTCCCAGGGTGAGAGAAAGACCATTTTTCTTCTTGGAAAAGGAGATGTAATCAATGAGGAGGTTCTGCAGGATATGCCCTCTTCCATTAACTGTGAGGCCTTTGAACCTTCTTTGGTTCTCTGCTTTGGAAAAATGGATCTTCTTTCTGTCATGCGTCAGGACTTTGCACTGACAAAAGCCATTCTGGATTCCCTGGCTCTAAAAAACCGACGCCTGTATCGTCAGTTAAAGAACACCTCCAATTCATTGCATGGAGAAAAGCGGATTGCTGCAAAGCTTTGGAGGCTGTCTAAGGACTACGGGATTCCGGATCAGGCGGGAACCTTAATCAACATGGATTTAAGTGTTACCTATCTGGCAGATATGCTGGGTTCCCGGCGGGAAACTGTATCCCGTCAGCTAAAACATCTCAGCGAACAGGGGCTGATCCGGGTTCAAAAAGGAAAAATCATCATTCCTGACAGGGATGCCCTGTCTGTTTTTTTCAAGTCACCGTGATTTATATCACGGTGCTTTTTTTATTTGTTGATTATACTGTTGTTGCGGGTAGTTTGATAAAAAATAAACAAAGGAGGTTATTTATGTTTCAGGAAGAATATTTCGCGTTAGCTAAAGCGGCAGAAAACAAATCGAAGTTCTTGAAAAACAATCCATTGGGTTACTGGATTGCAGCCATGCTGGCAGGCATCTATGTGGGTTTTGGCATTTTGCTCATTTTTTCCGCGGGAGGAATGATATCCAGTCAGCCTTACGTCAAGATTATTATGGGCATATCCTTTGGCATCGCCCTCAGTCTTGTCATCATGGCTGGTGCCGAACTGTTTACCGGCAACAATTTAGTCATGGCAGGAGGGATTTTTTGCGGTACCGTCACATTGGCGGAAACAGTGAGATTATGGGTAATCTGCTTACTTGGAAACTGGGCTGGTTCCATTCTTCTTGCCCTTATTTTCTGGGGAGCCGGACTGACGAAAGGTCCTGTTGGAGAATTCATGGCAACCGCTGCTGCAACGAAAATGGCAATCCCCCTGGTACCACTCTTTTTAAGAGCAGTTCTTTGTAACATTTTAGTCTGCCTCGCCATCTGGTGCGGATTCCGTTGCAAATCAGAAAGCGGGAAGCTGATTATGGTATTCTGGTGTCTCTTTGCTTTTATTACCAGCGGTTACGAACACAGCATTGCCAATATGACTCTGCTGACGGTAGGCATTTTAAATCCAAACGGTGCCGCTGTTTCTATCTCTGGATATTTTTACAATATTTTAGTGGTAACCCTGGGCAATATGGCCGGAGGAATTTTATTTACTGCAGTTCCTTACTATCTGATTTCCAGAAAGAAGGAGGTGTAGCATGGGATACATTTTAGGTTTAAAAGAAATCAATGAGGTATTTCGTCAATGGAAAAACGATTATGTCATCTTCGCTCCGAAACGGATCCCGGACGGCGGGGCATTTTCTGATACAGACTCTGTCCATTACGGCGAGATTCAGTCCATAGAAGAAATTGTCTTTGATAAAAAGTCGGACTTTTCCTTTAAAGAGATTCTTCTCCCCATCTCTGAAACCTTATTCTATTTCACGGAAGATTCAGTGAAAGAACCTGCTGCCCCGGAAAAGCAGGCCATCATCTTTCTGCGAAGCTGTGATCTTCATGCGGTAAAGCGGCTGGATACCATCTATCTCCACAACGGTGCTGAAGATCCCTATTATAAGCGGCTTCGGGAACGGGTGAAATTCGTACTTATGGGCTGTAAGGAAGCTTATGAAAGCTGTTTTTGCGTGGATATGGAGACTAACCGGACAGAGGATTACCATGCTTCCGTGGAACTTTCTAAAGACGGAGTTATGATTGACAACAAAAATCTCGAGTGGGATGAACTGTTCACTGCCAGTTGCAGACAGCAGGCAGACGTTTCCCCTTCATATGTGACCCAGACAGAGACCCGTGTGAATATTCCTCAGTCTCTCTCCTTAGATGTGATGAAAGCATCCATGTGGAATCAATATGACAGCCGCTGCATTGGCTGCGGACGTTGTAATTTTGTGTGTCCTACCTGCACCTGTTTTACCATGCAGGATATTTTCTATACGGATAACGGCAAGGCCGGAGAACGCCGCAGAGTATGGGCCTCTTGTATGACAGACGGTTTCACTGATGTAGCCGGAGGCGGCAGCTACCGTCAGAATAACGGTCAGCGCATGCGCTTTAAGGTGCTCCACAAAGTATATGATTATAAGAAGCGCAATGGAACCCATATGTGTGTAGGCTGCGGCCGGTGCGATGATGTCTGCCCGGAGTACATCTCCTTTTCCCACTGCATCAATCAGCTGGAGAATGCAATGAAGGAGGTAAATGAACATGAATCATAACGAGTATCTTCCCTTCCGGTCGGAGATCAAAGAGGTAATCCGGCATACGGATATTGAGTATACGTTCCGTATGGCCTATGGTGGAGCCGTAAAACCGGGTCAGTTTTTCGAGGTTTCCATTCCCAAGTACGGAGAGGCACCGATTTCAGTCAGCGGCATCCGGGAGGATTCCGTGGACTTAACCATTCGCCGGGTAGGAACGGTAACCGGGGAAATCTTTGAACGGTATCAGGGAGACAGTCTGTTTTTAAGGGGCCCTTACGGCAATGGATTTGACATTGACAATTATCGTGGGAAAGAACTGCTAATCATCGCCGGGGGAACCGGGCTTTCTCCGGTCAAGGCTGTGGTTGACTATTTTTCCAACCATATGGAGGAGACAAATGGACTGACCCTCATCGCCGGGTTTAAATCACCGAAGGATATTCTCTTTTTAGAAGATTTTGGCAGATGGAAGCAGGCGATGGAAGTCATACTGACCGTAGACTGCGCAGATGATGACACCGCCTGCCAGATCGGATTAGTCACCCAGTATATACCTCAATTAAAGCTTAAAAATAAAGAAGAAACCACTGCAATCGTGGTGGGACCTCCTGCCATGATGCGCTTTACCACCCAGGGACTTTTAGATATCGGACTTAAGGAAGAGAATATCTGGATCTCCCATGAGCGGAAAATGTGCTGCGGAATCGGCAAATGCGGACACTGTAAAATTGATGACACCTACGTGTGCCTGGACGGACCTGTCTTTCCATTTACCAAAGGCCGCAAACTCTTGGATTAGAAAGGGGAACGTCTTATGGATTTAAACACAAAGGAACTGAAAAAAAATGCATTCCGGATAACCAAACACAGGGGGCTTACCGCATCCCGAATCCGGGTTCCCGGCGGTCATTTAGATGCCAGATTTCTGCCCATGATTCAGAATATCGCAGAAACCTATGGAAACGGAACCGTACACATTACCTCCAGGCAAGGCTTTGAGATCCCTGGAATTCCATTTGCCGATATTCCAAAGGTCAATGCCCTTCTTCAGCCTATTATCGAAGGTCTGGACATTAACCAGGGGGAAGAGGGACAGGGCTACAGTGCCGCCGGAACACGTAATATTACCGCATGTATCGGCAACAACGTCTGTCCTTATGCCTGCTATAATACAGCAGCTCTGGCTAAGAAAATCGAAAAAGCGGTTTTCCCAAACAATCTCCACTTTAAGATCGCCCTCACTGGATGTCCCAATGACTGTGCCAAGGTGCGGATGCATGATTTTGGTATTATGGGCATGACCCTCCCCCACTATGATGCAGACCGCTGTGTAAACTGTGGTGCCTGCGTCAAGGCATGCAAGAGAAAATCAACAGGAGCTCTTGAATCAGTTAACTGCAAGGTTACACGCAATCATGAAACCTGCATCGGCTGCGGGGAATGTGTTCTTGCCTGTCCGACACGCGCCTGGACCAGAAGCCGGGAAAAATACTATCGTCTCACACTTCTTGGCCGTACTGGTAAAAAAAATCCCCGTCTGGGCGAGGATTTCATAAAATGGGCAGATGAGGACAGCATTCTTAAAATCATTCTCAATACTTATGATTATGTAACAAAATACATTGATCCCACCTCGCCGGGCGGAAAGGAACATATCGGTTATATCGTGGATCGGACCGGCTTTGAAGAATTCTACCAGTGGGCCATGAAGGATGTTTCCTTGCCAGAAGCTGCCAAGGTGTATAAGCCGCTTTACTGGAACGGAATTAAATATTAGTCTCAAAAGAGGGAACTGCCGAAAAATCTCCGGCAGCTCCCTCTTTTATTCTGCCATAGCTTTATTGCACAGGGAACAGTTTGCACAGTCGGCTGGACTGCAGTGCATTCCTGGTCGTAAGAAGGGTTCCACGGTAAAACCGCACAATACCAGATCATATCTGTCATTTTCAATCATCACTTCCCCTGACTCGGAAAGAAATTTTACCTGAATTCCGGATACGGTAAGCAACTCATCATAAAGAAGATGGGGTTTCACATGAGGAGAATATTTTTTCAGACCTCCGTCATCTGTCTGAACGTAGATGGAGTTGTCACAGGTAATCAGAGCCTTTATCTCTCCATTCTCCGTAAAGGAAAGAGAATTGCTGTCTGCGTTGATTCCGTTCTGGTCTGGATCATAGGCGGTTATTCTGCCGATAGGCGTTGATACCAATACTGGTTCAGCAGGTTCCACGGATTTTAAACTACCTGACTCATATAAAGACATGCCCACTTTTGTTTCCATAATTCCCATGGGAGTTTGTATGGTGGCCTTTTCTCCCGGGAACAGGGTAATGCTTTTGATATCACCGCTTTCATAGAAGCAGATTCCATTAATCATTGCCTGGAATTGTGAGAATTCCAAATCAAAGGAAAGTGGAATGTTTAATTCCCGTTCCTCCTCCTCGCTCCAGAACCCGCTTAGCTGTCCATCCAGAACAAATACCCTGTGAAGTTCACCATCCGGATAGAATTTAATTAGTTCCGCCGGAAGTTCTCCGATGGGAGTTAGAATTTCCTGTTGTTCTTCCAGTGCTACGCTGATAACCATTCCCTGTCTGTCAAACTCAACAGAAGGCTTTTTCTTTCTTCTGGCATTTTCCGTATAGGCAGGAACCAGTTCACCAACCTGGGTGACGATCATATTTTTCTCTGAAAGCCGGACCCCGAAAAGTTCTCCTTTGGGGTGGCAGGTGAAGGAATCCACACCACCCAAAATTCCAAAGGGAGTCTGAAGCTTTTTATCATCTAAAACCATATAATTTTGCATCTTTTCACCTCCCGTCAGCATTGTTTTTTTGTTACAGTCACATAGGTAACCCCATCTTTTTTATGAACCTTTTTTTCAAAGGAGGAGTCATGCTCCAGCCAAGGAGGAATATGGGCACAAATTAAATGAAGTTCCAAAAAAGGAGTTTCGGAAAGAAATGAAACCAGTGCCTTTTTGGATGATACTTCCGGGCATTCCTTTTGTAAGTCCAGAAGATTTAAGCAGTAAATTCCCGGCGTGCTGGTTTCTGACGGCCTTGCATTGCGAATCATTTCTTCTTTCATTCTCTTTTTCTCATTGCTTTCTTCCAAATCCGCCATTACGCCCTGAAATGTTTCTTCATCGGCTTCCTCTGTACAAAAAATACCGTACCCTTTCATATTAAATACGGAAAAAGGAATTCCGGTCATTTCCTTACAAAGTACTGCTTTGGCATCTTCTGCATACAAAACGATTTTTTCTGTCTCTTGCCTCAGTTCCTTTACTGTACTTCCTTTTACCGGTGAAAAAGTATTCGTCCGCAAAAGGTTCCATGTTTCATACTGTTTTTCGTAGATTCCTACCATATTGCACTGAAGAAACGGTTCCATTTTCTGATCTCTGCTGAACACTGCTATTTTATCCATTGACCTGCCCCCTTTCACTTAACCCTCTATCTCTATCACATTTCCATGGATCAACTTTGCAAGAAACTCTTCTAATTCCAGCTGGGCATCTTCTTCATCGATATTTTTTTCATCTGACAGCAGAGATACCAGCTCCGTTACCCCGGTTCCCCGCTCAAGACTGTTCCATAAGAAAATACAGGTTTCATTTACAGAAGGCAGCCCGTCTAAGGAGCCGTTCTGGCTGTCCCTTTCATCAAAGATACAAAATTCTCCGCCAAGTTCTTTTAAGACAAATCCAGGCTTTAGTCTCACATTCTTGATTTTCATTTCAGCCCCTTAACCTTTCTACATCCACACCGTTCTTTATCAGTTCCAAATCTTCCCGGTCATAGCCCGTACTTACCATAACGGCTCCTGTCGTCAGCCACATGACCATCAGACCGCAAACCTTTTGGATCATCAAGACTAAAAGCCAGGTGCTGATGTCCTCATTGTTTATACTTTTGTTAATCGCTTCTGCAAGAATCTCTTCCGCCTCGGATCTTGAGGAAATGGTTAAAAGATCTTTCTTTCGGAATACGCCGTACCGTTCTATGGTCTGGGCATAAGCAACGGCATATTCGATTCTCCTTTTTTCTTCTCTGGACTGAAAAAGTGTATCCCCTCCTGCATAAATCACCGGTGCGGATCCGTTAAGGGCAGCAATCCGTTCTCTTAATTTCTGCTTATCAAAATAATTGGTCTTAGGATCCCCGATTCGCTTTTTTATAGCTGTGATGCGGTTATTGATCTTGTCTCTTTCCAGGTTACCGTATACAACCGTATACTGTCCTGTTACAGTAAGGGTCTTCGCCTTTCCAAGCATTTGTGGGGGGATTTCTTCTATACCGCATGGATACATGCCATCAAAAACTCTTGTATCGGTTAAGACTGCCACATCTTCCATCAAATCTTCTTTTCTCCGTCCCATTCCCGGAGCTTTCATTGCCCATACATGGAGGCGGTCTTGTTTCACATTGGCAGTTAGAAGGGTCAACGCCTCACCTTCGATCTGATCTGCCAGAATGAGCAGTTTTTTTTGCCCCAGCTTATTTAGAAGGGGGTAGAGTTCCGTAAAGGAAGAAAGGGTGCGGTTTACCACCAGTACAAAAACCTCAGAGAAAGTCCCTGGCTCTCCTACTGACAATGGACTATCAAGGCGCATGCCCCTTGTTATTTCCAGCCTTGATTTTGCATACATGGACTCTTTTACCACCAGTTCCCCGGCTTCGATTCCGCAAAGGACCATACGGGCGGTCTCAGGATCTTTTGTGATCTGTTCGATAAGGTCTCTTTTTGACTGGATGGAGGAAAATGATCCTGCCATGACGGCAGCTTCAAGTGAGACTGCTGCCTTTTTTAAGTCTTTTGCAAGAAAAACCGGGCTGATGCCGGATGCAGCTTTTCTTTCACAGACAGTAAGTAAACATTCCATCATGCGGGCTGTCTCTTTGGTTCCGCATCCGGTAACCTCATTGATTTCACCGATGGCTGCACAAGCAAGACGGATTCCCTGATTAAAAAAGCGGTCCTCTCCTTCCAGCTCCCTTGCCACCTCTGAGGCAGACAGACTATAAGTTCCTTTTACCAAAATTCCGCCTTCCAGGGAGAGGGTGCGGCAAAGACTCCGGATCCCATCTGCCATCTTCTTTTTACCGTCTTCATATTTTATCTGACGTATCATCCGCTTTCCCTCCAGTCATCATGGTTTTTAAAAGATCTTCCGCCTTTTTTATATCCAGGCTTCTTATACCAAGGTCAAATTTTCGGTTTGCACTATGTACAAATTCGTAGAGATTGCAGTTTCCTGCTCTTTCGCCGATTCCCATTAAAGTACCGTCAACCATATCCGCTCCCGCAAGTGCCATGACCATAGAGTTCGCAACTGCCATACCAAAGTCATTGTGCTCATGGACCTCTATCTGAATTCCGGTCTGCTTGATCTCGTGGATCATTTCTCTTGCTCTCCGTGGAAATAAGACTCCCACCGTATCGGCTAACCTTATGATCTCCACGCCCTGCTGCCTGATGAGGCGGATTAAGGAGATTAAAAATGCCACATCTGCTCTTGATGCATCTTCCAGTCCCACCGTTATGGGAATGTTATAGTCCTTTGCCACTTTTATGCATTCCTGCAATGTATTTTCAATCCATTTCTTATTTTTCCCAAGCTTATTATAAATCTGTGCATAGGATACGGGCGTTCCAATGTGGATTAAATCCGGCTTTTGTCTGGCAGATTCTTCGACGTTTCTGGCATTTAATCTGGACCATACGGATATTTGGGCCTGCTTTTTCTGCCTCATGATCTCACCGATGTAGTTAATGCCTTCTGTTCCGGTATCATAGATGCCGGCTTCTATTTCATAAATGCCGATGCTGTCTAAATAAAGAGCCAGCCTGATCTTATCCACTGGAGAAAATACGACGCCCGGACACTGCTCCCCATCACGCAGGGTGGTATCAACTATTTTGATTCGTCTTTTCATATTCATCACACTCGCTCATTATAATTAAAAACTCTTCATCGGTTACTTCTCCGCCTTTTTTAATGCTTTTTCGCTTCACCATTTCAAGCAGCTGTTCCACATCGTAGCGCCCTTCTACATGAAACTGTTTTAACTTATAGCGGATGGAGGTTCCGCCGGAATGCTTACCCAATACCACTTTTCTTGATGCTCCCACAAGTTCCGGAGGAAAGGATTCATAATTGGATGGCTTTTTTAATACGCCATCCACGTGAATGCCGGATTCGATATGGAATATCTTTCGGCCGATCACTGGAGAATGACCGGAAATCACTGTTTTTGTCATCTGCTCAAAAAGGCTTCTGAGTTCCGTCAGCTTTTCAAAGCTGTGGTTTGGTTTGTATCGTTCCACCACCCGCATGGCAAGAATCACCTGCTCGGTTGCAGCCTTATTGCCAATGCCTGTAAAGGTAGTCATTACCGTACCGTTGTGATGATACTGCAAGTAATCCGCTGCAATAGCAGACGCACAGTAGTAGGAATCCTCCGGAAAAAGTATGGGAGAAACCCGCAAAAGCAGCTTCATTCCCCTCTCATAGATATCCCGGCTTTCATAGATCAGTAAGTCATCAAGTCCGGTAAGTCTCAGTTTCTGATCCGGTTCTATGGCTTCCAGACCCTTTAGTTCCGATACATCATTGACCTGGATATTGCGGATGCTCCTTCCCGTACCGTCACAGAAAGAGGAAAGAAAAAATTGAATACCTGGATATTTACCGCTTTCCCCCAGATTTGGAAGCTCCATATAATAAATGATTCCTTCCGGCAGTTCCCCCTTTAAGAGATGGTAAACCCTGGGCGATAAAACAACCCCGGAAACAGAAAGACTTCCTAACGTCTTTGCAAACTCCAAAACCAGTTCCTTTGTCAGTGAATATTCATCCAGCATAGTAAGTGTGGCATCTATGATCTTCATCATCCGGCAACCCCTCCTTTATAAGTGCGACCCTGTTAAATCATCAAATCCGAAACCGGTGTTCCTCCTTCAAAATGTTCGTCAAAAATCCGTTCCACATCATCTGTGGTCACATTCCCGTACCAGACGCCTTCCGGATATACCACAACCACCGGACCTTTCTCGCAGATTCCAAAACAGCCGGTGTTATTAATGACCACTTCACCTGATAACTCCCGGTCTTCAATCTCCTGCATAAAAGACTGGATCAAATCCACGCCGCCTTTCTGGTAGCACATTCCTTTTTGAGTTCCGTTGATTCTGCAGCTTGTGCAGATCAATACATGATATTTTGGCTGTACCATTTGACTCCTCCTTTTTACATGGCTGCTGCTGCCTTTTTCACCGCATCTTCAATCATGTCATACGTATTCACTGGTTTGATTCCCAGTTGTGCCAGCTTTTTCTTTGGTTCCATGCCGATCCGCATGGCGATGACACCGTTGCAGCCGTTAAGTGCTTTTATGATGCTTTCCATTTTATCTTCTTTCTCTCCGCAGTCCTCTTCTCCACTGCAATACTGCTCCACCTTTCGTTTTCCGGCAAAACGCACTTCTCCGTTTAGGTAATCATACAAATAAAACTCCTTTGCATGACCGAAATGAGTATCAACAATCACTCCGCTTTGGGATGCCACCGCAAACCGGTAGTTTTTTGAGACGGGAAGAGAACGTTTGGGTTCCTCTGATAAAAATCCTTTTAATTCTATGGATTTGTCATCGGTAAGAGTTCCTACCGCATCTGCCCGACAGTGCTGGCAGTGATACATCTGAGGCATGATCTTCTCACACTGTTTTCTGATTTCTGTCAATTGTTTATTGGAAATTGGCTCTACATGTTCAAATGCACTTCCTTCCACCGGAATCATCTGCATGATGTTGGTGATAAAGCAGCCCATGGATTTTACTGTCTTCACCACCTCCGGTACATGGCCATCATTGATTCCCTTGACCGTCACAATATTTACCTTTACTAGAACATTGTTGGCGATAAGGAGGCGGATTCCAGCAAGCTGGTTTGCCACCATAATGGCACCCGCCGCATCTCCGGTATACTCTTTACCCATAAACCGGATATGCTGATACATCTGCCCGCTGATATGAGGGTCTACCGCATTTAAGGTTACCGTTACATGGGTTACGGATAGTCTGGCTAGTTCTTCCGCATACATAGGAAGCTTTAAACCATTGGTGGAAAGGCAGAAGGTCACGTCAGGGTCTTCATCTCTTATCATTTCAAAGACGGCTTTGACGCTATCCCAGTTTTCCAGCGCTTCTCCCGGTCCTGCGATGCCTACCACGGTTAAGTTTGGCATCTTTTTCTTGACCAGAAGATACCGCTCCAGCGCTTCCTGGGGCGTTAAGATGGAGGAAGTTACTCCCGGTCGGCTCTCATTAGGGCAGTCGAACTTTCTCACACAGTAACTGCACTGGACGTTGCAGGCAGGAGCTACCGGAAGATGGATTCTGGCAAATTTATGGCCTTTGCAGTTGTAACAGGGATGTTCTAGGGTCTTGCGCTTCATCACTTCTTCCCGGGTATCTTCGGCCTTATGTTCTTCTTTCTTCTTTCCATCAATCGAAGTATCTTTATAAAAAGTATCATAAAGCGTTTCCCGGAACGTTGTTTCCGTGGTATCAATGAGGTGATTGGAGATCTCATCCATAAACTCCATGGAGCCAACGTATCCAAGCATCTTCAACCGCTGGCCTCCTATATGATCATGAATGGGAAATCCCCTGCGGACCAGGGGGAGCGAAAGATCCTCTGCAATTCTTCTTCCATCAGAATTCCCCACCATAATATTGGCCTGATAGGAAATAATCATGGCTTCTATGTCTTTAAAGTCCGCTTTGTCTGCAATCTTATATTCCTCTACCAGATACCGGTTCCCTAATTTTTCTATCTCCGGACCTGCTTTTTTAACAAGTTCCGGACAGGCGGTACCAGTTGCACACACCACTGGCATAATTCCGCATTCACACATCATCCGCACCGTGGAATATACCTGATCGGGTTCTCCAAATACAGCCGCTCTTCCGGCAGAATTATATTTGTGGGAATCGATCATGGAGTCTAAATACCGTCCTCTTTCTTTTTTTAGCTCCTTTGGAATTTCTTTTCCTGAAATATCGGAAAGGGTTTTTAAAAAGATATCCGTATCTCTTAATCCCACAGGAAGGGGCAGTCGTATATAAGGCACTCCATATGTATTTAATAAATATTCCGCCACAGAGTTTTTCCGTTCAAATCCGCATAGTTCCAGGGTCAGCTTTGCTCCTCCCATCTTTTTTAGATCGGAAAGATCCGTTCCGTGGTGGGGAAGCCGGTTATATTCCTTATCATGTGCTCCATCTAAATTTTCGGAAAGATCTGGCAAAAGAATGGCATTTATTCCAAAGAGACGCAGCATCTTTTTTATGTATCTGGTATCAGCCGGACTGATGGGGGCTGTCACAACATTGACCAGATTATTTTTTTTCCGGTCCATTTCTATTGTAGAAACAATTGCATAAAGTGCCGCAAAGTATCCTTCATACTGGCTTCCACCGTATCCCGGCGACTGGCAGGGAATCAGAGTAATGTCCCGGTACTTTGGATTTTCTTCCAGAAAAGCTTCTAAGATTCCCGGAACGTCTTCCCCTATGGTCTCTGCCAGACAGGTGGTCATAACACCAATGATATCCGGATGATAAAGCTCGATTAAATTCTTTAAGCCCTTCTTTAAGTTATCACTGCCCCCGTAAACCGTTCCCTGCTCGGTTAAGGAAGAGGAGGCAATGTCCACCGGTTCATTATAATGTGTCGCCATATGTCTTCGGATATAAGTCGCGCACCCCTGAGAGCCATGAAGTATGGTCATGCAGTTTTTAAGGCCATAGAAAGCGGTGGCGCTGCCCATGGGCATACACATTTTGCATGGATTGATGTTTAAATTTACGAGAGGTTCTACCTTACTTTTCATCGTCATTCCGCCTTTCTGTCAGCCTACATATTCCCATACCGGACTGTTAATGCTTTTATTGATCTCCATTGTGAAGTTATACACGCCCTCAAAGCCAGCCAAAGGAAACTTTCTTTCGTGATTATGATCGCAGAAGGCGATTCCTAATTTATAAGCGAGAGGCCTTTCTTTCACTCCCCCCACCAGGATATCGGCACCTTTTTCTCTCATAAAGGTCTCAAGCTCCGCCGGATTTGCATCGTCAAGGATTATGGTATCCGGCTCAACCAGACTTTCTATAATCTCATAATCCTCTTTTTTTCCGGTCTGAGTCCCAACGACCACAGTTTCAATTCCCATGGCTTTAAACTGCCGGATTAAGGAGATGGCCTTAAATCCTCCGCCCACATAGATCGCTGCTTTTTTGCCTTCAAGATTTTTCCGGTACCGGTCCAAAAATCCGGTCAGTTCTGCCTCTTTTCGGGAGCAAAACTCTATAGCCTTTGTTCTGGCCCCTTCGTCTCCAAGTGCTTCTGCCACACGAATCAAGGAAGCGGTGGTATCCTCAATTCCGAAAAAGCTGACCTTGATAAACGGGATTCCGAATTCCTCTTCCATTCGGTTTGCCAGATAGGTGCTGGACCCTGCACATTGGACGATATTTAAGGAAGCTTTGGGTGCTTCGATCATATCCTCGTAACAGGTATCTCCCGTAAAACCGGAAATCACATCAATCCCCATCTCTTTCAAATAATTCTTAATGATCCACATTTCTCCTGCCAGATTAAAATCGCCTAATATATTGATGGCTTTCCTCTTCTGTTCACTTTTATATGGAAGGAGAACTTTCATAATCGCATCGCATGCCATACGGTATCCGGTTGATTTGTTGCCGGAAAACCCAGGAGACTTGACTGGAATTACAGGTATTTTGTATTGTTCTGATTTGATCCTGCATAACGCTTCCACATCATCTCCGATCACCCCTACGATACAGGTGGCATATATAAAGATCAGTTTCACGTTCTCTTCCTTTTCCATCAACTCATCGACCGCTGCTTCCAGCTTTTTGATTCCTCCGAATATGATATCTGTTTCCTGTAAATCCGTGGAAAAGCTGTTCCGGTAGATATCTTCACCGCTTGTTAAGGAACCTCTGATATCCCAGGTGTAACTGGAACATCCGATGGGACCATGGACGATATGGTATGCATCTGTTATGGGATTTAAGACTACCCTGGCTCCGCAGTATACACAGGCTCTCTGAGACACGGAACCGGATATACTGTTACTGTCACAGCAAATTCCGCCTTTGGCACCGCCGCAGCCGTCTTTTATTACAATCGAACTCTTTCTGGCGTCCAGAATATTTCTGTTGTAGCTTTCCGTTTCCATGACCATGCTCCTTTCAAACACTAACTAAATAAAATACAGAAATAGGGAGGGTGCGGCTCCCTCCCTGGTTCCTTTGTTTTCTAATTTACATAACTACATCAAAATCTTCATCTGCCGCATCCCGGTCCTGCCGGTCCATCATTGCATCCACTATTTTCTCCACATAACGGATTCCACCGGCGTATCCCACCGTTGCCTGGATCGGGTTTCCATACCGGTCCAGTACCGGGAATCCCATTCGGACTAGAGGAATATCCTCTGCCTTTGCGATCTGCTTTCCATAACTGGATCCCAGCAGCAGATCTACGGATTCATTTTTAATCAACTGATGAAGATAGAATAAATCCGTATCCGCTTTCACCACATATTCGCTTTCATCGACTCCGTACTGATCCATCAACGCTTTGATCTCCCGCTCCCATCGCTCTTTTGGCGTACCGGTGATGATGTATTTGGGACTCATTCCAAGTTCCAGGCACAAAGCGGTAAACCCATATACAATATCCGGATCCCCATAGATGGCGGCTTTCTTCTTATATACATACTGGTGTGCATCCAACATCAAATCCACCAGTCTGCCTCTTTCATCTTCTAATTCCTTAGGAACCTCATTCTTTGTGAATTTCTGCAGTTCCAGAAGATACTGATCCGTCAGCTTGACGCCTACCGGAACCGAAATATTGGAGAATGGAATCTTGTATTCCTTTTTCATATATTCGGAAGATTCCAGACTGCAGTAGGTCCCCATGGAAATCAGCTTTTCACAATCGCCAAGAGACCTAATATCTCCTGCAGACGTACCTACATGGTTATGAAAATATTCATTTTTGCCATCCATTGGGTGATCTAGAGTCCCGTCATGATCCGGAAAATAAATATACTCGGCTCCCATTAACTGGGCAATCCTTTTTAATTCCCGGTCATCTCCAGGATTGACCCAGCCTGGGAAGATGGCCACTTTCCCGTTTGGCTCTCCCGCCTTTTTCGTCATATACTTCATAAAGCCGATCATCATATTGGAAAAACCCTGTATATGAGAACCCTCATAGGAGGGAGTACTGGCAAACAACACGGTCTTCCCCTCCGGTATCTCCATATCCATAATATAGGAGTTTACATCATCTCCGATGGTTTCCGAAAGGCAGGTGCTATGAATGGCCATAATATCCGGATTATAAATATCAAATACATTTTTTACTGCGGTGGTAATATTGCTGCGCCCTCCAAATACGGAAGCACCTTCCGTAAAGGAACTGCTGGAAGCAATGGCAGGTTCTTTAAAATGACGGCTTAATACCGTTCTGTGATAAGAACAGCAGCCCTGGGAACCGTGAGAATGGGGCATGCACTTTTCTGCTCCAAGGGCGCAGAACATAGCTCCTACCGGCTCACAGGTCTTGCATGGATTGATCGTCATATGACGTTTTTCCATAATCTCTTTTGGGGTTAATTCAAGCATCAGCCTACACCTCCTAATGTTCCCTCAAGCATGGGTGTGGTTTTCCACGGCGGTTTTACCAGTGCCCAGGCATTGGTATAGAGACTCATAGCCACATCTCTTCCAAAAATCACTGCTCCCCGAAAGCCAGCATAAGGTCCTGAATAATCGTAAGAATGCATCTGACGGGATACCACTCCCCCATGCTGTATGGCATATTTATCTTTGATACCGGAAAAGAATATGTCTGGTTTGTATTCTTCGATCAACTGGTCGGTTTCAAACATGTTATAGTCATCCACTACCATATAGCCTTTCTTCATATCTCTTAACATACCGTCATAGGTATCCAGCTCGATCCCATCTTCCCGCATCTTTTTCATCTCTTCTTCGGAATAACGGTCCTTATAACCGGATTCCCGTTCTACCGTAATCTCTTCAATATTTTTAGAATCTGCATCTGCCTTGATCTGGGGAATGATTTCACGTCCTTCATAATCATCCCGGTGTGCAAATTCATAACCTGCAATGGTGGTCTCCATGCCGAAATCCCTTAAAAGCATCTGGTAATGATGGGAACGGGAACCACCAACAAAGATACCGGCTGTCTTCCCTTTTAATTTGGTCTTGTAATATTCCATGTCCTCATTGATCTCCGCCAACTCTTCTGCAATCACTTCTTCTGTTCGGCGGGTAAGCTCCGGATCATTGAAATACTTTGCCATCATCCGCAGGGATTTACAGGTTGCCCCAACTCCGATGAAATTCACCTTTATCCAGTCAACGCCGTATTTGGTCTTCATCATTTCCGCTATGTAGTTAATGGACCGGTGGCACATGACCAGATTTAAATCTGCTAAGTGGGAATTTTTGATGGTTTCATAAGAACCGTCACCGGTAAATACGGAAACCACTTCATAACCGATCTTCTTTAAGATCCGTTCCTGCTCCCAGCCGTCACCGCCGATGTTATACTCCCCAAGTATATTGACACTGTACTTGCCCTTTGGCGCTTCTTCGCCTTTTCCGATCACGTAGCGCATCAGGCCGTTATTGGCAATATGGTGTCCTGCGGACTGGGAAACTCCCTTATAACCTTCGCAGGAATAGCCGATTGCTGTAATTCCGTATTTTTCTTCCACTCTTCTCGCCACCGCCTGTACGTCGTCGCCGATCAGACCAATGGGACAGGTGGAGCAGATAAAGATACATTTAGGATTAAAAAGCCGCATGATCTCATCGATCCCTTCTTCCAGCTTTTTCTCTCCTCCGAACACGATATCCGGTGCCCTCATATCTGTGCAAAATGAATAGGGAACAAAATTTGGTTCTCCCTCATAGGAAGGCTTAGCTTTGTTTCTTCTCGTTCCCCAGGAATAAAATGCGCACCCGATAGGCCCGTGGGTAATGACCACAGAGTCTTTCATGGGCCCGACCACAACGCCTTTGCAGCCTGCATAGCAGCAGCCCCTTGCCGTTATGATTCCTGGTATCGCTCTGGTATTTGCAGCGATCTCGTCTGGTTTCTCTTCAAATTCCAACTGTGTTATATGACTTTTCCGGTTTTTAAATACTCTGGTTGAATATTTATCCAGCAATAACTCTCTCTCTTTTGCCATAGCCTTCACCTCCCATCAAAAAGCATCCATGGTATGCTCTCCGCTTCTGACGGTATAGGCTTCATTAATTGGAAGCACAAATATTTTCCCGTCACCCGGATTGCCTGTCTGGTTTGTTTTAATTAAAATATCCACTACGTCTTTCACCTGTTCATCTTCCACAATCAAAGTCAGCAACCGCTTCGGTATCCACCGGAAGGATTCTGTCAAATGCTCTCCCTGAGAAGACATGGGCAGCTCTCCATTTTCCATGACCAATGTAAGCAGCTCCGGATCGATCCTTTTCTTTCCTCTGCCCAGCACGGATCTGCAGGTAAATGCAGGAAAACCGCCTTCTGCCAAAGCCTTTTTCGTGGGATTGATCTTATTGACACGGATAAATGCCATTACCTCTTTCATCATAATCATTCCTTTCTTTCAAAAGCCTCTCTTTAAAGTCCCTTCTTTCCAGAACTAATGGTATAAGCTTCCTCCATGGGAGATATGAAAATACGTCCATCACCGTAATTGCCTTCCCCGGTTCTGGCGGTTCTTAAGATCACCTTTACCAGGTCGTCTTTGTCCTCATCATTGCAGAAAAATAAAAGCATTTCTTTTGGAATCTCGTCGTAGTGGATCTCTCCTACTGTAATTCCTTTTTGTTTTCCTCGTCCATATACATCCATTTTGGTCACTGCCTGAAACCCTGCCTCTGCGGCTTCTTTCATGACGTAATCCGCCTTTTCCGGCCGGATGATCGCTCTCACCAATACCATAATCTCTTCTCCTTTCTTTTACCTGTCATTCCATAACGCCGTACTGCATCAGGATCTCTTCCAATTCGTCGATATTCATGGGATTTGGAATTACAAACATTTCGTTATTATCCACTTTTCTTGCTAGTGTACGGTATTCATCTGCCTGGGTTTCTTCCGGTGAAAAATCAATTACAGTCCTTTTTCTGATCTCCGCCCTCTGTACGGCATTATCACGTGGGACAAAATGAATCATCTGGGTTCCGATTTTTGCCGCTACAGCCTCCACTAAATCCTGCTCTTTGTCTACCTTTCTGGAATTACAGATCAGTCCGCCAAGTCTTACGCCCCCGGTCTTTGCATATTTGGAAATGCCTTTGGAAATATTGTTGGCTGCATAAAGTGCCATCATCTCACCGGAACATACGATATAGATTTCCTGTGCCTTGCCTTCTCTGATAGGCATTGCAAATCCGCCGCAAACAACATCTCCCAGTACGTCATAAAAAACATAATCCAGATCATCAGTGTAAGCACCAAGCTGTTCCAGTAAGTTAATAGAAGTAATGATTCCTCTTCCTGCACAGCCAACCCCTGGCTCCGGTCCGCCGGATTCCACTCCCTTAATGCCGGCATAACCTTCTTTCATAACCGCTTCCAGTTCAATGTCATCGCCTTCATCACGAAGGGTATCAAGAACCGTCTTCTGTGCCAGACCTCCAAGAACCAGTCTGGTGGAATCTGCTTTCGGATCGCATCCGACGATCATAATGTGCTTGCCCATTTCTGCAAGACCTGCTGTTAGATTCTGAGTTGTTGTTGATTTACCGATACCGCCTTTTCCATAGATTGCAACCTGTCTCATAACCAATTCCTCCTTACATGAAAAAAGAGGCAGAAGGCAGATACATTCAGTATCCTGCCATTCCACCTCTTCGTGAATAGAAAATGAAAAAGTAACTAAGTTTTGTCGACCACTTAGGTTGCTATAACTATATCTGTTTTAATTCCTGAATTCAATACAGCACTATGTACAAATGCAACTCATCTTTTTTTCAACATTCTATACAAATATTACTTTTCTCTATCCATAGACTGCGAAAAAAGAGCTGGATTACCAGCTCCTTCTTTTGCAGTTTAGTTCACACCTATCATGACGGAAGTTGCTTTTATAATGGCATAAGCATCTTTTCCTACTTCCAGTCCCAGATCTTTTACCGCCGCCATGGAAACCGTGGCTGATATGATATTACCGCCTCCCACATCCATGGTCACCATCGCATTTACTGCTCCAGGTTCGATTCCTACTACTTTTCCTTTTAATTGGTTTCTCGCACTGAGTCTCATCGGTATCGTCTCCTCCCATCTTCTGCATCTTTCTTTTGACACATGGTAAGCAATTCCGATGCAGTTGTCAATCTATTTGGAGAAATACTAATAAAATTAAGATAAAAGCAGGATTTCTTCCTTGGGAAACTGTATAAATAATGGAATACTCTCTTTTTTGTCCTGTATCAGCCAGACCCGCCCGGAGGACTCATCCTCTGCATTGTGAAACAGTACTTGTCGCTCAAACGGTGTGTCTGTAACTTCCCGCAGTTCGATCTTCATCACATTTTCGCCTGGCCGGTCTGCCGGAATGAGGTTATGGCCCCTGATTCCCATATATCCAATGGAATCTCCAATTTTTTCTTCTGTACGAAGCCTTATCTTCCAATCCTTTGCATAGAGCTCGTAGTCGCTGATTCTTTCAATGGCTGAGATATTTTTACACCCAGTCAGCTTTGCGGCTTCCATTCTTTCCGGTTTCTTAAAAATATCCTTTGTCATTCCGTTTAACAGGCTCTTTCCTTCTGCGATCACCACCATACGGTCGCAGAATTTATATATCTCGTCTCTGGAATGAGAAACCATCAGCACATCTTTTCCATATTCTTTGATAAATGCAAGCATATCGGTTTGCAGGGCATCTTTTAAAAACCCATCCAGTGCGGAAAACGGCTCATCAAGCAGTATTACATCCGGCTCGCATAACAGCATGCGGGCCAGCGCCACCCGCTGCTGCTGACCTCCCGAAAGCTGGGAAGGTACCCTTTTTTCTAACCCGGAAAGCTGAAACCTTCTTAACATTTCATCAATTAAGAACCGCTTTTCTTTATTCTTTCTCTGAATCACGATCCCCAGATTTTCTTCCACGGTCATGGTAGGAAACAGGGCATAATTCTGAAATAAATAGCCCACATGTCGCTCCCTTGCCGGAAGGTTGATCCTCTTTTCAGAATCAAAAAGCACCTTTCCATTTAACACAATTTGCCCCTGATCCGGTTTCTCAATTCCTGCCACGCATTTTAAAGTCATGCTTTTGCCGCAGCCAGACGCCCCCAGGATTCCCATACAGCCGCCATCGGTTTCAAATTCCACATTCAATTCAAAACCTGAAAACTTCTTTCTGATTTTCACCTGCAATGCCATATTATCGCCACCCGTTATCGTACTTACTGCTTTTTTGGGATATCAAATTAATAAGCGCTACCATAAAGAATGAAATGATAACGATCACCCATACCCAGAACCCTGCAATCTCCCAGTTACCTGCTGCCACTTCCGTTGCAATTGCCACGGATACAGTTCTTGTCTTTCCGAGGATATTGCCTGCCAGCATGGTAGTTGCCCCATATTCTCCAATCGCTCTTGCAAAGGCGAGCACTGTACCCGAAGCCAGTCCGGGAGCTGCAATGGGAACAACAATCTTCCAGAAAATTTTTCGTTCGGAAAGTCCCAGTGTTCTCCCGGCATGAATCATGGTTACATCCACCTGTTCAAACGCTGCCCTTGCATTCCGGTACATAAGCGGAAAGGCAATTACAAAAGCGGCCATCACACAGCCTGGCCAGGTTTGCACCATCTTGATATTATAATGTTCAAACAGATATGCCCCAAATGGCCTTCGAAGGCTGAATATAAGAAGCAAAAAGAAACCCGCTACCGTAGGCGGTAGGACTAAAGGAAGTGTCAGAATCCCATCTATGATGGATTTTGCCGTATGATTCAGCTTCATAATAAACCTTGCAGTCCCTGTCCCAATAAAGAAAGTCAGCACTGTCGCTAAAATTCCCGTTTTGAGAGAAAGAAACAGGGGACTGAAATCTATGGTATTCATAAACTCTGACAATGCGTCTCACCTTCCTTCTTTAACCTCTTCACTCCGTATACGGTTCAAATCCAGCATCCGAAAACAGCTTTTTGACGTCTTCATCTCCGGTTAAATACTCTACAAAATCTGATGCTGCCTTCTTCTCCTCTTCCGAAGCTTCCTTGTCCTCAATAAGTCCCACCGGATAGACGGCTGGATCGATCAGGCTTTTATCCGCCTTTGCGATAATCTCAACTTTATCAGCCATGGAGGCAGCATCAGTTGCATACACGATCCCCACTTCATTGCTTCCTTCTGCCACGGCTGTCAGTACTGCGGTTACATTGGAACCTTCATTGATTTCCATTTTCATGACTGATTCAAGGATGCCCATATTGGTAAACAGCTTTCTGGCATACTGGCCCACCGGTACGTCCTCTCCTGCAAGGGCTAGATTGGCGGCCTGCGTGATATTATCAAATCCGGTAACCGAAGTGTTTCCGCCCTTTGGCTTAATAAGTACCACTTGATTCACCAGTAAGTTATGTACAGATCCGTCAGTCACATATCCGCTTTCCTTTAATTCATCCATCTGCTTGGTCGCTGCCGAAAAGAAAACATCGCAACGGGCGCCTTCCTCGATCTGAGTTTTAAGTGTTCCGGAGCTATCCGCATTATAGATGACCGTTACACCTGGATGTTGTTTCTCATAGTTTTCCTTTACTGTTTCCATGGTATTTTTCAAGCTGGCTGCAATAAAAACATAAAGATCAGCCGCCTCTGCCGCAGATACCGTTGTCTCTTCTTTTGAAACTGTGGTTTCTTCTTTGGAAACCGTTGTCTCTTCCCCGGACGCTGTGGTTTCCTTTGGGGCTGTTTCCGTACTTTTCGAAGCAGCAGCACTGCATCCTGCTGCCTGACACACGGCCAATGCCGTCAACACCATTGCAAGTAACTTCTTTCCTCGTCTCATCACATTTCCTCCTGATAATTTTATTTGAATAACATGGTAAAATGTTGTTCATTCTTATTATGTTTTGTTGTGTCTCGTTGTGTTTCGTTTATTTTAGATGAATTCCATTTGCAAATCAATGTTGAGATATTCATAATATATCAGCTAAATATCAGATACTTTTTATATATTTAGCATAATATTTTGTCTGCATGGTCTTTTATTGACAATACATTGAAATATGTTATAACTATTAATAAATGGAGAAAAATGAGAGAGATCGTGAGGGTATTGTATGGAGAAAGTATTTACACCACAGGAAGTGGCAGATCGGCTAAAGATAAAAAAAGCGACGGTATACGAACTGATTAAACGAGGAGAATTAAACGCTACAAAAATAGGAAGACAAATACGCATCAGCCAGGAACAGCTTGATCACTATTTAAAGGTTCCGTCTGAGACAATCCCTGGAACTCCCACGGAAGGACAACCGCTGATCCCAGTCAACGATATTCCCCATTTTACTGCAGGCTCCGCAATCCGGCAGACTGATTATCTGTTAAACACAAGCGGACTTATCATAAGCGGTCAGGAATCCAGAGTTGTGGAACTGCTTCGGAGCCAGCTGGATAAGAACCCGGAAAGCCTCCCCATGCTTCATTCCTATATGAATGAATATAACAGCCTGTACTCCCTTTATTTTGAGAAGACCCACATGGCTCTTACCTGTTTTCTTTCTGATAAAAAAGGACAGAATCTCAATCAGATCAAAAATCTCATGCCCGGAAAAGAACTGGCAGTCCTTTCAGTATGCAGATTATCATGTGGTTTATATGTAAAAAAAGGCAATCCCATGAAAATTTACTCCATAAAAGACCTTCTCCGCCCGGACGTCCGCTTTTTAAACAGAGAAATGGGCAGCGGCTACCGGATGTTTCTGGATTCTTATCTTCTGGAGAATAAACTTTCAACGAAGGCAGTTACCGGTTATCAGAAGGAATGTCTCTCCCATATGTCTGCCGCAAATGCAGTGGCCTCTGATGCCGCAGATGTCAGCATAGGGGATATCTCCCTGCTGATTTCCTATCCTCAGCTGGAAGCTATCCCCCTTGCTTTTCTCTCTATGGATCTGGTTTTCTTAAAATCAGATTTAAATCTTCCCGCATTCCAGTTGATTTTTGAAGTCATCAACAGCAGAGAATTCAAAAACAGCCTTCTTCCCTTCAATGGTTACGATACCCAGGACACCGGGCATTGCACTCTGATTAACGGCTGATTGTAAAATCACAGTTCCTTCCTTCTCTCTGGTAGAAGGCATAAAATAACCCGGCTCCCAACAGACACAAAATGGTTCCGCAGATCATGGCACTTGAAATATCTGCGTCTGCTGCCCGTCCGAATAAAACATTTGTGAACACTCCGGTGCTCTCTAAAACAACCGCATAGATACTCAGTGTCGTGGCCCGGTCCTGAACTTTTATACGCTGGTTCTGCAGCTGGGTGGAAAGTGGACCAAAAAGGCTTGCTGACAGGCGAAGTAAAAGTATGCCTCCCACTGACATCACCGCAGATTCTGTAAAAGAAAGCACCAGGCATGCCGCTGCTCCGCAGAAAAAGAGAATCAATCCAAACGGAAAACTCCCAAGCTTCCTGGTAAACCAATAGGACCACATTCCAGCCATTCCGGCCAACGTAACCAAAATATAAACGAATCCCATGGTTTTTAAATCCATTCCAGCTTTCACGTATTGAAGCTGGTTCAAAAACACGGTCACCGTCTGGTTGGTCTCCGCAAGCAAAGCCATTCCTATGACCGCAAGAAGAAAATTCCGGTCTTTCACTGTCTGCAAAAATGTTTGAAGAAACTTTCCTTTACTCTCCTTTTCTTTTTCCGTCTCCGTCTCCTTTACTTCTTTGATTCCAAAAGATAGAATGGCTGCCGCACCATAAGAAATCATGGTTAAAAATCCTGCCATCCGGTAATCTTCTCCAATGTATACAGAATACAAAAGAGATGCCATAAGAAGCCCCGTCATTCCTAAAAACTGGTAAATCCCAAAAACCTTCTGACTTTCTCCTTCTTTACTGGAAAGATACAGAATGCTTACATCGCACCCGGACATTCCTGCCATTACCACACTTAGCAAAATACGTTCCAGCAAAAAATCAGAAAAGCTGTCTGCTTTCCAAAAAACTACCTTTGACAGAAAGTAAATGGCACAACTGATGATCATCGTGCGTTTATATCCAATCTTATCTGCAACGATGCCCCAGGGCATCTCAAGCCCGATGCAAAGAGCCAGGGATATACTTTCAATTAACGTGATCTGGAATACACTCACACCTGTAGCCTGCCGGTAAAGGGTCGCCACCGGTCCGTAAAATACCATTCCCTGCAAAAGAGAAATGGCATATAAAATATAAATATTTTGTTTTGTCTTCATTTTTTCTATATCTCCCATTTTGTCGTACGAAAAATAAGCCCTGCCAATGCAGTGCCAATCATAACTTTACCTATCTGCGTAAACTACGTGGGATCATATAAGGAAAAAATGAAAGTTCTCATAGATGTGTCCTTAAACCTTTCTGAACGAATCTTAATTTCAAACAGTATAGCATGCATCTTTGTAGTTGTAAAGACTATTGACATACCTCTTTCCCTATTTGTATAATGTATATATTACAAATGTAAGAATAGGAGATTTTCTATGAACCATCTGCCGCAGATTTCCGAGGCCGAGTATGAAGTGATGAAAGTACTGTGGAAGTATGCCCCGATCAGTACCAATGAAGTAACCGATAAACTGGCTAAGACAAGTGACTGGAGCCCCAAAACCGTACACACGCTGTTAAAGAGACTGGTACAAAAAGGTGCTATTACTTACCGGAAAGAAAGCCGTGTTTTTGTATACACGCCTCTGGTAAAGGAACAGGAATACTTAAGAAAGGCCAATGACCACTTTTTAAACCGATTCTATAATGGCAAGATATCCGGCATGGTAACCAACTATATTAACAGCGAGCATATGAATCAGGAGGATTTGGATGAACTTCGGAGACTTCTTTTGAACGGACACGGGGAGGATCACTGATCATGCCCTATTCTCTTATGGTTCGCCTTTTATTAAACAGTTTAGCCATTCCCTTTCTATTTTTTGCCATCCTTGGCGTAAGAAAGTTTCTGGGACATCACCTGACAAAAAGAGCCCGATATAATCTTTGGTTTCTCTTCCTGTTTGCACTGGCAGTACCTTTTCTGCCATACTCTCTTATCTGCACGAAAACAGGGACTGCAATCCTTAACACCCTTGCCAGTTTTTTGCCTCAGACACAGACCATTTCTCCGACAGCAGCCTATCCAGCTTCCGTTCCCCGTAATAACATCTTTAAGGATTTTTCTGTATCCGTAAGCCGAGGGACATATTCTTCTCTTCCCGCTTTCCTTATGGGAATCTGGATTGCCGGTATGGTATTTATGGCTGGGTTCACCGTTTTTACAAATCACAAGGTAAAACAGCTAAAGGATTCTTCTCTTCTCCTTCAGAATAAAAGAATCCGGGTTCTTTTTGATTCCTGCTTAAAGGAATCAGGCATCAAGGGGGACATCCCCATATACAGCAGTGCCTATGTGAAATCTCCCATTGCCATAGGATTTTGGAAGCCTACGATTGTAGTACCCATTCACATACTTTCGGAAATGACGGAAAAAGATATCCGGTATATCCTGCTTCACGAGCTTACGCATTGTAAGCATAAAGACCTATTTGTGAACAAGCTGATGGCTCTTGCCCAGATCGTCTACTGGTTTCACCCTGCGGTATGGCTGGCTTTTCATGAGATGCAGAACGACCGGGAGATTGCCTGTGACTCATCAGTCCTTGCCATGCTCCCCCCTGACAGTTATCTGGATTACGGGAATACACTGATCAATTTTGCAGAGACACTGTCCCGGTTCCCCTATTCTGCTGCTGGTATCGGTGGGTCAAAAAAAGAGATCCACAAACGGATCATAAGCATTGCAGGGTTTCATACAGAATCTAAATGGTGTAAACTAAAAAGCCGCATCATCTTTGCCGTGACGGCAGCTTTAGTGGTTGGCATTATGCCCGCCTTCTCTGCTATGGCCTCTCCCGGTACAAGGTATGAATTCAATGCTGGACGCGTGAACAAAATAGATGTTGAATCCTGCTTCTACGGTTACAAAGGAAGCTTTGTCCTATATGGGCTTAACTCCGGACAATACTCAATTTATAACGAAAATGCTGGAACCAAAAGGGTTTCTCCCGATTCGACCTATAAGATATACAGTGCTCTGGCTGCTCTTGAAAGCGGTGTCATTGCCCCGGATTCCTCTGACATTGACTGGAATGGAAATCACTATCCTTTTGATACCTGGAACCAGGACCAGAATCTAAGAAGCGCTATGTGCCATTCGGTCAACTGGTATTTTACCGCCCTGGATGAAAAGACCGGACTTTCCTCTTTGAATAAATATTTTCATAAGATCGGATATGGTAATTCGGATTTGTCTGGGGGACTGGGCCGTTATTGGGCCGAATCCTCCTTGAAGATCTCACCAGTGGAACAAGTAGAATTGTTGGCCCGTTTCTGTCTCGGCGACTTACCCTTTCGCCAGGAAAATCTTAAGGCCGTTAAGGATTCCCTGTTTGTCTCCTCTGCCGGCGGTTCTACTCTGTACGGAAAAACCGGAACCGGAAATGTAGAAGGCGAAAATGTAAACGGCTGGTTTGTGGGATTTGTAGAATCCCAGGAAGAGACCTACATCTTTGCAACCAATATTCAGGATAAAACTTCTGCTAACGGAAGCACCGCTGCTAAAATTACACTGGATATTCTTAATGAGCAAAATATTTATAAACAATAAACAAACAAAGGCTGTCACACCAGGGAATCATCCCGGCTGTGACAGCCTTCTGTTTATTGCGCTGGAGGAAGATAAGCATTAAGAACTGCTTTATCCTTTCTTACCACATATCCGCTACCGCCACGATTCTTCACATCTTCTACCATACTGATCAGAAGAATGGGTTTTTCCGTGTTGGGATCCGTGGTGAATACCGCAAACCAGCCAAGCTCGGTTCCGGTGGTATCGTCTTTTGAAGCTTTGATTTCAGCCGTTCCGGTCTTTCCTGCCAATGGAACGTCGCTGCGGTTTATGGCGTGACCGGTTCCGTGTTCTGAACTGACCACTTTTAATAAGTCCGACTTGACCATCTCCGCAATTTCCGGAGAGCTGGCGTTCTTTAACCATACTTCCGGGGCCGGATTTTCTTTATATTGAAGATATGGTTTTATTACATTTCCTTCATTGGAAAACATGGTATATAAAGATGCCAGATGCACAGGATTTACCAGCATCTGCCCCTGTCCATAACCACTGTCGGCAAGCTGTACCTCTGACTCAATCCGTTCCCCATTGGAATACTGGGATTTTGCCAGAGATATTTCAAATGGAATCTGCTGCCCAAAGCCAAGCTTATCCAGTCCTGACATAAAATCGTTATATCCGATCTTCAAGGCAGCTTTTGCAAAATAGATATTATTGGAGTAAATAAAAGCATTTTCCAGATTCAGTGGACTGCTGTCGTGAAGCGTGGTTACATAGTAATTTCCCCAGCTTTCATCTTTTCTCCAGCTTAAACCGCTGCTTCCGTAATCTTCATTGGGATCGATGGCACCGGTGGTCAGTCCGAGAACCGCAGTAATGGATTTAAAGGATGATCCTGGTGCAAACCTCTGGCGGAACCGGTTGAACATGGGCTTTCTTTCATCGGTGTTTAATGCATTCCAGGTTTCATCCGACATTCCTAAAATAAAGTCATTGTCATCGAAAGAAGGGGTGCTCACAAGTGCCAGAACCTCTCCTGTATAGGGATTCATCGCTACTGTACAGCTTTTATCTTCTTGAAAGGCATCAAAAATAGTAGATTGAAGGGTGCTGTCAATGGTCAGAGTAATATCCTTTCCGTCGATCCTTGATTTGGCCGCCAAAATTTTCTTTTCAGTTCCATTGGAATCCACGATGGAAACCGTTCGTCCATTGGTTCCCTTCAGTTCCTTTTCATAGAGCGCTTCCATTCCGCTTCTGCCGATCACACTGTCCGTCAGATAATCCTCTCCCTCATGCTCTTTGATGTCCTCTGCAGTCACATTCTGAACATATCCTACCAGATGGGCACCACTTCCCCCCATTGGATAAAAGCGTACCTGAGTATCTGAAATAAGGACTCCGGGAATGGCAAGCAGCTGGTCCTGAAACTCTTTATTTTTTACGTTGTCTTCTCTGGGCTGAGGAGCATTTAAATTGTTCTCATCCACTTTTTTTATAGTTTTTAACGGGACAAAAGAATCCTCTTTCACCCATTTTGCCGATAGTTTTTTCTGTATTGAATCTGCGGATATTCCCAAAAGTGTTGACAACGCTTCTATATCCTGGGTGGAATCTTCACTCATTTTCCCTGGTACCAGTCCTACTGAGGAAGCCGTTCCTTTTCCGGCAAGGGCCAAACCATTCCGGTCAAAAATACTGCCCCTTACCGCTTTGTCCGTGGATATTCTCACCTTATCGTTTCGACCAAGTTCAGGGAAAATCATGCTGTCACTCCACACTAGTTTATATCCTTGTTTCCCTTCTTTTTGGAACTCCGCCTTATTTTTAAAGTTTATATCTCCAGCAATGCTTTGGAAACTCATGTCGTAGCTCAACGTGACCTTTTTATCCACCTGTTCTTCACTTGTAACCTGTCCCGTGATTTCAGAAGCTTCCAGCCCTTCATAAATATTTTTGTGTCTGGTTATAAAATCTTCCTCACTGATATTAATCTGGCTCTGCTCCGACAGCATGCCATACATGGACTTATAGTCTCCATTTTTAAGACTGTCCACATATTGTAAAAATAATGTCTCCGGCTTTACTCTTGATGCTGCAAGCTTTCCCTGAATCTGAAAGAACAAAAATGCACCTGCCAGACCTGCCAGCAGTATCAAAAGTGTGATCAGGGTACGAAACAAAAATCTCTTTTTTCCACGATTCATCATTACCTCCTGTTAATCGGTCCGCAGGTTGTTTGATACATTGGAAGCGGTGTTTGTTAAAATTGACGCCTGATCCTTCAGCTGGAAATAATAATCAAAAATTCCTTTTCCGACCACTACCGCATTGCCTGAGCTATAGCCATTGGCAATTCGTACGGTAACTGCGATCTTAGGATTCTCAAGAGGCGCATATCCGATAAAAAGACCGTGGTTCGGCTTGTTCTTTGATTCCTCTGCTGTTCCGGTTTTTCCTGCCGCACTGATCTTTAAATCTTTTAATGTGGCATTTGAGGTAGCCAGTTCATTCATGCCTTTTGCCACTTCCGCCCAGATATATTCTGGCAGATCCGCTGTGCTCTCTAAGACAGGCTCAAAGGATTTTAACACCGTGCCGTCAGAATCTGTAATCTTATTGATCAGAGACAGGTCATAGCTTTTCCCGTGGTTTGCAAGCGTTGAAGTATATCTGGCAAGCTGGGTTGTGGTATAGTTATGGGTACCCTGTCCGATGGATGAAGGAATTGCAAACTGATCGGTTACATGAGGCTCTGCCTCTCCGATTTCAATTCCCGTCTTTTTATTAAGATCCAGCAAATCCGCATATTTCTGGAGTTTAGTTAATCCGTTTCCTTCTGAAAATGTCCCATCCGCTTGCGTTCCCAGGCGGTAGGTAATCTCAGATAAATACACGTTGCAGGAATTTTTAAGCGCATCCGCTGGGGAAGTTATGAGTCCATGTCCGGTTCGCTTCCAGCAGCGCAGCGCTGGTTCCACTTTATCGAAAGTTCCGGTACATATTATACTGGTATCTGTCTGTATGACGCCTTCGTTCAGTCCTGCAATCACCGTTACCGGCTTAAAGGTGGAACCTGGTGCAGTCAGCTGGCTGGTGGCCCTGTTAAATAAGGGCAGTGATAAATCATTGGATAGTCGGTTGTAATAATTTGAATCCATCTGATTGGCCAGCCGGTTATTATCATATCCAGGATAGCTTACGCAGGCAAGTACTTCCCCGTCCTGAGGATCCACAATGACGGCAGACCCGGAACATGGGTTTAGAGCCAACTGGGCCGGAGTAATCTCCAGACTCTTTATCTTCTTCTGAATAAACGCCCATGCACTTAGCTGTCCACTTTGCAGGAGAGCACGATCCGGGTCATCTTTTGACAGAATTCCCTGTTCATAAAGAAGACTTTCTATGGTCTCTCCAGACAGAGAACCTTCCCCTATCATTGCCTCATAGATCTTTAAATCAAAATCCTGGCTTTCTTTTAAATCTGCTAACAGCTTTTCTTCTACCAGACGTTCCTCTTCTTCAATAGCCACATAGGTTTCACTGATTTTTATCTGGCTTAGGTCCACCATACCATTGGCAATGCATTCGGTTAAGTATTGGCGGAAACTTTTATTTTTCCAGTCCGGGGAGCTGGCATTTGCTGTAATCAGCTTGCTTTTTCTTGCCTCGCTCACCAGATAATCCAGATATCCCTTCATCTCACTGCTTAAATTGTCATGAGCAGTGCCTGATGCATCAAAGGAGACCATTAACTGAGAAAAGACATTCTCTTTCTTATTGGAAAAGTTCCCATAAACTGATTTTTCAAGATCTGTAGCCCCATCATCCTTTAATTTTTCCGTATCAATCACATGATTTTTCAACAAGGCAAAATACACCTCATCAGAGGAAATGCGGATCTGGGCCGCTGTTTCTGTCTTTGGCATTTCGGCCCGTTTGCTATCCACCATATTTGCCAGAAGAATTCCTGCAATCTGCTGTTCTAGCATCTGATAGACCGCATCCTGTAGATCCTTATCAATGGTTAAATAAACATCCTTTCCCGTCTGGGGAGTCTTCGTAATAACCGGCTCAGTTTTCTTGTTTCCCACAACATCGGTGTAAAACTGTTCCGTTCCGTCTTCTCCTCTCAGCCAGTTCTCCATAGATTTTTCTATGCCGCTTTTTCCTATGATGGACTGGTTGGTGTATATACTTTCTCCCTGGTTAGAGGATTCCAACTCATCTGCTGATATGCCACCGGTATATCCTAAAATAGAGGCTAAACTTTCTCCCCCGGCATAAGTACGGATGCTGCTCTCCTGGATATCGGCTCCCGGCAAAGATGATTTGTTCTCAAGTACTGCTGCCATCGTCTCATCTGATACATCGGAGGCAACCAGGTAAGGTAAGTATTTCCGGTATGAGTTTAAGGAAAGACCATAGCGGACATTGGCAATCTGCAAAATCTCCTTGTTGGTAAGGGACTGGGGAAGCCCGTACTCTTTCTGCTCTTTTTCCGTATACGTCTGATCGATCATGAATTTCCCATTCCCGACCAATTCACTCATCAGCTTCTCTGCAGACTCCGTCTTCTCTTCTTCCGTCAGATCTGAAACATCCGCTTTTCCGTAAAAATCAGCAATAAAACGGTTCAGTTTCCAGCCCTCCGCAGTATATTCATAAGTCCCCTGTTCATTTACCCCAATCGGAAGCGTCTCATTTAATTTATCTTCTTCGTTAACCATCTGAATCAGGCGGTAAGCGATTCCGTTTAAAGATCTCTGACGTTCCTTTTTTGTTTTATAGTTCATGGAGTCTTCCAATGTAATATCGTAGGACAAACGGTTTGATGCAAGTAATTTTCCGTTCCGGTCATAGATGTTTCCCCTGCTGCCGGAAAGCCTTTGTGTTTTCACAATAGAACTCATAAATGCTTCCTGATTGGTAGCCCCCTCCATTATCTGAAGGCGGTATAAACGAAATATGAGCACAGCAAAAAGAAATCCAAAAAATAAGCCTAAGACAGCCAATCTTGGAATTCGGTCCAGAATAAGATTTTCTGGAAAATGTTTATCTCTAAATGATCTATGATTGCGCACTGCGATTCTCCTTTAATCTTACGTTTGTAATATTTAACTTTCAAAAAACAGGGATTACCTGATGATAATTCCCCCCTTGTTTTCAACGTTAAAATACTACGTATGTAAGATCTGATTATACACTGATTTCATTTATATGTAAACTCTTTTTTACAAACTCAGGCTCTAAAGATACAGACTTTAAGGCTGTTGTACTCCCTTTGCCTTTTGAAGCACTGGTCTAAATCATTCGAGAATGACTATGAATGTAAAACTCCTCCTGACTTGGCCTGTATTTCTTTTCCATTTCCTCAAAATTGGAATCAAATTGTTCTACCTCTTTTGCATCAAGATCAAAAACATCACTCTCGATATAGCGCCACTTTCTTCCATCAAGACTTCCTTCCACTAACTCCTTCACAAGCATGGCCGCCGGAAAATAATCATCTTTTATGCTTACATTATATTTTTTACAGCTCTTAAAGCCACGTGAAACGTAATTATCTGGATTACCATAGATTACTATGGTATCGTAACCCATCTCTTTGGCTTTTATAAATGAATATTCGAGCAGTGATTTTCCATAACCCATTCTTTGGCAGACTGGAAGAACGCTCACCGGACCAAACTTCAAAATCTGTTTTTCAATTCCATTCTCGTCAATAAGCATGGTTTTTGTGTACATAACATTCGCTATAATACGATTATCTTCCTCAAGAACAAAATTCAAATCTGGTATAAAATCAGGATGACTCCTCATTACATGCACAAGATAGTGTTCACAACAGCCTGGAACATTTAGATTCCAAAATGCCTTTCTTGTCAATTCTTCAACTTCACGCATATCTATTGCTTGTTCATTTCTGATATTATATTTTGTATCTATTTTTTCCAAATTAATTCCCCCCATTCATTTATTCATT
>CAUQMY010000009.1:0-227954 GCA_963519465.1 uncultured bacterium
TGAAGCACTAAATTCCCGAAACACCTGAAAATAGAGCTTTCAACTTCATTTAAGGTTTTTATATTTTTTTGTAAAATGAAAAGATAACTTCTTGTTTGCAATAGTAAATTCGTGATTCGGGGGTGCGGACGTTTTCTTGGACTTAAGCTGCTATTCCTAGACTACGTCTATATTGGAGTGATTCATCTAACAATCACTCTATATTCCCCTAAACATTAAATTGATTTACCCATTTGATATGATTCTTGCATGGCCGAAGTACTTTTCACCGTTCCTGCTTCACCAGCATTAACACCATAAACAATGCCTTTTTCATGTGAATCCGGTACACAGACCACAAAGCCCCGCAGACATGCAATGGTAGTGTCCATATAACTGGTTTCGGGGGCGGCTCCCGCGATAATGAAATAGAAATCTTTTCCTTTCATTTCAGTATAACGAGCATAAGTTCGATCAATTAGTGTTTTAATTTGTCCATCCATTGAATAAAAGTACACTGGCGTTGCAAGGGCAATCACATCCGCCTGCACCATCTTTTCAAGGATTTCAGCCATATCATCCTTATGGACGCACACCAGATCATTTTTCTTACATGCTTCGCAGCCAAGGCAGCCCTTGATATTCTTTTCCTGAAGCCTGAGCTTTTCAGTATGATGTCCTGACTCCTGAGCACCTCTAATAAATTCATCGCAAAGAATATCAGAATTTCCATTCCTGCGAGGACTTGATGATATTACTAAAACTTTTTTATTCATTTATCTCTCTCCTTAATGACTGATTGGACTAATAATAATTTCATTGACCGCAAATCCACCGCTGCTCTTCTTTTTTTAATTTCCGTTAATTGCGTCCAGGAGCACTTGCTCCATCTTTTCCGGTGTAAACTCTATGAACGAGCAGAATGCTTCTCCGCCTTTAGCAATGGCTTCTTTTAAAGCCGGCATATCCAACGGTTTATCACTCAACTCCTTGAAAGATGTGGCTACACCAAGACTCTTATAAAGGTCAAAGATTGCATCCAAACCATCCGATAAAACCTGTTCATCCGTTTTGTTTGAGTTATCCATATCAAAAATATCTTTGAAATAGTCTTTAAATATGGAATGATCACTATAAATATGCTTCAGCCAATAGGGGAACAGGATTGTCATCCCCTTAGAATAGCTAGTATTGTAATAGTTCTGGATAATACCAGTTAGTGGAATGAGACTCCAGTCGCCATAATTACGTCCGATGTAAAATAATTCGGAGGTGTTCATTGCACTCACCAGCAACAGGTTGCTTCTTGACTCCACATCTGTGGGGTCGACAACACTCTTTTTAAGATTTTCAAGAAGCATTTTCATCATGCAACCTGTCAGCTTCTCTGATAACTCAAAGCGTTCAGGACTTAAAAAACCAGTTGAAAGTTGTACGAAAGTTGTGAGCACGCCATAGGCTAACGTCCGACTATCAAGGGACATAGCATAGGTTGGGTTCAGCCACGCAAAAGTCGGATATACCTCTGAAAAACCGGCATGCATTTTTGTTTCATCGTCATCGATCTGAGCTGCCCCGTTTAATTCTGATCCAGATGAGGGATTGGTAACTATTTCACCAATCGGAAGGCTATCCTGACCGGCAGTTTCCAATTCACCAGTCAGGAAGCGCCAAATATCATCATCCTGCTTGACACCAAGAGCGATTGCCTTCGCCATATCCATACATACGCCGCCGCCAATACCTAGAACATAATCCACCTGTTCTCTCTTACATAAAGCAATTGCCTCCCGAACTCTTGCCAGAGACGGATATGTGTTGCCGCCAAAGTCAATATGAGTAATTCCATGTTCTTTGAGTTGCTGCGTTAAGGAATGATGAAATCCATTTTTTTGAAAACTGGAACCTCCCATAACGAGCAAAACCTTGCTTCCACATTTTTTTATTTCGCTGATTACCTCGCTGATTCCACTTTCTCCAAAGATGATCTTGACACGGCCTTCATGAATAAACTCTTTCATAGCTTAATTCCTCCTTATTTACATGTGTTTAGTTTTAAAGAATTACAGTTTGATATTAGTCCTTTTCCAAACTGCTTTCTCGTGGTTAGATACGATTCCTCATATTGTCGTATATAGATGGCGTATATTTCTGAAAATGCGACTATCTTTTGATGAATGTGTATGACGTACCTCCTTTTATTTAACATCACTATAAACTATAAAGTAACTTTACAGTCAAGTGCTTTTATGATATGTTTTTATTAAGGAGTGAAATAAAAATGGATAAAAGCAAATTACTTACAATCAGCGAATTTTCTACTCTATCCGGCATAAAACGTGTAAATTTAATTTACTATGATGAAATAAATGTGTTAAAGCCAGTATACCGTGGAGAAAACAATTATCGGATGTACAGCTATATGCAACTGGATTTAGCTTACGTTATTCTATCTTTGAGAAACATGGGGATTTCTTTAGATGAAATAAAAGGATATGCTCAAGGCCGAAGCCCCGACAAAGCACTTGATTTGTTTTCAAAGCATATAGAAACCGTTGAGTACGAGATTAAAAAGCTGCAATGGATTAAGGAAATCATGTCGCAATACATTTCTAAAATCAGTATGTACAAGGAAATATCAGTGCCTAAATTAGAACTGTTACAACTGGAGGAGGAAACGATATGTCTGGGACCAGCCATTGAAGAGGTGGATGCCAAAATGGAATCCATGTTAGATTTTATTATGCTTTGCAGGGCAAACGGGATTGATCTTGTCAATCACACGGGTAAGCTATTTTCCAAGCAAACCATACTGAACAAAAAATGGAATAGCCCGGATCGATTCTACATTCGAACTGAAGGTGGAAATTATCAGACTGAAAAGGGGCTTTATTTGGCTTTGTATGATCGCTGTGATAGTGTGAACAAGGATAAACTATACGAAAAGCTTCTTACCTATATTGAAGAAAATGATCTTGAAATCTGCGGTAATACCTATGAGGAATACCCTCTGGACGAAATATCCATCAGTAACCCCAACGATTATCTAATAAAAATATTCGTAAGAGTTAGGCAAATAGCTTTGTAAAATAAAGTGGATACTGATGTGTACCACTATATTTAACGTTCTTGCAAAGGCTCAATCAGCCTTTGTTTATCCTTTTTATTGTGACTTACAGAAATGGAGTTCTTAAATGTTAAAAAGAATCGTGGCCATAATCCGCCAACGATTCTTTTTAACATTATTAGAACTTTATGAATATTACGTATTTCTTATCAAAAACCGATTTCTACTTAGGGGATTAAAAGAAACGTTTGTCTCCCTCTCCGAAATGATGCCGTACTTATCGGCCTCACTGTTGGTTTCTGATGTGATGGTAATAGCAATTGTCTGGAATTTAATCCATATCAATGACTGTCAAATAGGGGCAATACACAGTATCAGCTCGTCAATTAAACCCACTTGTAAAAATGACCAGTTGATGAATCCACCTCCGGATACCATCAATGTCTGAATATTAAAATGCTCCTTCAGTTTTTCAGCAGCCAAAACAGGGTCCAACTCATCTTTTCCCGCTATAATATACGAGATATCGAGCTTTCGCAACAAAGCACGGTATGCATTGGATGCCCGTTCCGTAAGCACTTCAATGATATGTGCTGCTGGCCGGTCAGCATATTGCAAGGTATTGGATGTCCAGCCGATTTTTCCCGATGCATCAACGGAAACATAATGCATTTTAGCATCCTTTACTGCTACGTAGTCTCCTTCCGATACGGCCACAGCATTTTCATCCAGTTTCGGTTTCCTATAAAAAGTGAAGTTTTCGTCAGTTGTCACACGACCACAAAGCCATGCCTGAGGATGATAAATTCCGTTAATACGCTCGTATTCCTCTCCGACAACGCCTGCAGCCTCTGTCTCCATAAAGGGGCCGGTAATCTTGCCGTCAAGGGCGGTCATCATGTGGCAAACAATATATGGTCGACTCATTACACATTTCCTCCCTATTTATATGATTTCTGATAGATAGCAACACAGTCTTCCACAGAGAGTGGAATTGGATCAGCAGTAAATAGGCCGCCATTGGTATCCATAGCATTCTTTGCCATCTCAACAAATTCATCCGTCTGTATGCCATAGTCGGACATTTTTAAATCTGCCACACCGCAGTCCTTTTGGAGTTTATCCAAAGCAGTGATAAAGTCCTTTGCCTGAGTAGCTTCCTCCATACCCAGGGCCTTTGCCATACGGATGAAGCGCTCTTCGGCTATATTCTTTTCTATAAAATGGTTAAAGTATGCCTTGGAAATCATAATAAGACCAGCTCCATGAGGAAGCTCCTGATGATATGCTGACAGTGCATGCTCCAGAGAATGTTCACTGGTACAGCAGCCAGTAACCATGGCGTATCCGCTCATCGTGTTGGCAAATGCCATATGCTCACGGGCTTCTAAATCTTTCCCATCTGCAACAGATCTTGCCAGATATTTCCCCACATTCTCAATAGCGGTCAAAGCTACCATATCACTCATTAAGTTCGCAAACTTGGATATATATACCTCCAAGCTATGGAATAAAGCGTCAAAACCCTGATAAGCGGTAAACTTAGTGGGTACGGTCACCATCAGCTCTGGGTCTACAATCGCCAATACCGGAAATAAACTATCGATTCCACCAAATCCAATCTTTTCATTTGTCTCATCGTTGCTGACAACTCCCCACTGGTCAACTTCACTGCCTGTACCCGCGGTAGTTGTAATAGCGATGATAGGCAATGGGGTGTTTTCAATTGCTTTCCCTTTGCCGGTGCCGCCTCCCATATAATCCCATACATCACCATCATTAGTAGCCATGGCAGCAATGGCTTTGGAAGCATCCATTACACTTCCACCGCCAAGGGCAACAAGGAAATCACAGTTATTCTCACGGGCTGCCTTTGCACCTGACATAATCGTGGATTTCAATGGATTTGCCTGAACCTCAGCAAATACAGCAGTCTCCACGCCTGCCAACCGGAGCTGTTCTTCCGTACGGGTAAGAGAACCATTTTCTTTTGTGGATTTACCATTAGAAATAATAATTAGTGCTTTTTTACCCGGCATTTTTTGGATGCCTAAGTTATTTAGCTGACCTGCTCCAAATAAAACTCTTGTGGGTGCATACATTTGATAACTCATAAAAATTCCTCCTGATTGACTTGATTTTTTTATTATGTTATAGTGAAAATATAAGTTCAACAATATTCTACAAGTTAAAGTTAACTTATAGTCAATACTTTTTTATAATTTTTTTAAAGGAGCTAATTAAATATGTTTTATACAGTTGGTGAAATGGCAAAAATACTGAATATTGCCCCTTCTACATTGAGATATTACGATAAGGAAGGTATGCTGCCATTTGTGGAACGTTCAGGCAGCGGCATTCGTATGTTCAAAGATGAAGATTTTGAATGGTTATCTATTATAGAATGTCTAAAAAAAACCGGAATGTCGGTGAAAAATATTAAAATATTTATTGATTGGTGTATGGAAGGTGATACAACACTCGAAAAAAGGTATGAAATCATTAAAAGACAACAGCAAGCTGTAGAAAATCAGATCATGGATATGCAAAAGACACTTGAATTGCTAAAATATAAATCCTGGTATTATGAGAAGGCCAAAGAGGCTGGTACTTGTTCGGTGCATGATACAATAACATCAGAAGAGATGCCAGAGGAGTTCCGGCATTTTAAAGAAATGCCTATAATTGCACACCATATAAAGTAATTTGCTTATATCATGTAATGCATAAGGAATATGCTACCGCCTCACCAGCGTTGGAAGCACCTACACCGGAAAACAAATCCTAATTAATGGTGCAATAGGGTAGAAACCTGTAAAGAAGATGCAAACAATACCTGATTTTGATATTGTTAACTAGTCTGCGAAACTTTTTTCTCCGATTTCCCCAGCGATTTTCAGGCGGTAAATATAACCTGCTGTTTCATTGATAATGCTTTTCTTTAGTACTCATTAGAGCCCTCCCCTTAGTGAAGTTATAAAAGAAAAGTAGGCAAGATGGTTATTAAACCATCGCCATACAAAAATAAGACCAATTGCATCTCTGCAATTGGTCCTGTTCATTAATTGATAATAATCGTTGTGTTTGGTTTGCGCACCGGCGATATGGATTCTTTCTGTATATATCCTACTGCTACAGCAGAGCAAATCGTATGCTCTCTTGGTATACCTAGTTCAAAGAGAAGATCCCTTATAGCCTCATCATTTCTCAACCAATGCAGGGAATTGAGATAACAAGTTCCTAATTCCATCGACTGAGCCGCGAGAAAAATATTCTCAAGCCCCAGAGCGCAATCAGCCATTGCATTTTCATAATTCGGTATATTGGAAGCAATAATAACTGTCGGTGCATGATAATAAAAATTGAAACTTTCTTTCTGGGAAGCAGTTTTAGCTCCACGCTTACCAGGATAATCATCGTCCGGCACCCAGCTTTGAAAACCTTCACGCACCAATTCATTGAGTTTAATCAGGATATTCTTATTCTGTATTGCAGTAAACAGCCAGCTTTGACTGTTTCCTCCACTGGGAGCCCAGATAGCGGCATCAAGCAGCGTTTCCAGTTTTTCATGCTCAACTTGCTGTTCAGTAAAACTACGTGTACTGCGGCGGGCATGAATGGTGTCTATTATCTCATTTCGTATCATTGTATAACCTCCAGTTCTTTTTTTATGTATCAGGTATCACGAACAATACTTTCCCAATTTTTATTTATGCTTTTCCTTTTCTGCTATCCGAACCTTTATAGCTGGACATTTATCTCCATCTATAAACCATTGACATTTTGGGCAGCCAAAACAAGGTTTATAATTACTATCCTCTAATGATTTTTCTACAAAACTATTATCAGCTAAAAAAGGCTTTCCATATGCTGCAAAATCACTTAATCCATTTTCAATCAACTTAGTTCCCCTGGAAAGGGTTCTAATATCATTCACACAAATTACAGGTATATCAATATGCTTTTTTACATAGCTCCCGGTGAAAACTACATCGTTAAATTCAAAATCATTCGGCAACTCTAATTTTCTCTGTTGAGGAATTCCTGTTGATACATGCAATAAATCAATTCCATATTCTTGTAATGTTTGAGCGGTTTCTACGTCCGTCTCAAGATTATCTCCCCAACCCATCCGGTAAGATACGATAAAATCATTTCCAGTAGAAGCCTTAATCCCCTGGACAATTTCCTTTACTAACATCAGCCTACCGGCTAAATCTCCACCGTATTTATTTTGAAGTTGATTCGAATAAGACGATGCCATCATATTCAAAAAATAAGTATGTGCACCATGTAATTCAATACCATCCAATCCTGCTTTCTTACATAGTTCTGCGCTATATATAAATTGATCTCTTATTCTATCCAGTTCATTATCCTTAAGATCATTTATATTTTTGGAACTATCATTATAAAAACCATATTCCGGAAAAGCTAACTGCGAAAAAAATTTTGTTCCATTCGTATGATATGCATCTGCAAGCGTTTTTAAATAATCAATATGCTGCTCGGAAAAGGCACCTGCGCCTCCAGAAACTTCTGCATCACTTTTAACAGAAAGAGCCTGGCAAATTACAAGACCTATCTTTTTATCAGCAAAACTCAAATAATGTTGCATCAGCCTTTCACCCATGATTCCGTCTTGGCACTCATATCCAAATCGAACCATAGGCGCCATCACAATCCTGTTTTTGAAATTTGTGTTTTTCACTTGAAAAGAACTAAATATATCTGGCATTAGCTATTACTCCTATCTTTTTGATATAATCTGTAAATAATAACTTAAAATTAGTTACTTATAGTTAGTTTTTATTATACACGCTAAACACAAAAAAGTAAGTACGCACTTCTATGACATATACTTACTTAAAAGTTAGTTTTATTTAGCGCCCAAAGAGCCATCTCCGTTCCTGGCATCATTTATCTCCATATTTAGGTAATCTCTCTCTGTTTTATACTTTTCGAAAAGATCACACTGGATAAAATAATTGCGGCTCCTATATAACCTTTCATACTTAACACTTCATGAAGGAAAACAAAGGATAAAAGAGCGGAAAATACCGGTTCCAGAGAAAAAATAAGTCCAATCTTTTCAGGTGATGTATAGCGTTGTGCAATTGGCTGAACAACAAAACCATACGCACTGCAAATAATTCCCAGTGCAAGGATAGCGCCCCATTGTGCCGGAGTTTGCGGCAATGTAGGCTTTTCAAAGCATAGCATGAATATAACACCCAAAAGAGAAGCCACTCCTAATTGGATAATGCTGATAAGTAAAGTATTTTCGTTTTTAGCAATTCTATCTAGTGTAATAATATATATTGCATAAAATAATGCTGCTAACAAACAGTATGCCGCCCCCATATCCAATCCAAGAGTGTCATTTACAGTCAAAAGAAACAGGCCAACAAATGCTAATAAAATGCTAAACATAATTGACTTTCCAGGTAACCTGCGCTTCAAAATGCATTCTAAAATCGGAACAATCATTACTGTAGTGCTTGCCAGGAAACCCGCTGTGGAAGCGGTTGTATGATTTACACCAATTACCAGTGCAGCGAATATCAGGAATAGCAATACGCCCATTAGAACGCCCTTGATTAAAATGGTCGCGGAAAGTTCACGGAATCGCGGCAGGAAGACTAACGTCATACAAACAAATGCAATTCCAAATCGCAAGGCAACCATATTAAAGGGGCCAATAGCATCAAGTCCTACTTTCATCAAGAGGTAGGAGCAGCCCCATGCCAAGGTCACAGTCATCATGAGTATTTCTGCTCTTTTGCTATTCATTTTCATTGTCATTTCTCCTCTTCTTTTTCACTGGCAGCGGACACAGTAGAACTCAGGCAGCCTTTTGGTAAAAATAATTCATCAATGGAAAAAAGGGCAGCTTTTCCTGCAAGCTTCACGCGCCCGCTGTCCACATGGCAATAAAGGGTTCCACCACGGCTGGAAGCCTGTCTCGCCACTAACTCTCTACGTCCTATTCTTTCTGACCAGAGCGGTGCTATATGGCAATGTCCTGAACCGCAGACCGGATCTTCTGCAACATTCAACTTTGGTGCAAAGCTGCGGCTTACGCAGTCATAATCCTTACCTCTGGCGGTAATATGAAGTATAAGGCCAGGCAACAGTTTTGCTTTTTCCAAATCGGGGTTTGACGTCTTGACCTGTTCCTCATTTTCCAATATGCAAACTAAATCCCGGTCAATCCATGCTTCCATAGGGCGAAATCCAATAATTTCCTCCATCTGATCGGTCACATCAACAGGTTTTAGGTGATAACCGGGAAAGTCCATCTCATACAAGTCATCTTTTCTCTTGACAATCAGTTCACCACTTAATGTTTGGAAATGTACTTCCGTCAGAGATGTATCCTCATAATTCATCAATATAAATGCTGTTGCAAGTGTAGCATGGCCGCATAGATCAATTTCACCTCCAGGGGTAAACCAGCGTAATTGATAGCTGTCTTTTTCTCTGACCGTAAAGGCTGTTTCGGAAAGATTGTTTTCAATTGTGATTGCCATCATCAGCTCATCATCCAGCCATTCTTCCATTACACATATGGCGGCAGGGTTTCCGTCAAACACCTGATCAGCAAAAGCATCCACTACATATTGTTTCATAATAAAGCCTCCATTTTATTGGATAGTACGATGTTTATCCATAGGTAAATCCCATGTTTTATGTAATTCTTCATAACAATTCATATCCAGAATTTCCATCGGATCCCCTTTCTTGCTTTTGATTTGAATTTATTGTATACTTGCTTTATCAATAAGTAAAACAAATAATTTTAATCCAAACATTAGCAGAGGTAATTTGTGAATTATGAATAGATATATCGCACTTCAAAAAATCATTGAGCTTAACAGTTTTACGAAAGCTGCCGAAGCACTTGGGTATACGCAATCCGCTATCAGCCAAATGGTTGCATCCTTAGAAGAAGAATTTTCAATTAAGCTGCTCTATCGTTCTCGTGTTGGAGCAAAATTAACGAAAGAGGGCGAAGAATTATATCCTTTTATCGAAAGAACAATCTTGCAGTATCGCGCTATGCTGGAAAAGGCCAATGATATAAAGGGATTAGATACCGGAATTATACGTATCGGTACAATTTCAAGTATTACTTGCCATTGGCTTCCAAACTTAATGAAGGACTTTCAGGCGTCATACCCTAATGTACAATTTGTACTTCATCAGGGCGATTACAGTTCAATACAGGAATGGATAAAAATCGGGGCAGTGGACTTCGGTTTTATCTCTCCGTCCGCTGTAACCGGATTAGAAACCATACCAATCAAAGACGGACCAATGTTAGCAGTACTGCCAAAAAATCATGAATTAGCTTCCCATAGTTCCGTTCATCTGGATGAACTTGTGGACGAGGCGTTTATTTTACTGGAGGAGGGTCATTTCAGCGAACCACTGGAAGTGTTTCATGCCTGTGGTTTAGAGCCTAATATCAAATATAGGATCCACGATGATTACGCCATCATGACAATGGTAGAAGCTGGATTAGGAGTCAGTGTTTTAGCAGAGCTTGTACTACGTCGCACAAATTATAATATCGCACTGCTGCCGATTGAACCTCCTATTAATAGAACACTTGCAATCAGTTATAAAGATAAAAACAGCCTGCCGATTGCGAGTAAGTATTTTATTGAGTTTTTACTTAATAACGTTGAAACATTGCCATAACATTATCAGACCTGTAGAATTATTTTAACGAGATCATAAAAGCCTGTCACCACTTTCTAGAAAGCGATGACAGGCTTGTTTTGTTTTTCTATGACTGTGAGGTGAGGATTTTTAGAAGATGCACTCATACTCCTGCAATAATTTTATTTGAACTTCTAATTTAATCATCAGGGTATGGATATAGCCACCATTTATTTATAATGTTTAATTATGATTGCAAGCTTTTCACACCTGCGGCCAGTCCTCTACTGTTCATTGATTAACTGAAGTACATATTTTCTTTTCTGGTAAAACTTCTCCGTATACCTGGCTTCATCGGAATTTTCTTCAATGAAATCTCTGGTAAAGTGTGCAGGAAAATCTGCAATGATCTTTCCGGGCCGCTTGGACATGACTAAAATTCTGGTTCCCAAAAGCAGCGCTTCATCCACATCATGAGTGATTAAGAAGATTGTCTTTCCTGAATTCCACCATATTTTACGGATCAGTCCCTGCATCTGCTCTCTTGTCAGGGCGTCCAGGGCACCGAAGGGTTCATCCATCAGCAGAATATCCGGGTTGTTGATGAGGGCGCTTGCAATGGCCGCCCTCTGTCTCATTCCTCCCGATAATTCATACACCTTTTTATCCGCAAATTCTGTAAGGCCCACCTTTTCCAGATAGATCTTCACGTCCTCTTCTATCTTTTTTCTTGAAACCTTTTTCATCATTGGTCCAAACGCAATGTTTTTGCGAACAGAATACCATTCATATAGAGGTGGATGCTGAAAGACAACTCCCCGCTGAGAATCTATGCCCTTTATTTCCTTCTGATTCAGCCTCACCGTCCCCTCCGTAGGAGAGATAAAGCCAGCCAGAATATTCAGCAGCGTACTTTTCCCGCAGCCGCTTGGTCCCAAGACACATACAAATTCACCCTGGTAGATATTTAAATTGATATCGCAGACAGCAGGACTCCCACCACTGCCCTTATCATAGGATAATGACACATGATCGATGGAAATCAGTTCATTGGCGGTTTCGTAAAAATTCTTACCTTCTTCCTCTGTCATTATTGTCCCGTTCCTCCTGTTTTAAGCTGTAAAGCCTGCTCTGCGAACGATGGATCTACCGCATCGGCTATGCTTTGCTCATTGGGATCCTGGCTGATATTGCCCTGAGAATGATGAAAATCAGCAATGGTTTTTAAGGTATCAAACAGCTTTCCCTTGCTCTTGGCGGTTCCCAGGTAATTCTCAGACAACTGCTCTTCTTGGGATACCCATATGTTATCATCGATCTGACCCCTGGCACTTTCCTCAGAAATTCCTTCCCAGTCAGCCACATCCTTTACTGCCTGATCCGGATTTTCCTTCACCAGATCATATACATCCATGAGTGCCTTGACATAACGGTTTACAAGGGTCGGATATTTTTCTGAAAAACCAATTTCTGCTACAGCAATTTCAGGAATGAGAATTCCCTGTTTCGCCAGTTCTCCGTCATTGGTCAAAATAACGCCATCCTTTAAGCATTCATCCAGAGCCGGGCTCCATATGTATGCCGCGTCAATATCGCCTCTGGTCCAGGCCGCCACAATATCCTGACCTCCCATATCCAGGAGTGTTACATCACTGGCTTTTAATCCTCCCAGTTCAAGGGCATTTAAAAGAGCGTAATGAGCGGTTGTGCCAAATGGGGCCGCAATGGTTTTCCCCTTTAAGTCAGCCACACTGCCTGGATTTAAGTCCTTTTTCACTGCCAAAGCTTCAATATTTCCGCCTTGTACGTAAGGAACATATACGGCTTTATACTTGATTCCGTTAGCAATACCCAGCGCCACGGGTGAGGATCCAAAGGATGCCACATCCACCTGTCCGGATACTACCCCATTGTTAATGTCTGTACCAGCCGAATAAGTAACTGCATTAACCTTAACTCCAATTTGGCTTAAAAAATCCTCTTTCAGCAAAATGGCGGATTCCGGTCCCCCTTCAATGATTCCGATGTTGATCTGGTCAGGATAGATTTCTCCGGTAATCGGATCCTTATTTGCCGCGTCAGACAAAGCAGGAGCCTTGGAAGAATCACTGTTTAAACTGGTATTCTTTGAGCCGCATCCGGCCAACTGGATTGCCAGAACGACCGCCAGACCTAAAAGTGGAATTTTCTTTGTCCATTTCATTTTTATACCTCCCGATTATGATTAATATTTTCCTTTCCAGAATACGATCCTGGTTTCCATATAGAGCAGGATTCTGTCCAGCAATATCCCTGTAATGCCCATGATTATGATCCCCACAAAGATGACATCACTACGAAGATACTTACTGGCATCCAATACCATCCAGCCGATTCCGGATACAGCCGCTACCATTTCTGCCGCCACCGAAGTCGCATAAGCCACGCTCATGGCATTTCTTAATCCTACGAATATGTCAGGCAGAGAAGCCGGTAGGATTACATGAAGAAATATCTGGCCCTTACTGGCTCCCAACGTCCTGGCCCGGTTAATATAATCCTGTTTTACTCTTGTTACTCCCGCCACACAGGAGACAAAAACAGGAGCTAAAGCGCCTAAGAACAATAAAAGTATTTTAGAGCCATCCCCTATGCCCATCCACAGAATTATGATGGTATAATAACCCAAAGGGGGTAACGGCCTTATAAATGCAATCACCGGCTCAAAAACCGCCCGTACCCGTTCTGAATATCCGCTTAACAGTCCCAAGGCAGTTCCTGTAACAACAGCGAAAAAGTATGCGATAAAAAGTCTTCGTAAGCTGGCTGCCATATGGACCCATAGGGAATGACCCTTATAGCCGTCCTGAACAAGATTTATAAAACAACTTCCAATTGCAGCTGGCGAGGGAATAATAATGCTTGAAATCCGGTTATTCCAGGTCGCCGCGATCCAGACCGCCATAATGACAGCTCCCGTAATAATGCTGATGACGTATTTTTCATTTAGCCTTTTGATTTTTCTCACTCCTTTTCAATACTCCTTACTTCGGCCCCATTTTCTGGACCGTGTCTTTGACCGCTTTTAACACAATCCTGTCTAGCTTTTTCATTTTGTACTTTGTGCTTTCCACATACCCAACTTCAAATGACAGATTTTTATCGGAAACCGTCAGTCTCCTTATGAGGCCGTTTTGAACATAAAAATCATTTTCCGACATACGGCGGGGGAAAAAAGCCACATATTGATTATAGTTAATCATGCTTTTAATGGAATCCAGATTATCGGTGCGGAAAACCACCTTGGGAAGCTTCCCGGAGCCGATCATATTTGTAAGACCGCCGTTATACCGTTTAAATTCATCCCGGTAAGCGATATAAGGCTCCTCCAGCAGTTCCTTGTAGGTAATGCTTTCCCGCTCCCAATAAGGAGAACTTTTTCCTACATAAAGGACATATTCATCCTTAAAAAGGGGTATGTACTTAAGATCTGTGCTGCGTTCCAGTTCTCCGTAATGAATCAGAATTCCAAATTTTGCTATGCCGGAAGAAACATCATGGACAACCTGGCTGCTTTCCCCTGTGGTTACGGAAAAAAGAATATCAGCCATATCTTCTTTTAAGCTCCGCACCGTGGCGGGAATGATCCAGTCACAGATACATGGGATACAGGCAATGCTGATCTCACCAGCCTTTTGCTGCTCTTTTGCCATTTCCGTGATATCATCAATCGCCTTTAAAATGTCCTCCGCCTTCTGAAGCACCAGTTCCCCGGTTATGGTAGGAGACACGCCGGCATTGCTTCTCCTCAAAAGTTCAGTTCCAAGCTCCTTTTCCAGATTGATAATCGAAGAACTCACAGAGGATTGAGACATAAAATTCTTTTCCGCCGCTGCAGAAACGGAATTATATTTTACAGCTTCTTTAAATAGATACAATTGTTCAATTTTCAAATTCCTTCGCCACACTCTCCTAACCATATTTTTTAATCGATTATCCTGTTTCCTATGCTGATGCTATCATTTTTTACTAATGTACCGAGAATACCTTTTCAATATAAGGTGTGGATATGTAAAATCACATACAGTACCGATTAGAATCTCAGACTATATGCAATAAATTATCAACATAATATTACATATAAACCTATATTGTCAACATGTTTATATGTAATATTGTTTTCAAAAAAACAAAAAAACCGGTTTTCGCCTTGATACCAGGGGATTATCATTATTTTCGATACCCCATATATTATTTTCCTATTTTTCAAGTATGTTTAATGGTTTATAATATAATTATTTATCTGTAAGGAGGTAAACATGAATCGAAATGCAAGAACAAAGAAACTGATTGTGCTGGGAATTGATGGGATGGACCCTGTTACTACAAGTAGATTGGTGAACGAAGGGAAATTACCAAATATACAAAAATACCTCACCCTTGGCTCCGCCAGACAAGGACTTGAGATGCTGGGTGCTCATCCCACCATCACTCCGCCATGCTGGACCACTCTGGCAACAGGCGCATATCCGGGAACACACGGCATCACCTGCTACTGGCGCCAGTCACCAGAAAGCCTGGATGCGGTAGTCTATAACATGGATTCAAGAAACTGCAAAGCCGAACAACTATGGAACGTGACCACAGAACAGGGATTAAAAACACTGGTATGGCATTGGCCCGGCTCCTCCTGGCCCCCAACCTCCCAAATTCCGCTGCTTCATGTGGTGGATGGAACACAGCCTGGCTCCGTTAATATGGGAGTCGCTCAGATGGATTGGGAAAAGATCATTTACGCCTCTGCCAGCACGAGAGCATTGAAATTTGTCCCTCATACGCAAAAAGCTGCCGGTGTAGGCTGCAATATCACAGATCTGCACCAGGTCATCTCCGAAGAAAATACCGACGATGATGAAATGATGGAACTGTGGTGGGGAGACGCGGCAAGAAACGGAGGCGAAATCAGAACCTATATAAAGGATCTTGAGGATACGGAGATGATGATTGGTGCCAAGGTCGCTTATGACATTATCTTCTCTCCTATTCAGCCGGCTTCAGACTGGGCTGCTGCTCCCTTAGATGGACTGGAATTCACCATTCTCATCTCAGGCGGCAAGGAAGAACGCTATGGACTGATTACCAAGAATGAATCAGGAATTTATGACAAAGTGTCCTTATACCGTTCCAAGAGCGAGAAAGAGCCGTTTGTCACCATCCCGAAGGGAGAAATGATTTCCGGCGTCATAGATAACGCCACAAAAAAAGAAAATACCAGACCAAGCTGCAGATCCTATAAAATACTGGAACTAAGTCCGGATGGCTCCACACTTCGCCTCTGGATCAGCAATGCCCTTGATACCACCAACAAGATGCTCTGGCATCCAGCTTCTCTATACGACGAACTGGTAAAAGGTGCTGGAAACATTCCTCCGGTCAGCCTTATCGGCGGAGAGGATTCGGAGCTGGTGGACCAGATTTTCGAGCCTTCCTGGGATATTTACAGCCAATGGCAGGCCGACAGCCTGGAATACTTAATCGACAATAAAAAATATGACGTCGTGTTCAGCCATCTCCACAACATTGACTGCGCCGGGCACCAGATCTGGCATCTGGCAAAGACTCTGGAGCCATGGAATCATACCGATGAGAAAACCTATCAGGAGCTCATTGAGCGATTCTATATACAGACAGATAAGTATCTGGGGCGGTTCCTCCATTATCTGGATGAGGGCTATACGATTTTCATCGTATCCGACCATGGACTGCTGGTAGGTGAAAATGTACCTCCGATTCTTGGAGAATATGGTGGCCTTAATACTAAGGTCATGGAAGAATTGGGATATACGGTCCTAAAAAAAGATGCCGAGGGTAACTCCATCGATGAAATCGACTGGGAGAAAACCCGGGCTGTTCAGATACGAAGCAACTATATCTACATAAACTTAAAAGGCAGGGACAGGCACGGAATCGTAGAGCCTGAGGAAAAATATCTTCTGGAAGAGCAGATCATATCTGATCTGTATGGCTACAGGGATAATCACACTGGAAAGCGAGTTGTGGGGGTTGCCTTACGAAATAAGGATGCCGTTATTATCGGCACCAACGGACCGGAATGCGGAGATATTTTCTTCACCATTGAAGAGGGCTTCAACCGCCTTCACGGAGACGGCCTCACCACTGCAGAGGGTTATTTTAACACCTCAGTTTCACCGGTCTTTATTGCGGCCGGCGAAGGGATTAAAGGCGGCTATACCACAGACCGGGTTATCCGCCAGGTGGATGTGACGCCTACAATAGCAGTTTTACTCGGAACCCGAATTCCCTCCCAGTGCGAAGGCGCACCCATTTACCAGATTTTATCAGAGGAATTATAACTGTAGCTAAATGATAAGTAACAAAAGGAAAGAGACGTTGCTTTCAACATAGAATCATGATTGATTTCATGTCAGAAGCAACGCCTCTTTCCTTTCATTTACTTTATAATATAATTATCCAAAATACCCTCTAACTGTGGTTGACACTCCTCTGTCCAGTCATAGAAATCTTTCTTGGTTTTTGAAAGATCTAACGCAATCTCATATAAAAATGCAGGCAGACTTTCCCTTAATAAGTCTCCGCAGTAATCAGCAAGCTTTGCATTACCCATACCAAGTTTTCCGCCTAAATGTAATTCAAAGGCATCCTTTACTTCTCCCTGTACGTTCAACTTCTTTCCACAGAAACCGATTTTGCCAATTTCATGGGCACTGCAGGAATTGGTGCAGCCTGAAATACGAATTGGGGGTAATACATCCTCTGTAAAATTCTTTTCTTTAAAGTAGGTGATTACCTCCTTTAATGTTTCCTGGCTGTCAAGTATGCCCATCTGACATGTCGGCACACCGATGCAGGCAACGGACCGCTCCAGACGGTTTTCTCCTCCAATATGCTTTGTAAGTTCTAAGATTTTCTCTACTTCTGGTCCGTTTAAATTTCTTACAAATAAGCCCTCGCTCATAGCCAGTCTTATTTCTGCCTCCGGAATCATCTTTACCTGGTCTATAATAAGCTTTAAATCATCGACGGATAATTGTCCGCCAACCGGATGAACATAGACACTGTATAATCCATCTTGTTTTTGCTCAAACAAACGACTGCTTTTAACTTCCGCTTTTGCCCCTGCTTTGGTATATTCCTTCTTGTCGACAGTGAGCTTTTGCATTCCGCTTTCTTTTACTTTTTCAAGATGCTTTCTGTAACAGTTAATAAATTCTTCCGCTCCCATTCGATCAACGATATATCTCATACGGGCTTTATTTTTATTCTGGTAATCTCCTTCACTGATAAAAAGCTGGGTAGCCGCTTCCACATGATATAATACATCTTCCGGCTTAATCAGTTCAGGAAATTCTACTCCAAGTTTCGAATTTCTCCCAAGTCCTCCAGCTATGTAAACTTTAAAATATTCCTTGCCGTTTTCTTCTACCGCAAGAAATCCCAAATCAACCGCTCCAGCATGAGACACATCTTCTGCACTATTGGAAAATGCAACCTTTAATTTTCTTGGAAGCTTATATGTATAAATCTTTTGCAAGAAATAATCTCCCACTGCCAACGCATAGGCAGATACATCAAATGCCTCTCCTTTTTCCACTCCTGACAATGGAGATATGGCAACGTTTCTTGGGAAGTTTCCGCCTGAACCTCTTGTATATACGCCATGCTTTATTCCAGCTTCCATCACCTCACAGACTTGATCGATAGTAATTCCATGAAGCTGGATCGCCTGACGTGTTGTAAGATGCACACTTCCCACACCATATTTTGTCGTATACTCATAAATGAACTGAAGCGCATTCAACTGAGCGATGCCGGATGGGACTCTGAAACGGATCATAAATTCTTTGCCATTTCTATGGGCATACACGCCCATGCCCCCGGAGGCACCTTTAAAATCCATCTTACTTACTTCACCAGTTAAAAATCTATGCCCTAGTTCCCTAAAATCATCGATTTCCCCCAATAATATTTCGTCTAATTTTTTCACCATTCACCACTCCTTATAGTTATTGCATGATATTCTAGGATATAGTATACTGTGTTTGAACCAATAAGTATAATATTTATTTTTTATTATACCCATTAATATTTCTAATGGTTCATTTCCTATAAAATTATAATACGAGGTAGACCTTTTGATAGAAGAATTAAAAACGTTCATTGCTGTTGTAGATAAGAAAAGCTTTACAAAAGCTGCCGTTGCCATTAACATATCCCAGCCCAGCGTAAGCCTTCATATCTCCAACCTGGAAAATTACTTTCATACAAGACTGATCGAACGCTCAAATAAGCAAAGAAGTATCTTTATCACTGCTCAGGGAGATTTACTTTATAAGCGTGCGAAGCAGATTTTATCTGTATTAGAAGAAACAAAAGAAGAGCTTTTACAATCTGACCGTTCTCCCTGTGGCACTTTAAGAGTCGGTGCCAGTATGACGATCGGAGAATTTCTTCTTCCTTCTATATTAAGTGAATTTATGAAATTATATCCAAATATAAAATTAGATATGACAGTTGAAAATACGGAACACATTTATGAAAAATTTAAAAATTATGATATTGATATTGCTCTCATCGAAGGCACCGTACCAGTAGAAAATTATATCCATCATAATTTTTATAAGGATACTATGGTCATCGTCGCTCCAGTTTCTTTTCAATACGATAAAAGGGCCGAGCTAAAAAACTCCTTATCAAACCAGACCTGGCTCCATCGGGAAAAGGGCTCCGGCACCGGCGAAAATTTAAATATATTTTTAAACAGCTATGGCATATCCCCTCAAAATTTAATTACTTTGGGAAGCAACTATTCCATTAAAGAAGCGGTTAAAAATAATATGGGAATCAGCTTTATCTCCTCTTTAGTCGTAAATGAGTCCGTGAAAAATAAAGAAGTTAAAATCATTCCTCTGAAGAATCATTATTATCGATATTTTTCCTATCTCATTCATGAAAATAATTTACCGAAAGCGGTAGAGCTGTTTCTTGAACAATTGCATCAAAACGTGGAGAATGTTTGAAAATGATGTTTTCTCAAAATTTAAGCCCGGCCATGATTTCCAGCCGGGCTTTTCCTGTCATCTGCGTATATTAGATACTACGATTTTCAATTTCATTGCCAAATAGGCGAAAATTAACGAAAATCAAATATGCGGTCCAGAGCTTCAACCGGACCTGTAGGAGCCTCACTTATGGTGCCTAATTCAGCTGCATTGGGCACCAGTACCATTGTGGTTGTCTGATAGCCTTTCTCTTCAATCTTAGCACAGTCAAATTCTACCAGTAAATCTCCTGCCTTTACATGATCTCCCTGCTTTACGATAGCCTTAAAACCATCACCTTCCAATTGTACGGTGTCAATACCGATATGAAGCAAGATTTCCATTCCATCCGCAGTTTTCATTCCCACTGCATGTCCGGTAGGAAATACAGATACTATTTCTCCATCCGCCGGAGCATATAAATTCCCTTCTTCTGGATTGATGCCCACACCAGGTCCCATTACGCCTTCTGCAAATACCGGATCACTTACCTCTGAAAGCGGTATGACTGTCCCTTTCATAGGACTGTATATTGTCTTCGGCTCGCAAGTTATACTCTTTCCTGCAGAAGCGCCTAATTCCTGTTTCTCCTTATTACCAAATAAATTATTTAAGAATCCCATAGTATTTTGTCCTCCATTTTCTTAGTCCATTGATTCGCTGTGATGTCTGAAAATCAATAAAAATCCACACTAACTCGATTTGTACAAAATCAAATTACTTCTTTTTTCTTATAAACACAGATGTCGTATATAATACCAGATTTTTATGAAAAGGACAACTGAAAGGTATGAGGAAAACATATTATGTTTTAACTCTTTTACACATTTATCAATAAGATTCATTATCTTTGTTACAATATCTTCAGGATCGTATGAAAATCGAACCTGGCGCCGCTCTCCGTGGGAAACGGGTAACGGATAAGTTCTGTAATTGCTACCTCTCTTCCTTATATACCGCCATGGTAGATATTAGAGCAATCAAAAATGCGATGATGCTGGCCACCAAAACTACCCACATACTGTATAGTCCAGTGCCGTTTGCATCAATATAGCCAGGTAATCCGAACAGACCCAAACCGCCGGGGACATACCGTTTTGCCCCCATGAAGCCCACAAAAGCCCCAGCAATAGCAGAAGCCACACATCCTATCACAAAAGGCTTCTTCTTCGGTAAGTTTACACCGTAGAGGGTCGGTTCCGTGATTCCGAACATGCAGGAAATAAATGCCGGAATGCCAATTTTCTTCAGCTTTACGTCCCTTGTCTTTAAAATAACTGCCAGCAACGCACCTGCCTGTCCGAATACAGTGGCAAAGGTTCCTGGCATGATGAAATCATAGCCCAGGGCCGAGATATTGATATACCCCAGTGGAATGACGGACCAGTGAAATCCAAAAATAACCAAGAACTGCCAAAAACCGCCGACTACCGCGCAGCCCAGCGCTGCACCAATGACTGGAATGGAGAACATCGCCTCAAACACTAAGGTCAGGATACAGCAGATCACATTGGACACCGGCCCGATAACAAGGTAAGTAGCTGATACCATAAAAACCAGCACACATACCGGCGTCAGAAAGTTTTTTACCATATCAGAAATGTGCCTGTTCAGCCATTTCTCCAGCTTCGCTGCAAAGAAACAGCACAGCACAATGGGGATAACTGATGAGGTATAACCAGATTTTGGCATGATGACCGGGATGCTGAAAAATGAGGTGTAGTAGCTCATTTCAAAAGCACTTCCTGCAAACAGAGTGCCCAGCACCTCCCCCTTCGTCAAGCCCACCATGGTGGGATAGCACAGAGCGATACCAAGAGCCATACCGGTAAATTCATTCATCTTAAATTTCTTGGCTGCCGTATAACCCAGAATGACAGGCAAGAAGTAAAAAAATCCGTCCGCAACTGTATACAATACCATGTATTCTCCGCTGGTATTGCTCATCCAGCCAAAGAATGTGAACAGGGTCAGCAGACCCTTGATAATACCGGAAGCACCAAGAAGGGTAATTGTGGGTGCCATGATTCCGGAAATCATGTCAATCAGGACAGTTGCCACATTCTTCTTCCCATCGGAGGCGGAATCGTCACCGATGGAATTGCCTTCCTCATCCACTGTGCCTTCCCCGGTCAAATGACTGACCTGTAGCACTGCCTCGTATACTTCCCCCACCGTATTGCCGATGACCACCTGATACTGACCGTTTGCCTGGACGACGGAAAGCACCCCATCAGTCTGCTTTAAAATATCCGTATTCGCCTTTCCCTCATCCTTCAGCTTAAATCTCAAACGTGTAATACAATGTGTAATGCTGTTGATATTCTCTCTGCCACCTACGTTCTGGATAATGATCCGTGCCAGGCCATCATATTTACTTGCCATTTGAAAACCTCCTCTTTTGCTTTTATCGGCTGACTTATTTGTGCCCTCATTTTACATGGTCCACTTCATACTTACAATCCCCTTTCAATTTTTCTAAAATATGGAGAGTTTTTGCGGTTTTTTAGGCTATTTTTACCAAAGAAATTGTCAAAAAAAGACATGCTCTTAAATTTTCTTTAAAAGCACATCTCCTTCATCCGTTTCTGTATTCTGCTCTATCAATACTATTTACCAATTGAGTTCCTATTGCTAATCTCAACATTAGGAAATGCGCTCGGAATTATACGATACAAATTAACTGTGAACTGACCGATCCAATATTCCATAGTTTCTTGGAAAAAAGGTCTTTGGCGCAAATACTCCTCATAAACAGATGTTAATATATTGGTCAGGTTATCCAAACCGGCGCCTTGCAAACGGATTTGGTGACAAAAATGTTTGTCATGATAGCTCTATATAGTTGTTAGTGCCAAATTATGAAACAGGCGCTGAAGAACATTTATTGAAAAGCGGACACCCAATCGACGATAAGGGAACTTTGTTATTTTTATTTGATGAATTTCCAGGCTGGAAAAGATGAATAGATCCCCGGGAAATGCATGATAACTATGTGAAATTTTATGATTCAGACTATAAAAAATCAAACTTATTAAAATAAATTTTGCATAGTATACAATTATTTTTTAAGATGGAATGGAATTCATAATGTGTTATCATACTACCAGGAGGTGTTATATAATATGGAGGAGAAATTAAATCAGCTATATACTCAAATAGGATTAATGGTGCAAAAACTAAACGAGATTATTGAAACACAAGAAGATATTAACAGGCGATTAAGAAAGATCGAAATCGTTCAGGAAAATGGTATTCTTGATAGTGTTATTATCTAATTTTTCGATTTCTTACTTATGCTCAAGGCGGATATTCCCTCATACTAAACGCATAAGATGGGGCGAAAAAAAGGGAGACTAAAATATGGGAAAAATAATATTTATTGATGTAGACGGAACATTGGTGGATTATGAAAATAATCTGCCCAAATCAGCGGTAGACGCAATCAGAAGAGCTAGAGAAAATGGTCATAAAGTATATATAAGCACAGGCCGCAGCAAAGCAGAAGTTTATCAAAACATCTGGGATATTGGCCTGGATGGAATGATAGGCGGAAATGGAAGCTATGTAGAAGATCAGGCTCATGTTGTAATGCATCAGATGCTTGACAAAGAACAATGCAAAAAAATTGTGGACTGGCTGCATCTTCGTGGTCTGGAATTTTACTTAGAAAGTAACAACGGATTATTTGCTAGTAAAAAATTTGAAACCAGAGCAGAAATGACGATTCAAGAATATTCAAAAAGGAAAGGGAAAGAAGACGCAAACGATATGACAGTTCGAAAAGTCTTTCCTGATATGATTTTCGGTGGAGATTTGTATCGTGATGATGTTAATAAAGTTAGCTATGTTTTGGACTCCTATGAAGATTTTGTAGACACGAAAGAACAATTTCCAGATTTAGAATCAGGCACATGGGGTGGAAAAGATGAAGAAGCACTTTTTGGGGACTTGGGGATAAAAGGGATTAACAAAGCAAATGCAATTGAGCATTTACTGGCTTATTTACAGGTCGATATATCAGACACGATTGCATTTGGAGATGCAAAAGTTGATATTCCAATGTTAAGTTATTGTGCATATGGTGTGGCAATGGGGAGCGGTGGAAACGAAATTAAAGAAATGGCAGATTATATAACTGACGATGTGGATAAGGATGGACTATTTAAAGCATTTATCAAACTAAATTTGATATAATCAGATCGCCATACAACATAAAAGGCTATGTCTCCCTTATAGGAACACATAGCCTTAATAAGTAATACTCATGACACAGGGAAGCTCAATTAAATCAATTTATTCATGATTATTCCACTTTAATGCTCTGTGAGATCTCAGTAAATATAACACCTAATCCATATGCTCCTGCATCAGGATACCCCAGGCTTCTCTCTCCGACCGTACCTGCGCGACCCATTCTTGCCACGATTTTTTCAGTTGATTTAGCCCCTTTAACAGCCGCCTCAGCCCCCATTTCAAAAGCTTCCTTCATATCACTCTTTTGGGTACAATCTCTCCAGGAATCAGCGCAGGGAACTAATGCATCAATCAGTGTCTTATCTCCTGGGACAGCCCCCCTGCCAAAAGAATTTTTTCCGGTATTCTGAATTCCTGTGACCGCTGCCTGCAGCATTTCTGCAAAATCAGCCTTTGTCAACGATATTTTATTACCGGCACTTTTCCCTGCCGCTCTGAATGCAGATCCCCAGATAGGGCCTGATGCTCCGCCGGAATACTCCATAATAATTAAAGAACAAGCATCCAAAAAGGATCCAATGGATTCTTTATTCTTCAGAATATCTCCCCACTCTCTTTTTAGTTGCTTAAACCCTTTGGCAATACTCATGCCAAAATCACCATCACCCGCATGTGAGTCAAGTTCACAAAATGGGATTTCATTTTTAATGATGCTCTCACTCATCTTATCAACGATATAGATCATATTATGGAGTGATATTTGATCGTTATGTATAACGGAATATTTTTCTTCCGTCTCCACTTGAAATGAAACACTCTTTGTCTCTTCACTTAATGATGCTAAATCAACATATTGCACCTTTTCCACCGGACCATCCACTTTAAATGCCGGTGCATCGGATTTATAGGAAAGAAGTTCTTTTAATTGATCATCCAGCTTCATTATGGATACAGATGCCCCCGCCATATCGATGCTGGTCATATAATTACCGACAAACGTCCTATTAATTATGATATTATTTTGAGTCAATTCCCTGGTAACTGCATTATTAAGGACATATAATTCCTGTAAGGGCGTTCCGCCAAATCCATTGATCAGCAAGGCTATTTCATCCGATGATGCTTTAATTTTTAAATCCTCTAAAAGAGATTCAACCATTCGGTGCGCCAGTTCATCTGCAGATATGATCTTTTCTCTCTTTATTCCCGGCTCACCATGAATGCCTACACCATATTCCATCTCATCTTCGTTAATATCAAAGGTTGGTGTTCCTTTTGCAGGAACTGTACAGGAACTGAAAGCAAACCCAATACTTCTGACATTGTTTGCTGCTTTCTGTGCTGTTTCTTTAACCTCCTGCAAGCTTTTCCCCTGTTCAGCACTGGCACCAGCAATCTTATGCACCAGCACGGTACCAGCTACCCCACGGCGTCCCACGGTATATAAACTGTCCTGTACAGCTATATCATCGTCAACTTTGATATAGTCAACTAAAATTCCATCTTCCCCCGCCAGGTATGCCGCGTTCTTGAAATTCATAATATCACCGCTATAATTTTTAATGATAAGTAACGTCCCTTTATTACTTGCCGTTTCCTTAATTGCCTGATACACCTGTATTTGAGAAGGGGAAGCAAACACATCACCGCAAACCGCTGCATCTAACATCCCCTTTCCAACAAATCCTGCATGTGCAGGCTCATGCCCACTGCCACCGCCACTGATAAGGCTAACTTTATTCTTATTAATATCTTTTTTTGATATAATCTTATATTTCTCTACAAATTTAAATTCCGGATGGGCAGATACAATACCATTGCATAATTCTTTTACGAACGTCTCCGGTTTATTAATAATCTTCTTCATATATAACCTCTCTGTCTATTTATCTGCTTTTATAAGCTTTGCCAATCACATCTGCGGTGATAATCGCTGCTGCTACTGCCTCTGCAGTAATCGGGAATGGCATTGAGTGGATGGATTCCTCCGGAATGCACGCTTTTTTAGCCACCTGCAGAATTTCTTCCTCTGTAATCGTTTCTACCCCAATATCCGATAAGCACACAGGCAAGCCTAACTGAAGACAGAAATCTATCACTTCATTCAGCTCCTCTTTCGGTGCATTTTCTAATATCAGCTGAGCGATTGTTCCAAAAGCAACTTTTTCACCATGGAAATATCGATGTGTTCCCTCCAGCATAGTTAAACCATTATGAATTGCATGTGCTGCTGATAGTCCTCCACTTTCAAATCCCAGACCTGACAACAGGATATTCGTTTCGATGATATTTTCCAACGCCGTAGTTACCATATTGCAATCACTGGAAATCTTTGCTTTTACACCATCCTTTATTAAGGTCTGATAACATAAGGTTGCAAGCGCCAAAGCGGCATTTGTACCTTTTGCTTCATCGCAATAGCCCTCACGACAGCCGCATGGCAAACCAGCATTAACATTGGAATAAGAATTTGATGTTGCTCTTGCTTCGAAGTATGTTGAAAGTGCATCGCCCATGCCAGATACAAGAAAACGGGTTGGTGCTTTTGATATTACCGTGGTATCAATCAAAATAACATTTGGACTCTGTCTAAAATATGCATAGTCATCAAAAGCGCCTTCCGGGGTATACAAAACAGCAGAATGACTGGTTGGTGCATCGGTTGCTGCGATTGTTGGACAAATAATCAGGTTATTACCCATTGCTACACACTTTGCGGTATCAATTGCTTTACCACCTCCCAGTCCAATCGTACAGGCACACCCTTTCACATTTGCTAACTTTTGCAGCCGTTCCACTTCCCGTCTTGAACACTCGCCGCAGAACCCACTCTCTACAAAGGTAATTTGGAATTTCTCGGCTGTAGCATCTAATTTTGACTTCACTCGGGCTACATCATCTGGATGGGCAATTAAAAGCGCTGATTTTCCAAACTCTTTAATAAAGTAACCCAGATTTAACAACTCATCTTCTCCCTGTACATATTTTGACGGGCATATAAATGCTTTTCTCATAAAAATACTCCTTTCATTTTAGACGTTCCATTGTGAATTGTGACTCAAAAACCATTGGTTTTACTCATGTTTTTCATCATTAATTATAAAAAGGACCATGGGAAATAGCATTAAATTATTCGATACACTTATCTAAATAACCAATAGAAAATTATTATTTTTTATGATCTTTGCAACGCGCTTTTATGCTATATTCTCCCATTGCACATTGTAATTTTTTTGCTTTCCACGCTTAAAGACTTTTGCAAATTAGCACTGCTGCTATTATAAAATACAGTTTTAAATACAGATAAGGGCATCCATCGGTGGACGCCCTTATCTGTAGCACGCTCTTATGCAGTTAGGTAGACATTTTTTATAAAATATACTCATCCAAATAAACGGTTGCAAATTCAAATAATTTTATTCTATTTCAAATAAAATTCATTTTCCTGCAAGTCTATGCCTTTATTGTGCAATTACTACAAAAATAACCCATTCTATTCCCTTGACTTATCATCTTTCAATAGATATAATGGTTATATATAGCAATAGTACAATATTTTCCCATCAATAGTTGAACTTTATCACGTATTGCCATAGGGGGATTATCATGCAGACGAATTTCACAGAAATTGACCAAATAGTGAATCCTAGAAAATTTCAAATAATTCAAGATGATATCGCTTTAGCTACTGATTTAGCTATTATCACGGTAGATTATTTGGGAAAGCCTATTACAAAACATAGCAATTGCAGCGAATTCTGCAAAAACATTCGAACCACTAAGTACGGAATTTATTGTGAAAAATGTGACTCCCATGGTGGTCTTGAAGCCGTAAGGAATCGCAAGCCTTTTATTTATACTTGTCATGCAGGCATCGTCGATTTTGCTATTCCAATTATTGCCAACGATTTATATCTGGGTGCATTTATGTCTGGGCAGATACGATTATCTCCACTTGATTCTCAGTACGCACCGGAACGCATTCTGCATAGTGTAAATCTTAGCTTTGATTCGATGAATGATGTAAATCTTGAAGAAAGCTATAACAAGTTGCCCGTCATGCGTATTGATAAAATCATGGCTCTTGCTAACATGCTTTTGCACATCGGTAACTATTGTGTGAATGAAGCGGAGTTGAAAGCGCTGATAACCGCCAACTCCAAGAGACAGGATTCGAAACGATTCGATAAGACAGAATGCTTGGATTCGGAAGACCAGAATAAGATACGGCCCATTCGTAAGCATCTAAAGAATGAAACTTATTTAATTATACAGCCCGCACTAACTTATATCAAAAAGAATCTGAAAGAAAAAATTACGCTTGAGAAGATGGCTGCTTTATGCAGCATCTCCCCCAGCTATTTCAGTAAATTATATGCGAAAGAAAATTTAGGGAGTTTACCAGATTATGTAAATCAAGTCAAAATTGAACGCGCAAAAGAACTTTTATTAGAAACAAACTGGCCGATCCATACGGTTGCAGAGAATTTAGGCTTTGAGGATTGCGGTTACTTTATCAAGGTTTTTAAGCGTAACACCAGTAAGACTCCCTCGGAGTACCGAAACGATTATGCAGGGCATTCGAAATAAGCAGTGTTAGGCTATTTTATCAAGAGGATATCAAGAAAACACCTAAGATTTACTCCCCTGACTTATCTTTCAAATATTTCTTCAAATACTGTCCTGTAAAGGATTCTTTTATCCTTACAACTTCCTCTGGTTTCCCCAGACACACAACCTTACCACCACCATCGTATGAATGTAGAAAATCATTATTGCAAAACAGTACGATTAATGAATTATATTTAATCTATAATTCATTAATCGTACTGTTCAATCGTTTTTATATTTATTGATAAGTCATTTTCCTTTATCGTAAATTACAAATTATTTTCTATTTTAATTTTCACTCACATTGTTATTTATTTTTTTTGATAACTCATCAATTTGCTGGATTTCATCATTTGACAAAATAAATTTCATCGCACCTGTACTTTCTTTCACATGACTCACCTTAGATGCTCCTGAAATGGCTACAATAGTATCTCCCATTGCATGTATCAACCAATTTAGAGCAATCTGAGACGCTGTAGCATCGTATTTTTTACCTATAGATTCAAGTTTGTCAACCAACTCACGACTTTCTTCCAGCTTCTTCTGTAACATACTTCGGCGCTGTTTTGGGCGAGAATCCAACAATTTAGGATCCTTGTGAAATTTACCAGTTAATAGCCCCATTTCTAATGGCGAATATGCAATGATGGTCATTCCCAATTCTTTGGCAGCAGCAAGTACACCGTTGCTTTCAATGCTGCGATCCAAAAGATTATATTTCACCTGATTGGACGTTAGTGTAATTCCATGCTTCGCAAGTTGTTCATGCGCTTCCCGCATCTGTAGGGCTGAAAAATTACTAACTCCCACGTTCCGTATATTACCGGCTTTCACCAAATCAGCCATAGCAATCATTTGATCCTTAATAGATGAAAAAGATGTTGGCTGATGGATCTGATATAGATCAATACTATAGGGAGATAATACACTCTGCCTTTTACTTATGGTTTTACGAATATTTCCAGCAAACCTCATATACGGCATCCATTTGGTTGCAATAGTAACATCCTTATTTTTAGCTCCAGCAATTTTTAGCCCTTTTGCCAGAGTATTTTCAGAATCACCAAAACCGTAAATTTCTGCAGTATCAAACAAATTGATTCCGTTATTGAAAGCTGCTTTTATGATCTCAAACGCTTGTTCTTGAGGAATTGGATTCCAAAGCATTTTGTTAAGCCAGCCTTCACCTGAAAATTGCCAAGTACCTAAGCCTATTGGCGCTACTTTAATACTTGATTTTCCTAATTCACGCAATGGAACAATTATATCGTTTTCCATACAATACCTCTTTTCTACAGGATGACTAAATACTGATTTATCCTGAATTATTTGATTTTAACTTGTTCGAACAAATCTAGTATTAGGGAAATTAATATCGATTAGCCTTAGTATACGCTTCACCTATTCTGCCAACGCAACGCCAATTTCATAAGCACGTTTTTTCATGCACTTTGGAAGTATAAAGAGAGGATTAGATGTGCCACCACATACAATACTGTCAATTAATTGCCATCCGAAAGCTTGAAAAAAACCATTTAATTTGCTTATTGTCTGCTCATTTTCCGTAACATTTGCATTGCCTTGGACATATACTGTTGCTATCTTTTTTCCAGGATATCGTGGTTTATATTTCATCCCTACAACCATCGGAAACATTCGATCAAGCCAAATTTTTGCCTGCCCACTAATATCATAAAAATAAATTGGACTGCCAAACAAAATTGCACTGGCGTGCTTTATATCATTATACATAGGAGCCAGGGAATCATCCTTTATTATACAGCCTTCATTTTTCTGACAATAGAAACAACCCTGGCAGCCACGTATACCCTCTTCATTCAAGTTATACCATTTTATCTCCATGCCTCTGGATTCAGCACCGGATACAATCTCATGTAGTAGTTTAATAGTAATACCTTCTTCGCTTGGACTGCCACAAAACACAATCAGTTTTTTTGTTATAAAATCACCTCCTATTCATAATACTATCAACAAAGTTAGTGAGCCACTTAAATCACATACTATTGAATCAGTTTTACATTCTTCTCGGCGAAACCTATATAGAAAAACCACCATCAACGCAAAGAGTCTGCCCCGTTATATAGCGGGAATCATCACTTGCAAGGAAAAGGAAGACTGGTGCAATATCCTCATAGGAATCACCAACGCGCTTGAGAGGGTTGGCTTCTGCCATCATCTTGAGGATAGCTTCCCGCTCTTCTTTTAATTGCGGATGCTCTTCTTTCAGTAATATCCCATCATCTTTAAGTGAATCAGTAGCTGAAGAAGGTAGGAGCGAATTGACTCTAATATTAACTGCCCCCCATTCATGTGACACTAAGCGGGTTAATCCACGAAGCGCCTCTTTCGTGGAAGCATATGCCGCATAACCTGGTATTCCAGCAGTACCTGATGCGGAACCTACATTAATGATTGATCCTCTACGGTTGTCTTTCATAATAGGATAACACAATTGCATGAGACGCCAAGGCACAAACAGGCCCAATTTCAGCATGGAGTTCAATTGTTCCCAAGTTTGCTCAATAAAAGGCTTGGAAACAGCATCTGAAATAGCGTTGTTGACCAAAACGTCTACAGTGCCGAAATGAGCTATGGTGGCATCAAAAAATTTCTGAAGTTCTTCCTCATTAGTCAGGTCACATGCCATTGAGAAAACTTCTGCACCGGCCTCTTCACAAAGGCGCTTTGTTTCTTCAAGCCTGTTTGCTCGTCTAGCGCAGAATGCTAGTTTCGCTCCCTCCTGCGCAAAGCGTATTGCCACCTGTTTACCAATACCAGAACTTGTTCCTGTAATAATCACTACTTTCTCAGCAAGTTTTTTCACTATAAACCTCCTTTAATTTTATAATGGCTATATTGTTACTAAATTTTATTTTACTATATAACAAACTCCTCTCTACTTTATTATTGATATACTTTGATTTTCCTGATACAATCACTATAGCGCCTTCGAGTTACTCGAAGTCAAGAACATTTAGTGAAAATTTAAAAATTTGGAGGTAAAGCAGTGTATACAATAAAGAAAGTATCTGAAATTCTTGACATGTCAGAACATACTATTCGCTTTTACTCGGATCAAGGAATTATACCGAATCTAAAGCGTGACAAAAATAATATTCGGCTATTTGATGAAGAGGCTCTTAATTGGCTAACAGTGATCAAGTACTTAAGATCTACTAATATGTCATTAGCGAACATTAAGGACTATATTCGGTTATGTCTTGAAGGATTAGATACTATTGAAGCCAGGTATAACATCATGCTTAATCAACAACAGATTGCAAAGAAGCAGCTCGAACAAGCACAGAATACATTGGAGTTTTTAAATCATAAAGTATCGCTCTATCAACAGTTTATGAAACTAGATGGTCCTGATTTGACGAATCCTGAAAATTGGACAAAATCCAACATAGAATGGCTTTCTAAAAATTATAAATCCGTAACGCAGGACGAAACTTCCAAAGTTATCAATTGTCTATAAGGGGTAATTAACGACTTTTGGGTCTAAAGGATCCAAGAAATAAGACCGCAGGTTCTGATCAGAATCCTGCGGCCTTACGGTCTTAATGTTTATATTATTTTCTTGCACCATTTTCCCTGGATTTCCAGCCACCTGCCAGATACCATATTGCCATTGCTACTAAAGTAATAGGTTGCATCATTGATGTTCTGCAAATATATAATCAATGCAGTCTTTGGCCCAATAAATGCTGATTATACGTTTATAGCTACGAGATATGACAAGAGCCTGGCCATTCTAGAGTGACATTCATCTAAAAGACGTAAGCTGGAATTTTTATTTACAGAATGTGAACGGCATATATTTTATAACTGCGAACGCATCAATGATAAATGCTTTACTCCCCTGACTTATCTTTCAAATATTTCTTCAAATACTGTCCTGTAAAGGATTCTTTTATCCTTACAACTTCCTCTGGTTTCCCCTGAAACACAACCTTTCCGCCACCATCTCCGCCTTCCGGTCCCATATCAATGATGTAATCAGCAGTCTTAATTATATCCAGATTATGTTCTATGACAATAACCGTATTACCGTCTCCCACTAATCGATTCAAAATATCCGTCAGCTTATGAACATCGGCAAAATGAAGTCCTGTGCTGGGTTCATCCAGAATATAGATTGTTTTTCCAGTACTGGGCTTACTAAGTTCTGCTGCAAGTTTAACTCGCTGTGCTTCTCCGCCTGATAAAGTGGAGGAGGGTTGTCCCAGTTTTATATAGGATAATCCGACATCATATAATGTTTGTATCTTATCTCGGATTTTCGGCAGGTTTGCAAAATAAGGAAGGGCTTCTTCAACTGTCATTTCCAATACATCATATATGCTTTTTTCCTTATATTTTACATCCAGGGTTTCTCGATTGTACCTTTTTCCTTTGCAGATGTCGCAGGGTACATAAACATCGGGTAAAAAGTGCATCTCCACCTTTACAATTCCATCTCCGCTGCAAGCCTCACATCGGCCGCCCTTTACATTGAAACTGAATCTTCCCTTACCATATCCTTTCGATTTTGCTGTTGACGTCTCCGCAAATAATTCCCGGATTCTGTCAAAAACTCCTATATAGGTAACAGGGTTGGACCTTGGAGTCCTTCCTATAGGACCCTGATCTATGTCAATTACTTTATCCAGCTGTTCCATTCCTTCAATTCTGTCACATGTTCCAGGGATGCATCTCGCTCTGTTTAACTTTCTGGCAAGTGTTTTATACAATATTTCATTTACAAGAGTACTCTTTCCGGAACCGGAAACTCCGGTAACACAAGTAAAGACTCCAATCGGAAACTCCACATCAAGGTTTTGCAGATTATTTTCCCTTGCCCCAATGACCTTTAGGAAACCTTTTGGTTCTTTTCTTTTATCCGGTACTGGAATTGACAATTTTCCGCTTAGATAAACTCCGGTTATGGAGTCTTTATTGCGCATCAGATCTAACGCTGTACCGGCTGCTATTATTTCACCGCCGTGTTCTCCTGCACCTGGACCAATATCAATAATATAATCAGCTGCCCTCATAGTATCCTCATCATGTTCCACAACAATTACGTTGTTTCCCAGATCTCTTAGATGAAACAACGTATTTAACAGCTTATCATTATCCCGCTGATGAAGTCCTATACTCGGCTCATCCAGGATATATGTGACTCCTACAAGACCAGATCCTATCTGTGTTGCAAGTCTGATTCTTTGTGCCTCTCCGCCGGATAGCGTAGCTGTTGACCTGGCAAGGGTTAGATATCGTAATCCTACATCAATTAAAAAAGTGGTTCTGGCTTTAATCTCTTTCAATATCTGCTCAGCCACTGAATACTGAAAATCTGAAAGTTTTATATTATCAAAAAATTCAAAAAACTCCCCAATTGACAATCCTGTCACCTGATAAATATTTTTGTCCGCTACAGTTACTGCAAGCGATTCTTTCTTCAGCCTTTGACCACCACAGGATTTACAAGGTGTTATATTCATGTAGGTCTCATATTCCGCCTTTACGACCTCTGCACCTGTTTCCTTATACCTTCTTTCCGCATTTTTTATCAACCCTTCAAAGGCCACGGGGTAGGTTCCTTCTCCTCGCTGTCCCTTATAATAGACATTCACTTTTTCCTCAGTACCGTAAATCAATATGTCATGCACTTCCTTAGAATATGCCTCAAAAGGGATGTCCAGACTAAAATTAAACCTATCCGCCAATGCCGTTAAAATTGCCCTTGTAAAACTCCCTTCCGTTTTGCTCGACTGCCATCCGGGAACTACAATTGCACCTTCATCGATACTAAGGGATTTATCCGGTATCATTAAATCTTCCGCAAATTCCATCTTATAACCTAATCCGCTGCATTCCGGGCAAGCGCCAAACGGATTATTAAAGGAAAAACTTCTTGGCTCAACCTCATCCATGCTGATTCCACAGTCAGGGCACGCATAACTTGAACTGAGAGTAAAGGACTTTCCACCTATTACATCAACAACCACAAGACCGTCTGACAGCTTCATGACATTTTCAATCGAGTCCGTCAGCCTTCTTTCAATGCCCCCTTTTACCACCAGTCGGTCAAGTACAATACTTATATTGTGTTTAATATTTTTTTCAAGTTCAATAGTCTCATTCAATTCAAACATATTGCCATCTACCATAACACGCACGAACCCACTTTTTTTTACATGTTCCAGTATTTTTTCATGACGCCCTTTTCTTCCCCTGACGATAGGGGCCAGCAATTGAAACTTCGTTCCTTCCGGTAGTTCCATAATGGTATCAATCATCTGATCCACAGACTGTTTACTGATTACCCTGCCACACTTTGGGCAGTGAGGGATACCAATTCTGGCATAAAGCAGTCTTAAATAATCATAAATTTCTGTTACTGTTCCCACCGTAGAACGTGGATTGCGATTTGTCGATTTCTGAGCAATAGAGATCGCTGGGGATAATCCTTCAATGCTTTCTATATCAGGCTTTTCCATTTGACCTAAGAACTGTCTTGCATAGGAAGACAACGATTCCATGTATCTTCGTTGTCCATCTGCATAAATCGTATCAAAGGCCAGGGAGGATTTGCCCGAACCGCTCAGTCCGGTTATAACCACCACCTTGTTTCTGGGTACATTAATATCCACATGCTTCAAATTATGTACACTTGCACCTTTTATTTTTATATATGACTTATTTTCCATATCAGAATCCCTTCTATATTGAAAGATTGATTATGAAATCTAAAGGAGCTTTCAATATCTGCTTATGTAATAACAGTTATAATTCCATTATTTTAAAATTTTCTCTTCTTCAAGTAAGTCATAATTTTTTTCTTCTGTTCCTTTTTCCTTTGTTCCTTTTTCATCTGCTTCATTTATTCTATCTGCTTGCAAATGATAAAATTCCCTGACCTTTTTTTCTACTTCTTCCATCCTGTCAGAGTGTTCCGATAAATAGATCTTAGAGGCTTCTCGACCCTGGCCTAACTTTTCTCCCTCATAGGTATACCAGGAACCGCTTTTATTAACAATATCGATTTTAGCGGCCAAATCAAGGATATCCCCTTCTCTTGAGATTCCGGTTCCATACATAATATCAAATTCTGCTTCTTTAAATGGCGGGGCAATCTTATTCTTTACCACTTTAATTCTCGTCCGGTTTCCCATTCGTTCACCACTAACTTTTATCATATCTATTCTTCTGACATCCATTCTGACCGATGCATAGAACTTCAGGGCTTTGCCTCCGGTTGTAACTTCAGGATTCCCAAACATAATTCCGATCTTTTCACGAAGCTGATTAATAAATAAAACAATGCATTTTGACTTACTGACAACAGGAGTCAGCTTTCTGAGCGCCTGTGACATCAGTCTTGCCTGAAGTCCAATATGGCTATCACCCATCTCGCCATCGATTTCAGCCTTAGGTACTAAAGCGGCAACAGAATCCACTACGACAATATCAATAGCACCCGAGCGAACCAGAGTTTCCGCTATCTCCAATGCCTGTTCCCCAGTATCCGGCTGTGATATGTACAGTTCATCTATATCCACTCCAATATTCTTTGCATATTTAGGATCAAGGGCATGCTCTGCATCAATAAAAGCTGCGATTCCGCCACGTTTCTGAACTTCTGCAACCATATGAAGAGAAACCGTTGTCTTTCCTGAGGATTCCGGTCCATATACTTCTACGACCCTGCCTCTTGGAATTCCCCCCAGTCCCAACGCAATATCAAGACTTAAAGAACCTGTCGGAACCACTTCTATCTCTCCAAACGCATCGGAATCCCCCAGACGAATAACAGAGCCTCTTCCAAAATCCTTCTCGATTTTTGAAATAGCCTCGTCCAATGCCTTTAATTTATTTTCATCTGCCATTTCTTATTTTCCTTTTCTTCTTAATTAGAATCGTATGCACAAGTCATAATCTATTTTATCAATATAATCGTTCATTCGAAAGTCAAATTTCACTTTTACAACAAACTTTAGTTATAAATGCGTATATGTAAAGCTTTATTTTTGTGCATTATTACAATAGCATTTTCCCTCTTTTCTGCCCAATTAGCCCATTTGTCAGTACTCAAATTATTTTATTTCGTTGTTCTGTTACCTATTCTTACATTGATATGATAGCTTAATTCCTCTATTTCTTTTCTCATTTCTGCATCAGATTTTTCTATATCACTAATTTTATTGATACTATTTATTACTGTACTATGATCTCGGTTAAACATGTCTCCAATAACCTTTAAGCTTTTATCTGTCATTTTGCTGCATAGATACATACTTAATTGGCGGGCCCTCACTACAGGTCCATTCTTTTTCTTTGATTTTAATAAATTTATATCAATATGATAGAACTCCGATACTATTTGAATAATTGTTTCAATATCTACTTCTTTGATACCATTTTCTTCTTTTTTATTCACATACTCTGTTATATGATTCTCTGAAATCATTCCCTCATCCGGTGCTAAATCAGTAAGGTACTCATTAATAAGAGCCATATTACAATTGAATTTATCCAATAGATCCTGTGCCAATTCTTTTCTTAATACGATCCCACTCCTTTTTGCCATACTAAACACGATTTCCAGTGACTCGTTTTTCGAATAATCACTAATATTCACAACCAGCCCCATAGCCAGGTACGACTTCAGTCTTTCATCGGAACAATTCAAATCTTTCGGCAGTGTACTGGACGCTATCACAACCTGTCCCATTGAACTGATTATAGATTCTATAGTAAAAAACAATTCCTGCTGAGCATTTTTCTTTCCAATTATTTTTTCAACATTATCAATAAGAAGTATATCTGCGTTTCTGTACTTATCTCTAAATCTTGTCATAGTCCCATAACGAATTCCATTGACAAAATCTTTTACAAACCATTCCCCCTCCAAATATATTACGCTTTTTTTCTTGCTCTTTGCTTCTGTTTGAATTGCATATAAAAGGTGCGTTTTACCAACCCCATGGTTTCCCCATATATAGAGTGGATTATATTCAGCGGCGGTCCTCTCTATAATAGACATACCAGCTTTTTTAGCCATGGCATTACATTCCACTTCTATAAATGTTTGAAAAGTATAATTACCACTCATTACATGTCCTCTCTTTAAAAAGTTTCTTAAACAAAACAAGCCATTAGAGAAATAACAATAGTAAATTTAAACAAAATTCAACCGTCATTATATTTGCAAATCGTAGAAAAATATAATTTATATTGCATTTTTCTCTTTTGTAATATTATAATTCAAATAGTTTCATTGCATCTATTAAAATTGTCAATTAATTACCAAAAAACAAAGAACACAGGAGGATATAACATGACTAATAATCAGATTAAAGTTCTCATTATTGGAGGCGCCGGCATGGAGGGACGTCTCATTACAAAGTATCTCACGGAGCGCGGAGCTTCCATTGTTGCATCTCTTGGGCGGGAAAGCCATTTAGGAGAGGATATCGGAACTCTCGCTGGAATTAATCCACTTGGGGTGAAACTCGAATCTTCCAGCGATCTTGAAACTATTCTTGATCGCGTACAACCGGACATCGTTGTAAACTGCGCTGGTGAATTCAGAGAAATCGCTTCTCAGATTCATACTTGTATCCAGCATAATGTGAATGTCATCATGCTGGCTGGTGAAGGTGTATCTCCATGGCTTGATTATCCGGAACTTGCCGATGAGCTTGACAAAACAGCGAAAGAACATGACGTATCTATTTTTGCGGCAGGAATTCAAGACGTTAACTGGTCAAATCTCGCTGTCGTCTTGTCTGGAAACGTCCATTCTGTCAACGCCATCTATGGGGAGAGCTGGTGTCTTCTTGACTACTGCGGTCCTGCTGAAAGAAAGGGCATGGGAATCGGTATTACTCCTGAGGAATTCTATAAACTACACAAATGCGAAGAATCTCCTCGCAGCCCGTTTGTCTATAGCCTTTATCAGATTGCTAATGAATTAGGACTGAATATCACAAAAGAAGTAAATGTTGCCCGCCAGCCAGTGCTTGCTAAAACAGATTATTACCACGAATTCGTAGGGGATATTAAAGAAGGATTTGTCATTGGATGTCGTTTGGAAACAAGACTTGAAACCCAAGAAGGAATTCAACTTGATGGAGTGTTCGTTTACACGTTTTCTGTCTTCACTTTGAAAATTTGTCATATCATCGCATTAAGCCGATTTAACACCATTTTTGAAACTAACTGATCTCTTATTTATCATACAAGACAGCGTTTGTGAACTCACAAGCCTGAATTCATTCTATTATTTTTAATCCTAAATTCTTCAACTATTTCTTCTTGAATTTCATCATCTTCAAGCTTCATATCAGTAATAAATATTTCCATATTTCTTATGGTTGACCATTTTATTTATTAATTTCATATTATTTTTCTCCTGTTTTACCCTTCCATATAGTCTTTTAATTGCTTAGTTTCTTTATTATGTTTTAATCTCTGTATTGCTTTTGATTCTATCTGCCGTATCCGTTCTCGCGTTAAGTTAAATTCTTTTCCCACCTCTTCAAGTGTCCAAACTCTTCCATCTATAAAACCAAACCGTAAACGGACTATCCTTTGTTCTCTTTGAGAAAGAGTATTTAAAACTTTATTAACTTGCTCGTATAAAAGGCTCTGCTCCACTTCCAAATACGGATCCTGGGCATTTTTATCATACAATATATCGCTAAGAGTGGTATCCTTCTTATCTCCAACCAGCATATCAATCGAAAGAACATCGTTGGTATACATCATCATTTCCATAATGCTCTTTTCAGAAAGTCTCATTAAATTCGACAATTCAGATATATTGGGTTCCCTTCCGTTTTGGGCACAGAAATCTCTTATGAAACGTCCCATTTTATTAATTTTCTCTTTTCTATGAACTGGGATTCTAACCATTCTTTCCTTATCAGAAATTGCTCTGGTTATTGCCTGTTTGATCCACCACGTTGCGTATGTGCTAAATTTAAATCCCCTATGATAATCAAACTTCTCTATAGCTTTCATCAATCCGATATTCCCCTCTTGGACCAAATCCAGAAACGATAAATTGCTATATCTATAATATTGTTTTGCAATACTCGTTACTAATCTCAAATTGGCTTTTATCATTGTTACTCGGGCATTTTCATCTCCTAATTCTATTTTTTGTGAAATTACAATCTCTTCTTCCTGTGTTAACAGAGGTGTTGACCCAATCTCTATTAAATACCGTCCGATGGGATCTTCGATTTGTTTATTATTTTCTATGATTAATTTTTCATCTTCCAAATCATTTTCATCAATTGAATTATCTTGGACAGACGGAAAAGCTAAATATTCGTCCTGAAATAAATCAGAATATTCTACGGTCTTATTTGGTTCATCCATATTCCCCTTATTTACACCTCTCTCAATACGAAAATGATTTTATCTACCGTTCATTAAAAGCACTAAAATAAGTTTTTATATATTAACTCCTCTGCCTCTTCTTTTTTTATACCTAAAGAAACAGCTATTTCTCCAAACAGATACTCTTCGGCTAATTTTAAATACTTTAGATCACTAATTAGCAGCTTCTTACCTTCATTAACTCTAATCGTTTTTCTTAAGTGAATCGTTTTAATTATTTTTATCAGGTTTCCGCAGTCAAATTTATTCATTATTTCTCTGTATGCGTTCTCTCTATGCTTTTCGTCTCTGACGGAAATAGTTTCTATGGTACCAATATCTCTAATCAGCCGGTAAACCTCTTCCTTAGAAATAACTGGTCGTAAATTCTTTTCTTCATTGTCAACCGGAGTGTATAACCTGCATCCCTTTGAATTTATTGGCGTCATAAAATAATATTTTCTATTTCGAGGAATTCCATCTATATTAACCGATCCAATTTCATCCACTCTGCAGACTCCGTTACTTCCATGAACAACATAATCTCCAACTTCAAACAAATTGAATTCCTCCTTATTTAAACTTAATCTCAATTGTTGAAATACATCCCTTTAAAGTGGCTTCACATTTATTTAAATGTTCTGGTAGTTTTATTTGAGATCCAGAATCTATTTTCATTTCAAAAACGAAGGATTTTTTTTGAACCTTTTTCTCCAAAATATTTATTTCATCAGATAAATACAAGATCCAATCTCCAACCCAAACACCATATATCGTTCTGCCTGGCCGTCTTAAACCAAACTCCTTCGGTATTACAAGTTTTGAATCGTAAGTTGTAGTCTTTGCTTCACCAACTGCAAACATGATACTCTCCTGACTTTTGAGAAAAAATCACCAGAAGAGGCTTCTCTTCCAGTGATTTTTACCGACAAACTGTTTTATTCCAAATATCCATCCGTGCTGTAACTGTTATACTGCTTTTTTACTTTTACAATTATAGACCCCTCTTTTTCAATCTCTTTCCCTTCTATGGTATACTTCACACCATGCTTATTTAATTTTTGTAAGTATTCTTCCATATCTTGTTCAGGATTTGCTCCCTTAGTTGTATCAAATCTCATTGTTTGTAATAAACAAGCACTAATAATTCTTCTCACAGGTATGTGCCTTCCTTTCATTTTTATAAATAAATTATATCGTATAAAATTTTCAAAAGTCAAGTTTTTTATATTTTTTGTACATTTTGCAAATGTATTTTACGCATTATACTGTGCATATTTCACAATAAAAAGTAAGGAATTAATTAAAATCAGCTAACACTTAATAACCAGTTTCAAATTAATTTTCAAATATATCTGGTATATAAAAAAAAATAAAGCCCACCATGTACTTTTAGATAAAAGTAATTTCAGTATGGTAGTGGCTTTATTTGTTTGTAATTTTTATAAAAGAGACATAAATCGATCATTATTATTTAGACAATCTAGTTGCGTTCTGTCTTAAGCAAACTATGTACAGCCTATAATAACAGCAAATTTCAAGGATAGATTTATCTACCCATTCCAGTCAATAAATAATCGAAGCTGATTATCCTCACAGGTCTGTCCGCATCTTATATCTTTGGATTCTGTTGAAGATTTTTCACTCTGCCAATTCCTCATTCCTATAAATCCTTATGAAATAGAATACGAATCAAACGAAGTATATTATAACACCCCAACCTTGACTACAGTCCGTCAACATTGCTCAAAATAATATCGTTTATATTATCGGTACCAGACATACCAAGGCTCCTCTTATATAGATTAGCTATACTTTCTAACCGTTTGAGCAACTCCGCCCTTACAAACTGTGGTTCCAGACATTCACACTTGTCTCCATATTTAAGTAATAAGCCATAACCATAATCATCTTCAATAAAAGGGTATTGAACCAAATATTTATCTTCACCAGCAATTTCCATACTCGATTCATCTACTATTTCCAGCATCTGGCTGTATATACGTTTATCTATCAGAAGCTTTATTGTAATCATCTCTTTTCTTCCAGCCTCCAATGAGTGTAATAATCGATCTGGTAATTCTCTAATCTCAAAGAAGTGTTCTGTAATACCAGGTGTCAAAATACGCAGCACTTTAAATATTCGAAAATCCTCTCGGTCAGTGCAGTAAGCGATCAGATACCAGTTAGAATCCTTCAATATAAGCTGGTAAGGCTCAACCTTGCGTTTACTTTTTTTGCCTTTTTGATCGGAATACTGAAATTCCAAATACTTTTGATCATTGATGGCATTTTTTATTATTTCCAGATTATTATTTGTATTTCTATTTCCGAACCAAGGGGTATAGTCGATAGAAACCTGATTTGATTTTCGTTCAATATCTTTGAGATGCTCCTCAGGAATCAGTCCTTTTACTTTCGCTAAGGTATTAATCAGTTCTATACTGGATAATGATGCATGTACACTGCCAAGAGCGGTTAACAATAGCGTTACATCCGCTATGGTAAACAGCTTTTTATCAATTTTATATTGCTCCATAATACTAAATCCTCCATCGGAGCCTGCGAAAGATACGATCGGGATACCTGCTGCATTAATTACTTCCATATCTCTATAGATCGTTCTCCGGGATACTTCAAATATTTCAGACAAAGCGCTGGCACTCATTTGTTTCCGCTCCAATAAAAGCATTATGATAGATATAATACGTTCAACCTTCATTTTTTCATCCTGTAAATTTTATTTTTTTAAATCATATATTATTGACATACTGTTGTCAAGGTGCCTATGTTATACTGCCTTTGTTCTTAAAAAATGAAAAAACAAGGAGATAAAAAAATGGATTTTAAAAAAGAATTTCAAAGAATTATGGAAAATGCGGTTGAACTTTCCCTTGCAACCTCTGACAACAATATTCCCAACGTCAGGATCTTAACTTTCTATTATGATGAGCAAAAAAATGGAGTCGCTTATATCGCCACCTATAACCAATCACCTAAAATAGCAGAATTTTCTAAAAATAATAAAGTAGCTTTTGCTACAATCCCTGTTGGTTCTGATTCAGTCAGAGTAACAAACGCTGTTATTCAGAAAAGCGAACTCACCGTACATGATTTAAAAGATAAATTCATTAGTAAATTTCCAGGATTTCAGGCCACTTACGATTTTGCTGGTCCAATGATGGATATCTATGAAATACAATTCAGCGAAGCTTATGTCATCATAGGTTTTAATAATACGGAAAAGATTTCATTGCAATAACAGCAACGCAAATATTTAATAACTGTCCATATCTTAAAGTTAATTGGTTAATAAATAAGGCCGCAGGTTCTGATCAGAATCCTGCGGCCTTACGATCTTAATGTTTATATTATTTTCTTACACCATTTTCATCAACTTCATAGCCATCCACTTTCGTGCTTTTAGCAAGGGAACCGTCAGCGTTAAAGTAATACCATTTCCCCTGAATTTCCAGCCAGTTGCCAGATACCATGATGCCATTGCTGCTAAAGTAATAGGTTACATCTTTGATGTTCTGCCAGCCAGTAACGGCTTTTCCTTCTTTAAAGAACAGGTACTGACCGCCGTCATTTTTCGCCCAGACCTGTGTCGTATCAGGATCAATGGTCAGTTTAACATAGCGGTGAAGCATGGCGGAGACTTCTCCTCGTGTCGCATCGGATTTCGGACTGAAATTGCTGCCTTCTTTTCCCATGATGACACCTGCCTTTTGCATTGCTGTCACTGCATCTTTATATCCACTTCCGATATTGGCTGCATCCGCGAACACTTCCGCACTGCGTGCTTCTGGTAACTTATAACCCATAGCTTTTGCATAATTTGCCAGAATAACTGCTGCTTCTTCACGGGATACTGCCAGATCCGGAGCGAACTGGTTATTTCCCTTGTCCTGAATAATGGCTTTTTCATGAGCCCACTCAATATAAGGACGGTAGATACTATCTGACTTTACATCAGTATAACTGTTGTTTTGATAGATGGACGCATCAATCGCTGCCAGTCTGCCAAGGGCTGTTGCCAACACCCCACGGGTGATCGCCTTGTCGGGTGAAAATCCGGTTTCCGACATACCGGTGATCAAACCTCTGCCAACTACATAATCAATGGAGTCTTTGGCCCAATGACTGCTGATATCGCCTAATTTTGCTGTTGGAGATGCATAGCCAACTCCATAGACTGAAAAATGGCTTGTTGTAAAAATCAAGCTTCTGCTGTTGCTGTCATAAGCAGAGTCTTTCACACGAGTCGGATTCCCCTGATCATCTACATAAACTGCATACAGTCCTCCAACGACTTCATCTGATGTTAAAGTGTAAGGAATGCTTACATAAACAGAACCTGTTCCAAAGTTCGAAACATTTTTACTGCCTCCCTCATAGCTTGCCTTTAAATCATATGTGGGACGTGTACCAATCTGAGTTTTCGCCGCTGCACTAAGTGTGGAGTTATCCACTTTTTTTGCTGTAAGCTGTACATCTGCATTGGCCTGACGGTTAATTTCAGTCACGGCCGCCAGATTGATTCCAAGTGTGATATCCGGGCGGTCAATCATTAACTCTACGCTTGATATCTTATTACTGATTACCTGCTGCTGTATATTCTTTGGGAGATTCACAGTAACAGCAGATGCATCCTTACCGCCTGTGGATACTAAAATTGATACTGAAATATCGCCTGCATTCACACCCTTTTTGGCTGCGTTTGCCCTGGCACTTGCAATCGCATCGTTAATATTTTTGTCGGAAACACTTACAACTGCGCTTCCACTGTTGTCAATTTCCGCAATACTATTTGCTGATCCTGTGACAGCCTGGGTCGGCTTTGAAGTGGAGATTCCATTAGAAGAATCCCCCGAATCTCCGGAGCCGCTGCTGGAATTACCACCGTTATTTCCGCCTGTATTTCCGCCTGTATTGCCTCCCGTATTTCCGCCTGTGTTGCCGCCCGGCTGCCCGATGCTCACAACCAATGAGTCAGAACTGGCACCATACAGATCATTTTCTCCAAAACGCACCACATAAGAACCTGATGAGAGTCCGGTAATTTCTCCGTTTTCGTTGGAGATTACTTCTTTGTATGATTCGTTATCCTTTTTATACTCATATTTGGTATTTGGATGCAGTCCTGTAATCTTACCATCATTTCCACCATTTGTGGTTGCATTTACAATACCAAGGTTGGTGGGAGAACTTATCTTCACGCCTTTGTTCACGGTAAGAACAGCAAAGACTTTTCCCCCAGCCGGGTGGGTCTGGGTCTTTTCCGTTTTAAGACTGATGTTAATGGTTCCTGCTTTGGTCACCGTAAGTATATTGCCTGAAATCGTGCCTGCTCCAGTGCCTCCTTCTTCTATTGCATAAATCTTTGTTCCTGCATTTTCATCTACAGTAAATAATTTGGATAACTGGGTAAGGTCTATCTTTGTTCCGCTGAAAGAGATGTTTGCAGAACCGCCCACATTTTTTATAGTGGCTTTTTTTGTGACTTTAATATCTGTAGCAGGATAACCCCCTGTAAAGACATAATTAAAAAATGTGTAGTCATTGCTTGTAAGGACTGCTCGCTCTGTATATGCCCCTTCCACCTTTTGGTAAGCCTCCATGCCATCGTCATAGATTCCGTAATTTGCATAGATTGCAGTCTCAATTCCGGTCAGGTTGCTGACAGAACCGCTTTTCGCATAAATAGTGCCGTTTGATATGGTAATTCCACTAAATGAACAGATTCCAAAGCTCATATGATTGGAGTCTCCTGCGGTTGAAGTAATCTCTCCTCCACTGATGGTAATATTTCCTGCCGCAAATATACCTGTATTTTGTTGCCACCTGGTATTCCCCAAGGTGACGTTCAGTCTTCCTGTGTTGCCTGTTATCTCAATATCACCGCTGCTATATATGCCTCTGATGTTATATTCTTTATCCGTATCAGAAACACTGACACTGTTTTCGCTTCCATCTGCCAGAATGATTCTTGTTCCGTTTGGAAGATTAATTCCAAGATCATCGGAACTTTTTAAATTAATGCCATCCAATACTAACTCATGTTGAGAATGGTACCATGCCCAACCTTCTCCAGTATCATTGATATCACTTTTTCTAGGATTCGCATTTACTAACTCTCCATTTAAGTTACGGTATGAAACACTATCCGTTGTTAAATCCAACATAGTGCTGCGAAGGCCTGCTTGTACAATATCAAACCTGGCATCGTTATTGAGTGCAACTGATAATGCCTGTCCACTGGTCAGCCTATATGCCGGAATAATAATATTCATCGCTTCATCTGATGTTTTGATTGGAGTGCCGGTAAAACCGATAACCGCTTCTTTATCGGAACCAATGGTCTCTACCTTTGCAGTTATTCCCTTAGGCAGATTCTGGAACCAGCCAGATACATTTTCATCCTCTTCCAAATTGAGGAACATATCATTTTTCAAGGTGATTGTTATGAAATCATGTCCTGAAAGCGCAGTTTCTGTCATACCGGATACAATTTTGCTTTCTACCTCAGCGGTTGGATCCGCCTTAGTTGTGGTAAATTTTAAATCAGTCGCAAAACTGCCAATCCCATACATAAAAAAGCGACCATTTTGATCCTTCCACACTTTCTCAGAATATTCATTATCTTTATTCTGCAATATGATAAGCCCTTCGTCCGGACAGGCTACCTTGAAATTCGCTGCACCACTGCTGCCACTACTACTTGACTTTGCATAAAGTGTTCCGCCTGTCATATTTAAGGTGTTAACTGTGATACCGTAACTATAACTTCCTAATAAAGCTGATGCGGTTATTGTACCATCCTCAATGGTTAGATTATTACAATAAATGCCAATGCCCATCATTTGGTTGGTTGAAGTTGCAAAAAGTTCACCAGATCCTTTGATTGTTATATTTCCCATTCCATTAATTGCAGTACTGTTAGCTGTTATTGAGTTGTCGCTTCCATCTGCCAATACGATGGTTGTGTTATCTGGCAGTATAAGACCAGCATTTATTGTACCGGTCGGTTGTAACTTTATGCCATCTAATACAAGTGTTTTCTCGGGATAGCCCGTCACGGAATCTCCATTCAGATACCAGGACCAGCCCTCACCAGTATCATTAATGTCACTCGTACCTGGATCGGCAGTGGATGTGGATCCGCTACTATTTTTGTAAGTAATGGCACCTCCACTTAAATCCAATCCATTGGTCCGTACAAATAAGCCAGTAATATTAAACTTAGCGTTCTGATTAACCGTTACAGATAAATCCTCCCCACTCATCAGCTTATCAGCAGGAATTGTGATATTTATTGCTGCATTTGACAACTCAATAGGGGTACCAGAAAAACCAATAACAGCTTCTTCATCAGTGCTGCTAACGACCTTTGCGGTCATTCCTTCCGGTATATTTTTAAACCAATCAGTTACATTCTCATTATCTTCTAAATCGAGGAACATATCGTTTGTCAGCGCGATTGCAACGGAATCATTTCCTGAAAGAACCTTTTTTGCAATACCGGACACTGTTATGTTCCCAATTGAAGCTGTGGGAAGTCTTTTCATAACTGTGAACATTAAATCGTTAGCGACGTAATTATTATCATAACTATAATAGTGATCGGCAGTCTGCTTTACAGATCCGGTGTACTCTCCATTTACCTTTTGTAAGATGGTAAGACCTGCATCAGGAAAGCTTTGTCTAAAATATGCTGCGTAGCTGCTTCCGGTATTACCAGACTTCGCATAAAGTGTTCCGCCTGTCATAATTAAGCTATCCACCACAATTCCGTAACTTAAGGCATTACCTGTAGCTTCTAAGGTTATTGTACCACCTTCGATTGTAAGTACTCTACAGTTAATACCCTGTCCATTCAAAGCATTTGCAACCTGTGCCTTAAACTCGCCAGTACCCGTAATTGTGATATTTCCTGTACTCGTTATTGCATTAGTAGTAGTCGCCAAAAAATTACTACTTCCATCAGATAATAGAATCGTAGCCCCTTTTGGCAGTGTGATGCCTGTCTGGAACGTAGGCAAGGTTTCCAGATGAAGACCATCTAATACAAGTGTTTTTTCCGGGTATCCCGCTACGGAATCTCCATTCAGATACCAGGCCCAGCCCTCACTAGTATTGGTTATATCATTACTGATAGGATCAACAGTGGAAGTCGATCCGCTGCTATTTAAGTAAGTAACGACCGTTGCAGTTAAATCCAGCGTACTGGTCCGTACATATAAAACAGTAATATTAAATTTAGCGTTCTGATTAACCGTTACGGATAAATCCTCCCCACTCATCAGCTTATTAGCAGGAATTGTGATATTCATTGCTGCATCGGACATTTCAGATGGGGTACCGGAAAATGCAATTGTCACACTTTCATCGGAAACGCTTTCCACAGTTGCTGTAAGTCCAACAGGCAGATTGCTGAACCAACTGGATATATCTTGATTCTCCTGCAACTCAAGAAATGTATCATTAAAAATCGAAACTGTGACAGCATCACTTCCAGAGAGTGGCTTTCCCTTTTTGCCTGATACCGTCACATTTGCAATTGTCGCAGATTTCTGAACTGTTGTACCAGGTTCTATCATAATAGCTGTTGCTGGAATGCCATTATTATAGGTAAATATTTTTTGGTCCTCATCAAAGAAGGCGTCTATGGTAAAATCGTAATTTTCATCCATCTGGTAAGCTATAATTCCTGTATCAATGTGGTCTGTTACAATTGGATAATTTTGAGGTTGATTATTATTAAATCTTATGTAAACAGTAGAATCTTCTAAGGAAAAATTTGAAAGAGATTTTATTCCTGTGCCATTAAGACTATCTTGAGAACCAACTGTAACGTATAATTCACCGTTTCCTTTTACTGTCAGAGAAGGGGCATATATACCAGTCCCATGCTGACTATAGGTATTATTAATAAAATTGCTGCTGCCATCCATAAGTATGATCGTTGAGCCTTCAGGCAGCTTTATACTTATATCTTCATTTACATCAAAACTAATATCTTCCAATACAAGGGTCTTTTCAGGATATCCTTCCTCTTCATTTTCGTTTAAATACCACCACCAGCCCTCGCCTGTGATTGTAATATCGGACTCTGTTGGGTTTCCACTTCCGTAAGAATTGGCCCCATTTTGGTACATTACACTGTTTGCAGTCAGATCCAGTTTGGTTTTACGTTTATACCAGTTATTTCTTGTTCCGCGAAGCATCATGCCTGCATCACCTACAGTTACTGTAATGGTGGGCAGATCCACACCAGATGCCAGTGTATACTCCTCCGTAAGCGTTGGCTCGAAGATGTACTCTCCCGCTACATCTGATTCAAACTCCGGATCCGCACTCCATGTTACCGGTATGGAAATAACTTTTTCTTCCACCTGGCTTTCCTGAAAGTCTGTTATTTCTGAATCACTGTCATCGAATGAATCAACGCTGACACTAGTTGCCCGAAGAGCATTACTGCTGGTTGCATCGGGATCTTCAGACTCCTGGGGAATACTGGGTTCCTGAGAGTTATCATCCTTTGGAGTTTCTGGAGTTTCTGGGGTTTCTGGGGTTTCATTCGACGGATCTGTAACTGGTTCTTTCACGATCTCAGTAGGGCTTTCACCAGTCGTCGTTGTTTCAATTGTTGCTTTCAATTTCCTGGGCAAATCCAGATCCTTTAGCTTTGTGCCTATCGGCACTGTTTGATATTCTGTTTCTTCTGCCAGCGTTTCAAATGCGGTTATTTCAATACCGCTATCTGAAGACAGAATATTAGCTGATGCCGGAATCGGCATTGCACCCAACACCATGACCATTGACAATGCCATAGCCAAAGAGCGCTTTAAGGGTTTGTGTTTTTTCATATCCTTTCCTCCTTGTGAATTAAAGTGGTATTGCCTGACTAAGCCTTTTAACAGTCTTCCCCCTATTGTATTACTTGCCATATTATACAACACTCCAATCAACAAAGAATAAACAGACAAAATTCGACCTCTGTATCGCAATACAGAGGCCGAATCCTTTTATTGAAACTCGTTTAAAATTTTTATAAAACACTCCCTCTCCTTATCAATCAGCAAAATACCCTTTTCATGAACGCGCATGATTTTTTCATAATTACAGGAACTCCTGACTTTCATTAAATTCAGCATCCAGCCTGTCCAATTATTTATTACTCTTTTATACGCTTCCTGTTCTGTAAAATTATATTTTTCTATCTGCTGCAAAATATAATACTTATAGGATAAAAAGCCATTTAATTTTAGCTGAAAAATATAATTTAAAATAAAATCCTCATACTCTTTAGGATCAGAAATTTGTGATAGAGAACTTTCAAAAACTGACAATAGTTTTTCATTAATGCCTTCAATCAGTCCGTACTTTTTTATACTATCCAGCATATAGGTATAACTTCTGTCCAACTCTTTTTTTAAGATCTTCTCATGCGACAGCCCATGAACAGTCAGTGCTTTACAATTTGTCTTACTCCAGGCGATAAGTAAGTCTGGAAGGGGCATCCAGCCTTCATAGATTGATGGCTTTATATTGGGGACATATCCATCACTAATATATGCCATATTTCTGATTCTATCTATTTTTAAGATGTTAATAAAGTGAAAGACGTCAACTTGTTCCAATACCTTACTATATTTTAAATACGGTGTTGACACTTCCAGGGTGACACAGCCAAATTCAGCAATCATGGCTTCTAAAATATCTAAATTTTCTTTTTTATTTATGTATTCAATCTGATAATCCAAACCGACTTTTTTACAAAACTGGAAACTGGCGTCTGACTGTTCATCGTAAATAGAAAATTCATTATCATTTCTATTCACATTTATAAATCCGTCGTATTTCCCAATAAAAAAAATATCACTTCCAGTGACACTGTAACCAATATAAGAGAGCTGATTCACAATACATGCATTGAAACATTCATAACTTTGATGTGTTTTAAAATTATTTTCTACTGCATTCATACAGAAACCTCCGCCAATTAGTGGTATAAATTCGTTATAATATTCACAATTTCCTTCATAAAGTCACATTTTTACATTTAAAAAATTACCATTTTATGGTAATATACTCGAATGAACCTGGGGATAAACAATGAAAAGCAGTATCTCCTGCGTAAATTTTCAGTAAGTTCCATACTATTGAGCAGATACGAATTAAATGAAGGTGAGCCTATGTATATTAAAAAAATCGCCAAAAGCACAATACCGATTACAAGCAGCCGCCAAGCTATTTTCCCATACGGGAAACAGGGCTTTCCATGTCAATTATACAGTGAAAACATTAATAATTTTAACAATTCTATGGTAGAGTCGCATTGGCACCTTGAATTGGAATTCGGTATTGTTGAGGAAGGGATGATTAATTTATTTGTACATAAAAATGTTTTTAGCATTCATGAGAATGAAGGATATATTATTTTACCAACGGAATTACATCAGGTAAAAAAAGCTGACAACCAACCTGGCATTGTTAAAACAATTATTATTAACCCTAAGATCATTTATGGAGACTCCAAATCCATACTGTTTCATAAATACTATCTTCCTGTTATTAATACCATATCCGACGGCATGATTATGTTTAACAATCATACTCCTCACAACAAAAATATCAGGAAAGAACTGAATGATGTAATTCAATTATTAACTTTCCCTTGCCCCAAATATGAATTGGAGATATATAAATGCTTTATCAATATTTGGTCATATATTTACGATAGTATGCAAAAATCTATATATTGTGATTCCGTAACTTCTGAAAAAGATCAAAAACTCCTGAAAAAAATACTGCAATTTATAGGGGCGAACTATTTAGGTGATATTTCTTTAAATGATTTATCCAAAAGCGGAAATATAAGTAAATCCGAATGCAACAGACTTTTTCAGCGCACACTCTCCTGCTCTCCATTCGAATATCTTATTAATTTTAGAATTTCAAAAAGTCAGGAATATTTGAGTGATGAAAAATATTCCATAACCGATATTGCAGGATTGGTTGGCTTTAACAGCGTGAATTATTATACTACCGTTTTCAAGAAGCACCTCGGCTATACTCCAACCGAATATAAAAAGATGTTAAGCTAGGAATTTTTAATTTCTTAATGATCCTCAAATCTGTATTCATCTATTATTGCTTTTACGATATCCCTTTTTTTAGGGGGACACCCGGGTATAAAAGCATTACATTTCTCTTTGTTTTTTATGCAGCAGTTTCCAACACCAACCACCACCTCCGATGGATTGGTGTCTTCAACGCCTCCAAAAAATAGTTTTAATTTATTGTTTAATTTTAAAGACTTCACTCCACTGTCCTGAGATAATTGTTCTGCCAAAAATCTGCAGGTACTGCAAGCCTTTTGCGATGATAACACCAGCTTTCCCTCACACAAACTGCGATCAAGGCCACAATTTCTCTGAAATTTCTTACGGACACTTTTAATACTCTCCCCTATGATCTGGATATTATTTATATTTTTCTCACCGAACCCAGCTTCATATGCCATATCAATATAACATGGCTGCAAGTCTTCCATTCCCATAATATGTAATGCCGCCACCTCAGCAGCCAGCGCATCACTTGATCCGATCAGAATGTTCGTATGGGCAGGCGAACCATTTAATGGACCTCTCCCCTCCATTCCAATAATTCCATCTATAATCGTCAAATCGGCCAAAGCAATTCTATTGGTATCTATGATACCTTCTTCCAATCCCCATGAATGAAAGCGCCGCTTATCTATATCACGCAGTACACCTTTCATATTTTTCAATCCTAAAGTGGCAGGAAAGTAATCATGGGTTTTTAATACCGGTAAGTTTATTACCACCTGAGACTCAAGCAACTCTTTCGGGAACGCAAGACGGCGATACTTCAAAGCATTTGCAATTCCTACCTCCTTATAATCTGATTTTTTAAAATCAACAAGTTCTACCCTTTTTAAATTTAATTCTTCCAGACCGCTGTTATGTATGGCCTCTTCCGTTTTTACTCCGACCATTGAACTGTCGCCAATATATACTTTCTTAATCCCACAATTCAAAACTTGCCTGGCACATGCTTCAATTAATCGGGGATGTGTCACGGCACCCGTTTCATAAGACTTTCCTGAAACCCAATTGGGTTTCAGCAAAATCGTTTGAAATGGCAAGACATACAATTCAATTCCGCCTAATAAATCCAATAAATTTTTCAAAGCACTGTCAATTGCGCCATCTTTTACTCTCACAATTGCCACTATTGGCTTTTTATTATTTTTCATTTAACTTCTTCTTTCCATGTAAATAGAGATTATTGCATTTCGTACAGACAGGCATTAACTCATTTTGAATCGCCGCTCTCATCTTCGAATATTTATCCGAGTGCCAGATATTATAAACCGAATCTTCCTTGAGATTCCCCACTATCATTTCAGGAAAGTGCTTACATGTCGAAACACTGCCATCTGGTAAAAGTTCCAGTCGGTCTGCAACAGAAAAACATTTAAATGGTCTTAATTCTAATTCGTCATTGAGAAAATCAAGAATTTCTGTATCTTTCAGTTCTGGCTGAAATTTGACCTGCATGCCCCAGGTTCTTTCCATAATCCTATTCTTATCAGACAAAATCTCATTATAATGCTTTGTTGCAAGTTTATACTTAAATGCATACCAACTTGGTTTTTCTGATTCAATGCAGCCAATGTTCTTTACATAGTACTGATCCATGTTTTGGGAAGTCTTTTCTGATATATACCATGGATAGCAAAGGATTACCACATCAACCCCAATTTCTTCAAAAAGGAGCAGAAACTCATATAATTTCCCAACCAGATCTTCACTTATCACACAGTGAATGGAAATTTTACCTTTAAAAATCCCCTTTTCCCGCAATGCTAACAGCTCTTTTATTGCTGTTATTGTTTCTGTAAATGTCCCTTTTCCTCTAATGGAATCATTCTGTTCCTCCATGCCGTCCACAGCAATTAGCAGTTCTAAATATTCTCCCATTCGTACAAGAGAATCTATGTTTTTTCTAATAAGCTGGCCGTTGGTACATATGGCAATAATTCTTTTTTTATTTTCAAGCAGATAGGATAATTCCTCAAATTTGCTATAATATAAAGGTTCCCCGCCCCACAAATATAAACTTGACTTTTGGGATTCTGTTTCATCAATGATTTTTTCTATCAGTTTAATGTCTATTTCCCGATTTTGCTCATCTGTTGACATGTTCCTATGATATCCCTGTTCATTCCATTCATAACAGGTTTTGCATCTTAAATTACATTTGTTTGTTAATTTTATTCCAATAATTTGCGGTAATTCAGTACAAAATTTAAGATCTCCTTTCAAGCCTTTGGAAACACATTCTGAATTGGCCATTGTTCTTTCTAAAATTTTAATTTCCTTGGAACTCATCCTTCTTTTGTTTTTAGGCTGCATATTTTTTTCTCCTTAGTCTATATTTCGCTATAGTATCTTGAACATGCAATACATATGGGCATTAGATTCTTCACGCCGTTTCTAAAATCCTTTGTCTTTTCACTGTTCCATATTTCTTTTAAACTCTGGGAATTAACATTTCCCAAACTATAATCATAAAAAGTATGGCAAGGGATTACATCACCTGATGCGCTTATCTCGGCATAAACCCAGGGCAAAGGACACCGTTCCTTTTTCTCTTTCATCTTATCCCATTGACCATTGTAAAAATAAGTCAGGTTTTCTTTTTCAATGTGATTGGGATATCCGATTAATTTTATGGAATGAAGTGCACAGTATTCCTTAACAACCTTCATTTGCCTTATTAACTCATCCAAATCTATATTCTCAAATTCCGTGATGCTTCTTAAATATCCTTTTGCTGCTGATGGATCAACCACTTTAAACGTATCATACACAAAATCACAATAAGCATTGTAGATATTCTCTGTAATGTATAATTGGAACTCAATGCTAATGGAGTCCACCATATCAGGGTTAATCTGCTTTACAAAAAGCTCCTCAATTGTTTTATAATTATCTGGAGTAACCACCATTGTAATCCCTATCTTTGGATACTCACTTTTAACCTCCATTTTTCTTTTGTACAGTGTTTCTACGCCTTTGATTGCCTTTTTAAATACCCCTTTTCCCCTCTGCATATCATTAAATTGCTCCGTTCCATCCACTGAAATCCAAATTACAGCAGGGGGATATTTTACAAGCAAATCTGCGTTATGCTCAAGCAATACTCCATTGGTGGGGATACTTAATTTTCCATTTACCTCATGAATGGTTGACAAGACTTCTTCAAGATGACCATATAACAATGGTTCTCCACCAAATAACTCAAAAAACGGATTATATGACGCACTCTCATAAATTATTTTTTTAATAATATTTATATCCAATTCTTTCATATCTTTTTTTTCTAAATAAGAGCCGTTTTTTCCCCATTCATAACACATTTTGCATCTCAGATTGCACTTCTCAAGGAGTTGGAACACAATCCATTTTGGATATTCATACATGCCATCACCTCCATCTTTAGCTTTCACTCAAGTTAAGCAACTTCGATATACACATACTTAAATCTGGTATCTTTTCTCTATTTTCTATAATGTTGTTATATATTTCCTTTAACATATCAATAGAAAAATCATTTTGCTTCCAGTCTTCATAAGTAATTCCAAATTTAAGCTTTATCCACAGATCCTGATTTCTCTGCTCATGCATTGCGATAGGCTCGATAAACACTAATGGTGTTCCAGTGATTAAGCTATCCATTAAGGTACCCCCACCAGCCTTACTAATAATCCCACAGCAATCCTCGTATAAAGAATACATGCCTTGATGCAGGCCATTTGGCAGTGCCTTTACCCCATTGGAAGTAACCTTACCAATCGGCGGGTATAAATCATTGTTATCTGATTTCCACGGCATCCATTTCGAATCTAATAAATAATAATCCCAGCCGTCATTTTCTTCAGCTTCTTTAAGGCTGTGAATCGTCGTCTTTACTTTGTAAGGTAATATTTCGTGAAATTCCTTATGACGTTCCTGATATGTACCCATTCCCCAGCCACCGCCATGAATGTATATATGTGATTTGGCTGGCTCTTCATAAACATTCCTCGTTTTTAAAAATTTTTTCGGATATTCCAACATACACTGTACTGTATTTTCATCGTATACTGAGATATTTTTTAATCCTGGTATATCCATATACTTACACCAAGATGGGGTCGCACCAACATCCATATGTACCGCACATATCGATTGAGGCTCTATCTTCCCCATATCAACATATTCTAATAAGGTCTCCATCCAATTACCGGACATGACTACAAACAGAGTTACGCCGCTCTCGTTCCAATCCTCAAAAATTGTTTTTTTCTCCTGGTCGTCAATCAATCCACCCAATTGCCGCTCTGCTAATTTATGCCCTAATTTGGCAGCTTTGAAATTTTTGTGATACTCCTCTTTATTTTTTAAAAACTTAACAATTTTTTCTTCTTTTAAAAAAGACTCAATAAGTTGTACCTGGCATGACATGCCTTTACGTAAAAAACAGTCTTCTAATAATAAGGCCGGTACATAGGTTCCTAATCCCATCACTGAAGTTAATATCTTAATCATTATGTTCAACTCCTTCCATACACCTCAATTGCTGCCATACGTTTTAAAATGTTCTCCACATCTTTGACTTCTTTTGCTGTCACGTAGAAATAGATTCTTCCCCGGGATAATTCCTTATCTTTATCTCTATTCGAAAAAAGAGTACTCCCTGTCAACGGGATCACTCCTGATTTATTATTCGTATTATACTCTATGCCATACCGATTCAGACTCTGAAGAATACCCCCAAAGGTGGTCTCACTATTGTAGTACACTTCACTGGAACTCATGTAGGACACATTATTTTTTACCGCATTTTTCTCAAAAGTCTTATCAAATGCATGTTTTGTCAAACTCATTGACTTCCTTGCATTAATTTCTACAACAGGTATCAGCCCGTGTTCTTTCACTATCATAGAGTCTACGCAAACGTCACCGTAATAGCCATCCCTAAATAAGCCATCGCAGATCGTTTTCATTTTTTCAAAATAGTTTTCCTTATGCAAAAAAATCAAAGTATCATCCTCTAAATCAATGGAACCGCCATAAGCTGATCCATGATTTCTAATCTCTTGAATGGAAATATAATTTACTTTTCCCTCCTTGGTAATAAACCATTGGGATGAAAAATCTTTTTCAACCTCAAAGCGTGGTTCCAGAATAAATTTAACACTCTTGCCTTTTTCCTCCTGTCTCTTTATATTGTGTAGAAATCTTTCCACTTTTTTCTCTTCAATTACTGTATTTCCTTTTCCTGAAACCCCATAATCTTCTTTTATCATTACCTGACCATAAGTATTTATCATCTCTTTTAACCAGTACTCCAGTTCCTCATAATCGTTCACCTGAACGGAGTAATTATTTAATGCACAGCGCCGGGACAATTCGACAGAATAGATTTTTGAATTAGCTCTACTGACAACCTCTATCTCTGGATGTTCGTATGCCAGTCCATTCTCTTCTGCAAAAGAAACATATTCCGGCGTAACAGCATATGTATCCAAAGTTTTGGAAGCGAAGTCACTTTTGCAGATGTTTTCGTATGTCTGATTTTGACAATAAATTCCCAATGAAGTAAAATAATTTAACTGTTCTGGATCAATTGAATTTTTTGTCAAAACTATATCTTTCTTGCTTGTACTATATGCCACCAATAATTCATCCATTGCAAGGACAATATTGCTGTAGTATGTACTGCTAATAGCCGGAAGTTTTGCAGTGTCACCAGCATCCCAATCTTTTTCGGCATCAAATTTTCCAGCGATTATCTTACTTATCATTCCTATTCTCCTCAATATAATTAATTAATTTTCCAACGATAGAAATTTCCTCAAGATCTAATTCGTCAAAGTCAATTTCAAAATCATATTCATCCTCTAACGCCAAAATCAAATTGATGAATTGAAGAGAATCTAATCCTAAATCAGTAATAAGATTTGCCTCCAAGCTCAAATCCTTGATTAGAGTATCCGTTTCCGTTACCTCAGCTACTAACTTTTTCAATGTTTCAATCATTTTAATTTCCTCCTCTTATGTATTGTTGTTTTTAACTGCTGGCACTTGAATAACTTCTTATTGTAAAATTCCAAAATTTAATACTAACAAATAGGAAAAGTGGTATCGCAATAATGGAATAAATAATATATATTTTAGGCAACTGTCCAAATACTAACATAGGAGCCAGATTCGTTATCATAAAGACTGGTAAAACAAATATTCCGATTGCTTTTATAATTTTATTGTAAATTGTCATAGGCATATTATTGAAATCCCACATGGCCCAAATGATGTCCATAAGGGCATTGGACTTTATCATCCAGAAAGAAAAGGTTACTGGTATGATCAGAATAGGAAATGTCAAAATACACCCCAACAAGATAAGAGCCGTAAATCCCAAAATATTCAAGGCAGAAACAGGGACGTCTGATAATCTCCACGATATTATGATCATGATCAATCCACCAATTACATTTGGTATTCCCAATCCTAAATCAAACTTTCTAAACGCCGTCATAAATAGACTATTTACTGGCTTTGTCAGCATTACGTCTAAGGAAGCAGTTCGAATATACTCAGGGATGGCCGCTATATTGGGATAGCAGACCGCATCCATTACTCCTGTAATTAACGTGTATGATCCGATAAACATTAACATTTGCTTCGGTTCTAATCCATTGATAGATAGTCCAGCGGAAAACAAAACTATAATATATAAGGACTTGGCAAAAATAAAGCCCACTTCCGTAAGAATCGATATTACAAAATTTATCCTAAACTGCATTTGAGCAATTATATTATTTTTTACAAAATATCCATATAGTTTCAGATAATCTTTTATACCCATTTTATCCCCCCACAGAAACATATCTTTTCGTGCCTATACTCCATAAAATTTTAGAAATACATATGGTGATAATGATCCATATAATTTGCAGTAAAAAACCTTCTGGTATTTTTGAGTCTGTTATCGTACCGCATAAGATCGAAACAGGAAAGTAACTTGTATATGGAAAAGGTAACAAATGTAAAATAAATTGTACTTGAGTATTAAAGATGTCCAGAGGAAAGATACCTCCGCTCACAATGGTACCAATTAATGTGGTTATGAAAATGGCACCACTTGCATCAATCATCCAAAATGCCATGCTGCAAATGCCATAAAAAATTATGAAGTTTAGAATCATCCCTAAAATCAATGCGATGAGAAAGAATAACAATTGTGCAGCATTAAATCCACTATTTCCCAGGGCATTAATTCCGAGCCATACTGCAGCAATAATTAAAATTGCACTTAATATAATTCCGCTTTTTTCGCCAAGATAGCTCATAAAATTATATTTAAAATAGCTAATTGGCCTTACCAAATATTTGGCCAAACCGCCCTCTTTAATATCTGTATTTATTTCATAAACAAAGGTGGATGAAATAATCTTTGTCACCAATGATGCAAAAACGGCATATGCGATCATTTGAGAAAACGTATATCCAAATACAATTCCACTTTTTGATGAACGAAAAAGACCTGTCCACAAAAAATACTGTATCGTCAGCGGAAATATGACGCTTAATAAACCCATATAGAAATTAGCCCTATACTCATATGACTTTTTAAACCCCAGTTTATACACTTGCCTGTATATCATAGCCGCTCCTTCCCCATAAATACTTTAACGATATAACATTTCCAAGCTTTCCTCTAATGGAATATCTTCTACTGAAAAATCCTTGATGTCATACTTTGATAACAGTTCTGTTATTACCTGTTGTACAACACTCTTATTCACTTCCAGGGTTAAGATTCCCCCTTCGTTATTTCTCAAGAGCATTCTATCATGATCAAAATCCAGGATCTTATCTTGTGTCTTTACTTTGACTAATTTTTTTTGCGCCAGCTTTTCATTAATAGTCACTAATTTCCCATCATATGCCAGCGTTCCATGGTTAATCACAATTGCCCGTTCACACAAATTTTCAATATCTTCTAGATAATGACTTGTCAGCATGATGGTAGCCTTTTCCTGCTGATTATAGAATTTCAAAAAGTCTCTTATATTCTTTTGCGCAATCATGTCCAGGCCAATTGTGGGTTCGTCAAGGAATATTACTTTGGGCTTATGTAATAGTGCTGCTACTAACTCCATCTTCATTCGTTCTCCAAGAGAAAGATTCCTTACCTGTACGTTCAACAGTTCTTTGACCTGGAGCAAATCGCACAGTTCATCTAATGTACGCTTATACTCCGAATCTTCAATTCCATAAATACATTTATTTAAATATAAGGATTCATTGGCAGGTAAATCCCACCAAAGCTGATTTTTCTGACCAAGGACAATGGAAATCTGTCTTTTAAAATCATTTTTTCGTTCACACGGGGTATATCCCAAAACGGATACCTCACCTGATGTTGGAAACAAAATTCCAGATAACATTTTTAATGTAGTTGTTTTACCCGCGCCATTGGGCCCTAAAAAGCCAACCACTTCTCCTTCCCCAATTTCGAAAGTAACATCTTTTACGGCTTCCTTCACCTGTTTCTCAGATTTTACAAAAGATTTTATGGACTGCTTCATACCCAAACCTTTTTTTCTTAGAACGAATTGTTTACGCAAATCCTTGACCATAATCATATGAAATGACTCCTTCATTTTCACTTTTTTACATTATAACAATCAGCACACCTTGTTACTTTAAAAATATTTTCAAAATTTTTCACTATTTTCCCAATATTTACTATCAATTATCATTTTATCTCTTATCTGAGCATATACTTCTGGATACGCCCTGCATCCATGTCGTGAGCAGGAACTCTGGCTGTCAATCTCAAAAGTGAATTAGTAAATGGAGGGATAAAGGCAGAATTTGTCACTGATTTCAGATATTGGAATATAAAGATATTAATAATTTATAGAAAATTACATGTATTACTTCAATAATAAAAGACCGGCATATGCACGAAACTAACAAAGCCCTGTTCAATATCGTATTGAACAGGGCTTTGAATAACTATGGCTTTTTAGTGTCTACTTTTTAGTGTCTACTTTTTGTTGATAGCTCAAGCTTTGATGAATGTGGCTTATTGTTTAAGTTGAAGTCCTCTTTTTTATATGTAAGATACATTTACTCAGCAGTGACAACTCATCGCAAATGTGTGTTACTTTACGTTGCAATAGTCGTCGCTTTTTCCTCGGTTCTACCATCAATTCCGTTAAGAAATCGTTGTATATCCAGTGAAAGACATGTTTTAGTTGCACACGATTTCCTTAATTATCATATCATCACCCTCCAGGATTTCCATATCCTTGCTGCCGCAGTCGGGACAATTTAAATCGCTGTAAACGGCATTAAATACCCTGCCGCAGCCTTTACATTTAACAATACCGGGAATAACGATAAGCTCCAGCTCTGTTTTTTCCATAAAAGTCTTATAGGAGGCAGCGGGCCAGCTTTGCTCTAAGTATCTGGGTACGATACCGGAAAGCTCGCCAACTTCGATGACAAGCTTGTGGACCTCTGTTACATTCTGCTCCTTTACGATACGCTCAATGGTATGGATCATAGAGTTTAATACACCAAGCTCATGCATTTTACCTCTCCTTTTCTCGTTAGCTTCTTTTGCCAACGCTTTCTTTGAGGGTGGCTGCAGCAATCTTTCCGGTACGTACAATTGCGTTGGTGGCAATCTTGACAGGAAGTTTTTCATAAGTATTGGGAACCGTGTTATAGGTGCGTTCCAGATGAATTGCATCAAATTTACATTTGGTAGTACACATACCGCAGCCAATACACATATAACTGTCGATTTCTACCGCACCGCAGCCAAGACAGCGTTCCGTCTCTTTCTTTAACTGTTCCTCAGTAAAGGTCATACGCTCATCATAGAAGCTGCCTTTTTTTTCAGGAGAATGACCTGGTCTCTGGCGGGGAGTCGTATCAAAATCCTGTACACCGAAAGCAACGTTGTTCTTATCCAAAGCACGGTATTCACGGCGGTCACGGCCAAATACAAGCGACTGTCCCGGTTGTACATAACGGTGTATAGAGATTGCACCTTCTTTTCCGGCTGCAATGGCATGGATAGCAAATTGGGGTCCGGTAAAACAGTCACCGCCCACAAAAACGTCCGGTTCCGAAGTCTGTAAAGTCAGACTGTCAGCTTTGGCAGTACCCCCCCGTCCAAGCTCAACCTTGCTTTCTGCGAGAAGTCCACCCCATTCGATGGACTGGCCGATGGAGAGCAGTACGGTATCGGCTTCCACAATGATAGTATTATTTTCTTCGTACCTTGGAGCGAAACGATGTTCTGCATCGAATACACTGATGCAACGTTTAAATTCTACACCGGTCACCTTTCCATCTTCTGTCAGAATCCTCTTAGGACCCCAGCCATTATGAAAGGAAACATTATCTTCCTTAGCCTCTGCAATCTCTTCCGGTAATGCCGGCATTTCACTGGGACTTTCCAGACAGTAAAGATTAACAGCTGCTGCCCCCTGCCTTACCCCTGTACGGGCTACATCAATTGCTACATTTCCACCGCCGATTACAACTACATTACCGGAAAGCTCTGCTTCTCTTCCAAGGTTTACGTTGCGAAGGAAATCAACGCCGGAGATAACCCCCTTAGCTTCTTCCCCTTCAATGCCAAGGCCTCTCCCGCCCTGTGCACCTATTGCCAGATAGAAGGCTTCATAACCTTCTTTCCGCAGTTCATTAAGAGTAATATCTTTTCCGACTTCAATTCCGGTTTTAAAGGTAACACCCATCTCACGCAGAACGTTAATTTCAGCATTAAGGACCTCTTTTTCCAGGCGGAAGGAGGGAATGCCAAGGGTAAGCATACCACCAAGCTTTTCTTCCTTTTCAAATACGGTTACCTGATAACCATCAATTGCCAGATAATATGCGCAGGAAAGACCTGAGGGACCGGAGCCGACCACTGCGATTTTATTACCAAGGTGATAACGCATAGGCGGGATATAACGAATCGAGCCATCCAGTTCTTTATCTGCAATAAATTTTTTGATTTCGTCAATGGAAACCGGTTCATCAATATCTCCACGGGTACATTCGCTTTCACAGCTGTGAGGACAGATCCGTCCGCAGACAGCTGGGAAAGGATTTTCTTTCTTTATCAGTTCCAGTGCTTCATGGTATCGGCCGGAAGCAGCAAGCTTTATGTATCCTTGTACGGAAATATGAGCAGGGCAGGCAGTTTTACAAGGAGATGTGCCTTCTTCTGTAACATCTTTACGGTTCTCGCGGTAATCCACATTCCAGTTGCTTTCTTTCCAGACATGGTCACGAGCGGTAGGTTCTGCCTTTATGGTAATGGGTGTTTTGGAACAAAGTTTCTGGCCAAGTTTTAAAGCATTAACAGGACAATTTTCCACACACTGTCCACAGGCTACACAGTTTTCCTTTTTTACCTTGGCAGTGAAGTTGGAACGTATGGAATCTGGAGTATTAAAAAGTGTTGCAAGACGCAAGGAAAAACAGGAACAGCCACAGCAGTTGCAGATTGCTGCTGATTCACCAAGTCCGTCGGTATGAGGCATTTCATGCATCAGGCCGTTATTTTCCGCAAATTTAATAATTTCTTTTGCTTCTTCCCGTGTTATCTGGCGGCCTCTGCCTGTTTTTATATAATATTCAGCACCTTCTCCCATCTGGATGCAGATGTCTTTTTCCAGATGGCCGCAGCCCTCATCCAGCACTCGGCGCGACTGGCGGCAGGAGCAGTCAGATACCGTAAACGTATCATATTTATCCAGATAATAAGAGAGATGTTCCCAGGGTTTTGTATCGGGAATATCCTTGATGGCCTCTTCTACAGGAATGACACGCATCATTGCCATGCCCTGAGGGAATTTTGCTGCCATAGGTGCAAGACGCAGTCTGGTATATTCTTCAAAGGCCTTACCGATTTCAGGGTGTTCGTTAAGCTGTTCACGGTTATTTACCATCATTTCTAACATACCGGGGGCGAAGATGTTCACAAAAAATCTTTCTTTATGATCTTCTTTATCCTTCCATACTTTGGCGACACCTGTGTAGGCCAGCTGCTCTAAGAGGTCCATAGTATCTTTTTCACTCTTTCCGGAGCGCTTCACGATATACTCGAAGGTGCGGGGTTTACGCAGCCCGATAATCATAGCAATATCAGCCATGTCATCTGTTACAACACAGTTTAGAGAGTAGTATTCGGGAGAATTTTCATCGATTTTGTTCATAGCTCCGGCAATACCGCCTACCATTTTTGCCAGTCTTACAATTTTGGGTCTTAATTCACTCATAATTTCCTTTCCCGCGCTTTTTTGCGCATTTAAAGTTTATGAATATCTTTTTAAGATAGTAATACTTTTGTTATTCACACCAAGATTTTACTGCATTGCTTAACCAGTTGGTCCATTCCTTTATTCCTTCATCTTTTAGTGCACTGATGGGAATGATCATAGCGTCGGGATTACGAAGTCTGATATTGGCTTTGCATTTTTCCATATCAAAATTGAAATACGGCATTACATCCATCTTGTTTATCAGTACCACATCGCAAATAGAGAACATCAGCGGATATTTAAGAGGTTTGTCGTCTCCTTCCGGTACAGAAAGAATCATCGCATTTTTTACTGCGCCAGTGTCAAATTCTGCTGGGCAGACTAAGTTGCCCACATTTTCTAATATTACTAGGTCAAGGCCGTTTGTATCAAGCCCTTCTAATCCCTGGTGGGTCATCTCCGCATCCAGATGGCACATACCACCGGTATGGAGCTGAATCGCCTTTGCACCAGTCTGCTGAATCGTACGGGCATCCACGTCGGAATCAATATCCGCTTCCATAACTCCAATATTAAAGTCGTTCTTTAGGGCATTAATGGTACGGGTTAAGGTAGTTGTCTTACCGGCACCGGGACTGGACATCAGATTAAGAAGAAAGACCTTCTTATTCTTTAATTCTTCACGAAGCTTTTCGGCTTGTATGTTGTTGTCAGCAAAGACACTTGTTTTTATCTCAAGAACTTTAAAATCTTCCATGTGTCACGCTCCTTTCTTTACATTATCTTTTCTGTCATCTGTTTGCTTAAAATCACTTTTTGGTATTTTCCTTTTTTTCAAAGTCTTTCAACCGTCAAAATGCAGGAATATTTTCATAAGTGTTCTGGTTCAGCCAGATGCATGTTATCGTATATTTTTTATCAATATTATAAAATATTCCATGGGCATTGGCAATAATGCAAAAAAGAATTGGCATTATCACATATTTATTTGTTGGATTTTGGTAATAATGTATGATAAAATAGTATTGATTTCTGGTATGACCAGAGCCAGAACAAGGGGGGGGCACAATGGAATTTCAGAAACTTAGCGCTTTGAGTTTAAAAGAGATGTTTATTTGTCAGATTCGTGACATGATTTTATCAGGGCATATCCCGATTGGAAGCAAATTACCTCCTGAAAGGGAGATCGCGAAACAGATGCAGGTTAGCCGCGCAGTGGTTAGCAGCGGGTATGCAGAACTTGAAAAACAAGGCTTTTTGGAACTGCATCCAAGGCAGGGGGTGTTTGTAGCCGATTACGGCAAGAACGGAAATATTAATACCTTAAATGCCATTATGGAATATCACGGGGATACACTTGGGCAAGCAGAAATTTACTCAATCCTTGAAATACGCCGGGCATTGGAACATCTGGCAACAGATTCGATTATAAAGAATTCATCGAATGAGGATATTATTGGATTGGAAGGATTATTAAAGGAAGTTGCAGATGCAGATTCAATTGAAGAGACGGTCTCAGCCACCTTTTCGTTTCATCACAAACTTTCTGTTATCAGTGGAAACAGTATTACACCTTTAATTTACATATCTTTTAAACCTGTTGTAACACAGCTTTGGAAGCGTTTTTGTCTGCGTTACGGGAAAGAGGCTCTATACGATAGCGTACTTTGTTTATATAAATGCATTAAAGAGCGTGATGCAGAAGCGGCAAGAAGATGTACCGATAAACGGCTGGATGAGGCTTTGGAAGGTGGGCATCAGATCTATTAAGTGATAAGGTACCATATACTACTCTTTTTCCTTTATTCGCATCGCAGGCTCATAACGAGACAATCTATATAGTGGAGCAATTATTAGTAAAAGATTCCAGCAATTGAATAGAGGTTAAAAGCAATCGATAAGCGGATGCTTTTAACCTCTATTTCTCTATTAAGCTTGATAAAAATCTGTACAGATGTCATCAGCAATCACACGCTTGATTCGGTTCTCAAAGGCAGCTGCTCTTAAGACAAAGCAACCACCTAGAGAAATCCCAGGCAAGGTAACATTGTCAAGCTGAAAGAAATCTAATTTCAGACTTGTTCTGAGATATCGCGTTTGCTGTAAATAATTCTTCGGACTTCCGTAAATTATTTTATCTGCACCCTTAGATGGGTTTATATACCGCGAACCTTTTCTCTTAAATTTAATATGAATGGAGGAGCTACGGATAATTCATCAACTCCCATTCGCAGAAATTCTTCAGTCAACTCTACATCGGCTCCCAATTCACCACAAATTCCAACCCAGATCCCCGCAATGTGGGCATTCCGTACCGTTAATTCTATCATGCGTAAAACCGCTTGGTGATGTGGATTGTAGATGCAGTCCAGCTTCTGATTCTGTCTGTCAATTGCCAGAGTATATTGAGTCAAATCATTCGTTCCAATACTGAAGAAATCCACCTTTTTTGCCAGCAAATCACTGATCATAACTGCGGCAGGTGTTTCAATCATGATTCCAAGCTCCACATTTCCAAGTAAAACTCCCTGATTTCCAAGTTCCATTTTCACCTGTTCAACAATCTCTAAAATTGCGTCTACTTCTTCGACAGAGATAATCATTGGAAACATGATTGCTATTTTTCCATATGCACTGGCTCGGAACAATGCCCTTAGCTGTGTCACAAATATTTCTTTTCTGTCCAGGCAGATACGAATTGCCCGGTATCCCATGGCTGGATTTTCCTCGTTTTCCAATTGGAAGTAATCTACCTGCTTGTCTGCACCAATATCCAATGTCCGGATAATCACCGTCTTACCGCCCATCAACTCCGCGGCCTTTTTATAAATCTGAAACTGCTCTTCTTCCGTAGGATAGGTTTAGTTTTCCAGATAGATAAATTCACTTCGGAACAAACCAATTCCTTCGGCATCATTCTGCAGAGCATTTCCTATATCTGTCAAGCTTCCAATGTTTGCATACAGCTTCACGTTTCGACCATCTTGTGTAACACTTTCTTTTCCTTTTAATTTCTCCAGCAAAATCTTCTGATTCTTTTCTTTCTCCCTCTGAGCTGCTGCCTGATTTAGAAGATCTTCCGTAGGTGCTACAACAAAGGTACCGGTATTGCCATCTACGATGGCCTCCACCCCATCCCAGTCAGGTTTTAATTCTATCTGCGTATTTACAATTGCTGGAATGCTCATCATCCTGGCGAGAATTGCTGTATGGGAATTCAAAGAGCCGTGAGCGGTAACAAATGCGATCACTCGTTCCTTGTCCATCTGTACGGTTTCACTTGGTGTTAGATCGTCTGCAACGATAATTGAATTTTCTGTCAGTAGCTCCGTCTGTGCGGAGGAGTGATTTAGAACTGCAATCAATCGTTCTGACACATCTTTGACGTCAACTGCTCTTTCTTTCATATATTCATCATCCATCATGGCAAATATAGAATAAAAGTTATCCCCGGTAGTTGCAACGGCGTATTCTGCATTCACGCTCTGACTTTCGATAATGTGATTGATAGAATCCAGATAGTCCAAATCTTCCAGCATCATCTGATGCACTTCAAAAATGGCGGCACTTGCCTCTCCTACCTCTTTCACTGCTTTTTCATATAATGTTTTCAATTGACAGGACGCAGTTTTTTTTGCTTCTTCGAATCGCAGCTTTTCTGCTGTAACATCCTCCACATGGGATCTTACCACATGCTGCTCCTTTTTTTGTAAAACTTTAATTTTTCCGATTGCAGTTCCTTTATAAACTGCTTTTCCGCTATATTGTTCCATCCTTTCACCTTCCCTGCATTGGTGTTGATTCTGTGATAACAATTTATTAAAGCTTTTCCTTGCAAAAGGTTTCCAGTTCAGCTGCTGCCAATTCCTCGTCTTCCCCTTCAATGAAAAATGTCACTTTATTTCCACATTTAACACCAAGTGCCATCAGTGCCATCAGCCGTTTTACATCGGCTGACTTTTCATCCTTCTCAATTGTGATATTGCTCTTATAGGCAGTCGCTACTTTTACAAGCAGCCCAGCCGGTCTTGCGTGAACTCCCACGGGTTCTGTGATTACATATTCAAATGTCTTCATTTTAGTTTCCTCTCTAACAAATTTTAACGAAAGCGACCGATAAACGGCTTCCATAAAATCCGAATAAGCTGCATTTGTAATGTTCAGCAAGAAGACAATAAGTTTGTCCTCTATATTAATGCTCTCGAATGAATAATTGCAATGTATGGGCGCACAATTCCTCGTCTAGCCAATGGACCGGACGAGGATTGAATGAAAATGAAGGAGTGCATAGTATGGAACAGTACAGTTAATCTTTTGCAGCTGCCTTCAATACCAATGATAATTAACGCAATAGTTCCATTGAACTTTTAGTAGGTCACATCGTTTTCCAAGTCAGTTCCATTGGAAGCAATCAGCTTTTTATAATAGTAAAATGATTTCTTTTTCATGCGCTTGTGACTTCCATTACCATAATCGTCCTGATCCACATAAATCATACCATATCGTTTTGTCATCTCTGATGTACCGGAGGAAATCAGATCGATTGGTCCCCACCAAGCATATCCAAATACATCGACACCGTCTGCAATGGCTTCACGCATTTGTTCAACATGGGCACGCATATAGTCAATGCGATAATCGTCCTGAATTTTACCATTTTCATCAAGCTGGTCTACTGCACCAAGGCCATTTTCTGAAATGAAAATAGGTTTGTGGTAGCGGTCAAAAATGCGGTTGAGCGTAATACGGAATCCAATTGGGTCAATTGTCCAGCCCCACTCCGTTTTTGGGAGATACGGGTTTTTAATATCTGAGACGAGACGACCAGTAGGCTGAGCCACTGGATTGCCTTTGTAGCGCATGATATAGGTCATGTAGTAGCTAATGGTGATGAAATCAACCGCCCCTTCTTTGAGAATTTGCAGATCATCAGGCTCCATCTCAATGCAGATATTGTTTTCATCAAAGAACCGCTGCATATAGTACGGATACTCACCGGTAGCCTGTACATCGGTGAAGAACCAGTTGAAGTGATCTTCAAACATAACCTGAAGCTGATCCTCTGGTCTTGGACTCTCGGAATAGTTTTCCAGCCGGCAAAGCATATTCCCCATTTTTGCTTCCGGGTCAATTTCATGTAATTTTTTTACAGCTAACGCACTGGCAACGAACTGATTGTGAACCGCCTGGAACTTTAACTGCCAATTGCCCAGATATGGGTTGCAGGAGGAAGGCTCTGGCGCACCTTCCATAATGACACCGCTGCTGGTAAAGGGATTGGAAAGCACATTGTTAATCTCATTAAAGGTGAGCCAGTATTTGACTTTCCCTTTATAACGTTTCATGACAGTTTCAGCATACTTCACAAACGCATCAACCGTATGGCGACTGGCAAAACCATTGTACTCTTCTGCCAGGTGAAGAGGTGTATCAAAGTGAGACAGCGTGACCAATGGTTCAATTCCAAAATGCTGAAGTTCGTCAAAAACATCATCGTAAAATCTTAGCCCCTCCTCATTGGGGAGTAAGTCATCTCCATTAGGGAAAATTCTTGACCATGAGATGCTCATACGGAATACTTTGAACCCCATTTCAGCAAAGAGTTTGATATCTTCTTTGTATGTATAATAAAAATCAATACCTCGACGTTTTGGCAGCTCCCAGTTTTCGATGTGAGCTTTCATGTCCGCAACCATCTCTCGCGATGCAGCGTTGTGCGGAACGTGAACATCGAAAGAACCCTCAGTATCACGAATTTGTTTTGTTATCAACCTTGCGAAATCAGATGTTGCGGGACCCCGTCCTCCTTTATCCCATGCCCCTTCAATTTGGTTAGCGGCGGTTGAACCGCCCCAAAGAAAATTATCTGGAAAAGATTTTTTCATAATTATTCCTCCTCTTTTTTGAATAAAATCATCTTGATGATCGGCAATATTTTTTTTGTCATTCGCAGCTCGGTGGTAATTGTCATGACGGTATCCTGAGCATGGATGAACAACAATGAGTATTCCGTATCTTCCCCGCTCACCTGACTTTGGATGACCTCGGTTTGTGCATTGTGGGCTTTAACAATATTTTTCTCAGCTTCCTCGAGCAAATTTTCTGCCTGATTTAGGTCCCCCGCTGCCATGGCCGCCAAAGCGTCATCTATTTTGTCTCGTCCGTCGCCTGCATTCATAATCACTTCCATAGCGACTTCGTTGATACCTTTTTTTTCTGTGCTCATTTCATTTCCTTTCACTATAATGCTTCATTTGATTTATTAATGGATTTTGCAGCCGTTTTAGCGGCTTCGCGTTCCAGCTCCTTTTGACATTCAGCCTTATCCGCGGCCCGAAAGAACGGGAACCAAATGAGTGCAGCAATTAAAAAGTTGATGCAGACGAGGATAACGTTTCGGTAATCGCCGCCGGACATAACAAAAGCTGAAACAGCATTGGGAGCGAAATTCATGTCAAAGTTTACAAAATTGATGGTACCCCAGCCCATAGCAAACCAGAGATAGGAAAAACCTGGCAGGATAATGGCAATCAAAATAGTGGGAATCAGCATAAAAGGATTGCCGACAACGACGCCATACTGGAGAGGTTCGTTAATATTGAAAATAGAGGGAATTAACGTAGCCTTGCCTAGCAGACGATATTTTTTTGATTTAGCTATAAGCATATAGATTGCAAGCGGAAGCGTTGCGCCCTGACCACCGATATGATGATAGCGGCTGAAACCATAGGCATATATGTTTTTTGGAGCTAAGCCAGCAGCAACCAGCGCTGCGTTTTCTGCAATGGCTGCCTGGGTGATTGACCGGGTGACAGGGGTGAACACCCAGCCAGAGATTCCAAAAAAGTAGAAGATATTTTGTAAAAAGACAATTAATATAACACCTGGGGCACTTTGGGCAAAGCTTGTAATTGGCTTCATAATAAACTGTACCATGGTGAAAACGTCGATTTTCAAAATATAGGTGAATAAATAGCCAATGGTCAAACTAATAAGAATGGCCAGAATGTTATCAAACCAGTTTTTTACAAAATCAGGGATGACACTGTCTTCACCGAAAAAAGAGAACTTGATCATACTTATATAGACCACTGATACCACAATGCCTACAAACATGGCTGTAAACATACCGCCAGCACCAAACTTGGACATTGCAACCAAAGCGCCATCGTCTGTTGTTATAAAGTTCATACACATCATATAAGTACCAATTCCTGTAAAGCCGGCGATCATAGCGCGATCTTTTTTGCCAAGCTTATTCAAACAGTTGTAGGGAATAATGAACACTACAAATAGTCCAATCATTCCAAATGAATAGGTACTAAGGGGACTGATATCTGGCAGCACTGTTACAAACCTGCGTAAAATAGACCATAACGAAGGGATTGCGCTGACCATGGAAAAAGGAACAATGTAAAGGATTGCATCGGATATAATCCCGAACCAAAAGTTTTTTGTTATCTTGTTCATGACCGGAACAAGGTATTTCTCGATCCATTCCTGAATCTGCTTCATTTTAATCTCCATTCTGCGCGCCTTAAAGCGCGGCATAAATAGTTATGAAAGTTTGATTACCTCCACTTTCTTGATACAATAGTTTCAAGAAACTATATTACAAAGCACGGGGGAAGGAGGCGTAAAAACTTTTTCTCGACATGGTTATGTTGCGGTGGTTATTCAGGTGATTATTCTGCATTGTAAAGATCTAAAGCATCCTGTAGAATGGATTCACCGTCCAGTGATGCATAATAATCTGGATCAATGGAACTGACCTTGATTTTATAAGCCTTAAGCATTTCCTGATATTCGGGGACCTCTGCTGAAAAGTGGGGCCCAAGGAGGAGTACTTCGATTTTATCGGCATATTCCATTACTTGGGATTTGCTGACGGCATGGATCGAAACATCCAATTTTTGAGCTTTGGCGGATTTTCTCATGTTGGCAGCCATAAAGCCAGTAGAAGCGCCAATACCGCAGGCAAGTAAAATTCGAATCATAATTGTAAATCTCCTTTCTGTTTATATTGTTTTCCTTTGCACGTCGAACCTTGTGCTTGTTGGTATCTCCAGTCTATCCGATTTGAGGTGTTAAATAAAACAGTCTTTTTTCTTCATCCCGGAAATACAGGCAGATTGCCGGGATGAAGAAAATTTGATGGTATTCTTTTCTGTGGGATTACGATATACTCAATCTATAAAAGGTAGGAGTCTGCAAATGAAAACCAACAGAAAAAACAAACTGTTTCAGATTCTTTCTGAAACAGATCGAAGCATCCCCACTGGGACGTTGGCCGGTATGCTTGGCTTGAGTGAGCGAACTGTACGAAATTATGTGAAAGAACTCAATACGGATGGTAACGTAACCATTCTCTCTTCGCGAGATGGGTATCGCCTTCAGAAAGGTACTTATGACAAACAAAGCACTGCGTCCGAGAATGAAAAACGGGTATGGCGGGTGTTGTCGGATCTATTAACCAGCAAAGATGGACTGAATGCATTCGATGAGGCGGAAAGCCTTTTTGTCAGTGCCAGCACCATTACGAATACCATTATTCCGCAAATTAAAAAAATGGTGAAGGAATATGATCTGCGCGTTGAATCACATAATTATCAATATTTTTTAAGAGGGATTGAGCAGAATAAGAGAAAATTGATCGGGCATATCGCCAAAGGAGACTCTTACGGTTTTTTTAATTCAAAAAATGCATTGGAGCAATTGTTTCCCCGGTGGAATATCGAGAATATCATGCAAGAACTCTATAAGACCTGTCTGGATGCAAAGCTTTTCCTGAATGATTTTGCACTGAACAATTTGCTGGTGCATATCTTAATTATCTTGATTCGGATCGAATCCGATAACGACTTAGAAGGAAAAGAGCATTTTTCACCGCCAGAAGAACTGTTATCAACATTCCCGAACAAGAAGCAAATTAGCACACTGGCAGAAATGATTTCCTCAAACTTTGAACAGGAGTATAACATTAAAATACCAGAGTGCGATTACCGTCAGATCGAAATACTGATTGCCATTTCGGTTGAGCATGAAATGGTGGATATTCAAAGTGTCCTCACCCAGGAGTTTATCAACAATGTTAGCTCACTGCTTTCCTTGGTTTCCAATCGATACTGTACCCAGGAATTCAACAGTGACGTTACCCTGCAGTTTTCCCTGCATATGTACTATGCACGCCAGCGATGTATGTATCAAATCAGCTATCCAAACCCGATTGCAGCCCGCTTCAAAAGGGATTATGCTCCTGTTTATGACATGGCCGTATGCTTCGCACATCAGTTTGGCGAGATTTATCATATTGAACTTGATGAAGATGAAATTTCCTTTATCGCATTCCATTTTGGGGCTTTCCTTGAAAATAATAAGCATAATGGAGAGCATATATCCTGCGTGGTCGTTGTAGAGTCCTATCATGCTTTTTCACAAAAGCTGATAAGCGACATTAATGCTAATTTTTATGACTGCCTTATCATCATAGATGTTTTGCCCTTTAACCGTTACTTACAAAGGCAGCCTGAGAGTGAACTGATAATTACCACATTACCCCTGGATAAGACTGACCGGCCTACGGTACTGGTCAACCCGATTCTAACACGTCAAAACAAAAATATGATACGTACCGAAATTGAGGAAATCAGTGCCAGAAGGGAATTAATCCATGCCCGTGTGTTTTTGCACAGTTTGTTTCACAAAGAGTTATATTTTAGAAATGTTACCCTATCCAGTGTAAATGATTACATCCGCTTTATGGGACGGCAGTGTCTTGATGGTGACTATGTGAATGAGGATTTTATCCAGGATGTCCTTTTGCGGGAGTCTGTTTCCTGTACGGCATTCACAGAGATGCTGGCTGTTCCGCATGCAATCAGTAAATATGCGGATCGATCCTTCATATGTGTTGTTCACAATGATATGCCCATTCAATGGAACCATAAAATGATTCATTTTATCTTGATGATCGGTATTACTGAGCAGGATATGAAGTACTTTAAAGCAGCATTTAATCTGATTATTGAATTGTTTCACTCGACAAGCCGCACACTGGATTTGTTAAAAGCTGATACTTTCGAGGAATTTTGCGAACAAATGAAGTGATATTGTTCTGTCCCTATTAATAAAATTAAAGCCACAAGCTTTCATGCCTGTGGCTTACCGTATAAATTAAGATAGTGGGATTCGAACCTATGACCTCTTGAATGACATTCAAGCGCTCTCCCAGCTGAGCTATACCCCATATGGTCGAAAACCCTTTATTTATCTGGGTTTCCAGCATTTTACTTTTTTAAATCTACTTCTTCTTTGAGGGGTCGTTTATTGGACATCTCGCGCTCACAAGCTGGCAAACATACCATTGATGTAAATGTTATTCTTGCAGCTGTTGACAATCATAATTTTCATAATGAAAAATTTTTTTCAAGGTTTAAATGCTTAAAGCTATAGCTCATATCCCTGCTTTGAAACAAGATAACATGAGTGAACAGTTGTTCAGGTGTTTTTGCACGTTTACAGATGACATGCACAGTTTGAACTAAATGCTTTTTCCAAAGCTTCGTCTTTCCCTAATATTTTTTGCTTTTAAATTCTCTGTATGCATTACATTTCCATTTTTTTAATATTAGCTATAAGCGTATTATTTAGACAATATTTACATCTCTCCATATTTTTAGAAGATTTTATAATGGACACATTTCATCTTTATTAAAAATTCTTGAATAAGCTCTACACACTCCGCAAACATGTCTGTGCATCAGCCTCTATTTTCTTATTCAAGCACAGTACACATTACCTTCTCGCCAGATATAAATCTATGGTGTCATATACATTTAAAATATTGCCACTCTCTATTATTGCATTTTTTATTTGACTTTCAAATAATTGCTTTGCAGGTATCGGCATACTACTATGATCTGGATAGGTATTTAATAGGGAAATATAATCAGATGCGCAAAGCACTCGTGTCTGATGGTATAACTTCATTTCTAAATCTCTAAAACCATATAATTTTATAGTATTTGAGATACTGTTATATCTTTCAATATCATTTTCTACTATTTTATTATCTATTGGTCTATATTTTTTGTATATATCCTGAATTTTTTTATGTAACAATTTATCTTCCCTTGATATAAATGACCTATTCCAGAACAGTGCTATAGTCCCATTATTCTTTAATAACTTAAGTGTCTTTGGATAACCTATATCTTTTGGAATCCAATGAAATGCTGTTCCAGAATAGAGAATATCAACACTGTTATCATCACACTTAAAATCTTCAAATGAAGTATTACAGATATTAAGATTCTTATATTGATTAAATTTCCATCTTGAGTATTCCGCAAGGTTCTTTCCAATTTCAATAGCTGTAATGTTACAGCCCGTCATAAGAAAAGGGAGGGTTGCTCTGCCGGTTCCGATTCCAACTTCTATTGCTTTTTTATTTTGGTCAAGCTTAGAATACTGAATAATATCACAGAATAATTTCTTGCAATATGTTGGCCTCCATTTGTCATAATTACTAACATTTTCATTAAACATGACCTCCTTATCCATTTCATACCTCCCGATTAAACAATTCATTGCTTTTAACACAATCTTCAATCTATATTAACTATGTGGATAAATTAAAATTCACATCTAAGACGAATTCAAATAACCGGTTACATTTACATAATAGTTCTTTCATTACTGTAATTACTCTAAAATGAAGACATGACTCTGATTTAATACAAACATGAAGAATTATAATGATCTTTCTTTTAATATACAATTTTCTATATCGATAATCACATTATTATTATATATATCTTTTACAAATCCGCTCTTTTCCAAAATGCCATAGACCATTTTATCATTTCTAATCAAAACTTCCTTGCTATTTATTTCAAACGACTTTACTGTACTGTCATAAATAAATATTTTATCAATATATTTAAGATCATTTAGATGTTTTCTCATCTGACATATCTGCTTGTATTCTATAGTATCCATATTGAGATTCGCACATATACTAATACCAAATTTTCTACATCCACTTAATAGTTTATTAATATCTGGCATCTGTCCAATTATTCTAAATTGATATTGTATTTTATCGATTATTCCAAAATACCCTTTTAACATATCGTTTTGTAAGAATTCATCAGACTCATCTATTGCAATGTCTGTATTAATTTTACAAGCATGGTTTACCTGAAGAACCTCTTCCAATTTCAGAAAATCTATGCCAATACCATGCAAAACTATCTTGCTACATCCATGTATTGAACTATACTGGCAGTACTTTTCATATGCCTTAATATCTAGGTTTTCATCTAGGTATACATGTAATATAAATGGAAATATCATAGCTTCATAATGCGATCCTTACAAATCGTCTTTTCTCCATTTCTTTGATTTTTAATACAATCTCTTTTATTTCAATACCGGTCTTTTCAGCAATATCACCTATGCTGTTTATACCGTCAATATTGATCCATATTTTAGTTTCTATAATCCCAAATAAACAGGTCTCATTCAAATTTTCATCAAATATTTCTACTTTACCATTATTTGGTCTCCATCTTAGTCCATTTCTCTTAATAGGAACCAATCCATTATCTTTCATGATCTTTTGAATAAAATTATTTCCATATTTTATAAAAACATCTAAAGTTGTTACATTAAGATCCTTTGTTTCATATTCTTTCAATTCATCAATTACTAAAGGGGTTCCTGATGAATCGATAATCATATATGGTGTCAATTCATCACTCATGTTTTCAAGTCTGAAAGACACTATATCATCATACTTCTCAACATTCGACACCTTAATTTCATCAACATAATAAAAATCTGCTACAGATGTAAATGAATTGATTATTCTGCCATTTATGTACATATTAGTTTTCAAATGATATTTTCCTGGTATTTCATTTTCTTTAACTTTATGATAATAATAGACTTCCCTGTTGTTACTGGATATCAGACTATTTTTGAACTTATCGGCTTCATTCCCTTCGGGATCATAAATGGTTGTTTCATAATTAAGATATTTTACCTTTTTATCATTCAATGTTTTTAAATGAATAATAACATTCTCGCTTTTAGTTACTCTTTTAGGGAAAATTGACATAGTTTTGCCTCAAATATTATTTTAATGGACACAGCTCATCCATTTCATATATTCCTGAGAATGCCCTGCATCCACCACATACATAATTATATTTACATTTACCACATTCACCAATATCACGGTCACGCAACTTCTTTAATACTTCTGAATTATGCCATATATAATTTAGACTATTGTTCATAATATTACCCAGTTTCTCTCTAAGAAATATACATGGATAAACATCGCCTTTACTTGATATTCCAAGGCTCTTTATACCAGCTGTACAGCTAATTCTGTCCATTTCAATCATTTCTTCTGGTTTCATAACTGATAAGACAGGATCATCAATTGATATATTAAGGTTTGGTATATCAAGTTGTCTTAGTTTCTGAATGACCTCAAGATACTGCTTCTTTTCAGGCAAAACATATCTGTTTAATTTGCCTTTTCCAGCTGGTACCACTCTTCTAAAAAATATCCTATCAATGCCAAGTTCTTTTGCAAGATCTACATTGTAAAATAATGTGTCTATATTCTGAGATGTAATAGTCACATTCATTTGTGTTCTTATTCCATAACCTTTTGCTATCGTCAAAGCTTCCGTTGCCCGTTCGAATGCACCACCAACACCTCTGAAATTGTCATGTTTTTCTTTGGGACCATCTACAGATACCTGTAGAAAAGATAGGCCATTCGCTATTAAATCTCTAGCCATATCTTTAAAAAGCCACCCATTTGATGAAATACCGACATCTATTTTATTTTTTGAAAACGTTGATATAAATTCAAGTATTCTTTTATTTAATAAAGGTTCTCCACCAGAAATATTTACAGATAAGATATTATTTCTAATAATTTCATCCATTATCCCGTCTTCTATCACCTTATCAATGGCTACAGGTTCCATATACGCCCTACAATGTGGACATTTGAAATTGCAGTAATTTGTAACTTCCCATACAACTGATATTGGTGATTTCAATAATCTCATATAAAACACTCCGGATCTTCTGACAAATGATCTCCATTTAACAGGAATGCTGCTGCCCTGCACCCACCACATGTAAGACGGTAATCACATTCACCACATTTACCTGTTAAATCTCTATTAACAAGGGACTGGAACAATTCTGAATCATAAATATCTTCGATTGAATCTGTGATCAGATTTCCATAAGAAACGTCCAAGAGGGAACAAGGTGAAACGCTTCCATCTGCTCTGATAGCAGGTCCAGCTGTAGCTGCTGAACATCCAAGGCATTTAAGATTGTATTTTTTCATTACTCTTCTTGCTTCTTCATCATTAAATACGTTTTTAATAGGGGAATCACATACTATTTGGGTCTGTTTGCCATACTTCTCTGATAAGTAATTTACATTTTTAGATAATTTTTGGAGCCCTTCTTTACCCAAGTTATATTTTACCTTCATTACATTCTTTGGTATATATCGCTTAAATCCAAGGATATGAATTGGAAGTTTCTGTTCATTAATTAGAAAGTTCGTAAATTCTTCCATCTTATCAATATTCAATAATGAGATAACACTGCTTACATGAAGTTTTACCTTATCAATGTATTCACATATAAGCTCCATATTTTCCAATGTTTTTATGAATGTGCCCTTGCCTCTGATTTCATCATGTTCTGCTTCAAGCCCATCGAGACTAACCTGGAAATAATTAGTTCCTGCTTCAATCAGATCTTCTGTGAGCTTCCTATTTAATAGTGTTGAATTTGTATTGATAGTAATTACAGGTATATATTTCTTCATAAGCTTTACTACTTCAACAATATCATGTCTAAATAAGGGTTCGCCACCACTTATATACATTATCCGAGTTTCATATTCATGCAGTTTCTTACAAATAGATTCAATTTCGTCTAACGACATATTATATTGAATTTTTTCAAGCCGGCAGTGTTTACAATGCAAATTGCATCCTGTAGTAATATCTATTGTAGCACTATGGAGATTTACTTTTATTTCTTTTCTCATAACTTTCCCCTTTTACGTTTCTTTTGCTTTTAAGACTTTTATCAATTTTAAGTACTGTATTAGTTTTTCGTCAAGTGATACTTCAATATTATCTTCACTCTCAAATCGCTGTAACATTATCTTTGCGCTTCCTATAACAAAGTGCATATCACCAGTTCTAAGATTATATAAAATGAGAGTATCTTTATCTTCTTCTCTATAACGGTACAGCTTTTTATTAAACTCAACTACTTCCAACATAATGTATCTTCTCCCAGATAATCATTGTTTACTATATAAGCCTCTGCTCTGCATCCACCACCACATTGCATAAGGTTTTCACAGTCATGACATTTTCCTTTTAAAAGGCTTCTATCTCGAAAATTTTTGAACAAAGAGTTGTTTCTCCATACTTCTGATATATCATCATGTCTAATATTTCCCGCTGATGTTACCATGGCAAAACAAGGTGAGATATCTCCATTTGCGAATATTGCAAGTTCTGATACAGCAGCTGGACACGCTTTAGAATAACCATCATTAATATTTGTAAGATCTTTACATAAAACAATGTATGGAATATCAATTCCTATATCAAGATTAGGATGATTCTGCTTTATATTATTAATTTTATAGAGAAAATCCCTAACCTCAAGTGGTTCCAAAGCCTCACTCGCAATATTCTTTCCTCTTCCATCAGGTGATAATAATGGCATACACCATCTCACTACCCCTAGCTCTTCCAGGAAATCCGCCATCTTATCTAGATATCCTACATTTTTCTTTGATATACAGGTTGAAATCGCTACATTATATCCCAAAATAACCATTTTTTTAATTGCTGTAATAGCCTTATCAAAGACTCCAGGCATATTTCTAAATCTGTCATGTTCTTCAGGATACATACTGTCAAGACTTATTCTTAATGCTTGAAATTTCCAGAATTGATTTTCTATAATGTCGTCAGTTACCATTGTGCCATTAGTCGTTACTCCAACGTTGATCTTCTTAGAAATCACATAATCACATATATTGAAAAAATCATTTCTAGTAAGTGGTTCTCCACCTGTGAATAAAATAGTCTTAACCTTGTGATATGCGAGATCATCAATAACCTTACAACATTCATCATATGTTAATTCGTTTTCCCATGCATTACCGCTATCCATGTTACAATGTAAACAGTTGAGATTACATTTATTAGTAATGCTCCAGCCTATTATGTAAGGATATGAAGGGTAATTTACTTTATACTTCATAATTTGTCTCCCCTAATCTTTGATAAAAATACGAACCATGCCTGCATTAGCAAGTATGCTGACTGCTTTAACTGCAGTTTTAACATTTATTCCCGTGTTAGAAGATATTCCCAGCACTGTAGTATTACCATCACATTGGTTCCATACTTTAATCATTGTATCGTGAAGAAATGTCAGATTACCCATAGGATCGTAAATGCTTACTGTACAATCTGTTTCTTTACGCCAGCTATATGTCATATTTCTTACTACATAAAATTTATCGTATTCATTTTCAGTAACTTCTTTACTTTCAGCTAGAAAAAAAGGATTTTTTATAATGCCGTATGATTCTTCTTGATTGCTACTATTTAATTCTACTTTCTTTGAGCCAATGAATTGTAATTGACCATCACTAAATATTTTGAGATTTATTCTATATAGAGATGGCCCTTTGCTGCCGCTGAACCTTAGTTCAAGTCTATCCTCATTATTTTTTTTCTTTACTGATATTGTTTTGCCTAAAGGGAATATCTTTTTCCCTTTGTCATTCACTACAGATAATTCCATTTCGTAGATTTTATCTTTTTCTATATCTATACTTATATCAAAAAAGTCATCTTTTACGTTGTTTATAAATAAATCCATATTTTTCTCCTAAAGATTAACGCTTTCCCTTAATTAAAAAGGAAAGCGTAAATCCTACTTATTATAAATAAGTACTAAAAAAAATGTAATGAACTAATAAATTAGTTGACATCACATTTTTCACACTGCAATCTTGCGAGTTCTTCGATCTGATCTAAGAGTTCTTTTTCTTCATTTTTAGATTCTTTTTCTTCAAACTTGATTGCTAAATTTTTGTCGTTCATTTTTTACACCTCACTTTCCGTAATATATTTATAACAACTAAATTAATAGTTATTATGACTGGATAAATTGTCGCTGGACATGCAGGTTACTTTCTCAGTCAATAAGAAAAATACAAATACGAATCCGCATAGACCTAAGATTATATAAGTACTAAAAATTCCAAATCCATCAATTCCAAAACCGATTATCGGACTAAACAGTGAATCTGCTATAGAAGTCACAGCATTATAAAACGATAATAATGTTGCTCTGTTTCTTGATCCTATTTGATCATTTACTTCAGTAAGGATAATAGGATTGATTGTCGCGACACTTACTCTACAAAGTGCCAAGATAACAATACCTACAATACTCTTAGCAAATCCTGCTGATATAAAGCAAACAGCTATTAATAATGTGAACACTACTTTAGTATGTTTTCCAAATTTCTTTTCAAGCACATCGCTTCTTTTTGATACAAATGCTGTTAGCATATTGTATAGAAAGAATACTATACCGAATAAACTTACATTAAATTTTATATCACTCATGTATTGCTGCAGAAGTACGTTCTGATTTATAAAAAATATGGTAAAAAATGAACCTGCTATCATAAGCCATCTAAGCCTTTTATTTTCTTTAATTGATTTAATTGATAATATGAAATAATCTTTAAGTTTAAGCTCTTCCTCCTCTTCCTCAACTTTAATATCAGTAAAAAACAATGAAATAAATAATGCGATTACATATAATATGGTCGTACATAAGAATGGAAGATACTCATTGAGCATAAATAGAAAACCCGATAATATCGTAACAATTGCTACAAAATACATTTTGATTGAATTTATTTTCCTTATTGTGTCTTTAAATTGGTCAGCCATTCCTAATTTGTTTAATGATTCATATAGTAAACAGCTATCAGCTCCGGATATTACTGAACTTCCTACAGCAATCAAAAAAGAATATAGGATTATATATGTAAAATTTGTTGCAAGCATTATTGTCACATAGCCTAAGATTGTAAATGTTAAGCCACTACAGATGCACTTTTTATAACCCATCTTATCTGCAAGCATTCCACTTGGTATTTCAAGTACCAATGAGACAAAACCTGTGATAGTACTGATTAGCATAATCTGCGTAAAAGAAAATCCCTTGAATGTTAAAAACAAAACCTGTGTCGTTCCTACAAAGAGCTTTCCAGTAAAAAGAGAATACAGCGTAAATAACTTGATGTTCTTCTTATATTTATTCATGATTACTCCCTTGATTAATTTTACAATTGCATTCCGCGCTTCCCTTTTTGTAATCGAGTTTCACTTTTTGACCTCGAAATCCCACATTTGTTATGACTTTTTCATTTTTCTTTTTCCTTCCATGGTATAATCTCTGGTTACAAGAAAAATCACACGTCACTTTTAGCTTACAAATTTTTTACTCCGAAATACACGTTTGCTGGTATTGGTTTTGAAATTTAACATCAGCAATTGCTTCATATACAATATAATTAAAATAATTATTTACAACAAGCTCTAACGACTCTTTCTATCTATACAGTAGCACTTATTTAATGCTTATACAATATTCAACGCACTTTTTTAAATCGCATTATTCGACATTTTTCAAGCGATAATATTAATGAGCTTAACATCAAAGAAAACGTTATATTAAGTTATTATTAGTTTATGGAAATAATATAAATATTTACAAATATATATATTATATTGGTAAAATCCTCTGTATTGATCTTAGCTTTTTACTCCACATTACTAAAACATCGCTTATATCATGATTGAAAATATGCTATGTCACTCCTGGTAAGTAGGGCAAATCATAATCACCAGCTTAGTGAAGTTGTCAAGTCAATGTTGACGTTTTTAACCACTTTAAGAAAAGCCTTGTTCAGTTCTATATTGAACAGGCCTTAAATATCTAAAAGCATATACAGGACGCTCATTGTTGTAATATTCAACATAATTATCTAAAAATTAACGTTATCAGTTGGAATTAATAATCCGCCACTAATTACTAAATGGGTTAATGATTTTAGAATTGCTGGTATTAATGCTTTGAGACCAAAGCGTAAAGGATGGCGATGAAAAATGGATAAACTGAACACTACAACAAACAAAGAATCAAGCAGAAGCTTGGCTGGTTGAGCCCGGTAAAATTCCGCCTGAGCCAGGCTACATAAAAACGGCGTAGCAGTTAAAAACTACTACGCCAAAAAGTCTAACATATAGTGGTCACATCAATAATTATATTCCTTGTATACTCTTATTTTACAACTTTACATAGCAGGTGGTTTATTGAAAGACTGCCATATAAAAGGCACATTTTCAAAATTGAAAATGTGCCTTTGTTACCCTTGATTTATCAAATGTCCCGTCCCTATAAGTTATAATTTAAGCCACAAGCTTTCATGCCTGCGGCTTATTGTTTAAGTGGAGATAGTGGGATTCGAACCCATGACCTCTTGAATGCCATTCAAGCGCTCTCCCACTGAGCTATACCCCCTTATTTCCGCTATCGTCCACATTTCCTTAAGGTGGTAATTAGATGTCTACATTGACTTGACAAATTCACCATATAAATACAGCAGAAACCCACCCTCGGAATAGAGAGCAGGTTTCTGCTTGCTTTTTGCAGCCAGACTATCATAGCGTATAGTTACCTTAGATTGTCAGCTTTGCGTACCCGTCGGGTATGCATCCCCAGCTTTTTGTGGGTGTTATACCTCACTCCTCACATCCACCAGCTTTGCCTTTTGCAGCAAACGGAGGAGGATTGCAGCACTCTCGCCACGGGTGATGTTATGGGTGGGATTGAGCTTTCCGTTACTTTCTTGAATAAGTCCGCTGCCCACGCTCCATTCCATAGCATTCTTTGCCCATGGGGCCCGTCACTGGCTGGTTTTGGCTATGCACCGTGCATTGCCTCACGGCTTCATTACCCCTTTTGCCGAAAATGTGACCGCCCTTGGTGGCTTGATGGAAAAGTGCCTGGAGCAGGAGTATCCAGACTGCTACAATGCGGTTCTCGATCAGTGGAAAAGCACATGGAAAAACAGGGTTACTTTCCATAACCAGTTTACCAAAAACAACATCACCCTCATCCTTTCCCTGCAGGAATACCATGTGGCGGTGTTGGTAGCGCAGCGGGTCCCTTACACAAAAATTGCAAAGCAATACCATATTTCTGTTGGCAGACTCAAAAGCATCATGCAGAACGTCTATGCAAAGCTGTTTATCACCAATCGGAATCAGCTGGCAAAATATATTTTATAGCTCTCAAACCTTAACCCATACATTTGTAAACGGTAAACCATGAGTACTTACTTGTAGCTAAGCCGCATTGTTGACTGCTCTGATTCACGCTTTTTGTTTTTTATTTAGCTCGTCAAATCCCAAGGGAGTTCTTGTACAACATCGTCAAGCATACATACGAACCCAAGATAATAAAAGAGTTATAAACTCTCTTGAACATCTATGCTCTAAATTATCAAAGTAATTATAAGAACAAGTACCAGGTAATAATTGAGATAAAGATTTTATAGCTTCAGCAGGACAGATATTATCTTTTCCACCTGCAGCTAGTAATACAGGACAATTTAATCTTTTAACATGAGAGATAGTATCTACAAATCCCAAAGCTCGCCATCCACCCTCTATATTATCAACGGAACAAAGTGGTTCGTAGTTATAAGTAATAGCTCCCACACTCTTTGCCATAGGAAAATTAGTAAGAAAAGGTACATCTGCCGCTACACATCTTACTCCCTTATCTTTAAAAATCGAACCTAATAGCAAAGAGCATCCTCCGCCTTGACTTGTTCCAAAAAATGAAACCCTATTTTCTATTACTTCAGTTTGCACCATTGCCCACTTTATTGCTAAAATACAGTTCACAAGCCATTGTTTATATCCTTTTTCGGCATAGCTTATTACCGTATCAGCCAATACAGGCCAATTATTATCCCGTTGTTTGCTTTCATCTGGTCCATTTGGCGTAGCATATCCTAGTGGTGAAATGTGAAGAACATTATATCCCTGTGATACAAGTTCTGGATGAGTACTAATTTCTGCACTATATCCAGGAGTATGAATCAGTAATGGTGCTGGTCCAGACATTACTGGTTGCCAGTACCCATAAAACTCATCCATACCTTCAGGTTTGAATTTTACATATCTAAACTCGTTTTTTACATGTCTAATCCCAAAACTGAAGGAAAATCCATTGTCAGAAAGAACTTCAACATCACATTTTATTGAGTTAGCCATTTTCCATATAGATTCTACCCATTTATCTACCTCTTCAGGTATTGGATAGTTTTTAAATTCTTTAAATTCTGAATCCATTGTTTATCTCCTTATTTACTTTCCATATTTGTTTTTGTCATAACATTTTGAAAATTAGCTAATCTAATTTTCACCTTTCATTTCCTTTGCCATAATGTTTAATTTATCCTTTTCGAATTCATAATCTCTTAGCATATGAAGCGCTTTTTCATTCAGAGCACCATATAAAACAGCGGCCTCTACTTGAGGATATATATATTCTGCGTACGGCAGCATAATCCTGATTAATCTATAATCAAGATCACCTTCAAGGATTTTTTGAAATATTATAGAAATTGAATTTCCGTCAAGAAACGGAATTAATCGTTCAAGCAAATTTTCATTGATTGTGTCATATGTTGCGTTTTCCAGCAGTTTGATAACTGCATCATCATTTATGTATTCCGCAAGTGAAACAATGCTTGAAATATCTATTCCATGTTTTGCTAGACCTTTTGCCATTTTGTCAAGTAAACTGGGCTTTAGCAACGGTGCGATATTTACAATATCAGATATGCATTTCTTGTCCAATTCACTGCATAAATCTTGCCCTTCCACAGCGCTTTCAAGAATGGCGGCTTCCTTTTCAGTTGGATGGCCGGAACTAATAAGTTCATCAAGAGTGATGCCGAAAACCTCTGCAACTTCAATTAAAATAGATATATCGGGGAAACTGTCTCCGCACTCATATTTTGATATTGCTTGACGGGTCAGGTTAAGTCGTTCAGCAAGTTCAGATTGTGTCATGTCTGCTTTCTTACGAAGCCTTGAAATATATGCACCAAATTTTTTTATATCAAACATAAAAGATACCTCCTTATATTCAGAATATCGTGGATGCAAAGGCAAATCAAGCAAAGGATAGTTGCTGCTTAAGTCAGCAGTTTCTAATAGCTTCTGCTCTCCGCTCTGCTTCGTCTTAGTCCTGCCCTGATTCTGGCCAATAATTCTTCCATTTCAAATGGCTTTGTCACATAATCATCTGCCCCCAGATCCAGACCAATGACTTTATCTGTAATGTCTCTTCTCGCTGTCAGCATAATGATCGGTATGTTGGAAACCTTGCGCACTTTCCTACATACCTCCATGCCACTGACTTCCGGAAGCATTATATCCAGCAGAAGAAGGGCGTATTGACCACCCTGAAACTTTTCAAGTCCTTCTCTTCCATTCATTGCAATGTCATAAGTATATCCTTCATGTCTGAATTCCAGTTCCAATACCCTGGTTATTGCCTTATCATCCTCAATGATGAGTATATCTTTCACTTTCAAACTGCAACCTCCAGCCCTTTTTCCGTATTTGATTATATATTTTTTATTGAGTGCCTGACTCTATTATACACTTTTTTGAATCTGCTTAAAACTCTACAGAAGCAACTCTAAAACATTCACCTAAGAATCTAATAAAATCAATCTGATAATTTTCTCATTTTCAAACTCCGGTAATTAACGAAATTTTACACAAAAAAGCTGATGCCCTCTCTACATACAGAAGTCATCAGCATAAAAGCGTTTATAAATTAATATCAAGCATTGCATTGCCATACTTTTCTAGATGGCTTATTTATATCACCCGGAAAGATCCCAGGTGGCGAAATCTACACTTGCGGAACATAGACGCCTTCTTCATTTACCCAATAATTATCCGGTGTCCGACGGTTCACGTACATTTCTCCGCTTACCGTATCCAAATAGTAATATACTCCATTTAAATTAATCCAGCCGGCTGCCATATATCCCTGGTCATTAAAGTAATACCACTTTTCGTTCTCTTTTTTCCATTGGGAAACGGGATAAGTGCCGTCCGAATTCTGCCACCACCATCGGGTTCCATCCTCTGCCCTCTTCCACCCCCCGCCTACGGAATCGCCGCTGGTTCTACGGATACCTTCCTGGTTTACCACCATAATGTTGGATGTGATCCATTGGCTCTTTGCATTATTACTATTTTTTACTGATCGAACCTTAAAACAGTAAGAGCCGGGTTGAGTAATCGAGCCGGAAAAGTCATAGGCAGTATTATAAATTGAGAGAACAGACTCCATTTCATTGCCATCTTTTATAAGCTGGACCTGATAGTATTTTGAAGAATTTACATCACTCCAGTTTCCTTTTCCATTCATGCTGCTGTCCCATCTCACATATGAGGGTGCAGCAGCTCTGCTGGTATCAGCATCCTCATCAAAGAGTAATTGAGTTCTTAAAAGCAGAGTAGCATTACTGTCTTTACGTTTAGCATCAATAAATTTAATTTTGTCATAGTATGATTTTGCAGAATTACTAAGAGCCAGTTTAAAATCACTTGAGGAGCTCCCTGAAAAATAATAAGCATCCTCATCATTCACAGAAAGGGTTATCTCTACTTCCGGAGGATTGGAATTTGTCCATCCATCTTCATTATCATTGATAACTTCTACATTATCTACATTATAATAATTTGTATTATTACCAGTTGGGGTTACCTCTATATTACTTCCTTCATCTTTCATTCCTAAATTCGAGTCAAAAGTAAGGTAAATCTTTCCTATTTTTTTCTTGCTGTCAGCGAAAGAAGCCGGAGCTATCAAACAAGAAAGAAGAGACACTGAAAGTAATAATATCAGTGTGCTTTTTAAATGGTTCATGCGAACACGTCCTTTCTATTTTCCGGAGAAAATCTCACTCCAACAAAACTATCTGTTATTAAAAACATTTACAATTGCTTTCCACATCTGAATCAGTACATTTGCCATTCTCTGCAAGGGACCACTTTGCAATTCCGCCCCTTCCAAATCTTCGTTTTCCTCATCTTCTGGAATACTGATCTCGTCTGTCCGCAGCACAATCTGTAATGTATTGGGAGATTCATTTTTGTCAGAGGTGAAAGAAACTTTATTCTCATTTGGATCCATATACAAGAATCGGTTATCCGTGTCAAGTTCATCCCATTCATCATCAATTGTATCCTTCATCGTGCGGCCAGCATGCCGCATTGAGGTAGTACTATCTAATATGCTCAGGCTCTTATCTAAAAGCTCCATATTAGCCCTGATACCGTCACGGGCTGCCGCATCAAAATCATCGCTGCTGGCCTTTATAGTATTCTGTATAATAGTCATAGTACTGATTCCATCATTCATGGCAGCTGTTGTCCGGTTTACAAGCTCCTTTGTATCATCTAATGACGCCTGGAAATCCGGATAATATGTATTTAATGAGTCATCCAAAGCTGTCAGATCCTCTATAAGATAATCCAGATTATCTACAAGTTGTGCGCTGTATTTGGCGGAATCAGATGTTTCAGCCATAAGGGAGGACATACGGGAGGACAGTTCACTGCTGGTTTTGGAAAAACCACCTAAAACAGCTTTCTTTTTCATCAAAAGTCCCATCAACTGTTCCGTATCCAAAGTAACGCCCGGAACGCTTCCTGTGGCACTTAAAATAGGTACGTTATGCTTTGCGATTGACGCAGCTAACACAGAAGAATCCTCATTGAAAGTCCGATCCCGGCTGGAAATCTGCTTCCCACCTGCAGAACCGCTTTGACTGTCATCTTCCTGGGAGCTTTTCTCAGCTTCAGATTCGGTACTTTTTCGAAATTTCTCTTCTTCTTCCTCAGTTCCTTCTACATAATAATCATCACTTACAAGACTGAGATTATCTCCCATAATTGCCAACTGGGTAACATATACCTGTTCGCTGCTCTGAAGTGTTGCATCCAAAGCGATCAGTTGCTGCATAAGTTCTGTCAACTCTGGTATCTGTTCTGAAATTGCATCTGTATCGCTTTCAATGTTCCTGAGCCTGGTATTCAATTTTCTGAGAGGATCCTGCATTTGTCCCATCGTATCAACAATATCACCCATGCTGTTATGAACCACCTCTGCTGATTCCTTGGCCGTCTGAATGTGAGGTATCATTTTCTCCATCTGCTGTGACACCAATGTAAGCGAAGCCAGCCCCTTATCATTACCTGCCAGGATACTGTCTTTGGAATTACTCCATTCCTGTCTGGCTTTATCCGCTGAACCCAACCCCTGCATAGCCTGATTTACGCCGTTTCTCATGGCTTCCACAGATGCAGCCATCTGATCCATACCATCGTATAATTCATCTCCTGCTTCTTTCCAAGTATCCTTTGCTTCCTTTAAATCAGTAATATGCTCCAGATCCTCCACCGTTCCTGGTGTCATCATCATAGTGACGCCTGTATTCTCAAAACTATTAGAGCCGATGCGGACTGTGTAATCCCCCTTTTCCCCAGGCAGAGCAGTGAATGCCACTGCCGTTAATGCTCCAATATTCATAGTCTGAGAGCCTTCTGCTTCCACACTGTAGCAATCATCATAATCCACAGGCACTGCCACAACAAGAATCATATTATTACGGTAATATTCCAGCGCATTGTCATTTGGCTCCGCATCTACATGAATCTCAACTGTCCCCGAAGCACCCGCCAGCTTATCGGCATCTATGGGGACACCATTCAGCTTGTAGGATACATCGAAGTCCCAAGGCAGGACCACCTGACTCTTATCCATCTCGCATTCGTAGTAAAAGCGTCCCTCCTGTGTCTCTGGTAAATTCCAGGTCACCGTCCCATCTCCCCGAACAGGAAGTACCTCACTGGACATATTCGTTACACCCGTGTAAGTTCCATAATCTGTAAATTCTTTCAGCCCGTTAAGGTTACACCCTTTTACCACATTTATCATATCAACCTTTCCATAATAATCCAGGTTTACATATGCAGTCTCATCCACACCTACCTTCGCCTCTGCGCCATATACCTGCAAGGCTCCACCTACATTGGTACAAACAACTGCAACAACTAAACTTAACACTTTCATTCTTTTATATTTATATTTCATTTTGATTTACCTCCTGAACCATGATTTATTCTGCTCATTGCAAATCACCTCATCAATATAATCATATAATAATGATCTCCGTCTTTTTCTTTATGAGTCATGCCCAAACTGCGGTAATATTCCAGGGAATATTTCCTGTCTTCCTTAGAATTTTTCTTATCCTCTGTTTTCTCCAGAACCCGTGAGAACACTTCGTCTTCGTCCTTGCAGCCCCTTATATAAAGCTCCAGGCATGTGGCATTTTCCCGGTAAGGGATAGAGGCCAGATAGTCATTCACAGTTCCTTCACCAGATATCCGATCTCCCGCATAACCATTCATCATGGCTTCCTCCAAACGGTGAGCCGCTGCTTTGTTAAGATTCATATCCATTCGAAAACCTGCATATCGGTCATACCTGCCGTGCGTGCCTTTGTCATAATCATCTTCATCAGAATATTCATCAAAATACAATTCTTTTTTTTCCGTATTTAAGTCATCAAATAGTTTCTGGGTAATTTCGTCATAGCAGCCTGCATGATATGCTCCGCCACCTGTATTTTCCGCCCACTGTGCAGATATAAGAGCATTGTTCTCATTAAACTCATATACAGCATTCTCCAAAACCAGTTCTCCCTTATTCAAGCCTCCATCCCGATGAAAGTAATACCATTCTCCGCCAATTTCCTTCCAGCCGCAAGCCATGACACCTTCCTCGTCAAAGTAATAAGTCCGACCATCCGCCTGAAGCCAGCCCTCATATAAATTTCCTTCAGATGTCAGCCAATACCATCTGTCGTCAACCATATTCCAGCCTGAACGCAAGCTAACGGCTCCCCTTTCCTCACTCCCTGAACCTGTATCCATACTTTTTGTCTGGCTCTCTTGAGTCATACTTATATTTAGTCCCTTGTTATGTTCATCTGCCTGGGAAGTCATAGAAGTCATCCCTGAAAAAATCCCCCCAAAAAACGCCAAAGAAAATATATATTTCTTATATTTCATCTCCTCGCCTCCAGCATATTTTTTATAGTTCTTTTCGGATTTGTTCTTTGTTGCTTGAACTTCGATTTTACTTTTTCATGCATTTGCCGCATTCTTTCCATATTCTTAAAAATCGGTTTATCAAAAATATATAACAACGTTGGAAGAAGCGTCACTACAAGGAGAAAGCTAAATATTGTTCCTCTGCCAATCAAGTGACCAATATCCGCAATTGCACCGATTGAGCACGTTTTGTAAAGAGTATAGCCAACCAGAGTAAGAATAGCAGCGGAAGTCAGCAAAGGTTCTGTAGTATTCGCAATGGCCTCAATTGTAGCTTCCTTACGATCCATACTGGAACGATATTCCATATAGTTGTTTGTAAGCAAAATCGCATAGTCCACTGTTGCTCCAAGCTGAATGCAGCTTACTACCATATATCCGATAAACATCAGCTTGTCACCAACCAGATATGGAAACAGCATATTAATAAATACCGCGATTTCAACCGGAATCAACAAAAGAATCGGCAACAGAAGTGAACGGAAACTCAGCAGGATAACAAGCGCAACAGTCAGCAGGGAAAGCGCGTCAACCGCATCAAAGTCACTAACGATCGTGTCCTTAATGTCCTGCGTGAATGTTGTAGTCCCTATTACATAGGACAGTGGATAATACTCTTTCACAAGAGACTGGATCTCATCTGAACCTTGAAAGGCCACCGCGCTTTCATCCTTTGTTTCAGTATATACCAGAATTCGTGCGTAATTTTTAGTATGAAGTTCACTTGTAATGCTGTTTGGCAGAATACTTTCCGGTACACCCTGAGGGACTTTGTTTGAATATGAGGTAACGCTTTTGGTATAACTTAAATTCTCCAACGCATCCGAGAGCTGTTTTTCCCTGACGACAGACGTATTGGGAATCAGAACCACAAGCAGGTTGCTGCGTCCGAACTGTTTATTGATGGCCAGTTCGTCCTCATACACTTTTGTACCGGGGCCAGCTCCAAGGGCAGAATTTCCATAAGTAAAATTGTTCATTCCTTTTCCAATATATGCAGGAACAGCGATTAACAAAGCCAACACCAATGTTACATAACGCACCTTAAAAGTCCCTTTGGCAAATCCATGCATGGATGGAACGAACGAGCGGTGGGTTGTTTTTTCAATAATTCCCGCCCAGCGGAGAATCAAAGAAGGCATCAGGAACAAAACTGTCAGCACACTGACTATAATTCCTTTCGCCAAACAAATACCAAGGTCGAAACCGATAGAAAACTTCATAAACGCCAGTGCAATGAACCCAAAAAAAGTGGCCAGACCGCATGCAAGAATCGACTTAGAAGAGTGGCGGATTGCATTGGAAACGGATTCCGTCAGGTCTAAGCCCTTTTTTCGCTCTGCTGTGAAAGAACTGACCAGGAAGACTAAATAATCCATCGCAACCGCAAGCTGTAAAATTGCCGCAACACTCGAAGTGATAAATGAAACTTCTCCCAAAAAAATATTGGAGCCCATATTGATGATTATGGCAATGCCCATAATTATAAGAAAAAGGACCGGCAGAAACCATGATGTTGTGGTTAATATTAAAACAACAAAAATAATTGCAATGCAAATGATAATTGCTTTGGTCATTTCTTTGTTGAGATTTTCATTCAGCGATTTATTAACAATGGCGGGACCAATGATATGGCCGCGGTTGCCGACAATCGCATTAATCTGATCGAGCGCTTTCGATGTTCTTTTGCTCGTATCACCTTCTTTAAAAACAACATCCATCACGGAATATCCATTTTTATAATAGTCCTTTGTATCTTCGAACCGATTGAATGAATTGGCCTGATAGGCCGGGTTCATAGTATCGCACCAGAGAACTGAATCAACACCCTCGACAGACTCGATTTGGTTCTTATAATTTTGGGCTTCATAATATGTAACGTTATCGACCATAATGCGCGCCGTACCGGGGTAACCGAATTCTTTCTTAAGAATTTTCAATCCTTCCTGGGATTTTGTAGTACTAGGAAGATACTTTGTTATATCATAATTGACATCCACAAACATATAGCAAAATGCGCTTATAATTGTAAGGATAACGAAAAAAATTTCGATCCTTTTACGTTTGTAGATGATGAAATCAACTACATTGTGGATTGGTGGATATTTCCCTTTTCTCTCTCTCATGAACTTATGCTCCTTACATAGTCTTAACACTTTTCTAACTGACCTGTAAAATCCAAGTCGATGATTCGGGTCAGAATTCTTTTTACGGATCGTGTCCCAATAAAATCAAAAAAGATCATTGACTTTTATAATATATATTATATAATTTAGAAATACAATGTACAGATAACGTGACTTTGCAAGTTAATTGACTAAAGTTCAATAAACGATTCTAAACGGAGGGATAAAATGGAAAAAAAACTAGACTTGCGGATACAAAAAACCTATAAAGCCCTGATAGACACATTGATGCAGTTACTAAGCGAAAAGGACTTCGAGGATATCACAGTGAATGAGTTATGTGACCGTGCAATGGTGAGACGTTCAACCTTCTATAAGCATTTTGGAGACAAATATGAACTCTTAGCGTTCATGATCCGCGAATTACAACGAAAATTTGACGAGGAAAACAAAACTTACAGTTCTTCTGAGGAGATTAAAACTTACTGTACGGAAATTGTTCGATATATACTGGACTTCTTGGAACAGAACAAAAAAATATTCAATATTTTCAAAAAAAATATGTCGCCTATTTTGATAAACATCATTTCCGAACAGATTGAAAGTGATTTAGAGATTAGATTTAAAGAATTCGAGAAAAGAGGTGCAGTATTATCTGCCAGTGCAGAACTAATGGCTCCTCTTTTTACCGGAGCACTCGTCTATATCTCTAAGTGGTGGATTATGCAGCAGTACAAGATGCCAAAAGAAGAAATTATCGAACAATTCTCAGATTTAGTAGACCGGTTATGAGCATCTGGATTATCTTATATGCCACGATATCAATTGTTTTATTAGCAGCAAAATATGTCTGAAACTGTTCGGGTATGTTCTATCTACGACGTCGGCCGGGAGGTCGAATATGTAAGAACTGCCCCTGGACAACTGGTATCAGTCAAAAATATAATAACCAGACAATTAGGCGTAGATACTGAATGCAATCACTCCTCAGGCGTCTCATGAAGCTGCCTGAGGAGCAAAAATGAAAGTAAAACTTTTTTGTGTCTACGTTATAAACACAAGTCCAATCCTAATAAATTCTATTCATCTTTTTAATGTGCAAATAATTTTAATGCATTATCATAATAGACAGCACGACGCTGTTCATTATTAAGCAAATTAGTTTTATCTAAAGCATCGGCTAATATAATACCACCAAATTTCGGTGTATAAGGATAATCACTCCCATATAATAAATGATCAACATTAACAATTTGTAAAAGAGCTGCTAATTGTCTAGGAAGACAAACTCCAGCTACATCATAATATAAATTTTTCAAAGCATCATAAACATCTATCCTATTTTCTTCTACCTTTATATTCTCACCAAATGAGGCAGGTGTCATTTGAATTGCGGCAGCAATCCTGTCAGCAAGCAATGGTAAAAAAGCGCCGGCATGAGGAATAATAAATTTAATATCAGGAAATTTATTAAATGTCCTTTTTAATATCATATTAATTACAGTACGAGTTGTATCAAAGAAAAATTCCATCATAGGAATAGGCAAACCTTCAGCAACATTTTCGGGGACACTACTGGGTTTATTCGGATGAAGAACAACTACAGCTTTATATCTGTTCATTTCTTCAAATACAGGATCTAAGCAAGGATTCCCTAGATAGACTCCTTGCGTATTAGTAGGCAAAGCAAAACCATCAACATGTAAAATATCTTTTGCATATTGAATTTCTTCAATACTATCCTCTACATCAGGTAATGGTAAAGAGGCAAACAGACCAAATCGACCAGGATATTTTTTTATAAGTTCTGCCCCCTCTTCATTTACTTTTCTAGCTAAGATTTTAGAAGCATTTCTGTCCCCAAAATTAATATGAGGGGATGAAATTGATAGCATTGCTCTAGATATACCTAGCTGCTCCATTGTTTTTAAATGCACTTCTGGATCCCACCTGGGAGTGGGAAATCCATCTGGATTTTTCTCTCCACTATTTAATAATGCATCTTTATAAGCTTGTGGCAGATAATGTACATGCATATCAATTTTAGGTATACCAAAGCCTTTATAATTTTTTATTAAATTTTCCACGTTATTTTCCATATTTTAACTCACCTTATGTTTACAAATTTTATATTTAAGAAAAAAATAAAAGAATCTATTTATTAAAAGCTTCCTTTAGTTGTGAGCATACTAAGTTCAAAGCATCACGTGCTTCTTCCAGTGTTTTCTGCATATTAAAGAAACCATGGATAATTCCATTATATCTTTTGATACATACTTTAACCCCAGCTTCATATAAGCACTGTGCATAATGTTCACCTTCGTCCCTTAAAGGATCATATTCTGAAGTAATAATGCATGCAGCCGGAAGATCTTTAAAATCATCTGCAAGCAATGGTGAAGCTAATGGATTCTTAGCTTCTCTTAAATCACTTAGATATTGCTCAACAAACCATTCAATACCTTTTGTTGTAAGTCTATAACCTTTCGCATTTTCTACTCTCGATTTCGGCTTTGTTTCTCCAAGTAAATCCAACATTGCATTAATAATAACTTGATAAATAATTGTGAATTCCCTTCTATCTCTTGAGAGTTGACTGATTACAGCACTAAGAGTACCGCCAACACTATCACCTCCAATAGCAATTTTATTAGGATTAATATTTATCTCTTTAGCGTTTTCAAATACCCATTTAGTGATCTGATAGCACTCTTCTACCGGTTCAGGAAATTTATGCTCTGGTGAAAGGCCATAGTCTATAGATATCACAGCGCAGTTTGCCTGATTTGTTATTTTTCGGCATATGGAATCATAGACTTCTATATTTCCAAGTACAAATCCACCACCATGAATCCAGATAAAGACAGGATGAACACCTTCAACTTTTGGATAATATATTCTTATGGGCGTATTTCTTTTAGATGTTTTAATAATACGGGTTGCTACAGAACCAACTTCTATTATCTCTCCTTTAAAATCGTCCCAGCTACTTGCATACCACTCTCTAATTTTATTAACTCCTAAAGAATAAATACTATCAAAATCTGTTTCTAATAATTTTTCAAATTTAGAATTTAGCGGCATTAATTATTCCTTCTTTCTTATATTTTTTTAAGACTCTTTGTTACTATCTCCATCCGTATTTTTCAATAGTTCACCAAAATTGGCATTTGCAGCTCTTTCGGCCATTAATTGTAAACCATTAAAAACAATATCTTTAGTTTTTCTATCCATTCCATCTGTAATGAAATCAATCCATTTTTCTAAATATGAAAATACGTCTTCTTTGCAATCTCTTCCTTTATTCGTTAAATAAAGCCGTTTAGACCTTTTATCCGTTTCACACTTTTTTCTAACTAAAAATCCTTTTTCTTCAAGTGACTTTGTTGATTTTGCAGTTATTGTCTTATCAATAAATAATATTGAAGACAATTCTTCTTGATTAATTCCTTCATTATCATATAAATTCGCCAAAAAAATGCATTCCGAATAACTAATATCAATGTTTTTAACAGCATTACTTATATAAGCTTGAGTCTGCCTGTTTAATACTCCTACAAATCTTTCAATATTCATATTTTCCTATGTTCATCTCCTTTTATTAGTTGAATAATTCAACTAAATTACATTATATTATATCTAGTTGAATTATTCAACTAATTTATATTAAATTTTCCTCTTTCAATATTCTAAATCTCTCACTTATAGTTCTTTTGATTCCACTTAATGAAACTCAAGTAATTCCAGCATGCGATGCAATATAAATTTGATTTACCTTCTCCTCTAATTCAACATGTCCATTACTAGTCACATGAACGAGTTTAAAATTAGCAGTATTAATTCTTACTCACCTGAAGAAATTATATTTCATCGCGATGGTATCGATTGGTCGTAAAATGGGGGGTTATGTAATCTATTAAATAAAAGCCACAAGCTTTCATGCCTGCGGCTTACCGTATAAGTGGAGATAGTGGGATTCATTTTTATTTGCGTTCCTCTCATTTAACATTTTATATGCATTGATTATAACCTTTGTATAACCAAAAACGAACAGCATTTGATGACAATATTTATTCAATGTGTGCCACTCCTTGTAATAGGAACTTTTTCCTCGCATGTCTATTTTCCTCCAGCCATGAAAAATCCCTCCAAAGTAGATTTAGTTATTTACCTCATCTACTTTGGAGGGACCATATCAAAATTGTCATAAAAACTCACTTTCAACTGAACAATATATCTTCACCTTATCTCAGTGCTTCAACTTCACAGGAATAAAAACCTCCATCTGTCCCCAGCCCTGTGCATCCATAACAGCTTTTGGTGTGATAATATGACCCATGGAATAGCGATTGGGGCGAATATCCAATTTTAAAATATCAGAAGCTTTAATATAGTCGTACACTTCCTTGTGCAGTCTGTCATGAGTTTCTCCGTCGCCGTCCCGATAAGCAAACGTAATGTACAGACCTCCCTCAAACTCTACGGTTTCAAAGCCGCCGGTTTCTCCGCTTTCCGTCAACGCCCAAAGCCACACCATTCCCCCGTTTTCTTCATCATAATAAAGAAAATCCCTCGGCATAAAGCTTTCCTCTGGTTTGGGGATAACACTTGAAAAGAAGTTGTCAAAGCTTCTTAAAATTCCATCATCAGCAAAATCACCGACTTTGTCTACCCCTGATGTTACCGCCTGAAAGGACGGTAATGAAATAATTCTGAAATTCATAAAGTTCCTCCTAAATTATTGTAAGCGTTATAAATCAGCCATTCTTCTCTGCATTAAATCGTTCAATCAGGGCCACAACCTGGTCCATACAATCGGCAAAGTCCCGCAGTTTATGAGCAATCCTTTTACGCTTCACTTCATCCTGCAAAGCCTCCAGCGTGACGTTAAAACCGCCGCCCAGTGCCTCTAAATCTGTGCCATTATCATTATTCCAGCAGCGTCCTGTTTGCGCATAAAGTGCAATTACGTCATTGATAAAAGTCATATCGGGATTCATCTCAAGTGTCTTTTCCAAAAAGCCCTTACAGCCGCCACTGTTCGTGGCAAGACAGCAAACATACACGGTATGCATATCCCAGTTATTAAATTCATTGGTTTTTACCCGCTCAAAAAACCCGCCGTCAATTTGGTCTGCCCACAAGCGAAACGCCTTTACTCCAAAGCAATAATGACTGTTTTCATAACCGAGCATCCGGGGCAGGGATAAAATCCGCTCCCGGTAAATTTCCCCTAAAGCCCTGTTCTCCTGCTTTTCACCGATAAACAACCAGCCGTGGCAGTGCCCCGTTTCGTTCTGATAGTCGTCCGTCAATAAATCAGCAGCTGAAATCCGATCGGGCTCTTTTCCGTCTCCGCCCATATACAACAGAGTTTTTCCGTAATCCTCATAACCGACAAAAACACCGAACCCAAAGCGGTTATGAGGGTTTTTCCCATAATCATTCAAAATGACGGGAATGCTCCTGTCAATATAGGATAGCAGGGATTGGATATACAACTCCTTATTTTTGAGAATTTGTGCAAGGGGGACAAAGGTGGAGGCATATCCAATTTTTGTAAAAATTTCTTCTACCACGTCATGATTGCCGGGTTCACTCATACGGTAATCCATCACACCGTCTCCCCGAAAATGATCCTTTGAATAAATCTGTATGAAGTTTTCACCTGTCAAGCCCGCAAAAAACCAATAGTCATAATCTTGTTCACCTAAACATTCCATAACATAAGCCGCACAGCCGTTGAACCAATAGTTCTGCCCGTATTCACCGTGTACAATTTGGCGTAAATTCGGTAAAATGTTATTGCTTTGTTTCACATTCATTTGCAATGCTCCCTGCGTGGTATTTGTTTTCGGTGCGGTTTTCAGCTGTGAAATCTTAATGGAACGGAACAGCTTTTTCCCTTGTCCGTTAGTTCCGATAATAATTGACTGGGGTGCTTGCAGATATAAATTCATATTCATATAAGGAAAATTTACACCACAAAAGCGAACTTGGCTGTTTAGAATAACCGCAAAATGTTTTTCGCCTACAATCCATGTCAGACTGTTATACCGGTTATGAGGAATATCGCCGATTTTGGGATATGAATACTCATTCTCCAGCACAGGCTGCTGAAAGGCTATGGCATGCTGCTTTAAAGCATTATCCGCGTAGTTTTCGGCATTAATGGTGTAGGTGCAGTTTCCGTGGGAAAACCATAGACTTCCTTCGGTGGTTCCCCAAAGGTACTCTTCACTCTCTTCCTCCGCCAGGAATTCAATATCGATCCGAAAGGGAAGCCTTACCGCCACGTTGGTATCCAGCTTCCTTTGAGAAATCCAAGCAATAAATTCAGCCTCTCCGTTATCCAAAACCTGAAAATGAGGATGATAAACCGGTGTTATTTTATGAAAATCAACCGTATATTCCCGCAAAATCGGGTTTGCTTTTTCTATTTCATCAAGTGAGGCGTTTTCTGTTGTTTCAAATTCCGGATAATCCCTAAAGCTTGGCTTGCGCTGCCTGACAGGGAGATAAAGGTTAATTCGCTCCCGATTGTTTTCAGGAGAAAATACCGCTTCTATTAACGTTTCATGGCGCAGACTGCCGCTGTGTAAAAAATCAATCTCATAGCCCGGATTATCATCAAAGCCTTGCAGCATACGGTGTTGTAAAGCCCCTAAATCCTCGTCTGTATACGCCGACGAGACTGCGAACAAACCACCCACAAACTCCCGGCATTCAAACGGGTATTCCTCTGACGGATTGTCCGTTCCTTTCATATTGGCAATTTGTGCCGGAAGTTTTTGCATGAGAACAATATCCTCTCCACTTTGATACTCAAACAGTGTGCGGCTCCCCGGTTTGCCAAAAGGAATTTGATTGGCGGAAAGCCAGTCCCAAAAGCTTTCTATTTCCGAACTTCCATTGTCTGTTCTTATGGAGGTAATCACGAGCATAGGTGGCAGCGCCACAATATCCATATTCAGCGGCTTTGCCAGCCTTTCTGAAAGAGTATTCAACTTCTCCATGGTTAAATCCTGCCTGGGTGCAGACAAAAGTTCTTCCTCCACCTTCTCATAAAGCAGGGGCAGTGCGGAAATCTGCGTAATCCCATGTTCAGTCATGGCTTTCAAAAAGTCATTTACATAGGATTTTAACTGGGAAAGCGTATCGATTTCGCTGTCGATTGCCTCCATGCGATTCACAAAGCTTTGCACCAGCGTTTCCATGTCCTGGCTTTCATAAATCATTAAAATGTCCTTAATTGGAATTTGCATTTTGCGCAGTACTAAAATCTGTTGAAGACGGTTAATGTTTTCGCAGTCATAGAAGCGATATTTTTCAAAGGACGGACGCTCACTTTTCAGCAGGCCAACCTGCTCATAATAACGGAGCGTTCTTGAGGAAATGCCGAATTTTTCTGTCACTTCAGTTATTTTAATAAAATCCATTATAGCCCTCCTTCTCAATCTGCTATGATTATACCACTTGACCTAACGTCAAAGTCAATATCTGCTTATCCAATAGTGAAGCAAACTTCTTTCCAGGCCTTTTCACCTCTTTCTGTCTTCTATCTTATCTTTACAGGAGAAAAACTTCTCGACTATTTTTACTGAGCTGTTTTTAGTGTACCATGCAAAATGCCTATGAGACCTTACGTTTTGGTGTCAAGCCTCTGTGTCTCCCCATAAGTTTTCGGTACATGTTGCCTTGATGATCAAACGCAAGCGGGGGATCAATCTGCTGGACCTTTTCTAACTCCACAAGGCATAAACACTTCTTATGCCAACGCTCCTTTTGCTTTTCGGATAAATTCAATTTGTACTGATTATCATTCAGCATTTTCACAATTTCTTCCTCTGTCAGCTTTACATAATTATGAACTGATTTCACAATATCTTTTACCGAAATTAGGGCTGTGCCTTTTTCCATAAAATAAACTATTTCTCCCTCAAACACCCTGCTGTGTGGTATTTTTCTGCCAGCCGCACCCCTCACGACCATTGTTTTTGTGCCAAATAAGATTTTATCCAACACACGCTCACCCTTTTTTCCAATGTTATCACAGTATATTAAATGAACCATGTACTTTTACATCCCCCATTTCATAAATTTTCTGAAGCATATCAATTTGCAAAGTCTTTTCTTCAGACGTTTCGGCAAATTTATACCCCTCCACCAGCCTGTAGCCGAACGTAACAAGAATCAGCTCCTTGACGCAGGGGGATTCTATGTGCGATATGTCCTCATACTCTGAAAAGCCCTTATAATAAGCGTTTACACATTTCCCATAGTAATCAATCATATGAGCAACATCCACTTCGTCTGCAATCAGGCTCGCTATATCCTCGCCCATGTATCCCCAACCAGCGGAATCCCAATCCATCAATAAAATTTTCTGATCCGAATAAAATATATTTGCCACCCAAAAATCCCTATGGCAGAATACTACTGGCAACCGCTCAATGCACTCCCATATCTCATCTGAATGCTCATCCACGTCGATAAGCATTTTACATAAATGCCTGGGTATTTCACAGTCCTCAGCACGGATGTAATCATACACCTCTTTCCATGAGCGATAATGCAAATAATAATTTTTACTGTACTCCTTTCTACTAAGATTCGTGAGCGTATTCAGTACCTCAGGCTTCTGAGCATACAGCCTGCCTTGAAACTGCCCTAATTTCTCGGCTGCATACTCATACATTTCACCAGTTAGCTTCAAACCCGATATTCCCTCAATATATTCCATCCATATCTGCGTTTCATCCTCTGATGATTCCGCATAATAGCATTTCGGCCAACGAAATGAGTCGGTGAATACCATATCCAGATTTGCCGCGTAAAGATCATACTCTCTACGCCATGAATCCGGGTCACCGTAGCGTTCCCATTTTTTCTGCCTTTTATAGACAACCTTGTAGGGTAATTTCTTCCCCTCTGTTGTTCTGGCTACTCCATATACCAGCTTTACTTCTCCTACGGTTCCACCCTTCATCTGCTCTGCTTCAAAACTCACCTCTATAATTTTCTGACCCAGGGCTTTCCCTAATACCTTTATCAAGGTTTCTGATGTACTGCAGTCACTCATTGCCATATTTACATTTTCCTTTCTTTGTGTTTCTTCTGCTTGTTCTTAATAATCTGCTCTTTATTTCGTGCATCCTTATCCCGCAGAAAGGCACTTCTATCCGCTGTAAATTTTGCTTCATGTTTAATTTTTAAATAGCTTTCACAGCGCTCTAATGATAGTGCACCATCTTCTATCGCAGCTTTCACAGCACAACCGGGCTCTGTTTTATGTTTGCAATCAGAAAACTTACAATTTCCTATATATTTCTCAATATCTGCGAAGACTTCACCCAGCCCTTCGGATACCTCCCACATACCCAGCTCACGCATACCAGGTGTATCGATTACAATTGCACCGTTTGAAAGCATGAGCAGCTGGCGATGAGTGGTGGTATGCCTCCCGCGACTGTCCTCTTCACGAATTTCCCTGACTGCCATAACCTCATTACCCTCTAACGCATTGACCAGACTTGACTTACCAACACCGGATGAACCAAGAAAAACAATAGTTTTACCTGGCTGTAAATAGTTTGATAAGGTTTCCAGCCCATATCCTGTTTTTGCACTAATTGAATGAACTTCACACCCTAACGTTACTTTTTCAATCGTCTTTAGAAGCTCTTCATAATCGTCTGCCAGGTCCGCCTTAGTCAGCACTACCACCGGTATTGCCCCTGACTGCCATGCCAGGGTCAGATAGCGTTCCAGCCGCCTCACATTTAAATCATGATTCAATGACTGCATAACAAATACATAATCAAAGTTTGCTGCCACTACCTGTTCTCTCACAGTCTTAACATATCCTACCGAATGCCCGGAAAAATCATTCCGGGAAAATTTAGTTTTCCGTTGAAGTGTTTTAATAATCTGACTATCACCGTGCGGGTTGTAGTTTATCATGACAAAATCCCCGGTTGTTGGAAAATCCATGAATGTATCCGCATAATATGCACTGGATTTTAAACGTCCAAAAGTCTCTCCCTGCTCACAAATAAGAGCATACCGCTCTTTATGAACTGCTGTAATCCTTGCCGGAATCCCTATGCTATTTGGTGGTATCATATCTGTCACAAATCCATAATCAATTAAATTTATCATATATTTCCTCCATAAAATTTTTCTTTACACTTTGAAGCATATTGCCCATAAATTAACTCCCTTCTATTGTTTCTGCAACTAAAATCACACACTGTTTCCTAAAAAAGGGCACAAAAATACCGCAGAAAGCACCTTTGTTAAAGGGCTACAACTGCGGTCATTTTTATACACAAAACCAGCACACTCTAAGGTGTGCTTCAACCATAAGCTATAGAATCCACGAAAGGTTACTTAAAATGGCATAGCTTCGCTCAGGGTCGCATCTCCCCAAACATCACCACTGCCATCACTCTATTTAATTTAAGAAACAGTCACCTCAACCATTTTTGTCATATAGAACATCTCCTTTCGCGTTCCGTTACACGGAATTTATATTAAAAATATAACATTAATTTCTTTATTTTTCAACACTGAAATCTTCCTTTTACAGATTTTTCAAGCAAATACAACACCACTTCAAAACTTCTTGCAAGAAAATTAAAGATTCACAGACAAGCTGGTGTATCTGCCAACTCATAAGTTGTTGATTTCATCGTTCGCTATCCTAACCGGACACAGCTGAAAACCTTCCCCCGAATCCATCGCTGTTTTGCCCTCCACGTACGAAAGAAGTTCGGCCATTTCTTCAGAGGTAAGCTCTCCGTTTAAACGCCAATACTTGACTTTTTGTGGCTTGATAGCTATAATAAACTAATTATAGGTTTCGTACAGAGAGCACGATATAGTGTTGATAGTGAACACAATATAGTGTTGATATCGAGGCGGAATTATTATTTTTAAAATAATAATCCTGCCTCGATTTATTTTTTTGCATAATTTAGGAGGCAAATTTAGACATGATTAAAAACAAAACTTTTCACTTGTTTGGTGCGATAATTGCCGCAGGAATCTTATCCTTTTCCGGGGTATTGATTGAAACGGCAATGAATGTAACTTTTCCGTCACTCATACAGGAATTTGGTGTGACCACATCGGGAATCCAGTGGGTAACCACCATTTACCTTCTCATGATTTCCGTTATCGTCCCCATTTCATCTTATTTGAACCAGAATTTTTCAATACGCAACCTGTTTGTAACAGCAAATCTGTTCTTTTTTTCAGGGGTTTTGGTAAACTGCTTTTCACCTACATTTCCTTTGCTTTTGCTGGGACGTTTGCTGCAGGGAGTAGGAACAGGTATCGGACTCCCCCTGATGTTTCACATCATTCTTACAAAAGCTCCCATCGAAAAGCGTGGAATGATGATGGGAATTGGAACGATGACAACTTCAATTGCTCCTGCCATTGGCCCCACTTACGGCGGACTTCTTTCCAGCATATTGAACTGGCGCTATATTTATATTTTTCTAATTCCTCTTATTATTTTTTCTCTTGTCCTCGGTTTGTACTCTATTCCGAATGAAGGTTCAAAAGAAAAGCAGTCTCTTCATTTTCACTGTGTTTTTCTTCTGGCTATAACCTTTACTTTTTTTATAATGGCTCTAAGTGCTGAGTCTGGAACTGTCTTTGCTATGTTTTTAGTCTTAGGAATTATAAGTGGACTGCTATTTCTGCGGTCTAACCGCAAAGCTCCCTTGCTGCATATATCAGTGCTAAAAAACAGACGGTTTTCCGCATTGCTATTTTGCCTTCTTATTTACCAAGCGTTGCTACTGGGATTATCTTTCATTCTGCCAAACTATCTGCAGATTTCGGCTGGTTTTAACTCATCAACCGCTGGCTTTTTCATGTTTCCAGGAGCTTTGGTGGCAGCCATACTTGCTCCTCTTTCGGGGCGCTTGTTAGATAGAATTGGTGCAAGCAAACCAATTTTGGCTGGCCTTTTTACGGCCAATACTGGGATCGTTATGCTTATGTTACTGTTGCATACCAATTCCCTGATATTCCTAATTGCGGCCCACGTCTTTCTTATGACAGGTCTCGGGTTTTCTTATAGCAACCTAATGACCTGTAGCTTAAGCGCATTACCAGCCAGCCAAATTTCAGATGGAAATGCATTTGTAAATACTTTTCAGCAATTTATAGGCGCTGTCGCAACAGCATTAGTCGCCGCGATATTATCTTTTGCCCAGAAAAAAAACGGTTTTATTTTAGGCACCACTTCCGGGACATGGGTTGTGCTTCTGATTTTCTTTTTCTTATTGGCCGCGAGCGCAATTGTCGCCTTTTTGACATTAGGGAAAAAAAATAATTCTAATTAAAAATTTGGGGGTTACTTGCAAGTCTATAAATAGGCCTTGCCTCCATTATACCGTCCAGCGTAGTTGTTGTAATGTTGGATGTCTGGTTAACACAATAGTATCAACTATATTGGAAAGAGCCTATTTGACTCATACCATCTATTTAAATAGATAACTCCATGCATTTATCTATTAAAAAAGGGCGTGAAAGTTATTATCACTCTCATGTCCTCAATTTTAGAACGTTTCTATTATTTATTTCTCCAATAATTTAACTGCTTTTCTTCTTCAACAGGATTACGGCCCGCGTACCTTAAACGGTCAAAAAATGCCGTTTAAGGCTGGTCCCCTTTGAAGAAATGGTATCCCCTAAAAAAATCGTCTCTCGGATTCAATGTTTCCAGGCAAAACGCAGTACTTTTTTAAGATTTCACATGACGATGATTAATTAAGCGGTGGTGACTTCGTCTACAATTTTTATTTTTGTAGTAAATTTAAAGATATGTATTTTTATCATAGTTCTATTTTACAAGTATGCTCTTAATACTTTCATTGCAAACCCAAGGTTATCATGACCTCTTAGAAGGCTCCCCATATAAGTATCTACAATATAATTGATGATCTCTGTTCTTGTGCATTTCAATTCTATTTCTTTCAGCTCATCATTATGAAACTCCATCAACGTTTCAACCCAAGATTCTAATTTTTCACTAATATGCTTCATTGGAAAATTAGTTTGCGTTTCAGATTTATTTGCAGTATTTGAAGTATTTTTACTCATACTATTGTGCATTTTTTGAAAATTCTTGAAAAACAAACTGTAAGACTGTTCTACATGGCTGATAAAATCTATATCATCACAATTAAGGATGCTATCCTGGTACATTGCACTCTTCCAAAAGTACCCTAAAACTTCTCTTTGGAGTTGCTCTTTATTTCCAAAATAATTATATAACGTACCTACTGAAACCCCTGTTTGGCTGGATATGTCTCTTAAAGTCAGAGTCCTGACATTTCCTGAAGTCAGCAATTCCATACCTGTTTTTAAAATATCTTCTCTACTCACATCTACTCTCTTCATTTCATCACCTACTTCTGTCATTTAATTAAATCAACGATTGATATATTAACACAGCACAAACAACATATCTCCTAGTCAACAATTCTGACAACGTTCCTAATTGCGCAGGTGATAGTATTGATCCTATCACCTGCAATGCCCATACACGAATAACTAACTGCTCATTCCTATTATCATTCCAACAAGATATGGTATTAACCAAAATCCCCAAACAATCATACTAAACTTATGGAAATTCTCTTTTGTTTTTTCTGATCCTTTTACTAGAACATAAATTGCCCATAGGAAATGTACTAGCATAAGCATAATCGCTAAAACACCAGTGGATCTATGAATATACAATTTGATTAAACTTAAGCTAGTCTCCTCTCCAGCAATGATCGACATTAAAAAAGTTCCTGCTGTATCGAATATAAGACCTAAACCAAAGTATAATACGTGTATTTTCTTTAAAACTCTTTCCTTATGTTCACTCCAAACACCAATTGTATAAAATACTAAAGCTAAGGATATTGTAACAATTGCGCCTACTAATAATCCGCTCATAAAATCACTCACTTTCAAATTTAATATATCTAGCTACAAACTTAATTCCACAAAAAAGTGCAGACCCTAATCCTGAATAAAAAATGCGATGAAACTGTAAGGAAATAAATGGTAATATCTAATCAAAATGCCTTCATTCATCATAATAGCCATAATAATATATTGTTTTTTTACTGCAAAGCATTTCATGTCTTACGCTCTTTTTGAACATTGTTCAAATGAACCATGTTCAATATACTGCTTTGAGAACATTGTGTCAATATTTTTCTTTAAAACATCTGACGCAAAACACCATCTTTTCCTGGAACTGTTCCAACTTGTTTCCAAATTTGGCATACTGTTCCTAAAGTTCCATCATCTCTTCTTTGCTGTCCAAAAGTAAGTTCCATGGTATGCACCCTTTGCACCATCTTGAAGTGTTGTACTGTCTGCAATGATATTGACCAGCGCGGTAAGCTGGTTGTCTCACTCACTAACTTAAATGATTTTATCAAACTGGAATGGGAGCCCCCTCCTTTGGGGTCACTAACACAGGTTCCATTGATCCATACTTCAGCTTTGTGAGTCACTGTCAAAACGAAGAATCAGACGCTGGTCAAATATTTAGCTGATATATTGTCGAACTATATCCCCTCATAAATATCAACATAAAAAAAGAGCTTATTCAGGATGCTCACTGTGCAACTCCTGAACAAGCTCGATATGACATTTTTAAATACATTGAATTATAATATAATATCAAACGGATTCATTTTTCTCTTGAGCATATAACTCCCACTCAATTTTAATAGCAAATTTCTTATAATCCGCTTAACTTTGTATCTGCAAACCCTTGACAACTCCATGCTGCTATTCCACTGACTCTCAGAGAGAAAAATTGTAAGTCATTATATCAGTCCTTGAGTATTTTTTTCAATGTAAAACCAAAAATCATTGTATTCTTTGTTAGAAATATTTCCATTGAGTGATAGTGCCTCAAAACTAATATTTCTCCAAAGACTATCTATTTGCAATTCCATATATCCATTTTTTAAATAGAAGTTCTTGCGTTTGATTCTCTCTATATTGTTGGGAGCATTTTCATCTTCCTTTTCAATGTCTAACACAATACGTTTATCAGGATACCTTATGGCTAACTCTTTGAGGACTTTAGAACCATATCCATTTCCCCTCAATGAGTCCTCGATCGCTAGATATAAAATGTAGCATATATCAAGATGTATTAGGGTACAAGCAAAGCCGCAAAAATGATTTCTTTCATAGAAGGCAAGTACCTCTATCATACCTGTCTTATCATAAAATATACTATCAATATTCCTTTGCTCCTTGACAGGGAATGCATTTTTATAAAGCTCAATTATATGCTGAAAGTCTTGTGATTCCTTCGTAATTACTTTTGTTTCAAACATTGTTTCATGAGCATTTTGCAACATTCTTTTTATGAAATCTCCTTTTAGTACGGAATACTCTAATAAAGTATCTACTCCATGATTGATAATTTCTTGCTTTAGTTTGGCATATTTTTGTGCATCATCCTTGTGAGCAACAAAATAGTTCCTTAATATCAGATTATCGTTCCATATTTCTTTCTCATACTCAACTACGTGTACATTGAAAGGTTGTCCTGTTCTTTTAACAAAATATGATCGTCCAATAACACTTGCCTTTTCCATGTATTGATAACCATTTTCTTCCAACTTTCGTATTATTATATCAGGCATAGGGAAGGATACAATTCCTATCAAAATATCAATGATTGGTTTTGCCATCATATCTGGAATCGAGGTACTACCAAAATGTTCAATACCAAGAAAGTTTCCTTTAAGTGCCTTTTCTAACATTGTTTTTTCTTGATTAAAGTACTTCTTCCAGTTAGAATTATAAGCTTCTAGATGTATTTTCTCATCTACATTCATTCTAATATCTCCTCAACTTGACCTCATATGCTTTTATTTGTGTTTTGCAGGCTCTCAACAGAAACTCTAAAATCTTTATTGACAAATAGACAGAGCTAGTTAAATTTTGAACTGTTTTTAACGATTTATCGGACATACGGTTCTGCAGATATTGCAATCAACTGTATCAAACCCTCGTTTTGTCTCCCCATACGCATGAGACCTGCAAAGTTTCTGGTTAACCTCTCCGTTATCAATTGCGCCAACAGGGCAGGCATTTATGCATTTACTGCAACCGGTAATACACAAGTCCGTAGACAATTCGTCGGATTCTAGATCCAATGTTGTTAATATCACACCGAGCGTCAGCATATTGCCGTATTTTTTGTTCATCAAGAGCGTATTTTTTCCCTGTGAGCCTAAACCGGCCAGCGCAGCAATGTGTTTCATGGATAACAGCCCTCGTCCCTCCAATTTATCCGCATCCCAATATTCATAAGGACTGTCGCACGGCATCGGTACAGCTATGCATTCAAAGTTCTGCTCAATTTTCTTCGCAGAAATGAAAGCGATTTTATCTACCTCAGGACAGCTTAAATTATTATAGTAACCATATATCAAGCGAGGGTTGACCTTTGCAAGTCCCCGAGGCAACGCCAAAGCTAACGAAATAACCGTCCTGCAATCCGGCAAAATATCGGTCGGTTTAAATCCGTGTGGCGCGGCATCAAATCGATCAATATTGGCAAAACCGCATAGATCCGCACCACAGGACAATACAACTTCTCTTATCTGTTCTTTCAAAGCGTCCACTCCTTTCATTTTCTCATCAACACTATCGTTTCCACGTGCCATGAATGGTAAAAAAGATATCCGTCGAACCTGATAGCCCCTTGGAGAAGGTTTCCATGATTTGAATAATTATTTATTCTAAGAATTTTTTATAAAACCCTTCTTCAACATATGTCTCCGCAAATCTATGTATAATCTTATCAGAATAATCTCCGCCTTTTGAATAAGATATGTTCATGACATCTAATGTAATCTTATTTATAAAATCATCGTCGACGTTAACATTATTCTTCAATAATTCTTTTTTAACTATTTCAGTGCAATGTCTAAAATCCTTCGAATCTGTAAAGGCCATAGATTCACTCCTTTATTTTAGCATTATATAGATAATTACTTAACCTTTTCAAACCACATCATATATTCTTCACTGGAAATTGTCCGTAGTTCTTTCTGTACCGGTTCAGCCTGGCTGTTCATTTCTAAAACCAAGTCTGTGCCATCCCATGCAACAAAGTTAATATCATCATAGTAATCATAGTCTTGATTAATAAATTCATTAATGTCAATTTGCGCACTTTAGGACAGTGTCCTAAAAGAAGCAAACAACTATGGCGGGCGGAGGAATTAAAATTGCGGCACTCGGCCCAATATTCAGTTTTATATCAGCTTAATCCTTTGAGCGCAAGGCGGTCAACCGCACCGATATTGTTGTAGATAATCTCCACTTTCTGGCGGCGGTCACCTCTGGCCTGTTCCGGCTCATGGACGATAATCCGGTCAATAAATTCATGGACGATTGCCGGGGTTAATTCCTCAATCTCGGTATAGCGGCGAACCACGGAAAGGAACCTATCCACATTGACCGCTTGACTTTCCACGGCGGCGATTTCCGTTTCCAGAGAAGCCGATATATTCTTTTATCTGGTTATTGGTTGGCTGGCGGCTATTATCAAACAGTTCACTCCATTGCATATAATCACCTGCTTTCTTGCTCTGTATGCGGCACAGGTAAGACCCAAATCTCCATACTAGCAGGGTCGACGGTTATGCCGGTATACTTCTCTGCCGAAAAGGGGTGTGTATGAAGTTTATGCCCCGGAAGCCATATTTCAAAAAGGTACTTCAAAGCCTTATCAATTGCTGAAGTCTGAAGCTCTGCAAAGTTTTCAGCCTCAAACTGACATACAATATATTCTCCAGCAGGTAATTGCCAAGTGTTAAATCCACTCGGAACAAGCGCATTGTTATATGCGAAGGCACCTGCAAAGTAAGTAAATGTTCCGTCGTTTTCTTCACTCATCATGGATGCGCCCAGCTCTATACCACCCAGCAAAAGACTGGAAAGAACACTCTTTTGCTTATGAAAATTATCCCAAATCTGACCCGGCCCGCTTACGCCAGTTGCTTCGCCAAAACTTGCTTGGTCAACAGAAACCTTGGCTGAAATCCCGACATAGTTTTCTGGTGCGTCTAACTTTCTGCGGGTAATCTCTATAACAATGTTGTCTGTTATAAGAGGCACATTTTCGTCAACCATTGTGTAATTCAAAAGCAGTTCAGGCTTCATTACCTGACTTAGATGAACCGGATTATTGCGGTATTCCTCTGGTGTTATTCCGAATGCGCTTTTGAATGTTTTTGTAAAATACTCATGGCTGTTAAATCCATAATTGATGGCAATATCCAGTATGCGTTTGTTCTTATCTTCAAGAGTATCACATGCTCTTGCCAGCCTGCGCATTTTAACATAATCATTGACTGGGCGTCTCACAAGACGGGTAAATAAGCGTTGAAAATAAAAGGGCGAAAGAGCGGCAACCTTTGAAAGTTCTTCTGGCGAATGTTCTTGCTCCAAATTATCCTCAATGTAATCAATCACTTTTTGAATTGCTTCCCATGCATGCATAATATAACCTCCTGTATTTATTTGATATGTTGTAATTATACTATGTATAAAAAGGACTCGCTTGTTCGTCAATGCCCTTTTTAGATACTTCTCATTTTATCATATGACCCTTTTTAATACGATTGTAGACCTGCGGTGAATATTCAAGCAAATACGGCTCTCCGCTAATCAGCAAGCAGGGCAAGTGTATATACACTTGCACATTTTTGAGATTTTCCCTTGCGGGAAAACTCAAAAATTGCTTGTTGGGGTAGCCACCCCAAACCCGGTTAATGTTGCGTCATTCGCTATCGCTCATTCCTTATTTAACTTCGGGCCAACTTGGCCCGAAGTCCTACCAAAACATTTTTGTTTCATCAAAAATGCTTATGAAATTATGGTGTACTTTTGAAAAAATCCAAACCAAAAATCTGCTTAAGAACTTACAAACCTGTTTCCCGGTTTTCCTTGATTTTATAGGCTTATACATTCGTCTGTTGGTTATCTATCACGTTATTTTGGTGTTCGGTAGTTGCTTCCTTATGGACACTGTCCATTTAAGCAGAGGAGTTGAAAAATCAATCAATATGATATTAGATGGGCAAGCCCAGAAACACCCGCTAACCGACATTATATTATTGATATAGTTGTAATGGACATCGCACCAGATAAATGTTTCACCAGTAGGAAATGATCCAACCGGGAAGTAATTAAAATCCTGCATAGTCGTTAAATCGAGAACGCTGTAACCATATAAATCTTTTGTGAACAGTAGATATTCATTCCCATTTTTATGGGCAATTAGCCAGTAGTATCCGCTATTGTTGACTGTCTTGAATGAATAAATTTCCTCACCGTTTCGATGAATAATGTTGTTGCTCCCACTTAGATTATATGTATATCTGGAATTATCGCTGTTATAGAAGTAGTCTTTTTTCGAAATGCTGATTCCGCTGCCAAATTCTGTGTATTTCTCACTCCTGCCGCACTCAGGCGTAAATAGGTGACGGTGAATATCCGCAAGTTCTTCAAGATATTCTTTTGTATATGCGGCGTTTTGCATGTCTTCGTTCAAAATATTCCCCTTTATCGATTAAATTGAATTTAATATGACATTACTATTATTTAAGTCAAGGATATACCAATACTACTAGCGCCTACATCACTCTGCCTGAATGCAATAATGTGTTTACCATTAAAAACCAAATCGAATTCACCACTTATATATTGATGTGCTTCTCTCCCCATTGATACATGAGATCAAGGATAGGAATAAGAGTTTTACCTTCATTAGTCAACGAGTATTCCACTTTAGGAGGAACTTCATTATACTGTTCCCTATGAATTAACTTGCTTACTTCCAGTTCCTTTAACTGTTTGCTCAATGTTTTATGTGCAATTGGCTGTAATTCTTCTCTCAATTTGTTGTATCGTATTACTTCGGCCTTATAGATTTCCCATAAGATAATCCATTTCCATTTGCCTTCTACCGCTGACATTGTGTAATACATGGGGCATTTCCCATACTTGCTTTCAAAGTCTATCATAGGAATCTCCTTTACTAACCAAAAGTTTAGTATCTAACAAATATGTGCATACTTGTCTATTTTCCTATAAGCATATATAATCTGAATCACAAAGTCAAGATTAATATTAGGAGGAAAATTTGATGAAAATTATAGCGGTAAATGGAAGCCCCAGAAAGACAAAAAACACGGCAATATTACTGGAAAAAGCCCTTGAAGGCGCGAAATCGCAGGGAGCTGAAACAGAGTTAATCCATCTTTACGACTTGGATTATAAAGGATGTGTCAGCTGTTTTGCTTGCAAGCTTAAAGGAGGAAAAAGCTACGGGAAATGTGCCTATCGTGATGGACTAACGGCGGTACTAAAGGAGATTGAGAATGCAGATGCGCTTATTCTAGGTTCACCAATTTATTTTGAATCTGTTACCGGACAGATGCGCTCGTTTTTAGAGCGTTTGATGTTTCCCTATCAAACATATACCGAAGGATATATCAGCATATTCGGTCGAAAAATACCCACTGCTTTCATTTACACTATGAATGTAACTTCGGAGCAAATGGACGAATTTGGATATATGCAGGGATTGCAGTTTGCGGAGACGGACTTGAAGCGTGTATTCGGTTATTTTGAGCCATTGATCGTGAACGACACCTATCAGTTTGATGATTACTCAAAGTATGTGATTACTACTTTTGACGGCAATAAAAAGGCTAAAGTAAAGGAAACACAATTCCCTGAATACTGTAATAAAGCATTTGACTTAGGCCAGAGATTTGCTCAACAAGCAGAGCTTTGATAAGATAAATACAGATAACAGAACTGAGACAAATGTAAAACAATCTGTCATTTGTAGAGAGAATATGACTGCCGATACTTAAATAATAAGCATTAGAGCGGTGTATTAAAGGCGCTTTTAAGGCCTTCCGATGGCAGTAATGCGATTGGAGGGCCTTTCATTTTACAACTTCACATAGCAGGTGGTTTATTAAAAGATCACTATACAACAAAAACTTGCCCTCAAAGGTGATTCCGATAAAGCCGAATTCTTTAATGGGATCCTGCGATTCCAGCGCAAAAAGAGGGATGGTATCTTCTCTGCGGTTAAACATATCATATAAAATCTGCATTCACAGATGGGATATGCCGATATAACGGGCAGGTTTTTCAAATTTCAATAAAATATTGAATGTGTTTTGGAGTCATTTATACCTATAAAAATATTTTTACTTTCCTGAAAAAATAATTAGCTACAATAATATCATAATACATAGGTATTCTGTTTTGATACTAAAGAGCGGTACAAGCTATTGTTCTCCAACAAATCCTTATGGTATCCGATTCCGGCGGTCTTTCCATCTTTTAAAATAATAATTTGGTCTGAGTTTCGAATGGTTGATAAACGGTGAGCAATTATTATTGTTGTCCGTCCCTTCATCAGCCTGTTTAGAGAGTTTTGAACCAGGGATTCTGAAGTGCTGTCAAGATGTGACGTAGCCTCGTCCAAAAGCAGAATTTCAGGGTTTCTGATTAGTGCCCTGGCAATGACTATTCTCTGTCGCTGTCCTCCTGACAGATTGGTTCCCCGTTCACCCACTTTTGTCTGGATTCCTTGAGGAAGCCCTTCAATAAAGTCAAGCAAGCCGACATCTGATATGGCTTGAATAAGGTCTTCATTGCTGTAGTTATCGATACCATAGGTCAGGTTTTCTTGAATCGTTCCCTGCATTAATGGGGCCTCCTGAGAGACATAGGCAATTTTGTTTCTCCATTCATAAAGGTCAAAATCCTGAATAGGCACACCCCCATAACAGATATTTCCGGAGGATGATTGATAAAACCTTTCCAATAAAAGAAAAAAGGTAGTCTTTCCCACACCACTTTCGCCGATGATCGCAGTAACAGATTCTTTATGAATCTTAAAATTAACGGATTGAAGTATTATCCTGTCATTATGATATCCAAAACTTAAATCCCGCACATCAATATCCTGAGGAGCTAAAGGGTGCGCTGACAGGCTTCCTGATATTTCAGGTTCTTCTTCTTCACCAAGGAGCTGGCTGATTCTATCCGCAGATACAATAAATTTTAAAAGCTTAGCAGAGAAGCTTCCAAAGATAGTGACTGGCCCAGTCAGCTCATAAAGATAGAAAATGACAGCGACAAATTGTCCTGCTGATAAGCTTCCTTGGGATACCCTGATGCTGCAGTAACCAAAGATGACCAGAAACAGAAGCATAAGTAAGATGTTGGCGAATGGCTGAATAAAGGCAAAAACTTTATTTTCCAGGATGCTGAGGTGAAATAAATTTTTAATTATTTTTTGACCTTGAGTACTTTCATACTTTTCTGCCTGACTGGATTTTATCGTTCTGATTTCATAAAGAACCTGATTAATTCTATTCTGAAACTCTTCCGTTTCACTTTGGATAGATAGAGATATATGATACTCCTGTTGTGCTATAAAGGAAATCAATATAAGAGTCGCAGGAACGGCTATGAAAATCAGCAGTGATATCTTCCAGTCAATAATAAAAATAATAGCACCGATTATTACCAGGTAAACGATACCTGAGATAACAGAAAATGTCTCAGCAGTGAAAAAATCTTTAATGACCACAGCATCATTCGTTATCCGGCTCATGGTTTCACCATTGCTGGAAGAATCATAAAAGCGAATCGGTAGCCGTAATATTTTTTCCCAGATTTTAAGCCTAAGATTCTTCAATAACTCTGCGGCCAGATTTGATAACATCAGATAGTGAAAAGATGAAATTAGCAGCTTTATAAATAAAACAAAAAGAACCGGTATGTAATTGAAGATGCTCATTTGAGCATCCATAAGAGGATTGTCAATCATATCCATGACAACTACCGGTGTTGCAACAGTAGCAGCAATTTCCAGCAAGGCAGCAAGGAGGGCGAATATGATAAGTTTTCTTGGTGGTAAGAAGTTCCTGATACTCTTAATAGCCAAACCGCCTTCCCTCAATCTGTTCCAATATTCTCTCAACTGCTACCTCCTTGTATATATCAGTCTATGATAAGTCCTTTCACTCATCAAATAAATAATGTTCAATTTCTTCTATTGGCATTCCAATTTTCTCCAATTGATCCCAAAGATCCTCATAACCAATTAAGGAATAAATCTTCCATAGCTTTGCCACCAGGGCCGTGATATAATAATTAGCGACGCTGGAGCCAAGAGAAACATTTCCTATTAGTCTGGTAGGATCATCATCATAATCTATCCATTCTGGAGTAGTCTTTACAATATTTAAGGATCTGTCTAAAAGTATCATATTATGAATAGAAGTAATACCGATACCCATAACATTGGAGAAAGAAAATGGATAACAGTCTTTTGTAGTTTCAATATCCCGTGGAGCTATGATAATGCAACCTTTTGATACGGCATAGTCACACGCTTCCTGCAGCCTGTCCCTATAATGTATAGATAATGTAGCACCGCCAACCGAAATAACATTAGCTCCGGAATCAGCAGCCAGATATATGCCTTCAATCATATTTTCGCATCTGCAGTCTTCACCGGAGAAAGCTCTGACAATGAATAATTCAGCATCAGGATATATGCTATCTATTATTCTTACTGCGAGGTTTCCATGTTCTTCATTGGAATAAAAGTCCTTATCAGTTTTTACACTCCCATCCTCATAAAAAACATGAACTCCACCTGTAATTTTTCCTCCTCTGTTCTGGCTGATTCCGGTATCGATAATTGCCACCTTTGTGTGTTTATTCCTTCCTGGGCCTTCCTTATTAACCTGATCCAGAATAAGGCAGTTTTTTAGGAATTTCGCTTTATTGCAAACTTCTCCTTTATTTATACTTTTTATTATCTGAAGCTGTTCCTTGTTAATTCGGCAAAATATTACACAGTATTCATCTAATGTAAGATTCAATCTGCCAAGGCAATTAGACTCAGCATAGATATCCGTATCCGTCGGTTCTACACCTTCCATGCGAATTCTATGAGTATCCTCATTGTAATACATTTCCTGCAAATAATGATCTACGTAGTCCTTATAAAATGAGAGCATTAACTTATCGCGGTCCGTCTGTTTTTCGGTTGTTAAACCGTGGGATGGTAATATAGTAAAGTACTTATCAATATACTTATAAACAAAATTGCTTCTTGTTTCCGCAATAAGCAGAATCTCTTGTCCTGGATATTCAAAGCAGGAATTTAAATATTCAAAAACCTGATCAATAAAAAAGAACATATTTTTGCTTCCCTGAAGCTCATCCGAAGTAATCAGTATATCTATATGTACCAGCCAGTCACCAGCCCTTTTTACTTTCTTCCAAGTAATCAGCCCCTCTACCTTATCATTTATAAGCAATACTGCAAGCGCAGAGTTCTTGCGAAATAATCTGCTGAATAAATTAAAAGTATGGTTTTGATTGTTAAGGTGTCGGCGCATGAAATAATAAATGGATTTGGTCTGCTCATTCCATAAAATGAATTCATCCCGAATAAATTCCATTATCTCCACGCGCAGATCTTCTAATTGCTTTTTGATGGTTATCATATATTGACCATACCTACTTCGTATTCCCTTATCAGCATCCGGTATATTGATTCTTTGTAATCATCGTTACAGGCAGGAACACAATAATCCCCTTTTATTGTCTTGTTATAAACGCGACATCCTCCCATACACAGACCACTGACATCACAGCCCTTACAGAAATCAAACTTGTCCAGATGGTAAAGTTTTCTGGTATTTAATGTTCTCTTTTTGATAAGCTCATGCCCGTCGGTGAGAACATTCCCAAGAATTTCTGAGGTAGGTATTCCGCATAAATAGCAGCTGCCATCAGGTGATACGGTTATCTGCTTTCCGATCCCGCATATTTCCCGGAAGGTAATAGGCATAGGTGCAGAATCGCAGAGATGATTCTTAATAAGCTGGGTATGCACATCAAATAACAGTTTCTCAAAATCCGCATAACTACAGATAAGACCCTGTTCAGCCAGATCCTTTCCTCTTCCAACAGCTCTGGCGATGGAAAAGGAGAAATGATTTCTATCATTTACTAAGGTGCGGTTTTTGATTAAAAAAGGAATAAAGTTTTCCCTTACATCCTTTTCATTTATTCTTGTAACTGTAGTATGCATATTAAGGCTGATTCCCTTTTCATTGAGATAGTACAATGTGTTCATAATCTTTTTAAAATTGCCGCTGCCTCGGACTGTATCAAAGACTTCTTCTGTAAAACCATCAAGACTTACCTGAAAATCACTTATATTCTCCAATAAAAAGTTGATTTTGCTTTCATCTATATCAATCCAGTCACTGATTAAAAATCCATTGGTTAAAAGAGTGATTCCCGATGTATTCGGTTTTATGTAACGAATAAAATCCATTAATAATTCCGCATTTAACAGCGGTTCACCGCCGGATATTGCTACCTTGGGCTTATGAGGGAAGATATTAAGAAGCTCATCAAAGATCCTGCAAAATGTACTAATATCTGCACTCATCATATCAGGAAAGTCAGTTGCAAAACAATGAACACATTCTGCGTTGCATTTATATGTCATATCAAATTTAATATCAAGAATTTCATCAGCAGTATCAAAAGGCTCAGTATGTTTATTGGCATGTACAATATCACCAAGAAGTTTCTGGTATTTCTGACGCATTTCATCTTCTGTACAATCAAAGCATTGGCTGCTATAATGTTCAAAGGCATCACCAATACTCATACCGTCATATAGCTTTTGGAAACAATCCATGCCTGCATCATCCGTAACAAAATAATTCTTGAATTCAGGAAATAGAACTAAATTAAAATGATCTATTTTTATAGAACTGTATCTGCTGGTAAAATGAATTTGATTATTATATTCTAATAACATAATTATTTTCCTTTCTGCAGCAAGCTGCGGCAATGCATTGGTTAATAAAACAAAGCCGCAGCGCTTTAAGTAAATCAATTCCTGTTAAATCTTTCAGAAATTATTAGCAGGTACAATTGCTTTTACCATTGGATCCCCATAAAAAGCCGCCGGGACGGTTGCAATTTTTGCTTTTTTTACTGTTGACCTGAAGCTTAACACGGTTATCCTCAGGAATAATAAAGCCCTGCTTTACATTTGGTTGCTCCTTGTTCATATTTCCACCACTCTTTCATAATTAAATAGTACTTATATTAAGCATAAGCTTAAATATTTAATACCAATACACAACGAACATTTGAAAGAATTCTTTAAACAGAATATATAAATCAACATGCAATTAGAACTTTTAATTTAATTACATTCTAATAACATGTATATCTTCTTTTGTACGGCAAACTGAAGTATTCATTGATTACAAAATAAAACCGCAGCTGCTTTAATAATTTTTTTGTCGGATCTGTCGGTAATTATCAACAGGTACAATTGCTTTGCCCATTGCCTCCCCATAAGAATCCTCCGGGACGGTTGCAGTTTTTGCTTTTTTTACTGTTGACCTGAAGCCTAACACGGTTATCCTCAGGAATCGTAAAACCCTTCTTTACATTTGGCTGCTCCTTGCTCATATTTTCACCACCTTTCAAAATATGTATTATTTATATTAAACATTAAAATAAATGCTTAATATCAATATTCGCAAACTGGCCGAATGAATCTTCAGCGTATTCCCTTAATATATACTGGTGTAAGACATTGATGAACTATTAATTATTTTATAATCTATAGGATATTTGACATATAATCAATAAAGTGGGATATTTGAAAGTTTTCTGGGATATAATGTGTCACCCCCCTGCCACACCAAGTAACCAAGTTTTAATTATGTATTTAAATCAAACTAACTGGAATTAAGGATAAGACTTTTATTAAAAAAGGCTTATCCCTATCTTTTCTATATTTTTATTAAGCTGGATTAAATAATACATATGCTTGATGATCTAACTCTCTTTTGCTTTTTATGATGCTATGAAGCAGGAATTAGTATTTTAATACAGAAGTATTTTTCCATTTCATAGATATCAATATGCCCATGATATTTATTAATAATGTCATTTATTTGTCGTAATCCGTAACCATGATCCTTTTTTTTATTTTTTGTAGTATTAAGATTGGAATTTACTCCTAATATTGAATTTTCAATGGTGTTCTTTATAAAATAAGTCTGATAACCAGCATAATTATATATTTCGATATGAATCTTTTTTTCTTTCTGCCTTTCCACTGCTTCTATTGCATTATCAAGAATATTGCAGAGTAATATGCACAAATCGAATTCTTCTATGTATGGTTTTTTTAGATCTTCTATCTGGGCATATATTTTAATATTTTTTTTATGAGCCTGACTAAGCTTATGATTAATGATAAAATTAAGAGAATTATCAGTGAGTTTCACAAAATTAGTATTGAAATCTGTATTATTTATCAATTCTACTATATAACTTTTTGCGTCCTCATAATTCTTGTTTTCTATATTAAATGCAATATAGGTTAAATGATTTTTGATATCGTGGTTAATTCGGGCGATTCTGTCGGCTTGTCGCTTATTCTCTTCTAAAAATTGCTGATCATGCTGATTCATCTGCATTAGCAGATAATTAACATTCTTAATACAGTTTTTATTATTTAGATTAAAATACATATAATAGTATATAATCTGACTGGTTACGATGCCGATAATAACCAATATAATTCCATAACGTTCTTCTAAGATGTCTTTACTGAGTGCGATTAGAATAACTACAACAAAAACAATATTATATATGGAGTTGATTAACTTTGGTTGAATACTTTCGCTGTCAGAATTTATATTTTTCTCTTCTAAGAAAATATAAATTTTGATTATTCCCCATAGGTAACTCTTTGAGATAATACATATCACCAATATAAATTCAGTGGGTATCATTAATGTATCAATACCTTTATTTAGAAGTAATAGAAATAAGATAGAGACCACAGAGTTTGATAAAGTTAATGTCCCAAAATATAGAATGCAGGACCACAAAAGATTAGCTTTTGATTTATGTTTGAATTTTAAGGCTATCATCGTAACATAAGAAACAGTAATACTTCCTATAACAATCAGTAAAACATTTTTATGACCCAAAAACCGATTGATCAAAAGTAAAGCTGGAAATAATATAAAAAATTCAGGCTTGTCATTCCATTTATAACCATTAAAACGAAGTAAGAAGAAAACTGCCAAAAAAGAGTCAAATATAATAAGGCTGAATTGAAATATACTCATAATTAATCTTATCGCAAACTCCTTTTATATTCAGATATCAAATTAATTCTACGATTTCTACTTAGCGGAAGCGAGATTATCTTATCATTACAACTGATTTCAACAACATCTCCCCTGATAAGATAGACATATTTCAAATTCACTAAAAATCCACTATGTATGCGGACAAATTTTTTGCCCTCCAGTTGTTCTTCTATGAGTTTTAAAGTAGATCGATATACATATGAATCTCCATTTAAGACTACTTTTACATTATTATGCAGAGATTCAAAATAGATAATATCATTGACCTTTACTTCCTTGTTGGTAACAAGATTGATGGGTATATTAAAAATTTCCATATTATTTTTAATAATAGTTACAGCACTAACCAATGCCTCATTCAATTCATTCATATGAGATTTTCTGATAAATCTAAATGGCTGGAATTTAAACGATTCATATACATACATGTCCATGTTAGTAATAAATAATACCAGCATCTGATTATTATGCATTCTTACTTCCTTAACCACATCAAACCCTTTTATATCAGGCATCTCAATATCAATCAATAGTAAATCTATATGAGTATCTTTCGCCAGCTTAACGACTTCATACGGATCGGTATATTCATAACAAGCAAACTGAATTAGTGGGTTAAGTATTAAAGATAATCTTTCTTTAATTAATTTTACAGCACTTACCTCATCATCACAAACAACGATATGTATGTTTTCCATATTCTTTCCCCTTTATTATAACGTTTATATATCAAGATAATACAATGAATACTTTACATTATAATTCACAATAAGTCCATTATAATACTATTTGTAACCGAAATAAAGCTTTCTTTGAATAAAGACAGTTATCCACAAAAGAATATTATACTTATCATTACAAAAGCAATAAAAAAGAATTTGAGAAAAATTTCCTATTATACAAAAAAGCTGAAGAATAAAAGTGCATTTCTGCACTCCAATTCTCCAGCTTACAGCTTGGTTTCTTAATTTTATTTGAAATCAGTACTTTAGGCTATACAGATAATACTAACTATAGATAAACTGATTTTTGAGTTTTTGCAATAAATAAGCTTAGAGTTTATAGAAGCTGAACTTATTCCTTATCAATCGCATTGAGGGTGTATTAGAACTGCGCTTACAGTGAAAGTTGCCACCATTACCGGCTGCCGCCTCCGCCTCCTCCGGAAAAACCTCCGCCGCCGACTGAACTTGCTCCTCCGCCGATCCCATCCGTGTTATTGGCTGGCGTAGCCGCGCTGGAAATGTGATTCGTCATATTCATTAGGTAAATCATGGTGTAGGCGTTGTAACCGTACATGCCTGCAAAGGTATCAAAATATACAGGATCAAGAGCTTTCATACTTTCGAGGACATGCTCTCCGACACCAAACAAGATAGCAAACACAAGATAATCCCCCCAAAGTTCTCCACGAACTGACATGTCTTCACTTTTCCCCCGCAGTTCAATCAGGTATTTCCGGAACCCAAGCAGTCTAACCGCCTGCTCAAACCCCGATGCAGTAAACCGGACAGTGCCCTTAATATCCGTTGCCGCCGCGCCTGACAGGATTAATTCTTGTTCGCCTTCACTTTTTACTTCTGCCGCCCATGCAGTCAGCTTCTCATTAAGCGCTTCCGCCCGCTTTTCGATGTCAGAGGTCCAAAGAATGACGTCACTGTCAGCGTTGTCGGTTAAGATTTCGTACAGCTCCCGCTCCACCCCTGGGTCCGGTGTTTTATCCGGACTAAATACGATGACTTCTTCTTGAGCCCTTTTTTTCGTTCGCTGGTTTTCCTGCTTTTCTATGCGGATATAACCCGCCTTCTGCCAGCGGATAAGATAGGCGCTCATAAGCATTTCACAGGAAATGCCCTTGCGCAGCATCAGCATGGCAGAATATACTGCAGAAATACTTCCGCCAAAAGAAACCGACCAGTTGGAATCTATTTGTTTCTGTCTGGGAATCCGCACGACTCTGCCGTCCGCCAGTTTATATCGCGAAGAATAGAAGGTGATTAAAAGGACAGCCACGGCAATAACTGCTCCTATAACAGCAAGGACGATATACAAAGCCGTATCAGAGTTTTTATTTTCTGCGGATTCCTGCAGCTTTTCAAAAGACATACCGGCTGAGGAGGCCAGTGGGAACAAGCTTTTGTTAAAGCGGCAGAGTACATTTACATAGTCTCCTCCATCCAAAGCTTCAGAAGAGAAAACATGAAGGCTTTCATCGCTTCCAATCTCCACTTCTCCTGTAAAGCCATATGCCCAGATGCGGGCGTTGTTTTCCGTCAGACCTGTATCCGCCATCCTGATTTTAATATAAGTGGATTCCGGAGCACTTGAAAGCTCCGATATAAACTGATGATAGAATCCTGCATAGTCACCATAATCCTTTACCAATCCATCTATGGTATACTGGATGGTATATTGATGGTCGCCATAGCTCCCAATGCCCCAACAGAGTTCATATCCATCGGAAGTTTTCAGGATGCCGCTAGTACCGGCTTTTTCCTCTCTGGAGAGCTTTGTGTTCCAGTCATCCAGCGTTTTGTATTGCGTTCCCGACTCATCCCATACAGTCAGGGAATGAACGCTCATCCCGGCCATGTTATTCAGAGCCTTGTAATATTCTGTGCCGCTTGATACACCGCGCACATCCCAGACCTCCGTTATGACCGCAGAGCCGTCACTTTGTAGAACGACCTCCAGCTTAACGGACGGAATCGCATCCTCTTTAGCAAATACTGGAACTGCACCCAGGATGAACAGTACGGCCAAAAGTATAAAAAAAATGAAAAATCTTTGTTGTTTTATTTTCATTAGCCTGCACCTTTCTTGTTTATAGGAACTATAAGTTATTGGAATTCCCATTAAATGAATAATCCACAGTTGAGAAAATTCCTATTTATCTATTATGATATCTTTCCCTTGAAATCCATAATACCATACTTTCTTACATAGAAAAAGGCATAATTCCCCTTTGGGAGGAACTATGCGCTTTTGAACTATCATGATTTCTTCAATTAAATATTGCTTCATTAATATCTGCTATCTGAATTACCCCGTTTAACGCTCATAAAGTAAAATTTCATATGGCAGCCAATCAACCGGCTCCCCCATTTCAGAAATCGATGCTGCATATTGTTCCACTACTGAATAAGGATTTTCAACCAATCCATGTATATTAAAGGAAATTTCTTCATCTCCTTTAACATCGTTCTGCAAGGAATTACACAAAAATGTATGGAAGGAACTAATATCCCAACCCAAAATATCGCAGCCAATGCTTTGCCCCATCGGTAATTCTGTGTCTATAAGCTTTATCTCTTCTTGTATCATCGGAAGATATTGTTCAGACAATGAAATTCCTAAAAGCAAACAGGAGCCATCTGCAAAATAACTTTCATAGACATGAATGGCATCTGCCAGATTTAAAAAGCGGCCATCTGCATCTAACAATTTTCGTTCAAACAAATTGCTAATATCCATGATTAATTGCTGAAAGGCATCATCAGCCAGCTTCCATCGTTTTTGGTACTCTTTTTTTTCCTTCTCATACCCCTGCCAGAAACAGCCGCTTAGATTGGGATGCTGCTCTCCAATACATGGACTGACTGAATATATCTGTTTAGGGAATCCATAAAGAAAACTCGGAGTGGCAACCCGCTCACAAATATAATATCCAATGACTTGCATAAAACACCTCCCGTTTAAATCGAAATTGTTCACCACGATTATAACGTATGGATAATGGCATGTCCAGGTCTGCCGTCTGCTCTTGTAACAAGTATAATAGTTTTATATCTCATTTCTTTATATGAATAATCACGCTGTTTTTTTAATCTTCTCGGAAGTAAAAAAATACAAAAGTCCTGCAAGAACAGGGAAAATAGCAAATGTCAAATACATCCAATTGTATCCCAATGCAGATGAGACAACGCCGGCAACGATTGAACCAAAACCGATTCCGCCATCAAATCCTGTGAAAAATGTTGCATTTGCTGCTCCAAGTCTGTCTTTTGGCGCATAAATAACCGCCAAAGTTTGCAAGCTCGACTGAACCGCACCAAATCCTACACCAAATAACAAAGCAACAAATAAAAAACTCAACATGGTAGATGCCTGGGACAGGATTACCATAGCTATGATCAATAGAATCAAACCTGGGTACATGGCAGCGCTAAACTTCAACCGATCAACTAATCGCCCAAAAATCGGTCTGGTTACTAGCATTGCGGCAGCATAGACAAAAAAATACAGGCCGATATTTGCGATTCCCTTTTCTAAGGCATATATAGAGAGGAAACTGACTATGGAACCATACGCAGCTGAAACGAAAAACATAACAATAGCCGGCAGTATGGAAGCAGGTTCAAAAATAGCAGCTTTCTTTGTGGCTATTTGCTGCCTCTCTATCGTACGGTAACGGAAGAAAAGAGCCAGACAGAAGGCGATGACTCCAAAACCGGCTGATGTGAACATCAGACTTGATGCATCTCCCCCCGCAAATAGAGCCAGTCCAAGTCCTGGTGCCAATGCCATTGCAAGGCCCGAGGAAAGGCTGAAAAATCCCATAGATTCCCCAAACCTTTCTTTTGGGATGACATCTGTTGCCACGGTATTGCTTGAGGTACTAGATGCACCCCAGCCAAATCCATGGAGAAAACGAATTGCAAGAATAACGCCCACATATGGGAACAGCCAATAGGACAGCGTTACTGCAATAATAAGGCCAATCCCAGCAAGCAGTATTACCTTACGTCCCCATTTATCAACGGCAACACCAGAAACAGGCCGGATAATCAATGCAGATATTGTGGCAAGACCTGTAATCCAGCCAATGGCAGAATCGGCGCCACCTAAAGACTTAACGTAAAGCGGCAGCGTGGGAAGGAGCATTTGAAACCCCATAAAAATCAGCAGATTAATTATTGTGATGCCAATAAAATCTTTCGTCCATATTTTCGGTTTATTTTCCATGTTTATGATTCCTCTCTTAGTGACTTAAATAATTAAAGCGAATCTTCAGCCCTATTTTCCTCTAAAACATTATTTAAAATTCTTTTCAACAGTTCCTTTGTTTGTTTAATTTCTAATGGAGAAAGATTTCTCGTTGTAATATCCACAACCTCCTTAAATGTTTCCTGCATCTGAGCCGATATTTGTTTCCCTTTTTCCGTCAGATACAATCGGTCATAACGATTATCTTCCGTATCCTTTTCTTTACGCACATAACCGTGATCCATCAGATTCTTAACTGCTTTAGCAGTTGTTGATTTACTGATATACAGCCATTCACTTAGCTCTTTCTGTGTTATACCCTCATATAGTGAGATGACATAAAAAAAATCATGCTGTCCGCTTCGGATCGAAATATCCTTCAGCTTATGATTTAATATAATCTGCAAATTCCGATGGATTGCAGCAGTCAATTTACCTATGCTTTCATTCATGATCATACCTCCGCAATATTAGTTTCACTTGAAACCAATATTAGTATAGCGTTAATTAGTTTCCTTTGCAACTAATATTTTTGGAATGTAATTCTATATAATTATGAATTTTTACTTTTATATAATTATTTTTCTGTAGCTAATCTATCTTAATGACAATTACAAAGGTAGTAAGTACGCCCACAAGGGTAAACATCCCCTTGACTGCATTTACACCGCCGGATGCTACAGGGAGATAAGAAACTGTTGTGATGATAACACCCAGCAGAGTCTTAATTATAATAAAAGGAATAAAAAGTACCCTAACAGTAAGACACAGAAAACAAGGCTGTGTTCACTATTAGGGTACTTTTTGTAACTTACTGGCCAAGGGCAATTGATAATGTATAGTATTTCTCTTACTCTTACTACACAAAAGTTCACTCTTGGAATATATCACATTTCAAATCAGAAATATCAGTATAAGCTATCCTCCTATTGGCAATCTCCAATGTTCTGCCTGCATCATCTATTTGAGTTACCATTCCGGTTACCTGCACATATTCTCTATTCTGAAAATATTCCACAGTAATTATGTCCTCTTTCTGAATTTGTTTTAACTTCCAGTCTAACTCCTCTTTCTTCTCTTCCGATAAATCACGTTTAGGAACGAGAATCCGTTCTTTTTCTGCCACTGCTTCCCGAAACCCCTTTAATGCATCAAAGGGCATAAATTGTTTCGCTCGGCTTCCCCTATCCATTTTACGCCTTCTATTCTCCACTTTTATGACCTCCAATCTGTCTGTTACGTTCTATTGTGGTACCGGCTTCCTGCAGATCCATCCCACGCACAAGAGCGTTTTTACCAAACCTTTCTTTGATTTCCAATGCTGCCTTCTGTAACTTCTTGTCCTTTTCCAGTTCTGTCTGGTCAGTAAATAAATCATACTGTTCGTAAGCATCATTCACAATGTTATTGCATGACAGACTCAACCGCCGTATTGGTTTGCTCTTTTCCGCAATACGTTCATACAGTCTCATCACATAAGAGATAATCAATCGGTAGGAATTCGTGGTAACAGACATGGTTGTGGTCCCTATGGACGGTTTTAATCCCATTTCATTCGAATATCCAATCATCAATGACAGAGAACCGGTAATCACATTTTTATCTGCCATATCCAGACATAAGGCATCCGTCATTTCCTTTACAATCAGCCTGCACTCCTCAAAACTGTAATCTCTTGCAAGCACCTGACCGTTGGACACGGAATTGCATTTGGGCTTATATGCCTTAATGTCCGCCATGGTGGTTGTTTCCCTTCCCCATGCATGGTCTATCAAAAGCTCCGCATCAATGCCAAACAACCGGTATAGGGAATCCTCATTTGCGCAGGTAATATCACCCATATTGAAAATACCTATATGATTCAGTCTGTTTGAAATCCCCTTACCTATTCTCCAGAAATCAGTCAGGGGCTGGTGCTTCCACAATGTTTTTTGGTAGAGTTCCTCATTTAAATATCCGATATTGTCTTTCGCATGCTTTGCCATAATATCCAGTGCTACTTTTGCCAGATACAAGTTTGTTCCGATTCCTGCTGTAGCAGTGATTCCTTTGGTACTTTTTATATCTTCCATAATCCGCAATGCCAATTCCTTTACACTCATATGATACATAGAAAGATAATGGGTCACGTCAAGGAAACATTCATCGATGGAATAAACATGGATATCCTCTTTGGAGATATATTTTAAATAAATACCATAAATATCCACTGAATATTTAATGTAGAGTTTCATTCTTGGCGGTGCCATAATGTACTGCACATCTTTGGGTATCTGAAATACCCTGCATCGGTTCTTTATTCCCAAGGCCTTCATGGATGGTGAAATCGCAAGGCATATTGTTTTCTCACTTCTCTCTGGGTCAGCCACTGCAAGATTCGTAAGCAGAGGATCAAGCCCACGCTCCACGCATTCTACAGAAGCATAAAATGATTTAAGATCAATACATAAATAGATCTGCTCTTCCATCCAGGAAACACCTCCCATTTTTTATTACCATTGTCTAAATCTAATCTAATTATATTAACAGAACATATGTTTGTATATATGCTTTTTCTGGAAATTTACGCTATTATGGGAGATCAATATCTATGATGATTTTCCTCAAATCTTTATGGGTGTCAATGCTTTAGGACAATAAAAAGGCACATCCTCATGGTTGAAGATGTACCTTTCATTAATTTACCTTTGATTTTTATCAAGTGTCTCGTCTCTATGAAGTTATAATTTAAGCCACAGGCTTTCATGCCTGGGTCTTATTGTTTTAGTGGAGATAGAGGGATTCGAACCCATGACCTCTTGAATGCCATTCAAGCGCTCACCCGATATGTCGGGTGTACACCCCCAAATAGCAAGTTTTTATATGTAAGATATATTTCTCAGCTGTGAAGAGCTTATTGTGAATGTGTGTTACTTTACGATGCTACAGTAGTAGCTTTTTCCTCGGTTATACTATCAATTCCATTAAGAAAATGCTGTATATCCAGGTTCAGCTCAATATCCAGTTTATAATCCTTAAATACATTTACCCGTTTTATAATGTAACTGGTTATCATCTTCTTAACTCCCATATTACTATCATCAAAAATTTCCGACCATGTGCGAATACGGGAAAGCTTGTAACAATTAAGAGTCGTAGCAAGAATTAAGTTAACTCCGATATCTTATCCATTATCGGAAAGGGTAATAATGAGCGTAAAATCTTTACGACTCCAGCTATAAAACAAGCTATAACCAAATGGCTCACTATACGGAATTCAATGAGTGTTAAATCAATATAAGGCACTGGGAAATTACTAATTAGTTTTTGAGAGGATTTCCATAATCCCCTTAATTCTCTCATAAATATTCAAAATTCTTGTTTTTGTTGAAGTTTCGGTACAATTGTTATTTATATATAAACAATAGTCAATTTTATCGTAAATCATATTTATTTTACTAAACTTGACTAAATCATACCGAAAGTTAATATCTTTTCTATTCTTTAGGAAATCTAAATGTTCCTCAAGTATTTTAAAATATCTGTAGCAAAGGGGCGTTATTAAATCTATTTCATCTAATTGAAATGCCGAGTAATCTGCTCTAAAAATCTTTCCCTCCCAATAATACTCTAATGCACAAGTTGAGATATTTTTAAAATATTTTAACATTTCTTGTTTAATAGATTTTAGCGTAGTTGCAGTACCTGTATTATCATCTATCAATAAAATATTCGTACTCTCTGGATATTGAGTACTCAATAAATTCACCTGGTCAAGCAAGGATAATTCACAATAATGAGTATTATCATATTTTGAAAACCTAACATATTCATACCCTGCCAAACCGGAACATCGATTCATGATATTGGTATATTTTTGCATAGATATAAAAAACGGTGGTATTAGTGCAGCCCCTTGTAAAGGTGAAATGATAATATCGTGTTCTCCAATATAATCACATAATGCAAAATAAGTAATAAACATAATAAGAATATTGTCCATCTCTGAATATTCACGGACATAGGAAATATTAAGTTCCTTCATATCCGATATGATACTATCAATTAAGTCCAAAGATAGCGGTGGAAATTGATTTAATTCTTCATCAAAAATAATTTGAATTATATAGTCAGTCAAATCTATTAGGTATTCTTTAAGTGCTTTATAATAATTAACATCCAAAGACGTATAAGAGAATATGACACCAACTAATTTTGCTATACATGACAACATATATTCCGTGAGTGAGAATATAATATATCTTTTATTATCATACGATAATTCTAAATTTAAAATTATCGGTGCATCTAATGCTATATTTCTTACTAAGTCTGTTGTTTCAATTAAATCCGTTGAATAATAAGTGTAATTTCTGTTACAGTAAAACGGTTTTTTTAGACTAAAATACTTCTCTAAAATCGGGAGATGTTGGTTGTACTCTTCTTCAAACTTATCTGTCTCAATATACACCTCCCCAGCAAAACCGAACTTATACTTAGATAATATAGTCTGATTTAAGAATGGATTAATCATTTTATAGAAGTCATTCAAACTAACACCTCTCAAATAAATATATTTCATAACCATATGTGCATAATCTCTATTCCTTAACCTAACTAACCCGCTGTAATAGAATATGTAACATTAGCACTTCTGCTGCTCTTAGCAGGTGCATTGGTTACAGTTATGATTCCCCGTTCCTTCGCCCCAGCTTCCACCATGTTGATAATCGACTTAAACTTCATTTTTAATATTTTTGGTTATTGAGATTCGCCCCCTTTTCGGTTGATTTTTACTATTAATGTAAGCATCTTTAATTCCTTGAGGAGATAGTGGGAAATTTTTATCTATATGAATCTGTAGTTCTTTCATTTTAATCCAATTCATGATTTTTTGAAAGTCCCAATGGTTTGGTTTCGATTGAAAAAAATAACCCTTGATGTTACGTTCCATAGGGTAACTATTTATTCCAAAAGAAACATTTGATACATACTTTCCATTATCTTTAATAATCGAGAGACTCCTTTTTCCAATTTCACCTAACGCGCCGTTATTTGCAATGATGGATGCCTCCATAACAGTATCGATTACCAAGTCAACTTTCTCATGGATCATATCTGTAATATCAACTTCAGTATAATCGTACACTTCATCTGCACCTAAAGCCTTAACAAAATCGTGATTACTTTTTCGTGCAGTTGTTATAACATAAGCACCATGATTTTTTGCTAATTGTATAGCCACATGACCAACACCGCCAGCACCTCCTTGAATTAAAACTCTTTGTCCTTTTAAAAGATCTCCATGATCAAATAATGCTTGCTTTGCTGTTAATGCGATTGTAGGCGCAGCACCTGCAATCTCATATGATATATCTTCTGAAAACTTTGTAAGATGCTCTTCATCCACTGCAACGAAATCTTGATATGTTCCAGAATGGATAGATAATCCCATAACACGGTCATTGACTTTAAACCGAGTAACCTCTTTTCCAACAGCTTTAACGATACCTGCAACTTCGCTTCCCAGAATTATTGGCAATTTCTCGGACCATTGGCCTCCTACAGAGCTTTTAAATATCTCACCTGTACGTAAAAGTTCGTCGCCGGGATTAATTGATGAAGCCTTCATTTCAACAAGTACTTGGTTGTCATTTAAATCTGGTAAATTCACATTTATTTCTTCGAATGTACCGGGGTTTCCGAAAATTGTTAAACCAATTGCTTTCATAGTTATCTCCTTCTTAACACTGTATTTTATACAACATGTGTTGAATAACTTTATGCTATCAGCTATAATTAGATAGTTCAATAAGTAATAATATAGGATCTGTTGAAAAATCAACAATCACGTTCAATATGTCAATTATTATATTGAAAGGAGTATTAAGATGGATAGACGAATTCAAAAATCTAAACATGCAATTATGGAAGCTTTTGTGACACTTGTTTTAGAAAAAGACCTAGAAAATATAACCATTGGCGAGATCGCAGAAAAAGCTAACGTTAATCGAGGAACAATTTACCTACATTTTACGGATAAATATGATTTGAGGGATAAGTGTTTGGACTATTATTTGACACAATTAACACAAACATGTATCCAGGACCATAAGGTAGAAAAATTGGCATCTATGTCTTGCTTGGTACATACTTTTGAACATCTCGAAGTCAATTTTAATTTTTATTCTTCAATGTTGTCTAATAAGGAAAGCCCTGTTTTTCGGAAGCGCATGAAAGAAATATTTAAAGTCGGATTGATTAATCACCTCGATTTATCTGAAAAAAAGGTCAAAAAAGAAATTTCTATAGAATTTTTAGTATCAGCAGGTGTTGGCGTATTAGAATGGTGGATATATAATTCCAAACCATACCCTGCACCAATAATCGCGGAACAGCTTTGGCAGCTTTTTAATAGCATAGAATGTAATAGCATTTAAATATGACTTAGTTTAGTTGGTATTTTATTTGATAGTACTAATATTTTATTTCAACCAAACTCCACTCATACGGATAAAAATGTTTCAGTAAATAATTATATTTTTATCTATATAATATATTGGTAAAATCTGCTGTATTGATCCTAGTTGTTCACTCCACATTGCAAAAACAGCTATTAATATCATGATCAAAAATATGCTCTGACACCCCTGGCATATATCCTCCTTCAATGTACCCTTCTCTTCCACAAGTGTATCAAATAAAAGGCACATTTTCAAAACTGAAAATGTGCCTTTTGCCCTTGATTTATCAACTGTCTGTCCCTATAAGTTAAAAATAAAGCCACAACCTTTTATGCCTGTGGCTTATCGTTTAAATGGAGATAGTGGGATTCGAACCCATGACCTCTTGAATGCCATTCAAGCGCTCTCCCGACATGTCGGGTGTGCACCCCCAAATTCTATTTTAATATGAAAGGTTATATTTCAGCTGAGAGAGTTCATTATTTTTTTCTATGAAGCTTCGGTAGCGGCAGTCTCACTTTCTACATTGTCCAAACCATTAAGAAACTGCTTAACATTAAGATTTAACTCTATTCAAGTTGATATCCTTTAAATACGTTTACTCGCTTTATAATGTAGCTGATAATCATTTTTTTACTTCTATATCACTGTCATCGAAAATCTCTGACCATGTGCGAATACGGGAAAGCTCACTTTTCATTTCATCCGCTTTTGCGTTTCCTTGTTCAAGTTCATTTAGCAGATTAGTCAACCGTTCACTTGATGCAATAACTTTGTCTCGGCTTTCATTGACTAGCTCTGATAAAACTTCCATAGGCATCTGGCTTTTTCCTTGAACTGCTTTTATCACTTCAGATTTTAGTGATTCATATTCTGTATTCGCTTTGCTGTTCTCAGATTTAACCCTCGTGATTTCTGCCTGAAGTTCTGCCATGCGTCGGTCTTTAGTACCTTGCATTATTATAGAGTCTGAGGCTTCGGACATCCAGTCAAAAATCTGATGCAATACCTCTGTCACTGCACTATCTAAAAAATGCATAGTATAACCTGTTTGTCCATCACATTCCTGACGCCGTCTTGTTTTGTTGTAGCAGATGTATCGTACACGCTTTACACCCTTTGTATCTCCATTCGCAAGGCCAACTATTTTTCCATTGGTTGTTAACACTAACCGTCCACCGCAGTGACCACAAAACACGTTGCCAGAAAGAAGCGATTGTCCTGCAGTATTAAAAGGTGCAGTTCGTTCTTCCTTTTTTTCATTTGTGCATTCTTCCATCAACTTTTGTGCCAGATCAAAAGTATAAGGATTAATTATTTGAAGTTCCTCAAACGGTTTAGAATAGGTTTCTCCGCTACGCAGGATTCCCTTGTACATAACATTGTAAAGGATACTACCAACTGTTGCATCGTGCCAATTAGCTCCGTTACACTATTTTGACTATTAGAGAATTTACATAAAACTCGAAACTTTTATACTTTTAAAATTTAGTTAGTAATAGTTTTTATTTCATTATCATGGGCAGTAATGATTGTAATAATCCTTTATGGCTCGTTTAAATTTTCAATTCATCCCAAATGATAATGTTCACTGATATTTATATAGAATAACAAAAGATTTACATATTATGCTAGATGTAGAAAATCCGATGCAGCTCGTCATCTTTAATTTAATGCAATACAATTTAATTTTATTATCCACTAAATTAACCTAATATTAATAGCAGTGTATGTATAAGTTACTTATTATATCAGAATAGGAAAATCGCCTATTCCGCTGAATCAGTAGATAGACGATTTATCCTATTTTTTTTAATACACCTTACATTTACTTTTAATTAAGACTCAAACTCTTGTATTACTTCCAGGCTGTCCAGCATATAATATCAACTTTAATTCCTTTTGCAAAACTATTTATTTGCATTTGCAATTTCTAATGCTTTTGAAACAGCTTTAAATGCATTTACTTTCCCATAACCGGTATAATTATCAAAACCTTTCGGAGTAATGTCATCTGCAGAATTTTTGATTATTTCTTCCACTTCACTAGCTTTTAATTCTGGAGCAACTGAAAGCACAAGTGCGGCAACTCCTGCAACATGTGGGGTTGCAGCAGATGTACCGTTAAATCCATCTTCATAATTACCAGTACTATAGCCTCCCTTATTCATAATATCAGTTGTGAAAATATGAACACCTGGGGCTGCAACATCAACTTGTGGTCCATAATTACTGCCCCACCAATATTCGCCGTCTTTACTTGTCTTACTTTTTCTTTCGCCATACTCATTGCATGCTGCAACAGTTAAAACATTATCCAGTTTACCGGGAAAAGAAACTTTACCATTATCATTACCAGCGGCAAAACAAACAACGCAGCCTTTTCCATTCCGACCTTTCTGTTTCGCATAATTGATTGCATTGATAATGGTTTGGCTATCACTTCCGCCTCCCCAGCTGTTACTAAGGACATCCGCTCCCCGGTCTACAGATTTAACAATTCCATCTGCAATTTTAGCATCATCAGTAACCCATACGATTTCGCCTCCGCTCTTAACTCCATACGCTATTCTAATTCCCATTAATTTACATTCTGGAGCCACACCAGCTATTCCTATAATGTTATTACTTTTTGCGGCAGCTATACCTGCACAAGCGGTTCCATGCGCATCAGCAGTTTCTGGATTTGGATTATCACGCTTGAAACAAGCATCATACCCGGTTACTAGTTTGTCTGCTACATTTAAGTCTTCATGGGTGTAATCAACGCCTTCATCTACAATAGCAATTATAATTTCTTTACTTCCTTTCGTTATATCCCATGCTTCTAAAACATTAATGTCCTCTCCGACAATTCCTCCAGTTTGTCCAGTATTGTTAATAGCCCACTGCTTATTTACATACGCATCATTACTTAATGATGACATAGGTTTTAGCAAACGAATAAAATTTGGTTGTGCAAATATCACCTTATCATCTTCTTGATACGTGTTTGCCATCTCCAATGCATCTTCTGCTTTACCTTCTGTGGTTTCTACCAGGAACGTATTATCTTGCCCATTAATACTTTCGATAACTTCAACATTATTGAAGTAATTGATTTTATCAATTTCTTCTCTTGTTACATCTGGTTTGAATTGGATGATAAACTTATTTGTAAGTATCATTGGTGTTTTATCTTCTGCTTCTACTACCAGTAATTCATCCTCTACACGCTGGTTCTTGCTTGAAAATGAAGTGGTATCATTCACTTGTTCACTACTTATTGTTTCTAAAAAAATACCATTTTTTAAATCAATCATATTTGGATTCGGGCTGGAAGTAAAAGATTTGTATTTACTCTCCACATTACCATTATCTTTAATTGCTCTATATAAATTAGATTTTTTTAAGGTTATTTTTTTTTCATTACTCCAATAAAACAATTCCATAATAACTCTCCTTTTATTTTTTGTTATTAATATATTAAAAATAGTCCAAGTTGGTGCATGCTTACTTCCGGATTGAGTATAGAATGCCAGGAAAGCTAGATATTATAAGCTCAATTTGATGACTGGCAGACTGCTGTAAGAACAGCCACTCATCATTCTCTTACCGGGTTTCGTTCATACCAAAAGACAGATAATATCTTATTGCATAGTCTTATCACATCGCATCTGATTGCGATTTAATGTAATCTAATAACTCTTCCCACATGGTCATTGTATGATATTTAAAAAGCGGATGTGCTGACTGAACTTGTTGATCTGCTGTATATAAGTTCAAAGAGGCTTAGATTACCGAGAGGATAGTTTCATGAAATAAAACATATATTTTATACTTAAAAAGCAAAAAAGCCACAGCATTTTTGCCTGTGACTTTTTTATGGAGTAGAGATAGATGAATTCCCACTCATAATCTTATAATATCATTTTATACCAATCATTTTATGTGTCTGCAAACTCAACCGATATGTTGGATTAGATTCAATCATATCGATAGCAGTTTGGGTATACATATCATACCAAATATTCGCAATTTTATCTTGAACTCCTGAATTCGGCTGCATCCAGATTCCAATTGATACATGCCCCACATAGATCCCTTTGTTCTTTAATAGTGGATATCGCACCTAATACGTTGAATTGATATTGGTATAGTGCATTTTCTTCTGTTACATCTAGAGTAGTTGCTACTGTTTCTATACTAGGTTTTGGACTATATTCAAGTACATCAATATAGGTTTTTACCTCTCCCAGGATCTCTGCGAGCCGCCCCCATTGCGATGTCTGTGGCTGGGCGGAAGTAGCATTATCACTGTCCATTTCATTGCGAAACAGCTCACCATAAGCTGTTTTAAAACCAGGCGTTTATCGCTCGTCTATAAAATTTTCAAGGAACAAAAGGGAGAATAGTAAAACCCCTCACTTACTTCCACGTTGAGTGAGGGGGTCAGAACCAAAACTTTTAAATTTGCATCATTTTTTTTAATTTAAATAATATTTTGTGTTTCCGCTTATTAACGCCTCTTTGAGATATCCCGGAGCTGCCACAGCCAGAGCGTGGCCTTTGATTTTAAGTTATCGGGGTAGATGTACATATGGATTCCTCCTGTTCCCTATTAAATTTCTGTAAAAAATAGGCGATCCCCCGGAGCACATGCTCCACACAGGGAATCGCCACACTGTTGCCCAGTGCCATATATCTTGCACCATCCAATGAATTAGGTATTTTCGTACCTAAAAAAATATGGTTCTTGAATGACACCGAAAAAGAGGCTGCATTTAACCATTCAAGTTCAGTTTACTGATTTTATTAATATACCATATTAATCTTGATAACATAGTTCTTATGTCTTTTGTTTTCTATTCAACAAATAAATTATAATAGGGATAACTAAAAGAATCCAAAACAGTGCATTACGATGAAGAATTCTCCATCTCCCAAAGCCTTCTGTTAATTCATACTTATTAAAAATTTGTATAAATATCGAAATCCCAATTATCTGAATTACTTCAAATAGTAAATATGAACTTAGGTACATTTTTAAATTAATTATTCTTGTAAGCAATATAATTCCGATAAGAATTAGAAAGAAAAAGTTGGCTAATAGAAAAGCATTCGTAAAATATTGGGAATATTTTTTAAGATTTTCGGCTTTTACGACAATTTCTTTTTGCTTTTCGCCTGGTAGTCCATTTGCATCCAGCATTAATCCTATATAATTATATATAAATTTCAGAGCAAGCATATGAAAAGATAACACTAATATGGATAAGGCTGTAATAACACTAAAATACATTTTTGTTTTTTTATTTATCATCATTCTTTTAGTTTCCCGCTTCTGCACTCACCGTATATTGATGGATTCCAAAATCATATTCTTGTGTATAATAAGAGTACGTACCTATCGAATGTAAACTAGCTGTGAAAAAAGCTTTAAACTTATCAGGTGAAATTGAGGAACTTGTTCTAACATTTCTACTAATTAATGTCCAATCTTGTAAATCAGAATATTCTGATCGAACAAGTTTTGCATTATAAGCACGTAGTATTTCCCCTGAATTGGGGTTGTATATTAGAGTACCGCCTACTTCCATTGTAAGATAACCTCTATGTCCATATTTATCTGATATTAGAAAAGAGTCATGTTCACTCACATATTTAGAAATTCCCATAGCATTTACAACTGCCCTATTTTCTATACTACTTTCCGCCCTATAACTCAGATTAGAAACATTACTTTCTATATAATTCCGAATTGCTTGATAATCTCCATTGTTAAAATTTACAGTGTTATAAGAAAAAAATTCTAACGTAATGTCTTTTCCTGCCTGATTTAAAACCACTGTTGTGTCTTTATGTTCGAAATATCTAGTTATCATTTGTTCAAATGATATTTTTCGAGCTGCCACATTTTCACTTCTTTGATTTCAGTTTCCACATTATAAAGAGCATATGTACTTTTCAAATCCGAATCAAAAAGTAACTTTTCTTTTAGGTTATACCATTTCATATACTCATCTTTTGTTCGCGGATTATCAAATTCCGTATGACATTTAGTACATACAGCCAGGACATTTCTTAAGCTATTAACATCGCTATCAAGCCAAGGTAAGCCATTTAGAACGTTTACTTCATTTGCTTTGGGATTAGCAGGATATATATGTGCTATCTCAAATAACCTGTAGATATTACTATTTTTCTTATAAGTTAAATTAACTCCACACAATGGACATCGTCCATCAACTTCATTAAACAATAACAACTTTTCATTGTCTGTAAAAATTCTTCTTCCGTCTCCCATAATTACCCCCTACTTTATTATATTATATCATCAAATTAGTACTTAATGATATATGATTTTATTAATAGTTTGAGGATTCTTATAAGATAAAAGGAAAGGAGAGGAAAAATGTTTCGTTTATGAAAGATCTAAAATTTAAAAAAGCATTGAATAATATTATTCAAGCCTTGCTTTACAGTCTTATTCTTCTATTTCTCCTTCACTGACTGATAAGATAGTATATTTCACTAGCATATTTATATAGATATGTACATGCATAAAAATCTATAATATTTCTACACTTATAATCCCTTAATCCATTGGAATTTCTAGCTGGATAATGAACCTGTTCTAAACATGATTTACAACTTCCTGAGCATTCTGTGGGATGCATACAGTTCTTACATAAATACTTGGTATTTGCGCTATTGTATTCTTTGTTACAATAATCAACAATCTCATCAATTAGCATAGTTGACTCCTCCCTCAAATATAGTCTCTTGTTTTAATATTATTTTAGCACAAATTACATAGAAAAGGCGTAAATCTTTATCTAAAACTTTTCCGGTATATTTAATGCCATTCATTCTTAGTAGAGTATCTCTTTTGTTAAAAGTACATATTTTACATAATTGTTTACACTCCTATGCAAAACATGTATTTCAATCCCAATTAAACTCACATATGTTACCCTAACTTATTCATTCCTATTTCCGAAAAGCACAACTTCATTTCCCATACAAAATTTCGTAAACTCGCCTAGAAACAACCTTTATGCACTAGAAGGTAAAAGGTTTTTACATGCCCACTATAAGAAAACATGTCGATTATTATCCTTAAATACTATCTGCTAATTCAATTAATAAATGATTATGCTATGAGACAAAAAAATGAAAGGTACATCTTCATAGTCGAAAACGTACCTTTTACTTTTTGCCCTTGATTTACCAAGTGTCCCGTCCCTATAAGTTATAATTTAAGCCACAAGCATTCATGCCTGCGGCTTATTGTTTAAGTGGAGATAGTGGGATTCGAACCCATGACCTCTTGAATGCCATTCAAGCGCTCTCCCAGCTCAGGTATATTGTGTTTTATTTTTGCTTCACTAAAAGCCTATTTAATAGATATTTCTCCGATTATACTCAATGTCATCTATGGAAAAGAAAAATGGTGCCAAAATTGCATATTTGAACCGCCCCCAAATGTTAGCCAGTGATATGTAGCCCTCATAATGCCCTAATACTGCATTGATTGCTTCCACATCGCCTGCTGAAGCTGCCTTAATCGTATGGAATGGCAATAAGTTGGTTTCTTTCTTACACTTTTTTCTCATCTGTATTTTCCTCCATAATTCGTTTTAACATTTCCAGCGAACGTATCCGATGTTCATGGATGGTACTGCGGGCAAGATTCATCTCCCTTGCAATATCAGCATCACACATCTTAATAAAGTAGGAAAGCAGTATAATATTACGCTTCTTTTCTGTGAGAGCCTGCAATGCTTCTGCTATTAGGGCATCCCTAACTTCAATATCATATCCAAGTACTTGAAAGTAATAATGTTCCACATTATACTCATCCATAATAAAAAGTTTACTCAGCTCTTTTTCCGACAGTTCCGATAACATTAATTCATATTTTTGTTGGAAGTTCATATGTCTAATATATTCTACCATTTCGCCCCTTATTGCTAATTTACATATTAGATCAAATTGATGCCTGATCGTCTTTTCATAACAGGAAAAAGATTGCTCCATAAGAGTTCACCTCCTTCCTGTTCCAATTAGATAAGAGCGAAATCATATATTCCCTTTCACCCATATCCCGAACAGTTGCCTGCCCATGTTTGGGTGAAGTGAATTTGCTTTAAAATTTAAAAAAGTACACAAAAAACGTCTATATGCGCAATCGCCCACAAGACGTTATCTATATCCAATATTTTATATTTGTCTTTTGCACCAAAGGGAAAAGAGCAAAATGCACTTTTAAGATAATCAGTACTTCATTACTAACACAGCCTTTATTGACAGTATACTTTAACATTGTAAAATCGTTTTTCTTCTTAAATAAAAAAACATCTGTGAGGTAAATTCCGTAAGCAAAACAGAAATCAGAACATATCAAAAAGATCATCTCAAAACATCGGCTATTTTCTCGCCGACGTATTTGAGACCAATTTGACCTTCTGGCAGAATTGTAACAAGAATATAAAGAAAAAATAACCAACGATGGCAGACAACATATCCAACATAATATCATCAACGTCAAAGTAACCCAGTAATAATAAAAACTGCAAACTTTCAATGATGAATATAATAACGAATGAAAATAAAGTAACTTTCCAGAAACTTCTAAGGGTACGAAAAGTTATTGGTATTAAAAATCCCAATGGTATAAAACATATAATATTTCCCAAAATATTTAAAAATGCATAATCAGACTTGATTTCACTTAAATAAGGTAAAATATTCCGCAACGGTACTAAGTTTATATTCCAGTAGCCTAATGACCTATCAGATTGAATATGTTTCATCCTATCTATAAGATTATAAACATTCCCATTAAATTTGATAACTACAAAGACTAGAAGAAATAGCAAATATAAATACCATAACTTAATAGAAATTTTATCAATATATTTTATAATTTTAATAATACGTAATTTCATGGCATCCTCTAATCTATTTTATTTAACACTATAAAAATTGTAACAGTATAGCAGTTTTGTACTTATGTTGCAATTGCTTTATGTATTAACCCAAGTTGCAACAGTTTGCCTTGAAGTTGCTCAAACTGTTGCAACTATACATAAATAACTTAATTTGCTTGTAGTTTATTTACAAAAAATTAACCTTTTACTACTTTACCTTTTATTTCATATGTTTGGCTATTCGTTGGAACGCCAAATTTTACATAATATTTTTTACTTTTATTCAATCCAGTAAAGGTTTTATCGCCAGTTTTGCCATACTTAACTACAAACGATCCTACAGACTTACCATCATCACTATATAAAGTCACAGTAAGATCTGATTTAGGATACTTGTTCGTTTCTAGAACATTAAAATATGTTACTAAAACTTTCATAGAGGTAACACCAGATAATTTAGAATTGGTAAAAACTTCATATCCTATTCTTTCAACATGATAACTATAATCATTATTAGCTAAATCGACAAAACTTGTTCCTGTAGGTGCTTTAGAACCTTGTAATAATATGCGCTCTCTTATTATATCATAAATAACTGGTTTTTCTTCATCGCCCGATTCAGCTATATTTTGAGTTTGGTAGCTGGGTAACTCATCAGCATAAGCAGCAAGCGGAAACGAAGAAATGGTTCCCAAAATGAGTACTGAAGCAAATATTCTTTTCAACTTATTCTTCATAATAAATCTCCAATCATCTTGTATTTTATTAGACTCAATTAAGATTTTGCAAGTGCTATCAATGTCTCAATCCATACTGGAGCACTTCTGCAAATTTTACTGCAATACTTAAATTAATCACTTGTTTTTTAAAGAGACCCCCTTCCTTTTATTTTCTTAACTTTGTATTAATGAAAAAGCTTTTTCTAATATAAAGGTTAATATTAAACTTGGAGGACTCAAAATGATTAAAAGATTATTACCATTTTTAAGTATTTTTATTTTATCTATGTATATCAATACCAATACTTCAGAACCAAACTTTGTGGAAACCTCTGCAATTTCAGTCACGAATACAAGCCGCCAAGTCAAGTCAATAAAATGTAAGGCACATGAATGGGAATATTGTACCCGTACTTCTGGTAGTATTGCTTATTATAATTACAGATGCATTTATTGTGGCACCTACCGCTACTCTCCTTGGAAGAAGTAAATAACATACTCTGTTACTCATGTAACATTTTTTAGTTCAGGCAAATATAGCAAGCACTGCCTATGTCCGGACACATAGGCGAATATCTGTCATTCTGGCTTTGCCGCTCTGCCATGAAATACCATCGTGAATTATCCCTAACCCTCTTATACTGCTCATTTCCGGCTTCTCATTTCCTTTACAGAAATGCTTGACCATTCCGACTTATTTTGCTACAATTTTCTTTGTATACCCATGTCCATCTAACCAAATAACGTATAAACCAAACTGTTGTAAACCGAACAAGTTACAGCAGTTTTTTATGCCCAAATTTAAGTAAGGGGTTTCCTAATGCCAAACAGAACCCGCCCCAACCGAAACGAGTTTTATCTAAGTAATGATGAGCTGTATATTGTGGAAAAAAATTGAACTATCCAATATGAAAAGCAAATCTGCTTTTCTTCGCACCATGATTTTATATGGATATGTTTATGATGTCGATTACAGCTTTCTGCAACAGTACAATACTGAGCTAGGCAGAATAAGCTCTAATCTGAATCAAATAGTCAAAAGAATAAATGCAACCGAACATATGTATGCCTGTGAGAACTTCATTTATAGTGGGCGAGTTGCGCATTATTGCTATAACATGCCTAATTTATTTTTCTTAATCTAAATTTTTCAAATTTAAAATTTATTGATAACCATTGTAAACCTTTCAATTGCAAATATTTATATAATATTTTTAAATTTAATTTTATAATACATGCTTACATTTTATAACTTGAGTACTTTACTTATTTTATGTCAAACTGTAAAATAATTTAACTAAATTATGGTAATTTATTATTCGTTATCTACTTCTCACTCATAATAAATCACCATTTTTACATAACCTTAATAATGCCCCTTGTCATTTACAATTAGGACAAAAAAGGCACATTCTCAAAATGTACCTTTTCGTCCTTAATTTACCAAGTGTCCCGTCCCTATATGCTATAATTTAAGCCACAAGCTTCCATGCCTGTGGCTTTATGTATATAATGGAGATAGTGGGATTCGAACCCATGACCTCTTGAATGCCATTCAAGCGCTCTCCCGATATGTCGGGTGTGCACCCCCACAAAATGACTTTTATATGTAAGGATATATCTCAGCTGTAGAGAGTTTAATGTGTCTTTTAAATTATATTACGATGCGGCATGCTCTGCGACACTATCGAGTCCATTAAGGAATTGCTGTATATTCAGGTTTAATTCAATATCCAGCTTATAGTCTTTAAAAACATTAACTCGTTTGATGATGTAATTAGTGATCATCTTTTTGATTTCCATGTCGCTGTCATCAAAAATTTCTGACCATGTGCGGATACGTGAAATCTCAGTTTTCATTTCCATGGCCCTTTCGTTACCTCGCTCAAGCTCAGCGGTCAGTGCAGTCAGACGTTCGCTAGTTGTAAGAACTTTTTCACGGCTTTCATTAACTAGCTCCGACAGGACATCCGTGGGCATCTTACTTTTTCCCTGAACCGCTTTGATAACTTCTGCCTTTAACGACTCGTATTCAGTATTCGCTTTGGTATTCTCAGCCTTGACTCTTTTAATTTCTCCACGAAGCTCTGCCATGTGACGATCTTGTGCACTGCCAACTATTAGGTTATCTGAAGCAGCTGACATGCGGTCAAAAATCTGATGCAATACTTGTGTTACTGTGTCATCAAGTAAGTGCATAGTGTATCCGGTTTGCCCGTTGCAATCACTGCGGTGCCTTGTTTTGTTGTAGCAAATGTAACGTATCCGTTTTACACCTTTCTTTTCTCCGCTTGCAAGTTTTACTACTTTACCATTGGTTGTTAAGACCAGTCGACCGCCACAATGACCACAAAACACGTTGCCGGAAAGAAGCGATTGTCCTGAAGTATTCAGCGGAACAGTTCTCTCATTCTTTTTCTTATTTACACGTTCCAGTATCAGCTTCTGTGCAAGATCAAAAGTGTAGGAATCAACAATTTGTAATTCTTTAAATGGTTTTGAATAAGTGGTTCCACTTCGTAATATACCTTTGTACGTCACATTTTTAAGAATTGCACCGACTGATGCTTCATGCCAGTTAGCTCCATTTCGAGTTTTAATGCCTTTGTCATTTAGAAATGTAGAAATACGCCAGCGGCCGTACCCGGATGAAACACATAAATTATACATCATGCGAACCACTTCAGCTTCTTCTTCATCGATAACCAATTTATTGACCTCATGCTTGCGTTTGTTTATAATGCCACTTTTTTCAAGGCGATAACCATATGGGGCTACGCCGCCACGGAAGCGCCCATCCTGAACCATTTGCCCCAGGGCAGTCTTGGTTCTTATGGAAGTTTTCTGGCTTTCGCCGTCAGCCTGCCAGAAACGGATGTAATTTGTTAGACGGTCGGTATGGGATTCGAAACGCTGTTCACCTTCATTTACACTCCATACTCTGATTCCTTTCTTTACAAACCATTCCACCACAAACGGGGTTTCTTCAGCCTTTCTTCCGATTCGGTCAAACATGAATACCAGCAAGATGTCGAATTTGCCTTTTTCGGCATGTTCTCTGATCAGCTGAATTTTATCCCTATCAGCTGCGCTAACTTTATAACCGGAAACACCGGTTTCTTGTTCCTCATGGACGATGGTCCAACCCATACGCTCTGCAAATTCGTGACAGGCTTTCCTCTGCATTGGGATATCTGCCTGATTCTGATCATCATGGTCTACCTGCTTGGTAGTAGAAACTCTGTATAAACAATAAACTCTTTCAGCCATTTTGTATCCGTCCTCTCATATAAAATTTTGTGTGAGAGACCGAACACTTGATATATTTAATTGTCAAGGAACCTGGTGGCTTTCGCCAACCATATTATCTCACACAATTCATTGGAAAGCCATATAAATAGCGGTTTTCAAGCAATTTAATGTAACAATAAATTTTTAGGGGATAAACAAAACTCACGAAATTTTGTCAATACTGTAGTTAGTAATCGAATTCAATTAATAGCAAATTATTAACTCATATATGTAAAATGTTTTATCTATACTTATAAAAAGAACCTCTACATCTTAGCAAAACAAATAAATATATGGTCTGTTTTTCATTTCGGACTGACAACACATCTACTGTTTTCTCGAATTTTCCTTTTTCAAAGAAATATTACATAATCAGTATTTACTTTACATCAAATATTTTATAGCAAGCGCAATTAGTGATAAACAACGATTGAAAAGGTAGTCATAATAATGGACATCAGTAATATCAATCTTATTAGTTTCATGATGACGTATGCGATATTTATTTCCAATGTCCGTCAATGCCTTAAATTCAGCATTAAACAAATCAGCAAAATCACTATTTCCTTTTGCCATATCATTCACTATTTTTTCTGCTGAGTGTTTCTTATCTAATGTTGTATAGTAAGATTTGAGACGTTCTAACGCATCCCATATCTTTTCCACTGAATCTTGCCGTGCTGTAGGATTTGGAGTCTTATATAATGCAACAGCATCTTTCAACAACTCTCTTGTGCCTGCCTCATGTACTGTTGCAAAATTATTTTCAATTTCCGTTGTAAGTGGACTGTTCTCAACAATTCTTTCTATTATTTTTTCATCCGTTAGTTCATAAAGTAATCCCGACTCAGTAAATATTTCATTTATTGCCTCTTGGAAAGTTTTAAAAATATCTGAAGTATTAAGGCAGTCTATCGTTTGGTAGTTACGGTATCTCTCATTGTTCCACCGTTCAGAAATATCCTCAATATTTTGTGCAAAGAACTCAACAAGGTCTAAAAGTGCATACTGGTTATACTCATCGTCATATGCCGGCGCGCAAATCCTATCATAATCATCCCTAAAGAGAGATGGTATTCTTATTTTAATTCTAGTTATGAATCCTTTTTCATCAAATGCAACATAGTCACTATCTGTAAAGTCATGATGACAATTTAGCGTAAAAATATGTGTTAAGTTTTTTTGATATCTTTTACAGCAATCAAAAAGTAATGAATACATATCTCTGTTAATAGAATATGTTCTTTCCAATGGTGCTCTTATACCATGCCTTTCAGAATATAATCTCATAAGCCATCTCCTTAAAATCAATTTTTTATCCCAACAACTTTTTCAACAATATACTACTTATCCTATCATATATTCATCCATAAAATAACTTGACGGATATTTTTCTTTCCATAAAACTCGAATAATTTGTATAAAGAATAATATTTTACTATAACATAACAAAAACACTAAAAAATAAATCCTCTTGAAGACTTAGAAGCAGAATGAATTGTATAATCCTTGTTTCTAGCTATTTTCTCACCACGCTTAACAATCTCACTTCTAATTTGATCATAATTACAATTCTTTGAGGGGCGTATTCTTATTTGTACTGCTGTTCCTCCAATGGAAGTGTCATATCTCGTACTCGTAATACTTCCATTATTTTTTGTAATTCTGATTGCGGAGTTCCCGCTTGCAATAATAAAACTTGCACCAAGTTCCGCACACATTTGACTTACCATATATAACCCATAACCTGAATTTTCCCAATCACCTGTTCCAATACTTTTTCTTGTACTTGAAAAAGTCCCTGAAACACCTGGTTCTAAAGCCAATTGCAGTGCCTCATAATCATTATTGTACATAGGACGAAACTCACAACTATCATTTAAACTATTACTTATTCCAATACCCTCATCTAGTATTGCCAATTCAACCAAGTCATAACTAGGCCAATATTGCGCACAATACCAGATTGTTTTTGATTTACTATGTTCTGGTATATTTCTAAGTAATTCTCTGATAACAAACGTCATCCATTTCTGGAATTCTTTATTATCACGACTCAAAACCAATGCCATGGATTTTGCCTTTTTTTCCAAGGTTTCTTGAATATAATCAAGATTTTCTTGACTTTCTAAATACAATTCAGCAATGCTCAATTTAGTAATACAACTATAGTTAGAATTTCCCCTAGTATTTTCAACGCTATCCCCTAAATTCAATCCACAAGCCTTGTATAATTTCATATAACTTGCATAATCATTATTGCAATTGCTTGCAATAAACTGGTGTTTTTCATACTTCTCACGTTTATGTCTTATAGCATTCGCCACCATTAACATTGGAAATGGATCACAGTTCTTCACTCTACCAAAATCAAATTCAAATATTTCATTTGCAGAGATTGGTTCATACGAATCAACCTCTGCACAAAAAGATAATGCTGCTTCAAAACTCAGATCAGGTACCTGAAACATCTATATTCCTCCCAAATAAAATCGTAATATCTTTTTCCATCCACTCCATAATTCAAATTTGTCTGTTTCTTTCGCATATAATTTATTTACATATAATAAGTATAATGGGAGATTACACTCCTCTAAAACTGGAAGTTGTAAAATTGATTTATTATAATAAAATTTGTTTTTCAATCATTTCCCATTTAATTATGTTATTTTTTATTTCCCGACCAGCTTTATTTCTTGCATAACCATCAGTTCCATTATCAATAATAGATCTGGCACTTTGTTCTGCTTCGGCAACGATTTTAGAGTCAACTCCTGCAGCCTCAGCCATCCAAAGTAATAATTCTGGACATATTACACGATATGCGGTTTTAGCATCAGCTTTGGCATCAAGTGTAGAAGCATAGGATTCAAGAAAGTGCCACCGTTGGTCAGGTTCAGCATCTTCACAACTAATTGTTTTGTTTGCTTTTTTAGCTTTATTAATATATCCGTTTTTCTTTTGTCCATATTCTGCTTTTACGAATTGGTCAGAAATAGGATAGTGTTCTTTTTTCTCGGTATAAAAATTTATAAGATCCTGAATCGTCATTTTTTCATAAACTCCTTTAATTTACATCATAAAACATCTATTATTTTAAAAAATCCTGATCTATCTGTTGCATTCCTATATATTTCCCTTATAAATATAATGGCAAGTTGTACTACTTTGATTTATGCTAAAGTCCTTCTTAAGACAACATCTCTTTCAATATTTTAATTGTATCAGAATAAAAGTGTGTTGACCTAGTCGATTTACGTATCTACTTTTTAGTATACTCATTACAACTACTCACGTATAGCACACAGTGATTCTTTATATATTGTGCTACGGTGTCTATATTCTTCGGTTTTTTGATATGTCAAATTCATTTTCTCTTTGGCTATTGGTCTGAAATACATTCCATAATTCTTCGGGTATGGTGAATAATCAGTTGTACCTGCGCAAACAATACAGTTGGTATTTTTCCCCTTATAATCACCTAATCTTAGGTGGACTTCTCTTATCGAAAGTTTATGGAATCCTTTTTCAAAGAACAAAAAGTTTAGGCCACCTTTTCTACGCAGCGATTCGTACACCAAACAATCCGGATACTGGGACGCAATCTGAACAATTAGCTTTTTCTCCTCATTTATAAGTTTTTGATTAGATTCAATTTTGTGAAGAATTTTATTAAATCCTAAATTTCGTCCATCAATAATGAAAAGAGGCTCTCTATCTGCTATTGTAGGGAAAGTGCTGCTTGCATCGTCATATGCCCAAAATGTCAGAAGATTATTGCCTGCTTTATGATACTTTACTTCTGCTCTTGATGTTTGCGGAGAATCTGCCCAATAAGATACGCGTTCATTGGGAAACAGTTTTGAATATCTATTTTCCGGCGTTCCCGACCGTAAGTTTCCAGCATGCAATTCACTGACTGTTTTTCCATAAAAGTCCTCACGGAACGAAATGCATCTGTAAAAGTCAAATTCATCTGTTACATATAAAGGCAGTTCTCTATGTTTGTAAATTGTTCTTCCTAAATTCTGATTTGAAAATAAATTACTCATGTTCAGCCCTCAATCACTTCGACAATCTTTGCTAACTCGTTTCAATATACAAAACTAATTTTTTCATATAATCTCTTTCAGTAAGGCCACTGAATCTTTTTAAGCATCATAAACAAAACAATTTATTAATTACAATTCTTTCGGATTCTCAAAATTAATTTTTCAGCAGTGCTTAAAGTGCCAATATATTGTTAAGAGTTTCAAAAATCACTTTTATCACCTCTTCCACATGCGAAGAACACATATCGTTACCCTTCTCGTTCAATTTGCGATATACTATATCAATATAATGATTTTTATTGCATTTACTGTAAAATGATTTAAATCCCATTTTCGATAATTCTTGACTATTGATATTTTCAGAAAACAAATAGCCGATTATTGAATAATCAAGCATATGCTTCAAAGCTACATCATTACTGAAGGCCCCTCCGATAAGAAGAAGATATCTAAAAGTCACATCAAAACGCACAAACGGAATTATGTTAAACTGTAAACATTTCAGAATGATCTCCAATACTTGCGATATTTGAGCAAATGTTGCAAAATGAAATCTTTGAATGTCATTATCAAGCTTGATATTCATTGGCAACTGAGAATCATTAAAGTATTTGTTAAGACGATCTTTAAGAGATAGTTGTATATCATCAGTATCATAAAATATCAATGATTCCAGTGCCTTTACTGACATATGCTTTTCGATATCATCTATTGATGAATAAAGCTGATCCATCTCTTCAACGGAATTTATATCAGTATTTAACAAACTTGATATTACATTCCAATACCCTTTATTAATTACCTTTAATTTGTCCGTTTCTATCGTATTAAACATTATATCAACAGGCAAAAACACAAATTCATCGAAAAAGTTATCTAAAATATTTTGAGTATCTACATATACATCTCTAAAATACGAAATTGTACACGCATTAATTCCATCTATACCGTTGACAAAAAATCCTTGCATACAAACAAATGGATCATTCAAAATATGAATATCTCCTAGAGCAGAAAAAGCATAGTGTTCATTATCTGCTACATTTAGGTATATTGCACCGGATAAAATAAAGCAGTTGTTCTCTTTTGTTAAATCATCAAGGATTAATGATAGCTGCTGAATTTTGCTTAGCCAAAACACTTTACACTTTTCAACAAGAGAAATAGCATCAAAATAAAAACGATCTGGATCAAACGAAACATTGCTGGAATGAATTAGCTTCGAGTATTGCTGTTGAATTTCTTTAAGATCATCCGTGTATTTAGTCATTTTGAAACCCCTCCAAATAGTCTAAATACCATTTTGGCATGTTATAGCTACCGTTAACAAACAAGAGTAACTTTGTAAGATACTTATGGCAGTCAGATGTTACATCAGTTAAATTCTGAGCGTCCGTAACATCAGGGACTGAATGATAATTGTGAAATACATTTCCGCAGCTGAGCATGGAACTTTCACGAACGGCCCCCCATAAGCCGTGAGCATAACTCGAGTCATAATCATAAGCCACATCGTACAAATCTTTTTCTCCTACACTTATGGCTTTTTCTCTAATTGCTTGCTTGTCAAAATACTTTAGATCTATTTCTGTAAACTCTTCTAATAACGGCTCGTTTACAAGAGCATTTATTATTGGTTCAACGACATGAGTGGTCTCATTTCCCATTCCTTCTCGAAGTTTTAAGAGAATAAGCTTATACTTCCCAATTCCATATGCTTTGTATTTTTTCCATATATCCGGGATTTCTGCTTCTTTCAAAAATAGATATTTCATCATAATATAAACTTCAATTATAATACGTGCTGATTGTCTCCCGATTATTGTATTGCCAAGATCGTGGTCAACCACTTCTGCAAATGTTTTGAAAGCATAAGACAAAGAACCAAAAGCAACAGAAAACTTATCATCAGAAACCGATTTCTCCTTTTGGCATACATTCATGTAATTAAGAGCTTCTTTGGTTTTTTCTAAGAAGTCTTTATAGTTGATTTCTTCTTTTTTAAATTTTAATGCTGCAAGAGTACAATCAGTCATTTTAGACATCCTTTCCCAAAATATATTCACGAATTCATCAATGCTTTCATCCGGCATTTGCATACTTTCTATATTTCTGATGCATGGTCTGTACAATTTCATAATTTCAGAATCATGCGGTGTCGTAGGATAATGCTTCATGGCATCCACATCTGGTCCACCAACCGATAGTTGTAATTTGCCAGATAACACATGATACAAAGCCACAAGATATCGAATATCTGCTGCCTCATGTGAATGGGTAGGATAATATTTTTTTGTTATTGATTCAAGCTTTTGTATTCTGTTTTCAAGCGGATATGAAGGACAATAAAAAGATTCAAAAAATGGAACGCTCATTTCTCTATCAATTACAGCTGTTAATGGAGATAACACTTCAGCATTAACTAAACTTAAAATTTTATTGTAGATCTCTTGTTGCACTGTATTGCTAGATTTAATAACAGATGATATTCTTAAAGAATGAATATCGTGAAATAATTTTGCTATGTACTCAACTATATAACAGCAATATTGCAATCCTGTTTCTCTTCCGTATGCATCTAATATCAGTGCACACCAGATATATTCGGGAACTCTTTCCAAGCTCCAAGATTTTAAAATAATTACATTTTCTAATCCGTCTATTAAAGGTGAAATAATGCGTCCCTTTTTCCTATCTACAACTTGCTCAGATAATGTACTTGGATCCATGTTAACACCTTCCTTTCCCCCATAAAATTTGCAAACTCTGCACCAAACTGTATTTCATAATTTAGTGTGTCTCTTTTATATATAGACAACATACAAATCTAGTGTTTTAACTTTCCTTACTATTATGTGTACTTGCCCAGTTTTAAACTTATCGGAAGTTCGGTTTAACTTGTGTGACTTTCCATACATCAGCTTCTTGGAAAGGAAAGTATTGCGACAATGTCAAACGATCCGCTTTTGTATAATTATACCAAATATTATTAAATTCTACAATAATAAACTTGTTATTCTGTATCTACTGAACAGATTTCTAGTAATTTATCCAATTAAACAGACATACAGGTTTTAGAAGAAAAGTGTTTTAAACTGCTTTTACTAAAAAGGCGTTTATCAAAGTTTTTTTAATGAAATCCGCTGCCTCCTGATTCGGTTCTGGTGCAAATTTTAGGGTAACTGTTTTACTATTAATTATGATTTTCAGTGAATTCTTCTTTTGATCATTATTTATTGTATTCATAACAGCCCTCCATTTTTAATCTCACCTTCAAACAGTGATTAAATAGCTATTTCTTGCTGACAACATACAATCTTTGAAAATACTGAAAACCGAAAATAAGAGAATATCAACAGGTATAGGAAGTATTCCGTTACATCATTCTATATTCGGTTTCCATCACTTGCTGATCTTCTTCATACAAGAGCTTCTCAAATTCATCCTTACTGACAGTCAGTATCTCAGATGGTTCTTTATCTCCCATCTGCATAGGTACCAGATTTTTCAGGACTTCCTGCAGGAATGCCTGATCAGGGCATTGATTGATGAATTCTCCAAAAGTGTTTAAGATTAGCCGATCTGCCTGATCTGTCAGAATGACTTTGTCTGCATTTTCACTATTGAGCATAATAAAATTTGCAATGTTTGACGGGGAGTTCTCGAAATAATAGGCCTGACACTTTCCATCATAACCATAGACATAGCCGATTATCAGGTCTTTCTCCAGTAATTCATTCAATTGTTTGTTGTTCATAACTTTACCTCCTTTTTGGTGTTTAATCTTACAAGGACGCGGCAGTATAGGAAAAGAGCAATAAAAACCTGCCGCGTAGTTTCTAAGATTAAATAATCTACTTGTTCTTCATTTAAAAGCTTCTATTCGGCACTGCTTCCCGAAGCTAGGGCAGCAGCATAAACGGCTTGTGGTTAGCAAACCTCATAGGAATTTCACCTCTCCCAGGATCTCTGCGAGCCGCCCCCATTGCGATGACTGTGGCTGGGCGGAAGTAGCATTATCACTGCACATTTCATTGCGATACGATCTACCATAGATCGTTTTATGACCGGGCGTTCTCGCTCATCACCTTCGATGTCATCGGTTCGACGGATGCCTGTCACTCATCCGCAGGTAGTCACCGCGCGCCTGTCAACGTCGCTGCCGCTCATCACGGCTGGACAGTTCATGTATTTAAGCTGCTGGATATAAAATTTTCAAGGAACAAAAAGAGGAATAGAAAAACCCCCTCACTTACTTCCACGTTAAGTGAGAGGGTTCAGAACCAAAACTTTTAAATATTCATCATTTTTTTAAGTTTGTTCAAGATTTTATATTTTCTCTTACTGACACCTTTCTGAGAAATTCCGATTTGAATTCCATACTCTCGCTCGCTTATACCGTTGAAATACAGCTCAGTGATCAATTCTTGATCTTCCGGAGTAAGTAATTTTGTGCAGGCCAGCATTTTTTCAATTAGCACTGCCTTTACAGCCATATTGTCTACACATTCTTCATCAATAGCAAATTGCCTATTTTCCTCCAGAAGCCGATCATAGGAATCCTCCCGGCTAGGATAGATTTTAATGGTACCAGTAACAGAATCCATTTTATATTTCTCTATTTTCAAGTCGTACTGTTGATACTCCATTTTTCGGTCACTTTTTTCCAATACTTCGATGATTTCATCACTCAAACCGGGATATTTCTCCCGGTAATTTGTCTTTTTCTGATATTTTGCCATATGGCTTGTCCTCCATTTCGAGATTTTTAATCCGAGAAATGAAGAACAAGCGGTGGGGAACGGCATCCTACCGATATTAACGTTTTGTTAAAAAACAAAAAAAAGTCCGCAATTTGCCTATAGCAAATTACGGGCTTTTTAGCGTCCGAATTATTTGTTAACTGATTTACATATTCAATAATATGACGTCTATAAGAGATTTCTTTATTTCAAACCTCTCATAGATGTTTTTGTTTTTGCCCCCATTTTGCCCCTCCTATATAAAAAAGGCAAAACGAAAGACACTATCACAATAATTCATAGCCCCCCTTAGCTATGAATCGTAAAAAGTCCAACCCTGCTTATAAGGGCAGGGTTACAGTAAAAGTGATCCGTTCGGCAGCCAGGCTATCATAGTATGCAGTACCTTAGACCCTATGGCTTTGCGTCACTGTCTTTAAACAGCTTTGCCCTACTCGGTAATAAAGATTTTTTATGTAAATTCTAAGCGGACAATCACTTCCTCTAAAAATTATGGCATGAAAAAAGCTGTTTGAGCAAAATTCCAATTTCTCCCATTATATAATATATACTCATGTAAATATGTCATATTGTGTCGTTCATTTTGGAAAAAAGTTTTTTAACTTTATATTAACTCGATTTCTAAAATTAAACGTCTTACTAACAGAAAAAAAGCCTGTTGGGTTGACCAAAAGGCTTTTTTCTTGCTGCTGAAACATATTTATAAAAGACTTGCTAAATGCAAATTAATAGGTACATAATTTACCGGATTGATTATACTGGAGGTATAAATATTAAGTGAGTAATTCTTTTAACTTTTCTCCTTTGATTTCGTATGGACTCCAGCCTATAATGGCAAATTTGCCGGCTGTATGCTCATCCACCTTATTAATCCATTCTATCTCATTGCTTGCTTTCGCAGCCAGCATTTGATTCGTGGTACCAGTATGATAAAGGGACGAATTGATCACCCACCATTTAGCGGCAATATTCGCACGTTGTAAATCTTCTTCCAATCGTAAAGCTTCATAAACCGGAGTTGCCTCTGCAAGTGTAACAATAATTACCTCTGTTTCATCTGCATTGCGCAATCTCGGAAGAAGTTTTTTTACCGATTCAGGAATATCCCCCTGGGAGCGTTGTATTTCCCGGTGATAACTCTGTGTAGAATCCAAAAGTAGTAACGTATGTCCGGTAGGTGCGGTATCAATTACAACTATCTCATTTTCTGCTTTTTCAACGATTTGTGCAAAAGCCCGGAAAACAGCAATTTCCTGAGTACAGGGTGAACGCAGATCTTCTTCAATATAGGCGATATCCTCATCAGACATGGTTTCTCTTGCCTTAGCAAGGACCTCTTCCTGATATTTTTTCAGTTCAGCATGTTCATCAATATGACTCAATGTAATTCCACTGCTTTCATTTATAACAAATTTAAGGTGGGCAGCCGGATCAGTTGTAGTGAGATGTACCTTTTCGCCTTTTTCTAATAATCCCATAGCAATCGCCGCGGCAATGGTAGTTTTTCCGACACCACCCTTACCCATCGTAAAGATGACCTTTTTATGATTTTGGTACAAGTCATCCACAACTGCTGTCAACTGTGCAATATTCTGAGCCTTCACTGTTTCATTCCGAGGGATATAACTGTCCGAAGTTAAAAGCGCCCTAACATTATCCATGCCGGTTATATTATATGCTCTAAGTGGTATTTGATAAGTTTTCAAGCTCTTAAGGCTTTCTGGAATCTCTTTCAGTGCCTTTTCCTGTTTATGATACAGACTCTCAGAAATATTGTCATCATAAAAAGTGGTCATGCCATTAATTATCAGTATCTGATTATTTACACCTATATCCGCGAGTTCCCCGGATGCCCGTTCCGCTTCTTTTAGTGGAGCAGATTCAGGCCGTGTAACAAGAATTAATGTTGTCAGATTTCCATCTGATAAGGTTTCAACAGCTTTTTTATAAATTTCTTTCTTGCTTTCTAAACCGGAGAGCTGACCTAGACAGGAAGCTCCATGAGTACTTTCACTGATGAAGTTACTCCATGCAGAAGGCAATTGCAGCATTCTAAGTGTATGTCCGGTCGGTGCTGTATCAAATATCACATGATCATATTCTTTCTGTATTGTTTCATCCGTGATAAAATTAGAGAATTCATTAAATGCCGCAATCTCTACCGTACAGGAACCAGAAAGCTGTTCTTCCATATTATTAAGAATAGCATCCGGAAGCATACCGCGATATGGCGCGAGCACACTTTCTCTATATTCCGCAGCAGCCTGCACAGGATCTAGGTTAGCAACAACCAGATTAGGAACTTCTTTTATCGATACACCTTTGTTGGTAAGTTCAGTTTTAAATACATCCTGTAAGTTGGAGGCTGGGTCGGTACTGATTAAAAGAACCTTTTTGCCGCTGTCTGCCAGAGTAACAGCTGTAGCACATGCGGCAGATGTTTTGCCAACGCCGCCTTTTCCGGTATAAAAAAGATATTTCGTGAGTGTTAACATTTGTGGTCTAAACTGTTCCATGTTGATTTCCTCCTGTTTCTGAGTAATAACAGGGAGCATACATTTTCATGCTAATATGCTCCTTGTCTCAAACAAATTATCATCATCCTAAAAACTATGATTAAGATTAACAGCAGTTTCCTCCGGAGCAGTCACATCCACCTGATTTTGCCTTTTTAATATTTAATTTTACTGCTTTCGGTTTTTCACCCAGATATTCTGCGGGTATTTCAAGAAGCTTCACAAATTCATCATTCGAAGGATATCTGCCTGAAATAACAATTTTATCATCTACAACAATAGCCGGCAGTTCATCCACACCATTGATATGAATAAATTCATTTATTTCTTTGTTACTTACAAACTCTTGTGGTGAATTGGATAGATTGTACCTTTCAACGGTCACACCGTTCTTTTTTAAAGTATTGAGGGTAGTTGAAATTCTCAGAAGTTCAGGATCAACACCCACACCGCAAAGGCCGGTTGAACAGCACATAGCAGGTTCATAGATATACATTTTTTTCATATAAATATCTCCTTTATAGATTTATTTTTATTAGTAGCAAAAGCTCTTTGAGCCAATATTTACTCACCGTTATAAGCTTACACATTTACGATGGCAAAAACATAAGTGAAATACTCCTAAAACAAAATTGTATTAATGTGGTTTTAGGCCGCAACTGCACAGATCTTGCTTTTGACATTCGAGATAAGATTCAATATCCTTGCTATAGGAGGGAAGTTCTTTGATGTTACGTTTTAAATACTCCCATAGTTCTTTGTTATCCATAATAAACCGAGGGTTTACCTTATAGTACGTCCATTGTGCCTTTTTATAATTTTCAAGAATGCCGCTTTGTTTTAACGCTGTTAAATGTCTGGAAACATTTGATTGAGTCATTTTTAATGATGATTCGATCTCACAGACACACATTTCGTTATCCATTAATAATGATAATATTCGTAGCCTGCTTTCTTCCGATAATGCTTTAAAGATATCTACCATTGGATCACCTTCTTTTATAATCAGTCTTCGGTCTTTACCATTCCGTTTTGACTAAAGTATTTATTTTTAAAATGCAGCGCGAGATTTACGAGCGCAATCATCACGGGCACCTCAATCAGTGGACCTATTACCGCTGCAAATGCCTGGTCGGAAGAAATTCCAAAAACCGCCACCGCCACCGCGATTGCCAACTCAAAATTATTGCTTGCTGCCGTAAAAGAGAGAGTTACGGTACGTTCATAATCGATTTTCTTTTTATATGACATATAAAAACTAACTAGGAACATAATCGCAAAGTACAAAAGTAAAGGAATCGCTATTCTTACCACATGAAGAGGTAAGGAGACAATATACTGTCCTTTCAACACAAACATGACAACAATTGTATAAAGTAGTGCAATTAAAGCAATGGGAGAGATTTTAGGAATAAACACTTTTTCATACCATTCTTTGCTTTTACTCTTTATCAGGATTGTTCTTGTCAAAAAGCCGGCAGCGAAAGGAATACCCAGGTAAACCAGAACGCTTTTGGCAACGTCTAGGATAGAGATATTCACAACTGTGCCACCCCATGAGAGTCCCAGCCAATTTGGCAGAACGGTCACAAACAGGTAAATGTACACGGAATAAAGTAATATCTGAAAGATAGAATTCAAAGCTACCAGCGCAGCACAGTATTCATTATCACCTTTGGCAAGCGTATTCCACACAATTACCATCGCAATACAACGTGCCAGACCAATAATTATCAACCCTATTGCATAATTCGGCATATCAGGCAAAAACAGGACTGCCAGAGCAAACATTAGTATTGGACCGACGATCCAGTTCTGAATGAGAGATAGTGCAAGGACCTTTTTATCTTTAAAAACCTTACCCATTTCCTCAAACTTAATTTTCGCTAGAGGTGGGTACATCATGATGATAAGGCCGATAGCTATGGGCCATGATGTTGTGCCGGTACTCATACCTTCTAAGGTTTTAGCAAGGCCTGGTAATAAAAATCCTAATAAAACCCCTATCCCCATCGCTAAAAAAATCCATAGGGTCAAAAACTGATCTAAAAAAGATAAGCTTTGTTTTTGCATTACTATATTTCCTCCATTAAAATAATTTCAAAGATATTTTATTAAGACGTTCAGGAAAAGTTTTAAACTGTATAAAATGTTTTCGATCGCCTTTCCCTCCAAGCTATGGAAGTTAAATCAATATTACTATATGAGCATACAATCATATTATGCTGATAAGATACCATATGTTACAGTATTTTTAATCTTAATGTTCTTTCTTATATTGTTTATGGCCGCCCGATAGATTAAATACTTTTTTATAACCTTTACCTAATAAAATATTCTGTGCAGCATTGCCAGTAACACCCTTATTACAATAAGTAACCGCAATGGTATTCAGGTCTAATACGCCGACTTGATTCCTGAGTTTGGAATGGGGAATACTCCTTGCATTCTCAATATGTCCCTTATCATATTGTGCTACTACACGTGCATCAATCAGGTTATATTTTTCTCCAGAATCCATCAATGCATCCAGTTCCATGGCGGTTATCAACGGACGGCCTCCCTGAATGGCATTGTCCAGGATCATTCCGGTATACATCACAGGGTCCTTAGTGGTTGAGAAAGGGGGAGCATATGCAAGATCAAGATGGAATAGATCCTCCACTTGTGCTTTATAGGTAATGGCTGTTACAAATACATCAATACGTTTATCAACCCCAGCAGAACCGATGATTTGGACACCTAAAAGTCTTCCGCTGTTCTTATCAGCGATTCCCTTGATTACCATTTCCTTACCACCCATATATTCCGGCTTATCCGGTTTGATATTATGGCATACGGCAACTTCATACCCCTGCTCCATCGCTTCCCGCTCGGAGAGACCTGTCTGAGCCACTGTTAAATCAAAGATTTTAAATATCCCGGTCCCAAGAACTCCACGGAATTCAAGTCTACCGCCTGTTATGCTATCACCGGCGATCCGGCCGGTCTTATTGGCAGTGGAACCGAGTGGCCGATATACCGGCTTTCCTGTAACAACATGAAATTGCTCGATACAGTCTCCGCAGGCATAAATATTTTTCTGACTGGTTTCCATTTTGCTGTTTACTTTAATCGCGCCTGTCTCACCGAGTTTAATTCCTGTCGCTTTTGCGAGCTCAATGTTCGGTCTGACTCCGGTAGAGAGCAATACCATGCCGGCTGCTACTTCCTTACTATCCGATAATATAACGTTTTTTTCTGTAATCTCTATGACAGAAGAACCTGTTACCACAGATACGCCTTTGCTTTTCAGGTGTTCTTCAACATAAACAGCCATATCACTGTCCAGCCCTGGGGTCACCTGTGACAATTTTTCAATCATAGTCACATGGATACCAAGCTTCTGCAGGTTTTCACATACCTCAAGACCAATAAATCCTGTACCGACAATCGCAGCAGATTGAAGTTGATTGTTATCTATAAAATTCTTGATTCGGTTCATATCATTGATATTGCGCAGAGTAAATACATGCTTTAAATCTGATCCTTTTATTGGAGGGATAACAGCCCTTGCGCCGGTGGCGAGCACTAAGCGGTCATAATAATCCGAGAACACTTCCTCTGTTAATAGATTTCTCACAGATATTTTTTTCTCACCGGGATGGATTGCTATAACCTCATGAAGTGTATGAATGTCCACGTTGTATTTGTTTTTAAAAAAGGCCGGATCACGTGGAGTCAGCGCATCTGCATTTTCTATTTCTCCACCAATATAATAGGGCATACCGCAACCGGAGTAAGATATAAAGTTATCCTTTTCATATATGACAATTTCTGAATCCTCACTGTTTCTTCTGGCTTTTGCAGCAGCGGATGTTCCGGCTGCAACCGCACCAATGATAATAATACGCATAATATTCCTCCTGTTTTATTCGCAGTCACATTCTACATCTATATCAAGAAGTACGGCTGCCTCCATTAATTCTTCCAGTAAACGGTGTGCATTTTCAAATCCTTTTTTACTAAGGGAATAATACATCCACTTTCCATCACGCCGGCAGTTGACCACACCGGATTCACATAACTGTTTCATATGATGCGATAACGTTGATTGCGAAATATTCATTTCCTCCAAAAGATTACATGCACATTTCTCGCCGCTTTTCAGTAATTCAATGATCATCAAGCGGTTAGGGTCGCAAAGAGCTTTAAAAACTCTTGCATTTTGTTCAAAGATCGCTTCCATTTTCTCACCTCATATCTACATGTATCGATATGTGTTATTATAGCGCTCATATCGATGTATGTCAATATGTATTCAAGAAAAGAGGCTGCTTTTTTAAGCAGCCTAAGATGTTCTAACTAATTGTGTAAAATATGATATTCTTTATATTAATCCTCATTTACCGATAACAACAGGGCTTCCTTTTGCTCCAGCATTCATTTCGGCAATATTCTTCATATGCAGAATCGTTATTACCTGGGATTAAAGCAATGGTAATCAGTAAAAGTATACCTATTATGAAAATCAACATATTCATGCACCTCCGATTCTTTCTTTATCGATTAGCCAACGATTTTACTTCTTCGTTCAACTAATACTACATCATGCCACTTTCCGTTATCCATTTTGCCGAGTCTTTCTCTATAGCCGATTTCCCTGAAGCCGCATTTCTTATGTAGGTTCAAGCTGGAGGTATTCTCTTTTATAATTCCTGATTGCAATGTCCAATACCCGTTTTCTTCTGATCGTTCAATTAATTTTTCCAGAAGTATAGTACCAACCTTTTGGCCTTGATACCTTTTACCGATATAGATACTAACTTCTGCAACCCCGGCATAAACACATCGGCTGGAAACGGGTGATAAAGCCGCCCAGCCCAAAATGATATCACCAGCCCTGGCTACTAAGCGGCAGGATTCACAGTGTCCTTTATTCCACTCTTCCCAGCTTGGTGCCTCACTTTGAAATGTAGCAATTTTGGTATTTATTCCTTCGGTATAAATCTCTGCAACCTGTGTCCAGTCGGATGATTTCATCACTTCAACTTTATAATCCATAATTTTTTCTCCTACTTGTATGCCTTAACATGTGCGCCTGCAAAAGCTCCATCCAATGCGGCTTCATCCATTTTAGAGTAAATGTCACCTAGATTTTTGGATTCTGCAATCTCTTTAATTACATCCTTAGTGTAGATGTTGACAGGGGTGATCTCAATCTCTTTAAATCCAACCTTTTTGAGGATTCTTTCGTAATCCTCTACGGTTAATGCACCGGAAATACAGCCCACCCACATCTGAATGCTCTCTCTTATTTCATCCGGAACAACTTTTAATTGAACGATATCCGCGATAGCGAGTCTACCGCCTTTTTTCAGTACCCGGTAAGCTTCTCCCAAAGCATCTTCCTTGCTTTCGCTCAAATTAATTACACAATTTGAGGTAACTACATCAACGGTTTCATCCTGCAAAGGAATGTCTTCAATAAATCCTTTGATGAATTCCACGTTTTTCGCACCGCTTTTTTTCTTATTCTGATTTGCCAATTCCAGCATTTCATCCGTCATATCCAGACCATAAACTTTGCCTGTTTCACCTACATATTTCGAGGAAATCAGGACATCGATACCTCCGCCGCTGCCTAAGTCCAGGACAGTTTCACCTGGCTGCAAATTTGCAAGTACAAGGGGATTAGCACACCCTAAAGACGCATTAATTGCTTCAACGGGTATCTCCGCTATAAAATCTTCAGAATACAAAATGGATTCTTTTGCTGTATCGCCACAGCAAGATGTTCCGCACCCACAGGATGCTTTTGCATTTTCGCTCACCTTTTTGGCAATGCCGCCATAATACGTTTTAATTTCATCCTGAATGCTATTTGCCATAAAAAATTACCTCCTATTACAAATTTTTATTAATTGGGATTACTTAGCAACAGTTGTTACTTTCCACCGCGTCTTTAAGAATCTGTAAACTCTCAAGAACTTGGCTTCTTTTGTTTTCCGGAATTGAGTTGAAGATGCTCTTATAATACACATCCATACTTTCTTCGATATTTCTGAATACGCTACTGCCTTTTTCCGTTAACTGAATAATTACATAACGCCTGTTTTCCATATCTAAATCCCGGAGAACCAGATCCGATTCCACTAGATTATTGATGGTCCTGCTCATTGTACTTTTATCTAATCCCAACAAACTGGCCAGATCAACTAATGAAATCTTTTTTTTTCGTCCAATTTCAACAATAGCATGGCACTGCGCTAAGCTAACCCCACAACAGGAGGCATCACTTTTTTCCAGAACACCTAAATCTCTGACGAGTATCCGAATCAATTCACGTAAAATTTCACTTCCTTGGTTTATCATTTCATCACCTCGGAAACATAATATCATACAACTGTTGTATATTGCAACAGTTATTTTTACTTTCTTTCAAAAAATAATAACAGCTCATTGCATATGCCAGAAAGAAAAAACGGAGGATCATCACGATCCAGCCGGATACTGCGGCAATTACCCCCATTACAATAAAAGGGAACTCTGAAAATCTATCTCCTATTATTCTTTTTCTGATGTTATTTTTTGCTTAGAGTGAGAAGTTCCCCTTGTTGGTCCATCATGAACCCTCCCTTGGGCCATGAATAGAACAGACCTTCCCCCTGGCGGGAAGATCATATTTTTACGGGCTCAGTTGGAATTTCTCTGCGTCAGATAAAACATATTGCTGCTCTTACCGCCATTTCCCCTCCACCTTTGCTCCTTGCGGATACGGCCGCTCTTTTCCAGGTCGGCAAGGGCACGTTTGACGGTGCTTCGGGACAGCTTCAGCTCTCTGGCAATGGTACCAATTGCTGGGTAGCATTTGCTGTCCTTATCACAGCGGTCACGCAGATACATATATACCGCCACAGCCCGGTGCGGCAGTTCCGAGGTATATAGGGATGTATAATAGCCCACAGCTTCACCTCCTTACAGACTCCTGCTTTTGTTCAAACGGATCAAGATTAATCCCCGGCGTCGGCGCATGAAGTATCCCGCCTGATGTAGTTGCCTCCGTCCCGTTTTCCTCCGGAACGTCTTCACAGGCGGCATGGCGCCGTATGATTTCTTCTTCTACTCCTCGCCGGTCGGCATATTGTACCTGCCGGGCAGACTGTTCGGCAATCTCATAGGGCTTGCCGAAAGTAATGCCCCAATCCAAAAAAAGCTTTAAACGGGTGCGCATGGGATAGGCTCCGGTCTTGGTGACAATAAAGTGACCCTTTGGCATAGACTTGAGTTCATCGGGCGTCATCAAGGGGCGCTCGATCATCTGTAGACTCTGGCTTGGATCGTTTTTTCCCCGGCTGACGGAGCCGCTCATGACGGTCTTATTCCCCATGGCTTTCGACAAAATTTGTGCCGACTCACTGTTGGGTGCAAAACCTCCGAACACCGTGTCCTGGCAATTATCGACTATGATGGCGGAACCCTCCCGACCGTAGTTTTTTTCCAACTGAGCAAAAGATTGTATAATTGCAACAATTGACACCCGGCGCGAACGAGAGGCACTGAACATCATCTCTGCCGACTCAATTTTTGGTATGGTCCCAATCTCGTCTAAAAACATCATCACCCGGTTGGGAAGCTTTCCGCCATACTCGTCTGCCACCGATAGTATCTCTCTATAGAGCTGCTGGACGATCAGCGATATGATGAAATACTTGGTATTATCTTCCTCCGGCATCACGAGGAATATGGCGCTTTTTTTTGTACAGAACTTCTCTGCGTCGATAGCCGTGTCAAAACACATTATCTGCTCCAACTCGCTGTCTAAAAAAGCATTGAGCCTGGACAGCGCCGTGGATAGAACACTCTGCATGGCCTGTTCTGCAGAATTGAGGGCCGCTCCCGCAAACCATTTAGTTTTGTGCTCATCCGGCAGATGGGCAAGAAGCAGCTGGAACAACGTCCGGCCCTTGACTCCACTGGGTGCCAGTAGATCCTGAATGAGCTTGAACACCGATACGATGTGGCGCTTCTGTGGCTCACAATATTCCGCTATGAGCAGGATGACGGACGTCAGGAGACCTTCAGCAGCATCGTAGAAGAAAGCATTCTGTCCTGCCGCCGCGGAATCAAAGCCGCCGGAGGTAATGATGGTCTTGGCGGTGATTTTGGCATACTTCTCTGCTCTGGCCTTGTAGGAAAGGTTCTGCGGATTGGAAAGATATAAGTCCATGTAGCGGTTGACAAGATGAAGAAGGTTGTTGCCATCCGAACGGGTGGGGTTTCTCAGGTCGATGACTGCCACATCATAGCCGTAATGGTCTTTTGCGATTCCAGCGTAATTGCGGTAGAGGTCCCCCTTGGTATCGGTCGTGACAAAGCTCATGCCACAGGCACAGGCGTATTCCAAATTGGGATAGAGAAAGTTGGCGGTCTTACCGACGCCTGCTGCGCCAATCATCAAGCAGTGGATATCATCATCGTCTATCAGCGCATAGCCATGGGGAGCTGTCTTGTCAAACAGCGAGGCTCCCCGCCAGCCGACGATCAGTCCCTGGGCTTTCGGGAGATTTTCTCCCTTGCGCCATTTCTCCGGTTCATAGCGTATTTCGGTATAGGTCTTTTGGATTTCTTTTTTTGTTGCCCATCGCGCCGTACCATGCTGGCCGTCGCCCACAGTTTTGGACTTAATGCCGTTCAGTGTGTAGTAGTGCGCCAGAAGCGATAAAAATCCGATGACGCTGAACATAGTCAGCGCCACCGCAATCAATGTGATGATTTGGGATGCTTGCAAAGAGATCCCTCCTTTACATTGTTAAAGTAAAATTTTTGGTTTGCTCCTGCACCGGACACTGAGGAGGGGCATTCAGTGTAAGGAACATCTGTGCCTTCACACAATCCAGCGCAAGCTTCAAATAGGAATTCAAAAGTGCTTTCTGTCCGTCCAGAGTGCGGATACCGCTTGCCTGAAATTGCCCAGTTACCGCCTTTATATCGCTCCGGATATCCTCCGCTTTGGTGCGTATAAAACCCCGGTCCTGATGCGGCTTGTATTCCGATTGGAGCCGGGCTACCACCTGTTCTATAAGAACCGGCCTCTCCATCTGCCTGCAAAGTTTCTGCATGGAAAGAAGAGCGCCAGCCGCTGTAAGCAGCAGCTGCCCATTGATGTGTTCTGTGTTCTGAGCGGGCATCTTTTCAGAGGCAAGCAAGGGCTTAATCTTTTCGAATTGTTCCATCAACATGGCAGAGGCATCTTTTTGGGCTGAATAGAATTCACAGATATCCAGCAGTTGGGAACACACCTGTGGCAGAAGTTCCAGTTTCGGATGCTCCCTCGCAGGAATAGGTATAATCCCATGCTTTGCCTTGAGATCCTCGTTCCAATCCTTAAATTCTGATTGTAAAACTTCAATTTCCATATTGGCAGGATTGTAGTATCCATGCTCACACAGAATGTCTTTCAGCCTTCCGGTTGCTTCAATACCTGCCTCGTCATGGTCCAGGCATAAAACCAGGGTTTTAAGACGGGGATTCAGCTCCAGCTGACAAAGCATTGCGTGTTCCGATACACCGTCAAGCGTGACATAGCTGTGGTTTTTCCAATCCTTCATATGCAGGGTGATGAATGACAGCATATCCACCGGTGCCTCAAACACATAGAGGGTATGGCTTTTTCCGTTCCAGTGGAAACTGTATTTCGGATTACTTCCCTCCACATTGCCTTTATAAGGTTCTCCCTTGGTGTAGGTACCACGCTTGTGAGCATGCCGGGAAACGCCGTCTTCATCCAGCCCTACGAATACAGCGTTGTGATATTCCTTATCCTCATAGATCAGTTTTTCGTGCGCGAAGTGCGACAGCACCTCATGGCTGATAAAGCGCTGCTTGATCAGATAGGCAAACACCCGGCGCATGTCCGGATTGGCCTCCGGCAGCGCAAAGGCTTTGCGGGGAGGCGGAGCACTCTTGGCAGTCTGATTCCACTCCACACCGGACTCGCCGCCGAGGAGAAACTGTACTGCCTCGGGGAAGCCCAAGTCATAGAACTGCTGTACAAAATCAATGGCGTGACCGCCTTCCTTTCTGGAATGCCGGAACCATTGGCTTCCGCGCACAGTCACACTGTCATACCGTTTCCACCGCCACTCCGGGCCGGAGCGGGTGAGCTGCTCACCCTGTCGCTGGAGGAAGTCCACCAAATCCACCGAGTTGGCCCGTTGTTTTTGTTCGTCGGTAAAATAAATATACGCCATACCATAGCACCTCCTTTGTCAGCGTTTGCGTTTTTCCGCAGCGCCGAAAAAAAGCCACCCGCTGATGAGCGAATGGCTTACACGACAACTGATTGAGTTTTGCGGATAACGGTTCTTTTTTCTGTAGCTGTTTTGTATATTGCTTCTGCATGGGAACCCTCCTTTACGTTAATAGGTTTGCTTAAGCTCGTGATCGTCCGGGGCGTGGCCCTGAGCAATCTTTTTCTGTCTAAGTTTGCGGCGCAGTTTGCTGTCCACCTGCATACCGGTACCTCCGGGGAGTTTTCGTTGTTCTTCCTGAAAAATCCGGCTTAAGTGATGCAGAAGCTTTGTTGCCGCAAGAAAAAGGGACGGATCTCGTAAGGAGTTCAGATGGTCCAGGAAAAACTGCGCATAGATATTACCCTGTTCTGCTGACAAGGTAAGCCACCGAATGGCTGCTTCCCGGTCACGGGGTACATCTCTGCCCATAAGGTACAGTTTGCCAGCAACATATTGCGCGTACTGATTGCCTTGCTCTGCGGATGCAGTTAGCCATTTGACAGCCACTTCCACATCTTTGGGGATATCCTCTCCCAATAGATAGAGTTTGCCAAGCTGATACTGAGCGAATGAATTGTTCTGCACTGCCGCTTTCGTGAACAGTTCCACCGCCTTGGAAATGTTTTTTGGAACATCCCCATCGGCCAGATACAACTTTGCCAGTGCATATTGTGCAAACTGATTTCCAAGGTCTGAGGACAGCGTCAGCCATTTCAAGGCGGATTCCACGTCTTTTGAGATAGCCTCGTGCTGTAGATACAGCTTTCCGAGAGCATATGCCGCATAGGAATTGTTCTTCCCCGCTGAGAGAGTAAACAAAAAAACAGCTTTCTGTATGTCCTTCTCCACATGGCTTCCGTCCCGGTAGAACTTGCCGAGGGTGTACTGTGCCAAGTCATTGCCGTTTTCTGCGGCTTTCGTCAGCCACACAATGGCTTGCTCAATATTCTCATGACCGCTTTCCACATCCAGATAGATTTTACCGAGCATGTACTGCGCATGGACGTTGCCGAGACGGGCAGCCTTTTCAAAATATCCGATGGCTGCTTCCACATCTTTTTCCGTCCCTGTCCCGGTGTAGAGCATGTGTCCCAAGCGGTATTGGAGTTTATCATCGTGACTCTGTTCCTCGAGACTTTGAAAACCGTAAAAGGCTTCCTCGAAGTGCAGCTCCGCATCTTCCACATTCTTTGCGGTACCGACACCATCCCGGTACATTTTCGCTAACTCATAATCGGCATACGGTACACGCTGCCTGGCAGACCTGCGGTACAAATCGAAGGCGGTTTCAAAGCTCTGCTCCACGCCCTGTCCCCGGTAATACAAACCTGCGAGGGAGTATTGGGCATATTTGTGGTTTTGAGAGGCAGTCAGTTTAAACCAGCTGACCGCTTCCTCGTAGTCCTGCGGTGTGCCAAGCCCCGCCGCGTGCATTTTACCGATGCGGTATTCCACATAGCGGTGCTTTTTCTCCGCTTCGATATCCTGAAATGCATCAAGAGCCTTGTTATACCAGCCGAATGCAATATCGGCATCCATCTCCACACCGAGCCCGTCCGTATATATCCTGCCAAGGTCATGCATGGCGAGGGCGTTGTTTGCTTCTGCTTCCTCCAAAAATAAGCGGAGGGCCTGCTCAAAGTCAGGCTCCATGTCATCGCTGCCATAAAGAAACGTGCGGGCCTCCTTGTAGCGGTCACTCCATGCGATATGTGGCTTGCCTGAAGCGCTCTCCTCAGAATCCGGGCGAGAAGATGAATACTCCGAAACAGAAGGCGGCATATCCTCTCCATCTTCCAACAATTTCTCAATGGTCGGCGATTGTTCTTCCTGCATCATGGAATCAGATTCTTCGTCTGTGGACTCCGTCTCTTCATATAATTCATCCACCTGCCCATCCCCCTCAAAGGTAAAACGGCGGTCGCTGATATTCATTGCTTCCGCGATCACCATATTTTTGAGGTTCTTAAACTCTTTTTGCTGGGAGAGGGGTAGCGGATCAGGGAGCTTATCCTTGTAGGTTCGAAGCACTTCAATGCGAAGTTCCTGCCACTTGGCGTAAGCTTTTGCTACCGTTGTATCCTTTGCCAGCTCATCCACAATCTGATTGACGATGGCTTTTAAGGGTGCTTTGAGATAGCCGTATTGTTTTCTCCCTGCGGTGTGCTTCAGACGCTCTGCGAGTTGGGACAGCAGATCCTCCACAGTGGTATTATTACAGGCTCCTGTCTGCATCTGCGCCAGAATATCCCGCAGAGTGTCCCGGCTCTGGTCGGTAATCGCATTCCTTTGAATGGTCTGGTCGGAATAAATCTGAATGATATCCTGCTGAAATATTTCCCTTACCAGACTGCTCCGCATTTTATCAATGGCGGGCTTAGTGACATACCCTTCACGAGGATCGGCCGAGTAAACAATCATATGGCAATGGGGATGATGTCCTTCGTTATGAAAAGCCGCGTACCAGCGCAGGTTTTCCGGTGAAATTTTCATCTGCTCGGCAAACACATTCCGCTGCTTGCGCAGGAGTGCCATCCACGCGGCAGCATTATCATAACCCAGCCGTGCGGCGTCCTCCCGCTGCAGAGAAATAATCGGCGTCCACACGTTTCCGATGTGACCGCCGACTTCCTCTGCGACCTTTGACAGCACCAGCGGAGCATCCTCATCGGAAAACAGTCCGTGCACCTCCAACTTCTCCGCGCGGGGACGCGTGGCGATGTATTTGACATAGACTTCCTGATGGGTCAGCTGATCCAGGTTCTGATCCAATGCAGCGGTGATGAATTCCGAAGCATTTTCCACGGTAGGCTGTTTCAGGTAATCCTCGTACTCAAATAAATCAACCATGTCGGGAAACTGCGAGAGGATGTCTGCCATGAGCTCCTTCTGCTTTTTTGTAGCTGGCAGTTTCCGACTGGCAAGAGGGATTTTTTCCACACCCTCCCGTGTTGCAATGTACGTCACTAGATTTTGCAGATGCTCCGCGGCATTTTTGATATACCTGCACTTGAAGATAATACGCGGCATGGTTACTCACCTTTCTGGAATTTCGCCACATCCTCAAAAGTGACCGAACCAACAGATTTTTTTACATCCCCGATACACTTGCCACGTAAGCGCCGCAGGGTATCCTCGTCGAAATCCGCATTGGAGGCAAGGATGTTCATCATCATCGACATCTCCACCGTCAGCTTGAAGATGAGGCGAGCCATGCGGTTTTCCAGGCTGTCCACCATGCCGGTCATGGCCGAGGTAATGGCAGCGGGGAGAAAACGCACACCTTCCTCCGCTGAGATGTAGCCGCAGTAAAACTTGATTGCTTTTTCAATGAATTCGCTCTGGCTCTGGCAATTGTCACGCTTGTACCAGTCTGTTACCAGTTTTCGTGTTTCGGGGTACATCCATAAGGGAAACTTCTTTTTATTCTCGTTTTCTATAGCCATCGAATTACCTTCCTTTCTGTTAAAATGGGCTGCGATCCCTGCCGCAATCCTCTCTAAGTCCTTGATTTACGGTGCTTTCTGTTCGTTTTTCTGCGCTTTGACCCCGAAGCCGACCCCAGGAGGCATAATCTGACCCCGGTGCAAAATGCTCCCCGCCCCGCATTGCGGGGCGGTGTGAGTTGGAGTGGGGGCGTTTTTCGACCCCGCTCCTTTAACCTGCATCATTTTCGACCCCATGGTTCATACCAGCTTTTGTAGTAAAATAGAGTGAAAATCTTACAGTTCGGAACTTTATAAATGGTTGCGAATGTGCGACTTGAGGAGTATAAAAAACCGGCATATATGCGACACTTTTCTGCAAAAGCAACATGAAGACGAACAGAAGGTAACAGTAATCCAAACACTTAGCAGGTAAAAGAGGAAAATCCATCTTTTTCAGATCTGCCCGACGAAGTGTTTAATTGCTTGAATGGCATATATGTTCCACCATCGGTTTTTGAGCTGACCCCCATTAGTTACACCAAAAAAACTAACTTATGGGAGGTCAGTTCACGAAGATGTGCTATACTTTTTTTTAACGAATATAAATTTTCACCGTTCGTCGCATCTCTCAGTCCTCCACCTGAGGTGACGGGGCAGGGTAAGAATGAAGTAATGAGGCTTAACATATTAAATAAAGAACAGATTACTTCAAAAATAGATGTGTTTTAATGTTAACTTTTTTAGTCCACTTGTACCGATTTGGATTGATGCAGAGACTGCCTCAAGCAATAAAGAGCAAGTGGTTTTTGAATTAAAATGTAGCTTGAGAATTCGAAAGCCCTCGTTCCTTAGAAACCAAGAATCGGGTCATCCACCTTTTAGGGCCATTAAAGGAAAATAGTTAAACTTCAACACACAGCTAGGAGTCATTCATAACCCCGTAACTCTTTCGTTTAGATGGGCATTCCATATAAGCGCGACCTCGGTTACGCCCCCAATGCCAGAAAACCCACCCCGATAAAAAAGTCCTCTCAGCCCACAATGTGGGCTGATATAAGCTGAGTCGGGGAAGTTTTTGACCCCGGCTCTTAAATCTGCATCGTTTTCGACCCCATGGTTCACCCCTCTCTCGATAGATTTTTTTTGCGGGTATGCTTTCCCCCAAAGCTCTTTCACAAAGCCCCAACACGGCTCAATGCACGTCCGCAGGTGTTACGGTGCCACCCCTGCCGTCAAAAGCCGACACAAGGGCACACGGACGGCAACTGCTGGCTGTCATTGCGGCAACGAAAATCGGCCCGGATATCTCCGGACTGACAGTGCCATATAGCCGATTATACCAGCCTTTTCGCTGTAGACCGATTTGAAGTAGTCCACAGTGCGAAAAACAGAGATAAAAAATCAAATGTATGCTAACTTTCTTAACACCTTTTTCTTTGCTTCACAGGTGCAATTCGGGAGCCTGAACAGGATAATCCTGAGAGGGTTCACCTGTAAGCAAATACCAGTTTCCATCGGTCTCATTGAAATTGCAGTTTTCGACAATCTGGTCCCTCAGTTCGTCCCAGGGGATTGGAATTTCCGTACCCCTCACACCCGCATGAGCCGATAATTCGGTCAGCGGCCGGTTGGGTGAGATGGTAACATAACCGCCGGGTGACATGATCTGGATCACTTCATTAGGATGTTCCTGCACAAACTGTTCCAGCGTAATCGGTTCTTTCATGAGGCATCGCCTCCTTTCTGGCTGTCGATATATTCTCGTACTTCGGCTGGAACATATGTTTCATATAGAGCTTTAAGGGAAGCCTCCAGTCCGGCCTCCAGCGCTGTTTCATCGGGCATGCATTGTCGGAGAACGCACAACTTCCCGGTATCATATTGAATTTGAACGGTTGACATTTTCAAGATAGGTTCACTCCTTTCTACTTTTTCTCAAAGGAAAGTGTGCCATGTTGGTGCATTTTCCAACCCTCCGTTATAACGGTAGCAGGAAAGTGAGCCAACATGGTTACAATTCCTCCAGCGCATGAATCAAGCTGCCGGGGAGATCAGACAGCTGAACACCGGTATCCGTCTCCCCCGGCAGCGTGGGCAGCCTGACACTTTGCAGTTCAGCCCGGACCGCCTGCCTGACAATCTGTTCCATGTTCTTCGCCTGATGTGCCGACAGGATACTGGTGACCACATACTCGGTGCGCTGCCGGCTGGCTTGCTGCGCAAACAGCGCTTCCGCTTCCCGATGCCTTGGGCTATCCATATCGAAGGAAAGATAATATCGTTTTCGCTCGGCCATAGGCTCACCCTATCAGGAGCTTGTAGCCATCTGCGTTGGCGAATCGGTTCAGCACCGCCACAGTATTCAGGCCGCTCCCGTGCAGCATTGGTTCCAGCAGTTCAGCGCCACCACCCGCGAACACCATGGGGAGCCGCAAATCCAGTCCGCGTTCCCTCAGGGCGTTGAACAGTTCTTTGCAGTAAGCTGCCACTGCCTGCTCCACCACAGTTTCAATCAATTTACTGTCGGCATGCTGAATCTCCCCGCGGATGGCATCGGTGATGAGCTCATCTGATAGGAGGATGTCACTGCGCTGGAGCGTATCCTGAATCTGGCTGTACAGGGTGATGGTACCCATGCGCAGGCTGACACAGCTCGACCTGTCCAGCCGAAAGTCATGAAGCGTGAGGATATCCACCGTATACCCGCCGATGTCCACCAGAGTGATGCTTCGGTAATCCTTTAGCTGTGGGTAATAGCGGCACAGCGCCGCATGCCCTTGGGCGAACACCTTGCACTCTGCAATATGGCAGCGATAAAATGTTCCCTCGAACCGAAACGTGATATTTTCACGTAAGAAATACCTTCGGAATGCTTCTTTCTGCATACCATAACTGTCAATGGGCAATCCCACACCAAGGGTAATTTCCGCATTGGTGGTTCCTGCTTTTTTCATGGCATCCGCTATTGCCGGCAGTGTCAAAAGAAACGCGTCCGGCTCCCTGGTCTTATCCTGTTGGAAACGCATGCGGCGCTCCCCGATGGCATAATATCTGCTCTCAAAAAAGAGCTGCATCTCCGGCGTGATGAATTCCTTGTCGCTTGCTGCATAGCCGGAGGCATAAAGCATCTTCTCTGAGGATTTGGTGTTATAATTTCCGTTATCTATACCAAGTCGAATCATTTTCAGCACCTCCTTTTTCTTTTCTGCGGTTTACATGCTCATAGTCATGCCCGGAGCTTCTTCTTCGCCGGGGCTTTCTGCTTCGGTCTGTGCTTCTGGAGAAAGAGGCGTTTCAGGCACAGCCTGCTCCCGCTGACGACGGGTCTGACGCGCCGGGCGTTCTCTGGAGGCAGGAACCTGTTCAGACTCCGATGCCTGCTCCTGTGCAGGAGCCTGTTCCATGCGGCTCTCCACGTACTCTCTTACTTGAGCGGGAACTACCTTCTCATAGGTCTTGTCGAGATAATCCTTTAACTCCTGCTCAATGGTCTGTTCCTTTTTCTCCATGAAAAAGCGAAGGGCATCCAGCCGTTCCGAAGGGAAAAGGACTTTTAATTCAGTCGTACTCATATTTTTTCCTCCCTATAATTTTAGGGTCATGCCGGGCTCATCCGGCTCCGGTCTAACCCAGGTTTCATAATTTACATTGGGACAATCCTCAGCCAACATCAGAGAAAAGTCAGTTCTGCTACCGAATTCTGAGGGCTCCATGGGACGCCAGCCGCTCTCAAGCAGAGAGACAAACCCGCTTGCGGATACTGCTTTAGAAGATTCGGCATAGGGCCTTGCGTACAGAACCTGCTTATCCGCATCGAACAGACTGCGATATACTACCTTACCGCGGGATGATGATGCATCGACCACCATACCGTCCCCGGCGTAAATCCCCACATGCGTAATATTGAGATAGCGACCGTTTACCTTGTGGCTCCAAAACACGAGATCTCCCGGAGCCAGGTCGGATTTGGAGATGGTGAGACCGTTGTTGACACAGTATTTGCCCTGTTCTGCGGCGGTACCGGGGAGCTTGATCCCCAGCTGGCGGTACACCCACTGCACCAGATAGCTGCAATCAGTGTAATTGCCAGAGCCGCGAAGCTCTTGGGAATACGGATCTCCCAGACGGTTCATGGCAAGCTGAACAGCCTTTGAGCCTGTTTCGCCCACCGGCAGGTCATAAAACATATCCTCCAGCTGCTCCGGTGTCCAGTTCGACCACCGGTCAAAGCTGTCGCCCTCTCCGGGCGCTCCGGTTCCATACAGCGCCCGATAATAGATTTCTGAGGCATTGGCCTGATTCTCATAGGTAATCTCCCGTCCGAGGGCGCTCTCAAGATTTGCATAGATTTCCGGCAGGGAGTCAATCGGAACAGCCACAGTATATGTCTCTTCGGTTTCATTGCCGTCTGCATCCGTCACAGTGCGGGTACGTTCCTCATAGCGGACGAAGCAATCGGCAATCCCCCGGTAATCCATGCCACGCAGAGAATCAGCGCCGAAATACAGAGAATAAAAAATGGCCTTGACCTGGGTGGGGTCAAGGCTTCCGTCCTCAATCATGAGCGTGATGTCCGCGATGGCAGCGTCCAATTCCGTAAAGCTGGACCGCATATCCTCAATGTGTTGGCGGTAATCTTCCGGCACCTGCCCAGAGATCACGCCGCCTTGAAAAGAAAGCTGAACAGCCATGTTGTTGTGGTCGGCAGTGCCGGAGAGAAGGCTGGTAATCATCACAATGATGAGGATAAAAGGTGTTAAAATGGCAGCGATGATTACACCGAGGACCTTCCAGGTTCGCTTGTCGGTGGCGGCGGCAACTGCAGCTTTAACCGCCAGAGCAATGGTTGCGGGATCTGCCATGCGTCATCACCACCATTTCTGACTGAACAGATTGCCCTGCTCCGGTTCCTGCCCCTGCTGTTCCTGTGCCAGCTGGATGGATCTCTCCACTGCCTGTTCCAGAATTTCGGTATCAAAGCCTGCGGTTTTATAACCCTCCATAATGACATTCAGGTAGTAATCCGAGGGGGAGCCATAGGGATGGCCCTCATTCATGATGTAGACCATGGCGGGAACCGTCCTGCTTTTCAGCTCCACATCGAGGATCTCCTTGCGGTAAAGATGGGGATATCCTTCATAGCGGTCAAGAGCCTGCAGATCTCTTTCCTTTAACGTCCATAAAAGAACAGGGACGCTGGAACCCTTTAACGGCTCCACAGTTGCAACAGAGTTTCTCCGGCCACCGCAGAATAGCAGCCCGTAATCCTTTATTTCGCTGGCACCTACCACCTCGGCAGTAGGGCAGCGAAACGCCATCTGCGGCAGATTTAGGTTGCTGCCATAGGCAATATACAGCATTTCTGATTTCATTTTTTCATTCCTCCTTGTCCAGAATGATTCATGAGTTTTTACATACTCATAAAAAGGCCGGGGCTTTCTTCTTCAGCCTCGGCTTGTTCCTGTTCGTTTTCAATTGTCTGCTCTTGCTGCAGTGATGCAGTTTGTGCTGCTTCGGTCAGCTCTTTTTCTTTTTTCTGCCTTAATCGCTCCTTTTGCTGGAGCGCCTGTGCCGGGTCCTTCCACGCAATACAGCCGTCCAGATGTTCCAGCAGGTGAAGCCGGGCGGTTTTATATTCGTCGCCGATGAGTCCCAGCCGCAAAAGCCAGGTACGGAAAGTATATTTTTCATTGGTGCTGTGCGTTTTCTGCCTACTGGCACATCTCTGGTTGAGGGCCTGTGCGGAAATCGCAAGGCAGAGCTGGATGTATGCCTTGATTTTGCCGGCGTGAGTGGTACTGTTAAACAGCCTGAATTCTATGGTACCCTTTTGAAACACACTGTGCAAATTTAAACAATGATACCGGCTGTCGTGATAATGTTCCCGATGACCGTCGCCACCATTGTACCAGATGCGGCTGACATCATCTAAGGTGCGCGGTTTTTTTCGGTTGATTTCATCAAGAAACCGTTGTTCTACTTTCTGGCAGTATTGATGTTCTCTTGCTACCTCCACCTGCATAGCCTTGTAAATCAGATCCTCCTTGGAGGCCATGATGTTTGTGATGTTTCTAAGGGTGTTAGCGTTGTACGGAGAAGCGTCAATATGTATATGAATACCGCACTTATTATTTACAATTGCGCCTGCCGTACGGAGCTTTCTTACCAGCTCCTGAATGGTTTCTATGTCCTCATAATGGCAGATGGGGGTGACCATCTCTGTTTTATACTCCTCCGAGGCCGCGGTTATCGTTCTTCCAACCTTCCGCTGGGCAGTGATACTGCTGTCGTAGGTAAATTTCCACTTTCGGTTTTGTCTATCCAGTGCAGAATATGTTTCATAAAAAGTACCGTCGTAATGGGAAGCTGTTCCGAAATGGGAAGCAGCTATTTCAGCTGCCTCTTTCCTTGTTATACCGGTCATTTCAACTTCAACCCCGAAGCGCTGCTCTTTCATGTCCATACTTGTTTCACCCCCTCGCTACAGCATCTGCATTCCACCCATACTGTTTTTGATCTCCAGTGCCTCCTGAATGGAAGCTTCGCAGGCCTCACTCATCCAGTTATAGATTTCATCCCGCCGCTAGGAATCCATAAGGTGATTGCCCGTTTTCTCATTCAGTACATTGATTTCATACCACGCTTTATCAGTGAGAGCTTTAGCCAGAGGCAGGTGCCCCTCTGCACATCCCTCGATTAAGTCGTCTATGAAGCGGTCCATGACAGCGGCCAGTTCATCAATTTCTTTTTGGGAGTAAAAAGGGTCCCAGGCTTCAGGTCGGTAGTAGGTCTGACCGGTAATACACTTTGCCAGTTCATCTAACAGCTCGGCCTTGTCCGCGCCGCCCAGTTCATCGTTCAGATAGGAGCGCATAAAGTTGTAAATATCCGCTTCCCGGTTGTCAGCCGGCATAATGCTGCCGAGGGCATCTTCTAGGATGTACTGTTTATTTTCCTTGAAGTCTTCCAGCCTGCTCATTACCTGCCACCTGCCTTTCCGAACATTGCCGCTTTATATTCCGGGGCCTGAACCATGAGGTTGTACCGTTCATTGCCGCATTTATAGAGGCAGGTACCCCGCTGCGGATACCGGATCAGATTGTATTCCGATTCCTCCAACTGCAGGGTATCCATGTAGAACCGCTTGTCGATATTACCGGCGTTGAACAGGAACGCATGGGCCGGAATGGAGAATAACGGCTTGGTATATTCCCGGATTCCCTCCAGATTGAAATCCTCCAGATTCTGACTAGAAAGGATCACTGCGCTGTCCTTCTTCCTTACACGTTTCATAAAATTACGGACATATTCGACGGCGGTCAGGTTGGAAAGGAACAGATAGAATTCATCAATACTGGCAGCGGTATTTCCAGTGGTGAGAAGCTCGTTGCTCATATAGGACAGTACGTTGAACAGTAGGGCATTGCGCAGATTTTTACTGGCTTGTAGCAAGCCTTTCACACCGAATGTCACGAACTCACTGTTTTTGATATTGGTATGCCCGTTAAAGAATTTAGACTCCGCACCCTTACACAAGGAATGGAGTCCAAGGCAGATTTCCCTCAAGGTATCTGCGGTATAGAGCTGGCGGCGACTTTCATCAAATTCTTTGTACTCCAACTCAATCAGCTCATATAGGTCGGATAGGATGGGATAATCTTCGGGTTTTAAATGGTCAAAATTGCTGTGATCGCTAATTCCCCATTTGTCGTAGAGCTTTCCCAGCATGATCTCAATGGTGTCAATCTCACGGTCAGTAAAATCCTTGTAGGTTCTAAAAAAGTCCTTGAGAAAGGAAATGTGCTGGCTGAGCTTGCTGCTGATACGAAAGGTATGAGGTGCATCCTTGTCCTCCGGGCTGCCGTTTTCATCCCATGTCTTGGGTTCCAGCACATTGATGATATACTCGCCAGTCATCAGGTCGATGAAGCGTCCACCCAGATTATTAGTGAGATCCTCAAACTCCATTTCCGGGTCAAGGCAGATGATATCCATGCCGGATTCCCGCAGATTGGTAAGGATGAGTTTCAATAAGTAGCTCTTGCCCTGGCCAGAGTTGCCTAAAATCAAAATATTGGCATTAGTCTTGTCATCGGCCCGCCGATTAAAATCTACGAGGATGTTGCTGCCGAATTTATCCCTGCCCAGATAGAAACCGTTGGGATCGGTTTTGCCGCTGTAGTTAAAAGGATACAGATTGGCAACGGAGCTGGCGGGCAACACCCGTTCAAACTGGTCGGAAAACACATTCCAGCCGCTTGGCATAACCGCTAAAAAGCCCTGCTGCTGGCGGAGCAGAAGCCGGTCTACGTTGAGCTTGCTTCGCACCAGTTCAGTCAGCACTTCCGTCTGCAGGAGCCCCAGTTGGTTAAGGTCATGAGCTAACAGTTCAATATATACCGCCGCGTGGAGGAGAGGCTCTTTGCTTCGGTGCATCTGTGCAACGATGGCGGTCACATCCTGGAGATTCGACTCTGCCGTAACGGTTTGCTGCAGATCCTGAGTACTGCTTCTTTGCATACGGTTTTTGTTGGCGGCATTTGATATGATTTTGCGTTCTTCAACAGGGGATACATGACGAGTATAGATGTGGAGGGTGACACTGTCTTTTTCGCCAAGGTGCCGGAGGATAGCCTGTTCCTCCGTAGCAGTAGGGTACTCGCGGAGTGCCCAAACAGACCGGAACGTGTTTCCGCAGATAAAGTGGTCGGTGTTAAATTTGATGATACTTGGGGCAATCATATTAAGAAACTCTTGTATGCAAACATCTTCCTGTGAAACATAAGTGGTTTGACTAATTCTTTTTGACATTTGACATTCCTCATTTCCATTAAGATTTTTAAAATGAACATGAAAAAGACCTGTCGATTTTCTCAACAGGTCCATAGTAATTTTCTTTTAGATATTATTAAGAGATATGAAATGACTTACACGAAAAATGCTTACCTTATATATTTTTACAATTCGTCTTCTGAAATACTAATCATTTCTTCACAGTATTCTGTATACGGTCTGAGTTTATCATAATTTCTTGAAAAGCTTAGTCGACTATCTATCTGCTTTAATAATGCATTAGTCGAGATTTCATTCAATCTTTTGCACACACGTCTTGTATCAAGCTTCAATATTTTGCAAGCCTCTAAGGTAGGGCAAAAATTCATCGAATGGAAAGTAATATCCTTATCCGTTTTTCTTATAATAGGGGCTTCATCAGAGGAAATATGGAATCGCTATAACAAAAGCTGATAACTAGAATTAAGCAAATCTTCAGAAATAAAATCAAAGTTGTTTCTGTTTTCTTGAAACCATTTCGTCCTTCTGCAGATGGAATCATTATTTAGGTTACTTAATATTCTATCATCGGCATTTCGAAGATGTTCAATTTCCATTCTTACATCTTTTCTATATAAAATTGAACATTCGGCTTCTAAAATTCCCTCATATATCCTGATATCGGCGCCTGCCTTGTCGAAAACTTCTGTACAGGGGAAGTTCATCCGCTTTCTGCCTTGAATGAGAGCCTTTTGAATTGAATATCCATAGGCAACATCAGTAATCCCTGACCAGACTATCGCAGAAGCACACATCGGGCAGGGTTCGTGTGTGGATACCAGAATGCATCCTGAGAGCTTTTTCCCCAGCTGCTTACTTGCCTCTCTGATGGTATTAATCTCAGCATGGGATGTGGGATCATTTTCGGTATCTTCTTTATCATGCGAAGATGATATAATGTTTCCATCTTTCACAATCACAGCGCCAAATCCATTATTACCTTCGCGTAGGCTTGCCTCAGCTTCTTTGATAGCAATTCTCATATATTGTTCCAGCACCATTACCAACCCTCCTATAAAAATATATCATTACAGAATAGCACAAAATCATTACGAGGTCAACGTGAACATGATATTCAATAATAATTGAAAGTTACAATATAAATTATGATTATTAATATCAACCCTTCGCTGTTGTTTTCATCGTCTATAAGTCCATATAGGATACTCGCGGAGTGCCCAAACGGACCGTAATGTATTTCCACAAATGAAATAGTCCGTAAAAAATTTGATCACGGACGGGGCAATCATGTCCAAAAATTCCTGAATACGGACCTCCTCTGTTTGAGATGCCCGCTGTACTTTATTCTTATATGCCATAGGGGTCACTTCCTTTTTTAATATGCTGAAAGCAGTCCGGCTTTTTTTATTCTGCTGAAAAGCTGGGTTTTTTTTGAACACTTCAGGTGTCTGGATGAGCTATACTCACTCATTCAGGATCATCCAGCGCTCTCCGTCAAAGTCCTCAAATTTCTCCGTGGTGACATTCTGTTCGAAATAAATCGCCAGCAGGCGCCTGATATCTTCCTTGTCGGCGCGCTTTGTGGAAAAGCCTTGATCCCTCAGTGTCTTTTCAATGCGGCTTAAATAGGAAAGCGCTTCATTCTCTTTCTCGTTTCGGAGCCGTATGACCACAAGGAATTCCCGCGCCGTCGCCATCTGCACCTGTATCCGGTCAAGATGTATCTGGTCATGCTCCAGCAGCCTGCGAACAGCCAGATTATTCTCTTGTTCCATTCGGCACTTAAGAAACTGTTTGTTGTCCTCGAAGTTTTCACGGCTGTTCGAACACAGGAATTCCAGCTCTGCCACACCTTTTAGGACAGTCATCAGAGCATAGATCCGTGCCGATATGCTGGCTTCGGATAAAACAGAAATGTTCGTAGGTTTAATGATGAAATACACCAGCTCATCGCCGCGGAAAGTTTCCAGGCTGTGGTCGGTGACTGCCTTGGTATTAATGAGTTGGCGGGTATACTGTTTTTGTTTCGCATTTTTCTTTTCTGCTTTGCTCATTGTTCGCTGTACCCCCATTCATAGGTCTGTTGCTTTATAAGGAAAAAAGCGCAGGCGTATCGGATAAAATCAAGGATGCTGGTATCGTCAAAACGGATGGTTAAAAAAGCATAGAGAGCTGTGATGACGATGGGCGGCAGAAACATAAGCTGCGCCAACGCAAACACAGAAAGCAAAAGGCCGACGCCGATGATGCCGATATCGCGTAACTGCCACAGCCACAACACTGCCTTGGATTTCAGATTGTCGGGGTAGATGTAGGTATACATTCGGATTCCTCCCATTCTTGTTTGAATTTTCGTAAAAAATAAGCGATCCCCCGGAGTACACGTCAAACAGACTTCCGAGGGTCAGCGATAAAGTCACAGCTGTAGTTTCATATCGGGGGAAGGCGCCTCCGCCAGCCCGACTTCTCTTTCCTTTGGAAAATAGGACATATTAGGTGTACGAATGTCCTGCATTAGCTTTTTTGCTTCCGCGGAGCCGCAGACTGAGGCGGCACTCCAGCGGGCTAAGATATCGTATTGCTTCATATAAGCTCCTCCTTGTATTTGTTGGGTTGATATGTTTTGAATGGGGATGCCAAGCCGTTTGGCTTCTGCGATTTCACAGCGCATACCGGAACTAATATGCCCTCCGCAGATCCACAATTCTTCGCACGAGGCCAGTACCCGCAGTCCCATCCGGATTCCGATTTCTCTTTCTGAGGGTATTGCATCATTCAGGAGCAGGGGGTACAGAAGATGGACAGCCACAGGTGCACAGCCCTGCTCCATGGCATAGCGGCAGGCTGCTTTGGCAAACCGGATATTGCTTTCGATATCCCCAGCGTAAGGGGAACAGATATATACCAGCTTCATTTTGCAGCCACCGCCTTTACGATCGTCCGGGTCATGTTGACAGCGGTCTGCGCCGTATATACCGCACTCATAAGGTTGGCTTTGGTGCTTGTATCCAGCCCGAAGGCTCCCGCGATGCGGGGAATCTCTCCGGCCGACAGCATCAGGCCAAGCCCCAGCAGAGCATGGTCTTTGACCACCATAAGGCCAGCGGTGAGGATGGTCGCCTGTAGAAACGCCGTCAGGCACAGACCAATGATCTGTTTGCACCAGCTGACAAAACCGTCAAGATAACCGCGTGGAACAGAAAACATATACAGACTTCCCACTGAGATTTGAATGAGCAGAATACCGCCTCGCTTTAAGTTAGCGAAAAACACCTTGATGATTGCATAGCCCATGAGGATGAGGATAAAGATCATCATAATAGGGCTGGTAATGATCCCTATGCCGCCGAAAACACCGGCGCTTCCGGCACTTTCAAGACTTCCCGCCGCGCTCAGATCGCTGATGATATTGCTTGCGAGGGTGTCGATACCGGAGCCAAAGCCGGTGATTCCCGCTGTCAGGCTGTTCTGGAGGGAAATGGACAGCTTGTACAGCTCCACCGGCACGGTGGAAAACAGTCCCACAGCCAGGAATCCCTTGAGGGCATTGAGGGCGGCATCCTTGACGCTGCCCCTGCCGGACTGGTATTCGATTGCACATTCGAAAACGGATACCACCAGACCGGTGACATAGAGCGCCCACGCCAGATAAACAAAAAACAGGACGATGGACTGTACCCAGCTCATCTCAAACAGGTCGGCACCCATATTGCCCATTTCGCCAAAGAAATTGGCGAGAAAGCCGATGATCTGGCCATAGATCCAGTCGATGATCTGTCCCAGCACCGTATCGGCCACAAAGTCCCATATAAACATTTTGGGTTCACCTCTTTCTAAAAAAATAAGGCGCACCTTTGATAGGTACACCTTGAATAAAAAAAAGCTCTCGTAAATAAACGAGAGCCTTGAGCCATGTTTTTAGCTATTTATTTTTAGAGTTATCAGCTTGGTTTCAGAGCATCCGCTGTTCGGTACCTTCGCTGGCAGTCTGCGTCATTTCTAGACCTTCATCCAGCTTAAGCAGAATTTGGTTAAGTACAGTCATACTTGCAGTCAGTTGTTCAGGTGAAAGGATATCACTTTTTGAAAATACATAAATTTCCTGCATTTTAATAAAGGCCGCAGTCAGTTCAGTATCTACACCAACTGCTTGAAACAGCTTAAAGTCAGAAAATGGTTTTTCTGTGAGATCGCTGCCGATTCGTTCTCTTTCTTCTCTGCGCTTGTAGGCAAGCATTTTTACCAGTTCATCTGGTGCAGAGCACAGCGACTGTATTCTATCCTGCTCCATCATCGTGGTAAGATCGTAAAGATGCTTTGCGGTATCAAATAGCATTTGTCGCTGGTAGTAAAACTCCGCAGCCAATACTTTGTCTGCAAAAATCCTCTCCAGTTTAATAGTGTTAATATTAAACGGCTTGACCTCATAATTTTCTTCAAGGACCCGGCGCTGATCAGCGGTTGCTTCCGAATAGAGAAGAGGCGAAATCTCAAGGGCTTCAACAGGTTCGCTGATTGTGAAGGATGTTGCCTCAACTTTCACATAACCGAACCGTTGAAGTGCATCATCAGCGTCGACAGCGGTGACGGGGTTATATTCATATACGCTGGTGATGCTACCCCTTTGGTTGCTTTCTCTCGCTTTGTCCGATGTCCTCGAAAGAGCTTGATAGCCGTTCGCCGCAACTTCCAAGCGCTTTTTTCCTTGACTTTTAGAGCAGTCATGGATTTCAACTGTGAGATCAATATCTTCCGAAAACCGCTTCATACGGCCGATTGCTTTATACAGGGCGGTGCCCCCCTTAAAGTATGCAGGAAGCGTGCCCTGCCTTTCTGCCAGTTCCCATAGAAGAAGTGTCAGATAATAATCTTTTTCTACGATGTCGTTTCGAATCCCTGTTCTCTTGCTAACATCGGAGAGCAGGGCTTCAAACGCATCTCTATCTTGATGTAACTTCATTTTTCACCTCCATGAGTAAGTCTATAAGCGGCAATAAAATTTTTGATGTGTAATGCTTGCGAGCTGTGAAGATTAGCGTAAGGCCGTCTAGTTGCTGCTTCTGTGCATATTGCACCAGCAACTGTTCCGGCTTTTCGGCATCAATGTGAACACTTGACAGCTCACTCAACATATCGATAAACTGCAAATATTTCCAGTTCTCATCTGTCACAACCGCAGATGGTTTTAGTACCTTGATATGGCAGCTTTCGGGCAGCTTTGCTCCATAACGATTTGTAGTGATTTCGATATCACGAGGAATCAGGGTTGTCAGCCCCAGCTTATTAAACAGGAACGCCCCGGATTCATATCCTATTTTCGTGCCATTCTGTACTGTTAATGTTTTTACCACCACTTCGTCGATGCTGGGCGTAACTTTCCCAAAGACGGTTTGCTTTACATGGCAGTATACACCTTTTTGCAGTCTTTCAATTTCACCTTTATCTGCCATTCGTTTCAGCTTGACATTAGTTAAGGTTTTGGCCTTATCGTATGGAAGTGCAAACTTCACTGCCAACCGCTCAGCTATGTCCTCGGTTTGGATTGCTGACTCATAAGGCATATTTCTGACAGTATCGGCAATGTGTTCTCCATATCCGATTTGTTCCATAGTTCCACCTCCACAAGTGATATTATAATCATGATTTTTGTTTAATATTATTGCCATTATAATATCACTTTATGCATTGAAAGTCAATTGGTTACGCTATTTAAGTATCTGCCAGTTGATCCTTACTCCATATTAAGCTCCATATCATCGTGCATTTCCTCAACATTGTATTTCTCGCATAGACGAGGAAACATTTGGGGCAAATCGCCAATACTCCAGTCAGGGTCAATGTCTGGCCTGATTTTAATTTCCGCCATGATCTCTGCAGTAGTTTCTTCACTCAACAGTTGTTGATCGGTTGAGTTGTAGATGTCGTACTCTTGAGATAATGCTCTGAGGTAGGCGGCAGCAATGCGCTGCTCATTACTAACTTCCTTTTTAGGATGGCATTCATAAAAGTCATTCAGCGTGGCCGAATTATCCGAAAGCCAGGAACTATAATCCAGAAGGAAGGATTTTACACCTTTGCTTTCCATAGCCATTTGGATCGCATAACAGTCATACGCAACATATCCATATAACTCAAAGTCAGCTGTACCTATTGCAAAGTCATGCCCAGCCAGCGTATCAGGGTCGTTTAGAGCGTCCATGTAGACTTCTTTTCCTCGCGATATCAACCAAGAGCGAAAGTCAATAAAACCATCATCAGTGCTGTGAGATTGTGTTGCGGCGCAGGCCGCCCATAAATCGTTTCGGTAGGCTAAATCCATATACATCCTTTTTATATTGTGCCAATCTACAATATCCTTCGACGAAAACGCCAAGAGTTTTTTCTCGGTCACTTCCAAAATAGCAGATTGATTGTTTTGATCTGTCTCTGAATTAGCCTCGTCTATAATTCTCCAAAAAGTATCTTTGTTCATTTGTCATTGCCTCCTTCATCTCTTAATATTGCTAATTTGAGCAGGCCAAACCATTAACAAGGAGTCGGTCTGCTCTCTTTCTTAATAAGCACTCATAAAAAACACTATAGATCTTTCCCCTCTCTACACAATAAAAAAGCCCTCCGATGAATTTCGGAAGGAAGTGACTTGACATTTTTTCCATTCAGAGTTTATATAACATCGGCGGGGTTTCCTTACAATAAAAAACGTCATGGCAGGCTGATGTGCTTGGAACACATCACCCCTGTACCAAGGTGATCTCAGCACCCGGCACAACCGCATAAGCGGCACCACGACAAAGTCATTATACCGTATTTTTCGACGCGGCACAAGACATTCTATAAGCGTGTGCATGGGTAACTCGGGCAATTTGCCCTCACTTTTGCATGCGCTTTTGACGATACTGGAAATTCCCGACTACTTTTATGGAAGGTCGGGATAATATGAATATCTTTGAACACAGATCCAGTTTCTTCGGTAAACTGGACAATGAAATCACCAATAACTCTCTGCTGTCACTGTTCAGGCTTGTCACTCAGATCCGGCTACGACTTGGCAAACAAGGTTATCTGCTGGACTGCTATCTTTCTCTCTTTTTCGATGGGGCGAGCGCAGTACTAACCTACAATGCCGCCGACGATGGCTTTATGAAAAGCGGGGAATTTCAAGGTCTGTGTTTTCACGTGCTGGATGGCACAGAACCAGAAAAGCCACACCCGCTTTATCACCGAATACGGGAAGTTTATGAACAGCAAACAGAAATACAGTCCTTTCAGGAACACTACACACAATTGTGTCTGCTTATGTTTTACTTGGAGGATGAATTACTGGCATATGCCACCGGGCAATTCATAGAGGAACAGGTGAAGAGCATAAACGTTGTGGCCGATATCGTTCGGCTGCAGGAACTCTATGACCAGATTTCCCAGCTTGTCGGCGAACCAGCCATGGAAGATCTCAACCAGCGTCTTAAGGGGCGGTTTTTGATTGCAACACTGGCAACAGTATTCGCACAGGGCTTTACCGATGAACTGCTCGACCGGCTTTCCTCTCGTGACCCTGAGACCAGCAGACAAATGTTCCAACTCTTTATAGAGAATATGCCGGATACTCTGGCATAGCGGTAAGTGCTTGTAAGAGTACCTATCATATTGTTATACAGCACCGAGCAGTTTGAAATAGCTTCCCGGTGCTGTATTTTCGTTACATTCCAAGTATCTGCCAGATGTATAGCGGACAAGTCAGGGCAAATACAAGGCAGGCGAATAAAATAGCAGGTGCGGCCCATTCAAATTGTCCATGCTTTCTGTAATCAAAATAAGCCATCGCCAATTTTGCAAAGAAAAACACCGCCAGGATCAAATCGATTGCCGGGAATACAACCTTGTTTACCACGGTCTTGATCTGATCGGAAGCATCGTTCCAGGTGCCTTCTATTGCTCCGGCCACATCGCCGCTTGGTGCGGCATAAGCGTTTGTGCTGAACATACAGGCCAGTAGAAGCACTACGCAGAGGATAGGCAGGATTCGTTTGAGTTTCATTATGATTAACCACCTTTCATATTAGATTTTTGCAAAAAAAACGCAAAGCTATTGCTCTGCGATCCTGTTTCTTTTTCTGTTGTTTACGGCTTTACCGGCGCGATATGCCAGTCATCCCAAAGACTTCCACGAATAGTCACCGAGTCGGTAAGGTTCATACTGAGCATACCGGTCGGTGTCCAACAATCGATCAGCCAGGTATATGGGGTATAGCTTCCATCAGGGAACCAGATCGGAGTGAACTGCGTCCTGCGCTTATAAGTTGAGTATTTGTTGGATGCAAATTCGAATTTGGAGTTGTAGCCGGTATGTGTACGTTCCAGCAGCCGCCAGAATGTTTTGTATTGGAATTCAGGGAAATAGGTAACCGCAGTTTGCGTATCGGTCACTGCTGATGACTGATTGGTGCTGACATTGGCGGTTGTACTTTGGTTTACGCCATACCCTGATTTCATGGTTTTTCCGGATGCAGTTGGATTTTTGACATCCGGCACGATACTCATGGATGCGGAAAGAGTGGCATGGTAAGCGTCCCAATCGAACTCCCACCAGCCCTTGTCCACCCATTCGCCGTCATCTTCCCAGCTGCCTCCGCCATCTCCGTCGCCGTGCCAGTTCCAGTCGCTTTCCCAAACCCAATATTCCTGCCACCATGGACGCCAGATCCCCCAGGAGGCCGATGTTGTCTGTGCCTTATTGGGAACAGCCGGCGCGGTATAGCTGTCGTTACGGTCATCCGCAACGGGGTTGGGCGGATCGTTACCGGAGAGATCTACGATTTTAGCGGTGATGGTACCACTACTGGCAGAGCCTCCTCCTGATACCGCCACCTGAATGGTCATGGTCTGCGGCGTGGAAGGTGTCCGCCACCGTACCCACACAAGCTGGCTGTCACCCTCCGGATAATACACTCCGCTTACGGTATAGGTTTGACCGCCGATAGTAAAGCGTACCGTCACCTTGTGATCGGGATCGGCCTGACCGCCGCGAACTGTGACTGAGGTGATAACCTCAGTATTAACTCGGTACTCATAATTGTAAGTGGTAACTTCAGGCGGATCAGCTGGTGCTTCATTGAACCGGACAATTCCGATACCGAGAGCTGCGATGATATCTGCGTTGGAAGCCGGGGACGTCCGGGAGCCTGACCATGCGGGATAGCCGAGGTCGGGTGTTTCGAGGAACATTGCAAGCGGCAAGTTTTTATGGCTGAGAGACACCATCTTGCTACGCAGCCCTCCGCCTAACTGCTGGTCATAAAGTGCCGCTTCGGTGGCAGTCATTGCCATCTTGATGCCCTTGAATGTCATGTATGCGATGGGCTCCAGCAGAAGCTTATACTCGCCATTGATTAATACATCGTATTTCATTCCAGTAACATCAGCAATGCGCATTAAAACATATTCCGAGCAGAAATATCGCTTAATTTCCTCAATGCTGGCTTGCCCGCTGCCGGAGCTTATAATTCGTGGAAGAGGTATTTCAACTTTTACACACGAATAAGTTGAAGTAGATGGTGTAATAGAGTTTCCATTTGTATATGCTACCTTTGATACTTTTCCGAAATGTACGGCCACCGTGGGCGTTTTGTTGGTGAAGTCAATGGGAGTGGTGACTGCTGTTCTGTCACTTGCCCGAACAACAGTTATCCTGACACCCTCATTCCCTGTATTCCAGTAGTTTTCGCTTGTACCACTGCCCATTCCGCCACCACCGTGGTCTATGTTGCCATCCCCCTCAGCGTAGGCTTTAATGGGCAAAACTAGAGAAATCAGCAATATTAATGCGAGAAAAATGCTGAGTTGTCGTTTCATTTAAATCCTCCTTGAACAACAAAAAGCACCGAAAACTCGGTGCTTTTAGCTTATTAAAGAACTATCTTCAGTCCATCTCTCCAACCTGTTTATTGATATCACCTTCACCACCTACGGTTTTTTGATCAACTCCCCCACCTTCATCGTCTATCCAGCCAAATCCGGGGACATAAATCTTGCCATCTTTTTTCTCACCACCTGAAGGTTCCTTGGGTTCCGTTTTCACCGCATCCTCCGGCTTATATTCGGGTGCTTTGCTTATATCTTTTGTAGAAGTTTCCGGCTTGGGTGTAGGTTTTTTGGTAGGCGTTGCAGGCTTGGTAGGTTCTGCCTGCAAACTTTGATCCTTACCGCTGGAATCAGCTGTATCCGCGCCTGCGGTCACGACCGGCGTTACAGTTGCAGTTGGATCAATAGGCGAAACGCTTACCTCCGGTGTCGTTGTCGGGGCTGCGGTGGATGTCAGGGGTTCCTCGCTGGGAGTGACTTCAACCGACACGGTCGGGGAGGGCTGGATTGGCACATCTACCGGCTTTTCTGTCTTGAATTGCGAGGATATTGCTATGATAAGGACTACGCATACTACACCGAGTCCGGTTAGGGTGAGCCTCTTTTTTGCTTTGTCTGTCAGTTTCATTCAAACTACCTCCTTTTGTGTAAAAGGTTAATGTGTTTTTTCAATGACACACCATACTACAAGTTTTTTCAGAAGTCCAGAGAAATCCGAAAATGGTTAAAACAGGGGCATATATTTAGCCTGTACTTTGAGGTTGATTTGCATCGGGGGAAGCAACTTTCCCCCGAACCGAACCGGAACCTCCAGCCGGATTACCGCATCAGCAAGAAAGCCATTCTTATTGTCAGGGTTGCCGGGTGCAAGCGGCATATTTTGCAAATCCATCGACAGCCCGGAGAGCTTGAATTCTACCACATCTCCGGCATATTTCACATGATAGCCGCCTGCGTAACGCAGTCCCAGCAGATCATCCAGGAGTCCGTAGATGTCACCATAGTCCAGACTTTCTTCAAAATCATCCGCAGATGGCTGATAAGAACCGCTGTATCCTTCTCGCACTCCGTGATAGACATCGTCATAACTATCGTTCACTGTCGAAATGACTGCGGATTGTACTGCGTCCCGAACACCCTGTGCAATGATAACCAGCCGGATGTATTCAGATATACCGCAAAAAATGATGACCAGCGCGAGAGCAACCGCAATGATAAGCGGAAAAGAGGTTCCTTTTTTATCTTTCAGTATAGCACATAATTTTCCATTTGTCATTTCCAGTACACCTCGCTTTTTCCGCTGGCGCGAGCCTGGAGAGTGACAGGAAAACTCCCGAATCCTCCGAACAGACCGATATCCGCCTGTGTAGTCACCGTCACGGTAAATTCCTCGTTGAGCTGGATTTTGCCGGATTTCGACCATGAGATGACTGGATTCAGGCCGGTCTTTTCCGTGAGTACCTGTGCCCGCAGTGTGGTTTCAGTGCCCACACGCCCAGCAATTTCGGCTTCCCGGCAGAGCTCCGTGGCATAGGTATCCAGCTTATTTTTGGTGACGAACACCGGCAGGACGCTAACCGCCACGGCGATGACCAGCATCACGCACAGCACCAGCACTGCCACATCGATATACCCCTCGCCCCGTTTGGAGCGCAGCCGTTTCAACATAGGCGTACCCCCTCGTTAAGAGTTGACGGCTGATATGCTTCATCTATCGCATAATCACCTTCTCCCAGCCCTTTATCCACGATATTCCAGAGGACATGCCCCATTTCTTCGGTGTGCGTTACATTCTGTTCATCCAACCAGTGATCGCTTACCAGCTCCAGCGGATTTTCAAAGCGGACCAGGTATTCTGCGTAATCCGGGCTGCATGTTTCCATCAGTTCCTCGTACACCAGCTTCACCGCTGCGATTTCCGCAACCTGCCCGATCAGGTCGGATACAGGTTTATTCTGGAGCTGCTGGATGTAGGAGCGGTAGTTCGCTTCAATCTTTTCCTGCAGCTTTTTTTCTAATTTTTTCCGATCAATATCCATGAGTTCTCCTCCTTTCTAAAACATGTTGCCGAGGGAACTGACAATCTCCATGGCAATGATGGCAAGGTAAGTAAAGAGAAAGCACATCAGCATGACAAAGGAAAACACCCGGATCTTCGGTGGAATCTTCTGCGCCTGTCCTTTCAGACGCTGCAGTTCCAATGCTTTGAAATCATGTGTCAGCATCTGAAAGTATACGGCGCTGTCATCGCCTCGAAGAACGCCGATGAGTCCTCTCACCACATCGGAAAGCATGGGGGAATTCAGTCTTGCCTCGCACCGGGTCAACGCCGCCTCATAACTGGAGGAGCGCATGTCTGCCGTCAGCACGTCCAGCTCATGGGCAAAGGCGGGACCGGCATTTTTCTTATAGGCTTCGATCATTGCCAGCACATCCCGGCTGGCTTTCAGTGTCTGCTCAATGGTTGCCACAAACCGTGGCAGTTCGCTTTCTACCTGCTCCCGTTTTTCCCGGAGTTGCTCGTCAGCTCTTTTTATTTCCTTAAAATAGGTCAGCAAAGCCAGCATGACCAGCACGGGTGAAAGTAAAGGAAGCAGTACCAGGCTGGGAATCACCCCAAGCAGAATGGCACCGGCCTTGACCATGGCATAGGCCGAGTACATCTCTGGCGTCATGGAAATTCCCGCCGCCTTAAGGATATTTATCATCCGACTTTTCTTGTACTCATCCATTCGGATATATTTTGAGAGCTTCACAGCACCCAACATCAGCCAGGCTTCCACGGTTTTTGTGGCTTTCTTATCCTCTTTTCCAGCGGACAGCATAGCTTTGGCAGCGCCTAGATCCGGCAGCTTCAGCACCTCCGCCAGAATAAAAAACAGCCCTGCCGCGAACAGAGCCGTAAACAAAAATAGTAGAGATTGCAAATGGTTTCACCTCCCGAAAAAGTTCAATAAAAAACCGCCGCATCCAGGCAGCGGGTAAGATATCTACGAATTTGTCGATATCCACGGCTATCGTTTATATTCAATGGGACGGGTCAGCTTAATGACGAATGCCATGCTGATGAAGATGGCCGCTCCGCACACCGCAAGGATGATCTGTCCTACCGCTGTATACATCAGGGTATGGTACCAGTCCCGGTTGAGCATGTACATAATGGGGATATTGCCGATGACCAGGATCGTCATGATGATGAATTCCTTGCGCGGTTCAGACACCAGATATTCCAGCTCCGCGTTGACAATACGCATATCACTCAGCTTACTGACAATCGGCGTCAGAGTAGTTTTCAGACTGCGATCATACAGACAGGCACAAATCGCGTCGATCCACTCATGAAAGACCTCATTTTGAATCTTCGGTTTCATGGCATGGAGCGCGGTTTCCACATCCGGATCAATCAGTTTTGTTTGCGCCAGAAATTCTGTGAACACATTCCGCACGGGCGGATTCAGGTACTGCGTGCTTTCTTCCACAGCCGTCAGGATATCCTCGTTTCGTAGGTACGCCGTAGTGATGATGGAAAGCGCCGTTTCCAATTCCGCAGCTACGCTCTTCTTGTAATGCGTCGCTGTTAACCGGATGATCCAGAATGGCAGAAACATAAGCCCCACCGCCAGTACCGGCATGAGGAACACATTGCCCAGCAGGATGGCGAGACTTGCACCTACCGCAAACAGTAAAAGCGAGGCGGCACAGACCATGGAGAAACGGTTGCTTCGACCTGTGATTTTCAGAATTTCCTGAACCTCTGTAACTTCACGGCGCAGATAGCTGACCTTTTTCCGGTGGGTCGTTTCATTGATTTCCGCCTTGATGCTCTTGTTTTTCCGGGTCAGAAAACCGAATAGCCCATCCGTGAACTCCATAGGGGATATCCCAAACAATAAAAAGGCACCAATAATCATACCGATACAGGCAAAAAGTAAAACAATGGTCATATCACGGCACCTCCCATCGAAACAATTCGTTTTAGGGTGTCCTGCGGCATGCCGTTTTCGAGAAAACGCCTCTGCAGTCCGAGTGAGATGCCCTGTACCACTCCATGCTCGCCGTTGATGATGAATTTGCCGTTCTCCATGCGGTTCTCGGCAATCTGATACCGGAACAGCGGGCGGAAGTTTCTTGTGCCGTCTGGCAGGATTTCGCACTCCATGATTTCCATAACCCGGCGCGCTTTGTTTTCGAGCTGCTTACAGAACACCACAATGGGATAGGCTTCCGTCACATAGGCCATAAGGGTTTCGTCAGACATGTCGACAGCGCGCTTGCAGAGGGACACCATTCTGCGGTAGGTGGCTTCACAGCTGTTGGAGTGGATGGTGGTCAGCACCGCCACGCCGGTGCGGGCAGCTTCCTGCGCCGCATTTGCTTCCGCACCGCGCATCTCTCCAACAACCAGTATGTCGGGGTTAAAACGCAGAGACATATCCAGCAGGGTGGTCTGGTCGATCCGTTGACGCTCATTTTCACTGTCGCGGGTCAGAGTATGAATGACGCTGTTGCAGACCTTTCCGTCCTTTTTCCGCACAAGCGCCAGCTCTCGGCTGCCATTCTCAATAGTAAAAATACGTTTGTTATCGGGGATAGTAGTTAAAAGCCAACCTGCAAGCGTGGTTTTCCCAGAGCTGGTGGCCCCAGCCACACAGGTGGAAACGCCGTAACGCAGACACTCCGCCAGAAAGTCGAGCATCGACTGAGTTGCAGTGCCGCCCCGGATGAAATCCCCCTTTTGCATCGACTGCGGATTGACAATACGGATACTTGCCGCTACACCCACATCCTCATCCACCACCGGTGCTTTTAATACGGCGATACGGATGTTCTTGGAGAGATGCCCCAGCACGGTGGGGCTGGCGTTGTCTAGCACCATGCCGGAAACATGCAGCATACGCCTCACCACATTGACGGCATGTTCAGGCGAGTCAAAGTGTTCGTCCAGCTTTTTGGTGATGCCGCTGCTGTACTGCACCTCCACATCATCCCACCCATTCACATCAATTTCCTCGATGCCGCTTCCGAAAATGTATTTGGTGAGGAATGAAAACTCCGCCATTTCGGTGTAGAGGGCATCCACCATCTGCGACTGGGTCATGCCGGATACCGCAACGCGGTTATCCTGAATGTATTTGGTGATATACCGTTTGATCTGTGCCTTCATCTCTCCGGTACCGCTATCTGTGATCAGCCCCGCGTAATGCAAGGAGATATACTCCTGCACTTCCCGTAGTACGGAACTGAACTCGCGCGCTCCTGAAGATGAAAAAAACAAGCTCTGATTGCCTGCCATGCTCACGGTACGGGATTTTTCAGTTGTCAATGAGGGTACTGATTGCTGTCCCAGATCTCCGTGTTTCTTTCGGCTCATACGTTAAACACCTCCTTTGCAATTTTGGCAATCTCCCCACGAAAGCCACGGCTGTCCTTGAATGCCAGATCTTTAAATAAATCCCCGCAGAGCGCAAGGTTCTCCAGCTCGTCCGAATGCGGGATTTTGAACGTTACATTACCAAGTACCTGTTCGATGTGGTCACCTGCCTGGTTGGATTTCACGTTGGAAGCTACCTTATACTGCTTATCAGAATCCCATTTTTGATCCTTTAGGAGCGGCAACTGGCTGGACAGGTAGCTGATGGATTTGAGATCGCAGTTTACCAGTCTCAGCACCGTATCAGCCTCCAATAGAGAAACCGCCGACAGGATATCGTGGGCGATGGCGCTGCCGCAGTCAATGATGATGTACGGGGCGATGTCCCGCAGATGGTCTATCAACTCGGCCGCAAGTTCCTGGGTATAAGGCGGGTAAGTAAACACATTTTCACCCTTAAGCATGCCGATGACTGTCAGATAGCTTATCTTCTTGTGGGTGATGCAGTTCTGCCTGATGAGCATATCCGTCACATGGGTGGCAGCAAGGATGCTTCCCAGGGATCGTTCGCACTCCAGATCACCGGGCGGGCAGATACAGGGCAGCATAGGCGCAGTCATGTCGCAAAGCAGCAGTGCCACATTCTTTTTCTGATCTGCCAGATACTTGGCAAGGCGCACACTGACCGTGGTCTTTCCGCTGCCGGGGCTGCCCCATATTGCCAGCACCTGCGTATCCTGCTCCGGTTCCTCCATGGGAAGTTCTACTTTACTGCGGGTGAAAATACTTCCTTTTATAAAGTTCATCACATTACTCACCTCCGGCTTCCGGTGCAATGTTTTCAGGTTCTGTTGAAGCCTCCGGGGCGGTTTGCTGCTCTGTTTGCTCTGTGCTCTGCTCCGCGGGAGCCGGGTACAGTGTTTCGATTACCTTGTCCTGCAATTCGGTAAATTGGGCGGCATTCTCTTTGCTTCCGCGGTAGACGAGGGAAAGATGGAGCTTGCCGTCCGCTTCCAGTTCTGCAAGGATTTTTGCCTGCTCCGTGGAAACCAGCAGGGTGACGGTGGCCGGGAGCTCGCGCTCGTCCGCATCTTCTTCCGGCTGATCGCCGGTGTCAGTATCATAGCCGGTGTTGGCTGTCACGCCAATGACCTCCACATAAGTAAGTTCCGGAGGGATTATGGTAGAACCCTGCTTCTTATAATCCGGGGCAATAACCGAGACGATGTCCCCCGAAACCAGTTTGCCGGACAGTCCCTGGGCGAAGCTTTTTATACTGACGGAAATGGCCTGCTTATCACCGCTTAAGCTGTAAAGATAGGCATTTTCAGCGGCTGGAACATCGGATACCTTTTCGGGAAGGATGTAATCGCCGGAAAACATATCCGCCGAAGCATACTTGCCGACCACAGTTTCACACTCCCGAATTACGTCATCCGGCAGGTTATAGCCGCCGACCTCCACGGTCTGCACCATATCCTTTGTGATTTGAGCACCGGATTTGACGTTCTTGACCACCCGGACAATGTTTGTTTTCTGCGATACACTTTGGTTGAACAGGGGTATGAGCGCAAAGCAGATGAGTAAAGAAAGCACGATGCAGAGTACGCCCAGCATTGTGCGGTTTTTCAGAAAACTCATAGAGTTGTTCCTCCTTATTCAATAATGAAATAGGCTGCAAGGCAGCCAAGCGCTAAAAAAGGCGCGAGGGGGTATGCCTTTGGCACAGCCCTCCCGCGAAGCTTTTGGATAATGGCATATACTGCATGGTAGATCAACAGAGCAGTAAGTCCTATGATCATGGCAACCATGCTTTTGTGAAAGCCCAGCACAAGCCCGGCGGCCGCCATGAGCTTGATATCTCCGCCGCCTATGCCGCCCCAAATCAGGGCGGCAAGCAGAAACGGCGTGGCAGCAAAGATGCTGAACAGTTTTTCCGGCTCAAAAGCCAGAAACCCGGTCAGGGCAACGCATAGGCAGAGGGTGTCCGGAATGATCCGTTTTCGGATATCCCAAAGACAGGCTGCCGCCAGTAAGACGGTGAAAAAAACACCCTGCAAGAGGAACAGCACATCAGCCCCCATAGTTGAACATGTCAATAATGCGCTGTTTCAGGGTAGGCAGGATCGTTTCACCGAATAGAGCATACAGCCCGGCGAGGACAAGGGCGCCAATGACAACGGCCATCAGGATTTTAATAGCGGTGTCCACGAAGCCTTCCCCGTGCTGGGAACGAAGCAGGGAATGTGCCATAAGGATTTTGCATGTGATTTGGTTTTTTACCTTGGATATGAACTTTTTCATTGAGATTACCTCCATTTTAATTTATTGTTTGGTTGTTAAAGAGAAAAATGGCGAGGCTTAAAGTCCCGCCATCTTCATGCCGGAATGCTGCTCCTGCGCCTGGTCAAAAGCAGACACATCGGCCACCTTATGCTGATTTTGGCTCTGGCTCTGGCTTTGGGTGAGCGCCTGATGATAAGCGTCGATTACTGCGTTATTCAACTGTTCCCTGAATTCCTTGGTAACCGGAAAGCAGATGTCCTTGTACTCGTTACCCGCCCGGTAGCTGGGCATAGCAATAAACAATCCTTTGGAGCTGTCCACCACCCGCACATTGCGGATTGCGAAGCAGTCGTTCAGGTTAATAGATGCATAGGCCCGGATGTTACCCTCCGGGCGGATGGAGCCAATCTTGACGTCTACCTTCATGGGCATAGGTTGTTCGGCTACAATCTGTGCAGATTCTTGCGGGGTCTTGGCTGCGGCTTGCGATTTACTCATGGTGTTTCCTCCTTTATTTGGGGATTAAAAAAACAGTCTTTCAGCTGTTAGGATATCTGGTCACAGGTTCATCTGGGGGCCTTGCATCTGCTCCTGTCCGGACTCTTGGAATGGAATTTCCCGGAATCCGAAGCGGTCGACATAGTGGAAGGAGCTGCCGGATTCATCATACAGCTCCACCACGTCCGACATGGAGAGGCTGTGCCCCTCATAGCCAGACGGGTGGTCAAGGTTGAATTTGGCATACAGTTCTTCCAAATCATTGGTTTCCACTTCGCCGTCATAAATCACCAGGTAATTGTCCGGGTTGGGTTCCCCGAACTCTTTTTGCAGCTCGTCATACCCAATGAATTTCATCATGACGTCTGTGTCGGGTTTCAACTGCCAGATGCGGCAGTTTTTAAGTACCTGTGCATTGCCCTCCGGGTCGATACTGCCTTCCGCCAACCGTGCAAAGGTGCCGTTTTTCCACTCCACGCCTAATCCTTTCTTTTCTGAAAGATAGGACTTCATCTCATCGGTTTCAAACATGGGGTCGACAATGGCCCTGCCTTTTTCGATATAGCCAGCGGTATTGCCATAGTAAAGAATACGGTTGTTTTTGATCTGAATACTGTTCACGAGGCTTCCTCCTTTCCCGGCAGAACTGCCGTTACCCGTTATTGAAAATAGAAGGCAACGGAGTACGTGATGTTGCTCTTGTTGTACATGCAATCATGATTTGTGTAGTAATAAAACTCCAATTGGCTGTAGAGTCCGGCCGACAGGCTGCGGCTGAAGGTGATACCGTTGGTCGTAGTGCCGTAATCCAGCTGATCCCATTGGCCTGTCAATACGTTATAGCCGCGGACACGACCGAAGTCCTGTCCTGAGTGCCCGGAAACAGGCGGAACCGTAAAGGTGTAGTTGGTAATGGTCGCTCCTGCAATGCCCTGTTCCAAGATTGCCGACTCTGGCCCGGTGAGCGTCATACCACCGCCTCGATTAGGATCGGCAACAAAGAACACAATAGCTGTCCATGGAGATTCGGCACCGGTAGAGTCTACCGCTTTCACGCGCACCACATTTTTCCCCAGCGGATAGGCAGTGCTTGTCTGAGACGGACGTCCTTCCCATACATAAGCGATGGCGTCGCCGTCCGGGTCTGTGCTGGAGGCAGTGATGGTAATTGCTACGCCGGGAGCGATACTGTTGCCGTCTGGAGTCCGGGAAATAACCGGCGTTGTGGGAGCAGAGTTTGAAACCGTAAAAGTGATATCTGTCCAGTCGGAATACAGCCCCCCTGTGTCTTTAGCTCTGACGCGAACCATATGGGTACCCACGGCATAATAGCTGTCCGTTGTGTTACCGGAGTATTCAAGGCTCACAGTGTCACCATCCGGATCGGTGGCATAGGCTGAGAGGTTCACCAGCAGCTTACCATCCCTTGCGGTTCGAGTGACCAGTGCATTTCCGGTTGGCTTGTTCGGTGCATTGTTGGTGACCGTGATGCTCTGTGTATAGCTGAATGTCCTACCCGCACTGTCGGTCGTACTGGCGGTCAGGGTGTAGCTTCCGGTCGCGTTGATTGCAATGCTTCCGCCATTATTTGAGAGGCTACCGGTGTAGGATGCCGGACTGCCTCCTTTGGTCAACGACCAGATGAGGCTTCTGCCATCCAGTCCGGATACTGCCGGCAGGGATACATTAAAGCTGGAGCCGATATGGACGGAAGACGGAATGGTGAAGTTAAACTGTGCAACCGGCTTGACAGTTCCGGTATTGGATGTAAAAGTGAATGTTCTGCCGTTCACATCCGTTGCCTCTGCAATCAGCTTCACCGTGATGGTTTTATCCGTGCTGATTCTCAAAGTCCCTCCGCTGGTTCCGACCAAGCCGGAGGCGTATTGGGTATAGGGTTTTGCTGCGCCGCCATCCACAGAGAGAAGCCAGCTGATGTCCAAATCTTCCAGCTCTGCGCCGGATGAGGTAACTGCAATGGGGTCATTGCTGTAGCTAAGTGCAGGCAAACCGACAGTCAGCTGTGGGATGGGATAAACCGTGAAGGTTCGGCTTCGGACAAAGGTACGGCCGGTAGAGTCTGTCATGGTCAGTGTCAGTCCATACTGTCCCTTAACCGGAAAGGTCAAGCTGCCGCCCTCTTTAGTCAAGATACCGGAAGCATAGGCTGAGTATGGCTCCGCCGTGCCGCCATCCTTGATAACCGTCCAGTCTGCTGTGAGATTTTCCAAATCTGTGCCTATAACACTGATTGCACCGGGTTCGCCAGTGTACCAAACCTGCGGTGCGTTGAGCGTTATCACCGGGATCGGGCAGACTGTGGTAGATGCCGAATAAGAGAACACCCTGCCCAATGCATCAATCATGGAGGCAGTCAGGGTATATTCTCCAGCCCCTTTAAACCGAATTTTCCCTCCGTAAGCGTTCAGCGTTCCCTCTAAAGTATCAGAGATTTCAACAGGTGTTCCTTCTTTGGTGAGCGCCCATTCCACCGGCAGCACGTTGTTGTTGCCGCGGGTGCGCAGATCAATGGTGCGATCCGTATGCGTGGCTTCGGGCAGCTCAAAAGAAATGCCCAGTACCGGCAGGACTTCAATTTTGCCGCCATTCTCGAACAGGAATACCCGACCGGTTTCATCGGTGACTCTTGCGATCAATTCATAGGTTCCCGCATGCTTGAAGCGGATAGAGCCGCCGTTGTTATCCAGTGTTCCGTCGATATAGGTCGCAAAATCCTGGAATCCGAAGCCGTTCTCACATAGCCACTCCACTTTCAGGCTACCTAATTCCAAGTTTTCTGGAATTACATTTAAGATGGTATCGGTGTGGGCGGTTTCCGGCAGGGTATATGAAATGCTCGGAACTGGATATACCTTGACCGGCGCGGTATAGCTGTAGTTTCTTCCCGCGGGGTCGGTAAAGGCGGCTTTCAGCACATACTCTCCCTTTTCTTTGAAGCGGACGATGCTGTCCGTGTCGTTGAGTTTCCCCTCCATGTAATCGGCAATAAGAACGGATTCGCCGTTTCTAGTCAGCGACCATTGGATTTCCGCTGTTCCAAGATTCTGGAATGATGCCTCCACCTGAACACTTTTATCCGTATGGGTGATCTCAGGCAGATAAAATCCAACGGAGCCTACCGGATAGATAGTGATAGCCCCGGAGGCTTCAAAGATTCTACCGGTTTCATCGGTGAGTGTTCCCGTAAGCAGGTACGCGCCTTTATCTTTAAAGCGGATCAAGCCGCCGTCATTGGTCAGGGTACCCTCCAGTTCATCGGCAAGCACTACCGCTTCACCATTTTTGGTAAGGCTCCAATCAACGGTCAGTCCCTCTGCTTCCGTCAGTGCTGTAGCAAAGTCAATAGGAGTATCAGTGTGCCCTGTGGTGGGCAGTTCAAAGGCAATTACGGCCACCGGATAGACTTTGGTATTTTCGCAGTGAGTAAATACGCGCCCGGTTTCGTCGGTGATAGATGCTGTCAGCGTATATTCGCCCTTGGTTCTGAATACAAAGGTACCGCCTTCATTCCCAAGCGTACCGTCCAGAATGTCGGCAGGCTGAACGGCTTCTCCGTCTTTCCCGACTATCCATACAATGTCATGCCCATGGAGCTTTTCCGGCTGGAAGTTGAGTGTGGCTGATTTGTCCGTGTGGGTCGTATCCGGCAGGTCAAAGTTCAGATCAATGACCGGATAAACCGTGATCTGTTTGGACAGCACGGTTTCTTTTCCTTTGGAGTTCTTTGCTGTGGCAGTCAGGGTATACTGTCCATCCTCCTTGAAATGGATGGCGGCGCCCTCCAAGCCAAGGGTACCGCTGATGGCATCTGCCAGTTCCACCGTTTGGTAGGAACCATCCACGGTGGTCTTGGTCATTGACCATGAGAAGCTGCTCATGTATTTCCAAACGGGCATCACTAGAATTTCCGTGTCGGTATGGGCGGTGACTGGGAGTTCAAAGCGCACTTGTGCATCCGGATAATAGTGCGAGCCGCCTCCCGAACTGCCCCCTGAACCGTTGCCCGGATTTGCTGGTGTAGGTGTCGGAGTAGGCTGATTCGGATTTGTTGGCGTTGGTGTAGGCTGATTCGGATTCGTTGGGGCGGGTGTCGTTGTCCCCGGAGTCGGTGAAGGAGATGTTGGCGTTGTTGTTGCCGGTGACGGTGTGGGTTTTTCCGGCATAACCTTGCCGATCAGATTGTCGGCTTCTCCCTTGGTTACAGGGTCATTCGGATGAATCTTATTGTCATCCGTATCCCCGATGATGCCATCCTCACGGCCAATAATGAGATACCCTTTGTCATCATCTTTGATGGCGTCCTGATCCTCATAGCCGCTGTGTCCCTTGGTATTTTTCGCTTCCTTATCTTTTCCGCTGATCCGCACAAGCATCTTGACGATTTCGGCTCGGGTGATAGGGCCATCCGGAAAGAAGCCGTCCGGATAATCGGCGGGATCAAGAATTCCTGCGTCAATCAGGGCTTCGATGTTTGCCTCCGACCAGTGACCGTCAATGTCCGGGAAGCTGGGTGGGTCTTTCTCTGCGTTTGCCGTATCCAGCGGAATATCCCGTACCATAATGGCAGCGAACTCGCCGCGGGTGATGATTTCATCCTGCCCGATAAAGTTTTCTGGGTGCATGCGGTACGCCGTATAGATTCCACCGCATACCATCAAAAGGAGAATTAGGGCGAGAATGACGATATGTTTTCCTTTTTGTTTCATGGGTTTTCAGTCCTTTCTTTTTAATTTTGTATATGCAAAAGCCGGAACCAGTCATTGATTCCGCTTTATGCTTTTATACACTTCATAGCTTCAGTTCCATTCCGCCCAACTCCGGCTGTTCTTTTCGGAAAGCTTCCATGGTTTCCGGTGATGGATAAACGAGGTTCCCCTCAATCATCTCAAATACGCAGAAGTCATCACGGTCACAAATCATTACCCGGTGCTGGTAGTCCTTCTGCATCTCAATGTAATCCTGTACCTCCTTGACGCTGCAAAGACCTACGCCGGAGGTATAGCATCCGTCCGGGAGAAAACAGTAGCCGCTGTACTGAGGTTCATTACTTTTTAGATCCAGTGCCCCGCTTGGACGGAGTTGGGATAGCTGTAATCGGGCCTGATCGGAAAGGATATCCGGCTTTGCAATGCCGAGGACATCGCTCCGGTTCCAGCAAATTTTTTCTCCCTCCGCCAGGGATACCGTGAAGATGGAGCGGCCGATGGGATTGGGATTGCTGCCGTTCCCTCCCGTGCAATAGTACAGCTGATGCTTTGCCTCCCGGTAATCCTCCGGCAGCGCAGAGGGATGAAGAACAATCACCTTTCCGCTGATGGACATGTCATAGCCGGTACGGAGGCAGTCCTCCTGCGTAAACAACTTTTTTTCACTCATGGCGCTGCCCCTTTCCCTGCTCGATGAGTTCCAGCAGACGTGCGGCGATGGCGATCTGTGTATCCTCCGTCATCCTACGGATGGCGGCATTGACAAAGGCTTCCACCGCCTCCGGTGACTGATCGCCCACCTCAATGAGATCGACCTTCTTTGCGGTGACAATGCCCTGGTGGATGCCTAGCTTCACAATATCTCCGTAATCCATGCCGGAAGCTGCGCGGAGCTCCTTGGGAATGAGGACGCGGCCTTTGTCGTCCATGATCTTATAAATCGGTTTTGCTTTCATACAAAATAGCCCTCCTTTCTCATGACTTCACGCACGGTTTCTGGGTGGATGCCGAAGGAATGGAACAGAGCCTTAAGACTGTCCGGCAAGCGGTTTAGGATATCCGATTCCTTGATGATGATGGCGCCGGGAACGCAGGTGACGTCCAGATCGCTGTCGATGGGAATGCCTGCGGCGTTCAAAAGCTCATGAGGAAGTGAGAAATCATCATCCTCCTCCAGTTCATCACCATCGTCATAGTCCGGAGCGAATGCAAAGGTGACCGGAGCATCGGGCGAAATAACCATTAACGGGCAGGGAGGCATTCCTTCCTCCGGAATAGCCAGGGTCACGGACATTTCCGTACCAGGCTGGAGTGCTGCTGCATTAATGAACTCCATAGGGACCAGCAGGCGGCCTCCCTTGTCTACACAAATACGTTTTTCAATCAGTTTCATAACAAATTTCCTCCTAATTTAATTTTTAAATTATTCATCTATGCCGTAAAAACCAGCCAGGTCAAAGAGCCCCAATTGGGTCGGCATGTCCCGCAGCCGTTCACCGGTGTCGTAGTTAGAGATTAGGACTTCAGCGTATTCAGAACCGTTATCGTAGCGCTGAGCAAGATTGTTCAGGCGGCTGACCGCTTCAATACGGTAGCCCTGATACAGGTCCCGGATGAATTCGCAGTCGTTGTAACTGACCAACCATTTGCCACGGCAGGCCACAAGTGTGTCTCGAAGCCGGTAGTGATCCTCCTTACGGAACTCCACGGCGTAGTGTCCTTCTGTCTGATAGTAGGGTGGATCGCAGTAAATGAAAGCGTTCTCTCTGGCGTATTGCTTGATTAGTTCTTCGAAATCCTTGTTTTCAATAACGGTATCCTTAAGCCTGCGACTGCCCTGCCAGAGTAGGTGGAAAGTCTTGCGAATGTCAAAGGGCTGGCAACCGTAGCTGGTGCATCCGCTTCCGTAGCTTAAGCGGATGAGCCGGTAAAAAACAGCAGCTCGCTTTACATCATTCATCTGTGCGTTTTCAAGAAGGATAGAATTGATTTCTTCAAACTGCGGAGGGGTAAGATAATGCTCAGCAATCTCCAGTTCCTCCTGCAAGTATTCGCTGGTGAATTCCTCCTTCTCCAGATGCCTTTTCAGTACATTGAATTCGTCCCGGCCATTTAAAGGAAAAAAGTTCAGCTCTTTTAGTAAAGCAAAAGGACGGTCGCGGACACAACGGAACAGGTTAGCAAGGTCGGAATTAAAATCGTTGTAAACCTCCATGGCAGTATCTGGATGGCGTCCGAACAGTACCCAGCCACCGCCGCCGAAAACTTCAATGTACCGTCCGAATTCTTTAGGCATCCTTTGATAGATCAGCTCTCGCAGTGCTTTTTTTCCGCCCACCCAGCTGATGATGCTGTTCATTCTATCACCGACCTTTCCTGCTGCTGTACATCCGATTCAGATCAGTTTTCAGGCAGGAGCCGTCAGGACTCCAGCAGATGAAGCCAACGCCGGGATAGGGACAGCCCTTGCAGTGTGAGAGGTCTTTTGGAGAAGGCACCGTATGCTTTACTGGGGGACCGGTGATCCCTGCTCCGTCTTTTTCTTCTGGTGTTGTTACATCTCTTTTCATAGTTCAGCTCCTTTCGGGTAACAAAAAAAGCGCTGCCTTTTTGTAAAGACAGCGCCTTTTCGTTTCGTTTATTGTTGATTTAAAGCATCTGTTGACCAACTTGCTTGATGGAGTATTCCATCACCATGGGCTGGTCATTGGTTCTGATAATTCCATAGGGAGTTATTTGGGCATGATCTTTCTCCATAAATACGGAAGCGGAAGCCGGAAACTGAATCATCTGTGTAGCCGGATCATCTAGTGGGATGTGATATTTTCTGAAGAATTCCTGCTTTGCATATTCGTCAGGTGAGGACAATTCGGGATAGAAATCAAAGCTGTTTAAATTTTGTGCAATGTCCATCGCAAGATCAATATCCGTACAGTCCATCAGCTCAAGAGCTGCTTTATACTTTGCTTCCTGACCCTGGCAAGGTAATTCATGAATCATTTCCGCCAGCATTTTTATTTTTCTGATGTTCTCGTATTCGCCAAGCATACCGTTTAGCTGAGGGATCGTGCTTTTATTGGTAAATACAAGGCAGTCATCCAGGCTTTTTACATTCTGTTCTGCCAAAACATTTTTTATTTCTTCCGGCGTGGCTGGTAATCGTAACAGGGTGCATTCGTCAATGCCATCGGGATAGAACGTACTGTCACTAACCATAAGTTCAAAGATGTATTCCTGCATGAACGGATGCTCTGGCAGGTTTACGCCATCGTAGAGTTGTCTCTGGCTTCGGAGATCCACCACATATTTTCCATCAACATATTTACCGTTTTCTGCTTCTCGCTGCTTGCATCCGATTTTTTCAAAGTCAAGCAGCCCTATAATTTCTTCCTGGTTTTCAGGAGGGAGCTTGCTGACTACATCCACAAAATCGTTGTCGACATAGAATTTACCAAGTTCGCGATCATTTTTACTTGGATGATGTGGACGTCCTCCAGATCATAGGTGAGGTTAATCAATTCTTGCATAATGGAGAATCTGTCATCTTTCTTGACGCTGCCTTTGAATGCTACACGGTCGCTTTCATTCAAGCTGCTAATCCGGTACGCAAAAAAATTTAGCACGTCAAGGGAGGGCTTGTCTGGAATAAAGTCCAGTTCTTCGCCTTGCATGTTGAAGCATTCGATGATTTGATAAGGCTGACCATTCGTTACCCTGGCTCGCTGTAATGCATCATGAATTTCATCGATGTGCGCAGGTAGAGTGAGGTATGCTCCGGCATAGGCTGGTGAATCGTACAGGTCTGAACGAATAAGTGTCACAGTGATAACTTTTTCAATTTCTTTTTCTTGTATTTAATCATCTCCTTTTCTGAAATAAAAAAAACCTTTTCAGTTTCAATTGAAACGAGAAGGCGTTGGTTGATAGTATTCAATTTATTGATGCTGATTCATTTACGAACAAGATGGGGTGAAACCCGGAGAAGTATGAGACTATGGCTTACTATTTTTCTTGTGCTGATAGGCAGATATATCTGTTAGATATCCTTTTTTTCGTACCAAGTTTAGCTTTTTTATTTATGGTCAGAGCTCCACAAACTGAACGGGTTTGACCTGTACTGAATTCTGAAATCTTCATTGCATGTACTCCTTTCATTTATTATAATTAAATCAGGAACTGGTAAATTTTATATATCTTTGTAGTAAAGGAGAATAAAATGTGGTCAGAACAAAAAATCCAAAATAAAAAAGATTATTTTGCGAAACAAAGGAAAGAACCTACAGGCTACTTTTCAGAGTATGTCGTGAGAACCTTTTATTGTATTTATAAAAGTTGTTCCATACATAAAAGTAATTCTTGTTCCATTAGAGAAGTAAGTAATTATAAGATAAAGGACACTGTCTACGCAGGCTTCTACAATAATCGGCCCGATCATGATTATGACAGTGTCATCACTGCGTGCAAATATCATTTAATGAATATGGGATACATTCATTCGGAACAGAAAGATGGGGACGAGTATATTTTTATAGATAAACCTCTGGATTTTCTTGCTCCCGGTGAACATGAACTTTTCTTAAGAAAATATGATATCCAGGAAACTATTAAATCTAAAATCCAATTTGATATAGACATTCATCCAGTGCAAAATCAAAATAAATTGTCAGCTTTGCTCTATCATATGATTGATGCGGATCATTACCCTGACCCTTATGAAGAGATAAAAGAACATAATACCGATGCACCCTCTAATTTTTCCTGTGATATTTGTGATGGGCATTTTGTGGTGCGTCACGGAACGAAGGGATATTTTTTCGGCTGCAGCAATTACCCAAGATGCAAGAGTACGAAAACTATTGCAGATCAAACTTATTTTTGGTTTGCCCAGCAGGGAATCAATATATATGAAGTTGAGATGCCCTGCTGGAAGTGTGAAAAACCTATAAAGCTTCGGAGCTACTTTCCTCAAATTGATCTATTAAAGGACCAGCCTGAACTGTCACGTAAACTTAATTTAAGTATAATCAGGCTTGGTATGATTGACACATTGGACCAATATCTTTCTACAAAACATAAAGAAATTTATAGAAGATTCAGTAAGCAGTTCAATGGTGAATATATAGCTAACAATTGCCCTCATTGCAAAAGTCTACAAGGAGCCAGTTTGACATTGGAGTCTATGTATAATTTATTGATTAATGCTCAAAAAAATAATACTTTGCCTTCCTGCATTGCTGAAACATTAGCCGTAACCGAAACTTCTTTGCCAAAAAAAGAATGGAAAGATATTATCACCGGAGTTTTAGAATTTCAAGGATAGAGAACTAAGCTGCAAAAGAACTACACATTTTTATATAATATATATTATTTTAGACATTCCACAGTTACCATCGATATGAATGCCTTGGAAAGTGCAGACCGGAAATTCCAACCTCTTGACACATCGAAGAGAGAAGTTTGAGAATTTCTTCTCTTGATAAATCAAACCATTTCTCAAGCTCCCGGTCATAAAAGCAATACATAACTTCACCCTTGCCGTACGTTGAGTATAAGTTTTCAGCTTTTGCAATTTTTAGCCGTTTCCTAAGAGCAACCAGTATATCTGTAATTGTATTCAGTTTTTCTCTCCAATTATTATTAATGATGGCTGACTTGCCCTCTGATTGCTTTATTATCATGCCATCCCGCGTGCGAAGAACGCCGGTATTCAATGCGATAATTGTATCTTCTATTGCCTGATCGAAATCTTCCATTCGGCCTTCTTGATTAATTGGGTCTTGAAAAGCTGGCCTATCAAAGCATTGGACAAAGAAACGAAGTAGTTCTTTGTCTTTATTGTTTGTGCTTTCGGTAGATGCAGATTGCAGTTCTGCTATAGCAAGCCGCTCAGCATTTTCTTTCCATATGCGGAGAAGTTCAATATTATATCTGATAACATCGTTGTCAATTAATTTAGAGCAAGACTGACATAACCATATTCCATTCTCTGATGACTTGCGTTCATCCGATGACATTTGCGGGTCGTATCGGGGACCTCCGGCGGCTGCAGCACAAATATGAGCTGCAACTCCTATATTTGTTATTTCCTGAGGATTGTCATTTGCTCCACGGGTTGGCTTTCTACAATCCGGATTACTGCACCGCCATCCAACTCGATTTCCAAGTAGATCTTTTATTTTCTGTGGGAAATCATCTCTATTGTTAGCCATACGTTCAACCTCCTTTTAGTTTGTGGCTCCAATCTATTCTGTATATCGAACGATATCTTGAACATCACGTATATCAAGCCAGTTCAGAAGCCTCAGTAGATAATGCCCATCTGGTGTGGTTTCTCCATTTTCCCATTTTTGATATGTACGAACAGTAGCCCCAATTGCGTCCGCTACATCTTGCTGGGTATATTTTAGACGTTTTCTACTAATCTTCAGAATTTCATAATCAAACTCCATAGTTTGCGGTCCTGCATAAATTTGATACCAGCAGTCCTCCTCATCCTTGTAGTTATAACAGTTGAGTGCATGAATTGTAGTGTTAGGAGTAAGTTCGACGCATAGCCGTCCGTGGCTAGATTTATCCTGTGCACAAGTAATATTCTTTGCATTTTTAACACGCAGACCAATCCATTTCATAATTGGCTGGCCGTTATGGTCGCATGGGAAAGTACCTTCAAACTCAATCCGCGCTCCTGTTCGAAAACTAACTTCTCCTATCATTAACTCGTCAATTTCATAAATAATAGGATGAAGCCCTTTCTTTTCTAATGCCTCATTATAACTTGTTATAAAGCAGTATGGTAGATAATTACAACTACCTAATTCGTCGCATAATTGTAGATAATGTTTCCATTGAAAAAACATTATTAAATTGCTTACATAATGCGTCTGATCTATTATGTAGCAGAATATATCCGTCAATGATAGTTTCTTCTCATAAAGCATGTATTCAAGCGATTGATATAGCACTTCTAGGGTGTTTTCATCCTTATCATCACGAATAGTCCCTACAATAAGGTAATGTAAATTACCCACGTGATTATTTGAATGGTCGCTTACATAGAAATAGAAAGGTATTCTACGAATAAAGTCTGTTACAGGCAATGGCTTATATCCAAAATTATCATCCAGACAACTTGAATAAGAAGTAGAACTATCACGTCCAACTCTTTTATCGCAGTATGAAAAAATTTCATTTCCCACGATAGAGTGCATATTAAGATATGCACTCAGTTTACCTTTATCATAATATTTTTCATCAACATACTTCTCAATAATATCCATATCTAAACTTGTCAGCATATTAAGCACCTCCTTTATGCATCTATCATAATACGAATTTTATGGGTAATCAAGATGTCGATTTATTCGTAAAATCAGAAGATAAAGTGAGCTGTGAGATGTGATTTCTTTCTGCATACCAAATAAATCAAGAAAATCTTACTTATCAATTCGTGTTATTTCATTCATCTCATTCTTTTTCATCGAAAAGAGCATAAAAAAACGAGTGCATCTTCGTGTTAGAAAATTCACCCGCTATTTTATATTCCTTTTTTATCAAGTGTCCAGTCCTTATAAGTTACGTTTAAAGATATTTTCACCTTCTGATGGTCTATACAACAATTTACATTATACTTGCTTTATTGTTTCTAAAACTCGTCCATATCCACTTTCAGGTATTAATTTTTTTTGCTACCCAGCATAATACAACTTATGATTTTTAATATACTCTTCTGCAACTTCGTCTACAATCTTTCGGTACCATCTAACTGAAATATCTAAACAAAAGTTTTCTATTTTGTCCGGTAACGGTACTGGGCGAGGATAATCGTTATAATTATTAGTCCATACTTTGAAAAATTCTAATATGAAATCCTCAGCTGTTATTATCTTCTTTTCTATTCCATCTGATTTATTACTTAAACTATATGCAATATCATCATCTGCTTCCTTTATATATGTCAATGGAAAGCGGTATGATATAATTTCATATTCATATCAGAATATATTTTTTATACTATTTCTCTTTCAGATTGAAAATAACAAGCTTTTTTTAGTATTCCATCACCCTTTTTCTCACCAGCGCAACGAGAGTAGTTTAATCCGCACAGCAGAGTTGCATATGTTAAATATAGGCTAAGCTTATCTTGCTCACAGTGTAATTTAGAGATAATATGAAACCCTTGTGAATTACTATCAAATTCAATAAAACCACTCATAAAATGTACAAACACATTTGTATTCACTTTCGCTTAATCAAATTTCATGTTTTCCACCTACCCTTGTACACTACATATATTTTAAAATACCATCAATTTTTTTAGGCACACCATTAGATAAATATCCAAGAGATAAGCTCATTTGATTATCACAAAATGTATTCGCAAATTTGCTTAACAATTTCGAATTATTTAAAACATCAATATCATTTGCCAAATAGTAAGCCAATTCTTCTGACAATAATACTATAACCTTTGCTCTTGCTCTGGATATCATAACATTAAATCTATTAAGATTCATAATAAATTCCTCTTCTTGGCCAATCATATCAATATCACCAAGAGCAAATGAAACAATAATTATATCTCTTTGTTGACCTTGAAAACGTTCAACAGTATCAACACAATTTCGAATATTCTCTTGCAATACAGGATCACCTTGAGCAAATAATGCTTCTAGTTTATTTGCAATTTTACTTTGTTGTGCTCGATGCGGTGTTACAATGCCAATCCCCATTCCCCAAAATTCTGCGTCTCCGTAAAATGTATCAGTTAATTCTTTTATATTACCGTCTATATCCTTTTCATAATTTAACTGAGCATATAAATTCCCTTTTAAATAAAAACAAAGAGTTGCGATAGCATCCACTTCAAATTCATTCCATTGGCTACTAACTCCATCGGGGTAAGTAAAACAACAAATTTTTCTTTCAGGATTTAAAAGTTCTAACCAACCATTACAAAAATATAATTCATCCGGAAGATGACTATCACTAATCTTCTTTGAGTCTATCCTTATTTCCAAATCACTAGAGTAACTGCTTAAGTTCGTCTTATAACCAGCCTCTTTTATAAAATTAACGATTTTCTGATTCGAACGATAATTAATATCTAACATGGTTGGTAGTATACTATGCTGCTTTTCATAGTAGTCATATATCGATCCCACTCTGTTTTCACATCCTAATGGTATTTCAGCCTTATGAATGGGGGGAAGTTGAAGTCCATCACCTGCTAAAACTAACGCTCCCCCCATTACGAGAGAAGAAAATACCAAAACGGCATTAGCAACATTCATTTGTGAAGCTTCATCAATAATTATTAAATCGAAAAATTCCTTTGGTCCATATACTTTATTATCAGTTAACAATTTATGAATTTGCTGTGCTGGGGAGCCAACAATAGTTATTCCAGTGTTTTGCCCCAAAGCTGTCTTAAGTTCATCTATCTCTTTTTTCTGTGAAATACACCTCTGTATTATACTCTGAGGACATGAAGGATTAACTTTGCTTTCAGAACAAAGCCTAATTGCATTTACTCCCTGTAAATTCACTTTATTTGCAATATCAAATAAAACATTGTCAATTGCATTATAAGTAAATGAAGTAAGTAAAATTCTTAGAGGCTTTCCATGCATTTTTGATATTGAAATTGCTGACTGAACTAAGGATACAAGCGTCTTGCTTTTGCCCGTACCAGGAGGTCCCCAGATAATACTAATACTTTGAGTAAGTGCACATTTCCAAGCTTTGTATTGACTGCTATTTAGAGTCAGATGTCTTTCCTCTAACTCTTTTTCTGCTTGTTCTAAAACATTCTGTATTTGTTCGGGAGTAAAACCTTTCATTAAAACATTAGGTATAGTTTTATATTCATCAGTGCCCCACAAAATCTTAGCTGCTGGCGTTATTGGTGTTTTATTAGGTCTTAATTTGCTTAAACCCGTTTGCTTTATTCGTGTTAACTCATCCACACCGGCATCAGAAAATATTGGATTTCCAATATATTGAAGGGCCTCTTTTAGCTTTTTAGTGAAAAAGTCACTTGCAATTGGATCTAAAGAAACATTTTTCTTAAAATCAACACCTAATCGCTCTAATATCATTAAAGGATCACAATTGTTATTATCGGTATCTCTAAAAGTATTGGTTTTAATTACTATAATACGTTTTTCTCTATCGATTTTTAAAACCGATACCTTTAAGATATTTTGCATAGTTAAAAATTTTACGGAATCATTTGCATTAGTTAATATTGTAAATACTTTTTTATTAAGAAATGTAGCATCGCAATTTGGGGATATTGCCAAAGAAAAATCTCCTTCTTTTATCCTGACATCAGTTGAATTAGAAGAAAGTTTATAAACATATATCTGCTCTTCATCCCTAATATTGTATTCTTGTATAAATCTTTTTTTATCTTCAACTCTTTCAACCAATATCGCACTGTCGAACTTAGCTTCTCTCTCGTAAATTGGAAGAGATCTTTTTGCTAGAATATCTAATTCATCTAACTTAGCATCTAATTTAGAAAACATATATAGTAATTCACTCTGATAGCACATTTTCCCTTGCTTAATAGGTAATAGTGATTTTGAAATTTTAGGAGCAGTTTCTATTAAGACCGAGCGTATATCTTTTTGAAGTGTTTGTACTACAGAATGCAACGCGTTTACTCTCTTTTGAACAGTTTCAATTAAAACACCTAGTTGCGTGGTCCAGTTAAGATACGGTTCATTAATCTTGCTCCATATTTCATGAATTCTTTCTGATGGGATTTGGTCACTTAATGCATCTTCAAATAAAGGATGTACATTAAACATATTTCGGTAGTCTGGATTTCCATAAGTTCTAGCGGTCTCAAGCAATGAATAATAATGTGGTATAGGTAGAGCGGTTAAACTACCTATGCAATCTTTTATAACAGTTATGGGAGATTGTCTCTGTATATCAGGGTTTCCCATTGTTTCTTCTGAAGGGAACAACCATACTAGATCCCTAATTTTTGTATTTTGAATTATGGCTTCAAGATTACGCCCAATAACTCGCTTAATATGGTCATACTGTATTGCATCCCACATATATAATTGATATGAAGAGTCGACATCTAATTTTTTCACATCATCAATTATTTTTTGTAGAAACTCTAGAAATTTTATAATGACTTTTCTTTCTACTTCTAAATCTTTAGAATCAATTACATATACCATAGCCTTTTGATCCTTAGGCGGCCAAAAAATCAATTCTTTTTTATTTGTAGTATTTACCCATACGCCCTTAATTCCGATACATGCTGTAATAGCGCTAGTAATATCAAAATCTACAGTTATAAAAATACTTAAGTCAGACCATTTGGGCATAACAGAAGATGTTCCTACATTTTCAGGTATAATCGCTTCATTTTTCATTAGTGATACTGCTCGCTGTGGATACAAAATTCTCTTTGATTTTAAAGTCTGATGAGTATCAAAAATTTCACTATCATTACTTAGATTAGCTAATTCTTGCCCTGAAACTATATTTTTCTCGGCTAGAGAAATTTTCGCAGCTACAGACATATCAGCTATTCTAGACAAATGATCTTGTTGCAATGCTAATTGCATACAATGATTTTCGTGATATGTAAATTCTCCATTTGAATTTTTCCAAGGATAACCCAAATAATCACAATGTTTGCAAGTAGAGTTAACATGATAGGGCAATTCTTTCCAGTTCTTTTGCAAAACATATGTTAAATCCTTTGAGAAAAATTTGATTATCTTTGCAATAAATACTTCAAAGGGAATTTCAATTAAATCTTCGTTAAGCCAAGAAATAAGATCTTCATTTTTAATTTCTGTACCATGTTTTTGATATTCACTTGCTTTTTTTCTTATCGTAGATGCTTCGTGCGAGCCTGGCCATACAGCACCTGCGGCTACCTGCACCTTGTTCTCCAAATTATGATCTTTTAACCAACATGATAAAGTTATCATGTAGTATGCTAACTCACTAAAGTGAGAAATAGATGGTTCTGAAGTATGTTTTATATCAATAACTTTTAATTGAATTAATGTACTATCCTTAGTGACTGGAACATATTTACCATTACATTCAACATAGTGATCATATGTTTTTGGTGGTAATACTTGAATAATATCTGGTCTCAACTTGCTTAATTCAAAAATGCTATCAGGTATCATATTTCTCAAATTTTTAATACCATATAAATCTTCAAAAACAGAGGATTCTTCAATTTTATATTCCGGTTGCATAATAAAAGAGTTCTGTGCAATTAGCGAAATCGTATCTAATAATTGAACAGTTCTAAAACCACCATTTTTGTCAGCGGCGCCTATTATATGAAACCCCTCAAAAAACTCTTGAATTTCAGAATATTTTTCTTTCTCCCATTCAACTCCAGCACGAGTAACCAGTGCCATTCCCGGTCTTGGTTCTTGTCTAGGGGGAATATCAAAGTCTTCTCTTTCTTTTGCGTACTTTTTATTATCATGAGGTGACAATATAAACTTTAATTGACGATAACATTCCGTTTTCAAGAACTGGGAAAGGGTCTGTTTACTAATCTGTGGCATGTTCGTCCTCCTTTGTATTGAACTTCTCCATAATTTTATTATAGTGGTAATTAAAGTACACCTTTATGTCTTCAGGATTCCCATTATCAAAGGAGGTATTTACATATTCCTTTAATCTTAATGAACGATAGTAACTAATAAAGTCACATCTTTTCATTCCAAGCTCTTCTGTGCAATAATCAATATCTCTGTTCCATGATAATTGCTGTATAGAGGTGTTTTCATTACCTTTTCTTAAAACTATTATAGAGTCCCATTTAATTGATTCTTCTGAAGAATGATAAGCACTATTTCCCTCAGATCTAACAGGAAACACCGTGGTTACATTAAACAAGCTATTTTTTATTGCTTGTGCCAAAGAAGTCCAAGCCTCTATTTTATTATGATGAAAAGAAAAAATCATAATTCCATTATCTTTAAGCTTGGAATAGCATTGCGTGAAAACATTAGTTAATTGACTAACATATAAATCATAACTTTTTTGTTCAGTGCTATTAACAAATATTGAGTGATCCAATATATTATCATGATTAAAATCAAGATATTCTTTGATCCAAACATAATAAAAGGCTGACAATTCAGAATATGATAAATTATCATAGTAAGGTGGATCAGTTAAAATAATATCTATAGAATTATTTTTAATATTTTTCAAATTTTCTGAACTCTGATTTAAAATCAATGTATTGCCTTCCAAGTCATAGAACTCATCTGCGGAATTACTTACATCATCTGAAATAGTTTCTCCGGTGTATATCTTTTCTCTTTTTCCTTTATCATCTATTCTAACTTCATAAGTTTCTTGGCAATACTGTTTTCCCTTTATCATTTTTTGAAATGTTTTTTTAAAGGTTCCCCTACCTAATGAATTCGTACCAACGACATTATTTTCAACAACGCGAGAAGGAACGGTGTATGCATGAATACCAAATAAAGGTGTTAATTTTCTATATTCATAAGCATAACAACATAACATGTTATTTGACGCTAAGCTATCAGAAAATGCTAACAACAACCATTCACTTATATAGTATGGTTTTATATTTAATATCTCATTTAGTAATAATCCTAGAGTAAGCAATTGCCTATAATTGAATAAATCTTTATATTTTAAATAGCCATGACTTTGGGGGCGAGAATCTCCACTTGTACTATGCGGAATATCATTATCTGGTATCTTAAAAACATCTTTTAGTTTTTCATATTCTTCATGTGCTTGGAAATACAACTCTATGTCATTTCTATCAGCAGCTTTATAATATCTTTTCCCGTCTAAAACATATTCTATAGCAAACAACTTTAAGTCTGCTATACCATTTACATTAGCTGGCAAGGGAGTTGATGTGCCACAAACATCACATTTTGTAAACCCTCTTTTAAAATTCCCTTTGTATATGTCTGTTGTTTTACCACAGCTTTTGCATTTAAATCTTTTCCTATTTATTGGAAATTCTTCAATCTGTCCACAATGTTTACAAAAAGCTGTTATATTTTTTCTATCTTTGGCTAAGTAGTAATGGGGATGTGCATATGTATGCTCCCCACATTTATCGCAACTGATATGATATGTCCAAAAAAAATTAACTACTTCCGCAATCTCATTTCCTACTTTAGTTTGATAATATCTAGATACTTTTCTCTCAACATTTAAAATTACGTTCTTAAATTCTTTAGTTAAAAGTAAACTATCCAAATGTTGAATTTCCCTTTTAGTTACAAAACAGGCTAGCGGATCTATATCCACACCGATAGCCTTTGCTTTCATTTTCTTGGATTCTACAATACAGGTACCCCCACCCATAAAAGTATCCAAAACAGTTAATTTACTTAAATCGTTAGATTGATAATACATTTCCCAAAAAAGCTGGTCCGTTGCTTCATATGGCAAAACTGCACCTATTATAAGAGCTCTGACCACAGAACTTAACCTGCGTGCCCACCACTTATGAATAGAATATATTGGTTTTTTACTATTTCCTTCTATTTTAGCTAATTCTGAAATTTCTTTAATTGGAATACCTTTTTCTAAAAAAGTTTTATCGGGTATTTTATCAAATTTCATCCTATCACATCCTTTACGCACCATATCATATTAACGTAGTATAATGGATTTTATATTAATCGCTTATATTTCTGTTGTCCTGATGAGGTTTTCTCTATGGGCACTATGCCTCTTTCTTCTTTGGTGATATAATTTAAAAATAGTGTTCCGAGTAGCAATCTGTTTTTTCTTGGTATCCGATTCCACTCATAACCTTTAAATAAATCTTTCACTAAAAATATTTCCTCTTTATTTATTTTTACAGCTTCTAGCACCGCATAATCCAATAACTTATTAACATCCATTATCGATCCTCCAGTTAAAATTGCCAACAACATTGTTGATATAGATTATATACCTAACATATTAATATGTCAATTAACATGGTCCTAGATCTATCGGTAATAACCCACTCAAAATACTGAAGGTTTCATAATTTATTGTAAAAATGTTCTCGTTTAAAACTATGAGTTATAAAGGCCACCTACTCAAATTGTTCATTGTCATCTGTTATAGTGGTTAAAAAAACGGGTAAAATTTACACTTAAAGATGCAAATTCCAGCCCGTTTTTTGTTTTAACCTGCTATTCTCTTTCCGATTTACCAAGTGTCCAGCCCCTATAAGTTAAAATTTAAGCCACAAGCTTTCATGCCTGCGGCTTATTATTTAAGTGGAGATAGTGGGATTCGAACCCATGACCTCTTGAATGCCATTCAAGCGCTCTCCCAGCTGAGCTATACCCCCATATGGTCGAAAACCCTTTATTTATCTGAGTTTCCAGCATTTTACTTTTTCAAATCTACTTCTTCTCTGAGGGGTCGTTTACCGGACATCTCGCGCTCCCAGCTGAGCTATACCCCCATCGCAGCTATTATAGCAAACCAGTAAAAAAATTGCAACAACATCTTGCATTTTTTTAAAGGGGTGTTATAATACATCCAGAACATTTGCATATAGTTGTCTTCAGGGCAGGGTGAAATTCCCGACCGGCGGTAAAGTCCGCGAGCGCATATTGCGCAGAATTGGTGTGATTCCAATACCGACAGTAAAGTCTGGATGAAAGAAGATGTGTTAAATAAGGATAATACACCTGTCTATTATTAACACCTGAAGGGCACACTTTCAGGTGTTACTTATTTTTAGGAGGCATGTATTATGAATTTGAACAAAAAAACTAGTAAACTCACCATTATGGCCATGCTTTGTGCGCTGGCTTTTGTGGCAGTTCTCGCTATCAGGATACCGATCATCCCTATTGCACCATTTCTGGAATACGAACCAAAAGATGTCATTATTATGACGGGAGGATTTCTTTTCGGTCCTTTGTCTTCCGTGCTTATTTCCGTGATTGTTTCTTTTGTAGAGATGATTACGATCAGCAGCACAGGAATTATCGGACTGATCATGAATATTTTATCTACGGTAGCATTTGTCTGTCCGGCAGCTTATCTCTACAAAAAACGTCATTCCATGTTGGGAGCGTTTGTAGGAATGATTTTGGGCAGCATTCTTATGACTCTCATTATGGTTTTATGGAACTATTTAATTACTCCCATTTATATGGGGTACCCCAGAGAAGCTGTCGTGGAACTTTTACTGCCAGCAATTATTCCATTTAACCTTATAAAGTGCGGAATCAATACGGCATTGACACTTCTTATCTATAAACCACTGGTCACTACCCTGAGAAAATCTAATCTATTGGCTTTTCAGTCTGAGAACGGACAAAAAACAGGAAAACTAAATTTAGGCACAGTACTTCTTCTTGGAGTTGTGCTGGTAACCATTATCATGGTGATTCTGGTTTTAAAGGGGTTCATTTAAGCAAAATTTAAAAGCAGCCATTCTTCCGCTATCCTGCGGGAAAATGACTGCTTTTTATATGTTATTCCTCAAGAAATGCTTTCCACCGTTTTAAGCTGTTTTTCTCAAATACATATTCTGGTGTAACAAGCGAATCCTTTAATTCTGAAACATAATACCAGGGGTCTTCTTTATGAAGGGGATTCTTTAGCACATGAAATTCCTGTGCGGGCATATATCCCTGAGCCAAAAGAAAGCACTTATTTCCTGCTTCATCTTCTGCCACATCTACCACCATCACACAGTGTCCCGGACTTCCTCCGCGAATGAATAAATCACCTGCCAGTACCTGATCAAGTTTTGCATCACTGCTTTCATTTTCCAGGGACTTGGTTCCTGCATAGACCATGACCTGCCTTAGATATTTGACAAAATTTTCTCTGGAATCATCATAAGCTGCACGTGCCACCCAGCTCACCTGATTGCCCTCTACGGATAAACGCTTTCCCGATCTCCAGGAAGGGTAATCCATTAAGAACCCGTTGGTAAGATGGAAAGAAATTTCGTCATATACACCGGTTGACCAGAGGTATTCTCCATATATCCTAATGGCGCTATCCGCACACTGTTGCAAATCGCCTTCCACCAATGGCAAGGAAAATACAGCTGCATGTGCATCCTGGTTTTTCTTTCTGCTTCCATCATACAAAAGTACCGGACTCTTGTCCGGCTTTAATGGATAGCTCCGTAAAAATCCCTGCAGACTTCCTACTGGCTTTTCCAGCCTCCGGTAACCGTCAGGAGGAGTAAACCGCTCTTCTAATGTTGTTCCCGATGGATTGATGGATAATTTTTGTCTGGGTTGAGCAGAAACCGCTTCTTCACCAGTCTTTCCTCTGCTCTCTGTCAGATAAATCAGTGATGGGTCCTCACTAGGCAATTCGGCATGAGGTACCTGCTCTGTTTCCAGAACAACTTTTTGATTTCTAAAGAGATCCTTGTTTGGCATTGCTGCCATGCATATCAATCCACCCGTAATTATCATGTAGATCCATTTATTCATATTTTGCCGCCCCCGTCATGGTAATATTTCTATCATAACTTCATACTGCAATGATAACACGGCAAAATATGGATTGCCATGTTTAAAAAAATTGCTATGTCCTATTTTCCGTCATTCGATCTACCAGCTCCTTGATATGCCGGTTTTTATAACCGATAAGACAGGATAATGAGCCTAAAACGCCTGTACACAAAAACATAACAGCCATTCCACTTCCCCCTCCGGTTCCTACCAGTTTCATTAGAAAAACCGCTGCTGGCTGACCTGATATCATAAATGGCTCGAATACATAATCAGCCAGATATCCTCCCAGAAGAATTCCTACCGGAATGGTGGAATACTGGATTGCATTTCGCAGAGCAAATATACTTCCCTGAATTTTCTCTGGAACGATCCGATATAGAATCATGGTCTGCCCTGCTATGACAAATGGAATTGGTACGCTGGCAGCCAGACCAGCAATAAACCAAGCGGGAAGACTTCTTCCCATTCCCATCAGCAGATCTCCAAACAGAAATGAGATTCCCGCTGATATATAAACAATTTTAAGCGGGCTATGATTTCCTTTTCCGCTTGCGACGATTACACCGCCAATGATTCCGCCGATCCCCAATACTCCGCTTACTACGGATAGCACTCTGGCATCATGGCCGCTTCTGGCTAGTAACATAGGGGATAAAATATTTTCATAGGTAAGCCGGGAAAAAAAGTTGATAATTGCCATGCTCACCATAATATAGAAAATACCCTTTTCATTTTTCAGAAATTTCAGGCTATTTTGGAGACTGCCTGTCTGTCTCCTATGCGGTTGTTCTTCATCTGCCTTTTGCCCATGATCTCCTGTTGGCCGCTGTTTGATTTTTACAAAGTATAATGTCGCCATACAAAAGGTAAATGACAATAAATCTGCGAGTAAAACAAACCGAAGTCCTGCAAAACCAATCAACATTCCAGAAAGCATTGGCGACGCTACCATGATTAAATTACTGGCAAATGACTGAAGTCCGCTGGCTTTTTCATACTGCCCCTCGGGGACCAGAGCCCCGGTTACCACCGCCGCTGCTGGAGATTGAAATGCATTTGTCAATCCAATGATTGTATTAACAACATATATCTGTTCCATAGACAACTGATTCCTGCTGATCTTGATAAGAATCCCAACCGTTAAAATGGCTGCAATGGTATCAGATAGTATGAGAATCATTTTCTTTGAATGTCTGTCTACGAACCCGCCTGCAAAAATACTGACCAGTATATATGGCAAGTAGTTGCAAAAGGTCATTAAAGAAACGGTCATCGCAGACTGGGTCTTTTCATAAGCCCATATTGTAAGGGCAAATGCTGTCATAGCACTTCCAAGCTGTGACACAGATTGTCCCAGCCAGAATATCATATAATTTTGTTTCTTTTCCATTGTATTCTCTCCTTATAAGTTAATTTTCTTATAAGTACAAGATCCAATGCGGACGAGATAAATCGAAATCAATGAACTCTGTACAAGCCTCGTCCAGTATCAGACCTTGTACAGAGAATCCGGCTCATTTGAATCACCCTGGGATATATCATACACGATTCCCCACTTTCATGCCGTTTCTGGCATCGTTTAATAGTTATCCTATATTATATCAGTGTAGTTACTGTCAAGTAAAGCACATCTTATAAGAACTGGCAATTCGGTTTATAAAATATTTTAATTTTAAAAAAGTACTGTTTTCCTATCTTTATTACAGAGACTCATTTATGCTGATTTATTAGCAATCGTATTTTGCGTGTATTCCTGACAACACAATGTCCATGGAATCTGTCAGTCCTTTTATTGCCTTCTCCGGTTCTTTTAGTGCTTTTCCAAGTTGGAGTGAGCAATAACCATGAAGTACACTCATTACTAAACTCAATATTTCATCGGTTTCCTGGGTTTTTAGATTGCATGATAAAATTAATTTTACAAGCAGCATTTTATAGTTTTCAAATATCTCTGCGGTTTCTTCGTTGCCATGCCAAGTGGCCCATTGAATGGTCTCATAGATCCCCGGGTGATTGATGATATAGTTAAAATAGACGACACCGACTGATTTTATTGCAGTATCTCCAGAATTACCAATTGCAACATTTATCATTTGATTGTTCATGGCTTTCATTCCATTATGCGCCACTTCCCGCAAAAGATCATCCAGACTTTCGATATGATTATATAAAGACGGGGTACGAATTCCAAGTTTTTCAGCAACCACTTTTAAAGTAACCTTATTAAGACCATCTGCATCGGCAATTTCTGATGCCGCATGTATAACTGCCTCCTTCGTAATACGCATCTTAGCTCCTTTCGAAATAACCAGCTTCTATTAAATACTTATACAGTCTAAACTAATCTAATTAGTATTGTCAATAATTATACTCTCTAAAAAAGTTAAAATAGTTATTATTCTATTGACAATGCTTTTTTATTTTTCTACAATACTAATATAATTAGTTTTTATGCTAACGATTTTTGCATTCAAGGAGGATTTTTATGAAGAAGGAATTTTTTCAAATTCAGGGAATTCCGGCCATTCTTTTTGGTTTGCCATCGGATAAATTATACCTATATATTCATGGGCAAGGGGGTTATAAGGAAGAAGCAGAATCTTTTGCTTTAATTGCATGCGCGAATGGTTGTCAGGTTTTAAGTATTGATTTGCCTGAACACGGGGAACGAAAAGCGGAAGAAGATACCTTTGACCCATGGCATGTTGTCCCTGAATTGCTGGCAGTTATGGAATACGCAAAATCCAATTGGAACTGGATTGGGTTACGGGCCAATAGCATTGGAGCATGGTTTAGTATGTTGAGTTTTTCTAATGAGCCTATTAATAAATGTCTTTTTGTTTCGCCGGTTCTTGATATGAAGCAGCTCATTCAAAATATGCTGCTGTGGTCGGGTGTCTCGGATGATCAACTCCGGGCAGAGCAAGTCATTCCTACTTCTTTTGGTCAGACACTTTCGTGGGAGTATTGGTGCTATGTAAATGAGCATCCCATAAAAAAATGGTGTTTTCCAACATATATTCTTTATGGGGACAAAGACAATCTTACAGAACTTAGTGTTGTAGAAAACTTTATTAAACACTTTGAATGCCACCTGACAGTTATGGAAAATGGGGAACATTGGTTTCATACGCCTGAACAGCTAAATACTCTTGGCAAATGGACCCACGATTTACTTGAATTTAAGGTTTGAAAACAAAAAAATAAACTGCTATAAATCAATAGGTAGCTACATTTTAACTGTAGAATCAGTTAAATCAATTGTGGCACCTAAGACATTAGCTAATACCGCACTAGTGCCAAATCCAATAATTGGTTCATCGTAAAGAATATCCGCAGATACCGCCAAAAGTTGAATATAGTTCGACCGAGAGAGGAAAATCTCTCATTTCTATCCTTGATGCAATGTGTACATTGCAAATACTAAGCCGGTATTCCCATCAGAAAATGCAGCCCTGTTAGATAAGCAGGGCTGTATTCTATGTCAAGTGATCGTTAATTCTCAATACATTTCTGGCTTGTGAGTACCCTTTTGAGAAAGCTATGAATTATATCACTAATTTCTTCAGAATTAGTTTCAAGCGCAAAATGCCCAGTATCTAATAGGTGTACTTCTGCCGAAGGTATATCTTTTTTGTAGGCCTTTGCTCCCGCCGGAACAAAGAAGGCATCATTCTTACCCCAGACAGCTAAAAATGGTGGTTGATATTTTCGAAAATAAGCTTGAAATTCAGGATAAAGTTCCACATTTGATTTATAGTCAAGAATCAAGTCCAACTGAATCTCTTGAGCTTCTGGATTAGAAAGATAAGCAATATCTAAAGTATATCCATCTGGTGAAACTAAATCTACTTTTGTTCCTTGCAAATATTGAAAATTACGTATAGTTTCAGGAGTTAAAGAATTTCTGCATTCTTCTCTATTTTGCAAGGTTGGAGTATGCCAATAAGTTTCCCATGGTCCCCACGACTCGCTGAATCCCTCTATATATGCATTGCCATTTTGACTAATGATTGCTGTTATACGTTCTGGATGGCTTAATGCTATTCTATAACCCGTTGGCGCTCCGTAATCAAAGACATAAAGTGCATAATGTTCTAAAGAAAGTATCTCTATAAACTCAACAATCACCTTGGACAGATTATCAAAAGTATACTTAAATTTACTTCGTGGAGGTGTTACAGTATTTCCAAAACCCGGAAGGTCTGGTGCAATTACATGATATTTATCTGCAAGCTTCGGAATCAACTCACGGTACATATGGCTTGAAGTCGGAAACCCATGCAATAGCAGTAGAACAGGTGCATCAACCGAACCAGCTTCTCTGTAAAAAATTTCAACTTCACCGACATTTTGCTTACGATAGTAAGTGTTAGCTTTTCTCTCTCTTCTCATTTTTTATCCTTTCTCATATAAATTTACTATTATTTGCTGGAATCCACTTAACAAACAAGCTTACTAGAAATTGAAAATGTCTACTTTAGATTATGACAACTCTCTACAATGCTGCAATTTGCCCTTTCCATCAAATTGATCAATTATCTTTTTTAAGATTGCATTTATCAATTTATATTGCTACAATACCATTATTTAATGTATTTTACTAACGAATAAATAGAATGCTAACCATTTCAAATTGAAATAGAAAGGAGTACAGTTATGATCAATCAACTTGAAGGACGCTTCATCCAGACATTTATAGCCGTCCTCGAAGAGAGAAGCTTCAGCCGAGCAGCAGACAGATTAGGATATGTTCAATCCACTGTAACAACTCATATACAATCGCTAGAAAAAATTTGTGGACAAAAACTTTTTCACCGTCTTCCAAGAAAAATTGTTCTTACGGAGGCTGGAGTCAAATTTACTAAATATGCTTATCAGTTTAATCATTTAAGTGAATGTATTCAAGAAAGCATGGACGCTTTAAACAAACCCCATGGAGTTATTCGTTTAATCATGCAAGAATCATTTTATCTCACACGTATTTTGCCATTTATGAAGCAACACATCATCGAGTATCCTGATGTAAAACTACATATAGCTGCTGATTTTTATCAGGAGATTTTAGAAGGAGTTCTGAATTTTTCTTTTGATTTTGGTATCGTTCCTAAAAATCCGGAACGAAATGAACTGTTATTCTATCCTTTAATTGAAGAAACTATGGTATTCGTCTCATCACCAAATATAGCTCAAAACGTAAAAGAAAGAGGGATTAATGCTCTTGATGGTGAAAGCCTTATAAGTGGTGGAAATTCATGCATATATCACGCAAAAGCCAGTGAATTCTTAAAACACGCTAAGGTTAATTTTGAAGACACAATAGAATTGTCAAGCCTTGAGATGATCAAACAAGTTGTAAGCTGCGGAAAAGGCTTTGCATTAATTCCTGAAATAGCTGTACAGGAGGAAATAAATAACGGAATTCTTAATGTTTTAACTATTAGTCCTAAAATCAGCTTTACCCATGGATTAATTATGCATATAAATCGTGAACAGTCATTTATATCAACATTATTTAAAACAAATCTCTTAAATTTCTTTGAATGATATTAATATAGTAATTTAATACACACTTTTAAAGTAACTCATTACTGAATCAGCCTCATATACTCCTCTTTATGGTTCCATACAATTTCAATCGCTTCACTTCCATAAACAAAGATGCTGTTGATCAATTCATCAACCATCTCTCTTGAAAGTTCCATAAATCCCCATATCACTTGAAGCTTTCAATTATAGAACACAGCTGATGGTTTATGGCAATAAGAAAGTTTGATTGGAATTTTAATTAGCAGCGGTAAAGCTTGTTGTTTATGATGAAATGCCTGTTTCTGATGTAGCTAGGCAACTGGACATTCATTATAATAGTTTATATCGCTGGATTCGTGAATACGAAGAGTATGGAGAAAGTGCGTTCCCTGGTCATGGGTGCACACTTTATAATTATCAGTATGAAATAAATAAATTAAAAAATGAAAATAAGAATATGCAGGAGGAACTTGAATTGTTAAAAAAGTTCCGGGCTTTCTTGAAGAAAAAGAGTGTGTGAGATTCCAGTGCTTAAAGGATAATCAGGAAAAATACAACATCAAGAGGGCCTGTCAAAATGTTTTGCCATAATGAGATCCTCCTTTGTTACGATACCTATATTGTATCATATTATTCTTTATTGGATTTTTTCAGTTTGATTTGTACTATTTAAAATCTAGCACCAGTAAATGAGCAGCCCATAAAAAAATGGTGTTAACCAACATATATTCTTTATGGGGACAAAGACAATCTTACAGAAATTAGTGTTGTAGAAAACTTTATCAAACACTTTGAATGCCGCCTGACAGTTATGGAAAATGGAGAACATTGGTTTCATACTCCTGAACAATTAAATATTCTTAACAAATGAATCCTTTATTTACTTTAATTTAAGACATGAGAACAAAAAAACGAGAATTAATATAAATCAATAGGTAGCTACATTTTAATGCTTCATTGGACAGAAACCTGTATAAAGTTAAGGCTATACAGGAACATATCATTTAACTATTTATAAATTTGCGCTGACACAATAGCCCCCAGGATTTGAATATTTCATCAAATTCCTGGGGGCTCTACTGTTACACTTACGCTAAATATCTGCTAGCAAAAGTGGCTTTATCTGTTATTTTAAGCTCCATATTCAATACTGATACCAGCACTTGCATATCCGGTCAGTGTATTAACCAATGAAACTCCAGAAGCTGTAATTGAGAATACCATCAAAAGTCTGGTTCCTGCTGTAATGGGGATATTAAGTCCAGTCAACAAGCCTGAAGCTATATCTCCAACGTTAACTGTTCCTCCAATTGTCGGCGCTAAAGTAACCAGTGTTCCAGCTATCGGCGAAAACGTATTATTAGGTACAGCAGAGCTGTACAATTGTGCCTGAACGGTTATATCTGTTCCAATCAAAGTCAAACCAAGTACTACGCTGAAGTAAGCGGCAATATCAGTTATTGCTCCGTCTCTAGGAACAGAGAACGCCAGGTTTGCCAATACTCCTGTAGCACCAGTCAAATCAATTGTGGCACCTAAAACATTAGCTAATAACGTACTAGTACCAAATCCGATAATAGCGGGTAAACCGGCAAGCCCTAAGCCGACAGTCGTTGGTGCTACAGGCAGCCCTGATGCATATGGGATAATTGATCCGCCTGCCTCTGCATCCTCTCCTGGCGGGCCTGTTGGGCCGGTTGGACCGGTGGCTCCTGTTGGGCCTGTTGGTCCGGTGGCTCCGGTCGGACCTGTCGGTCCGGTATCTCCGGTTGGACCTGTTGGACCGGTGGCTCCGGTCGGGCCT
>CAUQMY010000010.1:0-216553 GCA_963519465.1 uncultured bacterium
GAATTTTCAGGGTTTTACATACTGTTCAATCTTCTGTTTTCAAAGTGCTTTTTGTTGTTGTCTTGTCGATCAGCAACTCATGTAGTATATCATGTGACTGTTCGTTTGTCAACAACTTTTTTATTTTTTTCAATCGCTTTATTTGATTGCTGATGTGGAGTATTCCGCATCGGAACTATAATATACCATGTCCCAATGATATTGTCAAGGGAATTTGTTCCATTAATTCAAACAATTTTTACACCTTCCCTTTTTCTTCTATATATAAGGAACTAATAGACATTTTTCTGTGCTTGGACGGAAATGAAAAAATCTACAAACATGGCTTTTGGCGCCTTCGTTTGTAGATTTGTATTAATTGAATATATGATAAATACAATTTCATTCTTATTTAAACCCCTGGAGAACCCCTAAAACCATCAGATTTAAAAAGTTATGGCTATATAAATAGGAAAGCCATTTGCTGGCTTCGATCTGTCGGGAAAGCATAAGTCCCCACGATGTGCCAGAGAATGCAGTGATAAGGATACACGCCAGCCAGACAAAAATTAGTCCCTGGATTCCTCCTAACAATGCACCTGCAATTTTGTTGATTCCTGACAGGATCGGAAGGCGGGAGATAATATCCAGCCAGCCTACAATCAGTTTCATAGCCACGTATACCGCGGCAAACAGAATAACAAATCCTATGGAATTTAAAATTTTGTTTGCCAGGTAGCTTCCAATATAATCGGTAAATGCCTGAACGCCCAGCAGCTGATACATTTCACTGTTATTGTTTTCAATCAGAGCATTTTTCATATTTTGAGGCAAGTCCAGCTTTTCAATGACCGTCCGCTGTACAGATGGCATCTCAGATGAAGCTCCATCAGAGCCTTCTTCCGCCTGCAGCCCTATGGACTTTTTCATGCTTTCTGAAATCGTCTGCTGAAGGCTGGTATTTTCCTTTAAGTATCCCGTTACAATCGGTAATGAGACACGGACAATGGTCAATGACAGGACAAGTGCCAGCATTGATACAACCAACCGGATAAATCCTCTATGATGGCCGTATAAGACCATTCCCAAAAGATAAATGCCGGCAATTAATGATAACCAGTTTTCCATATATAGCCTCGTCATAATTCTCCACCAAATATCAACCGGGTAATGGCGGAGGCCACTCCGCTTTCATCGTTGGTATCTGTGACATAATCTGCAGCTGCCTGCAATTCACTGTTTCCGTTCTTCATAGCAACACCAATTCCTGCCATACGGATCATTGTGAAATCATTCTCTCCGTCTCCCACTGCCATAGTCTGTTCCATTTTTATTCCCAGATGGGCAGCCAGACGGTGAATTGCTTCTCCTTTGGTTGCGCCGGGAGCATTGATTTCTAAGTTGTTGGGTATGGAAGAGGTCACAAGAATATCATCTCTTTTATCTAACTCTGCTCTCAGCCTGGCCCGGCCTTCCATATCAGGGAAAAACAAATTGATTTTCTCCACAGGCTTATGGGACTTCTTTACGTACTCTATGATATTCGGATAGATATCCCGAGTCATTTGTACCATCTTCTGTAATTCGGAAGACAGACCATAGTGGGATAAGTTTTCAAAAAAACGCGGTTCCGTTATTCCACGCCGTTCTATGTACGGATCGTACATAACATGGTGGGCATCTACAAAATGCAGAAGTTCCAGTGCAAGTTCCCATGGCAGCATGCGGGTATCAATCACTGCATCTTCTTTTATATCATATATGACTGCCCCGTTGGTGGTGATGGCATAACGAACACCGGGAATGTTCTTTACTTCTGATGGTATTCCATCTACTGCCCGACCGGTGCAGGGAACAACCCAGATGCCGTTTTCAATACATCGGGACAGTGCCTGACGGTTTGCTTTCGAAAGCTGCTTCCGGCTGTCCAGAAGGGTTCCGTCCAAGTCTAGTGCAATAAGTTTAATATCCAATTTTATACTCCATTAATATATGAAATGTTCTTCTTTTAGGACCAGCAGACCATCTTTATCGTATTTTGTGGAAAACAAACTCTTAATTCGCTTTCCTATCGATGGTTTTTCTGCACGGTCAGCAGCTTCTTCTATCAGGCTTTCTGCGTTAGCTCTGCTCAGAGGGATGCCGTCTTCTTCCATGATTTCGATTCTTTCATATAAGGCAAGCATGCTTTTTCCTGTAATGCTGCAATCGATTTCGTTAGCATAACGACAGGCATATTGCGCAAATTCATCAAGATCCATCTCTTCATTATGAGAAGCAATTCCTTGTGCATGACCATTTCCTGGCTGGTAATGATCATTCTGCTGAAAACCAGTTTCTGGCTGGAAAGATTCTTCCTGCTGATTTTTGCGGTTTGACTGAAATAACTTTTTCCGCTTAGGAGCAGCTTCTTTCCGGTTTGCATTATTCTGATTAATGGAATCTTCCTGAGAATAACCGCTTTCCTGACCATAAGTATCGTTCTGGTCATAACCACTTTCCTGGTCGTGAGTACCGTTCTGTCGATTACCCCTTTTTTGACTATAGGTATCGTTTTGACCATAGCCGTCTTCCTGGTCGTAAGCATCGTTCTGACCATAGCGGCTTTCCTGGTCGTGAGTATAGTTCTGGCGATAATCATTTTCCTGATCGTAGGTTTCTTCCTGTGCATAATTGCTGTTATGATCGTAGCTGTTATCCTGATCATAGCTGCCAGCCTGGTTATAATTTTCTCTCTGGCTGTATGCATTATCTGTTTCGCGGCCTTCTTCTCTCCTAAGAGCGATATCCGGCTGATGATTATTTACTTTTCGATATGCATTTTCACGAGTATAAGGTGATCTTTGGCTGTGAACGGTTTCAGTTTCGTAACCGTTATCCTGATAGCCGTTATCCTTACCGTAAGCGTCTTCTGTATATGATTCGGCCTGATAAGATGCTGAATCTCCGTAGCTATCGTAAGATTCTTCTCTCAGAAGCTGGTTTTTATAGGCAGGAGATTGATGCAAAGAAGGGCTAACCGCCGCTTCTCCGCTTCCGATACACTCGAATTTGCTGGCCAGAACCGGATGTTCCTGGTGAAGCGTCTCCATTTGTTTTGGATTGTCAATGAGGACAACGATCATTCCGCTATTGTCATGCTCCATGAGCACATTCAGTTCATTCAGCGCATCCAGAGTAAGATCTCCAGCTTCTTCAATCACAAGGTCCTTTCCTGCAAGCTTGTCTGCAGATGACAGCACTCCACGTTTTGATAATTTGGAACCGGTGATCTTGGCTACTGGATTTTTTACGCCGTTTTCTTTATGGATCTGCTTTAAAGCTTCAACCGCCATATGAAGTCCTTTTTCAGGAGTTCTTGCTTCAATCATTAAGTGGTTGCGGACCGGTGATTCTTCGGGCTCGTCCTCTTCTTCATACAGATCTTCAAATTCCAGATCATCTTCCTGGATAAAGTCTGGGGTATTATGAATGCTGTACCGAGTGTCTTCCTGTAAATCTTCATCGCCAGAAGCCTGCAGTTTGTACGGAATCTCAGGTTGAGTCTCATACGCTTCCAGATCCTCGGCGGTTATGGCTGCCTGGCGGGCTGCGTACTCTGGATTTTCATAATCATTACCAGGTTCATTGTCATAGTTATCTACATAGGCATTTTCTTTTGCGTAATCATTTTCTTCTAAGTAATTATTATCTTCTTCGTAATTATTGCCTTCTGAGTAACCATTGCCTTCTGCGTAATCATTGCCTTCTACGTAATCATTATCTTCTGCGTGATTATTGTCTTCTACGTAATTATTATCTTCTGCGTGATTATTGCCTTCTAAGTAATTATTATCTTCTGCGTAATTATTACCTTCTACGTAATTATTATCTTCTTCGTAATCATTGCCTTCTGCATAATCATTACCTTCTGCATAATTATTGCCTTTTACATAATCATTTTTTTCTACGTAGTTGTCGTATTCAGACTCTGCTTCGCCGTACTGGTCCAAAGCGGATTCATTAAGACCTGGGCCTTCCAGTTCCTCTTCTTCGATTACAGGTTCTGAATAGGAATCCATTGTTTCTTCCTCTTCCGGAATATAGATACCTCTAGGTCTCTTAACGGATGTCATCGGACGGCCAACTCTACGAATGTCTTCCAACACTCTCGTGTGTTCCATTCTGCTCTCTTCCTGCAACATTGGTTCATCGTAAGAGATCTTGGACATCTCCCTTGCAAGCGTCTCCTGAACATCAGCTTCCTGCATAGAGGCTTCTAAGTCAGAAGTCATAGGATCTTCCTGATACATCAAATCGGATTCCTGGTCAAAAACCGGGTCTTCGTCGGAAACCGGGTCTTCATCATAATACTCTTCCTCCGGCTCTTCATCAAGCGGTCTTCCAGAACGGTATTCCTGTTCTACGGCGCGCAGTTTTGCTTCGTATTTGTCCCGGTTCTCCACAAGATCCATCTGGTAGCTGGTAAGAGGGGCATACTTGATCTTTAGATCCATGGCCTTATCTACGTATTTTCCAAGGCCAAACATCAGCATAATCCGGTCGCAGGTCTCCACACAGCGGTCCGGCATGCCTGCAAGACTATATAATTCAGCCAGTTCATACAGCCATTTTTCATCAAGTTCTACACTTGTATAGGACTCAAGAGAATGAATGAGCTGCTGGGCGGGTGCTCCTTTGGATTTTAATATCATATACCGCAGAAGCTGCTGTCTGGGATCTTCTGATGCCAGATCACCAAATTCTTTGTAATAAGCTTCTGCTTCTTCGATGTTACCCTCTTTGATTGCAAGCTCTGCAAGTTTATAAAGCAGACGCTTTCCGATTGGGGCGCGTTCAAAAGCCTGGAGAAGAATCTCCTTGGCTTCCTGATAATCTTCATTTTTCTCATATACCATGGCGACCATAGAAAGTAGATTGGTGTTGCGGACTCTTCTCCAGTCTATCGTATCAGCGATCTTCATCGCCGTCTCATAGTCGTTTTTGCCGACCAGTTTTTTAATCTGTTCAACCTTTATATTAAACTCGTACTTATCCATTATTTTGCATCTCCTAACAAGGCAAATAGGTTACAGTTCGACCCTGCCTTCCAGGGCCCGTAACAATGTTACCTCATCTATGTACTCTAAGTCTCCTCCAACGGGAACTCCGCTGGCTATACGGGTAACTCTGATTCCTGTCGGTTTGATCAGCTTGCTGATATACATCGCTGTTGTCTCACCTTCAAGGCTGGAATTGGTTGCAATGATTACCTCTTCCACGTCTCCCTGCAGTCTCTGCATCAATTCCTTCAGCTTTATGTCTCCGGGTCCGATTCCCAGCATAGGGGAAATGGCTCCGTGGAGAACATGGTAAACGCCTTCAAACTTTCCTGTTTTCTCATAAGCTGCTAAATCTCTTGTATCTTCCACAACCATGATTACCTTGTGATTGCGTTTTTCGCTTTTGCAAATAGGGCATCGTTCCTGATCTGTCAGGGTAAAGCATTCCTTGCAGTAATGTACATTGCGTTTTGCTTCTGTAATGGATGAAGCAAGGCCTGCCACTTGTTCTTCTGGCATATTAATAATGTGAAACGCCAGACGCTGTGCGGATTTACTGCCAATGCCCGGAAGCTTTGACAGTTCTTCGATCAATTTGGTTATCTGACTGCTGAAATAATCCATAATTAGAACGGAAAGCCTCCGCCCAAGCCGCCAAGGCCGCCGGTCAGTTTCGACATGGCAGAACTGCTTTCTTCTTCCATCTGACGGAACGCTTCATTGGTGGCTGCCATAATAAGGTCTTCTAACATCTCGATGTCATCGGGATCCACAACTTCTTTGGACAATTTAACGGAAGTAACTTCTTTTTTTCCGGAAACTGTAACAGATACGGCTCCGCCGCCTGCTGCTGCTGTGTATTCCTTATCTTCCAAAGTCTTTGTTGTCTCTTCCATCTGACGCTGCATCTTCTGTGCCTGCTTCATTAAATTGTTCATATTGCCAGGCATTGCGCCTGGAAAACCGCCACGTTTTGCCATGGTGTATATCCTCCTGATTTTCCTATTCTTTTTATTCTTCTATTGTAATATCCATTAAAATATTTGCTTTTAATTCATCGTCGCTGACGTAAATGGTATCCAGCCTTTCGCCTCCGCCGCGGAGTCTTGCTTTAAAGGCAATGGATTTTTTGTAATGGTCTTCCACATACCTCTCGATCTCTGAAACGGTCGTATCCCGGCTTCCAATCATGTAGTTGCTCTGGTCTGAAAATACTACACACAGACAGCTTTCGCCTGCCGGTTCTACTACAGTTTCACGGAAACTGGCCCGGATCGGACCTCCTAATTCCCGTATAATCTTTCCCCATTCACTGCGGATTAAATTCAAGTCCTCCAGCTGCCCTTTGGGAAGAGTGACCCGTTCTGCAGGAGTAAGTTCCTCGGCCAGTTTCTGGGCTTCCTGGGGTGCTGCTTTTGCAACCACACCGTTTTCCAGCTGTTTTTCAATGCTTTTGATCCGTTCGATCAGGGAATCTAAATTCTGTTCCATCTGAGGACGGGTCAGCTTTATGAGTGCAACCTCAATGAGGACCCGCTTCTGGGACGCGTAGCGGAGCTGATTGGATAAATCGGAGAACACCCGTATATAGCGAAGAAGGGTCTCCTGGTCTACACGACCACTGTCTTCTTTTAAAAGAATCTGGTTTTCCGTTGACATATCAAGCAGTGTGTCGGCATCATCGACAGATTTTAAAATCAGAAGATTTCTTAAATACCAGATGAAATCGACTACAAACTGTCCTAATTCCCTTCCCTGGATTACCAGTTCCTCCAGACAAGTGATGCAGTCCTTCGTCCGGTTTTCTGTAACCGCACTGAAGAGTTTTCCATATACGGTGATATCGACTGCTCCCAGAACATCAAGGACATTGTCATAGGTGAGGATCTCCCCGTAATGGAAGGCGATGCACTGATCTAAAAGGCTGAGGGCATCTCGAAGGGCACCGTCTGCTGCCTTTGCGATATAAGTAATGGCTCTGTCTTCCACTTGTATATGTTCTGCGGCAGTGAGGGTTTTTAGATGATCTGCTATGGTCTCTACCGTAATACGCTTGAAGTCATATCTCTGGCACCGTGACAAAACCGTCACCGGAATCTTCTGGACTTCTGTAGTTGCCAGGATAAATATGACATAAGACGGAGGCTCTTCCAGGGTCTTTAACAGTGCATTAAATGCCCCTGTAGAAAGCATATGAACCTCATCGATAATATAAACCCGGTATTTCCCTTCTGTAGGGGGATACTGGACCTGGTCTCTGATTTCTCTGATGTTCTCAACGCCGTTATTGGACGCTGCATCAATCTCAACCACATTCAAAGAGGCTCCGGCTGCGATGTTCTTACAGGTCGGGCATTCCCCGCAGGGACTGCCGTCTTCCGGATGTTCGCAGTTGACCGCTTTTGCAAAAATCTTAGCAATACTGGTCTTACCGGTTCCTCTGGTTCCGCAAAACAGATATGCATGTCCGATACGTCCGGATACTATCTGGTTTTTTAATGTCTGTACGATATGGTCCTGTCCCTTTACATCCGTGAAGGAAGGGGGGCGCCATTTCCGATACAATGCCGTATATGACATGCTTATAAACTCCTTATTCGTCCCCGAAGCTAATTCCTATCGCCTTGGCTTCCTTGACGATGGAGCACTGGGGATCGACTGTTTTTAATTTGCCGGCAATATCAGCAAGCGGCATCTTCACAATCTCATTGTTCTGAACCACTACCATATTTCCATAGTCTTCGTTCTTTATGAGCATGGCAGCTTCTGCACCAAGGCGGGTAGATAACACCCGGTCATAAGGACAGGGATCTCCGCCCCTTTGCATATGACCCGGTACGGTAACCCGTACTTCCTGGCCTGTTCGCTCCGTGATCATGGCTCCGATCTCATATGCGATCGAAGGATAAATCACTCCGCTCTTCTTTTTTTCTTTCAGCTCTTTTTTTGTAAGTGAGGCATCTTCTTTTGAAATTGCCCCTTCTGCTACGGCAAGGATTGAGAACTTTTTGCCGTTTTTTGTTCTTGTCTTCAAGGCATCGATTACGATATCCAGATCATAAGGGATCTCGGGAAGGAGAATGATATCAGCTCCTCCTGCAATGCCTGCATATAATGTGAGCCAGCCAACCTTATGTCCCATAACTTCTACGATAAAAACTCTGCCATGGGAAGCGGCTGTGGTATGAATGCAGTCGATGGCGTTAGTTGCCACATTGACAGCACTCTGGAAACCAAAGGTAATATCGGTTCCCCACAAATCATTATCAATTGTCTTCGGAAGGGAAATGACATTAAGTCCTTCCTCTCTAAGGAGATTGGCTGTTTTCTGGCTTCCATTGCCGCCTAAAACAACCAAACATTCTAATTTCAGCTTTCTATAGGTGTGCTTCATGGCTTCCACCTTATCAAGGCCGTTTTCATCTGGTGTACGCATAAGTTTGAATGGCTGTCTGGAGGTGCCAAGGATGGTTCCGCCTTTTGTTAAGATTCCTGAAAATTCTTCTGGTTTCATTATGCGGTAATCTGTATAAATCAGACCTTTATAACCATCTTCAAATCCTATGATCTCTATGTCGCCGGAAATCCGGTACAGCGCTTTTGCTACGCCACGCATGGTAGCGTTTAAGCTCTGACAGTCTCCCCCGCTCGTAAGCATTCCAATTCTCATCATGAAAGCGCACCTCATCTTTGAATAGATTTGTCATTCGGAAATAGGTACTATTATACCCATTTTATTCTCAATTATAATACAAAGGGGAATGGCGGGCAAGGGAAAACTTCATTATAATAAGAAAAGTAAGAAAATATTAAAAATGATATTCAGGAATTGTAAAAGACACCGCAAAACAGTTCTCTGCTTCCCGGTGTCCGATCATTATTATATTTAATCCGTGCGTCTCACTTTGAACCGCTATCACAGGCGTTACCCTGACAGTTAACTCAGTCCAGGCTCCCTCACGGCACACAGAATCATTCATTTAGTGCTGCTGCATTCCTGCCCTGACACGGTTCACGAAGTCCTGTTGCGTAAGACCCAAACGTCATCGCCACTTATCAGGGGCAGCCCTACAATAGCCGGCCCTGGGTGAGACATCACCCCTGCTAGAGCGGATTGCAGGTACAGGGCACCGCTATCTCCCCGGCTGCACGGAAGCTTTATGACATGTTTTGGTTGAATCGCAGTTAAGTATACATGGAAATGTCGGAATTGTCAAGGATTTACGGGGTATTTGCCTCTTCCAGTTTTTGTTTTTTCTTCTCCCTTAATTCTTTAAAAAAGTTTTTCATCATAAGGGAGCATTCTTCCCCTAAAACTCCGATTTCCGTCTCCACCTGATGATTGAAACGGTCCTCGTGAAGCATATCAAGAATGGACCCGGCACAACCGGCTTTCTGGTTCATACAGCCAATGACCACTTTGGGAATCCTGGCCTGGACAATGGCTCCGGCACACATGGGGCACGGCTCCAGTGTCACATACATGGTACAGCCTTCCAGTCTCCAATCTCCAATTGTTTTACATGCCTTTTTTATGGCGTTGATCTCGGCGTGAGACAGGACATTTCTATCTATGGTGCGGCGATTATAGCCGCGGGCGATGATTTTATCTTCATAAACGATTACGCAGCCGATGGGGACCTCGCCGATGGCGCTGGCTTTTCTTGCCTGGACTATGGCTGCCCTCATATACTTCTCATCTGTGGTCATGTTCATTCCTCTTTGCTTTTTATTATGGTATAATGGTAGTATAACACGAAACAAAGGAATGGTGAAGGTATGAAACTATGCGGACTTCAAAAGACGACGCTTCTGGATTATCCAGGTCACGTTGCTGCTACGGTTTTTCTCGGTGGCTGTAACTTCCGGTGTCCCTTCTGCCATAACAGCGGGTTGATCGGAAGTGATGCAAAGCCTCTTTTTTCTGAAGAAGAAATACTTGGTTTTTTGCAAAAACGGAAGGGAATATTGGAAGGAATCTGTATTACGGGCGGTGAGCCCACTTTACAGGGAGATTTGGAATCTTTTATGAAAAAAGTAAAGGATTTGGGATATCTTATTAAGCTGGATACCAACGGGTACCGGCCTGAGTTGTTAAAAAATCTGGTTTCTGAAGGCTTGGCTGATTACGTGGCAATGGATATTAAAGCCGGCAGGAGCAATTACGGAAAAGCTTCCGGCATTTCAGGAGTTATGGTTGAAAATGTGGAAAAAAGTGCGGAATTTTTAATGGAAGGACATGTCTTATGGGAATTTCGGACCACTGTGGTGAAGGGAATTCACAGTGCTGAGGACTTTATGGATATTGGAAAATGGCTGCAAGGCACATCTTCCTACTTTATCCAGAGCTACGTGGAATCAGAGGAAGTTTTATGTCCGGGATATGAGTCATTTTCCAAAAGCGACTTGGAAGAATTTCTTGGCATTGTGAAACCATGGATTCCAAATGCAGCACTTCGCGGAATCGATACATAACGACACACAAACAGGGGGCTTTATTAGCCCCCTAATTTTACATCTGTATACCAAAAACCAAATCTTCCGTCTTCCACAGGCTGTTCTTTTGACAGCACAAAATTAGGGAAGCCGAACATAGACGCCATGTAGCGCTCATTGCTGTAATAATGGCCTGGTATTCCCAGCAAATAGCGAGGTGTTCCGTTTGGATTTATAAGCTTTGCAAGGATTAAGTATCGATAATTATAATATCCATGGAGAAGGAAACTGTTATTGCCGAAAACCCAGGCATCCCTTGGCAGAAGACCAATATCCTGCGGTTTGATCGTCAGAATTTCACAACCGTCTTCATAGTCAAAGGCAAGTATCCTTGTATGTTCCCGTCTTAATTTATCCCAAACTATAGTATGGGGATTTTCATCCTGATCTTCATTTTGGCGAAGGCGTTCCAACTCATCCGGATTTCCCAGTTTTGGAGTCTCTACCTGGTTTTCCGGTGCCTCTTTGATAACTGCATCGGCCCGGTAAAGTAATGTTTTGCCGGGTACCACTGGTTCTTCATCGGATATCTTTTTGGCCGCTACCGCTTCTGCGTTGACCTGACCTGTTTTATTTTCCTGGAGATTATCTTCCTTGTCTTCCTGTCCGGGTTTTTTCCACTCCTGGGACATGGGTCCTGTAGGGGATGGAACTGGATTGGAACTGATGGGCCTGTTCATCTGAGGCACACCTGGGGTCGGGCCGGTTGAAGAGGGCATTGGTGTCTGCCACCATCCGGGCATTGGGCCGGTCATAGATGGCCTTGATCCTGGTACCGGTCCTGTGTTAAATGGCGGTACTCCCTGATCCCAGCCTGCTGTAGGGCCTGTGATTGTAGGACCTGGAATAGTTGGGCCTGTGGTTGATCCCTGCCTCGTTCCTGATGCGGGTCCTGTCATGGTTGCAGGCATTGGACCTGTCATCGTTGGACGGGTTCCTGGTATCGGTCCTATCATGGATGGGTTGGTGATTGGAACGGGTCCTGTTGGAGTCGGACGGGTTATGGGCATAGGGCCTGTGATAGTCGGCATAGGCTGCGAGGGGGTTCCTGTTGGGCCTGTCATTCCTGATGAAGTTGCCGGCTGCATTCCAGTCGGGCCTGTCATTCCTGGCATGGTTACCTGTTGGTGCACCTCAAATAAGCGCGAAATTTCTCCGCTCTTCTCTGAACTATCCCCTTCCAAAACTGCTTTTACAGCTTCTTTGTTATCCGCCAGGAAGGAGTCCTTATCGATTTCTCCCTGTAGGAAATCTTCTCCGTCCTCTAAAGATGCTTCTTCATTTTCCACATTTGAGAAATCTTTCTCTGCCTCGGTTACCAGAGACTCTTTCTCTGTTTCAAATTCCAGAGTGTCTTCCTCATTTTCTGCTTCTATGGAAGCCTCTTCAAGCTCTGGATCTAAGGAATCGATCTCAGGGTCTGGGGCGGATGAATCATCTTCTGCCTTTACGGCTTCTGTCTGTAAAGATTCCTCCTCCTGTTCATCTGTTATAGTCTGAACCGGAGATGGTTCCTTATCTTCTGTGGCTTCACTTGACTGCAAAGGAAATTCCTCTTCAATTTCACGGACAGCTTTTTTTATCTGCTCTTCTGATATTGCAGACCGATCCGTATTCTGATCGGTTGGGGATGCATTTTTTAATTCTACTTCAGCTGCATGGGCAACGGCGTCTTCCCATATGGTTGTATAGGAACGCCATGTATTTTTTACGTCGTGGATGGTCAGTCCAAAGCACTGTTCCACGGTAATACCGGAATGCTCGATATCACTTGCTGATACCACGGTTCTGAATTCTCCAGAACCACCTCGAATGAAAATATTACCGAGGTATATTTCCTGCTCTCCGGCTAATAAGTACACCCCAATGTCATTGCCTCCCACATAAATCCGTTTGACACTTACCGTAATCTTGCACTGGATTCCTCTCGTCTCTATCTTGGCAAATCCGATGTTTTTTCCTTTGATTCCGCCTTCGTAGGCATAAATATATGAGATTAGTCTTCGATAGTTAGACATGCCACCACTCCTTTATAATTATTTTATGCAAAATGCCATTGCAACTATGACATAAAAATGTTATCCTGTTGAAAGAATAAAATAAAAATTTTTTCCAATCATACGGAGGGATAAAGAAATGAAGCTTTATCGCGCAAAAGATTATTATGATATGAGCCGCAAAGCTGCCAATATTATTTCCGCACAGGTCATCATGAAACCAAACTGTGTATTGGGACTGGCTACTGGGTCTACACCAGTTGGGATCTACAAGCAGCTGATCGAATGGTACAATAAGGGAGATCTTGACTTTACTAAAGTCAAAACGGCGAATCTTGACGAATATAAAGGACTTACCAAAGACAATGATCAGAGTTATTATTACTTCATGCGTGAAAATCTGTTCCGCCATGTGAACATTGACGAAGCAAATACCAGCATTCCCGATGGAACAGAGCCCGATGCACAAAAGGAGGCCGCACGCTATGAAGAGGCAATAAAAAACCTGGGCGGCATCGATTTACAGCTTCTTGGGCTGGGTCATAACGGCCATATCGGCTTTAATGAGCCCTCAGATATCTTTCCGAAAGACACTCACATCGTAGACCTTCAGGAAAGCACCATCGAAGCCAATAAGCGTTTTTTTGAATCCATTGATGAAGTTCCCAAACAGGCGTATACCATGGGAATCGGCACCATCATGAGAGCCAAAAAGATCCTGCTTGTAGTAAGCGGAGACGATAAAGCGGATATTCTTTATGAAGCCATCACAGGACCGGTAAGTCCTCGTGTTCCGGCCTCTATTTTGCAGCTTCATCCGGATGTGATCATCGTTGCTGATGAGGCAGCTTTATCCAGGTTTTAATTTCACTGTGATTGACTTTTTTATATTATGATGCTATGATATTTCAAATTCTTGTGAAAAGGAGGTGAGACGATATGAAACCTATCTCAATGAAATCTACTTCATTATGGCTGAATCTTAGGTTTATTACTGTAATTTTCTGTAATTATGGACTGTCCGTGTATAAGTCCGCCCATTTTTACGAAAAAAGCAGCGTCTCACCTCAGATTTTGTCTGACATCCGGTAGCTTTTCTTTTTGATGTACGACTGAATTTCTGCCCGGCCGCTGTGTTGCCGGGATTTTTTGTGCCTTTTTTTCGATAACAGGCGTTCTTTGCGGACGTAAAATGATGTTTCTATCGATAACTTCGTACAAAATGGAGGAATTTCATTCATGAATCAGAAAAAAAATATTCTTTCCGGCTATGGTTCTCTTCGAAAAGCCATAAGTTCCACTATGTTTATGTGTACAAAACAAATATTTGACGGCGGATTTCTATGCGTTGCAGGCGGCTATTTTGTTCAGGCCGTCCAGTTTGTCATGCTGATTTTTATCTGGAAGTCTTTGGAGAAAGGCGGCTCCCTTACGCAGGGAACCACTTTGGATCAGCTGATGACTTACACGCTGATGGCAACCATATTTCATCAGGAGTTAAACATCATCTCTCCTGCCACGTCTTCCCTGTGGGAAGGCTCTATCATTGGTCGGTTTCTACGGCCTATGCCTGTGGAAGTAAGCTTCTTTGCTGAAACCATTGGGCGGTGGTGGATTCCCAATTTCCTGTTTTTCGGGCTTCCACTGTGGATACTATCTCCGCTTCTTGGTATTAACCCCTGGCCGGCAACCGTGCATAATGGCATTCTGGCTTTTATCAGCCTTATTCTGGCGGCATCTCTGGGGTTTGCCATTGATTTGCTTTTCGCCTCTTTTGCCATGCATTTAAAGAATGGCTGTTGGGCGGCTCTGGCGGTACGGGAAGCTATATATGCTTTGCTTTCGGGAGAAATGATTCCCTTTTCCTTATTTCCGAAGGCAGTCGGAACATTATTCTCTTTGCTGCCACTTGGTTCTATCGCCCATGGGCCATTGACTATATACACCGGAGCTGCCAGGAACCCTTTGGCAATACTGGGGCTTCAGATTTTTTGGAATCTGATTTTATGGATTGCTGCGGTTCATATTTTTCGAAAAAGCAAGGAAAGGATGGTTTCTTTTGGTGGATAATTTAAAAACTCTTTTCCGGCTGTTTGGTCAGTACGGAAAAATGGATCTTTTATGGTTTCTTCGTGATACCCGATACTTCTTTTTACAGCTTTTATCCGATGTGGTAAGCGGAGGCTGTACCATTGCAGGCGTTTATCTCCTGTCTGCGAACTTTGAGAATTTTGCCGGAATGAGCCGGGATGAAATCCTGTTCATGATGGGCTATTCTGTTTTTATTGACGGAATCTATATGGTATTTTTTATCGGAAACAACTCGGGAATGATTAGCCGCATCATCGGACGCGGGCAGCTTGACCACATTATAATCCAGCCGGTTCCTTTATGGACAGAGCTTTTGGCGCAGGGATTCTGCCCATTTTCCGGCTCTCCCATGTTTTTGCTGGGGGCAGGCCTTACATGGTATGGGGCAGCCAGAACTTCCATGGTGATCAGTCCCTTATGGATTGGACTGTTTCTTCTGTATGCCATCTGCTCCTGCCTGTTGATCGTATCGTTTCTCTATCTTTTGTCCTGCACCGCTTTTTATGCACCTGCAGCTGCTGAGGAAATCTCCATGGTAGGAAAAGATATGTTCTCTTCCTTAAAGGCCTACCCACTGGGCAATATAAATCCTGCGGTAAAGCGAATCTTCCTCACCGTGCTGCCTATTGGACTTTGTGCCTGGTTTCCGTCCTTTTTGCTCTTAAAAGCCGGAAAGGAAGGCATGTCTGCACTGAACCTATTACCTGCTATTTTTCTGCCGGCAGTAACAGCGGTTTTCGTATTGGCCGCACTCACATTTTTCAAGAAAGGAATGAAACATTATGCAACCTATGGTTCTCCAAGATACACCGGCTTTGGCCATCGATAATGTAACAAAAAAATATTCACAATGGCAAAGAAGCGGGAAAGCCAAAGATATTATAAAAAACATGTTCCGCCCGGATAAAAGGATAGTAACTGCTCTGGATAAAGTATCCCTCACCATAAAACCCGGTGAATTTGTTGCTTATGCCGGGGCAAATGGGGCAGGAAAAAGCACTACCATCAAAATCCTCTCAGGCATTCTCATGCCTACGGAAGGCAGGGTATCGGTACTTGGCCTGGACCCACTTAAGGACCGGATTCCGCTTATGCGCCGTGTAGGGATTTTATTCGGACAGCGGACAGAGCTATGGTGGGATCATCCGGTCATTACCAGTTTTGAATGGAAAAAGGAGGTCTGGAACATTTCCGATGAAGTATATGAAAGAAATCTTCAGATGGTGACTGAGCTGCTGGACCTTTCCGATATTTTAAAAACGTTTGCAAGGGAGCTGAGCCTTGGACAGCGGATGCGGGCAGACATTGCCATGCTTCTCTTACACGGACCGGACCTTATTTTTCTCGATGAACCCACTTTGGGCTTAGATGTGCTTGCCAAACAGCAGATGATACATTTTCTCAAAAAAATCAATAAAGAGCAGGGAACAACAGTGGTTGTTACCAGCCATGACATGGATGACCTAGAGGAGATGGCGCAGAGGGTTGTGCTGTTAAATAAAGGAAAAATTGCCTTTGACGGAAATTTTGATGAGCTTCGAAATGTTCTGGGAGGCTTCTACCGGATTGAAATCTCCACCCACCCTCAGGAGCCGCCCCTCTCTCTACCCGGAATGAAACTGCTGAGTTCCGAAAATGGAATCCATGAATATGAATTTGATCGGAAAAAGCTGCCTATCCACCAAGTTTTAGGAAGTTTAGCTGGTTTTCCACAGATTCAGGATATGGAAATTAAAAAGGCGCCTATTGAAGATGTTGTGGCAAATCTTTATTTAAGCTGGAAGGAAAAATAGTGGTTGGAATTTTACAAAATATGGTGTAAAATGTTAATAAAAATCGAATAATGGAGAGGATCAATATGGCATATACATTTACAAAAGATCTGGAAACAGGCAATCAGTTAATTGATACGGAACACAGCCAGCTCATTGATGCGGTTAACAACCTTTTAACCGCATGTTCAACCGGTCAGGGACGTACTGAGCTTGCAAATACAACCAAATTTCTACAGGATTATACGGCTAAGCACTTCAGTAATGAAGAAAAACTTCAGATTCAGAGCAAGTACCCTGATTATGCAAACCACAAACGTTACCATGAAGATTTCAAAAAGGTAGTTGCCGGAATCTGCCAGAAGCTGGAAAAAGATGGCCCAACCGTTGCCCTGGTGGGTGAAGTTAACGGCACCATTGCCGGCTGGCTGATCAACCACATCAAAAGAGAAGATGTAAAGGTCGCTAACCATTTAAAAAACAAATCTTAATGAACGTGATCGAATGAGATTCTGCAGATTTCCTGAACAGTTTTCCCTGGGAATCTGCAGTTTTTTCTTATAGAGGACTCAAATTAATTTTGTCTGCTCTCTTTTCATTCCGACAGGATTTTGATAGAATAATCTTTATATAATAAAACATTACACTCTCAGAAAGAAGGTACATGATTATGAAAGATCCAAACTGCGCATACTGCATGAAGGGAGATCTGGTTGCTAAATTCGGCTATCCGATCTGTGAAATGGAAACAGGCTTTTTATACTTATTCAAGGAGCAGAGCAAAAAAGGAAGAGTAATCCTGGCATATAAGGACCATGTAGGCGAAATGGTTGATATCAGTGATGAAGAGAGAAATGCATTTTTTGCAGAAGTTTCCAAAGCTTCCAAGGCTGTTCATAAAGTATTTCATCCGGACAAAGTTAATTACGGCGCTTACGGAGATACTGGCTGCCACCTTCACATGCACATCGTTCCCAAATATAACGGCGGTGATGAATGGGGCGGTACCTTTGCCATGAATCCGGACAAGGTCTATCTTACTGATAAGGAATACGAGGAAATGGCTGCTGCCATCCGCGAAGCATTATAAGCGGAGACACATTTCCCGTCTGAAAGAAAGGGTTAAGTCATGTTAGAAGAAATCAGAATGCAGGCGCTTGAGGCTGCCAGAGAGCTGTTGGAATCCGCCCATTTAAGCGAGGGAAACTTAGTCGTCATCGGATGTTCATCCAGTGAGATATCCGAGCACCACATCGGTTCCCATTCCAGTGCGGAAATTGGTCAGGAAGTTTATTCAGCGATCTATGAGGTGTTTCATGAAAAGGGAATCTATGTCGCTGCACAGTGCTGCGAACATCTAAACCGCGCCCTCATTCTGGAACGGGAGGCAGCCGAGCGTTATGGCTACGAGCCTGTGAACGTTGTGCCTCAGTTAAAGGCGGGTGGCTCTTTTGCAACAGCGGCCTACCATACCCTGTCTCACCCGGTAGCTGTGGAATGGGTGAAAGCGCATGCAGGGATTGATATTGGAGATACTCTCATTGGCATGCACTTACGTGCCGTGGCAGTTCCCGTCCGTATCAAGACCCAGTATATTGGTTCTGCCCATGTGGTGGCTGCCCGTACCAGAGCCAAGTTCATCGGCGGTATGCGTGCCTGTTATGATGATTCCATACAGTAATGGGCTGTAGAAAATAAATCTTCAAAATGATTCGTAGTATAAAATAAATTTACAGCAAAAAACTAGCCTTGATCATGGTTTTAAACCAAATCAAGGCTAGTTTTTTATACTTTTTCGAAAAGACTAACTTGGCACAGCTTTAAATTCATTATTATTCCATAGTAGCGTACATAAAGAACCAGTAGCCATATGGTGAATGCCAGGTGCCTTTTAATTCAGTTTTCTGTAAATAGAAGTCGTTAGAGTATACAAGAGGAAGAATTGCTCCGTCTTCTACGATGAGCTTCTCTGCTTTATGAAGCTTCTCATAGTGCTCTGTCTTATCAGCTGTATTACGTGCCTCTTCTAGAAGAGTGTCAACTTCAGGATTGGAATACTTTCCGTTGTTGTTGCCGCTGTCTGATGCAAGAAGGTTCAACATATTAGAAGGATCATCATAGTCATATACCCAGCCTCCACGTGCAATCTGGAAATCTCCTGCACGGCGGGTTGGTGTAAAGGTAGACCACTCTACGATCTTAATTTCCATTTTTACGCCAAGTTCACCCCATGCACTCTGCAGATATTCTGCAAGAGGCTTGTTGTAGCCTGCATCATTTGTCATATATTCAATTACCGGGAGACCATCGCCATTAGGGTATCCGGCTTCTGCCAGAAGTGCTTTGGCTTTTGTTAAGTCTTCTTCGTAATTTCCAACATTAAAATAGTCACCGCCATTGTTCTTACGGGTCACTTCTTCAAAGGAGGAACCAGCTTCCAGATCAGAGATGCCAGGTCCTACGAAGTTTGAAGCAGGGGATGCGGTACCCATCATCAGGGTATTGGCAACATAATCACGGTCAACGGCAAGGCTCAGTGCATTACGAACTTTTACATTGTCAAATGGTGCCTTCTCAACATTGAAAATGGAATAGCTGGTTGCCATACGGGGATCTAAATGGAATTCAGGTGAATCCTTAAGGCTTGGAATCTCTTCAGTTGGTACATCCTTAATCATAGATACTTCGCCAGTCTGATATGCACTGTAAGCCGCATTGGCGTCTTCCATCAGGACAAATTTCAAGCTGTTTAATGTAATCTTATCTGCATTCCAGTAATTTTCATTCTTTGCAAATGTAATATGAGAACCTGGTACCCATTCGCTCATCTTTAAAGGTCCGTTGGAAACATATGATTCAGGAGTTAAAGACCACTGTTCGCCCTTTGACTCAACCACATCTTTTTTCACAGGTGCCATACTTGCGTGAGTTACAATTTTATCAAAATAAACACATGGAGCTGACAATTCTACTACAAATGTCTTAGCATCTGGTGCAGAAATTGCTAATGCGTCGATGTTGCCTGCTGCTGCTTCTTCAAAACCTTTCACCATAGAAAGCATATCAGCTGCATATGGAGCTGCTGTCATCGGGTCAGCAAGACGCTTCCATGAATATACAAAATCATCTGCTGTAAAATCAGAGCCATCACTCCACTTTAAACCATCTCTTAAATGGAAGGTATAAGTAAGCGCATCATCACTTACATCATAAGATTCTGCTTGTCCTGGGACGATATTGTTCTTCTCGTCGAATGTCAGCAGAGTTTCGTATGCATGCATAATGATATTGGATGCATCTACTGCAGTATTCAGTGCTGGGTCAATGGTTTCAGGATCAGGTCCAATTTCTACTGCCAGATCAAGACCACCGGCTGATGTGTTACCTGCTGCCTCTGTCTTCTGTGTCGCACCGTTTCCAGTTCCAGATTTTCCGGAACCACCGCATGCAGTCAAAACAACACCAGAAGCAAGGACAGCCGCTAATACGAGTGCCATTTTCTTCATATTATTTTCCTCCAATTGTTCTTTCTTGCGTCCGTCATTCGCAGACAACGCAATTTTTAGCATACCATAGAAAATGCGTTCTTGCAACGTGGAAATTTCCCTCCATCCCTTTGTTTTGTGCAGTGTTAGCGTGATAACGCGCGAAAGGGCCAGACGTTTTCGCCTCGGAAAACGTCTGGCCCAAAAAGACACTCTGATTTTTATTTAACGATATGACGTCTTTACTGCCTTCATCAGAACCTTTGGATCCTTCACATAAGGGGTGACAGGGCAGATCTTTTTCTTTACTCCCATTAAGGAATAAACTGCCATTCTTGCGGCACGGACCGAGTACTCCTCGGTGAATACCATGTCGTCGGGAATCTCTACAAACTGGCTGACCATGGCAAAATTTTTGGAGCCTTCGGGAACGACTTTAGGCCGGTCCACCATTTTTCTTGGCTGGAACTGGGCATCGATATACGGCATCATACATGGTATGACATTGACTACATCTGCAAGCAGTTCCTCCTTCTTATCTTCCATGTGAAGATGATGAAGAAGCTCGGTAAACATCTCTTCTCCGGTACAGTCTTTCATCGGTTTCTTCACATAGTTGCCTACCTGGTCGGTATAGAGACCGTATCCCCATAAAATGGTCTGATCCATAGGCTGATTGATAAAATGAGGCTGAGCAGCTACTACAATGCTCATCAGCCAGTTGGAATCCTTAAAGGTCATAAGGGCACCGCTTCCAGGAACATTACCGGAAAAGTTTTCGATCAGTTTCAGAAGCTTATTGCCGCGGCTGGTTACAGTAAAGCTTTCCCAGTTGGTTTCATGGACATCTCCAAAGAATGGATAGGGATTTCCGAGTCCCTGTTTCTTTGCTGCAACACGGCTCCATAACTCACCGGAAATCGGTCTTAAAAGAGGGGCCGGGGCCGGAGTATGAAGATCTCCAAGAGTGGCGCTGTCGGTCATGCATGCATTGGTCATGATGCAGATGTCTTCGTCAGATAGTTCCACCGTTCTCTCCACTCCGTTATCCTTTAAATGAAGCACTTTTGCAGTAATTCCATCTCCAGCAGCAAAATCAATATCTTTGACCGTACAGTTTTCAGCAAACACAACTCCCTGCTTCCTTAGATACAGTTCCAGAGGGCGGATTACGCTGTCATACTGGTTTAATGGAGTCCTTGTAACTCCTTCAAGGGTCTCTATTCTTGAGAATTCCAAAATCATCCGGCGCATATAGCGACGGAACTCAAAGAGACTGCTCCATTTCTGGAAAGCAAAGGTTGTCTGCCACATATACCAGAAATTGGTCGTAAAGAAATGAGGCAGATCGGCAAACCATTCCTCAATGGTCATATCATCAAGTTTCTCTTCCGGCGTGTTCATAAGCTTTAACAAAGCCATACGTTCTTCCTGGGTGAATCCCATGCTTTTTACATCCAGAATCTTTCCGTCTTTGTCGATCAGTCTGGCTTTTGCATGAGTGGGATGGGCATGGTCAAAATTAAGGATCTCTTCGGCTACGCTTCGGCCCGGATTATCAAGAGACGGGATAGAACGGAATAATTCCCAGAAGTTTTCGTATGTCTCTTCGTTTAACATACGTCCTCCCCGGCACACAAATCCTTTCTCCGGAGTACCGATGCCATCATTGCTTCCGCCTAAGATGTGCATGCCCTCAAATATAGTGATCTGCTCACCCGGCATATTGCAGTCTTTGATTAAGTACGCAGCTCCTGCCAGGCTTCCAAGGCCGCCTCCTACAAAGTACGCCTTTCTGTTTTTCACATCCTGACTAAGATTGTCCGGTATTAAAGGCAGTTCTTCCTTCTGTTCCTTCTGACTCATGTAGTAGTCATACGTCTTTTTTGCAGCAATTCCCGCAGCTGCAGCGGCAGCTCCCCATGCAAGCATTTTTCCAATACCATTTTTTCGCTTCATAAGCAACACTCCATTCTCTTAAATATTAAATCTGATGAGATTATATTATCATACTTCATTTTATCCGTCACCATACATGATTTTTAATTGTATTAAAAAACGGCACCAAAACATGGTGCCGAAAGAGAAATTTTGTTTTATTTGTTTTTCAAGTTGGTAAAACAGTTACTTAATGCCGCAAATTGTTCTAAGTTTAGAGTCTCTCCCCGGACAGATGGAGAAAGTCCAAGACTTTCAATGGCTTCTATGATCTGTTCCTTTGAAAATGCTACTTCCTGGGAATTGTTTAACCCGTTTTGAAGCGTTTTTCTTCTCTGGTTAAAGGAAGCCCGTATCAGACGGAACATAAGGTCTGGTTCTTTTACTTCTATCGGAGAAGTCTTATGCCTTGTCAGTCGAATAACCGCAGAACCTACCCCTGGCCGTGGCATGAAACAGTTGGGCGGTACGTTTGCCACGATGTAAGGTTCCGCATAATACTGAACCGCCAGGGACAGGGCACCGTAATCCTTGGAACCAGGTCCTACCTGCATGCGGTCTGCCACTTCCTTTTGCACCATGACGGTAATGTTATCAATGGGAACCATGCCTTCAAAAAGGCCCATGATAATAGGAGTCGTAATATAATAGGGGAGATTGGCCACTACTTTAATGGGGCGTCCCTCATTATACTGTTCTATGATCTGATTGACATCAACTTTTAAAATGTCACCGTGAATTACCGTTACATTTTCATAATCCGCCAGAGTCTCTTTCAGAATGGGGATTAAGTTGGAATCAATCTCCACTGCAACCACATGGAGGGCGCTCTCAGCCAGGTACTGGGTCATGGTTCCGATTCCCGGACCGATCTCAAGGACGCAGTCCTCTTTTGTCACACCTGCTGCTGCAATGATTTTGTCCAGTACATGGGTATCGATCAAAAAATTCTGACCGAACTTTTTCTGGAATGCGAATTCATATTTTTGAATGATCTCTATCGTTTTTTGGGGATTTCCCAGTGTCGGCATGCTTGTCCTCCATTTTCTCGTTTCTGTTACTTAAGCCTGTACAGTTTTCTGGCATTTTGATTGGTGATTTCAATGATTTCTTCTTCGGCGATTCCCTTGATGGCACTGATTTCACTTACCACATAAGGAAGGTTTAAAGATGAATTTCTCTTTCCCCGGTTGGGGACAGGAGCAAGGTAGGGACAGTCGGTTTCTAACACCAGCTGCTCTATTGGCATGTACTCCACAACTTCTTTCAGCTTTTTGGCATTTTTAAAGGTAAGCACTCCCCCGATTCCCAGATAAAAGCCCATGTTTAAATATTCTCTTGCCATTTCTTTCCCATAGGAGAAGCAGTGAATGACTCCTCCAATCTCTTCTGACCTTTCCGCTTTCATGATATCTAAGGTATCCTTTGCGGCATCACGGCTGTGGATGATAATCGGAAGATTCACTTCTCTTGCCAGAGCAAGCTGACGGATAAACCATGTTTTCTGTGTCTCACGATCCGGCTCATCCCAGTAGTAATCAAGGCCGATCTCACCGATGGCAACGATCTTTTCATGGGACGACTGGGTTCTTAACCAGCTTAACTTCTCTTCGTTCAATTCTCCGGTTTCATTGGGGTGGACGCCAATGGCACCATATACATTAGGGTATTGATCCACCAGTTTCAAGGTATTTTCAGAGGTTTTTATGCTGGCGCCCACATTGGTGACCGCTTCTATTCCGTGTTGGGATAGATTCTTAAGCAATTCCTCTCTGTCTTCATCAAATGCCTCATCATCATAATGGGCGTGTGTATCAAAAATCATGGATATCTCCTATATCAGGTTTCCAGATTCATCAGGAAACCATTGTTCATTTTATGAGCAGCATATAAATAATATAGAGCAAAAGAAGGTGTGCGGGGTAGAACCCGTAGAAAAAGTATTTTAAGCTTTTCTCCCCTCTTTTTCCATTGTACATTCGGATTGGAAACAGGGCCAGAACCGCGGCGCCAAAACAGGAGAGGCTTTCCAATATGGCAATGGCACCGACAAAGATGGTTTGCATCTTCATGTTTTCCCGAAAGATATAAAACATGAGGATCATTACGATTCCAATAATATTATAATCACATTTCAGAAAAACAGACGCTCCGCATCCGGCAACAATCGCAAATGCCTGTTTTAATGGGTCACCATATGCTTTCTTATACGTGGAAAGAACCCAAAGTCCGATGAACAGCGTAAAAAATACATTCTGGTATTCTGGATGAAACCATTCTCCGAAGATAGCCAGATCAAAGGGAATTTCGGAAATCAGTGCGAATATAAGAAGCCTGGCGCCGTACCGCTTGACGTCTCTTGTATGAAGAAAACCTTCTACTAACAGAAAACAAAAGATGGGAAATGAAATTCTTCCTACGGTACGAAGGACCAGATCAATGATTGCCCATAAATTTCCTTCTGTCGTTCCCAGAATGGCTTTTGAAAGGTCAATTCCCTGGTTTTTTAATATTCCATTTTCAATAATGACCGCACCTATGTGATCAATGAACATGGTTACAATGGCGATGATCTTTAACGTATAACCGGTAATTCCTTCTTTCCGGGGGCTTATGGTCTCCTGCATGGAATTCTCCTTTTCAAAATGATAGACCGGATTTAATAAACCCGGCCTACCATGATTTTCTATCTCATATCTTCTGATATTCCCTTACATTAGCAGATCTCTGCTCCTGCCGGCATTGATTTTTCCGGAATCATAAGGGATAAGTTGCCTTCTGCATCTTCTGCACACAGAAGCATGCCTTCAGACATAACACCAGCCAGTTTTGCTGGTTTTAAGTTTACCACAACCATTACCTTTTTGCCAACCATTTCTTCCGGAGAGTAGTGAGCCTTGATTCCGCTGACGATCTGTTTCACCTGGCTTCCGATCCGAACCTGAGAGCAGAGAAGCTTTTTGGATTTCGGCACCGCTTCACAGGCAATAATCTCTCCCACCTGGAACTGCAGCTTTGCAAAGTCATCGTATTCGATCTCTGGTTTTGCTTCGATGTCGATTCCTTCGGTTGTCTCTTCCTTCTCAGCTTCACCGGCATCGGTAGAAGCAGCCGCGTTCATCTCTTCCACTTTCTCAATCACTTCTTTTATATCCATACGTGCAAATAAAATCTCCGGCTGGTCTGTTACCTTGTTACCTGCTGGATAAAGACCAAAGGTATTCATCTCTGGCAATTCTCTCTTTGTTGTGCAAAGCTGGTTAAGAATCTTCTTTGAAGTCTCTGGCATAAAGGAGTCAAGAAGAGAAGCACCGATGGTAATCGCTTCTGTTAAGTTATAAAGAACCGTTTCCAGACGGGCTTTTTTCGCTTCATCCTTAGCAAGAGTCCAGGGAGCTGTTTCATCAATATACTTATTGCTTCTTCTGAATATGTTAAAGATGGCTGTCATGGCATCTGCAACACGAAGTTTTTCCATCTTCTCCTGAACTTTTTTCACTTCTTCCAGCACTACAGCTTTTAAATCATCGTCAAAGGAATCGGTATCCTTTCCATCGGTGACCACGCCTCCAAAGTATTTATTGGACATGGAAATGGTACGGTTTACAAGATTTCCAAGAATGTTGGCAAGGTCGGAATTCATGCGTTCTACCATAAGTTCCCATGAAATCACACCGTCATTTTCAAACGGCATCTCATGAAGTACAAAGTAGCGAACGGCATCTACACCGAAGAAATCTACCAGGGTATCAGCATAGAGAACATTTCCCTTGGATTTGCTCATCTTTCCATCTCCCTGTAAAAGCCATGGATGTCCGAACACCTGCTTTGGAAGGGGTACATTTAACGCCATAAGGAAAATTGGCCAGTAAATGGTATGGAAGCGGATGATGTCTTTTCCGATCAGATGTAAGTTTGCTGGCCAGTATTTTGCGAACTGGTCTGTACTATTCCCGTCACAGTCATAGCCGATACCGGTAATATAGTTTGTCAAAGCGTCAAGCCATACATAGGTCACGTGCTTTGGATCAAAACTTACCGGAATTCCCCAGCTAAAGGTGGTTCTGGATACGCAAAGATCCTGAAGGCCTGGAAGAAGGAAGTTGTTCATCATCTCATTTTTTCTGGAGACCGGCTGGATAAATTCCGGATTTTCATTGATATGCTTGATCAAACGGTCTGCATATTTGCTCATACGGAAGAAATAAGCTTCTTCCTTGGCTGGTTTTACTTCACGGCCGCAGTCCGGGCATTTTCCATCTACCAGCTGGGATTCGGTGAAAAATGACTCACATGGCGTGCAGTATAAGCCTTCGTAATGGCCTTTATAGATATCACCCTGATCATAAAGCTTTTTAAAGATCTTCTGAACCTGTTTTTCATGGTCTTCATCCGTGGTCCGCATAAATTTATCGTAAGAGGTATTCATTAAATCCCAGATATTTTTAATCTGACCAGCCGCCTGATCCACAAATGCCTTTGGTGTCAGTCCTGCTGCTTCCGCTTTTTCCTCAATTTTCTGACCATGTTCATCAGTACCGGTCTGGAAAAATACATCATAGCCTTCTGCTCTTTTGTAACGGGCAATGGCATCAGCCAATACTGCCTCATAGGTATTGCCGATATGTGGCTTTCCTGACGCATAGGCAATGGCGGTGGTAATATAATAAGGTTTTTTGTTTGAATCTTTGCTCATGTTAATTCCTCCTATTTCTAAAATGAGATGTGATGGGAAGTTTACTTCTTTCCCCGAAAAAGAAAAACCCGTCTTAAAAAATCCTTTCGGAAATTTAAAGACGGGGAAATATCCCGTGTTACCACTTTAATTTATCCATACCTTACAGTATGGACCTCACCGGCTGCATCTGCGGCCAAGGATTCTTTTAATAATCCATAGGTCTGCATAAACAGTCTGACACGATAACGGGTGTAACCGTCGAAGTTTAAAAGCACTGGTTGTGCTAATTCAACTCCGCTGCTCCAAGGCCATATTGGGAAATAAGTTCATGCTTCCTTTTCAGCTGCCGGAAGTCTCTGCTCATGAAGTCTATTTCTTACTCTTCTTTTCTCAGCATTCTCACATAGATCAATTGTTAGTATCCCTAGTGTAATGGTTTAAAGAAAGTTTGTCAAGCGGGGAAACCTTCTTATCCCTTGTTTTGTCATGACTTTTTTAATTTCATCATATAAATAATATTAGTGAATTACGGAGGAATCTTATATGACAAACAAATTTTTGAAATGGGGCCGTAGAATTCTGTCCATTTTTCTGTCGGTTTCCCTGCTAAGTGCATGTACGCCGCCCCCAAACTCTCCCGCCACTCCTTCCAATGCAGGATACGAACGCTACCGGGCCGATGATTTATCCATGCAGAAGGAATTTGATCTATTTACCAATGATTTATTCCGAAATGAAATAAGCAACTCCGGAATCAGTTTTCATTTCAGCATTGCAGATCCTGCTTCCCGGGGAATTAATACCGTTCCTCTGACCCTGGGTGACTTTTCCCTGGATAAAATGAAGAATAACTCCAAGGAACTTATGGAGTTAAAAAAGAAGCTTACCCGGTTTAATCCCAGAAAGCTTACCAGTGATCAGAGACTCACCTATCAGATCCTTTACTCTTACATAGAAACAGAACTCACCTCTGAAGGCTTAGAGCTTTATTCTCAGCCCTTAACATCTACCATTGGGATTCAGGCACAGCTTCCGGTCCTTTTTGCTGAATATGCATTTTACAGCCGGGATGATGTGGATCATTACCTGTCACTGCTTTCTACCATTGATGATTATTATGCACAGATTATGGAGTTTGAAAAGAAGAAATCTGAAGCCGGACTTTTCATGTCTGATTCTGCTGCAGATCATGTGTTAAAATCCTGTGAGGCATATTTAATACAACCGGATCACAGTTTTCTGGCGGAAACATTTAACACCCGGCTTGAGGGACTTACTGACTTGACCACAGAGGAAAAAGCTGCCTACAAGGAGAAGAATCTTAAAGTTCTTGAAGAGCATTTCATTCCTGCTTATAAGAATTTAATAGACGGTGTTACCTCTCTTATGGGAACAGGGAAAAATGACAAGGGCTTATACTGGTATCCGGATGGGAAAAAATATTTTGAATATCTGGTCAACACCAATACCGGAACTTCTTATGATTCCGTGCAAAGCCTTAAAAAAGCCATTGAAAAGCAGATGACCTCCGATATCAAGGCCCTGGGACAGATTACCAAGGATAATCCTAAGATTCTTGATCAGCTTGATGATTATTCTTTCCGTTACACCAAGCCGGAAGAAATCCTGGAATCTTTGAAAACACAGATTACCACGGACTTTCCAGAGCTTCCTCCCTGTAACTATACGGTTAAATATGTACCCACTGCACTGGAATCTTCCTTAAGCCCCGCCTTTTACCTGGTTCCTCCACTGGACCGGTATGAAGATAATACCATCTACATCAACGGCAACCCCCGCTTTCAAAATGATGACATTTATACGACTCTGGCCCACGAAGGTTATCCGGGGCACTTATATCAGAATGTTTACTTCTTAAGTAAGAGCCCCTGCGATTTAAGAAGCATTCTCTCATTTTCCAGCTATTCGGAAGGCTGGGCCACATACGTAGAATTTTATTCTTATACCCTGGATAACGGACTGGATCCTGATTTAGGAAAACTGCTTGCCCACAATACCGCAGTAACGCTTGGCATCTATGCATATCTGGATATCTGCATTAACTACGAGGGTTGGGATAAAGAGCAGACCGCAAAATATCTGGGTACCTTTTATAATGTGGAGAATACGGATATTGTGGATTCCATTTACAACAGTCTGGTGGAAAATCCCACCAATTACATGGAATACTATGTAGGATATTTAGAAATCATTGAAATGCGCAATACCGCCCAAAAGATCTTAAAGGATAAATTCAACTTAAAAGATTTTCATACATTTTTACTTGATGTCGGACCCGCACCCTTCTCTGTCATTCAACCGGAATTCCGGAACTGGCTGGCAAAAGAACTGAGAAATGGCTGAAAACAAAGAACAGGCAGGAGCATTGATCCATCTGCTCCTGCCTGTTTTATTTATCTTAACCGATCTTTTTATAGTCTTTTACATATTCCAGGAAATCATTATCGCCCTGCTTAATGGTATCGCTGGTAAAATTCTTACCGTTCACAAGAACCTTTAACTTATCCAGTTCAAAATTCTCTATAAAGGTATTACCAACGGCTGTCAGCATGACCAAATCTCCGGTAGAGCCTTTGACAGGTGCTTTTGACAAATCCAGTGTACCTGTTCCATCCTTGGAATCAAATTTCAGGACCTTTGTGCCTTCTTCCAGAACTCCGTATTCCACCAGCTTATCCACCAAGGCTTCTGCTGTCAGCTTGTCTACCGCATCCATAGCCTGATTCAAACCACTGGCATCGTCGTTCTGACTATATATAGAGATGATCTCCATCGGTTCCACATTCGGATCCGGAACCTTGTCACTTGCACCTCCGGTAGAAGCTTCTACCTGCGGACCTGGTGCAGTCGTCTCCATCTTAGGCTGTGTTGGTGTACACGCTGCCAGGGACATCATCATTATAACGCTCATTAACATCACGATGAATTTTCTCATAATTGCGTATTGCCTCCTTAAATTCTCTTAAAGGCTCCGAAACCACTGATTTAAATTGGTCAGAGCTTTGATCAAAACTTCTATCTCATCCTTGCCTAATGCATTCAATATGCTATCTATCATCTCCTGATGAAATTTCGCATGGTGTTCATAGGCTTGTTTCCCTTTTTCTGAAAGGGAGATATATACGACTCGCCGGTCCTCTTTTCCTCTCTGGCGGGTCACATACCCTTTCTTTACAAGGCTGTTCATGGCTATGGTCAGTGTACCAACAGTGACAGACAACTCTCTGGCGATGGTCGACATATTTTTGGGTTCTCCGACGCCGATCGCTTCTATCACATGCATATCATTATTCGTAATATTATTAAATTCCTGGGTAATGATAGCCTGCTGTTCAATATCCATAACATCCCGAAACAGTCTTACCAATACTTCGTTAAGAGTTCCGTAAGTATCCACGTTTATCCCTTTCATATCTTTATGACAATAAAAGCTTCTTCGTAATTATACATGATTATGTATTTCTAGACAACCACTTGAATTCTTATGAAATTCTTAAAATCAAGACGAAATAATCCCTTTTATACCAAAAAACGGCTTAAAACGACGCTGGCGGCTATCCCTGCTGCTGTGGCCGCCAGAGCACCGGTTAAAGTATACCTGGTTTTCCTGATTTTTACAGTTCCAAAGTAAACGCTCAGACAGTAAAATAAGGTTTCTGTGCAGCTCATCATAACAGAAGTCAGCATGCCAATATAGGAATCTGTTCCATATTTTTTAAAAATATCAAGAACCAGCCCAGTGGCTGCTGAGTTTGATACCAGCCGGATAAGAATTACCGGAACCACAGGTGCCGGAAGGAATAAAAGGGAGGCTGGTTTTGTTAATAATCCTGCAAGAAAATCCAGAAATCCAGAGGCACGAAGCACTCCCACTGCAGTCATTAAGCCAATGAGTGTAGGGAGAATTCCTGCTACAGTCTTCATCCCATCTTTTGCACCATTTATGAAATCGTCAAAAACCGGCCTTTTGGACAAAACTCCAAAACCTACAATATAGAAAATCACAAGTGGTACCAATGCTTCAGACAGAAACAGTAAAAACCTCATTTTTTCACCCAGTTTTTCTTGATTATTACAGTCTATTCCAAATCTTTCCTTTTCATTCAATCGGTTTCAAGGTAAAATATAAGAGAACGCAAAAGAAGATGGAAAGGAGCAAATAAACTATGAGTGTTTTATTTTTACAATATCCACCCTGCAGCACCTGTAAGAATGCAAAAAAATGGCTGGATGCCCATCAGGTTTCCTATGAATCAAGGAATATCAAAGAGGAAAATCCCACTGCTCCGGAACTTGCAGACTGGATTAAAAAAAGCGGGCTTCCTTTAAAAAAGTTTTTCAATACCAGCGGTATTCTTTATAAAGAAAAACATTTAAAGGATCTCCTTCCCGGCATGAGTGAAAAAGAACAGATCGATCTCCTGTCAACAGACGGAATGCTTGTTAAACGGCCGCTGATCATTGGAGAGGATTTTGTACTTGTTGGATTTAAGGAAGAGGAATGGGATAAGGCATTCACTCTCTAGACAATTTCATATTAAAATACCTGACGGAATATGAAGATTTGAAATTCTCATGTTCGTCAGGTATTTTCCTATACAGATTTAAATTCTGTTTTCACGCCATTGACCAGTGAAACCCTGTTCTTATACGCCTGGTATCAATCGGACAGTTTCTCTAAAATGGCCTCAAATTCCGACTCCGGAATGTTTGATGACAGATTATAATAGGTTCCATCGATAAAAATTTCTGTACTGTAGACTGGCACTCCATTTGAAAAGCCCTGTTTTTCAATCAAAAAATCTTTATGAAAGAAATTATTGTAAGCGGCCTGCAAAAAGCAAACTGTTTGACCAAGATAGGGAGTGTTTCGGATCTTTAACGGCCTGGACTTTAAGTTTCTGTATATCAGGACATAAGCATTATTGATGTTGTTCTCGTTTAAAATGGCCTGACGCTCACGGCTCAGACCATTCCCCTTCCTGGAATACAACGAATCACTCCTATGGTATTTATCCGCTCTTTCAGCAGAAACACCAATGGATGAGACTGACACCAAGACACAAACCATCATAGTTATAATAAAGGGTTTGTGCAGATAGTAAACCACTCTGCGGCAATTGTTTAAAATCTGCAGCTGCTTCCTTATTAGGAGTTTCGTCCCACGACGATTTATTTCCTCCATGATCATCTGGAATTCTCCGGGCGGCGGTGAAGGCGGCTCAGGTGTTAATTCCGGGTGTTTCTGCATATAATCAAGAAGATGGGCTTCTATTTTTTCCTCAGAAGCTGTGTTTATTTTTTTCCGTTTTAAAATGGAACATTTTTTAAAACCGATTTGTTCCTGCTCCACGTCTGCACCTCTTAAATACAAGTTATCCTTAAGTTCCCACACTCTTTGGGGTTGACTTTTTACCATCAGCGTTTACTATTAATAGTATATCGAATTTGGGAGGCAACGCTTAATGAAAAAAATCATCTTAACCGGCGGAGGGACTGCCGGTCATGTTACTCCGAACCTGGCTCTGATTCCGTCTTTAAAAGAGCAGAATTACGACATTCACTATATAGGTTCCTACCAGGGAATCGAGCGGAAACTAATAGAAGGAGCAGGTATTGCCTATATCGGCATCTCCTCCGGTAAATTCCGCCGGTACTTTGACCTTAAAAATTTTTCCGACCCCTTCCGAGTAATAAAAGGATATGGGGAAGCTTTGAAGTTTATAAAAAACTACAAACCTGATGTGGTATTCTCAAAAGGCGGTTTTGTAGCCGTTCCTGTTGTTTTGGCTGCAAAACACTGCAAAGTACCTGTTATCATTCACGAATCCGATATGACTCCCGGACTGGCGAACAAGCTCTGTATTCCTTCGGCAGTTAATGTATGCTGCAATTTCCCGGAAACACTTTCTTATCTTCCAAAAGATAAAGCAGTTCTCACAGGTTCTCCGATCCGGAAAGAGCTGTTAAAAGGAGATCGGCTTAAGGGGATAAATTTTGCCCAGTTGTCCGAAAGCCGGCCCGTAATTCTCATCATCGGCGGCAGCCTCGGATCTGTAACAGTCAATAATGCAGTCAGAGCGATTCTCCCTAAACTGCTTAAAAATTTCCAGATCATACATATCTGCGGGAAAGGCAATCTGGATGAAAGCCTGATCGGTACCGAAGGATATGTACAGTATGAATATGTTGACGCACCTTTAAAACACCTGTTTGCCGCCGCGGATCTCATGATTTCCAGAGCCGGCGCTAACGCGATCTGTGAAATACTCGCCCTTCGGAAGCCAAATATTCTGATCCCGCTATCTGCTGCTGCCAGCAGAGGCGACCAGATTTTAAATGCCAAATCCTTTGCAAGACAGGGGTTCAGCTATCTTCTGGAAGAAGAAAATTTAACCGCAGATTCCCTGCTGCAGGCTGTCACCGAAACATTTAAAAACCGGAAAAACTACATTTCTAACATGGAGCAAAGTGAGCAGCATAATGCCATCGATGCCATTATAGAAATGATTGAATCTCTTGCCAAGAATTAAATCTATACATCAAAATTCGGTCCGAGAATCTTTTTTAAGCAGACTCTTGTCCGGTATATCCGGGAACGGCACACCGTTCCCGGAATCTCCAGCAGTTCACAAATCTCGGAAATCGTAAGCTGTTTTAAGAAATAAAGGACAGCCATCTCTTTCCATTCTTCCCTCATGTTTGAAATCTCATCGGTTATCTTTAAAAGAGCTTCCTCTTCAAGGATGACGTCAAGCGGATCCGTAATGACGTAATTTGCCAATAACGCCACCTCATTGGCCGCATCTTCCTCGTTAAGACTTACTTTTTCATAATGACCGTTTTTACGGAGACAGTCGATGGATTTTCTCTTGAGTATCTTAATCAGCATGCCTTTTTTACGAGTATCTGTCCAGGTCAACGAATAGTTCTCAAAATACGCAATAAATGTTTCCTGTACTACATCGTCTAATTCCATGTCTGGTACATGGAGTGTTTTTGCAATTCGGCGGAGAAGTCCCTGGTACTCTCCGTAAATGGATTGCAGCAACAAATTTTCATCTTCATGTATGCTCATTGATTATGCCCCTCTGATTACAGGGCGCTCCTTATAGCGGCTCCTGTCTGTGCTAAGTCTTCCGGACTTTCTTTGCCCGATACCCATGAAACCATAACAGGGCCTCCCTCATAACGAGGAATCAAATGTACGTGAAAATGAAAAACTGTCTGGCCTGCTTCTTTTCCATTATTCTGCACCACATTGAATCCAGCGCAGCCTAATGACGTTTTCATGGCGCCTCCTATTTTAGCTGCTAACGGAAGGACCTTGGCTGCTGTATCCCCATCAAGCTCACAGATATCTCTGTAATGCTGTTTTGGAAGAATCAGGGCATGCCCTTTGGAAGCCGGTCCTAAGTCCATAATTACCCGAAACGTATCATCTTCATATATGGTCTCAGCAGGTATTTCGCCATTTGCAATTTTGCAGAAAATGCAATCATCTTCTCTCACACGCTCACCTCCTTCCAGTATAATTATCCCCATATTTCCACATTGGTAAGCTTCTTGGGTTTTCGATACAGGATAGCTCCCATAACAATACCAATTAAAAGCCCCGCAATGTGGGCTGTATTATCTACACCTGTGCTGGAAAAGCCAAAATACAGGGAACATACGATTACTACAACAAGCTGCCGGGTACTTAAATCTTCCAACCTCCCCCGGTTGACAGCTACCGCGTACAAAAGACCACCGATCACACCGAAGATTGCACCAGAAGCGCCTGCAGAAACAACGGTCCGATAGTCTCCAAGATTTACCATCATTGACACTATATTCGCTCCCACTCCGCAAAGCAGATAAAAGAAGAAATATTTTACGTGTCCCAGCGCTCTTTCCATATTATCCCCAAGAATAAACAGAATGAGCATATTATTCATAATATGATTGATCCCAAAATGCATAAAAATAGAAGTGAGTAATCGAAAATACTCACCGCCTTCCAATACAAACGGAGCATACATCGCACCATGGGAAACCATAAATTTCGTGTTCTCAGTGGAGCCTGTCATTTCCAGATACAGAAAATAGATGACATTTACAGCAATAAAACAGATATTGACATATGCCTTTTTTCGCCTGTTCAAGTCTTCCATCACAGTTCTCCTTCTAAAATAATATGCTTATTTTAGCACAAACCGACATATTATGTAAATATAAACGCGAAATTTGCGATAAAAATTTCATCTCCCTTTTTCAAGCCCACGGTCTCATTTGTTTCCAAAATCCGACCATTTATGGACGTTCCATTGGTGGAATTTAGATCACTAAGCCGATACTCACCATCTACCCGGTCAATTCTCGCATGAATCCGGCTTATAGCTTCACTCTCTATGACATAATCCACTAGGCCCTCTTGTTTGCCAATTAAATACGGAACATAAGTAATGGCAACATCCGGAGTCTCTGATCCCATAGCCCGTAGATACCGGATGTCTTTATCCTCTGACGTGTTGGTCAGTAGAACCGTTTGCATGATATCTGTTTCCACTTCCGGCTGTGGGACCGGATTTTTCTCATTTTTCTCTTTATAAGCCCTATACCCTTTATTCTCTATATTCCCTTTATTCCCTATATACTCCCTATTCTCTATATTCCCTTTATTTCCTATATACCCTCTATTCTCTATATACTCTTTGTGTTCTTTATACTCTTTGTGTTCTTTATACTCTTTGTGTTCTTTATTCTCTTTATTCTCTTTATTCCCTTTACTCTCTTTATTCTCTTTTTCCTCTGTCTCCTCTTCAAATACCATCTGCCAGTCATACTGTTCTTCCGATTTGCCTTGGAGTTCTTCCTTTTTTGAAAACGCCAAACTCATCTCCTGATTCTTTTTATTAATGCTTAAAAGGGCTGCGGCTACGGCAAGAATTCCTGCTGCCGGAGGCACATACCAGAATTGATAGATTCCGCTTAAACCAAAAGCCAGCCACAAGGCAGCGGTAATCCCAGCCATGGATAATAAAGCAGCAATTCCTGCTTTAGCCATAGGAAAGCTTTCATTGCTGGTTTTCGAATTATCAGAAGAAACAGCACTTTTCCTGTTTTCCTCTTTCAAAGAATCTGAAAGAAGAGATTTCGAATCCTCTTCCTGTATTCTTTCTTTGAACTGGTCTGTTTCCTTTGTATCTTCCCCCTGTGTGTCCACGGACTTTCTGCCTGTGATTTTAAGAAGGTCATTTATTCCGTAGTTTTCTTTCAAACTCTCCTGATAAAGCCCATAGGCCATAACCACACATTCTTTATCCTGATGATTAACCTTTCCAAGAAGATAGCGTAAAAGCCCAGTCATTTCCTCAGGAAATGAGCCCTTTCTTCCAGGGACCAGGCATAGATAAACTTGAAATCGTTCCGGTTCCACATAAATATATTCTGGTTCCAAAACAATCTGATTTTCACTTAAAAGATATACTTCTAATCTGCCAAGAGTCTGAGCAATTCCTCCTATTAATTTTTTAAGCTCTACTTCTCCAAGGCTTTGATACTCCAAAAGCCTGCTTAACGGCTGCTTTGAAGTTATCTCATAGTAATAAGATTTATGGTTATCCACCTGTTTTACGTGAAATTTCATCAGCCCTTCTATTCCGTTTGCTGCGATCATGTGCATCTCAAAACCGTTGTATCCTGTTTCATCCGGGTCTATTATCAAATAATTATGCTTCATTTCCCGTCTGTATGTAATCTTCATTTCATTCCTCCTGATTGATCAGAGTCAGCATTCTCAAAAAATTCTCCGGGTCAAACACTTTTTGTTCCAGGGACAGCTTCCAGTGACCGCCTGCTGCTGAGGCGTTTACCTTCTTTCCTGTTATAGGGTTCCCGGAGGTTTTTAGTTCAAATTGGTATTGATTCCAGGAGAATGGTTTACCGGCTCTTTTCTCCGCCCAGGAAACGGCTTCTTCCGGCAGTTCCGACTCGTTATGGCGAAGTCTTTGTGCCGCCTCTTCAAGCGCCAAAGCTCCTGCTGTCTGGTCCCTGACACGATATGCCGCCTGGATAGAAAATAACAGTGCCCACAATACAATGGCCATAACAAACGCTGCTTCCACGGTAAAACTACCGGAAATACTTTTCTTCATAGGATCACCAGCCCAATCCAGACAGGAACCAGAAACGGCAGAAAGGGAATTGATACCTTTCTTACATCTCTTCCTCGTAGCCTGCAATAGAAATAAATCCCCCCACAAATAAATCCGCTTAAAAACACGCCATAGACAAGCAGTTTCAGATTCATGAAAAAACTTAGAAAAAGACCGCTGACTGTAAAAAACCAGCCATCTCCTGCACCGATGGCTCCATCTGTCATTCTGCTTAAAAATACAATCAAAATGCCTATAAGGCAGCTTAGAATCCGGTCGTATGAAAACTGTCCGCTTATAAAGGATAAGATTCCTCCTGCTATTGCGGCTGCTATCAACAGCCATACATGTATGGTCTTACTTCTCCCATCCTGAAAGGCTGCGAGGAAAAGAAAGATTCCAAATACCATTTTGTTTATGCCCTCTGGCATGACTTCACCTCCTAATGAGAACAATAAGAACATGGACCCAGATGTCTGACTTCTGATATAGAAACGGCTGAAACGTAAGATGTGATGGAAGAACAGTTTTTATCAGTGTGGTACCTTTCTCCTGATGGCATAACATAAACAGCACTGCCTGCACCCGCTGCTTTGCCGCATCTGCTGCAGGGTTTGTATTTCCCACCGGATAGATTGCGAAGATTCTCCACCCCGGCAAGTGTGGTCTGCTGCAAATCATTATATAGATAATGGCAGGTTCTTGATCTGTGATATCTTACACTTCCCTTTCCAACATAGACAATCTCCTCTTCTTCGCCGTTTTTTATTCCCGTTCCGCCTTCTTTGCCAACCCAGGCTCTGCGGCAGGACCTGGCCGTCATAGGGACACTTTTTAATCCAAAAACCGAAAAGGGAAGCCGGACACGGTAATTCATGATCAAATCAATGGTTTCTCCATCCCGCAGCACAGAGGATCTGGCAAAGGATATATTTTCAACTCTTTTTAAATCCACCTGGCTTTCTACCTTTTTTCTGGCATATAGCAGTATTCCTTCTTCCGTAAGGCCTTCTAAAAATGCTTCCCCGAGTCCATCTATTTTTGCTGCATCAATCTTCTCTCCCTGTTTCAGTTGATCCAGCACATAGGCATACTGGCTCATCTCTTCTCCGGTAGCTTCCATAGCTGTCTGAATCCGCCTGCCTTCATTCATAATCTCCATTGGCATCATTAACAGCACCATAAAAAACAGGAACAGAGGTAGTACCATAGCGGCCTCAACGGTCAGACTTGCTTTCGGTTTAAAGCAGAAGGCAGATGATAATACCCTTTTTGCAAACAATCTGTTTATTTTCATGGGGATTTGTACCTGGAGAGTAACAATTTTTTTATTTTTGATTCCTGCAGATTTTTTGAAAAAGGGCATGATCATCTGCCTCCTTTCTTTAATAAGCTTTTTCTGTCCGTACATCCACTGGATAAAAGGGATCTCTGCCTCCGAAAAACAGATGCTTTGATTTTATATTTCCCCTTATTTCTGCCTGGTAGATGCAGTTTTCCATTCGAAAATCTCCCTGTTTTCTGCAAACGTTCCACTGAATAACATCCATCAAACGGTAGTTTTGGATCTGCTGTTTTCCAAGAAAAAGTAACAGCTTTAAATATCCTGTATAGTCGATTCCTTTGTCTCCTTCTTTTCCTCCACTGGCTGTTCCGGTATTTCCAAGTTCCAGAAGGTTTGACAGTGTCAAATTCCAGGTTTCTTTTGACTTTAAAAAGACAACATTTTTTCCTTCTAACAGCATTTTTACATCTACAATAGATTCTCCCAATGCCCATACACCCATAATGAAAAATGCCACGACTCCTGTGAGAGGCGCTGTTCCTGTAACACCAGTAATAAGTCCTGCTAATGCTTTTGCTTCTTCCCTTTTTTGACTGTCAGACAGGATATGGATAAGATTCATTCCTTCTCTGATAGCCACAATATCCGTGACCACCTGCTTTAAGTTATCCTCATCTGATTTTTTTCCGGAAACCATATATTCCATCTCATACTTAATGTCTTTATCTTCTTCTGATAAAAAGCTGGTCAAAAAGCGGCCGCAATACTCTTCGAAGATAATCCGGTCCAACAGGTTTGCTGTTACTTTGCCGTCCTCAGTCATGGAAGCAGAAGGAAACGAATCTCCGTTTATAACACCTTTGGATATTTCACTTCCTTCCGGAAGTACCAGCGTTAAAAGTCCCTTTTGAGCAAAGTCTTCTACCTTTTCCAAGATCTTTTGCTTTTCCGGATCCTTAACACCGTTGGAATAGGACATTACCGGGATTTTAATTCTATTCCAGATATCTTCCACAGATCCCCATAATTCCGAGTAGTCGGGTTCGTCATCATCATCGTCTTCACTGTCTCCACCATCCCAGTTATCAATAATCTCTTCCACCTCATCGGCCCGCTCTTTCGCCTGATTGATGACCGGCTTTAACTGATCAAGTTTATCCGGAAGTGCTTCAATTTCTCTTCTACGCGCGCCATCTTGGTTTACATAAGATTCATAGCTGTTCGTATCTTCGTAAAGATCCTTATACACCTCCTGGCTGATGTCATTTTTTAACTCCTCTTTCTTTTTATTGGTTTCAGTTAAGCTTGTCTTTAAATGATCTGCCAGCCTGCCATAGGTCTTAACAAGAGAGGGGATTCGTTCCGTTTCTTTTTCAAGTTTTCCTGCTTCTTCCCGAAATCCACTACCATCGTAATCTTCCAGTCGATCTCCGGCTTTTTGCCAATGATCCTTTTGCTTTTTCAAAGAGTCATTGATATCCTCCAATGCCCGTTCCAGCCGGACTGCTTCTCTGGTATGTCCTGAGAAAGACTCTGACAGCTTTCCTACAGAGGAGGCCTCCTTTAAGTTCTTAAGTAAGTCTATTGCCCCTTCCGCGTCAGGCATGTCCTCGAAAATCCCAAATTTCATATAATCAAGTATCTCCTGATTCAAATGCTCTCCGCCATCATCCGTAATCAAAACACGCTGTATGGCATCGGCTGATTCCATATCCATGGAATACCAGCCGGAATTATCCATATATGGCTCCATATATTCTTTCCAGGAAGTTTGTATCTCTTGATCTTCCTTCGATTCCAGAAGAAATAAACGGTATTGATCCCATGCTTCCCTATGATATTCACTAAATACAGAGTCCATGGCAGAGTCAGCTGCCAGCTTCAAATAACACCTCGCTCCAGCCGTCCGCGCGGACTCAATGAGCCCGCACATAAGACTGAAAATGCACAACAAAGCCAAACTTAAGAACACGGTTATCTGTCCGCTTTTCTTCATTAGTACACCTCTTTCGACTGGTTATCGATTTGTTTGAAAATAAGCTCAAGAAGCGCATTGATCCTGTCTTTAAAAATAATGACAAGACCTATCAAAACTACCAGAATCAAAACCACCTCAATGACTCCAACTCCATCTTCTTCTTTCATAAAATCCATAATCTGTGCCTTTAAAAATGCTCCCATTGTCTCACCTCCTTTCTAATAGAATGATAGAAATGCAGGAACTACGATCATGACCATGACCACTCCAAGCATGAAAAAAAGGGGAAGCAAAAGCTTGGTTCCTGCCTCTTCTCCCAGCTTCTTCGCCAGGTTCTTTCTTTGTTCAAAAGCAGATACCATCTCAAGTTCCAGAGCCTGACGAAGCTGACGGCTCCCATTCTTTTGACTCTGTTCTAAGAGCGTTGTTAACTTTAAATAGGGCTGCAGGCCACATCTCCTTCCAAATTCACCAAAGGCCCTCCCTTCCGATACCCCACTGCCAAGCTGAGACACGGTTTTCATCATCTCCTCATAGGCAGGTCTCACCCCTCTTTTTCCTTCTTTTACCCCTGCTTCATAGCCTGCAACAATACGCTCAAAGGCCCCTCTAACCGTAAGACCGGCACCAATATAGACCACCAGCTTTGAGACCACTTCTGAATAGTCAAACAAAAGCTGCTGCTCCCGCTTCTTCCCCTGATTCTGCTTATCCACTCCTTTTTTTATATGAAGAAGCACCGCCATCAGCAGGCCCAGTACGGGAAATAGCCGGTAACTTCCGTCTTTAGGAAGATAATAGTTCAGAGTTTGTCCTTGATAGACAGAAGGAAGCTTTAAATAGTCTTCTGTCTGCTGCTTTAAGTCTTCTTCGCCTGCCCACGCCAAAAAGCCATCTGCCGCTACTTCTTCCGGCGTAAGCAAAGGAGGATAGACCATTAAATGAAATTCATAAGTATGTTCATGACTTCCATCACTGGCACGGGCACGAAGAACGGCTGGCTCTCCTTTTTCTTTTGTTTTCTCATTGTGAACGCTTCCAAGGGAATCCACCAGCTCAGGGTTGTCTGCTTCCCACCTTAGCTTGATTCCATAATCATTAAGACTGCTTTTAAGGCTTAAGTTCTTACGGATCTTTACCAGAGACTCATTCTCACCAAGCATCTCTTTTTCCAGCTGAGGTTTCAGCTGTTCAAACAATCCCTTTGCTTCCTGATCCGAATAACGGCGTTCACTGACTGGGATTTTCACCGGTACTTTCTTATGATCTTCCTCTTTATCAAGGCCTGAAACTTCAATCTCATAGGTGGTTTCTCCCTGACCTGGACCGGCCCGTTTTAAGCCAGTTGCATCTGATATGGCCCCTCCTTCCAGTCCTGAAGCAATGGCCATTGCAGCATAGAGCCCAATCCCCGCAGCTACACATACCACCTGTTGTTTTGTAAAGGGAATGTTCCATCTTCTTCCGCTTTTTTTCAACATGGCTCCTCCTTAAATTTCGATGTTCATAATCTTTTTTGCAATGAAAAAGGCCATTATATAAAAAATCATGCAAACGGTCATTAAGATCCTTCCGATTCCTGTTGTATACATGATGTTAAAAAATCCCGGTGATGTTAGATCGATGTAGAAGACAATAAAGAAGGGAATCATATTCATGATCTTCTGTTCAAATTGCTTGGCCGCTGTCATGGTCAGAATCTCCTGCCGGACTAAAACCTTATCCCGGATTACATTTGCCGTATGGCTGATAATAGCTACCAGTTCTCCACCGCTTCTTTTTGCGGCAGCAAATACTTCTGCAAAGTTTTTCACGTCATCAAGGCCGCTTCGCGCAGCAAATTCTGAAAGTGCCTGTTCTACAGAACGGTTTATCTTAATCTGGTTCTCGATATGTTTAAATTCTCTGGTCATAAGTCCATTCTCTCCATAAAGTAAAACCAGTTCTCTCACAGAAGAAGAAAATGCATTTTCGACCGAATATCCTGCACTTAAAAAAGAGGATAACAATAAAATCCCTTCCTTAAATTCAAGGTTTAACTGCTGCAGCCTTTTTTCTTTTTGTTCTTTTCTTTTCATGACAGGGTAAATGTATCCGAATGGAATAAGAAATAAAAATACCACGATACTGCGGTAAAAGACGTAAGCGAAAAGCCCGGAAAGGATCAGGCCCTGCCCCCCATACATACACCATTCAAGCGGTGCCAGAACATATTCATCATATCTCAATGCCTGCTGCTTTGAGCTTTTCGGTGTTTTCAATGTTTCCCACTTTTTTAAGACTGCCCCGCACAGCTTTGCTGCTGTCCCGGTTTTCATAATCTTCTTGAAACCGGTATAACGGGTTAAGTCTGATTTCTCCATTTTCATAACCAGCTACCTCCACAATGGATAAAACCCTTCTGCTTTTGTCTCTTAACCGCCCCAGATGAATCAGAATATCAATGGCAGCCGCAACCTGGCTTCTAACTGCTGCAAGAGGGATATCTGCCCCCATAAGAACCATGGTCTCAAGCCTTGAAAGCATATCTTTTGGACTGTTCCCATGCCCGGTGCTGAGACTGCCATCATGTCCGGTGTTCATGGCGGATATCATATCAAGCGCTTCTTTCCCCCGCACCTCTCCGACGATAATCCGGTCGGGATTCATTCGAAGGGAGGCTTTAATTAAATCTCCTATGGTAATCTCTCCTTCCCCCTCTCCGTTGGCCCCTCTGGTCTCTAGCCTTACCAGGTTTTTAATCTGGGTAATCTTAAGTTCTGCAGAGTCTTCAATGGTAACGATTCTCTCATCCTTTGGAATATAAGCAGACAACGCATTTAAAAACGTACTTTTTCCCGAGTTCGTCCCTCCACATACAAAGATGTTATAACCGGCTTCTACAATGGATTTTAGAAAATGAGCGGACTCTTCTGTTACAGATCCAAGCTTAAGAAGCTTTTCCATGGTAATCGGTTCCGGAAATTTACGTATGGTCACTGCAGGGCCATCTAAGGCAATGGGAGGAAGGACTACATGAACCCTGGAACCGTCCGGCAGCCTTGCATCTGCAATCGGCCTTGATACATTCACCGTACGGTTTACCCGGCTTACGATCTGTTGGATGGTGTCCTCTAACTGTTCCTGGCTGTCAAAGGTTCTGCCGCACAGTTCCACATTCCCGCTTCTCTCTACAAATACCTGGTCAGCTCCATTGACCATGATCTCCGTCACTTCTTTGTCATCCACCAGCTCCTGAAGAGCTCCCAGACGGCGGAAGGAATCAAACAGCCTGCCTCGAAGTTCCATCTTCTCTTTCAGCGGAAGAAAAACCTCCTGGCCATATTCAAGGATTCTCCGATCTATGATGGCATACAGCTCTTCATCTGTAATCTGCTGCTGTTCATTTAACTCTCGAAGGATTTCTTCCCGCATCCGCCTCCGCTTTTCCTCATCCATATCCCCACCTCCTTATGGCTGCTTCCTCAAAAGCTGCCGTGTATAATCTCCAAGTTCTCCCCATAAAAGCTGTTCCAAATAAGAATCTCTCCGACCAAAGCTGCTGTGATAGGGGAGCTTTATCTTCTGAGTCCGCTTTTTAACTGACTCATGACCGGAAGCAGAAAGATATTCTTCAAACTCTTCTACTTTTGCGGCAGATATACAGTCATCCTGTACCGGCATGTACACTGCATTGCAAATTTCAAGTACTTCCGCTGCCTTTTTGCCAAACTGGCCCAGATCCAGAATTATGATCTCGTACGCACTTTCTCTGGCAATGCGGCTCACCAGATCCGCCACCTCCCCAGCTGTTATCTGAGTTAAATCTTCCGGGTAACGCACCGGCGGCACATAATCCAGTTCTCCCCAGGTATAAACAAGTGACCCCAATCTGACCCAGTTATACTTCTCCTGACTGTAATAATAAAACAGATCGGATAATCCTCCTTTATGTTCCTCTCCGATCAATCTCCCCAACCCTGAACAATCTTCAAAGTTCATATAAAGCACCTTTAAATCCCTGGACAAAAGCTGCCCCATAGTAAGGGAAAACGAAGTCTTTAAGCACCGGTTAACCGGAGAGTAAACTCCTATGATCCGGCTGGTGCTGGAAATCATAGTACTGCCTGCTTCTTCCGCACTGCTGCAATAACATTCCATCACCTCCCGCATCATGTTGTCTGCCGCCTGATATTTGTAAATGCTTTTATAGGGTTCTTCTACAGAAACTGCTTCCCCATCTGTCAGAAGAATTACCTGTACGGCACTTATTTTTGCAATCTCCTCCCGGGGAACAGATGCATGGATTAACAAAATCTCAATCTCATGAGCGCTTCCAAAAAACTTAAGTTTTTCCAGAGTCGTAAATGCCGTCACTTGAAAGGGCATCTGTTCTTTCTGGTTTACAAAATCTGCAAATCTCTCTGCATAGAAAGGATCCGCATCGTAAATTGCCATCACTCGATCTGCCAAATAAAAACCTCCTTTTTACTGCAAAGCCGCTATGGTAATCAAGGTCCCTAAAAAAAGACAAAGACCCAATGGAATGACCATATCATACCCATCCCTGCCGGGACGGTAGTAAGCAGTTATTTTACCTGTTTGGAATACATACCTGATGTAGGTTAGAAGACAGGAAAAGCGGTATAAGAGACTGCCTTTGTCTGTCATTTTGATCAGGGACCAGAACGCCCCGATAAGAAATCCGGCTCCGATTGCCAAAGATCCGGTACGAAAGCCAAGATACCCGCATATCAGTGCAGCCATCTTAATATCACCTGCACCAATCATACGGCAAAGAAAAAAGAAAAAAAACACGACGGTCACAACCAGCAACCGAAAGAGGAACCAAAAAGGTGCTTTCAAAAAAAGAAGATCCACGGACGTATTACCAGCCTTAAATATGGCAAGAAATATGCCGTTTATCACACCTAAGAGCACCCACCAATTGGGAATCCGATGTTCCCGGACATCAAAATAAGCTCCTGCTCCTAAAAAAAACAGCAAAATAAAATATTGTACGATACAATCCCCCTCTTTCCTTACTGTTAACTCTGGAATTCATGCTGGAATATCAGCTTTGGGATTATGGAACCAACTTCCATAATACTTGAAATAATTGATAGGCTGTACGCAGAACGCATACAGGAATATATTTCCATTATGCACAAGTGGCATTGGAATGTCAACTGTTTTTTTAAGAAATACTGTATACATGGGTTCGTGTGATTATGCTCTCGAAAAGTTGTATATTTTTTGTTATTTTTAACAATTTTGTCGAATCTTTTTCTTATTTTACAGTAAAAGTGACAAAATATTCACTGAGAAAGGATTGACGTTTGCCTGTCTTAATGGTAAGATAATATTAGTTTATTTTTTTAAACCAAAGGAGGAGCAACCAATGGAAACTCAGGACTTTCATCTGCTTTTTAAAGATTGTATGCCGCTTTTCATTGCCCTTGGAGACGAGGTCCGGCTCACCATCATTGAGTCCCTTGCCCGTACCGGTTTATATGACAGTAAGGGAAATGATGTTTCGGCCTCCGCTTACGGACATATTTCGCCTTCTGTAAAGGGAATGAACGTAAAGGACATTACAGAAAAAACAAATCTTTCCCGCCCTGCTGTCTCTCACCATTTAAAGATCTTAAAGGATGCCGGGCTGATTAATGTCCGACAAGAGGGAACCGCAAATTATTATTACTTAACCATTGGGGACAGCACAAAAAAGCTGTGTTCTCTCGGGCAACACATGCAGGAACTTTTAGACCAAAGCCCGTAAATAATAGGTTTTACAGGTAATTTATGAATAAAAAACCATTTTCCAGTTATAATGAAAATTATAGGTATTATGTAAAAATCATGAAATGGAGATGGTAAAATGAAGCATGCGACTTTGAAAAAACGCCTGACTGCATCGGAAGAGGAACGAAAACTAAGATATGAAATTGAGTGTTCCAAAACAGCCATTGATGCCGCCAGAAACCACTTTGAACATGTGGTCGACCCAACGCTTATTGACTGCTATATCTATGAACTGAATGCGGCCCAGCTGCGTTACCAATTTCTCCTGCGCCGCTTTAAAAGCCAGGAAGTGAAACTGCAGGAAGCAAAAACGCTTCCAATTGCTAACGGTAAGCACAGAGTGCTATCTTAAAGATCACGGAGGAGTGAGCAAATGGCAGAAGAAAAAAATGAAATCGGAACTGGTTTTATTACAGAGGTAGACCGTTATCTTTATAATAACGGAAGGCATTATGAAATCTACGAAAAGCTGGGTGCTCACCCAAAGACCTATATGGGCGAAGATGGAATGTATTTTGCAGTGTGGGCGCCCCACGCGAAGCAGATCGGCGTAGTGGGTGATTTCAATAGTTGGAATCCAGACAAATCTCCCATGACAAGCCTGGCTGATTCGGGAATCTGGGAAGCCTTTGTCCCAGGTCTTTCTGTTGGGGCGCTATACAAATATGCAATTACTGCGGAAAGCGGAAAGGTTCTCTTTAAAGCAGATCCTTACGCATTTGAGGCAGAATATCGGCCACAGACCGCTTCTGTTACTGCTGATCTTTCCGGTTTTGTATGGAACGATAAGACCTGGATGGCAAAACGAAAAAAAGAAGATGCCATGGAAGGCCCTGTCAGCATTTACGAAGTACATATCGGATCATGGAGAAAGAAAAACAGAGAAGAAAAGGATGGCTTTTATACCTATGTGGAAGCTGCCCATGAACTGGGGGATTATGTTACCGAAATGGGTTATACCCATGTTGAACTCTTAGGAATTGCGGAACATCCTTATGACGGCTCCTGGGGATATCAGGTAACCGGTTACTTTGCACCTACCTCCCGGTATGGAACTGCAAAAGAATTCATGTATTTCGTTGATTACATGCATCAAAAAGGCATCGGTGTCATCTTGGACTGGGTTCCTGCTCATTTTCCAAAGGATGCCCATGGACTTTCTGACTTTGACGGGCAAGCCTGCTATGAGTATGCAGATCCCAGAAAAGGAGAGCATCCGGACTGGGGAACCAAAGTCTTTGATTACAGTAAATATGAAGTAGACAACTTTCTCATTGCCAACGCCCTTTTCTGGGTGGAGAAGTTCCATGTAGACGGACTCCGGGTGGATGCCGTTGCCTCTATGCTCTATCTCGATTATGGAAGAGGGAGTGGGGAGTGGGTACCAAACCAGAACGGTGGTAATGAAAACCTGGAAGCCATAGAATTTTTTAAGCATTTAAACAGTGTCTTAAAAAAGCGCGGAGATGGTGCCATGGTCATCGCAGAAGAATCCACAGCATGGCCAAAAGTAACTGAGGATCCGGAAAAAGGCGGTCTTGGCTTTACCTTTAAATGGAACATGGGCTGGATGCATGATTTTCTTGAATACATGAAGCTGGACCCTTATTTCAGAAAATACAATCACCATAAAATGACCTTTGGACTTACATATTTTACCAGTGAAAAATATATACTTGTATTATCCCATGATGAAGTAGTGCATTTAAAATGTTCCATGATCGAAAAAATGCCAGGCCTTCTTGAGGATAAATTTTCCAACTTAAAAGTTGGTTATACGTTTATGCTGGGACATCCCGGTAAAAAGCTTCTGTTTATGGGGCAGGATTTCGGACAGTTCCATGAATGGGATGAAAAGACTTCTTTGGACTGGTATCTGGCCGAAGAGCCATTGGGCAAAGATTTAAAAAACTACGTCGGGGATCTTTTACACCTTTATAAAAAATATCCAGCCCTTTACGAAAAGGACTATGATTGGGAAGGTTTTTCCTGGGTCAATGCCAATGACAGTGACCGGAGCATCTTCAGTTTTATCCGCTGTACTGCTGACGGCAAAAACAGTCTCCTATTTGTTTTGAATTTCACTCCTGTGGAACGGCCGGATTACCGGGTAGGAGTTCCAAAAAAGGGCACTTATTCTCTTGTTTTAGATGAAAGCCACGGCCTTTATCACCCAGAAAAAAAATCACCGTCATACCCTGCGGAAAAACTGGAATGGGATAAAAAAGAGTACTCCATCGCATTTTCTCTGCCGGCTTACGGTGTACGGGTATTTCGTTTTTAAAAAGCCGGAAAATTTATATATTTTTCCTAATATTTAATTGTTTTTTCTATACTTTTTATGTATTTTGTAGTAAAATAAGAATACATGATTCCTACATAATTTGGACGCAAAAATGGAAGGAGAGGTATTTTATGGGAGCAGAAGTAATCGCTACAACTGCAACAAAAATGGTATACCGGGATGGAGATAAGGCTATTAAGGTCTTTAATGCGGATTTTCCTAAGGCCGAAGTCCTTAATGAAGCATTGATCACCGCAAGAGTGGAAGAGACCGGAGGAATTAAGGTTCCTAAAGTACTGGAAGTCGGTGTTTTTGAAGGCAAATGGTCCATTACCTTTGATTTCATTGAAGGAAAGACACTTCAGCAGCTCATGGATGAAAATCCGGATCAGCTGCCGGATTACATGGAAAAGATGGTGGATCTTCATCTGACCATTATGGCAAAGCAGTGTCCTCTTTTAAACAAGTTAAAGGATAAGATGTCAAGGCAGATGTCGGATATTGAGGAACTGGGCGACGTGACCCGGTATGATATGCAGACCCGTCTGGACAGTATGCCAAAGCACACAAAACTTTGCCATGGAGATTTTAATCCCACCAATATCATCGTAAAAGAAGACGGAACCTTGTATGTTATAGACTGGGTACATGCCACTCAGGGCAATGCCAGTGCTGACGTAGCAAGAACTTATCTCCTCTTCTGTCTCCAGGATCAGAAAAAGGCAGATATGTATATGGATCTGTTTTGTAAGAAAACAGGAACGGCAAAGAAATATGTCCAGTCCTGGCTTCCCGTCGTGGCTGCCGCACAGCTCTCTAAGAAACGTCCGGAAGAAGCGGAGCTTCTGCATCAATGGGCCAATGTTTTTGAATACCAATAGGAACGGAATATTTAAAAAGCCGCACACAGCCTGAATATAAGGCTGTATGCGGCTTTTTTGTCTTAATATGGACTTTTGCATGAATCACGGTGACTTTAATCACCTGAGTTTCATTCCTGTGAGGATTCCTGATTCCCAGACATCACATCATGTTCCTTTTTCAGTTCCTCATACAGATCATAAAACTTCCATTTGCAATTGGTATCGGTGACCACTGCTTTTAACTCGATCTTAGGTACACCGGCACGTCTCAGGCTCATTAAAAGCTCGTCCACCCGTCGGTTGGAGAAGTTTTTCATCACCAGAATCTCTTCTTCCACTGGAGGACATTCCTCGAATTCACATTCTTCAAAGCCATCATATCCGGCCAGATATCCTACTGTCTGGTTCATCTGGTCCCCGGAAATATTCTTGATCCGGATTCCCATTCGTACCAGCACTGCCTTTAACTTTGCAGATTTGGTGTCATTTCCAATCTGCTTAACCTGTTCAGGCTGGTAATAAAGAACCATTTCCTTTGTGACTGCCATGATCTATCCCTCCTGCTGCCGATTTATAACAGATGTCCTCTCAATTCTTCCCCGCTTAAGGAACTTAAATACGCCGGTGCAATGTCAAATACAGTCTTGCATCCGCTCTGTCCTTCCTGATTCAGGCGATAAGCAGCGCGGGCATAAGCCGTGAGCACTGAAGCGGTAAATTCCGGGTTGGAATCCAGCTTTAAGCTGTATTCAATCACATGGCTGTTATTATCCTCCCAGCCTGTCTTTCCTGTCCGGATAACAAAACCGCCGTGAGGAATGCCCTCATGGTCTTTCATCAACTCTTCTTCACTGATGAAATGCACCGTAGTATCATAATCGGAGAAATAATTAGGCATGGTTACAATCTCTTCTCTGATCCGGTCTAAGTCAGCACCATCTTCAGCTACCACAAAGCATTCTCTGGTATGCTTTTCTCTTACGGTCAGTTCCGGATTCTTGCCCTCACGAACTGCTTTTAAGGCTTCATCAACCGGGATGGTATACTGCCTTGCATCCTTTACTCCTTCGATTCTGCGAATTGCATCGGAGTGTCCCTGGCTGACGCCTCGTCCCCAAAACGTATAGTCATGGCCGCCTGGCAGAATTGCGCCTGCATACAGACGGTTTAAGGAAAACATACCTGGGTCCCAGCCTACGGAAATGATTCCCACCTTGTTTCCCTGCCCAGCCGCTGTATCAACAGCTGCAAAATGCTCCGGAATCTTTGCGTGGGTATCAAAGCTGTCTACTACATTAAAATGCTTTGCTAACTCCGGAGTCTGAACCGGTAAATCTGTGGCACTTCCTCCACACAGGATCAGCACATCAATGGAATCCTTCATTGACACAGCCTCCTCATAGGGATATACCTTCACGCCTTCTGTCAAAAGCTTTAAAGATTCCGGGCTTCTTCTGGTAAATACGGCTGCCAGTTCCATATCCGGGTTATGCCGGATGGCACACTCTACACCTTTTCCAAGATTTCCATATCCTACGATACCTATTCTAATTGTCATATGCTCAACTACCTTTCTAAAAATTGCTGATATCCATTATAACCCCTAAAACCATATGGTGTAAATAATGGATTCTCTCCCCCTTTCACATAAAAATCCGCAGACAGAACTTTCGCCTGCCTGCGGATCTTATATTTTTATTAAGCTAATGCTGCCTCCGGCATATCCATTGCAGTGGTTTCGTACTTGTCCAGAATCACCTTCTGGATCATATCCCTGGTATTGGAATTGATGGGATGCGCAATATCCCGATACTCTCCATCTGCTGCCTTACGGCTTGGCATGGCAATGAATAATCCTTTTTCCCCTTCAATGACTTTAATGTCATGAATCACGAATTCATTGTCTAGTGTAATTGATACAATGGCCTTCATTTTTCCATCTTTTTCGATGCGTCTCACTCTTACGTCTGTAATCTGCATGTTAAACCCCTTCCCGTCACATTTCCTATAATGTGTATCTTTCGTTTTTTTCTAAGACAATTTTTACATTGTCCGGTGTCCCTATATAGGTGGTGTTCGCCCGGATCGTATCCCGGCTTTCCACAATACAGTTTTCAATGACCGTATTGTCTCCTACATAGACGTCATTTAAAATTATAGAATTTTTAATGACACAGTTGTTGCCGACATAGGCCTTTTTAAACAGAACTGAATTCTCGACAACTCCGTTGACAATACTGCCGCTGGATACCAGGCTGTTCTTTACGGAAGCGCCTGGGTTATACTTCGCTGGTGGCAGATCATCGATCTTTGAATAAACATCCGGGTACTGGCGGAAGAAATAATCCCTCACTTCCGGCTTTAAGAAATCCATATTGGTCTTATAATAGGATTCCACAGAAGCGATGTTCCTCCAGTAAGCGTTCATTTTATAGGCGTAAATCCTTTTTAAATTCCGATAACGTACCAGAATGTCACTCACAAAATCATAGCGGTCCTCCATGGCACACTGTTCGATCAGCTCGATCAGCTGCCGTCTCCGGATCACATAAATGCCGCAGGATACGGTATTAGAAGATGCCACCATAGGCTTTTCTTCAAAATCCATAATCCTTCCGTCCTGATTGGTCTTTACCAGTCCGAAACGGGTGATATCCTCTCCCATGGGGAGCTCCGTGCATACCACGGTGATATCCGCCTTCTTCTCAATATGATATTCTAACACCTTTCCGTAATCAAGTTTATAAATGCCGTCCCCAGCGGCAATGACTACGTAAGGCTCATGGCTGTTTTTTAAAAATGTCAGGTTCTGAAATAATGCGTCTGCGGTTCCCCGGTACCAGTCGCTGCTTTCTGCTGTTATGGTAGGGGTAAAGACAAAAAGTCCTCCCTGCTTTCTTCCGAAGTCCCACCATTTGGATGAACTCAAATGCAGATGAAGGGATCTGGAATTATACTGGGTCAAAACTGCCACATTCTGAATGTGGGAGTTGGTCATGTTGCTGAGGGCAAAGTCTATGCTTCGGTAATTTCCTGCAATGGGCATGGCTGCAATAGCCCTTTTGCTGGAAAGTTCCCGCATCCTCTTGCTGTTTCCGCCTGCTAATACAATCCCTATTGCTCTCATCGCATGCCACCTGCCTTTATGATGTAGTCTCCGCCGGCCAGTTCTCCGTCCTTATAATCTTCCAGTGTGGTATCTCCAACAATTGCCGTATTCTTTCCTACTTTCACATGTTCCGGTATGATGGAATTTTCCCCGACTGTTACCAGATCGAACTGATAGACTTTAGGATCATACTTACTCTTTTCAAATTCCCCGATCCCAAGTTCGGCTCCTGCTCCGACCGTTACATTCTCGGCAAGAATGGCTTTATTGATCACAACGTCTTCCTCTATCACGCATTCCCGCATGATAATGGAATCCTTCACTACAGCCCCCTTCTTTATGACAACACCAGCACCGATTACAGAATTGCGGACTTCCCCATAGATTTCGGTACCTTCTCCTACAATGCTTCTGTCAATCACTGCGTCTTCTGAAACATATTGGGGGGGAATGATGTCGCTCTTTGTATAGATCTTCCAGTATTCTTCATAAAGATTGAATTCCGGTATGATGTCGATGAGCTCCATGTTGGCCTCCCAATAAGAGCCAAGGGTACCTACATCCTTCCAGTAACCGTTGTATTCATAAGCAAATACCCGCTTTCCCTCTTCAAAGCAGAAGGGAATGATATGTTTGCCGAAATCACATCCCGGTACGTCTGACATGCGAATCAGCGCTTCCTTTAGTGCTTTCCAACTGAATATGTATATGCCCATAGAGGCCAGGTTACTTCTGGGATTTGCAGGCTTTTCCTCAAATTCCGTAATCCTGTTGCTTTCATCTGTAATAAGAATCCCGAACCGGCTTGCTTCCTCAATCGGTACCGGCATCGCAGCAATCGTGATATCTGCATTATTGGCTTTATGGTATTCCAGCATGACCTCATAATCCATCTTATAAATATGGTCTCCGGACAGGATTAACACGTAATCCGGATTATATGTCTCCATATATTCGAGGTTCTGATAGATGGCATTGGCTGTCCCAGTATACCAGTCACTACCTTTGCTCCTTTCATAGGGAGGAAGAATGGTGACTCCGCCCACATTGCGGTCTAAATCCCATGGAATTCCGATTCCGATATGGGTGTTTAAACGCAACGGCTGATACTGGGTCAAAACGCCTACCGTATCCACTCCTGAATTGATGCAGTTGCTAAGCGGAAAATCGATGATACGGTACTTGCCGCCAAAGGATACTGCTGGTTTGGCTACTTTTTGCGTCAGCACCCCTAACCGGCTGCCTTGTCCGCCTGCCAAAAGCATGGCAATCATCTCTTTTTTAATCACGTTATCACCTCTTGCTGTGTATTTTATTGTTTCTACATTATACCATACTTTTTTAAAATAGTGAACAAATTTTTGATTTTATATCCTTGTTTTTTGTGCAATTTCCGACATTTTTCGCGTTTTTTTCGAATTTTTTACATTTTAGGGTTTATCTGGAGTTTTTGCACCCTGCCCCCCTTGAATCGAGGCTTAAAATACAGTATAATCTTAATAAGTATGCGAACATATAAAAGGAGAAGCTATTATGGAATTAACCACAGTAAGACAAATATATAAAGAGCAGGAATCTTTTCTTAATACCCAGGTTACGGTCGGAGGCTGGGTGAGAAGCCTGCGTGATTCCAAAACATTCGGTTTCATCGTATTAAACGACGGTTCCTATTTTGAAACCCTTCAGGTGGTCTATCATGACTCTATGGGGAATTTCTCTGAAATATCCAAATTGAACGTGGGTGCTGCCATCATTGTTACCGGAACTCTGGTTCCAACTCCGGATGCTAAGCAGCCATTTGAAATCCAGGCGACCGAGATAGCCGTGGAAGGAACCTCTTCACCGGACTATCCTCTTCAGAAGAAACGCCACTCATTTGAATATTTAAGGACCATTTCCCATCTGCGTCCAAGAACCAATACCTTTCAGGCAGTCTTCAGAGTCCGTTCTCTGATCGCTTATGCCATTCACCAGTTTTTCCAGGAGAGAGACTTTGTTTATGTCCACACTCCACTCATTACAGGAAGCGACTGCGAGGGTGCTGGTGAGATGTTCCAGGTGACCACTCTGGATTTAAACAATGTGCCAAAGACCGAAGACGGCAAAGTGGATTTTACCCAGGATTTCTTTGGAAAACCAACCAACTTAACCGTAAGCGGACAGTTAAACGGTGAAACCTATGCAATGGCATTCCGCAACATCTATACCTTCGGACCTACGTTCCGTGCAGAAAATTCCAACACCACCCGCCATGCGGCTGAATTCTGGATGATCGAACCGGAGATGGCATTTGCAGATTTAAATGACAACATGGCATTAGCAGAATCCATGTTAAAATATGTAATCCGTTTTGTTTTGGAACGTGCACCGGAAGAGATGAATTTCTTCAACCAGTTTGTGGACAAGGACTTACTGAACCGTTTGAACAATGTCCTTAATTCAGAATTCGCTCGTGTCACCTATACGGAAGCAGTCGAACTTCTTACAAAGCATAACGATGAATTTGATTATAAAGTATTCTGGGGCTGCGATTTACAGACCGAGCATGAGCGCTATTTAACAGAACAGATCTATAAAAAGCCTGTTTTTGTTACAGATTATCCGAAGGAAATCAAGGCATTCTATATGAAGATGAACCCGGACAACAAGACTGTAGCTGCTGTGGACTGTCTGGTTCCAGGAATCGGAGAGATCATCGGAGGAAGCCAGAGAGAAGACGATTACGACAAACTTGTTGCACGTATGGACGAGCTTGATCTTAAGAAGGAAGATTATGACTTCTATCTTGATTTAAGAAAATACGGCTCCACCCGCCATGCAGGCTTTGGTTTAGGCTTTGAGCGCTGTGTGATGTATTTAACCGGAATGGCCAATATCCGTGATGTGGTTCCATTCCCAAGAACCGTTAACAACTGCGAACTTTAAGCCTGTACCACAACTTCCCTTCCTTTTCCGGCAGGGAATTTGTGGTATCTTTACACATAGGACCAGCGAGGTAACGACAATGAAATTTATACATATTGCAGATGTTCACTGGGGCATGAGCCCGGACAGTGATAAGCCCTGGAGCAAGGAACGGTGCCAGGACATTAAGGACACCTTTGCAAAGGCCGTAAACCAGGCCAAGGTCCTGGAAGCCGACTGCCTTTTCATTTCCGGTGACTTATTTCACCGGCAGCCCCTTGCCAAAGATTTAAAGGAAGTAAACTATCTCTTTTCCACCATTCCATCCGTACATGTGGTCATCATCGCCGGTAATCATGACCGGATCCGCAAGAACTCAGCCCTTTTAAGCTTTACCTGGGCCCCCAACGTGACCTATCTTATGGGGGAAGAACTGGAGAGTGTTTATTTTAAGGAGATCAATACAGAGATTTATGGTTTCAGCTACTATTCCGCTGAAATTCCGGAAAATCGTCTGGATCACTTAAAAGTGCCTAACAACGGGCGGATTCATGTACTTCTTGGACACGGCGGAGATGCAAACCACATCCCATTTGATAAGGGCGCCATGGCAAACCTTGACTTTTCCTATATCGCTATGGGCCACATTCACCGGTCGGAGATTCTCTTGGAAAACCGGATGGCATTTGCCGGTTCTTTAGAGCCTCTCGATAAGACGGAGTCGGGACATCACGGTATGATGGTGGGAGAAATCAATGAGGTGACCCGTATGGTATCCTCTTTAAAGTTTATTCCCATGGCAAGACTCCAGTACATCTCCCTGGCTGTTAATGTTACCACTGCCACCACCAATACCGAACTGGCTATGAAAATCACCCAGGAGATTCAGAACCGGGGAACGGAAAATATTTTCCGCTTCCGTATCCGGGGCATGAGAGATCCTGATATTTCCTTTGATTTAGACATGCTTTCCACCCGGTTTAAAATCATGGAGATTATGGATGAATCTGAACCCCAATATGACTTTTCTGCTCTCTTTGCTGAGCACTCCAGCGATATGATCGGATTCTATATCCAGGCTCTTCAAAAACCGGAGATGAGCCCTGTGGAGAAAAAAGCCCTCTATTACGGCATCAATGCACTGCTTCGCACCACAGACGAAAGGAGCTGATCCCATGAAAATACTGGATATTTATATCAATGGCTTTGGAAAATTCCACGGCAGGAACTTAACCTTCGGGGACGGGCTCAACATTGTCTACGGGAAAAACGAAGCAGGAAAGTCCACCATACATACCTTTATCCGGGGAATGCTTTTCGGCATTGAGCGCCAGAGGGGAAGAGCTTCAAAGAGCGATCTTTACACCAAATATGAACCCTGGGAAAACAGCGGCACTTACGAAGGACAGATTCGTTTAGAGCACAAGGAACATATCTACCGTATCGAGCGTACCTTCCAGAAGAACAAAAAGGAATTCAAGATCGTCGATGAGACCGTGGGACGTGAGATTGAATCTACCAAAGCATTTTTAGATGACCTATTATGCGGACTGAGCGAAGCCGCCTATATCAATACGGTGAGCATCGGACAGTTAAAAAGTGCGACAGATGAAGGTATGGTTTCAGAGCTTAAGAATTATATCGCCAACTTAAATAATACTGGCAATCTGGCCCTTAACATCACCAAGGCAGCCGCATTTTTGAAATCCCAGAGAAAAGAACTGGAATCTCAGATGGTGCCGGAGGCCGCACGCACCTATACATCTTTACTTAGCGAAATCCGCAATACGGAAAAAGAGATCTCCTCACCGGAATATGAGAACCAGATCACAGAATATCAGAAGCTCCGCACAGAAGTTAAGACTACTTTAGAAGAGCGGCAGATGGAAAAGGAAGAGCTCATTAAGAAAGTAGCCAGAGGCAGACAGGTTTTAAGCAGCAACCAGTTTTCGGACCAGGACTCCATTAATAGCTACTCTGCCAAGGCCCAGGAAAACTTTGATGAATATATGGAAGCAAAGGAAGCCTGCAGCAAAAAGCCAAGGAAAGTTTTCTCCATTCTTTCCCTGATTGTTGCAACCATGCTTTTATGCGGTGTGGGAGTACTTTATTATCTGGGAGAATCCAATTATTTCACCGCCTATTACGGGCTGGACTTACTGTTACTTATGGGCGTTTTCATGGGTGCTGCCATCATCTTTTACCTCATCGGCCTACTTCTCTTTTTAAGGCTGAAACACAGCCAGAAAGATATGGAGATGAGCGCAAAGATTTTGCAGGAGATCCTTTCCAGACATTTGGGAAATACGGAGATTTCCACGGAAGCCATCCGGGCATTCCAGGCCAGAATGGCAGAGTTTACCCGTCTGTGTTCTGCTGTGGTTAAATCAGAAGCCGCAGTTACCCAGAAAGCTGGGGAGATCGAAGAGCTTCAAAAAAGGCAGGAAGGCTGCGGAGATTCCATTGAAAAGCAGCAAAAAAGCCAATGGGAGCTGGAAAAAAAGCTGGAGCATCTTTCCAACTGTAAGACCCAGGCCGAAGGGCTGAAACATATTTTAGGGGAAAATGACCGGATCAGAGAAGAGATTTCCTCCATTGATTTGGCCCTGGAAACCATGACCAGCCTATCCTCTTCCATTCGGGATTCCTTTGGACTATATTTAAATCGGACAGCTTCTGACTTAATTGCAGGAATCACTGGCGGAATCTATACCAGTATGAGCGTGGATGAGAATTTAAATGTCTTTTTAAATACCAAAACTAAGCTGGTGCCCTTAGAACAGGTCAGCAGCGGAACCATGGACCAGGTATATTTGGCACTCCGCCTGGCCGCTTCCACCCTGATTCAGGAAGGCAACGAACGCATGCCATTCATCTTTGATGACAGTTTCGTCCTTTATGACGATGACAGGCTGCGCACCGCTTTAAAATGGCTGATAGGGGCTTATTCGGATCAGATCATCATCTTCACCTGCCACCAGAGAGAGGCGCAGATGCTGACTGCTAATTTGATTCCTTATCATCTTGTGGAGATTTAGTATGTGGCAGTGATTTTGTATATGGAAGCAATTTGGCAAATTGTAGAGATATTATAAATTTTAGAAATATTATAAATTGCAGAGATATTATTAAATTCAGAGATATCATAAATTCAGAGATATTATAATTTTCAGAGATATCATAATTTTCAGAGGTATCATAATTTTCAGAGGTATCATAAATTATAGACATATTATAAATCATAGAGATTTAACAAAAAACCGTGACACAGAGTTTATTCTGTATCACGGTTTTTTCAATTCTTTTTATATACAAAAAAATCAAGTAATATTCCCAGAATCATCCCCACAAGAGCCGGAACAATCCAGCCGAGTCCCATGGTATAAAATGGCAGTTTCAAAAGGGCGCCATGCAGCAATGAGATTCCTGCCTGTTCCAGAGCCAAAAGGACACTGATGACCCCTGTGAAACTGACGGAACATACATATACCGATCTCCATTTCTTACCGTCACGGAACAAAAAGGAAAGTAAAATCAGTACAATCGCCACCGGATAAATGGCGTTTAATACCGGAACTGAAATTTCCAGTATCTTGGTCAGACCTACATTGGAGATGATAAAGCTTACTACCGCAAACACCAAAGCCCAGGTCCGGTATCCAATCCCCGGCACTATGGTGCAGAAATACTTGCTGCAGCAACTGATCAAACCGATGCATGTATTTAAGCAGGCAATAAAGAAGATTGCCGCCAGCATTACAAGTCCTGCATTGCCATAGAGAAAACGTACTGCCTGGTTCAGCGTCTGGGCACCATTTTCGGCAGGTCCGAAGGCACCTCCGGTTACCGCCCCTACATGGGCCAGGGCACCGTATACAAGTACTAAGATTCCTCCTGCAATAAATCCGGCCTTAATGGTCTCTCCTACCACAACCGATTCCTTCTGTACTCCAATGGCCTTTATGTTTAGAGATATAACGATCCCGAAAGTCAGCGCCGCTATGGTATCCATGGTCATATATCCTTCCAGGAAGCCTTTGATCAAAGGAGCTGACGCATATGCCTTTGCCGGTTCCCCATAGGAGCCTGGGGGCTGGATCATGCAGCCCACAAAAACCACCACAATAAGTGCCAGAAGGCAGGGAGTTAAAATCTTTCCCAACCGGTTGGTCAATTGATCCGGATTCAATGCGACTACAAATGCTATTGCAAAAAATACGGCGGAATACAGGAACTGGGCCGCTGGAAACGTGTCATTTCCAAGAAACGGAACTACCGCCATCTCAAAAGAGGTACTTGCTGTTCTGGGAATTGCAAGGCAAGGCCCGATGGATAAATAATTAAGCAGAGTGAAGATAAACGCGAATTTCGGATGTACCCGCTCTGCCAGATGATAAAATCCTCCGGCCTTTGCTACAGAAATTACACCCAGTACGGGAAATCCTATGGCCGTTATGGCAAAACCAATCATGGCTGTCCAAGTATGAGTTCCTGCAAGTGAACCTAAAAAGGGCGGAAAAATAAGATTTCCCGCCCCAAAAAACATGGAGAAAAGTGTCAGACCAACTAAAACCAGCTTCCGCCTCGATAATTTTTCCATTTGTCCCCCAAATTACCTGTCGCCGGAGCGATAACGTTCCAGTACCCGGTTAATTCTGGTCGTAGGATTTAAAAGATCGCTTAAAGAAGCGTCATGATTTAAATTATCTATGATCAGTGCGATGTATTTGCTCATATCCACATCAATATAATATGGTCTTGAGAGAAGGTCCGGAGTCTGATACACCAGATTGGTGGTGAGGATCCGGTCAATAAAACCATTCTCATAATATTCATCAAATTTTGCAAGGCCGTTGGTAAAAAGACCGAAAGTGGCACATACGAAAACCTTTCTTGCCTTTCTTCTCTTCAACTCCTTTGCAACATCAAGCATGCTCTCACCGGAAGAAATCATATCATCAACGATGATTACATCCTTGCCTTCCACGCTGCTTCCTAAAAATTCGTGAGCAACGATAGGATTGCGTCCATTGACGATCTGAGTGTAATCACGGCGTTTGTAGAACATACCCATATCAAGTCCTAAAACGTTGGCGAAGTAAACTGCACGTCCCATACCGCCTTCATCAGGACTGATCACCATCATATGATCACTGTCAATTTCCAGTTCCTTCTCATTCTTTAAAAGATGTTTGATGAACTGATAAATCGGCTGTACGGTCTCAAATCCCTTTAAGGGAATAGCATTCTGTACTCTTGGGTCATGAGCATCAAAGGTAATGATGTTCTCAACGCCCATGTTCACCAGCTCCTGAAGTGCCAGTGCACAGTCTAAGGATTCTCTGCTGGATCTTTTATGCTGTCTGCTTTCATATAAGAAAGGCATAATTACATTGACGCGGCGGGCTTTTCCTGCTGAAGCTGCAATGACACGTTTTAAATCCTGGAAATGATCATCCGGGGACATGTGATTGGTCATACCGCTTAAGGAATAAGTAAGGCTGTAGTTGCATACATCAACCATGAAATAAAGGTCATCACCACGTACGGATTCCTGTAAGGTACCTTTTGCCTCTCCGGTTCCAAATCTTGGCGTGCTGGCTCCAACCAGATAAGTATCTCTCTGATATCCTGAAAAAGCAATGGTAGACTTATGCTCGCTCTCGCGCTCATGTCTCCACTCAATCAGGTAATCATTTACCTTATTGCCCAATTCCTTACAGCTTTTAAGGGGAATTAAGCCAAGGGGTCCAACCGGAATGGTCTCTATCGTTTTCTCTTCGTAAAGCATTCTTTTCTCCTCCAACGTATCTAAATACAATGCAACGTTTCTTTTATAACATTATGTACGGAAATAGTCAAGTTAATCGGTCCTTTTTGCCTTCTTTCTTATACGGATATCATCTCCATAAAGGGGGATTATCGTATAACGGCTGATGAGTCTTGACGTAACTCGTTCTGTATATCGGTCCCTCAGTTCATTGATGGGATGATTGGTAGAAATAATGGTTGACTTTGAGGAATTAAGCCGCTCGTTGATGCAGTAAAACAGCTCTGACGAGGTAAAGCTGTTATTAAGCTCTGTCCCCAGATCATCGATGATTAAAAGGTCACAGTCCAGAATGTACTGGTACATTCCCTTCATATCTTCTTCATCCTGATAATCAAACCGGTTCTTGGAAAATACTTCAAATAAGTCATTGGCGGATAAGTAGATGACAGAGTAATACTGATCGATCAGTTCCTTTGCAATGCAGTTAGTCAGAAAGGTCTTCCCTACACCCGTTGGCCCTGTAAATAAAAGATTTCCGCGTTCCTTAGAAAATTTCATTGCATAATTCCTGCAGGTTTCCACAACCTGTCCCATATATTCCTTCACGGTCCGGTTTAATTGGGGGATAACTCTGGTATTATCAAAATACTCTGAGGAAAAAGTAGCAAAATTTTCCACTGCCACGATCTGCTCAATGTTTGACTGGGCATAGAGGTACTTCATTTCAGACTGGCGGAAGCAGTGGCATTTGACTCCGTCTGCATATCCGGTATCCTTGCAGTCCGAGCACCGATACTGCATTTCCATGTAGTCTGAAGAAAATCCTATGGATTTTAACAGCACGCTCTTTTGCTCTCTCAAATCTGCAATCTCGTCCCGCAGTTCCTTTAACGCTTCTTTGTCCCCTTCAAGCAGTCTGCGGGCACAGACAACTGCCCTTGTACTGATGGACTGGTCCAGTTCCTTTATGACCGGTATTCTTTGATATACTTCTGCAATCCGTTCTTCCTGTTCATGACGGTTCTTAAACTGCTGCTGTCCGTAAGCCCTCATGATGGCGTCGTACTGTGAATTGCTCAGCGCCATAATTACCTCCGTTCTATTTGATGCTATATGTATCAACTACTGCTGTTTCGTAAGTTCTTCAAGTATCAGGGCATCATAATCAATCTCTCTTTGAGGAAAATTCTGAAACTGATTCTGTCCGTTTCTTCCCTTTGAGGGAGAAGTCTGTTTGTATCCTCCGCCGGCGTTATCTGCTGCCGGTTTCTTTCCATTCTTAAAATCTCCGCTCTTTACCCGGTCCGCATACTGCTCGTCCAGTTTTTTGATTTCTTCCGTGGTTCTCACTCCGGCTTTTTTCCAGCCTTCCAGAATCTTATCCGCATACTGGAAGCTTGGAGAGTGAGTCGCAGAAAGCGTACGGTTACAAGCCTCAATCACGATCTCTCTGGTAAACCCATATGTACGGAACCAGCGGTCCATAAATTCCCGCTCCAGATCTCCAGGATTTCTGTCATTTAATCCAAAGGCTCTCATCACTGCATAGGAATCCTTGGAAAAGGAAACCGCACTGCTTTTCGCTTCCTCGATGGTACCGATCCCTTTTTCATGCCAGCTGATAGCAACTGTCTCAATATAGCGGATGCTTGAGTGTCCACCCTGGACACAGTATTCCACCACATATTCCAACAATTCTGCTGACATGTGAAGTCCATCATAAAGGTAAGCAAACACTTCACATTCTCTCTGGGTAAAAACCTTATTCATGTATTTCTGAGCAATATAAAGGAGCTGGGAAAAATCCTCATCTCCTGCAAGTCCGCTTATCTTCTCAGGGGTATAGGCTGTCCTTCTGGCAGGTGCTTCCGGTTTTTTCTGAACCACCGGAACACTTCCGGAACAGGCTGTCTCAGAGACAGCAGGAGAAGGTTCCGGCTTTACCGGAACCTCTTCCATAAGGACCCCGGCCTTCTTCCAATAAGCCAGCGCCCGTGTCACATCCGCCTCTGTATGGTTTAATGCATCCGCGATCATGGATACGGTTACATCTTCCCCTTCATGACGCATGAGGAATAGATACTCTTTGATGTACTCTCCATTGGCCGAAGCCATATATTCATCTATGAAATCGTTGGATATCACCGTTGCGCTGATCCTTAAACTGCTCTTTACATTCACTGCCATAACCTCACCTTTTTATCATGCTCTTATCATACCACAGGTCTTCAGAAAAGAAAATAGGGGCAGTTATCCACCAAATAAATTGTGGAAACTGTGGATAATGTGGAAATCAGGTATACATAATATGGAATTCTTTCTCTAATCGTGTCGATTTGCTGATAAAATCGGGATTTTTTAAATTGTTAGACTATAAATTATGTAAATTAAAAAATCCACATAGTTTCTTAACATAAAATGTTGAAAACTATGTGGATAATGTGGATAACTATATTCCCAACAGGGTTTCTCCCACTTTTACAATGTCTCCGGCTCCCATAGTTATCAACAAATCACCGTGTATACAATTTTCCAAAATAAATGTTTCGATTTCCTCAAAGGAAGAAATATAGTGGGCTTTTACCCCTTTTTTCTCGATTCTCTCTGCGATATCACTGGAACTAATTCCCAAATTGTTGGTTTCCCGTGCGGCATAGATGTCTGCCAGTATTACTTCATCGGCCAGCGACAAAGATTCTGCAAATTCGTCTAAAAACGCTTTTGTCCTGGTATAGGTATGGGGCTGGAATACTACCCAGAGCTTTTTATGTGGATAATGTTTTGCTGTTTCTAATGTTGCCCGTATTTCCTGGGGATGATGTGCATAATCATCGATGACTGTCACACCGGAAACCTCCCCTTTCTTTTCAAAACGGCGGTTTGTTCCAGTAAAACGCTTCAGGCCTTTTTTAATCATCTCCAGGGAAATGCCCAGTTCAGAACATACGCCTGCCGCTGCCAGAGAGTTATACACATTGTGCTCTCCCGGAACGCCTAAGGTAACGGTATCTACCACAACACCATCTATGATTAAGTCGTAAGTAGCTCTTGCCAAATCATCAAAGTGGATATTCTCCGCCTGATATCTGCTTTTCTGGCTTTTTCCAAATGTGATTACCTTGCAGGGAAGTCCTTCTACGATCTCTTCCATGTTATCAATATCCTGATTGATTACCAATAAGCCTTTCTCCGGTACCTTTTGTGCAAAAAGGCGGAAGGAACGGCGAATGTCTTTAATATCTTTAAAGAAATCCAGATGATCTGCTTCTATATTTAATATCACTGCTGTCGTCGGGAAAAAAGATAAGAAGCTGTTGGTATATTCACACGCCTCTGTTACAAACAGGTCTGGTCCACCCACACGGATGTTGCCGCTGATGGAATTTAAGATTCCGCCTACGGAAATCGTTGGGTCCGTATCCGCAGATAAGAGAATCTCCGTGATCATAGATGTGGTGGTGGTCTTTCCGTGAGTTCCGGAGATGGCAATGGCGTTTGCGTAATTCTTCATCATCTGGCCCAGAAGCTCTGCTCTGGTCAAAATCGGAAGTCCCACTTCGCTGGCTCTTGCAAACTCAGGATTATCCGGATGTACGGCTGCTGTATATACTACCACATCAATATCATCGGTGATATTTTCCGCCCGCTGTCCATATGCTACTTTGGCGCCCTTTGCTTCCAAATGGCGTGTAAGATCTGATTCATGTGCATCTGATCCTGTTACAGTAAATCCTTCATCAATGAGGATTTCTGCCAGTCCGCTCATGCTGATTCCGCCGATTCCGATAAAATGAATTGCTTCTGGTTTATTAAAATCAATCTGATACATGTTTTTTCCATCCTTAATTTTGTATTCGCTATATTTTGTATTCGGTATATCTTGATACTTCCACTTACTTTTACTGCTTTTCATTTGGAAAGTCAATCGCTTTCTTCTCTATTATATAAGAAAGCATAGAGAAAATCTACAATAGAATCACAATCAAAAAAATGCACCTTACAGATTTTATGAACTGTAAAGTGCTATTTATGACACGTATTATCAGGACTTGCCTGCTGACAGGGGTTCCCCATCGGTTACGGTTGTTTCAACTACAGAAGAAATCATGTAAAGCATTTCCTTAAAACTGCGAAACGGCTGCTGTACTTTTCCCTCCCTCCAGTATAAGATTCCCTGCCAGGTGAAGTGCTCCCGGAACATGACCTTAACGGAAAATGTTGCCTTTTGACCATTTCGTTTTAAAAAATCCGCTACATCACTGGAAACCAGCCCGCTGTAATTGAGACCAAATACCGGTTCTGTCTCCTCTGTCATGCTTATTTCCATATATTTCCCACCGGGATTTAAAAATTCATGTTCGGAAATGGCGGGGTGATTGAAATCCTCTGGGATTTCAACGGTTTTTCCTTCCAGGCTGCCCCTTAAAATTGCATCCGCCATGAGAATAAACTGCAGTTCACTTTCAAACAACTGCTTCTGCTTCCCATCATCCCAAAGCATGGTTCCCTGCCAGCTGGCATGGTAACGAAACCGGAGGTAAATGTGAATGGTTTGAAGCTTTCCTTTTTTTTCCGCTTTCTTTTCGCTCCGCATCTGGAAAGCCGCAGGAGTCGTTCCAGGCAGACTTCGCATCTGAAATGTCTGCTTCGGTGCCCCAACCGAATCAAACAAACGATCCATATTAATAATCATTTCTGCAAAACTACAAAACTTAACTCCAAGAGAACTGTCTCCCTGAAAGATCACGCCCTTAATATTCCAGTTCTCGTACGAATCCACTGCTATTGTCAAATACCGGTCCGTCTCATTGACCACACTCATTCTTCCAATTGCCATACTTTTCACCGCTGTCCTTTTATGATGTAATTATTATAAACGATAACGGTTACATTTTGGTTACATTTTTTACAACTTATAAAATATTTTTTGCCAATTGTAACTTTCGGGTGAAATATGTAGAAATGGGTACAAAAAACTCCTGGTGATTGCTATCATCCAGGAGTTTTCTTATGGAATTATTCTTATTCTGACAAAAAACGTCCAAAGATTATGTGCTTGTAGCGGCTTAAAACACCTAACAAAAGATTGCCCAATACCCCAATGGCAAGGATTTCTCCAATTCCAACCGTAATCATGGCATACCAGATAAAATCTTCTGAACCGTAAGCAAAGCGAAGCACCCAGGGAATGATAATGGTATTTGCCAAAATAGGGGGCAGACATACCAGCCACTGGTTTTTACGCAGCTTGTAGGAGCCAATTGCACCAATTAAGGTCGCAATGCTGCCGAAAATCACATCCAGAGTTGCCGCACCGCACAAAAAATTAGACAGCAGACAGCCGATAAATAAACCTGGGATTGCAGCCGGGGTGAAAAATGGAAGGATACAGAGGATTTCTGATATCCGAAACTGGATTGGACCGAAGCTGATTGGCGCGAAAACCATGGTCAGCACGGTGTAGATGGCAGCAATAGCTGCCGAAAAAACCATAAAATAGGTCTTTTCTGATGACTTGTAATTCATATTCTTTTCTCCTTTAGTTTTGTTTTAAGTGTGGAAGGTTTCGAACACACTTTCTTTTTCGTGAAATCCCTTGGTTTTATAAGGAATTTTACTACCTTGTTAATTCAAAAAAGCATTGTCACGGTAATTTATGTACAATCTTTGTACAGTTTTTGAAAAATGTGGATATTTACCGCTTTGTACTACTTTCTTTGACTTATACAGTATAACACTCAACATTTGCTTTCGCAATCCCCTTTTATTTACTGACAGCCTCGTAAACTCAAAACATAATAGACCGTTCCTTTTGTCAGACAAATAAATAATAATTGTCTTATAAAAAGAACGGTCTATTATAATAAATACTCTATACACTATCAGATAACTTGTTAAACACCGCCTCCATCTTTTGCATTTCCCTTTCCTTTGTTTCAGGCAAAACGTGGGAATACAGGTCTGCTGTCATTGCTAATGTCTTATGCCCTAATAATGTCTGCATAATCTTTAATGGGATTCCGCTTTCAAGTCCTCTGGTAGCAAATGTATGCCTAAGTGTGTGAAATGTGAAGTGAGGAATATTTGTTTTCCCTTGCGCTTCCATTAAACCTAATGTATCATTTAACTCCTTAGTTACCTTTTCTTTACTAACAAGCCTGCCGGAATTATCGGTAAATACTAAGTCTTCCAATCCCTTTACAGGTTCCCAATATTTTTCTGCCAACTTCTTTTGTTTTTCTTGCTCACACCTTTGCTCCTTTAATAGTTCATAGCAGATTCCAAGCATGGGAATATCACGTTTTGAAGTAGTACTCTTAGGGTCTCCTTTGTAATGTCCCTTACCTTTTATGTATTTCAATGTTCCAGTAACGTGAATTACCTTGTTTTCAAAATCTATGTCTGACCAACACAATCCCCTTACTTCTCCATTTCTCATTCCGGTACTTATAGCCAAATGAAAGATACGGTAATATTTACTATTTATTTCAATAGAATTCATAAATTGCTTTTGTTCTCCCAGTGTTAGTGCAATTCTTTCCTTTGGTTCTTTTCCATTTGAAATATTTGCTAAAGAGACAACATTCTTTTTTACCATCTCAACTTTCCTTGCCTGTTCAAACATTCCGTATAAAACCGAAGCAGTTAATCTTATCGTTCCGTGGGCATACTCTTTTTCAGCCATATCGTTGTATAAATGCTGGATTTGCAATGCGCTTACAGTAGTTACTCTCTTCTTACCAAGAACAGGTTTTATATAACTGTTAAACGTATTGGTATAAGTATCTCGGGTTCCTAAGCTAATATAATTACGATATTCCTTAAGCCATATCTTAAACCACTCTTCAACCGTAATCTTACTTTCTTGCGTATATATCTGGTTGGTAGCCTCATAACGTAAATTATTGAGTCTCTTTTCTACCTCCTTAATACTTTTTCCATAGATTGGAGGATACTTTTCCCCATTATACTGGAAACGTCCCACATAATAACCATCATCTCTTAAAATAATACCTTTGGGTAATTTTGCTTTTGTAGCCATAAATGCCTCCTTGTGGTAAGAGGAGCAAACCTATAGTTTACTCCCCTTCTTTGTTTATTCGTCTCTATTGCTGTCAATCCACTGGTCAATTCTCGGTTTATCAATCAACAATCTACTTCCTATTTTCACTCTGGCATTTGCACTCTTTGCTAAGTTCAATGCAGAATTGCGTCCTATCTTGCAATAGTCCATAAGTTCTTTTACCGTCATTAGTCTGCTCATAGTCAGCCTCCTTTCTTCATTCGATATGGAATTTCATACTTTAACTGAATAATTACAAATTATTGCGTTCCCTTTACAAATTAAAGGTCGCTTACTGGTGTTCCTCCTCTATTACTCCTCTATGCGCAGGTCTCTTATGGGGATGCCCCACATTCGGTCTCTCTCGGTCTTTATTTAATGGCTGTTTTAACTAATTTCACTCTTGCGTTTCATAATATTCAATTCACTGTTTCTCTTTCTATATGAACCACAAAACTAAAAAAGGCAATCACGCTGAATGTATTCTAATGAGAGAAACATTCTTAATTCGTGTTCGCCTTTATAGCCTCTTGAAATTTTCCAGGCCATCTTAAGGCGATTTTCCCAATATGTCAACCTAAATATTGAAAATGCTATGATTAAGTATTGACACGTTGTTTCAGAGCAAATTGGGACCCCCTGTACTGTGCGACATAACTTTATTCTTTTTGGAAACAGTCTAAACGCTAATTTAATATTTACTTATCCAGGCAGAATTAATTCCATTCATGGCTCTATATGATTTGGTCTTTATGCTTATTTTTTAATGGAATTTTCAACTCTAAAAACTTGGTTTCTTTTGGTCATAACCAATTCAAATATAAATGCGTTTTAAATAACTATTTCATGCTTGCTTTATGGTTACTATGAACTTGCCTTTTAATTCCCTTTGGCGTAATAATCACTTGCCTAGCATTATAGAACTTATCTTTTATAAAAATAAAATTTTATCTCTGATAACGGACTACACCTATTTCATAAAAATAGCACTTTGGTTGAGCATATTTCATTCATCTGCCCATAAACCAAAGTGCATTATGACTTTTAATTTACCTATATTGGAATTCCTTCATTTCTTATACCTTGTGAATTGGTTGTTATTTTTCTGCTTAGATTACTGTTTTTCATCTCAAATATTTTCTACAAAGGTGATTTGCTGTTAGCATGGTACAAGATTGGACTTGCGCTTTTATAACAACATCATTATTTGGTCAGTCCTTTTATCATTACTTTTCCAATAAACCAGATTGTCTTGTAACCCTTTCCCATTCTGTACGGCACTGCTTGATTTTTCATCTCCTGATGATAGGTTAATAGTTTTCTGCTTAAATCCAATCCATCTAATTTTATTAAGACACTACAAGGGCATTTTCCTAAGATATGGTTTCCGAACGGCGCTCTGTATTTATAAAAGACTACCTCTTTGGTTAAGCTTTTATAGTTCGTCTTTCTATAAATTAATCTCTCAAATAACCACTATGGAAACGCTCCTTTTTACATACCCCCACTTTTGGTTGCAGTTTTCTCTCATAAAATCACCTTTTTACACCGACTTACTCGTTTACCTTTTTTCTGCTTTATATAAGGAAGTAATTGTTTCTCAAAGGTTCTCTATGACTATATGTTTGGTCTGTCTTTTTTCATTTGAACAATTATCTTTTTTCTTTCTACAATAACCGTTCCAATTACTTTATGAAGAACCTCACTGCGTTTACGGTTTACTGTCCCTTTGTTCGAAGAACTGTATACTTTGGACAGAAAACGAAATCTGGGACTTACACTGCCCTCTGCCTCCAGAAGTCTCTGCACGCTCCACCAAAGTGCTTATGACAGAGAATCATTAAGCAACTTTGCTTAATACCTTACCTTTCCAAAATTCTAAAACCTGCATTTTTGTTACTGAATTTAGCTTTTTAACACGAGATTCACCAAATATTTTATAAATGCACTATTCAGCCCCAAGAATCTGTAGTCTCATGCACTATTTATTGTGCACCCTAAGAAGAGATTCGAACTTTTAAGGCACATCAGAATAAACTACGGTTATTTTTCCTTTAAATACCTACCATTGATTCACATGGGTAATCTCTGGTCTGACTCTATATTCTGTAATCAATTATATACAAAGAAAAAACAGGCAAGCACCTCTGGTCTGATGCCTACCTGTCGTTTCTACTCCTTGCCATTAAGAGGATCTCCCCTTCCATTTACCTGCCATTATTAAACGCTTTCTTAAACCTTGCATGGTAATACCACATTCTTTCTTGTATCGTTCGCACATTTCATTTGGAAGATGAAAACCATTCGCCTCGTATTCCTCATAAAGCTTATTGGTATCTACAGCATTATTGAAATTTGGATTACTATCTCCTTTAATCACCTTGCTTCTCTCTCGTTTTGTATTGGATTTAGCATTATCCTCTGCATTATCTTGTATTATATTAATAGCTGACTTAAGTGTCTGTACAAGTTCGTTTAGTTCATTTGCGGAAATCGTTACAGTATCCTTTTCACCATTCGAGGTCTGCTTTGATTGCCCTAAAGTTGGCTGGACACTTTTTAAATCATATGGTAACTCCCTCATTGACCGATTCCGGTTAAGTTCAAATATTTTATTTCTTTTATTTAAAGCCTCTTTTTCAATCTTTTGATAAAAACTTAGGTTATTTATGCCATTTCCATCATAACCCAAAAACATATTGGATTTAGCAACTATATCTATTAATACCTTTATCTCACCATAGAACTCGGATATTAAAGCCAGGCTTTGTATACTACTCTCCATACCACCACTAAATCCGGACTTTACTTCTCCAAAATGCTTGACACTTTTTTTAAGCTTATCAAGTAGTATTTCACGGAGTTGTTCTTCCATACCATTTTCCAGTGTCTCCATATCAGGTAAATCCCCCTCCCCCAGTTTGTGAACTCATAGTTTGTATCTGATTACCAGTACTGACTTTATATGCCAAAATCTTATTCCTCCACTTAACTTAAGTCAAATTCGAGTTACTTAAGTAATATATAGCAGATTGTACTTCTCTTGTCAACCATTCTTACTTAAGTCACTAACGAGTTACTTAAGTTAAGCCGTTTCACACTTTATTTCGACTTTCTTCCAGTAAGCCTAGAGAATACCTGTGAAAGTCATAAATGCCCATTCCTGCCATTTGAATGTCTCATGCATAGAAATATGCAAATTCCGCTTCAAACGTCTATACAACGATTCTGGTGCTTCATCTTGTATTGCATCTATTGACATTCGGAAAAATAGAAGGTATCATGTAGAACAGACTGTCAATTTTGTAGAAATCGTATTAATTTAGTAGAAATGATTACTATTTTTATAGAAACCAAGGTGTGGGGTAAATTGTGAAATGGAAGATACAAAGCGAGGAAGAGGAAAGCGAAAGAATGGGCGGTTGTTCCTGGTGACAGGGGCAGTAGTGCTCATGATGTTAGGGGCGAGTGGCTGTTCAGCGAAGCAGACGAGTGCGCCAGTGGAGACGTCAGCAGTAGAGACGACCGTAGACCCAGAAGAGCGGTTCAAAATCGACAAACCGCTAGACCTAGACGAGCCGACAAAAGAAGTAGTTGGTACCATCGAAGGTGGTGGAGAAATCGGAGTAAAGCCAGATGGCGAAACCGTGTACGATATGGGCAAGTACGGAGACTTAGGTGAGGAAGTGTTTAATAATTTAGCACAAGCCTGGGTCAACAGAAACATTCCAGACGAAGCTTCATTGAGGGCCGGAATGGACGCTACTTACGGTAATTTCAACGGCAAAGAAGCGTTAACGCAGGAAATCTTAGCTATGGAGCGAGTACCAGAGGCTACACAGCCGGCAGAAACACAGCCACAAGCAACCAAACCCGCACCTGCTGAAACCAAGTCCGGAAACAGCAACACACCCGGTAAAGGAAACAGCAACAACGGAAGCAACAAGGGCAATCAAACCCCAACACCAACCAAAGCGAACACCCCCGCACCCACCCAGGCGCAAACACCACCAGTAACTAACGAGCAGGTAGAAAAGCAGTTAGAAGAGTGGAAACAGAATCAACCAACAATAGAAGAAGGAAAACCTGGTTTGCCTTCATCTAAAGACATGGAAGATGCCGCAGGACAGTGGGGTTGGCAATAACTAAACACCCGAAAGGGTAGGAGTTGTCAATAAGAACGCTTAAACCTCCAACAAGGAAGGGCACAGAGAAATCTGTGTCCTTTTCTTTATGTGCTTAGAAACATCAAGCAAGTATAAAGGAGTGTGAGACATGACAACAAAGCAGTTTATTGGCGACTTATTTGTTACAGGAGGGGGAGAGGTCTACATTTATCTTGGTCACTACATAGGTACACCAATTACGTATCGCAAAGTACCCAACACAGGTCACCTATACATGATATGCAATCACTACAAGCCAATCACAAGCGAGGGCTTGGCGCACACAATACCGTGGGTAGCGAGCCTAGGGCTAGACGGCCACTTCTGTTATACAAAATCTCCCAAACGATTTAAAAGCACGTATGGTCACGTAGAACTAAACAAACAGCAACTAAATGGAATACTGGGATTGAAACTAATAGACAAATGAGCGTACCAAACGAGGGGGACAGCGACATGCTACTATGCTCAACTTTGATTCTATATCTTTTCATTTGTAAAATATGATAATATCATTAGATATCTGTAAGTATTTTAACGGTGTATAATATACTATTTAGGTCTGCTTTTTACTTTTCACATACCACCTGCCCCTTCTCCTGCAATCTTATAATATAGATTCAAGCAAATGAAGTCGCCAATAAACCATACTACCAGACGCACGTATTTGCCCTTTCCTGCCCCCCCTATTGTATAAGCTAATATTTATATCGCAGAGACATTAATTTCCTTTAGAATCGAACAGGTTAATTAATTTGATTTCTCAACACAAAACTTTTATTGAACTTCTAAGAATACTCACATTATTCTTCTGTAATAACCCATGGTTTATGAGTATATAGTTCTATCTAAGCTTCTTTGCATTTTCATATCTTTTTTCCAGTTTTTCTCTTGTATCATTTTTATCTAATATTTCTTGGTTCTTTGCGAATTCAGATTTAATCCGTTTAAGGTTATAGTCCATTTCCTGTTTCAATACTGACTTTATGTCCGATTCAAAATAATTCCTTACAATATTCAGGTTAAATATAATATTATAATTTAAAAAAACAACGGCAATAACCAATCCTTTATATTGTGTTAAAACTATAAACTTTCTCTGGTCACCAGTGTTATATGTATACCCTAAAATAAATATATCAAGTAAAGATACCTCTTCGTTAGTATACCCCAAATCCTTTAGAGTGAATATGTATGTTTCTATATTTCTCAAAAGGTTTGTAGTATCTAATATGGCATTTTCATCACTTTCATCAATATCAGCTTCATAACATACCTTTACACCATCAGTCCTAATCAGGTTCAAATACTTTCGCAAACGCAATTCAAATAATTCATAGGTGCTTCGCATAACTGTATTATTGAAAGAATTCTGAATATACAAATCATCATAAAGTATTCTCCATGCAACAGAGAGTATATAATTTTTAATATTTATAGTCTGAGACGGAAGCGTATGCGTATCCGTGACTAAATAAATATCAAAAAATTTATTAGCAAATTCAACTTCATACTTGCTAAAAAATGATTCGCATTCATGGCATAGCATATGTTTCTTTTCACCATCTTGGTATATTTGATTAAAATCATAATAATTACGAAATCTTGAATTCTGGTAAGTTTTCATTCGGGTATATACCAGTTCGGGAATAATGTGACTCTTCATAAGTTTTAAATTATCCCTACCGCACAGTGGACACCTACCAAAAACATCTTTCTTAGACATTTTATCATCTTCCTTCTAAAATGGGGTTTTGGGATTTGAACCCAGGGCACTTATTATTAATTTTATATTTTTATAAGCTATAATAGTTCTCTTCCTGACAAAAGCAAGGCTCTAACCCCAAGTATGCCCAGACCACCAATTGAATTTGAAATATCCATAAACGTACACGCTCCTACCAAAAATTTAATGCTAGCAACAATATCAACGCTTACTTCCACTGGAATGTCAAATATTACAGCAAAAAATATAAAAGCAACAATCTAATTATAGTATAACAGTTAACAGAACCGGTTGCAAGGTCTGCTGTTATATAGATACTTAAGGATTGAATAGGATGATGCCATTATAACTACTACTGTCAGTCGGCTTGCTGTTAAAGCTATCTGTAACCCTTGTTGCATGCTTTGGCTATAGACTGATTGTAGTGCCTGTACTGCGAAATGACTTAGTGCTAGTATTACGGCACCACCAAACAACAACCCAAGCATACACCTTATATGTGTTTCGACTAAGTTACCATCTTTAGTCAATATAATCCTGTTACCAATGAAGTTCATATTCTACCCTCCTATGCACATTTATTGCCTGATTTCTATTCTACTATGGACTGGAACGTACTACTGTGTTGGCAGAGAAAAAGGGCAGACACTTATTGGCTGTCTGCCCTTTTACTAATGCAAGTTTAGTTCGAACGTAAATCCATCACTGTAGCGTTCGGTATGTAAAACATTTTACTGTATGCAAAGCATCGCATATCCGGTATTACGATGTCCCAAACTTCTCCATTGTGTAACCGTAGCGTTCCGAAGTAGCCATCTGGGTCTTGTGGTGCTACATAGCCATCGTTCTTTACTCCGGGTAATATTGTATCACTTATCTTTGCAGTGACAAACATTGTACTTCTGACTTTGTCGTTGGCGGTGAGTTCGTCAAAGTTGTATAAGTCGCTCTTTGAATCCTGTTTTCCACTTAAACGTACATCGAGTACCGCAGTTCTGCTAGGTATTGCTATACCCGTATTGTTTGGACCGTCTGCTATACTCTTGCCGTAGCCTATGTCGTATGACATGTATGTCATTAAAACTGTGATTCCGTCAAATGCTTCATTGTACCACTGCTCACCGGCACGGTTAGTTCCGATGTTGCGGTCTATTGACTGCACATAGTTGGTGATTGCTTTTGTTGAGTAGTCAAGCTGTTTCATCATTGTGTTTGAACCAATAAACTTCTCAACGTCCTTGTCTGTTGCTTTCAGTGTACCAAGTGCCTTGCCGTCTTGTGTGACGGTGACATTTCCTGCTGTGTCGGAAGAGATTTTAAATATTGCCTGCTGTTCTACCCCACCATCAATTAAATCAAAGTTCGATATGGAATCGTCAAATTCCTTGCCTGTACCAATGCCTGCTAATTTCAAGTAGTACTTCTGGTCGGTAGATAGCTTTATGTCTTCCCATGTTGCGTCTGCTGTTGGTACGTAGCTGAAATTGTTTCCACCCATAGCCAAGTTGTTCAGATATCCGTCATAATCTACAATACCTTTTGATACAATCTGTGCTAAGCCGTACTTCGGTACGGTTTCTTTGACAGTCTTGTCTAACTCTTCAATGCGCTGTTTTGCGTCTGATAGTGTTGGCGCTGTTGTTCCACTTGCCATCATGCCTGCCTGTGCATCGTCTACGACTACGCTCCATACTCGGTAACCTAACTTTGTGCTTGTCTTTGGTGTGTCAATGCTTAGACCCCAACCACCTGTGTTGACATCGTTCATTTTTACATCAAACACTGCACCGCCGTTTAATACGACTCTTTTATCGTCAATACCCTGCTTCTGCCTGAAAATCATTGAGTTTCCAGAGGTTGTCCATAGGTTCGTGATAATGCTTACGTTTGGTACTGGGTTACTACCTGATACTGCGTCAGAGTCTTTCTGATTGTTTTTCCAGACTCCGGCTTCTAACTTTGTATATGCGGGAATTGTGCTTACGTTCTCACTGGTGACGTAGACTGGCGTTTTAGTGCTGTTGTCTTTGTCGTTGTACACCATCTTTACGTATGGATAAAACTTAATCTCTCCGTCCTGTGAAAGCTTAGACGTTTGATTATTCTTGAAGTTTGACGCAAAGACGCTCTCTAGTTTGGTGTCGGGTACGGCTGTGCCTGTACCGGGCTTACCAAGTTCGTAGAGTTCTCTCACGTTGTTTGTGAAGGTATAGTGAGCGTTTACGTCCGCTAAACTGTGACCTGTGCCTGCGTTTGAGTTCCAAGAACCGGAAGCGGTGCAACCTCGACTTCCTCGCCAGACCCAACTTAAGGTGCGGTCGGTGCCTGCATCGTTGAAGTTCACGTTGAACGTCTCTTTTAGTGTGCCTGTACCTTCTTTTGCAATACGTGTGCCTGCTGGTGTGTAGCTTTCCGCTGTGATTCCAAGTTTGTTGGCTTTGGACTTAGCGTCACCATCGTTTTTACCGGGATATAATGTCGCTCTGTCTTTGTCTCTATCTCTGTTTAAGAGGAAATTAGCATTCGGGTAGCTACGTGCTGTTAAACCGCCTGATATGCCTTTGAATCCACTCGTGACCCATGCTCCGATTCCTGCACTGTCTGATTCTTCTGCAATGTCCGCAATGAAGCTTGGGTTGCTGTTTGGCAGATTCGCCCTTAGTGAGTAGAAGTTGTCATCTATGCTACGGGAACGATAAGAACAGTAGACGGTGTATGTGCTTCCATCGCTTCGCTCTTTGTCATGACCGCTACAGTACCGCACCTTGCCACTCATGCTGTCAAACCGCTCTTGCCAGTACGCTAATGTGCCGTCAGACCGCAAATGTTTCAGATTGTAGCCGTATGACAACTCGTCCTCATGTAAAATGAGTGGTGTTTGGGCTTTGTCTGAACCGTCTGTATCTGGTACGCTTGATGTGCCACCGTTGTAATGAATGTAGATGGTCTTGGTGTCACGGGTTTTGATGATTGGGTTGCCATCGTCAGCGAAACCTTGGTCGAGTATGTCGTCCCATAAACTGATTGACTTGCTTGGTTCCTCTGACTGAATGTTCTCTGTATATGTGCCACGACTGTCTGTGGGATTGTATTCCTGTCCTTCTGTTAGTGGTACGTCCTTTTCTACTGCGACTGTTGGGTTGCTGTTGTCGGCTTTTTCAAAGACTTTTACAATGTCTACCTTTGATGTGGAAAGTGGCTTAGCTACTAACTTTACGTAGAGTACTTTGTCCTGGTCTTCCTTTTCTAAGGTCAGTATTGCCGGGTCTGTGCCTGCATATGTTCCTTTGTTGGAATCACTGTATTCCTCGTATGTTGTACTGGTGTCATCGTTTGTGGGTATTTTGTCCGCTAAACCTGTACTCCAACCGTTTACTTCCCATATCGTGCCGTCTGTCTCGTTGTCTTCGTTTTTGATGGCTATTGGGGAGTTACTGTTGGGTTGCACTTTTACTCCTACCACGGTTTCTGTGGTTTCGTCCTCGGTGTAGTACCATTTGGCTACTTTTAGAGGGCGTAGAGTTTTATCTGGTGTTTCTGGTGATGGTCCAGGAGTGGGCTTCCCGTCCCATGTTGATGTTGTTCCTTTGTCTACTGCTGTCTCTGGGGGTTTTGGCCAATACATTTGCACTCCCCAACCGAGTTGATGGGGGCGGTTTTCTCCCTCATGCATATAGGGTCTGCTTGTGTCTGCCAGAAACCTGTTAGGTACTATATCTGCACCTATTCTGTATGTCTTTCCTGCTCCTGTGACTTTGTCGGGAACTGGGTCGAAGATGAATTTGCCGTTAAAGGCTTTCTCCAAATCTTCACCAGAATTTCCTACGGTCATAGCACACCAAGATACTTTGTTAAACGAATTACGGTTTAAGTGCTCTGATAAACCGTTGTTGAATGACAGTTGGTTAATTAAATATTCATCGAAAGCTTGTGCAAGGTTAGTCAGACTGCCATAAAATCGCTGACCATATACGGGCTTCCCTGCTGTGTTATGCGGTGTGAACCAGTCTAACGGCTCTACCATGATTCTGAATTCGGTATGCGTCTTGTCCTCAAGGGCTGGATCAAATACCGTCATGTTCCTTGAACCGTCTTCGATTTTCCTGATATTACCATCACTATTGAGCATATCCTTGGTTATGAAGTACGGTTCGTTGTTTTCACCTGTAAGCTGTAGTATATAGGAAAGGTGATTTAACAACTGTTGCTCATAAACCGTCTTTACTTCCTCTTCTGTAGCAGGTGCACTGGATTCTGCTGTGTCAGTAACGGCAGTGGTGCTCTCTGCTCCATAAGCCGTCATAGTGCCTGTCAGTTTATCAAATATTGCTCTTGCGTTCAACCGCTTTTGCTTACTGTTATATTTACGCACAAAAGCATTATATTTACCTTCATTATCGGAGTTAATCTTTCTGGTAGCCGTTAAAAAGTCTGAATAAGCAGATTGCGTTATGTTTCCAGAATTCAATGAAGTAGATAACGATTGCTCCATTCCTTTTTTCCATTTCACACAGGTATCTCTGCTTATCTCCCAGTCCCCCATATTATCATGGTCTTTTAAAAACTTAGTATTGGCGGCTCTGATATTAGGTCCGTAGAAATCATCATTCCAACCACCACCTTTTACAGTTTGAACTGGCTTCCCAGTAGTCTTTTTTGCTACCGCTCCGCTTGACCGTTTATCTTCCTTTGTAGTCTTTGCAAGCGTTTTGGAAACCCCAGTGGCTAACTTGGTCATTACAGTTTGGGCTACCGATAAACCAATCTCTACCCGTTCTCCCTTCGCATTGGAAAGAAGCCAGTCACGCAGTCCATTGCCGTTGGTAATGTAGGTCTTAGTACCTGATTGGTTGAAGAGCCACCTAATATTGTACTGCATATCTTCAACAGCCGATTTTGCATTTGGGTTCTTGGAAATGTCATCAGAAGTTAACTTGTTGTAAAAAGCCCTTTCTTCCTCATTTCCGTTAGCCAGTTTCAGCAAGTGGTCTGTCAAATAGATTCGCTTAATGTCGTTCTGAAAACCTAATTCTTCCGCTTTTGTACTGCTAAATTCTATAGGTGCCCTGCCCTGCTTCGTCATGCAATTCTCGTAAAACTGTTTCTCTGTTCCAAAGATAATGTCTACTACCCTTGTATGCCCGTCTAGCCCTACGGATACTACCTGTCTAGGGTCATTGGCACTGACTAGGCTTATCCGGAGTCCTTGGTTACCCCCTAGGTCATTACTCCAATCCCCTCCTGTAGTTACGGTTGCGTTACCATCTTTCTGTCCGGCACTATTTTCTAATGTCCCCTCCTTGTTCACGGCATATGCCGTTATGGGGGAGAGCGGTATTGATGTGAATGCCACTGTCAGTGCTAATAACGTGCTGATAAACCGCCTTATCTTATTTCCCATATGTATTCCTCCCATTATGCGCTTCTATGCGCTCCTGTGTATTTGAATAGACTATTCTGCCCCCTACCATGAAATGGAAATTCAAATCTCTGTAATGGCAGTTGCAGTAAATCTATCCATACTTCTTACTATTAGCAGGTTGTTCCCTTCCTCGGGTGGCTGTGCCTGCTATAGAATGGCTATGGTTCCTTGAAATGTCCTCTTATATGCGTTGAAGTTAGGTCAACTTTATCAGCTAACCTAACTTCATATACATTTTGTATGGTGTGTTAGTCTTTTCAGACTAAGTATCTGCATTGCTCTGTAAAGTGTGATTCTGCTGATTAATTTGCGGATAAACTCTTAAAAAGTCCTTAGATATGCATTGAAGCTAGGTCAACCATGAATTGGTCGCCTAACTTCTTATTCTGTAATGCATATTTTAGTTCCAGTTCCATTGAGCAATGGCATCATCTGCATTGATTGGAGTTCCGACTCCACCGTCTTCAACTTTGGCGGGGTGAGCCAAAGCTTCCTCTGTTCGTCTCTGCTGTTCTGCTTCCAGTTCTGCACGTTGCTCTGGAGTTAAGCTTGACCAATAATCTCCTTCTGGCTGTGCCGTCTCCTGTGTGACTGGTTGTGCTGTTTCTACCTTTGTTGGTGCTTTCTCCGACTGTGTCTGCGCTTTTGTCTCTGCTTTCTTCCCGGTGTCTGCTGACTGCGTCTCTTGCGCTACCTGTGTAGGCTGTGTGTTACGGGGCATTGCCAATATTTCTTGCGTTAAGTTTTCTTTGTTATTGAAGTCCCCGTAGGTTACTTCCATTACCTTTCGCAGGGCTGGTTCATCCGTTATATTTCCTTTGACCCACGCTCCGGCAAGGTTATCAAACACGCTTTTTCCTAAATCTCCATAATGTCCTGCGTCATACGCAATCTCTCCGTCTGCTGTTAAACCTGTCTTGCCACCATCAGCATCAGTCCCGATTACTTCTTTGGTCGGCTCCTCTAGTTCAATGGGTTTGTCAATCCTGAATTTCTCTTCGGGGTCGACCGTGGTTTCTACTACCGTCTCGCTCTCCTCTGGTACAGTGGCTTTCTTTCCACAAGCTGTTACCGATAAACCCATTACCAGTATCAATATTGAATAGATTACTCTATTTGCTTTCTTCATTGCTGTTCCCTCCCTATATTGCTTCACAAGCCATGGGGCTTTTCTCTTCCATCATTTCTAAAATTAAAGAGAAGTCCTCCTGTTCTCTATCGTCCTTATAAACCTTATTCATAAGGTGATATACGTACCCGAAGAATCCGTTTGATTCGCACTGCTTTAAGAACTGGTCATAGTCTTTCTTAGTATAGTGACGAAGTTCCTCACAGTTTCTTTGAAACTCTTCCCTGCTCATGCTGTCTATCTCTTTTTCAGCATATGGGCTTATATCTATTAACAGATAATCCTGTATCTTCCCCAACATATCCTGCTTGCTCATTAATAAGTCATTGTACCGTTTTAGCCGTTCTCTACTTAACCAACCGTTAGTTAAGTGCTGGTTTCCATATAAATCAGAAAGTTCCGCTAAACAGTCTTCTCCGAATTCTTCCACAAAACGCTTTCTCCCTCGTGTCAACTGGGTACGAAAGGTATTTTCTTTCATACCAACTCTCTGTGCGTAAATTTCGGGTGTGAAATACTCACTTTCCAATACATATGCTTTTACAGTCTCGGTAAAATAGTTTCCATGCAAGGCACAACTTACTACCTGACGTAATATTTCAAACTGTTCCGGGGCGTTGCTTCTTAGCCGTTTCATACTTAAAACGCTTATCTGGTCTACTTCTAAGTACTTCCCCTCCCTATCGAAAAGCGTCTGTACTAACCAAACAAAGAATTGATAAAAAGGTATTCTTCGCTCCATATTCACTTTCACTCCCTCTCTCATGACTCCCTGTACTAATTTATGTACTATAAGTATACCTCTGACTAAGTCTCGTGTCAATATAATTGTTCATATTATTTAAACTATTTATTGATATTTGAATACACATTTTGTGGTATGCGCATATTGTCTGATTATTATGTCTATTTTTCTCTGGTTACTTCTAATTTTTAGTTTACATTTTCTTATTATGTTAGGATTGCTCTTCCCTTTACAGAAAAAGGCTGCTCTTCCTATAGGGAGCAACAAAGAATCCGCTCTTTGTCATTAAAATGTGATAATTCTATTGGATACCTGTAATCCTATTTCTATGGTTTTTAGTGCTGTTCTGTCCAATAAACCGTATTACTGTCTGGCTCCTTATAATCTTTGAATATATGTCCATGCTGTGCGTCTGCTCCCCCTGCTTTCTGTGACCTTGCCTGTGAATGTAGTTGTGTAAGCCTGCCAAAAGCTTGTGTAACATAAATATTCTGCTAAAGTGAGGTTATTTATGAATGACTGCTATCCCTAAATAAAAGGAAAAGGTGCATAGCCATTTCAGCCTGCACCTTATACATCACCATATAATTCTGTTTGCGTTCCTCTGCTCCATATTTTGCCTGTTCGCTTACCGCCTGGCAAAGGGTGCTCCCCCTCTCCCCTTCATTCACCCATTGACCCATTCATTAAGTTATCTATTCATTCCCTTACACTTACTTGGGTTTTATCCATGCTCTCACCCTACATATAGATTTCTTCTAGTCACTTAAGTATGTACTTTTTCAGGGAGCATGCAAGTCCTGTTCATAGTTCTATTAATAAGGTATGTTATGGTTCCTATTCTTTGTAGCAAGGTCGTCTACCAACACCATTATTGTCCTCATCTTATGGTATCGTAACAATAAGCCTATATCAATCCTCTTTTCGTTAAGAATCTCTGATTTCTGCCTTGCTATGTCCTGTATCATTTTGTCTTCAAATATTCAATTCACGATTTCCCTTTCTTGGTAAAGGTTGATAATTCTATTGCATATCTGTAAGCCCCACAGCAAAGGTTCTATTTCATAAAAGGCAGGTTCATACCGTTTTCCTCAATCTTCTCATTAGGTTCTTATACGCAATCCCTCTGACCCACTTTTCTGACCACTACACATTGATTACATTTTTCAATACGTTTTCTAAGTATTTCAAACGTTTTCTACGAATTACGAGTATTCTCGTTTTTTCTTCTATCTGGTAGCCTGCAAACACACTGATACCTATATGGGCATTCCCTGCCTGTTTGGCTTCCTGACATATTGCACTTTTCTACAATATCCCTTATAATTTTCTCTATACTATATGATAAGGAAGCACCTATGCCGTACAAAACAAAAGACAACAAGTACAGTATTGCACTCAAAAACAGCTTAAGCATACAGGAACGCAAACTAGTCTCACAGTTTATTAGCACCTTTGACAAGCCTGAAAACAAGATATCCCCGTTTGAACTGCGTTTGCCCTCAACAGAGATACGGGCTTTCCTGTTAAACTGCAATTTCCCAATCAGCTTCATAAAGTTTAACCGCCTAACCCGTTGCATGGGGCGCACCTCCAACAACCATTACGCTTACAGTTTAGTGATTCTACATAGCCTTGCCATTCCGGGACCACGTAAAAGTGTCAAGTTTACAAGAAAGTTTCCAGTCAACCGAATCCGCACCATCTCCTTTTACGGGAGCAAACGCTCCTGGTCAGAGGAATACCAGTTGCTTATGAGGTATGCTCATTCCTTGGGCTGTTCTTCCTTTGCTGACTGCTTTGGGGGAAGCGGATTCATCAGTCTTCTCGCAAGCAGTCTCAACCTATTTGAAAAGATATCCTTAAACGAAGGTTCAACTTCTATTTACAACTTTCATTGTGTCATGAAATCGGAAACCTATTTTCAGAAATTCCAAGCACAATTAAATGTGACCCCTCAATTAAATCAGAAATCCTTTTATATTTTAAAGGACAATTTCTATACAAAGAAATCAGACCACGATATAAAGTCATTTGAAGGCAGGGAGCAACGGAGACAGCTACAGACCATTAATGTTCAGAAAGCAGTTCAACTATATGCCATTAAACACTATGCTTATAATTGCCAGGGTGGCTTTACAACCACAAAGATTCCCCTTGCTTCTCATGTTGCACCGCTGAAAAAGACTCATTTACTGTATCAGTCTATCGAATTGTCCAATTATTACTACCGGAAGTTTCTAGTAAGCCACTTATATGATGAGGATTGCTTTATTATCATGGACCCTCCGTACTTGCAAGAGTTCCGGGTACAAAAACAAAGTTACGAGTTGGAATTTACTGACCGACAACACCGTAGCATGCTACAGCTTTTAGCCAAGGAAGAATACCCTGCAAAAGTGGTTCTTTGCGGATATAAGGAAAAAGAGAATGATATGTATAGTCGCTACCTGAAACGTGCTCCGGTTTCATGGCACTGCATTCAATTTAAGCGAGCCGGGCAAAGTAAGAAGAATACAGAATCCAGAGAATACATCTGGTGCAACTTTGAAGTAGCAGACTTATGCTCCGAGTACCCCCAGTTGTTTCACTTGGTTTATTAAAAAAAGTGCTTCGTGACATTAAAAGCAGGTCCGAAGCACTTTAATATTATTTTTTATATTTTTTATAATTGTCCTCTAATATCTTAAAATTACAACAGGTGTAAAATAATCTATGGTTTGGATTGCAACCAATTTTGTACACTGCTAATGCTCTCTGTTTTATAAGTTCTTCATTTTTTGCACAAAATATGTATTCGGTGTTTAATAAATCAGCATATGAACTATCTTCTTTTGCAATCTCCTTAAAATCTTTTCTGATTAAGACATCATCATAGGCAGGTATCATAAATGAAAAACGAATTGTAGATATAGGTTTTTCTTTATCAATTATCTGTAAATTAGTCTGTTGCTTATTGGTCATATGAGAAATTGGTGCATAATATTTAACATCACCTATTTCTAAGACCACCCCACAAACAAACTTATTATTAGAAGTATATTCAATATTGGGAACTTGCTTATCTAATGTTTTTAAATACTTAATATAATCCTTATCAATATCATAAAATCCTATCATAATTCTCCTTGGTATAATAAAAGAGCAGAGATAACAATCTCCGCTCCGCATTAAACTCCCACATTTTCGGTAGTGGAACACCTAGCATTAAAACCTTCAGTTACGGTCGAAGAACACCTAGCATTAAAACCTAGTTTACGGTACTAGAAACCATGCATTAACTATCTATATCTTAATTATACACAAATTATAAAAAAATGCAAGCAAAACTTTTGTTTGATTGTGTTTGGTTCTATATAGTAGTATTATATGATAAAGTTATCAAAAAGATACTTTCCATTTTTTTCTAAAATCAACACATTCCATTATACTGTAATTTAGCATTCAAACTCTAGTTACTGGCCAATGCATATTTTCCTTTATATCATTTTCTAATTAAATAACTACTCCCTCCCCTATGTACACTTTTTGTACAGCCACCCACAAACCCCCAAAAATTCTTTAAACTTAAAAATGCCCCTCAACCCTTGTAAATACAAGGAAGTGGCATCTTGTTAAGTGTTCTTAAATGTTCTTAAATAATTGTAATTGAAAGTTTTGTTTTAGGTGTGGAAGGTCTCGAACACACCGGTCTTTGTTGTGAAAAACCTTGATATTGCAAGGGATTTCACGGCCTTATTGATTGCCTGATTACTTGTGTTACAGGGCATTAAAAAGGACTTTGTTTAAAAGAACTTTGTTTAAAACACATTCTAAATGTCTTAGTCTCACAAGCTTTTTGACGGGTACAGTATATCATTCTCAATCCGGATAATCAAGTGTAAATTTTTAACCGCTTACTGGCAAAACAAATAAACACACCGGCCGCATGGAGCATGAAACAGATGGGGCCGATGTGTTTATAACGCCATTTTCTAAACGGACCTTTCGTTCACCTGGGGATCAACTCAATCGAATGATCATCATAGATGCACCAAGGCTGCCGCCAAGCAGTGTTGCTGCCCCTGCAATTAACGGAGCATACATCTGTAACTGAATGGTAGAGCCTGCTGTCAGGCTCACCTGTATTTCATTGTAGAACATGGATAAAGCAAGAACAGGGGGAACAATTGACTGAGAAACATTGCCTCCGTTGATTACCAAACGTGTTCCCAATAAAACAGCCGCAGTGGTATTTACGTGATAAGAGATACGGTAAAATCCGGCGGTATTTACGGTAAACAAGGTATTGCTGCTCCCGATTGTAATATCCGCAGACAACAGCTGAACGCTTGGAAACGCAATGTTTGTTCCTGCCACTATGACGGTTATGAGACCGCCGGCTGTATTGGCTGCAAAACCGGCTGTTGCTGTAGGCGGAGGTGTGGGCGCCGCAGCGCCTGTTGTACCGGTTACGCCTGTTGCTCCGGTTGGGCCGGTAGGTCCGATGGGGCCAGTAGATCCCTGTCGGCCGACAGGTCCCGGCAATCCGGCCGGACCAGTGGGGCCTGCGGTTCCAATGGGGCCAGTAGGGCCTGCAGGGCCGGTATCAGAACCTGCAGGACCAGTAGGACCAATTGGACCATCTGCCCCTAAAATAACAGGGGCCTGCAATGCCTGTGATAATTTTCCGTTTAATACAATCTGATTTTCAAGCACAGTTCCAAGCATACTGCCTGCACTGTCATTAACATCTATTACATCCGTAATTGTGGCTCCACCCACTAATCCGGGTAAAGTTCCTATGGCATATTGAAGTTTCTCTCCCTCCGCATTTATGATATGGCTAAGTGCCAGTTCTTCTGAGGAAATGGAAGAGATTACCTGATTAATTGCATTTTGTCTGTTGATATTAGGATTTAAAGGAAATTGTGGTTGAGACATATGATCGCCTCCTTAACTCAGCCGGGTGATCATCAATGTGGCACCTGCACCAGTTGCCAGCGTCAGGTTGATCGATGCACCAGCGACCTGTAATTGTACAGTACTTCCTGCTGCCAAGTCTACTATGATCTCATTGGAATAGTTGGAGAGACTTAAAAGCGGAGCTACTGTTGAAGCAGTGCTCACGGATCCGTTAATCAGCACACTGGTACTTAATAATAGCGCTGCCGTAGTATTAACGGCATAGGAGATCCGGTAACGGCCAGCTGTCGTAATGGTAAATACGGTATTGGCTCCATTGATGCCTATTCCGACGGGAAGAATCTGCCCACTTGCCAGTGGAACTGGCGTACCAGCCAGGACGGCTGTTAAAGGGATCCCCGTAGCAAAGGCAAATCCGGAGGTTGCTGTGGTATTGGTTCCTGTTGCGCCTACTGCGCCGGTAAGTCCGACGGGTCCGGTTGGGCCAGTGGCTCCGGTTGGGCCGGTTGGACCGGTATCCCCTGTAGGTCCCTGAATTCCCGCTGGGCCAAGGGGGCCGGTTGGGCCGGTATCTCCAGTTGGGCCAGTTGGGCCGCCAGGATCACCAGCAGGTCCGGTTGGCCCGGTTGGCCCGGTGGCTCCTGTCATTTCAGATGCAGCCAGCGCCTGCTGCATTTTGGATCTTAAGAGCAATTGGTTGTAAGAGGCATTCTGTAAAAGACCCTGAATGCTCTCATTGGTATTCAGTAGATCTTCGATCGTCGCGGCAGGGCCAGTCACTCCAGGCAATGTGCCCAGAATATACTGAAGCTTTTCTCCCTCAGCGTTTATAATATGGCTTAAGCCAAGTTCTTCCATTGCAATGGAAGATAATATCTGATTGACTGCATCATCCCTTGTTATATCAGGATTGCTAGGAAAGGAAGGTTGTGACAAGAATATCACCTCTCTCATAATTTTAGTTACATACAATGAATATCCATTATATGTACTGGCCCCTATCTGCGTTTGCGAAGGGCCAATGTCTGTTTCTTGGTATCGATTGGAACAGGGATGCTTTTAATTACCAGGAACCACATGACCATAAACGGCGAACGCGCCAGTACAGGGAAATTACATTTTGAGCAGCCTATCATAGGGAGGCAGCAAGATCCAGGAAAGCCGTGTGGTCTAGCCGGACAGGGCTGGCAGCACATCCTGGGCGAGCAAGGCGGGCATCGCAGTGCAGGCGGACACATGGGTCCGGGCGGACATGGCGGTTCGGGTGGACATGGCGGTTCGGGCGGACACGGCGGTTCGGGCGGACATGGCGGCTCAGGCGGACACGGGGGTTTGGGCAGATATTCTAAAACCTTTTCCATCTTACTTTTTAGAATCATCTGATTTTGCATTACCATTTCCAATAAGTTGGTAACACTTTTATTAACAGCCAAAATATCTTTTAAATCAGAGGAGCCGGGACAGCAGTTGGCCTGACTTAAAATATATTGTATTTTTTCGCCTTCTGCGTTGATGATATGACTAAGTGCCGCCTCTTCCAATGCAATGGATGATAATATCATCGTCAGCGCCTGATCCTGTGTGAGATCAGGGTCGGGCTTAGGGAATTCAGGCATAGACATAGTTAAATACCTCCACTAAATTATATTCAAAAAAAGGACTAAGAGTGAGAAACAGGCCTTACATTCCTACATGATAAAAACTAAAATACTCCCCATTGCGCAGCCGTACAATTATTTGCACAAGCCGCATATGGGGAGCATATTATATGGATATTTACTTCTCTGGTTTTAACCAATCTACTCTTTGATCCACCATTCTTCCGGGATCGAATCCAATTCCATAAGGCAATTGATCTGATGGGATAAAATATCCTTTGTTACATTATAAACCGCATTGGCATCACACAAGATGCAGGAAGCATCGCCAAACGTTACCTTTTTTGCCGCATTTCTATCATAGAATGCCTGCTCCAGCTTTGTGTATGCCTCTGATATGTGATCTGTATTAGGGTTATCATGACGATGTACAAAGACAGGTTTTATTTGTTTGTCTGGCATGACAATTTTAAAAAATGCCGGTGTTTTGGTTAATCTCTCCGGTACATCAAGAAGTTCTTCCACGCAGTGGATAAACGTATTTCTCGCATGTCCCACACCAAGAAGCAGAATCTTACCATTGCGTTCTCTGAGGCGGTCATAGCAGCCGCCTGGGGCACAGGGAGTTGTTCGGTTCTCTTCTCCTTCGATAAAGGATTCACTGTCTTTTCCAAAAGCCGCTACACTGTGGGTCGGATGAAGGGAACGAAGGACTCCGGTCCTTTTCCGAAAAAGATTGGGTAAAATGCCTACACAAGCCGGTTCCATTGCCGGATCATATACATTGTAAATTTCGTCCATAGTCGCCCATGTATGGGTGGGAAGTACCAGCAATCCTTCTGATAAATACTCCATCAAGGCATCTAATACCGTATCCGCACCGCCGTCAACTTCCCCAATTGCTTTCATGGATGAGTGTATGAGCACTGTGTCACCTGGCATAATCCCCATTTTCTCAAGATGAAGTAACAGGTCCTGTTTTGTGTACATAATAAAACCCTTCCTTTATTTTATAATTTTTTTATAGTCTAAGCTCCTCCTATCATAAGGGAGTTTATGCTATTTTGCAACCACTCCATAAAATACTGTAATCATTGCAGTGTTTTTATTCAGGGAACTATATTATTTAAATTTCTCTTTTTCAAATGGGCATAGTTAATCAGTCTTTATGCAGCCTTAATATCAATGGAAAAGATATAATGCTATAAAAATTCCGAATGTGTTATACTACTAATAAAGAATAGCACTTTAAGATAAAGAATTAAAAATACGTGCAAAATACATCCTATTCTTGAACCGCAAAAGAAAAGAGGGTTGATTATGGATTCAAAAGATATGACTCATAATAGCGATATGGAACATCCCATTACGGAATGTAATCTTATAGAAATTATTGACTATAGCATTGAAAACTATCATGCATATACAAAGGATTTTACCGATATAAAACACATGAAGGCATTAACAGAGATCCCGGAAAACAGCGTCCGCTGGATCAATATTGACGGAGTCTGTGGCGAGAAAGCTTTAAACGCTTTGAGGGATGCTTTTCATATTCATCCTCTGGTCATGGAAAGTATTTCCAATCCCAATGAGCGGGCTAAAATCGAGGAATACCGGAATTCACTCCATATCATTGCCAAAATGCTTTATTATTCAAACAGCGAATTGGTGGTGGAACAGATGAATCTGATTCTCGGGTCCAATTATGTTATCACCTTTGGGGAAACCATGGGAGATGTTTTTGACGGAATCCGCAGCCACATTGCAGTGGAAGATTCTCAGGTGAGAAATTACGGTGCGGATTATCTGATGTACTTAATGCTGGATGCTTTGGCTGAAAGCTATTTTGAAGTTTTGGAGATCCTGAAAGAACAAATTGATACGCTTGAAGATGAAGTGATGGAGAAAACAGATCAGGACCATCTGCTGGAAATCAGGCGGATCAAAAAGGAACTGATGAAAATAAGTAAATACATCTGGCCGCTGCGGGATATGGCTTCTTTGCTTGGCAGGGAGGCAATGGTATTGATCCGTCCTGCCACCGAGCCATATCTTAGAGATGTTTACAACCGTATCGTACAGGCCATTGATGCAACGGAGACCTGCCGGGATCTTCTTTCCGGTCTTGCCGACCTTCATTTATCCAATACAAGCTACCGGCTCAATGAAATCATGAAGGTGCTGACCATTATATCCACCATCTTTATTCCACTGACTTTTATTGCCGGAGTATATGGCATGAACTTTGTGCATATGCCAGAGCTTCAAATGCGATGGGGATATGGTGCCACATGGGTGGTCATGCTTGTGATAGCAGGCTGCATGATTTTTTATTTTAAGAAAAAGAAATGGTTCTGACGCAACGCTTATGATTCTTTTAGAAGGGAGCTCTTACATGATTCCATTGTTGATCGTTATATTATGGCTGGTTTTTGGAGTAATTGCGGCATCTGCCTTGCTTTACAGACAGTATTGTTACCATCAGCTTCTCGGGATTACCTTATCAAGAACTCATGCACAGCATCCAGATGTAAGAGAGACCATTGTCTCTTTTACAAAAATCTGTTATTGGATACTGCTTCTTTCTCTCCTGTGCAGCCTTTTGCTTCTGATACCATTTTTTAAGGCCTATGCAGAGTTTGCCATGCTTCTCCTTGTTGCAGCGAATCTTTTTGCCAATTGGTTTGTAATCCACTACCATCAAAAGAAACTAATCCACATCAAGGCAGAAAATAACTGGATCTATCCACAGGCGGAGTCAGCAACCGTTGATATCGCTGTTTCAACAGAAAAGGGAAGCTCCGGTATCTCTCCTGTCTGGGTATGGCTGTTTTTTCTAATCAGCTTTACACCCACAGCCGTTTTACTTATGAGACCGGATTTACAGCCGCTTTATCCCTTAGGCGTAAGTATTATTGGCCCTCTGTGCCAGTTGTGTACCATATTTCCATTTTACCAGATGCAATCCCGGCATTCCAGGATCGTGCATGGAAGATCGGAAGCAAATACTATGTTTGTACAAGATGAAAAGCGAATCAATGCCATATCTGCTACCTTTTCCTCTTTGGCTATGATGATATTCTGGCTTCTGTTCAGTTTTTCACTGATTATTGACCCAGACGGCCTGCTGCTTATTGCTCCAGTGGTTTTACTGACGGTTACTTTGCTGGTTATTGCAGGCTGGCATCAGAACCGGATACAACGTCTGGAAGAAACCGTGTTCAGTACTATCTCCGGTGAGGAAGAATATATTGTGGAGCAGGATGCCGTATGGAAATGGGGATTCTATAACAATCCCAGCGACCCACACCTCCTGGTTCCAAAGCGGATCGCAAGTATGGGCTGGACCATTAACATGGGGCGTCCCGTTGGAAAACTTTTTCTTTTGCTCATACTGATACTAACGGTGGGCGTCATCGGACTTGCTGCCTACGGTGGAATCAAGGATTACCAAATCTCGGTACAGGGGTCTGAAGTGATCATTGATGCAGCCATGTATGATAAGACCATTGAAAAAGATCAGATTCTTTCCGTGTCTATCATCGATCAGCTTCCAACTGGAAGGCGCACCAATGGTTACAACGGAGCCGAAAAAAGCTATGGTCATTATTTCATTGAGGGATATGGAAAATGTATGCTTTATGTATACAAAGATGTGAATGAATATATTGTGATTCAGCTTGCTGGTGATTCTGGTTATGTGATCTTAAATGAAAAGACTGCTGGTGAAACAGAAGCTTTATGCCAGGAAATCAACCGCTGGCTGTCAGAATGATAATCAGGTGAATTAAAAAATAAGCCTGGCAGAGTATCAAAACTCTGCTGGGCTTATTTTTATTTCGTATTTATATATCAAGTGCCTCGCAAAGTGCCAGTATCGTCAGCGATTGTCCATATGCCATAGGTGCTATGAGAATGTTTTTATAATGCTCTTTGTCATATCCCATCCCGGTACCGCCGGAAACATGAAGCACGGTTCCAGCCTCATCGATGTTCTTAAGAATACCCCGTACGGCAGCATATGCGTATTCTAAGTAAGTATCATCAAGGATTCCCATCTTAATGCCCTTTAGAATTCCTGCTGCAATGGCCGCAGAGCCTGACACCTCTTCATAGCTGTCCTTGTCATCAAGAACCGTATGCCAGAGCCCATTTTTGCTCTGAAGCTTTATCAGGGCCTGTACCTGAGCCTTATAAGTTTCTGTCACAAGCTGCCTGATACCGGAATTCATGGTGCCTTTAAACATCTCCATATATTCCAGGATTCCGGCGGTAAACCAGCTGTTGCCTCTGCACCAGAACACACCGCCGAAATTATTTCTTTCGTTAAAGGTCCAGCCATGATAAAACAGTCCTGATTTCTTATCGTATAAGTACTTGATATGCATCAGCACCTGATAGTAAGCCTCATCCTGCCAATCCTGCCGATTGTATTTAAGACCCATTTTGTTTAAGAATAATACGGTCATAAACAGGGTGTCAATCCACATCTCATTTTCATTCAGACGGACTCCCAGACGATCCCCGTTTGCACTTGTAACGTGTTGGAAACCACCTTCTTCGGTTCTTGGAAGACATTTCATGAGCCAATTGGCCCAGTCCAAACAAAGAGCTTCAAACTCCCGGTCTTTCACTGATTCATTTAAATCAACAAGTGCTAGAAGGGGAGCCGTTGTGTTGATGTTTCGTGATGGAAGACCTTGTTCCATATTCTCTTTAAACCAGTGGATGAGAAATTCTTTATAATTATCATTTCCCTGAATTTTCTGAAGCTTCGTGAGCCCATAAAGTCCGATGCCCTGAGGCCAGTCCCATTCCCTGATTCCAAAATCTCTTTTGAAATAACCAACGGACTCACTGCGGTCTTTGATCGTCGTTTCATCTTGTGTCTCATCTAAATTTAACAGCTTATCTACCACAAGACTTAATTTCTCTCTGATTTCATTCAGATCCAATTTCTGCATTTCTTTATTTCTCCATTTTTCATATTTTACTAGAACAGGATGTATCCAGATATTCCACGTTTCCGTTTAACGTTTGGCTTAAATTCCTACCAGATCAGGAAATCCTTATCAAGCAGCCTTAAGATACCCTCCACCAAAAAATAATCTCCATAGATTATTGGAACTTGGCGGTCGGATTCTCTGTCATATCTGGCAGAACCGTAATTTAAAATGGAATCTTTCTCCGGATCCCACTGGCAGAATCGTTCTGTAACTGCTTTCAGGCAGCGGACTGCCGATTTCACATATAGATCTTTTTCCAATGGATTTACGTGCTCAGAAAGTTCCAAAAGGCCGCAGGCAGCACAGACTCCGGCTGTGGTATCATAATAAACTGGTTCCTCTGGAGCCCGGAAGTCCAGCATGGGAACATAGTCATTTAACGCCAGATTGGCACAGAAATAATGAGCCACCCGTTTAGCTGCATCCAGATATGCTTCATTCTTTGTATACTTATAAGCCAGCGCCATTCCATAAATTCCCCAGGACTGCCCCCTGCTCCAGGAAGAGCCGCTCTCAAAGCCTTGACCTCCCGGGTTATTTAAGTATTCTCCTGTAACCGGATCAAATTCTACCAGATGGTTGCAGGAACCGTCAGGACGAATGATGTACTTAAGTGCCATCTCCGTATGGTTTATGGCAATCTGCCTCCACGCACTGTCCCCTGACTGTTCTGAAGCCCAGTAAAGAAGAGGCAGGTTCATCAGACAGTCCACAATGGCAATGCCTGAACGCTCCCCATTCCACGCTTTTATATACCGTCCGTTGGGATTGTAGCGCCCCGCCAGAATCCCGGCGGCGTGAAGTCCCCGGCTTTTTGACTCTTCTTCTCCGGTCAGACGGTAATCCGCCACAGCCGTGTGAAGCCAGAGAAAGCCTACATCATGATCAAGCTTTGGAAAGTTTTGAAATGCCCCATCAAGACGTTTCTCGATTTCTCTTGCATTTACCAGGTAGCAGTCCTTTTTCGTCGCATGATACATCTGCCACAAAATACCTGAGTAAAAGCCATTGGTCCAGGCGGTCAGCTCCCTCTCTCCCATGTCATAATATTTGCCGTTTTCCGGGACATAAGGCATGATTGGGCCCAGGCGCTTACATTCTGCCTTCAGCTTTGTCTCAATTTTCTTCCAGATCTCCTCTGCCCAAAGAAACGTTTCTTTATCAATCCTGTATCGCATAACAGTTTCCTCCTCCGATTACCACCGTTTTCTTTGTAAACTCTGTTTCCACAAGGGTTTCCATCTTTATCTCCCCTGGAGCAACCGGAAAACGGACTGCCGGAATAAAGACATTGGGGAATATGAGATTCATGTTCGGTAATGCAGCAATTACAGTTGCCTCTCCAACCGTTGACACAACCCGGCTATATCCATTTTCATCAGATACTTTAGCTTCCGTTCCTTCAGTGACTTTCATTGTTTCTTCCATACAATATGGATAGGAAAAACCACAGTCATAGGCAATGCAGGGAGTATTTTCAGGCAGACTGCTGGTAATCACATGACTTCGTCTGTGCCCGTTTCCTTCGGGAGTCAGCCAGGTTTCCACCATGATCCCTTCTACGGGACTCCACCTGGAATAGACCTCCTGCTCTGTGATTCGGTATTCCTCACATGCTCTTCTGACATAATGCATTCCATGAACGTAAAAGGCCAGCATGCTGTCCGTTCCTGACTGCTCGATGGTGTGAAAGGAACGGGATACGCAAAAGCCAAACTGGGATGAATAAGCGAACTTTGCATATTTTTCCGCTGCAAACGGATGCTCTAAGGTGGGATACTGCCCTGCCGTAAGAGCCACCACCTCATGGTCTCTATGACAGATCAGCATATCACATTCCTTTACAGAAAAAGTAGGCTTCAGCTTCGGCAGGGGCTCTGCCTTTGCACTCCAGAAGGGATGATCTTCTTCCAGAGCCAGGAATACAAAAGTCTTCAAAGACCAATAAGCGGAGCCTGGTGCATTATAAGATTCTGACATTAAAAGATTGGGATAGGTATAGCCAACCGTAAGCACCCCGCCGTTATCAAAGATCGGCTGCCGCATCCAGTACTCCAGATGTCTTTCTAAAATTCCCTTCATAATTCCCCAGGAACCGCATTCCACTCCGGCCAGTGCACAGGCTGAGAAAAATGCTGCTTCTGCAAAACGATAGGTCAGAGAACGGCCAAAGGGCAATGCTTTCCCCTCATCATCAAACCAGTAAATAAATGTCTTGGCAAATTCTGCTGCCCGGTCTTTAAAAAGACTGGCATGGTATGGATCTTCTTTTTCCATGAATTTTGAATAGAGCAGACAGTAAAAGTGGATTCCAAAAGAAGTATAATAGTCCTTTTGAGGACGTTTTCCATCGGAATACCAGCCGTTTCCGAGGTAAAAGGATTCATACTTGTCCATGGCGCTCTGTACCTGTTCCTGGTTCCATTTCTTTCCCAGACTCTTTAATGCCAGGTTTGCAATGACCTTGAAAAACTGCCAGTTATTTTCAGCCTGAGTATACTCATTGATCTGGTACAGCCAGTTTGCCAGATTCTCTTTGGACCGTTCATCAAGAGGTGCCCACAATTGATCCGGTATCATCAAAAGCCCATAGCTGATGGCTGCCATTTCTACCATTCTCTGATCCTTATCATGGAGATCGCCCCAGTATTCCTCTGAATCAGGATCAGTACCGTTTGCAAGTCCCTTTTGATAGACCTCCAGCAGGCTCTTATCCTTACCGCCTCCTGCCCAATATGAGACCATTCCCCATAGAACCCGGGAGAAGCCTTCCATATCGGCAATCCTGTTTCCGTAGCCGGCTGCAAAAGCGCCAAGCTTCAGCCCTGCACCGCCTGCACTGTAATGATCCTTCAGGGGATCAACCAGTTTCATAAGCATATTTTCATAATACTCTTTGTTCTTCATCTTTCCTCCTGCCTTAAACGGTAAATACGGACAGAAGGTGTCACAAAATATATATTTTGCAACACCCTCATTCCTTTGACTATGAACCGACTACTTTGTCTTTAACTGTCCTAATATTTCTTCGTACTGCACCAGTAATTCTTTTGCAGCATCTTCCGGTGTAACATCACCGTAAATAACTTCCTGAATCAAATCCTTACGGACAACTTCAAGCTCTGTATTTCCGCTGATCATGTTATTAATATAAGGATCTTTTGCAACTAAATCAATGGCTTTTTTCTGAAGTTCATCAACAGAACCCTCTGCAATCAGAATATCCTCTGCCTGCTGGGTTGGGCAGTATCCGACTGCTGTTTTCTGGATTTTTATGGCTTCCGGATCATTCATAAGGAAATCCAGGAACTTGGCAGCTTCTTCTTTATGTTCGGATTTGTCATTGATAGAAAAACCACGGTCGCCTCCATATACCACGCCAGTACTCTTTGCATTTTCCATAACTGGTGCTGAAATCACATCCAGAGGACTATCTACAGAAGAAAGATACTTAGGGGCTGATCCGGTGTAATCCACGATCATACCGATTTTTTTGTTGATCCACTTGGTGTTCTGATCCATCTGGCCTGCAAAGGTTGCAGCATCACCAAATGGCTCCAGTGTATTTGACTCATAAAGATTTAAAATATTCTGGAATGCTTCTGCCGCATCTGCCTCTGTAAAGTTAGGAGCATAGGTTTCTTCGTCGATAATCGGCTTTCCGGTCTTCTGAACCAGATAAGGCTGAATGAACAGACGATTTAACATATCAGCATCTGCTGTCATTAAATAAGCATCACTGTCTTTTTCATGAATCGCTTTTCCTAATTCTGCAATTTCATCCCATGTATATTCTTTTGTAAGATCAACACCAAATTCCTTTGCAAAATCTGTATTTACATAAACAACCGGTGAACCGCCTACCGTACATGGGAAAAGATTTGCTTCTCCATTGTAGGTTCCTGAGATTTCAAGCAAACGGTCCTTTAAGGTGCTTACATCTACGGGCAATGTGGAAAGATCTGCTAAGTAATGCTTTGCTCCCTGAATATCAGGCAGCCATTCTTTATTAAGCTGAATGATGTCAGGTGCTGTATTACTGGAAAGAGTAGTCATGATCTTCTCATAATATCCGTCGTAGCCCTGATACTCTGCTTCTATTTTTACATTGGGGTTCTTTGCCTGATAAGCGTCAATGACATCTAATAATGCCCCATGACGGCTGTCACTTCCCCACCAGGAAAAGCGTAAGGTTACGGATTCTCCGCTTCCACCGGCTGCTGCGGTTGTTTCCGCTGCACTCTCAGTTGCCTGTGTGGTTGCATCTGTTTTGCCTGCGCTCCCACACCCCATAAGAGCGACTGAAGCCATTAATGCTGTCATAAGAAGCGCCACATGTTTCTTAAACTGTTTTTTCATTGAAATACATCCTCCTTATTTTGGGGGGCGTACTGCCCCACCTGTCTTTATATTACTTTTTAGCCTTTGATACCTCCGGCTGTAATACCTTCAACAAAATACTTCTGCGCGAAGAAATATAAAAGAATCGGCGGAATCAGTGAAACAAAGGACATAGCCAGCACCTGATTCCAAGGTGTTGATGACCCCTGGCTGTCAATGGACATCTTTAAGGCCAATGATAAGGTATAGTTCTTTACACTGCTGATATAAACAAGGTTGTTAAAGTAATCATTCCATCTCCATAAGGTCTGGAAAATAATTACGGAAAATACCGACGGTTTTAAAAGAGGAGACAGAATCTTCACATATACCACAAATGGATTACACCCATCCATGTAAGCGGATTCGTCTAATTCTTTGGGAATTCCTCTCAGGAACTGAATCTGCATGAAAATCAGGAACGGATAGCAGGCTAAAACTGCAGGTGCCCAGAAAGGAAGGTAGGTATCTACCCAGCCAAATTTATTAAATACCACATATCTGGGAATCATAATGACTGCATCCGGCAGCATCAGTGTAGAAATCATAAGTGCAAACAGTATTTTCTTAAATGGGAATTTAAATCTTCCAAACCCATAAGCAACAATTCCTGTTGACAGTGCGGTCAACAGAACCGTTGGCACCACCAGTTTAAACGTATTTAAGTAAAAGGTAAGATAGGTAAACTGACCGCTTCCCTTCCAGCCATTTTTATAGGCAATGGAAGAAAACTTTTCAGGCAAAAGACTCATCTTTCCAAATAACTCCTGATTATCCTTAAAGGTGGCAAAAAACAGCCAGAACAAAGGATAAATCATTGCAACTCCCATGACAATTAAGATCACATATGCGATTATATCATTTTTTTTCACTCTCATCAGTCCATTCCTCCATCATTATAAAATACCCATGCACTGGATGAGCGGAATACCAAAAGCGTAATCAGAAGAATTGCCACAAACAACACCCATGAGGATGCAGATGCATACCCCATCTTCAGATTTTGGAAGGCATCTTCATAAATTTTCACTCCAATCAGATAGGTTCCGTGATTGGGACCGCCGTTTGTAATGATAAATGCTGACGTAAATTCCTGTAACGCATGGATAATCTGCATGATCAGGTTAAAGAATACAATCGGGGTCAGCATAGGAAGAGTAATGCTCCAGAACTTTGTCCATTGGTTGGCTCCGTCAACCTCTGCTGCCTCATAAAGCTCTGTGGGCACATTCTTAAGTCCTGCAAGGAATAACACCATGGAGGAACCAAACTGCCATACCACCAGTAAGCTGATGGTCACCAGTGCAATATCCGGATCTCCCAGCCAGTTTACAGAAGGAATTCCAAATACTCCAAGGAAATTATTGATCATTCCCTCTTTCATGAACATAAAACGCCATAAAATAGAAATCGCTACGCTGCCGCCCATGATGGAAGGCAGATAGTAAACGGTACGAAACAGATTGATGCACTTCAGCTTCATATTCAGTATCATTGCCACAATTAAGGCCATAATAAGCTTCATTGGAACTGCCATAAGTGCATACTTAAAGGTCAATACAAGTGATTTCATGAAGTATTTATCTTTTGTAAACAGCCTTTTATAGTTGTCTAACCCGATCCATTTACCTTCGGACAAAATCGAAAAGTCTGTAAATGAATAGTACAGAGACATAATTAACGGATATGCCTGAAGAATACAAAAACCAATTAACCAGGGCAGTATAAATAAAATTCCCCACCTCCAGTTTTTCGGATACTTCCTGACACCGGGTACGGACGGATTCTTAGTTGCTTGCGGTGACATACATTACTCCTCCTAACGCTTTTCATTAAGGAGATTCTATCACATACGCCCGTATCCTGAGCCTCTGTCACCGTTACCTGTGCCTATCATTATTATCTATCATTTTTTTACAGCTCTATCATTATTTTAGAGGTTTGTTTGAAACGCCTGAGTTTTGCCGCTCTCGTTTGACGCAAAGAAGCCTAACATGCTATAATTTGGTGGTAATGAACATCACCGATTTGTTGGGGAGGTAAGACGATGTACGAGCTTTTAATTGTAGATGATGAGGCCAATTCCCGTGATATTCTCGCCTCCTGTTTTCCATGGCATGAATCAGGTTTTTCTGTCTGCGCCCAAAAGGGAAACGGACGGGAAGCTCTTGAATATTTAAAAGAACATACCGTCCATGTGGTTTTGACTGACATAAGCATGCCTGACATCGACGGAATCGGTCTTGCCAAAGCAATCTGGGATGCTCCTGCCCCCCGCCCCACCATTGTCTTTTTAAGTGCCTATGACAATTTTCAGTACGCTCAGAATGCCATTCGCTACGGAGTGCGCTACTATGTCTTAAAGCCTACCAACTTTTCTGAGCTGAAAGAGATATTTGCTACTATTAAGAAGGAACTGGACAATAAATATCAGATTTCATCTCACGATGAGACCGATTATGTCCCCGATGAGATCATAGACAAGGTCCTCGCTTATTGTACGAAAAACTACCGGGAAGGCTCCCTTTCGGATCTGGCGGAATCCCTGTATTTAAATTCTTCCTATCTTAGCCAGCTGATCAAACAAAAAACAGCTAAGACCTTTTCCGATTTATTAACCGAAAGCCGCATGAAACAGGCTGCCCTGCTTCTAAAACATCCGGATTCTAAAATTTATAATATCAGCAATTCCATTGGATATGTAAATCCCAATAACTTTGCAAGAGCCTTTAAGGCCTATTGGGGCATTACCCCTACAGAGTACCGGAATCATGAAAAATAAAGGGTTTACGCATAGTTTGGACTAGTGGCTGACTGTCAGCCAAAGATGGGAAACGAAAATGAAACAGATGAAAAAACCAATCCGGATACAATTATCCGTTCGATATCAGTTCTTTACCAAAAGCCTGTTAACCAACTGTCTTTTACTTTTGATTCCTATCATGATGGTTGGTCCATACAGCGTAATCCAATCCTCAAAAGACAATACCGCTGCCATAGAAAAAAGCACCTATCAGACCCTTCATCAACTGGAACAGACCATTGAACAGCTTTATTCCCATATTGATAATGCAAAAATATTTTTTTCCTCCAATCCCAGGGTCACCATTCAGATGAAAAAAGCGTTTAATGAAAAGCCTGTATCCCTGGATTCTCTGAAAAATATAGAAAATCTGTCTTTATATTTTCAGAATCTCATCTTTACAGACCCTTATATTGAAAACATCTATGTCTATTATGACAATTCCAATAACCGGATGTTCCTCCCTCAAAGGGGCTCGATCCAAACGGTTTTTACTTCAGACGAACAGAAAATTATAGAAACCTATAAAAATTCCGGCACCAAAGATTTCTGGATGGAGATCAAGCGGAAACAAATTCCCGGTTCCAAAGCCTCCACCGATACCCTGGTCATTTATCAACGGCTTTATACCCGTTTTGCATACAAACCGGTGGGCATGGTGGCCTTCGAATATAATCTAAATAAGATGGAGCAATATTTCCAGACCGTGCTGCAATACAGCAGCCAGACCATATATTTGATTGATTCAGGAGGAAATATCATTTACACCAACAGCAAATCCGATGATCCTGCCGGCGAATTGGCTAACATTGATACAACTCTCACGACGAAAAAAGAACTGCATCTGTTTGACATTGAGTTAAATGATATGTATCAAAAGGCCGCTTACTTAAAATCCGCGAGGAACAACGGGCTGACTTATATTACCTTTACCCCTTCCAATGAAATCTACAAAACCACAAGAAGCCTCTCCGGAACCTATATGCTTCTTATGTTTTCAGGAATCTTCTTATCCTTTGTCCTGGCCTTTTATAAGACCAACAAGGAATACCGGTATTTAAACAGCATCATCGACATCTTCAGCAATCCGGAAGCTTCCCAGCAGCATTTTGATCAAATGCCAAGGAAAGTGGGAAATCCGTTTGAATACATTATGATGAACATTATAAAGCTGTTTTTAGAGCAAAAATATTTAAAGGTTCAGGCATCGGAGCGGGATTATAAGTTGCAGATATTAAAAATGCAGGCATTGCAGCATCAGATCAATCCTCACTTTCTTCATAATACGTTAAATACCATTTACTGGGAGGCCATACGCATGACTTCTTCGGAAAATTCCTGCAGTACCATGGTTTCCAACCTTTCCTCGGTCATGCGCTATTCTGTGGGGGATCCTCAGGAAAATGTAAAAATCAAGGAAGAACTGGGCTATTTAAAAACTTATCTGGATATTATGAAGATACGCTATACGGATAAATTTGAGATATTCTACTTGGTCGATGAATCCTGCACCATTTATCCGATTAAAAAGATGATTCTTCAGCCGATTGTGGAGAATTCCATCTATCATGGAATCAAAGAAAAAGACGGGAAAGGAAGAATCTATGTAGGAATCCGGCGCATCCGCAAATCCATTTTATTCTATATCCTGGATGACGGAGTCGGCATCGCACCGGAAAAGCTTTTGAAACTGCAGGAACAGCTTTATGCCCATTCCGACATATCCTCCTCCCACATTGGTCTGACCAACACCAATCTCCGGTTAACCATGACCTACGGGACCCATTCCCGCCTTCGTATTAAGAGTATCAAGGAGAAATTTACCCTGGTTTATTTCATGATTCCAGTAAGTAATCTGTAGGAATTGATATTAGCACTGTATAAGAACTCTCTGCACGTTAAGTTTCTAAACAGATGATCCTATGAATTTTCATTTCTTAAGGAGGTATCTCATGGCACAAATAACCAAGCGGGCTTTGGAAGAATCCCTGAAAAAAAATCTGCTGAAAAAGCCACTCAATAAGATCACCATTTCCGATATTACAGAAGACTGCGGAATTAATCGCATGACTTTTTATTATCATTTTAAGGATATTTACGATCTGATTGAGTGGTCTTGCATGGAGGACGCCGCAAAAGCTCTCGACGGAAAGAAAACATACGAAACATGGCAACAGGGATTTTTACAGATTTTCCAGCTGGTTTTAGATAATAAGCCGTTTATTCAAAATGTGTATCAGTCCGTCAGCCGAGAACAGGTGGAAAACTACCTGTATACGCTAACCCACAAGTTATTAATCGGTGTCGTGGAGGAAAAAGCCATAGGAATGGATGTCCGGGAAACTGATCGGGAATTCATCGCCGATTTTTATAAATTCGCATTTGTCGGTCTGATGCTTGATTGGATTAAGAACGGGATGAAAGAAGACCCCCAAATGATCATTAATCGGCTCAGCAGCCTGATTGAAGGAGATATTACAAGGGCACTAAATAAATATCGCATTGATAAACCCCATTAAATAATCTGAAATCATAAAAATCTTTACATTTTAAACGCTATGATAAAAAATTTATCATGGCGTTTTCATTGTCTATAGTATTTTTTTTGATAACGTATAAAATCAAAAATATAAGATTCATAAATAACAGATTAAATGGAGGTAAGATTATGTATTATTCCAGCGGAAACTACGAAGCCTTTGCGAACCCTGAAAAACCTGAGGGAGTTGATCGCAAATCCGCCTATATCGTCGGCTCAGGTCTGGCTGCGCTCGCAGCCGCGTGTTTTCTTGTACGTGATGGGAAAATGAGCGGGAAAAGAGTTCATATCCTGGAAAAAGGCCCGATTCCTGGCGGTGCCTGCGACGGCTACCAGTATGATAACCTCGGATACGTCATGCGTGGCGGACGTGAGATGGATAATCATTTTGAATGTATGTGGGATTTGTTTCGTTCCATTCCATCCATTGAAACCGAGGGGATCAGCGTACTTGATGAATACTATTGGCTCAACAAGCATGACCCCAACTATTCTCTGATGCGGGCGACAGTCAACCGGGGAGATGATGCCCATACGGACGGCAAATTTGGTCTTTCCGATAAAGGTGCATTGGAGATTATGAAACTCTTTTTTACACCGGATGAAGATTTATATGATAAACGTATCACCGAGGTCTTTGACGACGAGGTCTTAAATTCCAATTTCTGGATGTATTGGCGCACCATGTTCGCTTTTGAGAACTGGCACAGCGCGCTGGAGATGAAGCTTTACATCAAGCGGTTTATTCATCATATAGGCGGTTTACCGGATTTCAAAGCGCTCCGCTTTACAAAATACAATCAGTATGAGTCCATGATACTTCCCATGATCAAATATCTGGAATCCAATGACGTTCAGTTCCATTATAATACCAAGGTCGTGAACGTGGAATTTGATATTCAGAGCGATAAAAAAGTGGCAAAAACCATTACTGTGATCCGGGAAGGCGACGAAGAAAACATTGACTTAACCGAAAACGATTTAATTTTCATCACCAACGGCGGCTGCGTTGAAAACTCCACACTCGGCAGCCAAAATGAACCTGCACCTTTCAAATCCGAAATAAAAGAAGGCGGCGGCTGGGATATGTGGCGCAAAATTGCGGCGCAGGATTCCTCTTTCGGTAACCCGGATAAATTCTGCCATGATCCGGAGCAAAGCAACTGGATGTCCGCGACCGTAACAACATTAGATGACCGCATCCCGCCGTATATTCGTAAAATCTGCCAGCGCGATCCCTTCAGCGGCAATGTAGTCACTGGCGGGATCGTCACAGCCAGGGATTCTAACTGGCTGCTCAGTTGGACTTTCAACCGTCAGCCGCAGTTCCGTAACCAGCCAAAGGATCAGCTTGTGGGCTGGATTTACGGACTGTTTAGTGACAAACCTGGCAATTATGTGAAAAAGCCCATGCGTGAATGCACCGGCAAAGAAATTTGTATGGAGTGGTTGTATCATATGGGCGTGCCAGAGGGTGAGATCGAAGAACTGGCGGAAAACAGTGCCAATACAATTCCCTGCATGATGCCCTACATTACTGCCTTTTTCATGCCTCGACGCGCAGGAGACCGTCCCGCGGTTGTACCAAATGGCAGTGTAAATTTCGCCTTTCTCGGGCAGTTTGCTGAAACCGAACGGGATACTATTTTTACAACGGAGTACTCCATCCGTACGGGCATGGAAGCGGTCTATACCCTTTTAAATATTGATCGTGGTGTCCCAGAAGTCTGGGGCAGCGTCTTTGACATTCGTGATTTGCTGAATGCGACCGTCCAGCTGCGTGACGGAAAGAAAATTACAGACATGGATCAAAATCTGCTTGAGAAACTGGCATTGAGAACCATCCTTAAAAAGGTTTCCGGTACCGACATTGAAAAGCTTTTGAAAGAATATCATGTAATCTAGTTTTATTGATTTCCCAGTCTGAGTCCTTATCCCTTAAAGGATAGAGGCTCAGACTGGCATTTTTTAATTCTTCTACTTCTTAATTTAATTCCACATATTCCACTACTTTATCCGTAAAAATGATTCCCTCCAGATGATCGATCTCATGGCAGAGACATTTTGCCATCTCATCAGTCGCTTCCATAACGATCTCTTCGCCATTTTCATCCAGGGCCTGAACGACCACTTTTTGAGGGCGCATCACCTTGCCCCACACATCGGGATAGCTTAAACACCCTTCGATGACAAGCTGTTCCCCTTCTTCTTTGATGATCTGGGGATTAACCAGCTTGATCAGTCCCTTTCCCATGTCTGCAACCACAAGCCGCCGCAAAATTCCGACCTGACATGCAGCCAGCCCTCCCCCATTGGGCGCATGATACATGGTTTCTGCCATATCATTTAACAGCTGCCTGATATGATCATCCACCTTGCTCACCGGTTTACTCTTTTTCCGCAAAACATCATCATCAAACTTCCTGATTTCTCTTAGTGCCATAAACGTTCCCCCTGCTGATATCAGCTCTTGATTTTCGTTCACTCTCTTCAAATAAAAAGACCTTTTCAATTGGTTCATGAAAAACTCTTGATATGTCATATGCCAGCCAGATCGAAGGTTCATTTTTCTCGGTTTCAATCGCATTTATGGCCTGTCTTGACGTTCCAACCATCTCTCCCAACTGCTCTTGGGTGATTCCTAATGCTTCCCGTAACTGCTTCACACGATTTTTCATCTTAACCTCCAAATGTAATGTTGACCTTACTTTTTTCACAATAGCACAGTTGCAATCTGATGTCAACCAAACCTTACATCCTTTATTCGACAAAAAATCCCTGACCCACCAGCGATTCAACTGCTGATAAGTCAGGGATATATATTGTCACTTGAATATTTGATTTACTTCCTGTTATTTTTCTACCGTTATATATTCACTTAAATCTCTTCTGATCCTGGCATTTTGACCGTATTCCTTCACGTAGCCCACACGGAGCACCATCTGAACCGGCTCATTCACATTCAGCTTCTTCTGTATCTCGTTTTTATAAGGCACTTCTTCCAATGCCTGGCTCATTGGGTGTACTGCTATTTTGTACTGTACTGCATTCAGCCAGAACTTTTCCAACTCCATTCCTGCCTTAATCAGTTCTTTTCTGGAATCCGCACTTGTCAAAACAAAGAAACCGGAACAATGCTCCAACTGATTTCTTGCTGTTTGATTTCCCTGCTTGGCAAACGTATCTCCTCTGGCAGTTTCACGGCTTGTGAATAAGTAATAAAGCGCCTTTTTCAATCCAGAAAACCCTAACTGCTCCGCTGGAAGTCCGTCTTTCTCCTTCATCGCTTCTTCATTTGAAAATCGTAGCCATTCTGCAAGTTCATCCCGGACTCCCTGATTGGAGGACTGCACCTCATATGCTGCCATTGCAGTGTCTTTCAGATAGGAAAATGATTCCGAAGTATTCCCGAAGTAATATAGGCCTGATGTGCTGTTTAATAATGCTTTTATGTGTGTTTCATCAATCCCATCGGTGGAAAATGGGCGCTTATCCGAATGTCTCGATACGATCTGGCTGATAATCCTGTCACTCATTGGGGCATTGGGAACTTTCTCATATGTGACCACAACAAAATCCTCACCGCCTGGATCTTTTATCTGTAGATCTGTAGAATAACCATATGCCTCAAATGCGGATACGAGATTCTGTACATATGCACCTATGGAAATATAGGCTTCCCGGTTCTCATGATCCACTTGATCCAATGCCCTTTTTTCATCCAAATAGATGGTGATCTTTTGTTCAACCGGATTCAGAGCAGCACTCCACATCTGGGCATTATGTGAGTTCGGTGCCAGAGATGCATAATATAATATCTCTGATATTTCACAGGAAACACCTTCTAAATAAATATCCGTTGCAACGTCTACTTTCTTCCCAATTGTAACATTTAGTACCGCCATGATGAATCCTCCTGTTAACATAAAACAAAGCAAACCGACCAATAGTCTTTTCCTTAACTGGAATCTCATATCATACCTCAATTCAATTGCTTAAAATGGACTGCAGTATCATTTTGAACCCGTAATTCATAAAATCCTCTCTGCTCATTCCCATGCTTTGAGAAATATATCCCTGCTTGTTCCCTGCCAGAGATACAATGCCAGAGATGGACGCCCAGAATACCATTCCCGTGGTCAGACAAGGCAGATCCTTTTTAAAAACTTCTTCCTCTACTCCTTTTTGAATCAATCTTTCAATATCACCATTTAACATTTCTCCAGTTTGATAAATGGCCTCTAAAGTTTCAGACTGCATTCTGCTTTCTGCATCTGATGCGATAGGTTCCAGCATGCTTTTAAAGTAAAGCGGATACTTCTCACAGAATTCTCCTAATACTTCGCAAATTGACATGTACTGGTCTATGGCTCCGTCATCCATCTGCAATACCTTTGTAAATTTGTCATGCAATAGCTGCATGCCCTTTAACGTAATGTAGTGAAATATCTCATCCTTGCTCTTGAAATAAACATATAAAGTAGCCTTGCTGTATTCCGCTTCTTTTGCTATGTCATCCATCGTAGTCTTTTCAATGCCCTTTTCCATAAAAAGTCTGTCTGCAACAGCAGAGATCGTGTCTCTGTGAAATTGTTCAAGTGCTGCCTTCTTCGCCATTTCCGTCCTCCGGTACTGTTTATTGAACTAACAGTTTAATTTATAATATGATAGTATCATAACAGATATGATTTCGTCAACAGGGAGTTCTCTCACTGCATACTTTTAATTGAGTTTTGGGAAATTTAAAAGTGATCTGAACGTAATCTATAAGCAGAAACATGCATCGGTAATCCTACGGGACATACATCAATGTAACATAGAAAATTTTCGGGTTGCAAAAACCACCAGTGAAAAGGGCTCTTTTCATCGGACAATAACATGGAATGAAAGGAGATCCTTCAAAACTGGTGGTTTTTCATAATTTCTACTGCACTTAATAGCTACAGGGGCCATCTGCGAAAAGCCTACTATGATAAATGCTTTTAATAATTGCTTTTGATGTCTACTTTTGATATCTGCTTTTGATATCTACTTTTGATATCTGCTATTGATATCTACTTTTGATATCTGCCCTTGATAACTGCTTTTGATATATGCTTTTGATATATGCTTTTAAAACTGCAAGTTAACATACTACTTACTTCAATAAATTTATATTCCTAATTTCATTAAATTCTATCCATGATAATATCCGGTTCTTGCATTGACCACAACATACGGGATCTCAGAGCCATCCTTTTTCACATACACCTGGTATAATTCATTTTCCAAAAGCACATATTTACTGGCTTTTTCTCCATAGGAATTTAACAAATCCGTCTCGAACAGGCTCTTCCAATTCTTTGGAACCGGGGCATTTTCCGATAAGTATTTTACAAAGCTTTCTACATCATCTGCTTTGCCACCTGCCGATAAGTATTGCTGGTAAACCTCATCCATATTTACCTGATTTAAAAAGGATTCGCTCCAGTTCCATTTACCTGCTTCCGGCTTGTCATTTTGTCCGTTCAGAATATACTCTTTTGCTTTTGATGCCATGGTTCCTGCTGGCGTCTGCTTTGATTGCTCACTGCTTTCTTCCTCTTGCTGAGATATCGTTACCGGCTCTGTGGATTTAGTTTCCTTATCCGATTCCGCCTGGGTAACTTGCGCAGAATCGGATGAGGTATCCTGAGTACTAGTTATCCCGTTTTTGCTCCCGCAGGCAGTGCAGATCATTCCTGCTGCGATGACAGAAGCTAATAATTTTATTTTTTTGTTCACAACTGTTTCCTCCCTATGCCGAAGCAGAATACCTGTTCATTACGATTACAGATCATTTTGCATCGGGTAAATGATTCCTCTTATTTTATTTAATCGTCTCATTGCCAGCCATGGATGGCTTATATAAACTAACTTTAGTATATTTCAGCAGCCAGGGTTTGACAATATAAAATTAAGAAGATGAATGAGGAAACATATTTTGTAGATCACCTTAAACTATTTTCTTATATAGACAGTTCCTTCCATGATCCTTCTGGCGGTTCTCTGGACAGCTACGCACGGCAGGTCCAGTGTTCCATCGTTTTCTACCAGTTCCGGGCACATGGTCATGATTCCGCTGGGGTGGCCAATGCGGACATTTTCCACATTTCCCATGGGACGAAGGACCTTTTCCACAACGGAACCTTTCAAAGCGGCAGCTACGCTGATGGCACTGGCTGAAGTTAATGGACAGGCCTTATGACATTTAAACACAGAGATTACCCTTGTACAGATATCCATATCTTCTGCCTCCACCCTCTGGCCTGCAATATCCGTATAGCTTTTGGGAATTGTCACGAAACCTACTTTTGGAACTGCAGGACTGTTTTCTGTGGCATCTTCCAAGCTTTTTGCAAATCCCATCATACAGCAGGCGGTTCCTCTTATTTTTTCCAGCAGAGTACATATATCCGCATTGCTGTTGATCTCTTCCGGCAGTTCTGTTCCCGTTAGCCCGATATCCTCTGCATTGACGATCACCATTGGATTGGATACATCAAGAATGGTGGCTTCCAATGATCCAAACCCTGGAATCTCAAGAACATCAAGGCATTTTCCTGTAGGAAGGAGTACACCGGTTTTGGCCCCTGCGGGATTCATAAACTTCACTTTTAATTCTGCTGCCGTTCCATCTACACCGGCAATGGTACAGTCGCCATCTTCTGCAAAAGTTCCGGTTTCAGAATCGATGGGAACTGTTACATGAATGTATTTATCGGTGTTGCGGTTCAGCATTCGGACGGTGGTTACTGGCTGGATAATCTCCACCATACCTTCCTCTACTGCAAATGGCCCCACTGCCGCTGTCATGTTTCCGCAGTTTGACTTGTAATCCACCTGACTTTTTCCTACGATGACCTGCCCCACAAGGTATTCGACATCTACACCGTCTTCCTCACTTTTCCAAACCACAACAATCTTGTTGTTCGAAGAAACGGTCCCGCCCATGCCATCAATCTGCTTTGGATCCGGATCTCCCATCACCTGAAGAAATATGGAATCCCACTCCGAACGATCTTGTGGCAAATCTTCCTTCCGAAACATACAGCCCTTACTGGTGCCGCCCCGCATAAATACTGTTTTAAATGATCTCATCTCTTCTATCTCCCCTTCATTAAAATAAAATATCAACATTCTCAGAAGAAAAACGGTCTGGCTCCAAGCCTTCATAAAAGGAGGACATCCTTCATTTCTTCTTCACTAACTGTCATTCAAACAGTCTTCGCCTGAAATACATTTAGTATAACATTATAACATTTGATACACAATATCACTTTTGTTATAACTAGATATAATTTTTTCAATTTACGGGAAAGAATGACTTGCTGCATGGATTCTGATAAATAAAAACTCACCTGCTGTATAGAAAGGAAATCTTGATCCTTCCATAATACAACAAATGAGTTTAATTGATTGCCAGAATCCGGTCACTGATGCCGTCAGACGATTTTCACTGCCTGCATCTGAGCTCTGATGCAAAGCTCCGCCGCCTTAAAGGCATGTTCCTGGGTCATGGCATGTTCCGTGCGGTTAATGCAATCTAAAATCAACTGACCAAAGAACGGATATCCCACTTTCCCTGCCACATCAAAACGGAATTCCCCCTTTTGATTCACCAGGTATACAAAATCTGTTCCCTCTGATTCTTCTCCAATATTCACATACTTTCTTAGTTCCAGATACCCTTCCGTTCCCAAAATAAAGGTTCTGCCATCTCCCCACGTTCTAAGCCCATCGGGAGTAAACCAGTCCACCCGGAAATACTGGGTCGCACCATTGTCCGCCACCAGATTGGCATCTCCGAAATCTTCCATCTCCGGATACTGAGGGTGATCGTAATTTGCCACCTGGCTGCGCACCACGGATGCATCACTGGCGCCTGTATAGTAAAGAAACTGCTCGATCTGATGGCTTCCGATATCACATAAAATGCCGCCGTAAGATTCTTTCTGAAAGAACCAATCCGGCCGGGATGAGGCGTTCAGTCGATGGGGCCCCATGCCCATTACCTGCAGCACACGTCCGATGGCGCCCTCTTCTATCAGCTGACCTGCATATACGGCGGCTTCCACATGAACCCGCTCGCTATAGTACACCATGTATTTTCTGCCCGTTTTTGCCACACAGTCTCTGGCCTCTGACAGTTGTTCCAGCGTGGTCATTGGTGCCTTGTCCGTAAAATAGTCCTTTCCCGCTTTCATTACCTTAAGCCCCAGCTCACATCTAAGACTGGGCACTGCGGCTGACGCTACCAGCCCTACCTCCGGATCAGACAGAATCTCATCTTCTGATAAAGCTTTTCTTGCCTGAGGATAGGCCTTTAAGAATGCTTTCACCTTTTCTTCGTCAGGATCATAGACCCACTTCAGGGACGCACCCGCTTCGATTAATCCATTGCACATCCCATAAATGTGCCCATGCTCAAGTGAAATAACAGCAAACAGGAATTCTCCTTCCTGAACTACTGGCTTTGCCTTTCCCTTCGGTGCATAGTTCATGCCGCTTTTTTGTCCTTCCATTTTGCTCCTCCGCTATCAATCGTTTTTGCTGTTATAAGATTTCCCCCATACGCTTTTAGAGTGCTGCATATTTTTTATATTATAACACAATCATTCTGGCTTCAGTATGAAGAACCGGATACTTTTCGATCAAAAATATAAAATTCAATACGAACCCATTGACAAAAGTTTGATATAAAACTATAATGCAAAATATGAGACCAGAAGATATTATTTCATTAATTTCAAGAGTAAGAGATAACGCAAACAAGTACATCATAAGCGAAATGAACCGCTGGGGCATTAAGGGCCTGGCGCCATCTCACGGGGATATCATCTTTTCACTTTTAACGTGTGAAACATTGACCATGAAGGAACTTGCTAAAAAGATTGATAGAGACAAATCAACCGTCACCGCCCTGGTAGATAAGTTAATCAAACTGGGATACGTGAAAAAATCACGGGATGAGGAAGACAATCGGATTGTCTACGTGACTTTAACGGAAAGCGGCAAGGACTTAAAACCCATGTTTGACTCCATTTCCCATGACTTAATTGAGAAGATTTATAAGGGCATCCCACAAAAGGAAAAGGAATCGCTGATTCTGACGCTGAAAAAAATAAAGAAAAATTTTTAATTTTTTATTCTAATAGTTTGATATAAAACTATTATAGATTAAGAAAGATAGGAATAACCGCTAAGCGGGATAATAAAAGGAGAAATGATATGGATCATACGAAAATCTATAGAAACGTTGCAACGCTCAGCAAGATTGATATGTTTTATTTTGATACCAAGACGCCGGGTGAGACGATTTTATGTCTTCATGGGTTGTACGGCAGAGCGGAAACCTGGGTTGATTTTATAAATCAATACGGCAAGCAGTATCGAATTGTGGCACCGGACCAGAGGGGGCATGGGTTAAGCAGCCAGCCTGTCTCAAAGTATACGGTGGAAGAAATGGCAGAAGATATTATTGAGTTATTGAACTTTTTGCATATTGATTCTGTCATATTAGTGGGCCACTCCATGGGCGGGGAGACTGCCGGGTATCTGGCATCGATATACCCGGAATACATAAAAGCGGTTGCTATTCTGGATAAATCAGCATCCGGGCCAGAAAAGGAAAATCCTTTACCAGTAGACCAGTTTTCCACCCCTGACATAGTGACAAAAGACTGGCCTATGCCATTTTCCAGTTTACACGAGGCCAGCAGCTTTATCAAGCAGGCCGCCACTTCCGATTTAGAGTATCACTATTTTATGAACAGCCTGATTGAAACGGTGGAAGGGTATCAGATGATGTTTCACCCAAAGGCCATGGCCGCCTGGCGTTTTTATAATAAAAGCTGGTATCACCTGTTACCAGATATTACATGTAAGGCTCTGCTGATCCGGGCCAAAGGAAATGATGCCGTCTCCGATGAGGACTTTTTGAAAATGCAGTCACTCATTCCAGATTGCATGGCTCGTGAAATGTCCAATCCCGATCATAACGTACATTTAGCGGATAAAATGGAATTCTATAAATACTTTGATGAATTTCTAGGGACACTGTAAATGTTGAAATTTTCCATTTTTTATGTTAGAGTTTTATACGGCATTCAAAAAATTTTGAAGTTCAGAATGCCGTAAATAAAACGTTATTGCCATAGAAAGGAACTTAAGATTTGGGAAATTTTGAAAACATTTTTAACATTGTCGGCGGTATTATTGGAATTTATTTCATTATCGCCATGCTCCTGTTTTTCCGGTATTTATATTTTAAAAAGGGCAGTTTGAAAAAAGCTTTGCTGCATATTCTTTTATCTGTATTATTGCTTTGCGCTGTAGTTGGTGTTTATATCGGTTATGGAAAGGTTGTAAGCAGCCAGGCATCGGATCCCGGCACCTTTACAGAAAGTATGAAGAGGCTTTTGGATACGACGTCTCCGGAGGAGGCAAACTTCAATGACTTATCACAAATTGTTGTCTTAGCCAACTTCCCAATTGAGGAAGCGGATAAGGTATATCTTGATAAAATTAAGGATTATTATATTTTCTATCAAATGAGCATCAGTTCCAACAGTAAAACCAGAGAAGAACTGTCTCAGCAATTCGATGAATTGCGGGCAGGGGTTGACTGGACTCCATAAGAATCTTAATATAAAATGAGCCTTGATTGGCATATATCAGCCAATCACGGCTCATTTTTTGTAACAGTTTTATTTCTTGATCTGTAATGTTCAAATACCACCTGGTATTCTCCTGATCACACTTTCTTCTGATTTAATACCATATTTAATGCTTGTTTCCAACCGTCCTGTTTTAACTGTCTCTCGTTCTGATCCATTTTGGGAATGTATTCCGTTCTTTTGACCCGGTTGACGAGAAAATCTTTATATATTCCCGCTCCAAGACCAGCCATACAGGCGGCTCCAAGACCTGAGATTTCCTCCACTTCCGATGCCAGGACCTTACTGTTAAGCATATCACTTTGAAACTGCATAAGCCAGCTGTTCTTCGTGGGGCCTCCATCGACCCGGAGTTCCACAGTTTCAATTCCTGCTGCCTCCTTCATGATTCCAACCACATCCGATATCTGATAAGCAATGCTGGAAAGCCCTGCCCTTACCAGTTCCGCCCTTCCAGTGGTCCGGCTCATTCCCAGAAAAGCCGCTGATACATCGCTGCGCCAGTAAGGCGCTCCCAAGCCGGAAAAAGCAGGAACCAGATAAGTATGATCCAAAGGGTTCGCCTCCCATGCCAGACGTTCGGATTCGTCAGCACTGTTTAAAAGTCCTGCCTGATCCTTCATCCAGCTAACAACCGCTCCTGTATAATTCACATTTCCCTCCAGAACATACTGAACCTTTCCCCCTGCCTTCCATGCCAGGGAAGTAACGATTCCCAGATCGGAGAAAAAAGGAGTTTCCCCAATGTTCATCATAATGGAGGAACCAGTTCCATAGGTGGTTTTCATCAATCCCCTGGACAGACAGCCCTGACCGAACAAAGCTCCGTGGGAATCCCCCAGAACCCCATGAATGGGGACCGGTCCGGGTAGAATTCCTTCAAAATCAGTATATCCAAACTCGCCATCAGAGTCTTTCACCTCCGGCAGACAGGACATGGGGATTTTAAAATATTCACAAAGGGTCTCATCCCATTTTAAGTCAGTAATATGAAAGAGCTGGGTTCTGGAAGCATTGGAATAATCCGTAAGGAAATTATTTCCGCCTGTCAGCCGGTAGATAAGCCAGCTGTCCATGGTACCGCAGCAAAGCATATCCTCACGGGACAGCCTGGCGGCTTCGTCTACATGCTGCAAGATCCATGAAAGCTTTGCTGCGGAGAAATATGGTGACAACCTCAAACCGGTCCGTTTTCTGATGTCTTCCGCTGCTCCTTCTTCCTCCAGCTTTAAGCAGATCTTTTCTCCTCTGGCACACTGCCAGACAATGGCACGATACACCGGTTTCCCCGTCTTCCGGTTCCAGGCCATGGCAGTCTCTCTCTGATTGCTGATTCCCACACAAGCTACCAAAAGAGGATCTATCCCGCTTTTTTCCATTAATTCTTTTACCACCCACAAGGTATTTCCATATATTTCCTCGGGGTCATGTTCGATCCAGCCCTGCTGGTCTACGAACTGGGTGTGGCTTTTATCTGTCCGGCACACAAGACTGCCCGCCTCATCAAAAAGCATGGCCTTTGTTCCCTGGGTGCTCTGATCGATCCCAATTACATATCTGTTTTTCATCCCAATAACTCCATCACCTTTTTGGCGATTCCTTCCCCATTTAAGCCGTAATAGTTAAAGACTTCCTTTGAAGTTCCCGTAATAACCGGTGCATCCGGAAGCGCCAGAATCTCCATCTTTTTCGGACAGTTTCTTCCCAGGACCTGACTGACCATGGCACCCAGACCGCCGAATGGCGCATGTTCCTCTACCGTCACCACTGCCTTTACGTCCTTTACCGCCTTTAAAATCCCCTGTTCATCTAACGGCTTTAAACAGTACATATCAAGTACTCCCACGGAAATCCCTTTTTGTCTCAACTGTTCTGCCGCCAGCTTTGCAGGCAATACCATCTCTCCGCAGGCGATTATAAGGGCGTCACTGCCCTCACAAACCGTTGTAGCCTGATCCATTAAAAACGGAATATCAGCTTCTTCATAAACATCTTCCACCGGATTTCTTCCTACTCGGATGTAGGCAGGTTTTTCGTCCAAAAGCAGGGCCTCCATCAGCTTTCTTGTCTGATGCCGGTCACTGGGGACATAAACACGCATATTTGGAATCGCGCACATGGCTGCAAAATCCTGTGCGGAATGATGGCTCATCCCAAGAGCTCCGTAGCTGACACCGCCGCTGATACCGATCAGTTTCACATTGGTATCCGAATAGGCCACATCAATTTTCGCCTGTTCATAGCTTCTGGTGCTTAAAAAGCAGGCGGGTGATGCTGCGTAAGGCTTCTTTCCTGCTTTCGCAATACCAGCGGAAATACTGACCAGGTTCTGTTCTGCAATGCCCGTCTCCACAAACTGTTCCGGGTAAGTATCGGCAAAAGGTGTCATGGAGGCGCTTCCTCTGGAGTCACTGCAAAGCACGACTACATCTTTATCTGTTTGTGCCTTTTCCATCAGAACCTCACAGATCACCTGTCTGTTTGCTATCTTATTCATGGATAAATGCCTCCTCCCGTTCCTTTAACTCCTTCTTTGCAAGTTCATATTGTTCTTCATCCGGCACTTTATGATGCCATCCTGCCTGATTCTCCATAAAGGATACGCCACAGCCTTTGGTGGTATTGGCGATCACTACGGTTGGTCTTCCTTTGGTCTCTCTGGCATTTTCAAAGGCTTTTAAAAGAGATTCTATGTCATTGCCCTCTGCGCTCACTGCATTCCAGCCAAAAGAGGTAAAACGGGCGGCCAGATCATCGTGATGCATCACATTTTCCGTAGATCCTGAAATCTGAAGCCGGTTTCTATCCACCACCGCACACAGATTATCAAGCTCATACTGGGAAGCCGCCATCGCCCCTTCCCACACAGAACCTTCCGCCAGTTCCCCGTCTCCCATAACCGTATATACCCGGCTTTTGCGGTTATCCATCTTGCAGGCTTTGGCAATGCCTACGCAGACCGGAAGGCCGTGGCCCAAGGAACCGGAATTCATCTCGATTCCCGGAAGCTTATTATTGGGGTGACCGATGTATTTGGATCCAAACTTCGAAAAGTCTGCAATAACCTCATTCTTATTTAAAAACCCCTTTGCAGCCAGAACCGAATAATAAGCTTCTACGGAATGGCCTTTACTCATAATGAAATAATCCCGGTCCGGCTGGTTCTGGTTCTCCGGATTTATATTCATCTCATCCATATAAAGGCTTACTAAGATTTCCATCACGCTGAAGTCTCCGCCAATATGTCCGGTCTTTGCCTGATAGACCATATCCAGTACATCTTTCCGAAGTCTGTATGCCAGTGCTTTTAAATTTTCTTTCATGTTAGCCTCTCCTTTTACTGATAACGCCTGCCGGTTGGATTATAGATTGCTTCTTTTACATCTTCCTCCACAGGATCGTAAAGATCCGGCTGGATTCCCAGGTATTTGCATGCTTCATAAAGTACAGGAACCACATCCTTGTGGATTCCTACGCAGTGGTGAATGTAAGGGCCGCATACCAGTTTGTTTTCCAGACGCTTTAAATTGTCAACTTCCACCCACACATAAGTTCCTTTTGTATATGGCCCGTCGACTCCTTTTGCATTGCCAAGCAATAGGGAGTACTCTCCGTTATCTCCGTCAAACCGGCAGAGAGTCATATCTCCCTGTTTTGCCTCTGCTTCCACCGCTCCAGGATAGTCAAAGGCCAGAGGATAACCAATGGCTGGTTTCTCCTTTGCCACGGAAATCGGCCAGGGGCCACAGTGCTGAAGCAGTTCTCCATTTTCATTATCCGGATGCCGTACCGTCCAGTCCGCAAAAAAGGTTCTGTTTTCTCCCATTCCTGCGGCTTCCGCCATAACCGCCGTAACCGCACCATGGATATCGGTTTCACATACAACCGGGATTCCTTCTTCATTTAATAGGGAATTGGCCGCACAAGGCATGATTCCAATCTCGCCCTGAAGCGCATTCCAACACTGAATGGCAATGGCATTGCAGCCATATTGATCAGCCAGCTTTTTCATGGCAACCTTTAACGCTGCCACCTGTTCCAAATCTGCATCCCGGATTTCCACCCGCATGTTCTCTCTGCAATACTCCATGACTTCTTTTACTTCTGTGCCGGCTTCCTTTGCTTTTTTGACCTCTGCAATCAGTTCCGGAATCGGTATGGGAGAAAGCTGAATATTAAAACGCTCCAGAAGCTCTCCCTCATTGCACATGGTGGACCAGAAATCAAACGGTCTTGGCCCGATCTGAAGAATTCTTGTCTGGCGGAACGTTTTTACTACATTGCAGATGGCAAGGAAGTTTCTGATTCCATTCTCAAACTCAGGATCAGTAAGACGGCAATTGGTTAAATAAGTAAACGGAACCTGGAATCTGCGAAGAACCTTACCGGTAGCAAACAGTCCGCACTGGCTGTCTCTTAAGCGAATTCCCTTCTCATCCGGTCTCTCATCTCTCGGCCCCCACAAAAGAACCGGAACATTCAGACGTTTTGCCAGTCTGGCGCAAACATATTCCGTACCGAAATTACAATGAGGAAGAAAAAGCCCATCAACGCCAGCATCTTTGAATTTTTTCTCAATTTTCTGAATATCATTGTCATCAAATAACAAGCCTTCATCGTTGATATCATCAATATCAACAATTTCTACATTTAATTCTTTCAGACGTTCTTTGGTTAATCCAGCATACTTAAGTGCATCGGGAGCACTGAAAATGCTTCTGCGTGTGGGTGCAAACCCTAATTTAATCGATGTCATACGACCGCTCCTTATAAATTATAATTGAATTTCTTCTTTATTTTAACTTAATTATATTAAATATGATTTAAAATGTCAATTGAATTTAATTTAATTCTTTTGAATTACATATTAAGATTATATTGACGAATTCAAATAATTCCTGTATGATTACAATGTCTACCAATAACAAAAAAGACATGAAAAAAATTTAAAATACAAGAATCAGGGGGGACCCAAATGTCGATTTCAGCAAAAGAACTGGCTGAAAAATTAAATATTTCTGCTGCCACGGTTTCTATGGTTTTAAACCGTAAACCAGGGATCAGTGAAAAGACCAGAAATATGGTAATTGAGGCTGCCAAAGAGTATGGCTATGATTTTTCTAAAAAATGGGATCTCAGCGAAGAAAAAGGAAGCATCCAGTATGTTATTTATAAAAAGCACGGAACTGTCGTAGGAGATACCCCTTTCTTTTCCCAATTAACAGAAGGGATTGAACAGGCCTGCAAAGCAGAAGGATACGAGCTGCAGATTACTTACTTCTATGAAAACCAGGATATTGATGCTCAGATTCAGGCTCTTTCCGAAAAGAACTGCCAGGGAATCCTGTTGCTGGGCACGGAGATGGATGTGGAATACTTTCCTCCTTTCTCCAGGTTAAAGGTTCCTATGGTCATCTTAGATACCTATTTTGAAGAGCTGGACTGTGATTCAGTTCTGATCAACAATGTGCAGGGAGCTTACCGGGCAACCAACTATCTGATTGAAAAAGGAATGACAGAGGTAGGTTATTTACGTTCTTCCTACCCCATCGGCAACTTCGATGAACGGGCGGACGGATATTATAAGGCCCTGCGCCATCACCGCCTTCCAACCAACCACCCTTACGTTCATGATCTGACACCTTCCATGGAAGGTGCGTACTTGGATATGATTCATATCCTTCAGGAAAAGCCGCCTATGGCCCAGGCATATTTTGCGGATAATGATTTAATTGCCGCAGGAGCCATGCGGGCACTGAAAGAGTGTGGTTACCGCATTCCGGAAGAAATCTCCATCGTGGGCTTTGACGACATGCCCATTTGCGATTTCCTGGAACCGCCGCTCACTACTATGGACGTACCAAAGAAACGGCTCGGCGAACTTGCCATGAAACAGCTTGTCCAGAAGATCCATCAGGAACCAAAGGTTACCGTTAAAATCGAACTGTCCGTGAAGATCCATGAAAGAAAAAGCGTCCGGCCTTAGGCCTTAAAACTGAAATCCCTGCGCTGCCGCAGGGATTTCTTTTTGATTCATCAATTATTCACTTCATGGTACCAGCCATTTGGATGTTTGGCATGAAACAATGCAAGCTTTGCAAAGAAATCATCTAAGATCAGACGGCTGTCAATGTTTCTATAAATAGTTATCGTTCCCCTTTTCCTTTTTTTGTGATTTTGTCCATGATTATCAATGAGATCTATTTTTTTAATTAATTGTAGTTAAGTCTTTTTAAATATTTAACAGTATTAATTTTTGTATTTTTTCTTTTTCTGATCAATCATTCTTTTTTTATTTCTATAGCAAAAAGCTGCATTATACGCAAAAAGCTATTGCAGAACCTGTATATAGTAATTTGTTCTGCAATAGCTTTATTGATATTCTCAACCGCGTTTTTTTTAACTGTGGTCTGGCGGCATAGTCTTTCATTTTACTGCTCTGCCAGATAATTTTCTCCCGATCCATATGGCAGTCATTTATTATTTATAAATGTATTTTGTCTTATCAAAAACACTGTCACCTTCTAATAATCTGGTGCGGTAATATACACGCACAATCTCATCCTCTTCCCCCTCTTCCACAATGTGCCGGATCAAATGCTTCACTGCTGCCGTATGTCTTTTGGTATGGGTTCCTTTTATTAATGTCAGATTCAGTCCGGGAATGCTAAGTTCGGGAAGGGCATCAAAACCAACCAGAGATACATCCCTTGGCACTTTAATATTGCGTTCTAACAATGCTTTACTGACTCCCAAAGAGATAACCGAACTTTCCAGAACAAAAGCAGTTGTCTTGCGCAGCCCTTCAGAAAGATAATGATTCATTGATTCATACACTTCATCCACTGTGGTGCCAAGGCGGAGAATCCGGTTACTGCTGTCACCGCATTGCCGTTCTGCCATTTCCTGAATAAAAGCTGTTCTTCGTTCTTCAAAATTAAAAATATTTATACTTTCAGCAAGATATATAATATGACTATGGCCTTTGTCTATAAGGTAATCCACCCCTCTTTTAATCCCCTCTTTGTTATCAATCAGAAAGCTATCAAGCCCCTGTTCATAAAAAAGATTATCTCCCACAACAATCGGAATCTTCAACTGCTGAAATGGATAGATATCACTTGGATTCATCTCTGCTGCAAACATGTAAATGCCTTTTACCTCATTGTCCGTACATTTTTGCAAAAAGTTTTTCAAATTTCCCGTCTTATCATAGAATTCCTGATAGTCAAATCGGTAACCGGCTTGGTTCGCTAAATATTCTAAGTTATCAAACAGCTTGGAACTTGAACGATTCTCCTTCCGTTTTAAAATAATCCCATGTTTGATGTAATTCAACATGAGCAGAGTCCCCTTCTTTTCTGTGGACTCTGCTCTTAATTTATAATTATTTCTTATGCTTAACTGTTCCAAGTACTCCTGTACTTTTCTTCTGGTTTCGGGATTTACACCAGGCTTGTCATTGAGCACCAACGAAACCGTAGCCGGCGAGATACCAAGCACTGCAGCAATATCTTTTGATTTTATCCGCATATTAAACCATCCTCGCTTTTTAAGATATACACTCTACCGTTACATTTTCTAATAATATATTTCACTCGTCAACTACTATTACTAACCAAAGATTCATCTTCTATTCATAAATGCAAAAGGCTCACGTTTTGATGAAATCCTTCTGTATCAATAGGGGAATATTATATAAAAAACAGGCTGAAAAGTCCATTATGGATTCTTTTCAGCTCGTTTTTTAATATTATACTCTATTTAATACGATACTTCCCTCACTTAAAAACTCTACTCCCCATTTGCATTTTTCCAATACTGACTATTTTTCTAAAATAATCAATGCATCTTTCCCGAAATCATGCATGTATAGAAGTGACATATCTTTGTTACATTCTATTTTGACTTTTGCAATTCGCCCATTCACTAAATCTATGGCTTTTGCCTGATAACCTTCCAGGTTTTTAGCTATGGTTAAATTGGTTGTATAAGGAATATAAATCAGATATCTTTCATCTTCCGTCTGTGCCATACGTATTTCTGGTGAATGTTCACCGAGAAGCTCCTGAACAGGCTTTAATTCTTCAATTTTTCTGGATTCAAAAAAATCTATAATAAATCCATAGTCCCAGGCTCCTGGATATTGCAGTGCTTCCTGAACAGCAAATGATTCATCAAACCCCTCTCCCAACACTGGGTTTGGCCGCTTGCCTGCCTTCTTCCAGTTCCATACTCCATGGGCTCCATAGGTAACTCCTGCACAGGCTCCTGATAAGATTCCGCTCCATGCAGCTTTGCGGATATCATAAGGCTGGAACCGCCCGTAATGCTGACGGCTGTATCCCATCTGTTCATAACAGGGTTCAGCATTGATGATTGGCTTAGGAGGATAGTCTTTATAGAATCTTTCTGCAAGTACATACGCCATTTTCTGTTCTTGTGCATTGTGTCCCGACTGATACATATAAAAACTGATTCTGTCTAAGAACTGTTTGGGAATATAATCATAGCCTCTCTTTATGTGCATGGTCTTTAAAGAATCCGGAGACTTCTCACATATTATATCAAGAGCCATTTCATAATATTCCACTGCTTCACTGGTATCAAAGTCCGTATCCCCGCTTATTAAATATATGGGGTCAAATTCATCAAACTCATCCACTATTTTCTCGGCATATTTACGGACAAAATCCTTAGGCATGATATTCGCATCCACCAAACGGCTTCCCCACGTTCCAGGCACATAATTCAGCCAAAGCACTACCAGGGATAAGTGAAATCCTTTCTCTACTGCCATTTTGCACATCTGCCGTGCCCGTACATAATACGCTTCATTCCATTGGCTAAAATCAAATTTAACTCCATCTTCTGAATGAAAAGGATATATGCTTTCTTCCATCAGACATCGATCCCACTGGGGAAGTGTGTTTATCTGCAGGACGGTATATCCCTGGGACCACCTTTTGTCCAGATAAAATTCCCACTCTTCCATGGTTGCATTTGTAAATGCGCTCCATACCGTATCTGCAAGATAAAAAAATTTCTCTCCATCCAGTGTAAAATTTCTTTTATTCTCTCGTATTTTTAACTTGCTCATAGGAAACCTCCGGAACTATTATTACTTGGAAATGCAGGTTAAAATCACATCCCCTGTTTTTGCATTTTTCTCTGTTGTTAATATAACATCTGCGTAATCACCTGTGTTAGTAACCAGTATCATGGTTGTAACATCATATCTCGCTCTTTTTATACTGTCAATCTCTGCGGTTATCAAAAGTTCCCCTGCGGTTACCTTATCACCGGTTTTTACCTTAAGATCTAAATATTTTCCCTCAAGCTTCACTGTGTCCAATCCAAAGTGAACGAATACTTCCGTTCCAGATTCGGTTATCAATCCAACTGCATGGGGGTATGCTGCAACAACGGTACCGCTGCATGGTGCGCAGATTCTTCCATCATCTGGGACTATTGCGCCTCCTTTTCCCAAAACTTCTTTTGAGAAGGTTTCATCCTTTACTTCTGACAATGGAATTATTTTGCCGCTTACAGGCGCTGCTACTGATTCTGCTGGTCTGTTCCCTTCCATAGCAGTTGCAGCCGTCACATCACCCAGAACCATATTATCGTTATATCCAAACAGATACGTCACGATGGCTGAACCAAAATATGCGATAGCACAAGCGATACAAAATGCTACGAATCCGACTCCAATATATCCCGGCATGGTAAGAAGGCTGGTTCCAAGTAGTGCTGGCGCTCCTGTTCCGGCTACCGCAGTAATTGCTCCTGCAATACCAGAAAAGACTGCTCCGATAAAAAATGGCTTCTTATACTTTAATGTGACACCATAGATTGCAGGTTCCGTAATTCCCGCCAGTACCGCTGATACTGCTGCTGGTCCTGCGATATCTCTTACGTTTTTATTTTTAGACTTTAAAAATACCCCTAAAGTAGCACCTGCCTGAGCAAAATTGTTAGGTCCTGTGATTGTAAATAAAGTATCTCTTCCGTACTGAGCAATGTTGTTCATAACGATGGGAGCAAATCCCCAATGGAGACCAAACATAACTGCTGCCGGCCAGATAAGACCAAGGATAAATCCTGCAACTGCAGGACTGAATCCTACCAGTGCCATATATCCACCTGCCATGGCTTTTCCTGCAAAGTCTGCCACTGGTCCGATTGCAAGATACGTTGCCGGAACCATGATTACTAAGGATAACATAGGTGTAAATATATTTCTAATCACTTCGGGCAACATCTTCCTTAACACTTTTTCCACTTTAGAAAGCACATAAATGGAAATGATGATTGGAATTACCGATGACGTATAGCTAACAAGCACTACCGGTATGCGAAGGAAGGTGAGAACCTCTTTGGCGGAAAATGCTGCCGTAAGATCCGGATAAACGAGAGCTGCGGCAATTCCTACAGCTACAAACGCATCTGCCTTAAATTTCTTTGCCGATGTGAAGGCCAGAAAAATTGGAAGGAATGTAAATACCCCATCTGCTGCTGCATACAAAATCCGATAAGTGCCCATGTCCGTAGTCAGCCAGCCAAGGGTGGTAAACAGGATTAAAAGACCTTTTAAAAGACCTGCCCCAGACATTGCACCAAGTACCGGAGCAAAGATTCCTGATATGGTTTCCATAAATAAATTGATCAGGTTTTTTTCACTTTTTTTGCTATTATCGTCTCCGGCTTCGCCAGCTTTTACACCCGTTGTTTCAATAATCGCATCATATACATCTCCTACTGCATTGCCAATTACCACCTGATACTGGCCACCAGCTTCCACCACTGTGATTACTTTTTCCGTCTGATTCAGCCGTTCTTTATTTACCTTTGATTTATCTATAACCTGGAAACGAAGGCGTGTTGCGCAATGGATCAGCGACTTGACATTTTCCGCTCCACCCACATTGGCAACAATCTGCTTTGCCAGTTCATCATAGTTTTTCTTTGCCATAATGATCCCTCCTAGTGCTTAAGAATAAGTTATCAGCATTTTTGAACCTCTATTTCAAGGATACTGCTTATTTATTTAAGGATTGGTTCGATAGCCATTCCATAATAGTTACGGACTTTCCATTAATGGTTTGCGTCGGTTTATTGTTGAATACATAGATCCAGGACCAATGTCCGTTATACTCATAAGGTGTCCCGTCTGCCTTCTTATACAGGCCCGACGTGTCTACCACATTATCATATAAAGATAAATACATATTCTTCGCCCCTGCCGCTAGTAATCGGGTATACGTTGGTACAACATAATCCAAAACTGGAACTGTAGTATCTGTTTTCGCTGCAACGAACCACATTGGAAGATCCTTTAGTTTCTGAATATCTGAATCTGTTATCAAGGTATCCTTTAATGCCTCACATGTGGGGAATGCTGCTGCAAAATAACTGGTATAATCTCTAGCCATAAGCATTGTCATATACCCGCCATTGGAATCTCCTCCAATGTAAATTCTATTGGTATCAATATCTGAATTTTTTGAAACATAATCCTTAATCAGTGCCATCAGAGCATTCTCATACTTTGATGTTCCATCTGCCAAAGCAATGAGTTTGCTTTTTTCCCCTTCCATCCAAAAGGTGGGACACTGCGGCCCTAACACATAGGCTCCATCAAAGTAAGACTGAATTTCTTTGGAAGCAAAATTTACCCCTTTATTTCCTGCGATTCCAAGAAGACCGTCCGTACCCCCTTCTCCCATTCCATGAAGCCATATAATCAACGGATGTTTATTGCCGTCTTTTACCGGTGCATAGCTTGCATAATGCAACGTGATATTATCATAAGTTCCCTGGGAAGCAGTGAATTCATCCAGAAGTCCTTTTGTTCCTCCATCAAATACATCTGCAACCAAACCTGAAACAGTTGTTGAACCAGATTTTATATCCTTTTGCTGTGTGATTGTATAGTTACATTCAATCCATTCATTATGTCCAATACTCATATTGGGATTCAAAGGCAGTCCAAAGGATAAGTCAGGTGCAATTTCCATCTCAAGTGATGCATAATTTCCTTTCCCTACTGCGTTACCGTCTTTATCGGAAATATAAGCCTTTGTGATTTTACGGTAACCCACTCCATGATCCCCTAATATGGGAGTGTTCTCACTATTTGGAATTCTTACTGCAAGAACCTTAAAGGTATTTGTATCTACCGTATTCTTATTTACTGTCTTACCAAGGTCAACAATTACCTTTTTAATCTGAGGACCAAAATCCTCTACTTCCATCACTGTTCGATACGTTGTTTTTGACGGCGTCTGAACCTCCTTTGCCAATACGTTGTTTCCCTGTGAAAATACCATTACCCCAAACAGAATAAGAGACATGACTAACTTCCCATTCCTCTTCCCCATATTACCCTCCTTGTGCTTTGTGATTCAATCCTAACACCGCCCTATTTTGCTTTCAATCCCCTTGCTGCTTTTCTCTGTTTATGTTAAAAAACTATATTTTGAACCCTAAGTGCAAGTATTTTTTTATGCAAAAATGACATACTTTTAAATTTTTTTTAAAAGTATGTCATTTCCCACCATTAGCTATATCCAGATAAATACTATATGTTACTATTCCTACTTATTATTAACAATACAAGGAACCAAATGTCTCACATGCCCGGTAATCGGAAGTTTCCAAGTCCATTCCGAATGCATTCCATACTGCGGGACGGAATATGCTTTCAGGGTCCACGTTATGCATTGCCACCGGTATCCGCAGCATGGAGCACAGGGTGATGATATCTGCACCTATGTGTCCGTAGCTGATTGCTCCATGGTTGGCTCCCCATTGGTTCATGACCCCATAAGCAGATGCAAATGGGCCTTGCGAGCCGTCGCACCTTGGCACGAACCAGGTGCAGGGCCAGGTATAATCGGTTCGTTTCCAAAGCTTATCAGAGACTTCTTTGGGAAGCTTAAGGGTCCAGCCTTCTGCGATCTGCACCACAGGTCCAAGCCCCTTGATTAAATTCAGACGAATCATCGTAACAGGCATGGAGGTATCCGTGAGAAACCTAGAGGAATATCCGCCTCCTCTAAAATATCCGTTGTCAGCCGGACACCATTTGGTTGCTTTAAGCATTGACTCCTGATCTTCTTCCGTAATATCCCACCATGGTTTCATAACGGAATTTCCCTGGTCATCCAAAGATACACCGCTGGCATCCAGGCATCCGGCACCGGAATTAATCAGATGAATAAAACCGCCGGCCTTTTTTGCTTCCCCTGTAAGTTCATACCCGGTTGCTTTTTTAACCGCATCTTCTGACCAGAAGGTTCTGACATCAGCAAATAACTGTGCACGGTTTGTTAAAAGCTTCATGAACAACATGCTGATTCCGTTTAAAACGTCATTTTCCGTTGCCACTATATAGGGTTCCCGTTTTCCATTCCAGTCAAAAGAGGTATTGCACAATGCCTCGGCAAAATCAGCGTTTGGATAATGATCGGTCCACTGCCTCTGACCCTGAAATCCGGCGGCGATGGCATTATGCCCCATGGATTCTTCCGGGAAGTCCTGTCCAAGCTTTTCATTACCGCTCATGAGATCTTTGATAATCAGCATCATCTTGACCGTAAATTTCCAGTCCTCATCCTTCTGGCTCCGGCTTTTCTGAATATGCTGAGGATTCTTATCAAATCCTTCCGTAATCCTGCTGCCGACCCATTGCATGGCCGTCTCATATTCCTGCTTATCGTAGATTTCCTCCTCGATCCGGCGCAAAATCTCCACTTCATCCACCGATTCCAACCGCATTCCCAGATAATCCTCCAAAAAATCACAGTCCACGATGGAGCCCCCGATGCCCATGCAAACAGCTCCAATCTGAAGATAACTTTTCCCCTTCATGGTTGCCACAGCTACTGCTGCACGGGTGAATCTCAAGAGTTTTTCCTTCACTTCCTCCGGTATCTTCGTATCCTCCGCTTCCTGAACATCACGACCATAGATTCCAAACGCCGGAAGACCTTTCTGAGCATGGGTTGCCAGAACGCTTGCCAGATAAACGGCACCAGGCCTTTCTGTCCCATTAAATCCCCAGACTGCTTTTAAGGTATCCTTTTCCATGTCCATGGTTTCAGCACCATAACACCAGCATGGAGTTACCGTCAAAGTGATTCTGACTCCTGCACGACGAAACTGTTCCGCACAGGCAGCCGCCTCCCGCACGCCACCAATGGTGGTATCTGCTATGATAACAGAGACTTTCTCCCCGTTGGTATAGAATAAATTTTCTTCCAGAAGATTTTTTGCGGCCATTGCCATGCCCATGGTCTGTTCTTCCAGAGAACCTCTCACATCCAAGGGCCCTCTTCTGCCATCGATGACTGGTCGTATGCCGATCACCGGATAGGCTTCCATATATCGGTTTTCTGCCATTTGATTTCTTCCTTTCTTATTCTTCCTTTTTCTATTTTTCTTTTTTATTTTTTTCTTACATTTCTTTCCTACTCTTCTTTCATAATCTGTATAAAGGGTCTTTCTTTCATTCCATAGAACACCGATTGATAGGACTCCTGATAATCCTCCTCAGCGGGAGAAAAGCAGGCATCATTTGTGGTAACCGGATGCTTTTCTTTTATATGAAAGGGACCTAGCATGTTCCTTGGACTTCCTGTCAGCTCGATTTTGATCTCATTTTCTCCCGGCTGAACGAATCCAGTAATATTAACCGGAGCGCGATAAATCCAGGGGACATTCATAGAGCGTCCATTCACCTCGACACTCACACAGACTGCTGTGGGATCAATCATGAGAAGGATCTGATCCCCTTCTCCATCCCAAGAAAAATGGTACTGATAGGACACACTTCCGCAATAATGAAACAATCCCTGCCTGCACCAGTCTCCGATTGCCAGCTCTTTTACCGGTTCCCCCAGCCGGCGCATGGGAGATACCGAAAAGTCACCGATCAGATAGATGTTTTCCAGTTCCATATCATTGCGGTAGGGACAGCAAAGCTTGATTTCATTGTATCCAACCCCCACAGCAGGGACTTGAACGGTATGAAAGGAGCGATCCAGGTACCAGCCCTTACTGCTTTGATCCAACAGAACCCCATTAAGAAAAATCTCGAACTCTTCCGCCTGTTCCACCACAAGGCAGCACCCTTTCGCCGGATAATCAGAATAAAATCCAAACGTCAGCTCCAGTTCTTTTCCATCTGCTTTATGAGGGGTATGTATCCACCGGTATCTCTGCTCTATTCCATTTCTGCTGATTGATCTCATACCAAGGTCTTTCCTTATTTTCTCCTGAGCCTGCCACACTTCCATGAGATTGGATATGGGTTCATCCTTAAGACGGTAATGGCACATGTCCAGTGTTAAGACATTGGGATCGGATAGAATGAAAGGACATTTCTCCGGAAGGTTCATCACATTTGACCGCGTCAGGACTGATTCTTTCACACTTTGTCCTTCCTGGGTTATATCAATGAAATAAAGTCTGGAATCACATGGCTGAAATTCGGCTGTCAGTATTGATTTCCCCTGCTTTTGCCGGATGCCTGACACATCTTTACTCTCACCAGACAGAAGGCTTATTTCTTTCCAAAGTCCTACAGCATCCAACTCCATCAAAATACCATGAGCCTGTTCTCTATCCGTATTTACAACAAAAAGGATATATCCCCATTCCGTCCTGCGAAGCTGGTATAACATCTGTTCATCCTGATTTCCATCAGGTTTTGAAATACCAATGGTCCTATATTGTTCTAATAATTCTGGTAATTCTTCTTTTTGGTTTAAATGTAATAATCGAGAATGATTTAAAAACTCTTCTCTGATCTCCATTTTCAAATCCGTTCCATCGGTCAAAAATGGGGGCTGTCCTGCTAGAAAGACAGAATTCCCTTCTTCCATCCATTGAGTCAGAATCTGATATGTGGACTCCATTAAGGTATCCACCGGAGGTATGAATACCGCATCATAGCCTGCATTCCCTATAAAAAAACGTCCATCTCTGATGTGACCATAATCTTTAATCAGCATTTCATCTCCAATATCACAGTCAAAATGCTGTCCTAATAAATAACAAAGGAATTCCTGAAAACGGTCTCCATACTGGTTTAATGCCGGAACATCCCGTTCTTCACGCCTTACAGGGTTTCCATAAGGATTAACTCCCAGCAGAGACCAGACCGTGGAAGCCGGGTGAAGGAGAAGAATTTTTCTTACAGGCACTCCCTCTTCAAGTGCAGTGCCAAGCCTTGCAAAATAATCCTCTACTCCTTTATTTTTGTTCCACCATGTGGTGTTGTAATGGAACGATGGCGGATAATCTCTTTTCCTGCATCCTCTGAGGGAATACAGCGCCAGATGCTGGCACCTTCTTGTAACTCCCAGTACATACTGCCAGTCTCCCATCCATTTCTGTCCCTCAAAAGTAAAGTCCCATCCTGTGCAGCCATACATTTCTGACAAAACATAAGGCTTTCCCAGTTGATGGGCAACGCTTGTGCATTGCTTGACTGTCAAAAACTCATGAATCTGTTCACAAAGCATATCAATTCCCGGCACATGCTGATATTGGTAGTGTGGCATTACCCCGCCATTTACTCTGGCGCAAAGCCCCATCTTGTCTTCCTGCAGAAAATGGCCAGTAAACAAAAGATCGTTCTTTTCACACCAGTCTCCAATGCGCTTAAAGTAAGTCTCACCAAACCGCATGGTGACGGTATACCAGTAATCATGCCGGATTTTTCTGCTATGTGTTCCATGAAAATAAAGGTCCGGTAGATATTCAAAAAAATCATATCCTGTTTTTTCCGTAAAATAAGCTGCAAAACCATATGTCCAGGGAATCCACCCTTTCTTCTCTCCAAAATACGCATGCCGATCATGCAGACTTGGTTCATCCGTAAAGATACCAGGCACTGTATTTCCAAAATAAGAGCCTGCCAGGTCTTTGTATTTTTCATGAGTCTCCCGTATAAATGCATCCACACAGTCTCGATTTAAATTATCCGGAGGTGCCTCATGATTAAACCACTGACTTCCAACTGACACCTCCAGCCGGACCGCCAGCAGCTTTTCTCCCGGCTCAACCTGACCGTGGTTATCCAAATCGATTCTCCGGTAGGTCTTTACTTCCATATCATGGACCACGGCGGCATACAATGCAGTTAAGCCGGTTCTGACATCCGGTTGAGAATTAAAATCCCCACTTTTTTCTTCTCCAATGATCCGGTTCCATTCTTCTGGCTCCAGGACCTCCAGAGTCAGACCTTTGCACCGGTATGCATCTCCCATGGCAGTCACCTTACCCCCTGCGGTTCCTGAGGGCCAACGGTCTTCATCATAAAGCCAGGCGTACATCCCAAGCTTTCCTGCCTCTTCTATGGCAGTCTCAATGGAGCGTTTCCATTCTTCTCCCATGTACTCCGTTTCCAGGCCATCTCTGGAATGCATAAAAAAGCCTCCGGCTCCTGCTTCCTTCATGGAATGAATCTGCCTGATGATTTCTTCCCGGTCAAGCTTTTCATTCCAGGCCCAAAAAGGCAGGGAGCGGTGAGACATATCCGGATTTTTCAATCTTTCCATAAATTCCTTCTCCATTGTTTAATCCTCAATGGTGAACGAACAGTATACGATTCTCTCCCTGTTCCATGTATAGGAGATCATCACCTGGTTTTGGCTGTTGCAGACAATGGCTGGGTAACAGTAATTCCCCCGTTTTTCCTCCAAAACCTTGATGATGGAAAAAGTTTCTCCATTGTCCGAGGAAACTGCAACCACCAGAGGTGTTCTCGGCCCCTTATAATATCCCGGTAAGTTTTCTCTTGGATTATATACAAGAAGAAGTCTGCCATCTGGCATCCGGTCTAAATCAATTCCGCTGTTATTGTTTGGAAGTCCCGTATCATAAGCCGTACACCAGGTTCTTCCTCCGTCATCGGAATCGCTTCTAAAAATCTTGGAACTGGTACTCCGAAGAAGCATATGTACACCGCCCACTTCATCCTCCCAGAGTGCCGGCTGAATGACACCTTTTCCATAAATGTCCCGTCTATCATAAGGTCTGTCAACCATCTGAATGTCGAAACAGGCTCTTTTTAATGGAACCAGTCCGCTCTTTTCCCAGGTTTTACAATCATCTTCCGACCGGTCCACAAATGAATCCCATGCGGTTCCTTCTAATGATGCCGGAGCAAGTACCGATCCATCGGATAAACGAATAGGCTTATTTTTAACAGGTCCACGGCCTCCTACATCAGAAGGCACCAGTTCTTTGGGTTTAGTAAAACTGTCTCCCTCATCATAACTCTCCACATACCACGTCTGCCACTCGGAAATGGTGGCACCAACTTTATAAAACAGGAGAATGCTTCCGTCCTTTTTGCGGAATAAAACCGGATTCCACATGGCAACGCCTCTTACATCCGCCACATTCCTTGGCCGTTCCCACACCCCATTGATTCTTCTGGAAATCCATATGGCAACATCAGGTCCTTTTTCCCAGCTTCCCCCAAACCAGGAGACAAGAACAGAACCGTCTTTTAACTCCAAAACCGTGGAGGCATGAGCACTGTTAAAGTCCCTGTCCTCATCCATAATAAATTCCTGAGTAAAATCTTTTATCTTCATAAATCCACTCCCTCTTTTTCTATTAGAAAGGGCAGCCTCAAACGTGGCTGCCCATCCAGTTCTGGCTTACCAGCCGGTTATTTCTGCTCAAGAGCTCTCTGATCTGCTTCGTTATATATCTTCTCAAGCTCCCTTACTCCCATGGATTCCTGCTGGGCAATTACCTTATCCCAATCCTCAATGGGCGCTTCTCCCATAATGTACTTATTAAATTCCTGCTCAAGCATTGTGTTGATATCAACTAAAATGTCATTTACGGATTCCGTCTCCTCTTTTGTCAGAGGCGGATTAATGTGAGGCTGTACATATGCCTTATCCTGATTAATGATATCCCAGTATTCTTCTGCGGTATCGTCCCAGTTTCCGGTCAGCTTCTGGATTTCAAACCAGGTCTTGGTGTTACATGCCCATAAGCTCCAGTCCAGCTTTGTAATTCCAAGATCCGCATAAACCGCATAATAGTCTGATGGCTGTGCATCCTTAAACTGCATCACATAATCCTTTTTAAATTCAGGTTCTCCCTTATCATTGTACTCGAAGGATTTTCCTTCCACACCGTAATTGGTGATATCAGACCCTTCCTTTGAATACATCCAGTCAATGAATTTGATGATTTCCTTTTTATTTTTTGCTTTAGCATTTAAGGCGTAAAAACGTCCGGGAAGCTCTGTTGCATATGCCATGGCCCGTTTCTGGCCGAAGCTGTTTTGAGGAATCGGAATGATCTGCATGGTCGCATCCTGGTTTCCGTCTAGTTTTCTCAAAGCCTTTGTATAGTTCTGGCCGAATCCACTGTTATCCAGGAAGAAAAATGACTTCCCGCTGGAAAGCTTTGATTCCATCTGCTCCGCCGTATTGGTGGCAAAATCAGGGTCCAGGACTCCTGCCTCATAGGCCTTATTTAAGTACTTAAGGACTTCCTTGAAATTCTCCGAAGCAGGTCCGAAAACATATTTTCCCCCCTCCAGATCATAGTCGTAGTAAAGCCCGTTCCCCTCATAGCCTGAACCAAGCATATAGGAGGCCGTCTTTAATAAATTGGCTGTTCCTTTTCTGGTTGTCCATGGTATGCTGTCCGGGTAAATTTCTTTCAGTTTCTTTAACACATCAAGAAGTTCATCAAAGGTTTCCGGTGTCTCTAAGTTATTGCTTTTCAGTAAATCCTCACGGATGACTGGTCCTGCCCCATTTGCAGATTCTTCGCGGGCAACTACCGGGAACACATAAAGCTCACCGTCTACCAGATACTTCTTCATCTCAGGATACTGCTGCCAGAATTTATATAAGTTTGGCATATCCGTTTCATTGACGTACTGGGACAGAGGTTCAAAAATCCCTGAACCGGCATAGGTAACCACATCATCCATGCCCTGAAGGTAAACAATATCCGGAAAATTATTGGTTCCCAGCAAAATGTTCTTCTTATCCTTGTAGCTGCTGGACGGAACAATCTGTAGATTTAGTTTTACATTTGTTTTGTTCGTGATTTCCTCATGAGCCGGAGCTTCATTTTTTAATGGCTGGCTGGGGCTGTCCATCATCATGATGCTGACTTCGATCTGCTTATCCGAAACCCAGGAAGGATGCTCCCCGTTATTTGCCAAGACCTCTGTGCCAGCTTCCTTTGACGTTCCGGCTTCTCCCCCTTTTCCTGACGTACAGCCGCTTACCCCTGTGGCTGCAACTGCTATTGCAATAAAAGCTGCAATAAATTTTGTTGAAAACCTCTTTTTCATATTACCTCTCCTTTATATTTTATTTCCTATAGCTTTTAACCTTTGACTGCTCCTACCATAACTCCCTTTGTAAAGTACTTCTGAAGCAGAGGATAAACCATTAAAATCGGTATGACGGAAATAATAATTACTGCATATTTATAGTTGGTCGCGATGACGTTTACACTTCCTGCAATATCTGCGGATAAATCCCCCTGGATGACGATATCTCTCATAATAACCTGAACCGGATATTTTGCCTGGTCATTCAAATAAATCATGGCAGGAAAATAGCTGTTCCAATGCTGCACCGCGTAAAATAAAGTCATGGTTGCCAAAATCGGCTTTGATAATGGCAGGATGATCTTTAACAAAATCTGGATGTCATTGGCTCCATCCAGATAAGCGGATTCCATCAGAGACTCCGGTATAGATGAAAATGAGGTTCTCATTACGATCATATTGTAAGTGCTGATGGCGGGTGGCAGCACAATGGCCCACATTGTGTTAAGCAGATGAAGCTGGTTGATCACCAGGTATGTAGGTATCAATCCGCCGTTAATAAACATGGTCAGGGTAATAATCACCGTAATGGGACCTCTTCCGTATAAATCCTTTCTTGAAAGGGGATATGCGCATAAAGAGGTGCAGATTAAATTGATCAAAGTTCCTGAAATGGCGTACAAAAATGTATTTCTATAGCCCACCCATATGGATTTGTTTTCAAAAACCACTTTATAGGCTTCAAAGTTAATTCCCTTGGGAATGAACGATACCAACCCCTGATTGATGTACTGGGAGGAGCTGATGGATACAATAAACACATAAAACATAGGGTAAAACATAACAATGCCTACAACTGCCAGCAAAATTCCATTGACCACATCAAACGCTCTGCTTCCAATTCCCTGTGGCTTCCTGCTTTTTACTTTCACTTTATTCATCTCAACTCTCCTCAGCATCACCACAGGCTGGTATCGCTTAATTTCTTTGATACCTTATTTGCAATTACCAGTAAAAGAACTCCTACCACAGACTGAAACAGTCCCACAGCCGTCGCATAGCTGAAATCATTATTTAGAATACCTCTCCGGTATACATAGGTAGAAATGATATCCGCCGTCTCATAGGTAGACCCATTGTAAAGAAGGATGATCTTCTCATAACCAAGCGTCATAAGCTTTCCTAACTGCATGATCAACATGATGGAAATTGTGGGTGTAATGGACGGCAGAGTCACATTCCGGATCCTCTGCCAGCGGTTTGCACCATCGATCATGGCCGCTTCCAGAATCTCCTGATCCACACTGGTTAAGGATGCCAGATAGATAATGGAAGTCCACCCGCAGGTCTGCCAGATACCCGAAGCTGTAAAAATGGTTCGGAAGTATTTTGATTCCATTAAAAACTGAACCTTTTCAAATCCCAGTGCACTTACAAACTGGTTGATGATTCCATCAAGAGATAAAAAGTTCACTACCATACCGCAGACAACCACAGTCGAAATGAAGTGAGGCAGATAGCTGACTGTCTGAATCAGCCGCTTGTATCTGACATGAGAAACTTCATTTAACATGATGGCCAGTATGATGGGGATGGGAAATCCCCACATCAAACCATAGATGTTTAACAGTAAAGTATTACGCACCAGTTTCCAGAAGTAAGGGTCTGTTAAGAATTTTCCGAACCACTTCCCTCCTACCCAGGGGCTGCCCCACACTCCCTTTCCGATGTTGTAATCCTTAAATGCAATCAGCACCCCATACAAAGGCATGTAATGAAAGCAAAAATAATAGATAAGCGGAATCAACAGCAGCGCGTATAAATATCTGCACCGTTTGATCTGTTTCATCCTGCTGCTTCGACTCATCCCCTGTTTTTTTACTGCATTTAGTTTTGCCACTTGTCCGTCCTCCCTCTATTTCCGGCAAGGTTCCTGCTGCGCCAGAATCTGATCCTTCCCCAGATATTTCTGCTCATATCTTCTGGTCATGGATTCAAGCATGTGCACCTCTGCCTTAAATGTATTGGTTAAAAGTTCATGATCCGTTGTCCGACTTATGGTAGACATGCCAAGCCGTTCAAATTCCTGCAAGTAATACTTGGCGTTTACCGGATAGCATTGCCGTTCAATCAGAGACGCCATGGTTAAAAATTCCTGAAGCAGCGCTACCTTATCTCCCTCATCCCCGCTGTGGTCACAGAGGTAGGAATAAAGCTTCGGATGAAAATTAGCCATCACCCCGCTGTAACCGGCAGCACCAAGTTTCAATGATTCCAAAAGGGTTGTGGTGTTCGCATTATAGAGCTTCAGCCCGGTTCCTTTCACCGCTTCCAGCCGTGCCTTAATCAGTTGGATATCACAGCATGTATCCTTGATAAAATAGAACCGGCCGGTATCGGCACACCTTTTCATATTTTCCAGAGAAAGAAGACGTTTGTATGGATAAGGACACTCATAAAAGCCCAGAGGAATCTTCGAATCAATCCCATCGATCAACTGGCTGCAGTTGTTCATCCACGTCTCATCATCTTCATCCTCCGACGCAAGGCGGTTTGTAATCAAAATCAACGCATCAATTCCTGTTTTCACCATTTCATTCAGTTCATAAGCCTGTTCCTTAAGGCTGTCAGACACATGACCAGATGCAATTACCGGAACCCTTCCTCCTGCTGCCTTTACTACAGCCTTTGCTACCTGGATCCGTTCTTCTAAGTCCAGAAAAAACATCTCACTGGACTGGCAAACCGCAAACAATCCATCTACTCCATTTTTTATGTACCAGTCCACCAGTGCGCTTAGCGCTTCATAATCAACCTTACCGGCCTCATCATACGGCGTAAGCATCACCGGCCATACCCCTCCTGGAAAATTCATATTCTGCTTCCTTTCTTATGTTCATTATTAATGAATGCTATTCATTATTGTTATTTTTAATGTATTATATTATAAAAGAGATGACCTGTCTATTTGTTAAGTATAAAAAATATAAAAGTTTTTTTGTGCAATATATACAATTCTTCCAGAATCTTCCTCCAAAACCGCAACAAAAAAGCCTACGGAACTTTTTGTCCCGTAGACTCACATTTCAGCTTATAATTGGTTTTGAACCTGCTTTGCCATATTCTGAAGGCTGGCCGCCAGCCGTTTGATCCGATCCGCATTAAATCTGGGAGAAGGCCCGGAGATGCTGTATGCTCCGATAACTGACCCTTCTTTGTTACGAATGGGTACTGCAACGCATTTGACTCCATACTCATGTTCCATATTATCGATGGAAAAGCCACGCAGCCGAATCTGTTCCAATTCCTCCCTTAACTTTTCACCATCTGTAATGGTATTATGGGTGAAAGATTCCATGACCCCTTCCTCTACCCGTTTAATTACCTCCTCATGGGCAAAAGCCAGCATAGCTTTCCCGATTCCAGTACAGTAAGGAGGCGCTGTCACTCCGGTCATATTCCTGCCACCGGTAGATGCCGCCGGAAATGCCGCATCAATATAGACCACATCAAGATCACTCATAACAGCCAGATAAACGCATTCTTCTTCCTGGTCTGCAATCTGCTGCATGAAGGGCTTCATCACCTGGCGGATATCGTTATTCTGATAAAATTGATTGCTCAGTTCTAACACCCTGACTCCTAAGCGGTATTTGTTTGTTTTCTTATTTCTCTCGACGATCCCGCAGACCTCAAAGGTTGACAGAATATTATAAACAGAGCTTTTTAACATTCCGCTTTTTTCCGCAAGCTCTGTTACCCCCAGCTCGTCTACTTCCCTTGTAAAATAAAAAAGGACCTGCATTGCCTTATAAAGGGATTTTACTTTTACACCTTCCGGTAAGTTTTCGTTCATACTCATCTCTTTCATTATTAATAAACAGCTTTCATATTTTTTCTATTAGCTTATTTTATATAATAAACGAAGATTTTTCAATCCCTTTTCCATAATAATAGTACGAATTTTTTTGCCACCCTGTTATTTCTATTCTGATGCTTCTTTTATTATTGAAAATACAAAGATAAGACAAAATCTATTGCAATCCCCTGCTGATTTGATATATGATTCAGTTAAGAAGAAATCGTTCGTAAGGTATAATTTCAATCATTTTGAAGCAGGCTACATAAGTCAGAGATTCAGACCCAAACGCCTGGAAAGGAGCCCCTATGGCACATCAATGCAGTTGCTGCAACAAACTATGTACTTCCCGGATCTCTCTATTTGAATCCCTTTCCTTTGAAGAACAAAAGGAACTGATATCAAAAGCACAGCATCTGGATTACCAGAAAGGGGACACAATCTTTCATGAGAATGATCCGGCAGATAAAATCGTGGTCATCCGTTACGGTAAGATCAAGATTAACCGCTATACCTTGGAAGGAAAAGAGTATGTACTTGATATCCTTGATGAAGGAGATTTCTATGGAGAGCAGAACATATTCGGAGGCAAAACGCTGGAGGCAAATGCAGTTTCCATGGGAGAAAGCGGAGTCTGCCTGATTTATTTAAAAGACATTCAGGACCTGATCTTAAAAAGACCGGAAATAGGAATCAAGCTGTTAAATGTGGTCGGTCATAAGCTTTCCCTTGCCAATGAACTGGTGCAATTATTATCCGTAAACGATGCCAAAGCAAGGATTGCAGGATTCATTCTGTTTCGAAGCAACCGGATCAACAGTGAAACCATTGAACTGACCAGAGAAGACATTGCCGCCTATATTAATGTACGGAGAGAAACAATCAGCCGAAAGATGGGAGAGCTTCGAAACGACGGCGCCATTGCTTTGGAAGGAAACCGAAAGGTACGCATTTTGAACAAAGATATATTACGAGAGATCTTTGAAAACGATATTTAGATATAAAACAAAATAAATTTTAAAAAGTTTCAAATAATGATTCAAATCACATTTTTCTTTCTCTTACCGGGTTATACTAGCCTTACAAAAACAGTTACGAACTCGAAAGGGAGGATATATATGATTACAAATAAAATGAAACTAAACGAAATTGTAAAAGCTTACCCAAGAGCCGTTGGCATCTTTAACGACTTTCATATTGACTATTGCTGCGGAGGCAATGACCTGCTGGAAGATGCCTTAAAAGAGCTTTCTATTGATTCGAAAAGCTTTATCGACGTATTAAATAAAAAACTGAAAAAACAGGAAAACGAACCAGCACCAGCAGAAGTCCTTAACGTAGACCGTCTCATGGAAATGGAAGTTCCAGCTCTGATTGATTATATCATCGATACCCACCATGCAAAGGAACGGACACTTCTTTTAGAAATTGACACCCTGGTAAACAAAGTGCTGCTTGCTCATTATACCCATCATCAAGATCAGCTGATTCCTCTTCATGGACTTTTCTCTGATTTAAAGAAAGAACTGGAAGAGCATTTTGCCAAGGAAGAAAAGCTTGTCTTTCCATATATGAAACAGAGTTATGCTGAAAAAAGTGATGCCGGATACGTAAAAGAACTGGAAGATGAACACGATGCAGCCGGAAACTTAATCAAGGAAATCACCGCCTGCACCAATGATTTTACCGTTCCGGATGGGGGCTGTGCCTCCTATCACCTGCTGTTTCAAAAGCTTGATGAACTGATCAAGGATATTTACAACCATATATTTACAGAGAACTCACTGCTATTTCCAAAATATGAAGGAGGACGTTAAGATGAAAAAACTTGTAAAGAACAATGTCAACTGGGTCGGTATTATTGATTGGGAGCTTGAATCCTTCCACGGAGCGGATTACTCCATCAACCACGGTTCCAGCCAGAATGCATATTTGATCCAGGAAGAAAAAACCGTACTGATCGACACCGTATGGAAACCTCATTCCACAGAATTTATCGACAATCTGGAAAAAGAAATTGATTTAAATAAAATAGACTTTATCGTTGCAAATCATGGAGAAGTCGATCATAGCGGTTCCCTTCCTGCTTTATTAGAGAAAATACCAAATACCCCTATTTACTGTACTGCCAACGGAGTGAAATCCCTTACCGGACAGTATCATCATCCGGAGTGGAATTATCAGGTTGTGAAAACAGGGGATTCTGTGGATATCGGAAATGGCAAAAAGCTGGTATTTGTGGAGATGAAGATGCTTCACTGGCCAGACAGCATGGCCACCTACTTAACCGAGGATAACATACTCTTTTCCAACGATGCTTTTGGACAGCATTTTGCCGTAGAAGAATTGTTCAATGACAAGGCCGACCAGTGCCGGCTCTGGGAAGAAGCCCTTAAATATTATGCCAATATTTTAACCCCATTTTCTCTTCTGGTGAAAAAGAAAGTGGAAGAAATCCAGGGATTAAATCTTCCCATCGATATCATTGCAACCAGCCACGGCTGCATCTGGAGAGAAAATCCTTTACAGATCGTAGAAAAATACTATGAATGGTCTCAGAATTATCAGGAAGACCAGATAACCATTGTTTATGATACTATGTGGGAAGGAACAAAACAGCTGGCCCATAAGATCAGTTCAGAAATTGCACAGCTTTCCCCTCAGACCAGGGTGAAGATTTACAATATTTCCAAAGCGGATAAAAACGACATCATGACCGAAGTATTTAAGTCAAAAGCCATTGCCCTCGGTTCTCCAACCGTAGGTGGCAGCATCCTTTCTTCCGTAGGCGGCTGGCTGGATTTCTTAAAAGAACTGAGATTCAAAGACAAAAAAGCTGCTGTATTCGGCTGCTACGGCTGGAGTGGGGAAGGCACAAAGGTTCTTCGTGAAAAACTGACCGATGCAGGATTTTCCGTCGTTGAGGCAGAAGCGAAATGTTTATGGAATCCCCGGGAAGAAGATTTTGACAGAGCTGCTGATATTGCAAAGGCACTTTGTGAATAACGCGGCTTCATGGTCCTTAGAACATTTCTTACCAGGATATTTCTAAACTGGGATTACAGTTAAATAAAAAAAGATATGGGGTGTGGCTTTATCAGCCGCACCCCATTAGTATATCTGCGATCCGTTTACTGGCAAAGCCATCGCCATAAGGATTGCTGGCTTTGCACATTTCATTGTAGGCATTTTCATCTTTTAACAGTTTCCTGACAGACCAATAGATATTTTCCTCTTCTGTTCCCACCAACCGTAGAGTACCGGCTGCAATTCCTTCCGGCCGCTCTGTTGTATCGCGCATAACAAGTACGGGTTTTCCAAGGCTTGGCGCCTCTTCCTGAATTCCTCCGCTATCCGTTAACACCAGGTAGGATCTTGCAAGGAAATTGTGAAAATCCAGCACATCCAGCGGCTCTATCAGATGGATTCGCTCTTCCCCATTAAACACAGAGTAGGCGATCTGTCTTACAAGGGGATTTAAGTGAATGGGATAAATAACTTTTACATCCGGATTTTCTTCAATGATTCTTTTAATTGCACAAAACATATGATTCATGGGATTTCCCATGTTTTCTCTCCGATGAGCCGTTAACAAAATCAATCGGCTTCCAGACGCCCAATCAAGCTCCTCATGGTAATAATTCTTCCGAATGGTTGTTTTTAACGCGTCAATTGCCGTATTTCCGGTAACATATATTTTATCTGGTGATTTTCCTTCTTTTATCAGATTTTGTTTCGCCTGTTCCGTGGGTGCAAAATGATATTTTGCTACAATACTAACGGCCTGCCTATTGAACTCTTCCGGATACGGCGAATAGATATCATAGGTTCTTAGTCCAGCTTCCACATGACCGATGGGGATCTGTAAATAATAGCAGGCTAAGGCTGTGGCAAATGTTGTAGTTGTATCGCCATGAACCAATACTATATCCGGGCGTTCTTTTTCCAGAACCTCTCTGATTGCGTTCAGGATATTGGACGTAATCTCAAATAACGTTTGCTTTTCCTTCATAATCGCAAGATCATAATCCGGAATAACGTCAAATACTTCCAGCACCTGATCCAGCATTGTCCTGTGCTGGCCAGTTACACACACACTTACACGGACATTTTTCCGACCTTTCAATTCTTTTACAAGAGGACACATTTTTATAGCTTCCGGCCTTGTCCCAAATACCACCATAATGTTTTTCATATCACAGTACCTCATTTTTTTACAGGAGAATGGATTCACAACGGGATCAATTGGTATATTCGTAAGCCAGCATTGCCATAATCTGGTCAAAGGAAGTAATTCCAGTTCCATCTTCCAGGCCAAACGCTCCATGATACGCATATGCGGTATTAACGATTCTCATTTTTTCCATCTTTTTAAGTGCCTTTCCCTGTAAATCCTCATCCCCTATTTTGTCGGCGATCATAGCCACCAGGGCATAGATTGCCGTTGAATCGTAATTATAGCCATCCAAAACCTTTCCGTCCACGGAATAACGGGCTTTAATTCCTTCTCTATTCATCTGTTCCTTTAGCCACGTGACGGTATCCTCCGGCAATCGGTCTGCCTCTGCCAGATGAAGAAGCGTGACCATTGCTTCCGCCATATTTAAATCATCTTTTTCATACTCATTGGTTTTATAGTTATACCAGCTATAGTACAGAGGAAAGTCCTCGCTAATTTTCCCTTCCACAATCAGTTTTTGGGCTTTCTCATAAGGTTCTTTTAGCTTTTCATCCTGGAGTGCTAATTCTGACATTGTCTGTAAATCCCCGTAGCATAATGTAAATCGCTTTCCATACTGTTTGTACTTGCTGTCATAAAAATCTACATAATACCCATTATTGACTCCATATCTGTCGATAGCATTTGTGTAATTGCGGATGGCTTCATCATATCCTCCCCATAAACGGTTTGCGGCCGTTAAGGCATTGATAATCCGAAAATCATCCAAAAGGGAATTAACATGAGCTGGTTTATTTTCAGTGACTTTCCAGGCTGTGAGACCATGGGATTTCATTACAGAGTTTACATAATATAAAATCTTATCAAATAGTTCCCGGTCATTTCTTAATACTGCATATTCCAGCATGGCGCCCTGAGTTTCACTTAAGACATCGCTTGCCTCTGTTTTTTCTCTGGAGGTATCATAGATTGTATGGACGCCTCCTTTGGAATCCATCATATGCCCGGTGACAAAATCACCGGTTACCTTTCCGCTTCCTTCTACGGTATCCTTTAGAAATCCTTCAAATACAGAAACCTCTGTAATCTGCCTTGGACTCCAGGCTCTGACAATTCCCTGCTCATCAAGAAATAACGTTGTCGGAATGTTGTGCAGTCCTAATTTTTTATAGGCGGTCAAACCATTGTCATAATAGGTTTTTACCTGTATTCCCTGCTGAGATAGATATTGATTGGCTTTTACCTTAGTTTCTTTTTCATTGTCCAGTTTGTTAACCAGAACATAATTGATATCACCATATCCTTTGGCTGTATCAAGGAATTTATTTATCAGAGGCAGTTCTTTCTGGCAATCCGGACACCAGCTGGCCCAGAAGGTAATGACTGTTACCTTACCCTCAAACGCCTGAACAGATACTTCTTTCCCGTTCTCATCCTCAAAGGATATATCCGGTATTTTCTGATTCAGATTACAATTATCCGGTAAGATGCTTGTGATATCATCAAGAGATGTCTCTTCTGCCTTCTGCTCATCCTGTCGCCATTCAGCAGCATTTCCACTGCTCTGGTCCAGCAGCTCCTCTTCCTTTGGAGAATACACAGCCAGAAGAATCCAGCCTGCTAGCGTAACTACAGCCAAGAAACAGAGAATTGTAATTAATATTTTTTCTATTTTCGTTAATGGCATAACTGGTCTCATTATACTTTTCTCCAGATACTGCGTTTTACTTTTCTTTTTTGATGAGTTTGGCTACCTGTTTTGTTCTTCTTGTCAACGTGACTTAAAATCTCCCCGGTTTCTTTCGGTTTTGTTCGTTTGCTGCCAGGAGCCTGTTCCTTCTTTGCATTGTAATACTCACGAATTTCCTTATTTCTTATTTTGGTCAGTTCCAATTCCTCTTTCAGTGCTGCGTAATTGCTTAACAGGCTTTTATTGGAATTCTCCAACTGCTCAATTTTATTTAATAATTCTGTTCGTTCAATCTCTCTCATTTCCTGTATAATATTATTTTGTAATTCACTTTCCTTTGTTTCAGAACCCGGCTCATTGCCGACTTCGTCCTCACTGGAAGCATATAATATCAGATCTGGTGATTCTCCCTCTTCAACCTTTTCAACCTCTTCAGAATCTTTCATATATTTTGCAGAAACCGTCACAATCACATTGCCATTATTAATCGCAGAATTCATATCAAACGCATTGGTCATACTCTTATACCGGTTTTCAATTGCCTGGTGTTCTTCTTCCTCAAACTGCTTCAACACACCTTCTTCCTTGATCTGCTGTTTTTCTTTTTCCTGTCTTTGTAAATCGGAAGATTTCACAAAAGCTATGGCATTTTCGAAAATATATCCAATTCCTACAGAAGCTACAATCATGAATACCGGAAGAACATGATAATGATACCGGTTCTGGCTTTCTACAAACAGATGCATCGCTACGGTTCCAAGATAAATCAGAATCGGAACATACACGTAGGAGGCTTTTCGTTGCAGCAAGTAAACCAGCGTCATTAAAGTAAACAATATTGAAACCATATATACAATATGATTTGCCTCCTGAACCGAAGAAAGAAAGACAGCACGTTGTGGAGTTAGTTGATTCTGCTCTTTTAGAAACGAGAGATTCCAGGTTACACCGTAATCATCATTTCCCCAGAGCAGTTCATATTTGTTGATAAATAAATCAAAGATTGCCTTGGGATCGGAAGTTAACCGTTCTATGGCCTGATCGCGGCAGGCAATCTGAGCCTGTATCGGAGATCCGGTGCTGTCTAAGTTTGCATATAAAAACTTAGAATCCGCTTCATTCCAGCCGCCTTTTGATTCTGTATTTAATCCTACCAGTAAATTGTAGCCAAAGGATTCTCCAAACGATGGGACCGACTTATTGATCGCCAGCTCAATATTTGTAGTAAGTACGCCGGAAAGAATAAAATAGGAAACCACTATCAGCAATCCCCTTAACCAGCCCTTTCCCATAAACTGCACCCAGACAGAGATGCTATTTCTTGGAATATTGGGCAATTTCATATTCTGAGGGAAAATGCACAGTATGATTGCAATTAAAAGAATTAACGCCATCGGCCGGATGGCAGACGTAACCGCGATGAGACAGCCCAAAAGTACATGAAGAAGTATTCCTCTAACCGCGCTTTTGGTTGTAGCATCGTAATCCATTGCAAGGTGCAGAAAAAGAAGAAGAGATAGATAGAGGAAGAAAGTAAACGCATACTCTGCCGCCAGCATATTAATATAAAGAATTTGAGACGGCCAGAAAGCGGCTGCAGTAAGTGCAATGACTCCCGCCAGCTTACCTCCCAGCTTCCTGCCGATTCGGTAAACAACAAAAACAGTGCCAACAGAAAAAAGGACATTGGCCATTTGACCGTTAAACACACTTGTACCAAATAAAAGGAACACATTTTTTAGAATGTAACAATAGCCGATGATATGAGGAAACATGGCAATATAGTTACAGTACCCTTCTCCCTTTTCCTGAAGGGTACCGTTTTTCATCAATTCTGCAATTTCATAATAGGTTTTATAATCCGACGCCGGCTCCATGGGAAAATTAGCAATCACTGCGTACCGAAGCACAAATGCTGCACCCAGGATGAGAATTACATAAACACTCTCCATTCCCACAGTAAGTTTTTTTCTCTTTATAAGTTTGGAAGCGATATCCAGTCTGGCCGAAAGTAAGGCAATAAAATGAACCCCGACCCAGGCCAGGAAAAAGACAAGTATAAGCATTCCTTTCATAACATAAGGATATTTCTGACTTCCGCCCATATTGGAGACGCCGCATATCAAGATATAGGCAATACCCACCACGGACAATGCGATACAAAAATTATAGAACCAGTTTTTTTCTAATTTCATACTTTCCCTCATTCTTTTTCAGGCAGTACTAATTGTCCGGCGAATTTATTTATCGTCCTTTTTCCGGTACATACGCACCCGCAGCAATATAATGATTACCGCAATCAGCATCATGGACATTGCAGAAGTTGCAATCGCCGTAAATATCACAGACCGCTTATTCTGAACCAGTTTTTCTACCGGAGTAGGTTCTTCCTTAGCAATTGTGGTCTGAATGAATTTAAAAGCCGTGGAACTGGAATCGGGAGCGATAATCACACAATCCTTCGTCAGCTTATTCCGCTGCTTGCTGTGTCTTAAATATTCCTGAACATTTAAAAGAGTCTCGCTATTGCTTCCGGTAATGGCCAGCATTCCCCGGTTAAGCGCATATGGAGATTTTAATAACTGCATGACGCCGATCTTTCCCGCATAATCCTTTGACAGGATCAACTGCTCATTGCTTTCAAATCCCAGTCCATCTGCGGAATATTGAAAGCTCAGTTTGTCATTGATTTGAGGAATGAGCGCATTACCATCATAAGTGCCTGTTGTTATGATATTGTAATCTCCATCTTCCTTACTGAATGCACCGGCTCTTCTTACTGTAAAGTTCCCATAGGGTGCCACTCCATTGCCGTACATGGCAACGACCTGCCCCAGAAGGTTAAGTTCATCGGTCGCCGGTGCATCAGAAACCACCAGCATCACATCGTTAAACTTGCCATCCTTGCGAAATGGAGACGCTTTTAAATCAAAGGACAGGGAGACATCGGAAGAAGGCGGTAAAAATACCGTAGACTCTTTGGAGATATAGGCCCAAGGCATATCACTCTGTCTGGGTGTACAGATCATATCCGCAATCTCTAAATCAAAGGAAACCTTAATACTGCTGGCAGTCGATCCTATGACATCACGTGGCATTTCAAAATTCAGCTCATCACCGGAGGCATTCTCCTTGCTCAGACGTTTGCTGGCAATTGGAACATCTCCCCAGAATACGGTGATCAGAGAACGGGTAAAATCAAGATTTTCACTGTATCGGAACTTTAATGCAACCTTTCCGCTTTCAGAAAGGACAAAATCTTTGGATACGGGAAGATAAAGATAATCCTCCTGATGGAACGGACCTACAAAGGTCATTCCGCTGCCCATGATGTCTTCAAACGTATAATGCCCCGCCATCATATCATCCTGTTTGGACGCATTGACCGCGATCTGGGAACTTCCTTTCTCCACAGTGGCAGAATTTGTGCTCTCCTGGGAAAGACGATTCTCATCCATCAGCATATAGGCAGCTTCCATCAGACTATCATCAGACATTGAGGTTATGATTAACAACGGATTTCCCTGGGTGTCATCGGTAAACGTCACCGTTGCATTCTCAGACGAATCAGGAGCTTTTGACACCAGATTTTTATACTCCTGCGGAAGGTTATCATAATCAGATATCAGTATGGTCCGGCTTGGTTTTCTATTTGCCAGATCCGAAAGAAGGCATACCTGAATATCATTTTTATCTTTCGTATCCGTACTTAAGTCTGCCATTAAGTTCATGGCTGCAGCGATTTCCCCATTGGCCGCCTGATCGGATACGGCAATTGCCAGTCCCTCTCCGGTGGAATTATAGGTTGACATAAATGGATACGGAAAGTATGAAATCTTATGTTCCGGGTCTTTGCTCTCATATCCGCACCTGATATGGGACGTTCCATCAATTCTAAGCCAGTTTGCATCCGAATAATCATCCACACAGCCTTCTTCATCATAAAGCCTTGCATAGGCTGATATCTTGAGAGAATTGTAACCAGTGCGGACTTCGCTCATGGGGATTTTTACATAGAGAATCTGAGAACTGCCATTGTTGTACTCCAGTCGATAGGACTGTATGGGAACATCATTGATCGACAGGGTCATGGAAGATAATTTGCCTTCAAGGAGCTGGCTGACATCATACTGGATCTGTGCATAGACATACTTCACATCCCAGTAATCCTGAACATAAAAATACAGATCCGTGGAAGAATATATCCCCTTTAAAGTCTTCTGGGGAAAAAATTCATCCTGGGTATAGCTCGTGGGATCATAAACAGGCTCAGAAATATCGGGTGCCGAGGCATTGGCCGGATCTGTAACAGGCAGATAATTTATTTCATCGTTTGCAGTTTCATTGGTTACAGCCTCCGTATTAGCGGCTGCTCCTGTATTTGCTCCATATGCCATAACAGGCAGTCCTTCCATGATGAAAAGGACCAGTCCCAGATATACCGCAATCTTTTTCCGCATTTTCATAATTGTCATCCTCTATTTCCCCGCCAGCGGCGGCATAATCTCTGGGTTATTTCTCTGTTTCTTTCTGTTTGCTTCCTTTTTTTCCGACACCTGCTTCTTCAAAACGTTCTGTCTTATCCCATACAACTTCTTTATGATAAACCGCATCCTGAACACCCTGAATGATTCCGTTAAGAACCACCAGCACCCATAGTTTTGCGTAGGTAAACAACATGAAAAAAGTAAGTACCAGATTGCTGAAATTAAACTCATTTTTTTCCACCGATAAGGTGATTGCTACATTTAATACAAAGAGAAGAATTGCCATTTCCCACAGCAGAGAAGAAAATCCGCCCAGGGTCACATACCAGAATCCCAGAATCCCCAGCATAAATATCATATCCGAAAAAACCAGGGAAGTGAACATCAGCAGATAAACCAGCGCATAATAGACGACATCCAGTCTCATTCTTCCAGCATTCGGATCAAATGCATATTTAAAATTACTCTTTAATACATATAAATTCCCCTTTACCCAGCGTGTTCTCTGCTTAAACCACTGCTTCAACATCTGAGGCTCCTGTTCCCAGGTAACTGCATGGGGGATAAATTTAATGTAATATCCCATCCGGTATAAACGAAAACTGATTTCTGTATCTTCGGCAAGGGCATTTACATCCCAGCCTCCCATTCTGTCAATCAATTCCCGGCGGATTACATAGTTGGTACCAGGTATTGTGCACAATTTAAAGAAGAAAAATCTTCCCGCCTGGTTCATACACTGGTAAGCCAGCGTTTCGATGTTTACAAATCTGGTAAGCAGCGAAGCGTACTTGTTTCTAGTCCGGAACTTTCCGATGACCGCACCTAATTTATCATCTGACATTAAATTTTCTACCAGAATTTTTAACGCCTGCCGTTCAGGAGTATTATCTGCATCATAAATTGCGATTACCGTGCCTGTTGCAACAGACAGTGCGATATTTAAAGCATTGGACTTTCCTTTTCCGCCTACCACATTGTCCGTGTTGATAACAATAATTTTGAAATCCGGATTGTTATGCTGGATCTTTTTAAGCACTTCTGCGGATTGGTCTGTAGAATTGTCATTCACCACTATTATTTCATATTTATCCTTGGGATAATCAAATTTTAACAGAGCTTCCATTGTCTTTTGAATGACAATGCTTTCATTATGAGCAGGAACCATTACGGTTACCATCGGATATTCCGAAATCGGCTTATGACCATCCGTGCGGTACATCCTCATAATATAGATAAACCCTCCTACAGAAAGTACTATATTAAGAAACATCAGGCCCCATATAGCAAAGATGGAATACAATGCCAGTACATCAACAATTGACATATACCCTCCCATTATTTTATATCTCTTGTAACAAACAGAATCGTTTTTCTGTTACGGTTTGTCCTTCTCTTCTTCTCTGCCCCCAAAGAAATAATTTCTCCGGTTATTATATCTGGCTAAGAATATAAAAAGCAGAAAAAGAATTGAGGTTATGCCAACCATGACGATCAGCATGCGATTTTGCGATGTCAAATCTCTGGAAAACCGCTGAAGCATATTTCGGTGATAGTTATATTTTTCCGAATACGTGCTGGGAACAAATTCTAAATCCTTCTTCTTATCATTCAGTATCAGGCTATGCCCGTTATATGTCATTAAATCCTTTTCCATCCAGTAGCTGTGGTCCATGTCCCACAGACTTTTTAACGGAATAGAGGAACTGCGGCAAGCATTTACAATCTTAAGAATTTCCGCCGTATCCGCTTCTAAGGAGATGGGAACGGCTGTAGAATAAGCGGACACATAGCTGGTGCCAAGATCATCTAGAGCCACAGAACTGCCGATCCACTGATGACCATCTTTATAAACCTGATTCATCTTCATATCTGAAGGTTCTATATAGAAATCCTCTTCATCGGATGTAACAATCGTCCGAAAATGACTCATGACCTCAATGGTATCTTCATTAAATAACCAGTTATGGGGCACTTCCAAAGCCAGCGGGTAGACTCCCTGTTTATTGTATACTTGAAGTGCCTGTGCCAGATATTCCAACACAGTATTTTTATCAAATGAATTCATCTGATTGATAGGAGCATTTATAATCACAGAGCCCCCATTTGCCTGTGCATAACGAAGTATCTCACAAAAACGGGTCATTGCCGGATAATTTCCATTCACATACATGGGCATCACCGAAATTACAAAAGGTGTCTTCTCATCTGCCAGAAGCTTCACCACTTCCAGCAGTTTATCAGGATTTTGATACGGAAATACTTTGTTGATCACGATATACTGAGCAAATATGTTAGGTTCCCCAAGAAACGGCCATTTCCACTGGGCCGCCTCTTTTATGAATATCGCCTTCACCAGATTGTTGTTCATATCAGTCACCGGTATGTGAGTTATTACGCCGTTCCCGGCACAGATATATCCTTTTTTTTCATTGACCATCAGACTACCCTTTTGATAATTAACCTTTTTTAAAAACAGATAATAATCTTCCTTTACCATCCCCGTCTGATCACTCATACCATCAAATGTATAGCGGATTTTACCGGTGGTACTGTTGATCTGCTCATAATCATCTGCTCTACCTGTATCATCAAGGTAACTTTTCAAGAATTCATTGCCGACAAATAATATATGAGGAGATCCTTCTTTGTTTAGAACGGTATAATTCTTCTCATACTGCTTCAGTTTTTCCGTAAAGCCTTTGGGATAGGTGGTCAGATCATAGCAAATGACATAGGAAAACTGATCCATATACTCCATGGTTTCAGAAGCAGATCCATAGCTTATCTTAAAACTCTGATAGGTCAGAAGTTCTACCATATTATGAACCATTTGAAGAGTATTTTCATCAGAACCATCGCTATAGATAATCAGGATATCCCCTTTTTCTATCTGCTTCCTATCTTCTGCCCACACAGTAGACTTGAAAACAAAACCCGATAATACAAAGATGACCATACAAACAAGAATTCTTCTAAACATCATATTGAAGTTCATTTTCTACCCTTTGCTTAAATAACATCATGTTATCTCCATACTCTTCCTTGTCATATTCCATGCTGGCTATCTTTACTTCAATTTTAATGGCAGCATCCGTGATACCGGAAAAAGCATCCTTTTCTGAAATGCGGCTTTTCAGTCTTCTCATGGCGATATCACTTCCATTCTTATCGCTGGTCATGATAATTGCCAGACTGCCTTTATGGTCAATGGAATACGTTTTATCCTCCACCCGCACAGTATCCACTACAATCTGAGCCAGCCGTTGTATTACCCGCTCATAATTATGCCGTGATAAAATGCTTGTCAGTTCAGCCTCATATTTCAGGACGATCACCATTAAGGAAAGAGGCATCTTATTTCTCTCGGCATAGGATACCTGGACATTCAAGTCATAATATAAACTTCTTAAATTATAGAGTTTTGTCAGAGGGTTGACCATGACCAGCTCTTCGACCTGCTCCCTTAAGACATCATTTTCCAGTTCCAGCCTTCGATTGCCGGATACAAACAGATACATAACCGCAACAGAAATAATTGGAAGAAAGATCCAGACAAAACTAAGCGCCGGTATCTCTGTATCATAGGAAAGAAACAGATACAGACGGTAAGCCGTGTAAATCGTAACCTCCAAGCCGGCCAGTACACAGGATATGCCAAACAGTTTAAAGCCTGCAAACAAAAGGGCTGCAAAGGTTCCAAGCAACATGATCACTGCTTCAAAAAGCACGGCCTTAGGCGTATAACTTACGGTTATTGCACCTGTAAACAGACAGGCAAGCAGTAAAACCAGGCCGATATCCTGGAACAGATAGCCAAAAGACTTTTTATTTGTCATTAATCCTTTATTCCTCCTATTCATACGTCTTAAACAATTTTTATCTTATGCTGAAGCTCTGCAAATACACAATACGTCATGATGTCCAGGGAAAGCCCCACAAGAAACATGCGCTGCACCATTTCAGCATCACCGCTGTTAATGATTACGACAACCGATTGAGAAAGGAGAACACCTAAGAGCATCATAAGCAGATCCAAAAATATAGTGTTTCTTCGATCTTTTGTGGGGCGCAGCGAATACCCTTTATAAAATAAGAAGAAGATAGCTCCCGTAAGTAAAAGCAGATATCCAATGGTTCTTGGTGCAGATGTCATTTTAAACGTGCTCCAGCCTGACCAGAAAAGACTCCTTGCCTTTTCCGGAAAACCTGCAGACATTTCATAATTGCCGCAGTTGGTTCTGCGGATATCCATTCCTGCTCCGATGGAAACGTCAATCATTCCCAGTAAACTTCCCGGATGCCGTAAATAATAAACCGTGATATCCGAAGTCGTATATTGATCCATAAACCCATGATACAAAGAATCATCCCCTGACTTTACAAGCGGAAGATAATCATAAGCAGAAGCATCGGTTAAAAGCTCATAGGATGAATCAATCCCAAACTCTCCAAGTGTTTTAGCCGGGTTGGAAGATCCAAATAAGACCCCTCTGGTCATTGCATGAAACTTACTTGTTTGACTAAAATCCGATGGAGATAAGAAGATACACAAAATTGCAAGGATGCTTAACATAAATGCTGCTGCGATACAGCTCGCACCCCAAATAAAACTTCTTCGCACAAAGATGAGGCGGATCACATAAACGGCGAATAAAAAACCGATCACTGCGCACTGGCTTCTGGAACTGACCAGTATGGCTGCAGAGGCCAGAAATAATATCAGACTGGAAAAGTCCCAATAGACAGTTCGTTCTTTTTGAAAAGACATGGAAGCGCCGGCACAGTATAACATTGTGATAAACCAGATGGCTTCCGGATAAAAGGAGTTAAAATACGTGACATATCCGATATCGGAAAAAATGATCAATCCTGCTGCCGCTATAAAAAATCCTTCAGAAAACTGTTTTACCCGCTGGCATACCTGTTTGATAATGAGATAAACTGCCGGAAGATACAAAAGCAGATAAAGAAAAGCCAAAAAACGGATATCAAAATAGTTATCCCGTGTAAAAACGTTATCCAGTACTTTAGCCAGCTTTATTAAAATCACCTGACTGTTCATAGTCTTGCCCGGCATATCCTCCCCTGATGCAATGGTTGAATAGGTTTTTACAAAATAATTGTTATATATCTTCCCCGGTTCTTTGTCTATATAGTAAATACCAGCAGATCTCATAATGTCATCGGTGGAACCGTCACCTGCCACGCCCAGATAGTTGGGCAAAAACAGGATGGAAGATACGATTAGTGCCGTTATGACCGTAACTGCCAGAGCCAACAGGGACGGAGAGTATTTTCCCTCCATTTTGGAATTTACTTTTCTTAAAAATCCCTTTATCCCGTTAAAAAAAGTCAGCAACCGGTTCATCTGCCTGGCCGCTTTTGACTCTTCATGATTCTTCATGCGGTGTCTCCATAAGATTGTTTATTTCAATGTTGTATCTGGGACGCTGTTTTACTTCTATATATATTTTCCCGATATATGTCCCGATCAGACCAATGGATAAAAGCTGGACCCCGCCAATAAACCAGATGGACAAGATGGTAGACGTCCAACCTGCTACGACTTTTCCGGTTATATAGGAATAGAACGCATATACCGCCGCAAAAACACTGCAAAGGACGATGACAAGGCCTAAACCAGTTATCATACGGATTGGCTGAATGCTAAAAGAGGTGATGCCTTCAAAAGCCATGGAAAACATCTTACTTAAGGAATATTTGGATTCCCCAGCGATGCGGGATTTCCGGTCATACTTTACAATGGCAGAACGGTATCCGATCAGGGGAATAATTCCTCTTAAGAATAAATTTCTTTCTGTATAGCTGGAAAACTGTTCCACCGCTCTTTTAGACATGAGTCTGTAATCTGCATGATTATAAACAATATCAATATTCATTGCCTTCATTAACTTGTAGAAGCCAAGAGCCGTGGATTTCTTAAACAATGTGTCCGTATCTCTTCTGTTCCTTACTCCATATACAATATCATTGCCCTCTTCAAATTTATCAATCATATCTTCTATAACCGTAATATCATCCTGTAAATCCGCATCAATGGATATAATCATATCTGCATAATCCTTTGCTGCAAGAAGTCCAGCCGTAAGAGCATTCTGATGCCCCGTATTCCTGGCAAGCTTTAACCCGAAAACAAATGGATATTCCCTCCGGTAGCCTTGTATGATATTCCAGGTATTATCACTGCTTCCGTCATCCACATAAAGAATGAGGCTGTCATTTTTAAGTTTCCCTGCTTCTGTCAGTTTACGTATGATACTGATCAATTCTGTATTTGTATATGCCAGCGCGTCTTCTTCATTATAGCAAGGTACTACAATACAAAGTTTTTTCATCCGCATCCCCTCTTTTACCGAGTTTAATTACTTCACATTATTAGGCAATTATAATTGTATTATTTTACCTCAAATTCTTTATAAGATACTACCTTGCAAGATCTTGTCCGTGTGAAACTACTGCTATAGTACAATTGAGGGGTATCAAAGTCAATATACTCTCATAAATATAACATAAGTTGTCACTTTTCAATACAAAATACAATATTTGTAACCAAATTCTGATTATTTAAAGTAAAACAATTCGTTTCTGGGTGATGAAAGGCAGGTTCTTTCCTCTCTTTAAATGGTAAAAAATAATACAGCAGATAAAGGAAGATCTTTATCTGCTGTATTATTACCTTCTATATAATATAAAATTATGTAACATTTACTCCATCAGAACCAACTGCTTGCCCGCCAGGCGTTGAGCTGTTTTCAAGCATTTGTCCTGTTTCGATATCACAATAATATAGTTTCCCTTGCCAATTAATCCAGCCTGCTGCCATATACCCCTTTTCATCAAAAAAGTACCAGCTGCCATTTATATGTTTCCAATCATTCACCGTATAACTTCTATCCTCATTCTCATACCACCAGCCAATCTGATTCTTTTTCCAAACACCTGGTGTTACTGTTAGCGCAAGATTGGATTTTGCTGCATTTTCATCGATATACAGGGAAGCGGCCTCTGCCCATTTTCCTTTTATTCCCACATTCATTTTATTTACTGGGCGGACACGGAAGGTATAACTTCCGCTCCTGGTCATAAATCTGGCCAGATCAAGGGCGGTATCTTCTGTCCTTTTTATCGTACCGGTATTTTTTCCATTCCGATAAAGTCTTACTTCATAGTTTCCTGCACCGAACGAGTTTGTCCAGTTTGCAGTATGATTGTCACTCCATTGCGCACGTTCGATTTCATCAGTACGTTCACTTATAGGCGGTAAATCTACAATTACCCTTATCGTCTGCTTCCACTCGTCGTCATCGTCATCCACCTCTTCTTCCTTCATTTGGTTTACATAAGTTCCACCGTTAATAAAGAAGCTGTAATCAGCTGTTTCAAAGCAGTATTCCGATAATGATTTTAATGTGATTTCCAACCTGGGAACATCTGCATCTGACCACTCAAGTCCCTGGTTGGTAAATACATAGTCCAGCACTTCATATCTATCGTTACCGGCTGTAATTTCAACCTGCTGGTGCATGATAGAGTTATCAGGCAATACATCTGCTGCTACCTCCAGTTTCACAGTCCTGATCTTCTTTTTAGAATCGGCTAAGGCAGTCATGGAATTAAGACTTGATGCAAGTGTTGCAGCAAGAAATACAATCAGGATTTTCTTTCCATTCATTTGGGTGGTCCCCTTCTTTTCTTCATTTTCTGTACTATATACGGATTCCGTATTAATCGGACATGATTTACCTATTAACGTTATGAAAAAGGCCAGGTACACAATCCATTGACTGATACAGCTGCGCTTCATACCAATGGACATATTTTTATGCTCAGAAAAAAAGCCTGGCGGAATAGAACTTTTCTCCAGCATAATTCCCTGAAGTGAACTTCTCTCCTGCAAGGCATATCCTTTGATGTAAACAATAAACTCCTTTCCTTTTAATATTACTTTCCATATTTTAAAGGGTGAAGCAAGGTGAAAACTCCGTACAGTATCGCCCTTATCATCTCAATATAATTCTTCTGGCAAATGCCAGTCCTTTTGTGTATTGCTTTTTCACAATTTTAGTTAGTCACGTCTAACCAAAATTGTATCGAAACTTCTTTCTTCTGTCAACCAGTCCTCCGCTGCATTAAGAATATAAAATTCTCAATACTAAAATTTTACGAAATAAATTCCAAATATTTTCCTAATAATCTCCAAATAATTTCTCACCAGAACGCTTTTTTCAACTTAAAATCAAGCAAAAAACAATGAGCAAATTCACATAAATTAAATTGGGAAAAATAGGAAATTGACTTGTTATATACTTTCATTTACTATATAAATAACTTGTGGAAAAAGGCATTTATTTACAGAAATATATACGAAATGTAGTGTAGTATGAGCATTGACTATTAGACCGAAAAAAATTATAATGAACCAATAAAACGAGTTAGCAAATACCACAAGGTTATCGTGTTATTTATAGATTAGACGCTTAAAAAAGCGCATTAAAACGGGGTTTTATGAGGGTCGAAGCATAAAACCAGGGAGGAGATACTTATGATAAACAAATTGAAAGTAAGAAACAGGTTATTAGTCACATTTCTCATTGTAGTATTGTTTTCAGGCCTGGCTGGAATCATTGGAATCCAGCTTATCCGCACCATTGATAAAGAGTATAATAAGGAATTGGAGGATTATGGATTTGCCCAGGGCGATATCGGAAGCCTTGGACAGGCATTTCAGGCTCACCGCGCTACGGTTTTATACATAATCTTTGCTGATGATGCAACCGAAGCCCAAAAGCAGAAAGATACTCTTACAAAACAGATCGATGTGATCAATGAAAAAATGGAAAAAGTCGGAACCCGTATGAAAACAGCTTCCGAAAAAGAACTTTTCAACAATCTTACAGAGAAAATGAAAACTTATGAACAGCTTCGCAGTGAAACCATTACTCTGGCAGACAAATCTTCCAAGGAATCCATGACCTATTTCCGCTCCAATGCAGCTCCCCTTGCTGCTGAAATCGGGGATACCATCAATACCATACTGGCAGATAAGTCTACCGCTGGTGAAGTACGGTCCGCCCAGCTCGCCAGACAGGCAGCCATATTCATCGTGATTATGATTGCCATTGTACTTTCTTCCATTGCTGCTTCTGTAATCCTTGCCCTTCGCATTACAAAGGGAATCACCAAACCTCTTGATGAACTGAAAGAAGTTGCTGATCACATGGCACAGGGAGAATTAAAATGCACCCTTGATTATCATTCCGAAGATGAACTCGGCAGTCTTGCAGAAAGTATGAGAACCATGATGACAAGGATCTCTTACTACATGGATTACATATCTGGAACCACAGGGCGTATGGCTCAGGGCGATTTTAATATTCCCCATGATACGGAAGAATTTAAGGGAGAATTCCGTCCGGTACAGATTTCCATTCAGAATCTTACAGACTCGTTAAATGATGTTATGGGAAGAATCACAGAGGCTTCTGACCAGGTTGCTTCTGGAGCCGATCAGGTAGCAAGCAGTGCCCAGGCATTAAGCCAGGGTGCCACAGAACAGGCTTCCTCCATTGAAGAATTGGCGGCCACCATCAATGATATTTCCAACAACATCAACTTAAATGCCAAGAATGCAAAAGAAACCAATATGCAGGTAAACGATACAACTTTAGAGCTCAAATCCGGCAAAACAAGAATGAAGAATTTGACCGATGCCATGGATGCCATCAGTGAGGCATCTTCGGAAATCAATAAAGTCATCAAAACCATTGAAGACATCGCATTCCAGACCAATATCCTGGCGCTCAATGCCGCAGTAGAAGCCGCAAGAGCCGGAGAAGCCGGAAAGGGATTTGCTGTGGTTGCCGATGAGGTCCGCAATCTTGCTAATAAGAGTCAGGAGGCTTCAAAGAACACCGCCGTCTTAATCGAAGATGCAATAAACTCCATTGAAACTGGCAACCGTATCGCCAAAGAGACTGCAGAGTCCATGGATCATATCGTAGAATCCTCTCAGACCGTGGCTATACTGGTCCATCAGATTTCCAACGCTTCCGAGGAGCAGGCCCAGGCTGTTGCTCAGGTGACTTTAGGAATCGACCAGATTTCAAGTGTGGTTCAGACAAACTCCGCCACATCAGAGGAAAGCGCTGCTGCCAGCCAGGAGATGTCCAGCCAGGCCCATATGTTAAGAGTTTTAATGCAGCGGTTTCAATTAAAAATGTAACTTAAAAGTTAAGGTCCCGCAAAGGGATACACCACCTTAGGTGTATTTCTATGTGGGACCTTTTTTTATTCAAATATCCTGTTATTTATTTTTATAGCAGTAGCATACAGAGTATACGGTTGCCGTATTATTAGCCGCACCAACATGAATCTGATCAAGCTTATTTACGAAATCGCTTGTACCAAAGGCTTTAACACAGTTCTCATAAGAATATTTTGTATAATAGTGTCCATTTGCCGTTCCTGATTCACTGACGTTAACCTTTGCCCAAATATTTTCTCCTGAAAACCTTTGAAGAATAAGTTCAATTCCATTCTGTGTTCCACTGTATTCCACATAAAAGTAACCATCTGAAGTAATGTTATCAGAGCTGAACTTCCCGCCATTTTTTGTTGTCAAAACAGATACTGCCTGATCCCATGGGGCTGCCGTTGCTTCCCCCCAGAAAAGGGAAATATATCTGTCACCATCGCTATCCTTGCCTTTGTATACATTTATCATAGCATCAGCAATTCCGCCGTAGGTAAACGATAAGGAATTGCGGTTAAAAATACCGAACTGCTCGGAACCTTTTCCAAAAAGGTTATTATCCCACCAGATACAAGGCATATGATACTGTTTTGCAAACGTTGCATATATTTTTGCATATTTTTCACGATCAGCAGTATTATCCTTGCCTGTTGCACCAAATTCTCCAATAACAACAGGTATTCCCTTGCTGACGAATGTTGAATTTAACTGGCTGAAAACAGAAGATAGTGAGATATAATCTGAATCTGTCCAATTGGAATGTCCGTTGCCTTCAAAAGCAAAATCAAACGGCAGATATGCATGGATAGAAACTGCAACCATAGAATCATTGGAAAGCTTTTTCCACCCAGCTATTTTAGGGCTGTCAGCAGACGCACAGTAGGTAGGCATCATAACCAGTCTGGATGAGTTGTTTCCACCTGTCCCACGGATAGCGGCACGGCCAACTTCATTGTACTCATTGACACAATTATAATATGCCGTGTTTCCATTCCAGTCCTCACCAGATCTCGGTTCATTGATGGTTTCAAAAATAAGCCGGTCTCCATAATTTTTAAAACGTTCTCCCACCTGTTTCCATATGGCCGTTAATTCATTTTTAACACGCTGCTGAACAGAACCATCTGTTGAAACCATGCTCTGCAAATCATTATGGTGAACATTAATTATAACGTACATTCCATTTGCAATACCATAATTTACAACGGCTTCAACCCTGTCCATATATTCGGTTTTAATCGTATAGGATGATGGATTTGAATAATTATCATCCCATCTTACCGGAATACGTAAGGTTTTGAATCCTCTTGCGGCAATTGCATCAATCATTTCCTTTGTGGTGTATGGATTGCCCCAATAAGTCTCGTTATTCTCGGATTCCAGAGAATTTCCAAGATTCCAACCCGCTCCCATATCCGCAACCAGTTGAGAAGCTGAAAGACCTCTCATTGCAGTCAAATCATTGCTTTTAGCAGATGTTTGTGAAGGATTTGTTGATGCATAAGTAGTGGCAGTGCCTAAGCCGGATAAACCGGTAACCCCTATTGCAGTTGCTAAAAAATAATTCAGTATCCGTTTTCCAAAAGTACCCATAAATTTAACCATTGTTTTGCTTCCCTTCATCTAAATTAACTCCTTGTACCAGTTAATTGAATTTATCAGCCTTTACCTGGATTATCCCAAAGGATTTCATTGGGATAATGCATTGATTCTAGCTGATTTTTTAATTCCGGACAATCCCCCTAGATGTAATAATTTAGATTTCATTGATTAAAATGAGATGTTGCTATGTATTCCCCCTTCCCTCTAATTAAATTTTATTTCCATAATAACTTTCGTCTTTAGCCCGGTTATATATCAATATGTAGCAATTTTCTAAATTATTTAAATTAACTCAATTTTAAGCTTTATATGCAAATTAATTTTAAAATTTCGTCTTAAATATGTGCTACATTTTTGATGAAACAGTTCATAAACAAATGTATTCTGAACCTATAGACGCTCTTACTGTTATCATGGAAATGCCTTACTTAATTTATAATTATTTGTTCCATTTTTTTATCTGTTCTTCTGTACCCAGTACATAATGCTGTCCATTGATGAAGTGGCTGGTTCCTTCCTTATAATCAATTCCACTCTCTCTGCAGTCATAGGATAGTGCCACTCGTCTTTTCTCCCCTTTTGGATCCGGCTGGGGAATAGCCGAAAGCAGGGATTTAGTATAGGGATGAATCGGATTGCCAAATATCTCATCGGTGGTTCCTGTCTCCACCAAATGCCCCAGATGAAGAACACCAATCCGGTCTGAGATGTATTTCACCATGGATAAATCATGAGCGATAAACAAAATGGCGGTACCTGTCTGTGTCTGGATTTCTTTCATTAAGTTTACCACCTGAGCCTGAATGGATACGTCAAGAGCGCTGATGGCCTCGTCAGCAATGATTAGATCCGGATCCATGATCAAAGCTCTTGCGATTCCGATCCGCTGTCTCTGTCCTCCTGAAAACTGGTGAGGATAGCGGCCTGCATGTTCGTGGGATAACCCCATCATTTGAAGGATCTTATATACCTTTTCCTCCCTGTCCTTTTGGGACTTATACATACCATGAAGATCCAGCCCCTGCGCCACGATGTCCATGACTTTTTTTCTGGGATTTAAACAAGCCATGGGGTCCTGGAAGATCATCTGCATTTTCATCCGCAGATGCTTTGTCTGCTCCCTGGTCAGCTTTCCGGAAATCGTTACCCCTTTAAATTTTACCTCGCCCGAAGTCGGTTCATAAAGCCGGATAAGAGAACGGCCAATGGTGGATTTTCCGCTTCCCGATTCCCCTACAAGACCGTAGGTTTCCCCAGGATAAATCTGGAAGGAAACCCCGTCTACTGCCTTAACCTGATACTTTCTGCTTATCTTAAAATACTGCTTTAAGTCCTTCACATCCAATAGAGGTATGTTCTCCTGTGCCATATCATTCTGCCTCCTTCCGCATTCTTAAAATTCTTGCCTTAAGCTCTTCCGGCACGGTGATTGGAGGAGCATTTTCATGAAGCAGCCAGGTGGCGGCATAGTGAGTATCTGTTACCTGAAACATGGGTGGTTCTAAACGGTAATCAATGGTTAATGCATATGCGTTTCTGTCTGCAAACGCATCTCCTTTTCCCTTATTTAAAAGGTTAAATGGGCTTCCTGGAATGGTATAAAGGACCTCGTCAGAAGTATTTAAGTCCGGCATGGCAGATAATAACCCCCAGGTATAAGGATGTTTCGGATCATAAAAGACTTCCTCAGAAAGGCCCTTTTCCACGATCTTTCCCGCATACATAACAGCCACATAATCAGCCACTTTTGCCACCACTCCAAGGTCATGGGTGATATAGATGACCGATATTCCTGTCTTTTCCTGGATTTCTTTGATAAGCTCCAATATCTTAGCCTGAATGGTGACATCAAGTGCCGTGGTCGGTTCATCGCAGATCAGCACTTCCGGGTCGCAGGCAAGTGCAATGGCAATGACCACTCTCTGGCGCATTCCTCCCGAAAGCTGGTGGGGATAGCATTTCATCCTTTTTTCCGGTTCCGTGATTCCGACCAGGGTTAATAAGTTGACCGCCTTTTTATAAGCCTCATCTTTTGGCGTCTTATAGTGGCAGCGCATCCCTTCCATAATCTGTTTTCCGATGGGCATGGTGGGGTTTAAAGAGGTCATTGGATCCTGGAAGACCATGGCGATCCGCTTTCCGTTAATGCGGCGGCGCATTTCCTTTTTGGTCAGCTTTAACAGATCCTGATGGATGGTTTCTTCCCCCCTGCAATAGGTAAAATCAATGGTACCGCTTTTTACCTTTCCGTTACCGCTTAAGATCCCCATAATGGCTTTGACTGTAACTGATTTTCCAGAACCGGATTCCCCTACAATTGCCAGGGTTTCTCCTTTGTATAAATCAAGCTTTACACCCCGAATGGCATTGACCTCTCCGGCCATGGTTTGAAAAGAGATGGACAAATCCCTGATTGACAATACTTTTTCCCTGCTCATAATCAGCCTCCTACATCTCTTTCATTTTTGGATCAAATGCATCCCGAAGCCCGTCTGCCAGCATATTAAAGCTTAACATGATGATGGCAAGAACCAGAACCGGTGAAATGATCATATAAGGATGGGTGGTAAACGATTTAAAGGAATCACTGATCAAGGACCCCAAAGACGCCAGAGGCGCCGGTACACCCAATCCGATAAATGCCAGAAACGCTTCCGTGAAAATAGCGTTCGGTATGGAAAACATGGACATGATGATGAGCTGCCCGAATATGTTTGGAAGAATTTCTTTAAATATAACGTAAAAATCTCCTGCCCCCAATGTCTTAGAGGCAAGAACAAACTCCTGCTCTTTTAACTTCAATACCTGTGCCCTTGCAATCCGGTTCATTCCGATCCACCCGGTGATGGCAAGTGCAAGGGTAATGGTGGAAAGCCCCGGCTTTAGAACCAGCATGAGAAGGGTTACAATAACCAGTGTGGGAATACCGTTTAAAATCTCTGCAAACCTCTGCATCACATTATCCACCATACCGCCGAAGTACCCGCTGATCAGACCATAGCTCATACCAAAGCAAAGGTCCACAATAACCGCAACCAAAGCAATGTATAAGGATATCCTGGTTCCCATAAAAGTACGGGTAAAAATATCCCTTCCAAGGACGTCCGTACCAAACCAATAATAGGTATCTTCAAGGCCTGTGGTTTTCTTTGGATCCACATACTTATTGACCACGGTTACACCGGTAGAGGTGGACATGCGCTCAGATCCATCAAACATCCCCCATTGTTCCAGAACCGGGATCCTTGGTGCAAGATTCTGGTTGGTTATGATCTGCCCGTCATAAGTGTAGCCGTTCATATGAGGTCCTATGATGGCTAAACCAACGATAATTAAAATCGCAAGTAAGCCAATCACTGCCCCTTTGTTCTTTAAAAATGCTGAAAATACATCTTTCCAATAAGACCGGGCCGGATACACCTGATCCACTCCCAGATTCCGGTTTTCTGCCAAAAGAAAATCATCCGGCAGAAACTCAAAGGATTCTTCCTTTTCCTTATGACTGCTCATGATCTCCCTCCTTTGCCAGCCTGATTCTTGGATCGATGATTCCGTAGAGAATATCCACGAAAAGCATAATCCCGATATACATGGCGCTGTAAATAAAAGCCAGAGTCACTATGACGTTGTAATCATTGGACTGTATGGCAGTTACAAGCAGGCTTCCAATGCCTGGTATGGAAAATATCTTCTCCACCACAAGTGATCCGGTCATCAAACTTACCACAAGAGGTGCTAAAACCGTAATAATGGGAATCAGGGCGTTTCTTAATCCGTGGACCAGAATCAGCCGCCACTCCGGCAGCCCCTTGCTTTCTGCTAACAACATGTAATCAGACCCCAGCACCTCCAGCATTTCCGTTCTCGTAAAGCGAGCAACTGTAGCTACCGTGAACATTGCCAGGGAAATGGTGGGAAGAACTGAGGACTTGACCGCCGCTTCCTGCTGATACAACAGAGGAAACCAATGAAACCGGTATCCAAGGGTGTAAGAAAGGACCAGCGCAAATACATACGACGGAAGACTGACACCCAGTACGGAAATGACCGTAGTCATGGTATCAAATATGGTGTTGTGTTTTAATGCCGCCAGAAGCCCCAGAACCAGCCCCACCACCGTACCGGCTAACACCGCCTGACCTCCGATGCGGATAGACACCGGAAGTCTGGAGGTTAATAGTGTGGCAATGGAGGTGTTTTTTGAAATGGTATAAGACACTCCGAAATCGCCCGTTATCATATGTCTGACATATTGCAGGAAACGGATATACACTGGCTGATCAAGACCATATTTTTCATTTAAAAGAGCCACCTGGGACTGAGTCAGTTTCTCATCGTTAAACGGTGATCCCGGCATCAGTTCCAGCATCAAAAACAGAATAAAAAGGATTGCCAATAAGGTAGCTACAGAAATGCAGACTCGCTTTGCAACATATCTTTTCAAAGGTATCTCTCCTATCTCATTGAACCATTAATTTTTGACTGCATTTTTAAAATACCGGTTGATTGCGATGGAATGGAACTCTATGCCCTCTACATTTGCTTTCTGCATCACCGCATTTCCCTTCTGGTATACCGGAAAGATTACCGCATCATCGCATACGATTTTCTCTGCGTTTATAAGGGCACTCCACCGTTTTTCCGGATCAAGGGCCAGCTCGCCCTTTTTGCTGGATTCAATAATGGAATCGTATTCCGAATTGGACCAGAATCCATAGTTGTTGGGGCTGTCGGTGGTCCACATATCAAGATATGTCATAGGATCCGCATAGTCTGGCCCCCAGCGGGTAAGACCGATCTCATACTGGCCTTCCTGCATTCTCTCCACACGGTTTTTCTTCGGCATCTGCTCCAGGTTAATGGTAATTCCGGGAAGTGTGGTCTGAATCTCAGACTGTAAGAACTGAGCCACGTTAATGGCAGACTCCGTATCCTCCACGATCATGGTGTAAGTAAGACTGTCAACTCCAAGCTCCTTTTTCGCTTCTTCCCAATACTTCAAAGCTTCTGCCTTATCGGTCTTAAAATAATCGCTTCCTGCAGTTTCCCTGTAATCCTTTCCATCGGGTCCTGTTGCCAAAAGGGTTGGAACTGCAAAATAAGCCGGTATGGAACCGTCCTTTAAAATATTGTTGCAGACTGCTTCTTTGTCAAAACAAAGAGACAGTGCTTTTCTTAAGTTTAAGTTTTCAAGGCCAGCCACTTTTGTGTTGGGTGACATATACCACAAATAGCCTGCCATGATGTTTTTGAATTCCGGGTCTGCCTGGAACTGCTCTACCTGCTCTCCGGATAAGGTCACTACATCCAAATCCCCATTCTGATACGCCAGAATGGCCTGCTGGGAATCTTTGATTACCTGATATTTCATGCCGTCAATCTTTACTTTATCTGCATCCCAGTAATCCGGGTTTTTCTCCAGAGTGATGGTGGTTGCTGCTGGCTCATAAGATGTGATTTTAAAAGGCCCATTGGATAACAAAGTGTCCGGCGTACTCGCATACTGGTCTCCGCACTTTTCAAAAAATTCCTGGTTTACCGGGTAGAAGGTGGGGAATGCCATGAGAGACTCAAAGTAAGGTACTGGAACGTCAAGCTCTACCTTTAAAGTCTTGTCATCAACAGCCGTGACTCCTAATTCCTCCAACGGTTTTTCTCCCGATGCCACTGCATCCGCATTCTTAATTCCGGCGATTCCTACGATAAAGGCATATTCACTTGCTGTTTTGGGATCCACTGCCCGTCTCCAGGCGAATACGAAATCATTGGCTGTAACTGGTGTTCCATTGGACCATTTTTCATCTCTTAAATGATAGGTCAAAGTTAATCCATCCGAACTTTTATCTACGCTTTCCGCGAGAGCAGGCACCGGATTTCCATCGGCATCCAGTTCATATAACCCATCTGTGGTATCGGCGATGACTTCAAAAGAAGTTCCGTCCGTGGCAATCTGAGGATCCATAGACGCCACTTCCACATCAATATGTACATTTAAAAGCTTTCCCCCGTCTTTGCTGCTTTCCGTAGACTCTGCCTTGGCAGATGAGGTTTCTGTTTCCTTTGATACTGTCTTTGAGTTTCCGCATGCAGTCAAAGACCAGACCATGATTCCGGCCATACTCACTGCAGCCAATTGTTTTAAGTTTTTTTTCATCAATCTTCCCCCTTATAATCATTTAGTTATTTTTGTATAAAAAATAGCGTCTGACAGATTTCACCTCTGTACAGACACCATTGTCAAAAATATTTGATAACATTATTCTATTTTCCAAAATTTGTCAATAGTTTGTCAATCAATAGCAAATGTTTAAAGACAATTCTTTCATTCTCAAACCAAGAACATCTTTTTCTTATGCATATGCTTTCTGATGTTTTCTGAGAACCAAATATTCTATTTGTTTAAAATTTGTCCCAGCTAATAAAATAAGACGGAGAAATGGCTGTCATTTCTCCGTCCTGCTCTTTTTTTTGTATTTTTATTCATGATTCCTTCGGATGCTTATGTATTGAGTCCAAATTTTTCTTCCATCATGGCCCTCAGTTCATCCACCACGGTCCCTGCTTCCAGTCCCGTCTCATCAATGGTGATATCCGCATATTTTTCATAATAGGGAGTCCGTTCGTCATATAAGTCCTTTAATGTCATGCCGTTTTTCAATACCACACCGCGGTCCACCAGATTGCCCAAGCGCTCTTTAAGACTTTCATAGTCGAGTTTTAAGTAGACTACAACGCTGATATCTTTCAAATGCTCCATAGCCTCATTTCCATAAATCACACTTCCACCAGGAGCAATGATGCTGTGATGAACAGAAAGTTCCTGGTTGATCCGGTTCTCTATTTCTAGAAAACCATCATCGCCCTCATCTACAATAATTTCTTTTAAAAGCCGGCCTTCTTTTTCCTGAATGATGATATCCACATCCACGAAGGAATATCCAAGACGCTTTGCAAGCAAAACGCCAATGGTGCTCTTTCCAGATCCTGGCATACCGATCAGTGTTATATTGTCCTGCTTTTCCATCATTTCCTTTTCCTCCTGCCGGATGATTTTTTGTCTGTTTTTCTTACAGAATAACCAAAGCTGCCAATCTTTTTCCCAAGTTCAAAGTACTCTCCATGAGAATAGGCCACCAGCCCGGCCTGATTGAGATGGAATTTGTTTTTCTCATCCATATACTGGCTGTCAACCGTTACACCCAGGATTTCAGCCAGGAACAGGTCATGGCTTCCAAGATGTTTGACCTCCACCACCCGGCATGCAAGGCAAACCGGACTTTCTTCTATTCCAGGTGCTTTGATGTGTTTTAAAGAACAGGGCGTCAGCTTCATTTCTGCAAATTTATCAACGTCCCTGCCGGATTTTACCCCACAGTAATCCGCCGCCCGCACCAGATCCTTTGATACCAGATTCACGGCGAATTCACCGGTCTCTTTGATAATATCATAGGAATAACGTTCCCGGCGTACGGAGATAGAAAGCATTGCAGGAGTGGAACATATGGTTCCGGCCCATGCCACGGTAATGATATTGGGTTTTCCCCCTTCCCGTTGACAACTGATCATAACGGCTGGAACCGGATAAAGCATATTGCCTGGTTTCCAGTCCACTTTATTTCTTTTTTCAGGAAGTTTCTTTTCGTATGTTTGCTGTTTTTTCATCGAACCGTCCTCCTTATCCCTGAACGGCTAACATAATGCTTGGAATCAGCTGTTTCTTTCTGGATACCACACCTGGCAAGCTGACCACATGATCCTGTGAGTTGGTTCTCTCATCCTCCGCCCGAAAGGCACCAGCGATCATCTGCTTTGCTCCCTGGCCTTCGCAGAGCAGTTCTGTGGATTCTGTAAGTATATTGGTAAGCATAAAGAACATCATGTCCACTCCATGCTCTTCTCTCGCCTTTTTCATATAAGGAAGCATACGGTCTTCCAATTCTCCCAGCTCCTCCGCGTTTAAGGAACTGATCTGACCTACGCCAAAGGTTACCTTTCCAACGGTAAACTTCTTAAAGTCCTGATAAAAGATCTCTCCGTCTGTCTTTCCCTTTAAATTGCTGGCTGCTGCAAACATGGAAGAAGCATACTTCTCTGCTTCGATTCCAGCGATAGCTGCAAGTGAAAGCGCTGCCTTCTTGTCCGCTGCCGTACAGGTTGGGGAACGGAACAAAAGAGTGTCAGAAATGATGGCACTGCACAAAAGTCCTGCGATCTGAGGCTCAATGGCAATATTATTTTCCTGATACATCTGATATACGATGGTAGCCGTACACCCTACTGGCTGATTGCGGAAAAATACAGGTGCAATGGTTTCCACAGTTCCAAGACGGTGATGATCGATGATCTCCAAAATCTCCGCACTTTCCATGCCTTCCACCGCCTGAGATCTTTCGTTGTGATCCACAAGGATCAGACGTTTTCCTTTTGCGCCCAGCAAGTTACGACGGGAAATCATTCCCTTGTATTTTCCATTCTTATCAAGGATTGGGAAATCTCGGTGACGTTTGCTAGCCATCACATCTTTGATCTCATCGATGTAATCTTCCTCTTCAAAGGTGATTAACCCTTCCGTCTTCATGAAATAGCTGATTGGAATGCTCTGGTTTACCAGACGGGCTGCTGTATAAGTATCATACGGAGTCGCTATGACGGTACAGCCCCGCTCCTGAGCCAGTTTTTTAATGGTCATGGAAACTGCGGCACCTTCGCAGACAATAATACATGCTGCTTCCATCTCAATGGCACAAAGCTGGGATTCATACCGGTTTCCCAATATTACTAAATCCCCCTTTGAAATGTAATATTCCATCATATCTGGATTGGCCGCTGCAATCAGTACCTTGCCAATATCAAAATAGGCATCTTTATCGCCAACCACCACATCGCCCTCTAAGGTCTCTACAATGTTGGAATACTGGGTGCATGCTTTTGATAAGATGCTGCTGTCATATACGTTCATGTATGATTTTGCAATGTCGCCGACCGTAATAAGTCCTTCCAGCATCCCGTCTCCCGTAACCGCTGGAATGGTCACTACATTGGCTTCCTGCATCAAATTCCAGGCTCTTTTTAAGGATAAGTTCTTCTCTACCCCTTTTGTCTCCCGGATCTCAATATCCAGAACCTGAGTCTTTACATTTTCTACAAGCTCCGGCGCTTCCATACCAAAATAATTCAAAACAAACTGCGTTTCTTCGTTGACACGTCCGGCACGTCCCGGCTGATAATCTTCACCGGTTATAATCCGTTTTAGATTTGCATAGCAGACCGCTGAGCAGATGGAATCGGTATCTGGATTTTTGTGACCTATGACTATGGTCTTTCTATTTTTATGGCTATTTCCCATGGTATCTCCTTTTTTCATAATCTGTTTACAGGCCGTTCATATTGTGTTCATATCCGTTTTTTATACTAATTGTATAGAAAAGCAGTAATATTAATTAGTTAATCAGTCAAGTTGCACATAGATTTTTCATAATTGCCCCGGTTGTTCGTCAACCGGGGTCTCCTCATGTTAAGAGGTCTCTTGCTTTGTGAGTATTCCCATTATATCATAATTTAGTAAATTGTAAATAAACGCAAACAAAATACCAGATATGGCTGGTGACTTAGATATCACCGCCAATACCTGGTATTCTGTTTTATTTCTAATTTAAGATCAATCTGGCGGCTCCGTAAATACCAGCATCATTCCCAAGAGTAGCCAAAACGATTCCGCCCTTATTTTTAGAAATAGGTGTAAATTTTTCGTAACTCTGATAAATTACATCAATAAGAAACTGACCTGCTTTGGACACACCACCACCCAGAACAAAGACTTCAGGGTCTGTGGTCATAGAGACCTGTGCAAGTACCAGACCGAGATAGTGACCCACTACCTCCATGACCTCAAGGGCAAGAAGGTCCCCTGCCTTTGCTGCATCAAGTACGTCCTTTGCTGTGACTTCATCTCCAAAGCTTCTTAAAGCAGATGGCATATCCTTGGAAGCCATGGTTCTTCTGGCTTCTCTTGCAATACCGGTAGCGCTTGCGACCTGCTCCACACATCCCACGCCACCGCAATTGCAGGTTTCGGTTTCGTCATCACGGATGTGGATGTGACCGATCTCTCCTGCCAGTCCATGCTTTCCGGCAACGATTTTCTGGTCAATGATTACGCCTCCCCCGACGCCGGTGCCCAGAGTGACCATAACGATGTCATCATAGCCTTTTCCGCCTCCCTGCCACATCTCACCGAGAGCTGCTACATTGGCATCATTGGCACTTTTCACCGGAAGGCCGTGAAGCCTTTCGCTTAACTCCCGCTCCGGATAACGGTCACGCCAGCCTAAGTTGACGCAGACTTCCACATAGCCATTAGGAAGGACTGGACCAGGAAGCCCCAGTCCCACACCTGCGATCTCTTCCATGGAGATGCCAAGTTCTTCCAGCTTCTTTAATATAGAATCAGCGGTATCATCAAGGATGTATCTGCCGCCCTCTTCCTTTCTGGTCACCACTTCCCATTTATGCAGAAGTTCCCCTGACACTTCAAACAGACCGATCTTTACGGAAGTACCGCCAACGTCAACACCAATACATTTCATTCCCATGACTACTTACGCTCCTTTTCCTTTTGTATCAAGATGCCAGGCATCTCCTATAAGGATTTCGCAACTTCTGCCACATGCTCCGCCGTGAATCCAAATTGATCAAATAACTGACCGGCAGGACCACTGGCTCCAAAGCCTGTCATAGTCACGTAAGCTCCGTCAAGACCTACATATTTGCCCCAGCCAAAATCACTTAACGCTTCCACGGCTACACGCTTGCGCACTGCCTTTGGAAGAACGGATTCTTTATATTCCACTGTCTGCTCTTCGAATAAATCCATACATGGCATGGAAACTACCCGTACCTTACAGTCAGAAAGAAGTCCTTTTGCATTCACTGCAAGTTCTACCTCAGAACCGCTTGCAATCAGAATGAGATCCGGTGTTCCTTCGCAGTCGTCAATGACATAACCGCCCTTTAATGCCTCTTTGCTGCTGCCAGGCATTGGAGTTAAATTCTGTCTGGTGAGAACAAGTCCGGTAGGAGTCTTCTTGGAAGTCAGTGCAGAATACCAGGCTGCTTCTGTCTCTGTCTCATCACAAGGACGGAATACATGGAAATTCGGCATGGCACGAAGCATGGCAAGCTGTTCGATCGGCTCGTGGGTAGGTCCGTCTTCTCCAACACCAATGCTGTCATGGGTGAATATAAAGGTCTGCGGAATTCCCATAAGGGAGGATAAACGCGCCATAGGTTTTGTGTAATCACTGAACACAAAGAAAGTAGCCACAAAGGTACGGAGACCGCCGTGAAGCAGCATACCGTTTCCGATTGCAGTCATACCAAGTTCTCTGACACCAAAGTGCATATTGCGTCCGCTTCTGTCTTCCTTTGAATAATCTCCAACATCAGACATGTTGGTCTTATTGGAAGGAGCAAGGTCTGCAGAACCGCCGATCAGATTTGGCATATGGGTTTTGATGCGGTTTAATATCTGACCGGATAAATTTCTGGTGGCATCTGCTTTTTCTGGTTTCTTCCAGAAATCAGCACAGGCTTCAATGGCTTTTTCTGCTCCGTCCGGATCATAATAAGCATTCCATAAGGTTTCCATCTCTGGATATTCCTCACAGTATGCAGCAAACATCACGTTCCAGGCAGCTTCTACGTCAGCCTTTTCTGCTGCCAGCTTGTTGTAATGGTCATATACTTCTTCCGGTACGAAAAATGGCTCTGTGGATGGCCAGCCTAAGTTCTCCTTTAATGCAGTGATGTTATCTGCTCCCAAAGGCTCTCCATGGGCACTGGCTTTTCCCTGTTTCGCCGGGCAGCCGTAGCCGATCTGAGTCTTGATGGTGATAAAGGAAGGATGCTCTGTATCTGCTTTGGCTTCTTCAATGGCACGTGCGATGGCTTCTAAGTCATTGCCGTCTTCTACCGTTATGGTCTGGAAATGGAATGCTTCCATACGCTTTTGAACGTCCTCGGTAAATGCGATATCCGTGCTTCCCTCAATTGAGATCTGATTGGAATCGTAAAGAACGATCAACTTTCCAAGGGAAAGAGTTCCAGCCAGAGAGAATGCTTCGGAAGAGATTCCTTCCATCATACAGCCGTCTCCGCCCAGTACATAGGTGTAGTGATCCACAACCGGGAAATTATCCTTATTGAATACAGATGCCAGATGACTCTCTGCAATGGCCATACCAACTGCCATTCCCATACCTGCGCCAAGAGGTCCTGTGGTTGCCTCTACGCCTACGGTGTGGCCGTACTCCGGATGTCCCGGTGTCTTAGAGCTTAACTGACGGAAATTCATCAAGTCTTCTTTGGATAAATTCCCATATCCAAACAAATGGAGAAGGGAATACAAAAGCATGGAACCATGACCTCCGGATAAAACAAAACGGTCTCTGTTTGCCCAGTTTGGATCAGCCGGGTTGTGATTTAAGTGGTTTGCCCATAATTCATAAGCGGCGGACGCACAGCCTAAAGGGAGTCCGGGGTGTCCGGAATTGGCTTTCTGGATCGCATCTGCGGATAGGATGCGGATTGCATTGATAGACATGGTTTCGACGTTGCTCATTGGTATTGCCCTCCTATTTGTAATCTAATTTCTTTCATATTTTGAGGACCCGTCACGATCAGAGTATTGGGGAATCTGCCGTTTCGGATCTTAGATACCGGAAAATCAAATGTGCCTGAAAATTTAAGTCTGCCTGACATATTGTAGACTCTGCACGAATCTTCATTATACAAAAATACATGATCTCCGTCAATATCAGCATAGGTGTACTGATATTGGAAACCTTTGGAAAAGACATGGTCTCCGTTGGGCTTATAAACATCCAGACGGTATGGGTTCTCCCCTTCCGGGTTGTCCACGATAAGACCAACATATTTATTGGAATAGAATACGCTCTTAATCTCCTCCTGTACCGGAATCTGCTTTAAAAGCTCCGGAGACAGGGCATTCTTTGTGGAGTAAAAAGATACGCTGTTATCTGCAAAAGCACAGGAATACGTGTCGTCAAGGAACTGGACCTGAGCGACAAGAGCGGCATCATACGGCTCATCAAAGCCTCCTACCAGCCTGTCCGGAATGCTCTTTCCGATTTCAGCGAAATTATGAAAAGCGACCCTGCCGTTTAGAGTGCCGTTCTTTAAGTAGGCATAGGCCCCCATCAACTGGGTGCCGTCAGGAGATAAACTGATATCAACAGGATAGCCGGAATCTCCGCCTAAAAGCGCTTTGATTTTCACATCAAGAGCCGTTCCATCCTGTTTAAAAAAGTATATGTAATTGGACGTGGAATCCTCTAATATGGCAGCCACCACTCCATAGGAGGATACGGAAGCCTTCACAATGGGAAGAACCGTAGTTGCCACACCTGTTTTTCCTGCTTTGTCAAAGATATAGATGGAATTCCCCTGCTGGTCTGCAATTGCTGCATAGTCTCCATTTACATAAGCCTTAGGCGATTTCATCTCATAACTTTGAATCCATACTTCTTTTCCCTGGGAATCCAGATAGGAGGCACCATCCTTGCTGTATTTCAGCACATTGGAACCAAAGTCCATATATCCCTCATAGCTTCCCTCATTCATCTCCTTTGCCCAGACAACACCATATCCGGTATACTGATAGAGCCGGAAATACTGAAATGCACCGATTCCCCCTGCTGCAAGCACTAAAAACAGAACAAGGAAAATCCTGAGCCTCTTTTTTCTTACCTTAACGCGGGCTTTTTTTATGATTTCTTCGCTGGATTCATCCTTGTCCACAGAAGTTGGAACAATCTGCCGCCTCAGCTGGTTTTTTTTAATCTCTCTGTTCATAGAGTTCAATTCGCTCATGCAGTTTTCTCCTAAAAATGCCCATATATAGTTGTAGTATACATCATTTCTAGAAGAAACGCATTATTTTTTTCTACGGAAGCAGTAATTTCTGGCCCGCTACAATCTTATTCTCATCCTCCAATCCATTAAGTTCACAGATTTCCTTCAGCTTATTCACAGTATGGTATTCTGCTATAATGATTCCGTAGAGCGTCTCTCCTTCCTGCACCACATGAACCCGCTGTCCGGATGCTGCGGCTGCTTCTGTTTCAGCTGGTGCCTGGCTGGTCTCCGCCGAAGCTTTGTTTCCCTCTGAAGGGGCTTTGTTTGTTTCTGCGGCAGCGGCACTGGTCTGTTCTGGTGCTTTTCCAGTCTCAGCCGAAGCCGCGCTGGTCTGTTCCGGCGCTTTCCCTGTCTCTGCTGAAGCGGCACTAGTCTGTGTCTCACTGCCTGCTGATCCCTGGTTTGCAACCGTCTCTGCCGAGGCCTGGCCTTCACCTGCCTTTGTTTCCGGCACTGTTTTTGACATGGTTTCTTTATTTACGGCGGTGGTTGGAGAAATGCCTGCTTCTGCGTCTTCCACCACGACTTTGGATTCGGTCTTGCCGCCCTTTTTCTGGACTCCGCCTAAGATCTGTTCTGCCTTTGCAGGAATTGCGGAAGCAATCACGCTTTCCATGCTCTGCATCCGTTCAAAGTTGTTAAACATAACAATTCCGCCAGCTAATATGACGACTGACATGGCAGTACACATGCCTTTAAGGAGCCCGGTGGTCTGATGCCTGTCCGTAACTTCCTCTTTACGCTCGTCCATTCGCTTGCGGAATTCTTCGATTACCTTATCATTTGTATCGGTTTCGATACGTTTTACATCCTTTCGCAGAACCATGTAGTCCTGCATCATCTGGTTTCGTTCATAATAAATACTGTAGCCCTGAAGCTTGTAAAAGCCATCCTCTGACGTTATGTAAACAGTTTCATCTCCTTCTGTTCCACTGCTTAAATACATCAACTTGTTGGTCCCTTCAAAATACTGAATATGCTGTTTCCAGTAATTTAAAGGTGTTAAATCATCTCCGGGACTGCCACATAAAAACCAGCCCTGAATGGATCTCTTTGGAAAAAGCTGCTCTATATTCTGATAGGCTTTTTTCCAGGAAAGCTCTGTAAATGCCACTTTTCCGCCTGTATCTGTCACATCCTCCATCTCCAAAGCTCCGTCAATGAAGATATATGGCGTTCCATCATTAAGTTCCATACTGCCAAGCAATAAGCCTACCCGCAGTTCTTGTCCTCCAACAGGATACAGACGCTTCAAATACGTGTTTACATAATCCTCTACATATAACTTTACGATCTGATCCCGCTCCCCGATCTGCCTGATATTCTTCGGCAGCTTCGGGTACGGATTGTATAATTCACCCATTGGCTCACCCCGCTATTCTTTTTAATCCAATGAATCATAGCATACCATAGGCGAAAATCATGTCAAAGCATGGACGTGTTTTCCCATAACTTTTCGACAAGATAAATACTGTGGCTGATGCAGTCAGCCATGCGCATAACAACGGAAAGTCTTATGCTCTGCAGCATCAGAGGGTCATAATTTCCACAGCTTCCTACGATCCCGGTGATGAAAATATCCCCTACCGCACGTAGTTCTTTGCTCACTCCAAGCCCTGGTTTTAACGCTCCCCTTCCCAGGGTCACATAGCCGATGTGCTCCATATTTCCAACAGAAGCATCCACCGCCACCACAACGTAATTGGGGTAACGGAGCCGTAAAATAGTCTGATACGTTTCAAGATTCATAGCGTGGACCGGGCGGTCTAAAGTTCCCATGACCTCTAAATGCTCCAATCCTCTTTCATTTAGCTTATAACCGATTAAGGGCCCAAGGCTGTCTCCCGTGGAACGGTCGGTACCGATGCACAAAAAAAGTACTCCAGCTGCTCTTTTATTCTCCAGCTCCGTACTTATCATATCGTAAAGTCTGGAAGCAAAATCCTCTGCTTCAAAGGTATGCTTTGTGTCATAATAAAAAACGTCCCGGTTTCCCCGGATCGCAATTCTTTCCCATAATTTCATAATATCCTGCCTTGCTGTCCTTATTTTCTCTGTTCTATTATAAGCCGTGATTTATGGAATTATTCACCTCACCGTTCGGGAAAATTGCAAAAAAAACAGGTGCAGGAAAAACCCGCATCTGCGCGTTCTTTCTGCACCTTCATTCTATTCCTTAAGACTCTTATAAATGGCCTTGGCTTCACTTATGGTAGTCGCCTTCCCCATTCGGATCATGTCTGCCAGCTCATCAAGCCGTTCCGGAACCATATATTCTTTGCCTATATAAGAGGCGTAGTTATCGTTGATAAACAGGGTCTGCTCCTTTACCCTGATCTCAGCCTCTTTCATATTGGCCGCTGCCTCTTCATAATCCTTTAAAAGCCTGGTAAGCTTTTCCCTGCTGTTACCTGCGATCTCATCGGATATGATAGTCTTTGTCACCTTATCAAACGTATTTAAGGCATCTCTTTTTTTATCGGTGATATCTGTTAAATCCTGTTCGATGCGGGCGATCTCATCATCATATTTTTCCAGGTTATAAACGGCTTCATCACGGTCCCGCTTAATGGAATGGATGATGACTTTTATCTTCCGGTCGTTGGATTTTATGAAGTCCCGGATGGATCTTCCTTTTCTGAGCGCACTCTGATGCCTCACCTTGGTCCGGTTATTGATGAGGATATAGATACCGCCAAAGATAAGGATGGTCAAAAAATAGATTCCGAATAAATAATAGGGTGTTCTCTGAGGGATCAGAAAATAGACTCCGCAGGGGATTGCAAGAAAGCATAACAGAATGAAAATAAATAAAAGCAGCCATTCCTTAAAACTGTTTGGCAGATATAAGGCGTAATACAGCCTGCTGTTGCAAAACCTCGGAACCCCTTCCTGCCGGAAAACTTCTTTCATCTGCCGTCTTAACTCTTTGTTATTTTCCTTTAATTCTGCTGTTTCTTCTTCGATCCGCTCCTTAATTCCCTGGGTTTTCGCCTTTTCCCGCTTGCTTCTCATCCGCTTTAGAGAATCCTGCTCCTTGGCTATCTCCTTGTCATAGGTGCCTTCGATCTCTTCAATTCTTTTTTTGACCGTAAGGTTAATGGCATCTGCGACAGCCTTTTTTTCTGCCTCCAGATCCTTTTCCAGACGTCTCTTTTCCTGATGGAACTTATCCAGCAGATTCCTGCTTGCCGATAACTCCTGGACGGCTCTGCAGGCCTCTCCAAGAAAACCAACCTGATCCGTTATGGGTTGTGCCATCTTAAGTGTTCCTCCTTGGGTTTTTCCTATCACGATTCTATCATATTTTTCATGGTTTTACAATGTCCGTCATTTTCCTGCTTGCGCATCTTCCTTTCCCGGTGATATAATCGTTGCATCATTAAACCGACGGTGATAACCGCTTATTTCAGAAGGGAAAATTCATTATGTTTCGCATGTGGGCAAAATTGATCAAAGACACGAAAATCATGAAGGACACCGTCATCTGCATATCAGATTACAGTCTTTCCAGAACAACCATGGTTTTTAACGCGCTGGATGATATCTGCTACCAGTTTGATTTGGGAAAACCCATGTGGCTTGATGCCACCGTCCAGGGGTTTCAAAAGCACTCCAAGGCAAGGTTTAACCAGGATAATTTTATCGAACACATTGAGTTTGATTTTCTGGAAATTCAGGTGATCGAGGAATAAGAAAAGCTCTTCCAGACAGGATTCCTGCCTTGGAAGAGCTTTTTTATTCTGCACAAGTTTATAATCTGTTACTGAGCCTGCATGGTGCTTGGGTCAACTTCTGTATAACCTTCTAAGTCCGGTGCCGCTACTTCAACAGTCTGACCTGGATTATTGTAGGTGGAATCCGTATCCATAACCATGGAAACCGTCTCACCCTGAGATGTCATATCCAAACTCATACTGATCTTCTGAGATGAGAAATATCCATCTTTATTAACAGTTGCTTCACCCTTTGCTTCTTTGATAGTGTAGGTCACACCTTCCATATCAGTTCCTACCTGGGACATTAAATCCTTTACATAGGCATCCATCTTTGCTGCATCAACAGTAAAGGTAAGTACCTTATTATCTCCATCTTCTTTCGCTGTGATATCCTTCAAATAGGAAGAATCCACACTGGCGCTTTCTGTGCTCTGCTTGATCTGTTTCATCATCTCATCTAAATCCATGGCATATTTGATCTTCTGTCCCATGGAATTCATATAATAGTATCCATTTTCATAGTACATGGAAAGATCAATGTTCTGTCCCATGATAGAAGTGGTTCCCTCTGCCAGATATCTCATCTTATCTGTGTTGATATCTGCCATCTTCATGTCTAAATCCATCTTCATATCGGTTTTGTTCTCACCCTGTGTCATCTGCATATTAACTGCGGATGTCACATCCATGGATGTCAGTTCTGAAGTTTTCTTTGTTGCGTTGTCATAAGTGGCCTTTGCGTCCTTTCCTCCTGCACAGGCGGTTAATGTAAGCGCCATTGCTGCAGCCAGGAAAATTGTTAAACTTTTTTTCATATCTTCCTCCTAAATGATTATGTTTCATTTGATACTCAATTAGTATACTATACCATACTGTGGTTTCCTAATTAAATTTTGTTAAATATTGATAAAATTAAGTGCAAAAAAGTAACCGGTGCCCCGACCAGGATCTTAAAAGATCCAGACCAGAGCACCGGCATTCTATTTTAAAAACTTATAATCGTTTTAACAGTTCTTCTCTTTCCTTTTCATAACCAGGTTTTCCCAGCAGAGCGAACATGTTCTTTTTATAGCTTTCCACACCTGGCTGATTGAACGGATTCACTCCAAGAATATATCCGCTGACACCGCATGCGTATTCAAAGAAGTAGAACAGCTGTCCTAAGCTGAATTCATCCTGCCCCGGAATACCAACAAGAAGATTTGGTACATTTCCGTCACTGTGGGCTAAGATGGTTCCATTCATGGCACTCTTATTGACAAAGTCAACGCTCTTTCCAGCCAGATAGTTCATGCCGTCGGTATCAACTTCTTCCTCTTTGAGAAGAATCTCTGCGGGAGATTCAACCACATTCAGTACGGTTTCAAACATAATTCGTGCCCCATCCTGAATAAACTGTCCCATAGAGTGGAGATCTGTGGTCAAATCCACCGCAGCCGGGAAAATACCTCTCTGGTCTTTTCCTTCACTCTCTCCGAATAACTGTTTCCACCACTCGGATACGAAATGAAGGCTTGGTTCATAATTGGCTACGATCTCAACCGTCTTGCCTTTTCTAAGAAGGATATTGCGCACTGCCGCATATTGAAGCGCTCCGTTAGACTCATAAGGAGTTTCAATGGCTGTCTTTCTTGCTGCCTGTGCTCCTTCCATCAGCTGGTTAATATCTGCGCCTGATACTGCGATCGGAAGAAGTCCTACTGCAGTAAGCACGGAAAAACGTCCGCCTACATCATCGGGAACCACGAAAGTTTCATAGCCTTCCTGATCGGCCAGATTCTTAAGCGCGCCCTTTGCTTTGTCCGTGGTGGCATAAATTCTTTTATTTGCTTCTTCACGGCCATATTTTTCAATCAGCATATCCTTAAATACACGGAAAGCGATTGCCGGTTCTGTGGTGGTTCCGGATTTCGATATAATATTAACGGAGAAATCCTTTCCTTCCAGCACATCCTTTAAATCATGGATGTATTTGCTGCTGATGCTGTTGCCTACGAAGTAAATCTCCGGTGTTTTACGTGATCCTTTCGGTAAAACATTATAAAAACTATGGGATAAAAATTCAATGGCTGCTCTAGCACCAAGATAGGAACCGCCAATGCCAACGACTAACAGTACGTCAGAGTCTTTTTGAATCTTCTCTGCAGCTGTCTTTATTCTATGAAATTCTTCCTTATCATAATCTGTCGGAAGGTCGATCCAACCCAGAAAATCATTGCCTGCACCAGACTTGTTCATCAGGGTGTCTCTTGCACACATAACTGTGGCTTTCATATTCTCCATTTCTTCTGCTGAAACAAAGCCGGACGCCTTGGAATAATCAAAAACTATATTTCCCATTGCTTATATTCTCCTTTTTCCTTATGTTCAGGTTGCTGACTGCCTGTTAAGGAAAATTATATCATAAAATTCGTCCAATTGCGACATCATTTTCTTCTGCCTGCCAAAGGTTCAGGTCAGATATTCCTGGAGAATTTCGCCGATCAGCTTTAATTCCTCCGGGTTTAGATCCTTCATCCAATCTTCCCCTGCCCGGTTATTCCGTTCTTTTTCCCTGCTTGCCGCAATCTGTTCCAGACTACGTTTTAAGTAATCCACATCCCGTCTGGATCCAGTAATCTCCTGAGAAGCGTTCTTTTCTCCTCTGTCTAATTCTGCATCCATTTCATCTGGATACTCTTCGATCTGCTGGGACTGGGAACGGTTTCTTGCAGGTTTTTCCGGCCGTTCTGCTTTTAACCTCTGCCTTGCATTGCGGCGGTCTGATTTTTTATCGGATTCTACCTCAATTTCTGCCCCGCCTCTTGTTGCAGTGGGATAAATAGATCTTATATTTTCACGGGGCTCCAAATGGGGACCGGAAATCCCGTCAAATTCGTCTCTGTCCTGATCCAGCCGGTAAATCAGGGTATTTTCCAGATAGTTATCAAGAACTGCAAACAGCTGCTGCCGTTTCTCTGAAATTCCTGCCCCATGATCCACCAGAATCGTAAACAGTCCTGCCATGATTCCCACGGAACCATATAATACTATGTAATATGGATCGGTACGGTACCAGTAGGAAGCAAACGCTGCGCCGCCTCCTGCAAGAAAGCACCAGAGCGTCAACTGATTGGAAAATATGTTCCAGCCGTGGAGAGTAACTCCCATATATCTAAAATCATACATCTGCCGTTCCAGGTAAGGTTTGATTCTTGGAATTCCCTGGTTCATCTGATAGGTTGCTTCCGTCTTCTGCTTGAAGGTCCGGAGACATTTGTTTTTGGTCAATGTCATGTTATCGGATTCTTTAATCAATCTTTTGTAGAGGTTACGTGTCAGCCATCTGGTGATAACGCCGATGCCGCAAAAAGCTGCCAGCACGTATAACGCTTTGCCTGTCTGTAAAATTTCCAGCATAATAATAGCTCCCCTTTCTTGCCCGGCCTCCCCGGGTGATAGGTTTATTATAAACACCCGGACTGGCTTTGGGAAGATGAGAGAGCCTAGAATCGTTCGTCAAATCCTGCCATGATTCGATTCTGAACTTAATATGAATACCGTTGTGCTATCGCTAAAATAAGGTTCACGGAATGCTTTACTGCCTTTGCTTCAAACTCGCTGTAGTCCATGTTTGCGCTGTCATCCGCCTTATCTGAGATGGCTCTGATGATTAGAAATGGGATGTGGTTTAAGTATGCCGCCTGAGCAATGGCAGCCCCCTCCATCTCGGTGCACGCTCCACCAAAAGTTTTAGAAATCCAGTCTTTTTTAACCCTGTCGGAAATAAACTGATCCCCTGAAACTACCCTTCCGATAAAAACTCCGATCTCTGGATTCACTTCTTTACAACAGTCATAAGCCAGTTTTCGAAGGGTCTCATCGGCTGGGAAGGAGAATTCTTTCATCTGAGGAATCTGTCCAGCCGGATAACCAAAGCCAGTGGCATCCATATCATGGTGTACTACATCCGTAGATAAAACTACATCCGCAATATTGATTTCATTTTTTAATGATCCGGCAATACCAGTATTGATCACCGCACTTACATGGTAATGGTCTGCCAGAATCTGGGTGCAGATGGCTGCATTCACTTTTCCGATTCCGGAACGGACTACTACCGCTTCTTTTCCTTTTAAGATTCCTCTATAAAAATCCATATTTGCTATGGTTTCTACGGTTACATGTTCCATGGTATTTTTTACTTCTGCCACTTCCACATCCATGGCTCCGATTATTCCTAACATAAACTTCCTCCTTTATGATCATATCTTCTTTTATTATAGCGTCTTTGTCCATGTTTGAAAAGCGCTATTGACACCTCTTCAAGGTTTGGCTATAATTTAGTTTGTTTACAAAGAGATATTTTAGGAGTTGGAGGTACCAATCATGAATTATAAAACACGTGGCGTTTGCTCAAAAGAAATCAGTTTTGAAGTAGAAGATAATAAAGTCGTTAAAGTCCAGTTCGTCGGCGGCTGTTCCGGTAATACCCAGGGCGTTTCCCGTCTGGTAGAAGGAATGGATGTTGATGAGGCGATCAGACGTCTGGAAGGAATTCAATGCGGATTCAGACCTACATCCTGTCCAGATCAGCTTTCCCTTGCATTAAAGGAATACAAAGAGGGCGCTCAATAGCAAGCAATAAATCCAATCAACCTTGCGTTGCAAGATGACTGTATAGAACAGCCATTTTTGCAGCGCTATTTTTTTAATTTTTGCAGCAATTTCCACTATTTCTATTCCATTTTCGAATACTAGGGTAATTTAGGCAAAAAAATATTGACAATATATCCCAAATATTCTAGTATGCATCTATAAACAATGCACAAATGATGAATGAGCTATTCGTAAGACTATTCTGGTTTTCATTTATTTTTCTGCTAGAAATTCCTGAACAAATAACTGTTCCGGGATCTAGATATAAAGAAAGGGGTATATTATATGAGAAAAGGAAAAAGAATTATCAGCATCATCACGACTTGTTTTATGGTTGCTAGTTTAGGTTACTTCAGTCCGCTGCCAGCGAACGCAGCATCCGCAACATATTATGTTTCCACAAGCGGAAACGATTCCAACAACGGACAATCAAAAGACAAACCTTTTAAGACAATCGAAAAGGCCATTTCAAGCGCGAAGGCAGGTACCACCATTTATCTTATGGGAGGAACCTACAAAACTTCCACCACATTCAAATTGAGCACAAACGGCAGCTCCAGTGCTCCCATCAAAATCTTAAACTACAGCGGACAGAAACCTGTAGTTGATTTCTCCAGTCAGCCCTATGCAGACAGCTCCCGTGGTTTTCAGATTTCCGGTAATTACTGGTACCTTGAAGGTCTTACCATCCAGAGTGCAGGAGATAATGGAATCTATATCAGCGGCAGCAACAACCAGATCAAAGACTGCTTCATTACCAAATGCGGAGATACCGGCCTTCAGATGAGCAATGGTGCCTCCAACAACCGCATTACCAAAGTTACCTCCACTTATAACTACGATTCCAAGACCGATGGGGAAAATGCAGACGGATTTGCAGCCAAATTAAACATCGGACCTGGCAATGTATTTGAAAATTGCACCGCTTTAAACAATTCCGATGACGGTTTTGATTTTTATTCCGCAGGAAATGCGGTAAAGGTATATAACTCAGAAGCATCCTATAACGGTAAAAACAGCGGAAATGGACAAGGCTTTAAAGTAGGCGGAAATTACACCGCTGACAATCATTACTTAGAAGGCTGCGTTGCCACCGGTAACAAAGCAAGAGGATTTGACCAGAACAACAATACCGGCGCCGTTACACTGAAGGGCTGTACCGGTAATAACAATAACGTGAATTTCAATTTTCCAAAAGCTCCAGCTTCCGGCAAACACAATTTTAACGGATGCATATCCAACGGCGGCAAGAACAAAGACGTCATCGTAGGAGCAAATGTTGTTAACTGTTCCTTTAAAACTAACTAGGAACTGCCAGGTAAATAACAAAAACAAGGTATCATTCAAATCGAATGATACCTTGTTTTTATGTATTGTTAACGGTCCAGCAGTTTGCAGGCCGCTACTCCCACCAGTGTGGAGATCAACGTGGCTACCAGTGCCGGCCCCACGATAGCAGTAGGATTCGCACTGCCGTACTGGCTTCGGTATGCAATCATAGTAACAGGAATGAGCTGTAAGGATGAAATATTAAGGATGAGAAAGTTGCACATCTCATTGTTTGCAGTTCCCTCAGCCACAGACTTTCTTTTTCCTGTTGTTTTCCCCTGGCTCTCCTCTTTTCTCCTGTCATCCTCCAGTTCCTTTAAGGATTCCATGGCCTTTAATCCGGCAGGAGTTGCCGCCCAGCCTAACCCCAGAATATTAGCTATGATATTGGTAGCAATATAGGTCAGGGATTTATGGTCTTTGGGAATCCTGGGGAAAAGATAATGAAGCACAGGTCCCATCTTATTTGACATCCGCTCAATGAGCCCGGATTTTTGCCCGATCTCCATAATCCCGGTCCAAAATGACATGATTCCCAGCATGGTAATGCTTAACATAACTGCTTCCTTTGCTGAATTTAAAGCTCCGTCTGTTACCGCACTTAAATTTCCATGGAAAGCTCCCCATAGAACTCCTGCCAGCATCATAAACGCCCAAAGATAATTTAACATCAGCCATTCCATTTTCTTCGTCTTTGATTTATCTTATTCCCCGTATTTAAGCCTTATGTATCTTAAATCTTGCCATCAGATAAAAAAAGCCCGGCTCATTTTAAGAGCCGGAACATTTTTTGATAATCAATTTAGAAACTATCATCTTTTCTGATTTTGTGACGGATCAAACGATGCCGGTATTCACGGATCTCCCGGATGTTCGTCTGGTTATCGATGAACTTGCCGATCTCAGCCACTACTGTAGGAATCAAGGAAAGTCCTGCTGCAAGCAGCCAGTGAGAGGTTCCAATGGTTGTCAGATCGAAGATTTTTCCCACGGACGGAATTGCTGCCAATAAACTGAATACTGCAATCATGGCAAGGGTACTATAAACGACCGGAGGATTATCTCTAAGCGTTCTCTTAAAGATGGATTGTCTGCTGCGCACGGTATATAAATGTAGGATTGAAGTCCAGCCTAAGATCAGGAATGCAACCGTCTGGCCGATGGCCTGAGATGGTTCCGGCATTCCAGGAAGTGCACGGAAGGTACTGATGTAATAACCGATTAAAACCACAGCGGAACAAGCGATGGTCTGCTGGATGATTACAGTTAAAAGACCTCCGCTTAAAAAGCCTTCATCTCTGCGGATCGGTTCACGGTCCATCAGACGAGGATCGGATCTTTCCCGGGCTAAGTAAAGGCCAGGAATACCGTCACCAAGTACGTTGACTAAAAGCAGCATGATCGGGGTTACGGGGATTCCCCAACCCTTTAACTGAGCCACCAGCATGATGACAATTTCAGAAATATTACATACTAAAAGGAAATAAATGGTTTTTCTGATATTGGAATAAACATTACGTCCTTCAGAAACTGCATCAATAATAGTAGCAAAGTTATCATCGGTTAACACCATGTCAGAAGCACTTTTTGCCACTTCCGTTCCGCTTCGTCCCATGGAAACGCCTACGTCTGCAGCTTTTAATGCAGGAGTATCATTGACACCGTCTCCGGTCATTGATACGACTTCTCCGTTCTCCTGCCATGCTTCAACGATACGGATCTTATCTTCCGGAGAAACTCTGGCGTAAACCGAATAGTGATGAATATCCCTGCAAAGCTCTTCATCAGAAATCTCTTTTAGCTGCTGCCCGGTAATTACTTTTTCATTCTCACCAAGAATACCGATATTCTTTGCAATGGCACTTGCCGTAACTGCATGGTCTCCGGTGATCATGATGGTACGGATTCCTGCCATCTTTGCTCGTTCCACCGCTTTAGCGGCTTCTGGACGGGCCGGGTCAATCAGACCGATGAGTCCGCATAAAGCCAGATCCCGTTCGATTTCTTCCGGTCTTTCCATAGATGGCGCTTCCTCTGTGCGCCGGATTCCAAGGGCAAGTACCCGGAGTGCCTCTCCGGCAAAAAGCTCGTGTACATGGGCAACATCTTTTTCCATATCCTCGTTAAATGCCTGGAGAGGAAGTCGGTCAAGAGCACCTTTAGTAAGGATTAAATATCCCCCTGAAGCATCTTCTAAAACAATGGTCATCATCTTACGTTCAGAAGAAAACGGGATTTCTCCCACCATACGGTATTGCCCGGAAATGATTTCTTTGGATAAGCCCTTTTCATGTAATAGACGCATGATGGCTTTCTCCGTGGGATTTCCCATGATGGTTAAAGTACCATCCTCCTCCGTCTGAACAGATGCGTTGCTTGCAAGGGCAAATTTAGACAGCAGATCCTTCTGTTCCAGAACAAATTCATCTCGGGCATCAAAAGGTTCATGACCAGGAATCCAAAGCTTTTCGATGGTCATTAAATTCTGTGTCAGGGTTCCTGTTTTGTCCGAACAGATTACAGAAGTATTACCAAGGGTTTCTACTGCAGAAAGTTTACGGATCAGGGCATTTTTATGAACCATGTTCTTAACGCCCTGAGAAAGAGATAACGTTACGATTAAATTTAAGGTTTCGGGTACGGCTGCTACCGCCAGAGTTGCTGCAAGGGTGATCATAGACCAGAAAGATTCTCCCTGCAAAAGACCGATAACAAGAAGTAATACGGCAGCGATGATGGCCACCATACTGATGGATTTTGCAACCCGCTCAAGACGTCGCTGCAAAGGTGTTTTGATTTTCTGTGAATTGTTTAAGTATCCGGCAATTTTGCCCATCTCACTGTGCATTCCGGTAGCAGTAACGATTGCTACCCCATGACCGGAAGTTACATGACAGCCGGAGAATACCATGTTTAGCTGATCTCCAAGAGGGACACTTCCCTGGAGTAAAATATCTGAATTCTTTTCGGAAGGCTCGCTCTCTCCTGTCAGCGCCGACTCATCCACCTGCAAATTGGTGCTGGAGAAAAGGCGGGCGTCAGCAGGAACAATACTTCCAAGCTGAAGAAGAATTACATCCCCAGGAACAAGCTCAGCAGTATCCATCTCTTTTTGTACGCCGTCTCGCAAAACGATACAGCTTGGAGAGTTTAAGCTGGTCAGCGCCTCTAATGCCTTTTCCGCGCTTCGCTCCTGGGTGATCGCCAGTATCAGGTTTAAAATGACAATGGAAACGATTACTACAGGTTCGATAAAGCCGTGGCCATCCTTTATTGCCATGCATAAGGAAAGAAGCGCTGCCAGAAGCAGGATAATTGTGGAAATATCCTTAAGCTGATGCAGAATATCTTTGATCAGACTCGTTTTTTCCTGCTTTGCAAATTCATTCTTTCCATACTTGGTTTGTCGGTTTGCGGCCTCCTGCTCTGATAATCCCGTGTTCTCGTTGGTTTTAAAGTGTTCAAGTGTTTTCGCTATATTAGCTTCATACCAATTTTCCACTCTATCATCCTCCTTTCAAATCAAGGTGTTTCATTTACTGGTTCCTTAAGTTTTGCTTCAACCAACTTTTCCAGCCTCCGCTCCATGGTCTCTGCACCGTGGTTCACTTCCTCATTAATCCGTTTTGTTGCATGAAATGCGGCATCATAAACAACTCTTGGCTTATAATGCACCACCTGCCGGATAGATTCCTCCGGTACCGAAAGCTTTTTAAGTTCTTTCACCGATACTGCTATGTCATCTTTTAAATTCTCATAGCCATACAGCAGCCTGCGAACCTGTACGCAGCAATGATTCATCACTTGCACAATGTCATCAGCCATATCTAATTCCACAGACTTTTCAAGGGTCTCGATCAGAGATGAAACCATCTCCTGAATCTCCGGCTGGGGAAGTTTTTCCATGATGCGGAACAGGGTTTCCGATCGTTTAAGGGAAATGATTTCATCCCGCTTATAACGATACTCTGTTCCTCCCATAAGAAATTCCACAGTCACTCCGAAATAGTCCGCCACATGTCTTGCAAAATCGATATCCGGTGCCCGCTTTTCATTTTCATAGTTATTGACTGTCATTCGGCTGACCCCTAATTCTGCCGCCAGCCTTTCCTGACTTAAGTGTCTCTCCTCCCGGAGAGTCTTAATACGTTTCCCTATCATAATCCTCACACCTTCCTTAAAAACAATTATAAAGCATAATGATAACAATGTAAATCTTTTTTATAAAATGATATCAAACGTTATCATTTTTTTATATTTTCTCTTTATATCCATCAAAAAAAGACGCCGGAGCAACGTCCAGCGCCTTAATGCACTAATTTTCTCTTAATACATGAGTTAATATTTTATCATTTTTATTCAGCTTTTTTTTCACCCATGATATCAGCTTCTGTAAAACGCATGTATTTTATACATGCATGATCTTTATAGGAGAATGTCATATGTAGGTATTCATCCTCTCCCTGTAAGAGATACGGATTTTCATACTGTCCGTTGCTGACCTGATTTCCCTCACCAGCAAAACCTTCCCCAAGTTCCATATGGCGGATAAAGGGCCAGGTAACGCCTCCGTCTCCAGATATGGCCACGGTTACCGGACAGCAGTGTCCGGAAAGAGAAGCGCTGTTTAACGCCGGGTGGTCTCCGCTGGTCGGATTATAGGCAATTGCAATCCGGCCGCTTGCTAAGCGTACTGCACTGATGCCGGAATTGTTGTTTGGAAGTGTGGTCTTAACAGGAGATGTCCAGCTGCTTCCCCAGTCAAAGGATTCGCTTCGATAAATGAAGTCAGCAAAGCGGCTCCTCATAAATGCAATGAGATGCCCCTGTTCCAGTTCCACTACATTGGCCTGTATCCGCCCCTGGCTTTCCGGTACAAATACCGTTTTCCATGAGACACCTTCATCATCAGAAACCCTAAATACCGTAGGATCTCCTGTTAACCCTGCTTTTGACTCCTTTGAAATCCAGTTGGAAAAGATCAGCCTGCCATTTTTAAGTGCTTTTATGGGCTGACTGCACAAACTTCCTGCATCAGGAAACAATCCTCTTGCCTCTTCCCAGGTTCGTCCCCCATCAAAACTTTTCTGAAAGCGGATCATGGAAGTGTGATGCATATTGCTCTTTCCGGATACCCCTTCTGACTGGGCCGTATAGATGCTCCAGACCGTATTATCCGGACCGAGGAACAAAGACGGATTCTGCTCACTGCGTTTGGAATCTCTGGAAACCTTAACAGGCTTCTTCCAGTGATCCTCCCCCTTTAAAAGACGTGCGCAAACAATACTCTCATCGGTACTGCCTTCATAAGATCCGGCAGACCATGCACATAAAAGATCTCCTCCCGGAAGCTCCAAAAGAGACGGTGCTTGGACAAATTGATAAGAACTTGAAGGGATCAGAGCCTCCAAAGTTCCCATATTGTCATTTCGGTAGATGATACCATCCGGTTTAAGACCCGGTAAGCGTTTGAATTCCATTTGCTTAATCCTCCTTGTACTTTATTATCCGGCCCAGAATGTTCCGGTCAACTGCGCGCCTTTTTTATTTGGTCCGCAGCCAGTTAAAAATCCCTATACTTTTTTATATGAAGAAATTACCTACTTTTATTCATAAATTTGCGAATTTTAACATACTTTTTTCGTGAAATTTTATAAAAATCATTTTAATATTTTCCATTTATTGGACACAATTTTTGTTTTAACCTATTTTTTACAAGTTTAAGACCCATTATTTACCTTAAGAATGTAGGGATAGCAAGGCTTGTACTTAAAGTTTCATAAAATGGCACAATTCACATCCGCTTTTACACAAAAAAAAGAGAGGATTTAAAGAACCTCTCTTTCATCATATCTAAGTCTATAAAATTAAATCTTACACTTCTCCTACAAGATCCTTCATAACAGCATCAACGGACTCCAGTTTCTCTGCCCGATAAGCATTACTTCCACAGAACAATAATCCGTGATTGATTCGTCCTTCTGCGGAGTCTACCAAAGCCTTAGTAATGCAGTAAGGAATGGTTTTATGGTCGCATTTTTCCAGACACTGATAGCAATGCTCCAGTTTAAACGGAACCTTGCCGACATCCTTTAAGAACGGATTTACAATAGCCCTTCCAGGCATTCCCACCGGGCTTTTGGTAATCACGATATCTTCTTTCTTTGCATTGATATAGGCCTGCTTATATTCCATGGGAGCGTCACATTCAAACGTGGTGACAAAACGGGTTGCTACCTGAACGCCGTCCGCTCCCAAGTCAATCTGATGCATGACATCTTCATGGGTATAAATACCGCCTGCGGTCACTACCGGAATGACCTTATTATATTTCTCACCATATTCTTTTACCAGACGGATGATGCCTCTTATTTCTTCTTCATATTGTTCCCGCTTATAAGTGCGGTCCACATCATCAGAATCCACTCCAAGCTCCGTTAGATCTTCTTTGGAAAAGCCCAGATGGCCTCCGGCTAAAGGACCTTCTACCACAACAAGATCCGGTGCCTGGTGATACTTTCTGTCCCACATCTTACAGATGACCATGGCAGACTTTACCGTTGAGACAATGGGCGCAATCTTGGTTTTCAACATGACCCCAGCCTCTTCTGCTGCCTCTGCCACATACTCCGGCAGGCTTACGGGAAGTCCGGCTCCGGATATAATAAGATCCGCTCCGGCTTTTACTGCCTTTTTTACATAGCTGGCATAATTCTTTGTCGCAACCATGATGTTAAATCCGATGATTCCATCCGGTGCGATTTCTCTTGCCTTTTTCATCTCTGTTCCAATGGCCCGCAAATTTGCTTCCAGGGGATTTTTCATAAAATCAGGTTCCCGAAAACCGATCTGGGCCGTTGAAATGATTCCGATCCCTCCGGACTTTGCCACTGCTCCAGCTAAGGATGAAAGACTGATACCAACTCCCATCCCTCCCTGGATCACCGGATTCCTTGCCACAAGATCTCCTATTACCAAAGGTTTTAATGTTCCCATTACATTCTCCTAAATCTATCATATCGCTGATTTGCAAGCTCTTCTTTACTCATGGTAAGGTATTTAAGGAAAAACTCTCCAAGCGCCTTATCCATCTCCTCTGCAACAACGGAAATATTCTCTCCGGTTACAGGCTCTTCTTCCGGAATAATCCGTTCGATAAGTCCCAGATCCAGCAAATCCTTCGCCGTAATCTTCATAACCCTGGCAGCATCACTTGCCTTTTTGCTGTCCTTGTAAAGAATGGACGCAAAACCTTCGGGAGAGAGAATGGAATAGATGGCATTCTCCATCATCCACACTTCATTGCCCACTGCCATGGCAAGAGCGCCTCCGCTGCCGCCTTCTCCGATGACTATGGATAAGACCGGTACGGTTAAGTCTGTCATTTCAAATAAATTTCTGGCGATGGCTTCTCCCTGTCCCCGCTCCTCTGCTTCCAGACCACAGAATGCACCTGGTGTATCCACAAAGCAGATAATGGGCCGTTGAAAGGCTTCCGCCTGCTTCATCAGACGAAGGGCTTTGCGGTAACCTTCAGGAGAAGGCATTCCAAAATTGCGCTTAATGTTATCTTTTGTATTTTTACCCTTTTCCTGTCCGATGACCGTTACCGGCATTCCGTGAAAAGAGGCAATTCCTCCTACAATGGCACCGTCATCTTTAAAATAACGGTCTCCTGAAAACTCCATAAAATCATCAAAAATCTCATCGATATAATCCGAAGCCACCGGACGGTCACCCCGTCTTGATAAGAGAACCGTATCCCAGGCACTCCTTTTGCTCTTTTTCAAACGGAAGAGCTTCTTTTTTCCACCATCTTCTTCTGCTGACAGCTGGTTATCCACATGAAACTCCTTATGGCTGTAAGGCTTGTGGACTTTTAAGATCCGGGACAGGGCTTCTTTCATCTCATCCCGGGGAACGATCTTATCAATGAAACCATGTTCAAGGAGAAACTCAGATCTCTGAAAGCCTTCTGGCAGCTTTTGACCGATGGTCTGCTCAATAACACGGGGACCAGCAAAACCGATGAGCGCTCCCGGCTCTGCAAGGATCACATCTCCAAGCATGGCAAAGCTGGCTGTCACGCCTCCTGTAGTCGGATCGGTAAGTACGCTGATATAGAGCTGACCTGCCTCATGATGACGCTTTAACGCTGCTGATGTCTTCGCCATCTGCATTAAGGATACGATTCCCTCCTGCATTCTGGCGCCACCTGAACAGGCAAAGAGAACCACAGGCAGCTTCTGCTGTGTTGCCTGCTCTACCGCTCTAGCGATCTTTTCTCCCACCGCATGCCCCATACTGCTCATGATAAAACGGGCATCCATCACTCCAAGAACCGCCTTCTGACCGCCGATCTCACAGATTCCTGTGACAATGGCTTCGGAAAGTCCGGTTTTTTCCTGGGTTGCAGCTACTTTTTTATCATATCCAGGAAAGTCCAATGGGTTTTGAAATTCAATTTCCTTATCCCATTCTGTAAATGTTTCTGGATCTGCTGTCATTTCAATTCTCTGATATGCATGAAGCCGGAAATAACCGCTGCATTTGGGGCAGATGTAATAATTGTTTCTCACATCCTCTGCATAAATGGGCTGACCGCATTTGTTGCACTTTTTCCAAAGTCCTGCGGGGATGTTTGGTTCCTCTGTTTTATCCGGAGTTTTGTATTTGCTGTCGATCACTGTATAGGTCTTCTTAAACATGTTTCTTAACATAAGATACACTCCTTTATTTGCTTACCGGACATAATCCGGGAAATATTTCGGGATAAAGTCCGTATCCACATCTCCGTCACGGTAAGCCTCATGACTTAAGATATCAAATTGGAAATCCACATTGGTCTCGACCCCTTCAATGATCAGCTCCCCAAGAGCGCTTCTCATCTTAGAGATAGCTTCCATTCGGTCCTTTCCATGAACGATGAGCTTCATCAGCATGGAATCATAATTCGCCGGAACCTTATAATCGTTGTAAATATGGGTGTCAATGCGGACACCGTTTCCTCCCGGAACATGAACATTTTTAATAAGTCCCGGACATGGCATAAAATTCTTAGCTGGGTTTTCTGCATTGATTCTGCATTCGATGGCGTGGCCTGAAATGCAGATGTCTTCCTGCTTCATACTTAACGGCTCTCCTGCTGCTATACGGATCTGCTCTTTAATAAGATCCAGACCAGTGACCATTTCCGTCACCGGATGCTCCACCTGAATCCGGGTATTCATCTCCATAAAATAAAAGTTCTTATGCATATCCAGAAGAAATTCAATGGTACCGGCATTTTCATAGCCCACTGCCTTTGCGGCACGGACGGCTACCTCACCCATCTGATGACGAAGCTCTTCAGAAATCGCCGCAGAGGGAGATTCCTCAAGTACCTTCTGATGGCGCCTTTGAATGGAACAGTCACGTTCCCCTAAATGTACCACATGACCAAACTTATCTGCCATGATCTGGAATTCAATATGACGGGGCTTCTCAATATACTTCTCGATGTACATAGTATCGTCGGAAAATCCTTTAATAGACTCCATCTGGGCATTTTTAAAGTTTGCTTCAAAATCCTCAAGCCCTCTGGAGATTCTCATCCCTTTTCCGCCGCCGCCGGAAGAAGCCTTGATCATAACCGGAAAACCAATCTTTTCTGCCATGGACTTTGCTTCATCTACATGACGTACTGCTTCTTTTCCGCCTGGAACAACCGGGACACCAGCTTCCATCATGGTCTTTCTGGCTTCCGATTTGTTTCCCATTTTATTGATAATTCCTGCAGATGGACCAATAAAGGTAATGTTACATTTTTCACAAAGTTCTGCAAATCTTGCATTTTCGGATAGAAAACCAAATCCCGGATGAATGGCATCCGCTTTCATGGCTACAGTAGCCGTAAGAATGCGTTCCATATTTAAATAACTCTGGGTAGAGGGGGCCGGGCCGATACAGATGGCCTCATCCGCTAACAGGGTATGAAGGCTGTCACGGTCTGCTTCGGAATATACAGCAACCGTTTTAATGCCCATTTCCCGGCATGCCCGGATGATGCGTACTGCAATCTCGCCCCGATTGGCAATTAAAATCTTATCAAACATCACATGCACCTATCCAATCATAAATGTCAGTTCTGCGCTGGCTGCAAGTTTTCCGTCCACGGTAGCAATCGCTTTTCCAATGCCAACCGGGCCTTTGCGCTTTATAATCTCACATTCCAGTTTCAGTTTATCTCCAGGTATGACCTTACGTTTGAACTTCGCTTTATCGATACCGCCGAAATAACCGGTCTTTCCCTTATTTTCTTCCAGGCTTAACATTGCCACAGATCCAACCTGAGCCAGTGCTTCAATAATAAGTACTCCCGGCATAACAGGTTCTTCCGGAAAATGTCCGCGGAAAAAGGACTCATCATAAGTCACGCATTTATAACCAGTCGCTCTTTCACCTGGCACAAACTCCTCGATGCAATCTACTAATAAAAATGGGTGTCTGTGAGGTATGATTTCCTGAATTTCTTTGATTCCTAACATCATATTCTCTCCTTATGTTTGAAAAGAGAGGCCAACTCTCTGGTCCTCTCTTAGATTTCACATCAATTTACCGGATACGGAACAGAGGCTGACCGTACTCTACTACATCTTCATTACCAACCAGTACCGCTTCTACTACGCCGTCGTATTCGCATTCAATCTCATTCATCAGCTTCATGGCCTCGATGATTCCAAGGATCTGTCCCTTTTTCACCGAATCCCCCGCTTTTACAAAAGGATCTCCGTCAGGAGATGAGGCGTTGTAGAAAGTTCCGACAAGCGGTGAAGCCACTAATTTATCAGAGCAGATCTCTGCTTCACTGGCTTCCTTGCATCCACCGATTGCAATTCCTTCCAGTTTCATGCCCTGCTGACCAAAATCACCAGTTCTTATTTCTGCTGCCAGCCCCGGATTACCGGCTATGGTCACGACCTCTTTTTCCTTCTTTATGGAGAGCTTTACGTCTCCCTCTTCCAACCGAAAGCTGGTCAGGTCATGTTCTGACACCGCCTGCATCAGCCTTATGATATCATTGATTTCCATTGACTGCCTCCTAAGCCTCGTACTTCTTTACAAGAATGCTGGCATTATGTCCGCCAAATCCAAAAGAATTGCTGATGGCATAATTTACGTCACAGGCAATTCCCTCGCCCTTCGTATAATTTAAATCGCAGCCTTCGCCTTCTTCTTCTAAACCGGCAGTTGCATGAACAAATCCATCTTCAATGGATTTCACACACACGATAAATTCCACACCACCAGCGCCTCCAAGGAGATGGCCAACCATAGACTTGGTGGAACTAATTTTCACTTTATTTGCATGATCACCCAAAGCAGCTTTAATTGCCAGAGTCTCAAATAAATCATTATGATGGGTGCTGGTACCATGAGCATTGATATAATCCAGATCTTCCGGTGTAATTCCGGCATCCTTGATGGCTTCGATCATGGCTCTTGCTGCACCGCTTCCGTCTTCTGCTGGAGAAGTGATGTGATATGCATCACAAGTAGCTCCATATCCAGCTACTTCACCGTAGATAACAGCTCCCCTTTTAATCGCATGTTCAAGCTCTTCTAAGACAACCACACCGGCGCCCTCGCCCATTACAAAACCGCTTCTGTCCTTATCAAATGGAATGGACGCGCGAAGAGGATCTTCTGCCGTTGAAAGTGCTGTAAGAGCTGTAAATCCAGCCACACCAATTGGTGTTACACTGGCTTCCGTACCTCCTGCTACCATCACTTCCGCTTCTCCATACTGAATGGAACGGTAAGCTTCACCGATACAATTGGTTCCTGTTGCACAGGCGGTTACCACGTTGATGCACTTGCCCTTTAATCCAAACTGGATGCCCACATTTCCTGCCGCCATATTGGAAATCATCAAAGGAACCAGAAGGGGATTAACTCTTCCCGGACCTTTTTCCAAAAGCTTCTTATGTTCACGCTCTAAAGCCTGTAAACTTCCGATTCCGGAACCTACGCTTACGCCTACCCGGTAAGGATCTTCCTTTTCCATATCAATGCCGGACATGGTGAGAGCTTCTTTGGTTGCTGCTACTGCAAGCTGAACAAACCTCTCCATACGTTTGGCTGCCTTAGGATCCATGTATTCCTTCGGATCAAAATCCTTTACTTCCGCTGCCAGCTTTGCTTTATAATCTGTTGTATCAAACTGAGTGATCTCTCCGATACCGACCTTTTTTTCCTTTAATCCATTCCAAAAACTATCTACATCATTTCCAATGGGAGTAATGGCTCCCATGCCGGTTACTACGACTCTTCTTTTCATATCGTCTCTCCTTTCCTCTTTAGCGCCCATCTTTTTGGGCATGGAGGTATACCCGAAGGGTGTCTCCTCTTTAACGCCCATTGTTCCGGGCATAGAGGTATGCCTGTAAAGTTTACATTGCCATGCCGCCATCTACACAAAGCACCTGGCCTGTGATGTAACCGGCTTCCTCTGACGCCAGAAATGCTACCGCACTGGCAACATCTTCCGCTGTTCCAAACTGCTTCATTGGAATCTGCTCTATGGTCGCTGTCTTTACAGACTCTGAAAGCACTTCCGTCATATCTGTTCTAATAAACCCCGGAGCCACTGCATTGACTGTGATTCCCCGGCTTGCTGCCTCTCTTGCAAAAGACTTGGTAATACCGATCACACCAGCCTTTGCCGCACTGTAATTTGCCTGACCTGCATTCCCCAAAACACCGGAAACAGAAGAAATATTAATGATTCTTCCGCCTCTTTGCTTGATCATCTGGCGGGATACATGCTTCATGCAGTTAAAAACACCTTTTAAGTTGGTATTGATTACGGCATCGAACTCTTCCTCTGACATTTTCATCAGAAGATTATCTCTTGTAATTCCGGCGTTGTTCACCAGAATATCAAGCTTCCCGAATTTTTTAATCACACCATCAAAAAATACACCGGCACTTTCGTAATCTGACACATTACACTTCATGGCTTCCGCCGTTCCGCCTTTTGCTTCAATTTCCTTTACTACTTCCTGAGCCTTTTCTTCCGAACCGTTGTAATTTACGATGACCGTTGCTCCCTGCAAAGCCAGTTTCATGGCAATTGCACGGCCGATTCCTCTGCTTGCTCCGGTTACTACCGCTACTTTACCGTCTAACATCTTTTTTACCTCCCCTGTTATAAAACGGATAACTTATCCAGGTCTTCCAGTTTTTCTATATTAAAGACGTTCACATCTCTCGTAATCTTCTTAATAAATCCTGCCAGAGTTTTTCCCGGCCCGATTTCTATAAATGTATCTATCCCATCGATAAGCATGGTTTCCACACTCTGCTGCCAGCGTACGGAAGAAGATACCTGTTTTTTCAGTAAATCTTTCACCAATGCACCATTTGTCACATACTTGGCAGTCACATTGGATATATACGGAATATGAGGATTGTTGATGTTTACACCTTCCAAAACCTCTCCCAGCTTTTCACCGGCATCAGCAAGCATTTCAGAATGGAATGGACCGCTTACATTTAACATGATGGCACGTTTCGCACCTGCGTTTAGAAGCTTTTCATTAGCCTCTTCCACCTTTTCTTTTCTGCCGGATATAACAATCTGCCCAGGGCAGTTATAATTGGCGATCTGGACTCCCTCCATATCGCTTAACACATCTTCAATTGCAGATGCCTCCAGGGAAAGAATGGCTGCCATAGCCCCCAATCCTGCAGGAACTGCTTTTTGCATGAGGATTCCTCTTTCTCTTACTGTCCGGATGGCATCCTCATCGCTCATTACTCCAGCAGCCGCAAGTGCACAATATTCTCCCAGGCTAAGGCCCGCAGCCACAGATGGCTTTAAGCCTTTCTCTGCTTCCAGCACCCGCATCATGGCGATGCTGGTGGTTACCATAGCCGCCTGGGTATATTCCGTAATATCCAGCCGGTCATTCTTTTCAAAACACAGCTCCGGCACCGAAAATCCCAGAAGACCGGAAGCCGTGTCGTATATTTCTTTTCCTAACGCTGTCTGCTCGTAAAAATCCTGGCCCATACCGCAGTACTGGGCCCCCTGGCCCGGGAAAATAAATGCAATCTTGCTCATTGTATTAAACTCCTTATTAACGGCTAAGCAGTTTCTCAGCCTGTTCCATCATCTCTTCGATCATTTCTTTGCAGGTCTGCTCTTTACTGATCATTCCTGCAATCTGGCCGGCCATAACCGTACCATTGGTAATGTCACCCTCCTGAACTGCCTTTCTAAGCGCTCCAAGGGTCAAATACTCCAACTCTTCAAAGGATTTGCCTTCCTGCTCCAGGATTGCATACTCTCTGGTCATCTGATTTCTTAAGCTTCTTACCGGATGTCCGTGGGTACGTCCTGTTACAGCAGAATCAATGTCTTTCGCCTTAATGATCCGCTGTTTGTAATTGTCATGGACAATAGACTCTTTGGAAACCACAAAACGGGTTCCAATCTGGACGCCTTCCGCACCAAGCATGAATGCCGCTGCAATGCCTCTTCCGTCGCCGATACCGCCTGCTGCAATAACTGGAATGGATACAGCATCTGCCACCTGGGGAACTAAAGTCATAGTGGTCTGTTCGCCGATATGGCCGCCGGATTCATTTCCTTCCGCTACCACAGCATCTGCGCCGTACCGCTCCATACGTTTTGCCAAAGCCACAGAAGCAACTACCGGAATTACCTTAATGCCGGCTGACTTCCACATATCCATATATTTTTCCGGGTTTCCGGCTCCAGTTGTTACCACATGGATGCCTTCCTCCACAATAACCTTTGCTATATCTTCCGCATGAGGGCTTAACAACATAACGTTGACACCGATCGGTTTGTTTGTCAGTTCCTTCGCCTTACGGATCTCCGCACGTACTACTTCGCCTGGCGCATTGGCTCCACCGATCAGTCCCAGACCGCCGGCTTCTGATACCGCTGCTGCCAGATGATGCTCCGCCACCCAGGCCATTCCGCCCTGGATAATCGGATATTCGACTCCCAAAAGTTCGGTAATTCTGGTTTTCATTACGCTTCCACGCCCTTTGCTTTTAAATAGTCCATAACCTGCTGTACAGTTGTCAGTTTTTCTAAATCCTCGGAAGGAATCTCAACTGAATATTCATCTTCAAGCGCCATAACAAGCTCAAATAAGTCCAGTGAATCTGCTCCTAAATCCTCTTTAAATGAAGATGCTGCGGTAATGTTTGCTGCCTCCACGTTTAACTGCTCTGCGATGATTTCCTGCATTTTCTCTAACATAATTTCAATCTCCTCTTTCCTTTATTATCAAAAATATTTATATGCTATTACTTTGATTTTCAAAGTATTAGTTAAAATCATTACCACTCCAAAAGAGTGGCTCCCCAGGTAAGTCCTGCGCCAAAGCCGGCGAGTATGATCTTATCTCCCCGCTCTAACTTTCCTTCCCGGTTCATCTCATCCAGTAAAATCGGTACCGTAGCCCCTGAGGTATTTCCAAACCGTTCCAGGTTTGTAGGAAACTTCTCCATGGGTATCTTTAACCGCTTCGCGATGGATTCAAAAATCCGGTAATTTGCCTGATGCAGAACAAAATATTTAATTTCATCTATGTGGGTTCCGCTTTCTTCCAGCACCGTCTTGATTGCCTCCGGCACCGTCTTCACAGCGAACTTAAACACTTCCTGTCCGTCCATGGTCATATACCCAAGCTCCGGCTCTTTTCCTGTAAGGAAATTCTCCGTGGTCCGTGCTTTACACTCCAAAGCACTTCCCCTGCTGCCGTCGGATCCCATGGTCATGTGAAGGATTCCACTCTCCTCCGCCCGAACCACAGCCGCCCCAGCTCCGTCTCCAAATAAGACACAGGTACTTCTGTCTTCCCAGTCAATAAGCTTGCTTAAGGTATCTGCCCCAATGACCAGTCCCGTCTTATATATCCCTGCCTTAAAAAAGCTGTGAACCGTATTAAGGGCAAAGATAAATCCTGAACAGGCTGCACTGATGTCAAAAGCCACTGCTTTTTTTGCTCCAATGGCCGCCTGCACTTCACAGGCCCCGCTTGGAAAACAATAATCGGGAGAAGAGGTAGCCAGAATGATGATATCCAAGTCTTCTGCCGATATCCCCGCCTGCTTTAAGGCCTCCCTCGCAGCTTCAGCCGCCATATGGGAAGTTCCCGATTCTGTAGAAGCAATCCGTCTTTCTCCAATTCCGGTCCTGGTACGGATCCATTCATCATTGGTATCCACGATCTTAGCCAGATCGTCATTGGTCACCACCTGCTCCGGAACAGCAGAACCCGTTCCAATTATTTTAGTTGTCATATATTCCCCCATTCATGCCACGGTCCGCCCTGTTTTCGTGCTTTACGCCTGCATGCCTCGTTGGATTGTTTTATATATCAAATATTTTGAAATTCAAACTAATTTTATAAAAAGATAAGTAAATTGTCAAGATAATTTTTATAAATCATTTTTTATCAAATACTGATAAACTTCGCGTTTGCTGATTCCACGGTCCTTTGCAACCATGCGCATGGCTTCCTTCCGGTCTATCCCCTGGCCTTCATATAGCTTCATATGTTCCTCCAAAGTCATCTCCTCGAAAGCCCTTGTTTCCTCATCTTTGATCTCCTGAATGCTCTTGCCTTCTATAACAATGACGCATTCTCCCTTGGGATCTTCCGTCTCATACGTTGCAATGGCATCTTCAAAGGTTGTCCGAAAGGCTGTCTCGTACCGCTTGGTCAGTTCCCTGCATATGGTGATATTCCTGTTGCCAAGAGAATCTAAGAGCTCATGTAAGGTCTTAACCAGCCGGTGAGGTGCTTCATAGATTATAATGGTTCTTGTCTCATCCTTTAGTTCCTCTAAAATCCACTGCTTTTCCTTCTTATCCGAAGGCAAAAAAGCCTCAAAGCAGAACCGTCTGGTGGCAAGACCGGAAAGCGTCAGCGCTGTAATGCAGGCAGCCGGACCCGGAAGAGAGGTAAGCTCAATTCCCGCCTCATAACACTGCTTTACAAGCTCTTCACCCGGATCTGAAATCCCAGGGGTTCCTGCATCCGTAATCAAGGCAATTGATACGCCTTCCCGCATCTGTTCCACCAGATATTTTGCCTTCTCCACCTTATTGTACTCATGATAGCTGGTCATAGGCGTCTTGATATCAAAATGGTTTAATAGCTTGATGCTGTGCCGGGTATCCTCCGCCGCAATCAAATCCACTTCCTTTAACGTATTTAAGACCCTTAAGGTAATATCATCAAGATTGCCGATGGGCGTTGCACACAAATATAACTTTCCCTTTTTTTCTTCCACGTCTTTCACTCCCGGTTTCCTTTTCTTTCCCGATGCAAACGAAGATCAATACCCGTAAATGGTGTAAATCTCATCCGTATACACACCCTGTTCCTTATATACGATAATGGGCGCCTCCATCTTAATCATGGACTTACCTCCCCGTACTGCCTCAATAAGAACCATATTGGCTTCCCTGTCCGCAAACGGGTGTACCATCTTCATCCGCTTGGGTTCCAGACCATAGCCCTTTAAAGCCGTAATGATCTCGATCAGCCTGTGAGGGCGGTGTACCATATAAAATCTTCCGCCCGGCCGCAAAAGCTTTGCAGCTTCTCTTACCACATCATCAAGGGTACACAATACTTCATGACGGGCAATGGCCTTTGGAAGATCTGGATTCTTAAGCCCATGAGCATCGTTCATATAGGGCGGATTTGAAGTCACTACGTCAAAGGAAGCCGCCCCAAATAAACGGCTGGCTTCCTTGATATCTCCTGTAACAATGCTAAGTTTTTCTTCCAGGTGGTTTAAAGCCACGCTGCGTCTGGCCATATCCGCCATCTCTTCCTGAATCTCAAGCCCGGTATAATGAAATCCCTCATACTTCGCTTCCAAAAGAATGGGAATGATTCCAGTGCCTGTCCCTAAATCCACGGCACGCTCTCCCGGTTTTACCTGAGCAAACCCTGATAAGAGAACCGCATCCATTCCAAAACAAAAACCATTTTGCTTCTGAATGATCTGATACCCATTCCTTTGCAGATCATCAATGCGCTCGTTATCTTTTAAATCAATTATCATCTAGTTTGGATTTTCCTTCTTTTTTCTCGAGAGCCTCCAATGCCTTTAGCTCCGCATCCGTCACCTGGCTCTTCTCTCTTCTCCGCCTTGGCTTGAACTTTAACTGTTCCACCTTGTATTCCCGGATTTCTTTTTCATCCTTAATGGTTACTACAACCTTAACTAGCTGTCTTAAAACACTGACAGAATGAACCTCACCTTTCAGATTGTCATCTGTGGTTACAAAATCACCTACATTCGGCAGCTTGCTGTTAAGCTCTTCATAGGTTTCTTCCTCGTTCTTTAAACAGCACATAAGCCTTCCACAAACACCGGAAATCTTTGTTGGATTCAAGGAGAGATTCTGTTCCTTCGCCATCTTAATGGAAACCGGAATAAATTCTGATAAATAAGAATGACAGCACAGGGTTCTTCCGCAGATACCGATTCCGCCCACGATCTTTGTCTCATCCCTGACACCTACCTGACGAAGTTCGATTCTGGTCTTAAACACAGAAGCAAGATCCTTTACAAGCTCCCTGAAATCGATTCTTCCGTCCGCTGTAAAATAAAACAGCACCTTATTATTATCAAAAGTATACTCTGCGTCAATCAGCTTCATCTGAAGACCATGCTTTCTGATCTTCTCCTTGCAGATTTTAAACGCATCTTTTTCCTTTTCGTGGTTTCTTTTTTCCACTTCGTCATCCGCTTTTGTTGCCATACGGATCACCGGCTTTAACGGCTGGATTACCTTCTCATCTTCCACTTCCCGGCATCCCAGCACAACATAACCATATTCAATTCCTCTGGCAGTCTCTACAATCACGTGATCCCCGGTCTTAACCTCTAAGCTCATAGGATCAAAGTAATATATCTTCCCCGCATTCCGAAACCGAACGCCTATTACCTTTATCATTGATTAATTCTCCTTCATTACAAGCAGCATGAGTTCCATTGCCAGTTCCATATTCACATTGGCATCCAGACGGATTCTAGCCTTGTCTATGGCCCTTAAAATCAGCTCTATGCCGTCATAAGCGCTGGCAGCACTCATCTCTTTCATTGTATTAAATTCTTCCCTGAAAATCAGAAGATTGATATCCTGTGTCACTTTATACATTAAAACATCCCGATACCATAACTGCATAAAATCCAGACAGTCATAAATATCCAGATTCTCATCCTTCATCTTCTTGATATAAAAAAGCAATTCCGTAATATCCATTTCCTTCAAATGCTTCAGCATATGAAGAAGCTCCGTATACAAAAGCTGAAAATCTTCCGAAGTAACCAGATGAATGGCTCTTCCTAAATTTCCTCTTGCAAACGCTGCATAGACCTCCGCTTTACTTTCTCCTATCCCCAAAGATCCCATCAGATAAGACTTCACCACCGAATCCTGCAAAGGCTTTAACTTTAACTGCACGCACCTTGAAAGAATCGTTGGGAGAAATGCCTCCTGATTGGTGGTAAGAAGCATAATAACCGCATAAGACGGCGGTTCCTCTATGGTTTTTAACAGCGCATTCTGCGCCTGGACCGTCATCTTTTCTGCTTCATCCACAATGTAAATCTTATAGTAGCTGCTGTAAGGACGTATCATAATGGTATCATGGATCTGATCCCTGATATCATCCACACCGATACTGCCCGGCTTTTCGTGGCTCACATAAACCAGGTCCGGATGATTCTCACTCATCGCCTGCTTACACGCATGACACTGCATACAGGGCTCGCTTAACCCCTTTTCACACAGAAGCGTCATGGCAAATGCATTGGCAAGAGATTTCCTTCCCATTCCCGCTTCTCCCGTGAGAATATAAGCATGAGAAACATGATTGGACTCAATGGCTTTCTGTAAATGTTCTTTGATTCGTTCATGGCCGATGATATCCTTAAAACCTGGCATAGAGACACCTCCTTACTGCTGTTGATCCATCCGTTCTCCCTGTATATTTATAACCGAAAAACGAATTATGATCATTATATCATAGAACTTTTACCATCACAAGAATGAAGTATTGGCAAATATGCCTGTTTCCTCAATAAAAAGCCTTCAAGATGTTCCTGGTGAAAGCAGTGGCCCCCATCCCATATGTCATGGAAAATCCGATCCTCCATCTCATAAAGGCGATACGCGCTTTGTACCACGGAAAGCTGTTCCAAAACATTATCCATTCCCCTTTTTCCATTCAAATGATCCGCTTTCCCGGACTGGATCATAAGAGGCCTTGGAGCCAGAAGTGCACCCAAATCTCCCATATCTACATGTTCCCATAAATGAGGAACATAATTGCAGCTGCAATTGCCATTCAGTTCTAAAAGAGAGTCTTCATATCCGTAAAAATATCCGCTTATAATGACTGTCTTGATTCTATCATCAAGAGCAGAGAGCCATAACGTCTGCATTCCCCCGCCGGAAAAACCGACGCATCCTATGGATTCCGTATCCCACTCCCCTCTTTCTTCTACATAATCCAAAAGTCTCATCAGATCCCATGTATTCATTCCCGTCAACGTCATTCCAAGAGGTTCCGCCATATGAGCCAGATGAAAGCAGGTAGAGTTTATAAATGTCTCCTCTTCGTCCCCCTGCAGCGCAGCCTCTCTCCGTTCCCCAAATCCACGGGCATCCGGACAAAGGGCCACATACCCAAGCTTTGCCATTTTAAGTCCATAATCATAGTGAAAAAGTTCGATTTTATCCGCAACCGCAGGAATATCATTTACGCCTGCCACCGAATACTTTCCGGCCCCCATATGACCACAAGGGGCAAGAAAGCATTCTTGCTTTTTTTCTCCCTTTTTTGGGGGGATCAAAACATATACAGGCATATATACCTCCGGCTCCACCTGAAGAAGTATCTTTTCCCGGATGATCCCAGCCTCAATTTCCACTCGCTCCAGACACTTCGGCGTCAGGGGGCAGGTCTCCATTTGATCCAGCCCAATTAAATCCTTTAAAACTGCTCTTACAGAGTGTTTCCATCTTTCAAATTCCTCTATGGATTTTGCACAGAACTTGTTTTTTCTGCCGTTTTCTTTCCATCTTCTTTTCAGCCGTTCCTCGCAGGTATAGTACATCTTTACTGGTACCGTTCTATTTTCCATCATCCTTAATTTCCTTTCTCCATATAGAAAAAGCTGTTGCAAAATTAGATTTCACAACAGCTCTTATAAACGTTAATTCTATTACTTTGAAGCCTTAAACCGATCATACTGCTGCTGTTTTACCTTTAACAAATCCTTTAACCCCATGCTATCAAGGGTAGAAAGATAAGAATCAAAGGAATCAAGGCCAGTGGTTCCGGTTATGAAAGCCACATTCATTTCATCCACATAGGTGGTAATATCAGTCAGATACTGAGAGATTATATTCTGCTCATCTTTGGTGGCATATACAAAAGGCCAGGGATCGTTCACATAGTTCTGCAACTCTTTATCAACATCCACATGCCATTTCGGTAAGAGTACATCCGTTGCTTCTACCGACTGCTGAGAAGGCAGACATCCTGCATTGATTCCCATCTGCTGCAGCCAGTTGTTGTCAGCCGCTTTTTCTGTGTATGCTTTCTTTCCATCAGAACCAACCGTATAACTTTCCCCTTCAATTCCCCATACATAATAATTCTGAGCTTCTTCACTCATCGCATAATCAAGAAATCTCATGGCAAGAACCGGATCTTTATCACTGGTGCTCACACCAAATATTCCGGAAATTGGTGTTCTGCCGATATAATAGCCTTTATGATTTCCGGATAAAGGAGGAATTCCTGCCATAATGCCATTTTCTCCATCATATTCCGGATACTGCTTGCTGTAAAGCTGAGACATCTGCCAGCTGAAATCAAAGGTTACTCCTGTTAAATTCTGGGCGCAGCGCTCGGTAATCTGGTCTCTGGTGAGAGAAGTATACTCCACCTCTAAAAGACCTTCCTTGTATAACTGATTTAAAAAGGTTAAGTATTCCTTATAATTTTCAGATTCAGAAGCTGCGTAATGCACCGTTCCGTTTTCATCTGCATAAAAACCGCTGACCAGATCAAGGCCAAAAGCCGGACCAAACATATAAGGAAGATTTTTTGCAGTTACACTAAGAGGAATTTCATCATTGGCATCCCCATTCCCATTCATGTCATTTTCCTTAAACGCCCTCAATACGTCTACAAATTCATCAAGTGTAGAAGGAACCGGAAGATTAAGCTTTTTCAGCCATTCCATGTTCATCATGATACAAGGCTGGTAATTATCTGTAACCGCTGTCTGAGGTACATAATAGATATGACCATCCTCCGCAGTCAGACTTGACTTGATCCCAGGATTCTCATCAAGATATTTTTTATAATTTGGCATATTATCCATGTACTCATCCAGGGGATAGAAAAGGCCTGCGCTGATGTATGTCATATTTTCATCAAGATCAGGAAGCTGTACAATATTCGGAAGGTCCGAACCTGAAGCCAGCATTGGACTCACACTTTCCTTATAGTTGGTCGGAGAGACAAGAGTCCAGTCAATGGTCACTCCGGCATTTTCCTGCAATTTCTTAATAATTTCCGCACTGGCGTAGTCCACGGTAGAATACCAGGAATTTTGTGCAAGAATGCTAACCTTTGCCCCAGGTGTTTTCGTTATGGGTGCGGCCCCCGTATAAGCAAAATCCGCCTCCGCACTTTTTGCAGTTGTTTCTTCCCTGGCATTGTCTTTGCTTCCACAGGCGGAAAGACTTATCACAGCCAAAGCGGCCGATAACGCCAATGCAGTACTACGTAATCCTTTTTTCATGTAAAAACCCTCCATATATATATTATTTTATCAAGGTATAATTAACCCTTAACTGCTCCCAACATGGTTCCTTTTACGAGATATTTCTGTATAAACGGTGTGAGGCACAAGATCGGAACCATAGATAGAACGATGCACACATACCGGATCTGAATGGTGGATTGAGCTGCAGCACTGGCTGCTGTGGCACTTCCGGAGGACTGCATGATCTCAGAAGATGCCATTAACAGAATCCTTCTTAAAAACAGCTGCAGAGGCTGCAAATTTTGCTTTCCAATATAAAGAAGTGCACTGAAAAAGTCATTATAGCGTGCCACTGCATAATAAAGTGTGAGAACTGCAAGCGTAGGCTTAATCAGTGGAACTGCAATTTTCCATAATACTTGAAGATCATTGGCACCTTCCAGATAAGCATTTTCAAACAGCTCCTCTGAGATCCCCTCAAAGGCCGACCGGCAGATCATTACATTATAGGCACTGACAAGAACCGGTAAAATCATTGCCAGACGGCTGTTGTAAAGACCAAGTCCTGTAACAACTATATAGGTCGGAATTAACCCTCCTGAAAAATACATGGTAAACGCCAGAAGGAAATTTAATTTTTTTCGGAGAAAAAAGCGTTTCCTTGATAACGGATAAGCAGCAAAACAGGTAAACACAATGTTAAAGCATGTTCCGACAGTTGTATAAAAAAAGGTATTTCCATAAGAGACCCAAAGATCCTTATAATTCATAACCATCTTGTAAGTATCCAGATTTAAATCCACCGGAAAAAGTACCACAAGCCCTTTATTTACCGCCTCCCCTGCGCTTAGGGAGATACTCACCACATACACAAAGGGATATAAGGTTACAACGACTGCCAAAACAATCAGGAAAAAGATAAAGATATCAAAAAGCTTATCCGTAAAACATTCATTTTTAAATTCCACCCATGCACTTTTTTGTTCCATATCCCTTCTCCTTACCATATCGATGTATCCGTCAGTTTTTTGCTCAGCCGGTTCGCCAGAAATACAATGGCAAATCCGATAAGGGAATTAAATAAACCTACTGCCGCAGCATAACTGTAATTTTGATTATCAATGCCCTGACGGTATACATAAGTAGAAATTACATCCGCGGTCTCATAGATTCCCGAGTTATAGAGTAAATAAACCTTCTCAAATCCTACATTCAATAGATTGCCCAAAGACATAATTAAAAGCAAAACAATTGTAGGTTTAATACTGGGAAGCACAAGATAACGGATAGTCTGCACCTTTGTTGCTCCGTCAACCTTCATCGCTTCATATAATTCAGGACCAATTCCCATAATTGCCGCAACAAAGATAATAGAATTAAATCCGAAGGACTGCCAGGAACCTGAAATTACATAAATGGCCCGAAACCATTTTGGTTCTCCCATAAAATTAACGGCAGCTCCTCCAGCTTTTACGATCATCTGGTTTATGATTCCGCTTGATGGGGAGAGAAAGTTTGTGATCATTCCACACACAACCACCGTAGAAATAAAATACGGCAAATAAGTAATGACCTGGGTTCCCCTCTGCAGGGTCTTATTCCTTATCTGGGTAATGCAAACCGCAAATAAGATAGGAATCGGAAAACCAAACAAAAGAGAATAAAATGATAATAGGAATGTATTTCGTATCAGACGAAACGCATAGGGAGAATTAAAAAACTGGATAAACCACTTCAGTCCAACAAATTCTCCGGAAAAAATACCAGCCATACCTCCCCCCGGCTTATATTGCTTAAATGCCATAACAAGACCTGTCATAGGTAAATAAGAAAAAATCAGGAAATAAACCAACACAGGTGCAAACATAAGAAGCAGGTACTTATCTCTTTTTATATACGAAATCAGTGACTTGCTCCTTTTTGCTTTTGATGCCATACCGCCATCAGAATCTTTCATTCTTCAATGCCCCTTCCCTTTGTAATAGTGATAGGGAAATTGTACACATTGCACTATATTTTGTATAGTTTCACTTTTTCCCTATTTATTTTAAACAAAAAAAATGAATGAATCAAAAAAAGACCGATAAAAAACAGTCTTTTTTTGATTCATCCCCCTATTCTTCCATTCCTTCCTTCCCCATTCGGCAGTCGCTGGGGTTTTTCTCCATTATGGCTTTGAAGTTCCGACGAAATGTCAGCATATTGGTATAGCCGCATTCCTCTGCAATCCGTTCCAGGGATAGGTCCGTCGTCTTAAGCAAATGAACTGCATATTCCACCCGCCGTTCCTGAACATATTTTAGATAGGTCACTCCAAACCTTTTTTTAACAAGAGACGTCACATATTTGCAGCTGACAGAAAAATGATCGGCAATCTGCGCCAGGGAAAGATCCGGATTGCGCTCATTCCGATTAATGTAGCCAATCAGTTCCGCATCCAGTCCCGGAAGTTCTTCTTCCGATTCCATTTTATCCTCCGCTTCTAAAAGCATCTGATAAATTATTTTTTTGTAATAGGAAATTACTTCCTCAATGGTCATGTAATCCGGACACTTCTCCACTTTTCTAAATGGTATCCCATAAAATTCTCCTGATATTTGAAGCACCTTTCCTACCGTTACATAAAGTTCGCTGAGAAGCAGTTGATTCGCCGTGACCGAGTGATCGCAGTCCTGCTCATTTTTTTCCCTTATCTCTTCAAAGAAATTCTCAATCCATTCCCGATCCTTTTCCTTGACCGCTTTAATCAACGATTTTACCGGGTTTTTGGGAAAATAATAATTCAGAGAAAATTCCAGATCCACATCATAGAAATAAACACTGCCCCGATCCTCCCATAAGATCCGGTCCAAAGTCATGATCGCCCGGTCGCAGGATGCGTTAAGTTCCTCAAATTCCTCTCTTACATCATCGGCCCCCATCGTTAATACAACCGTTTCCGGCAAATCCTGGTTGATCCTTTCAAATACTTCGTATAACCGGTCTTCTAAAAGTTCTCCCTTATCACTGTTTAAAATTAAAAACAGATGGCGTACGTCCTTTTCATAACATAAAATTTTATAATCACTCTCTGTTTCTTTTGCTGCCAGTTTCTTTATCCGGTTCTTCACTTCCTTCACATGATTTTTATTGCCTGAACTATCCCAGATATCGATAACTGCTGCCAGGAAAAACATTTTTTTAAATTCAACAAAATTCTTTAAGATCCCCTGACTCAATCCCTCACTGTCATAGTCTCCTGATATTAAGCTATATAAGATCCCCTGACTGGCATATGGAGAAATGGTATGAACCTGCTCCATATAATCATTCCGTTCTCCTAAAAGATTTTCCACATCTTCAACAATTCTTTCTCCTTCATTTTTCTCCTCCCTCTTTCCCTTCCCCATTAACTGGCGGATCCTTTCAAATGGGGAAGCATATCGGTATGCAAAAAAATAGGCAAGGAAAACATAGAAAAGAAATATAAGGAAGCCAAAAAGCAGTGCAAAGAAAGAAAGATCTCCCAAGCGAAAGGTAAACATATCCGGCGATGCGGAAATTTCATAAGAGATGTTTTCATTGGCCCTCGACTGCTGGTGAAAAATATTGCCCTCCAAACTGCCTTTCGTTAAAACAGGGGTTCCGCCATAATACATAACCAGACCAGAACCATCTCCGCATACCGATTCCAGCAATTCTGTGATCTTCTTGTCCTCAAAAAGCACACAGATCATCCCTCTGGTCGACCCGGGTCCGTACTTGTACTTACTGGAGTAGATAAAGTACTTTTTGTAAAATATCAACTGGTCATTATTCATCCCAAACACAGAGTTTAAATCCTGCACCACAATTGGCTTGATCTCAAGCTTGGAAAAATCGATGCGCTCTGGAAGACGAATCACTTCATTGCTGGTATATATCTTGTCGTATTGATTTAATATTAAAGCAATATCATAAATGTTTAAATTATCACTGGCCGTCTTTTGCAGGCGGATATCATTTAAGACCTGATAAAGCAGGTAGGAGTCAATGGGCTTATCCATCTGAACGTTAACATATAGCTTATTTATCAGAGAAGAGGTATTTAGATCCGATACGATTCTTTGAGCGCTGTAAATCTGCTGATCCATGGCATTGGCAAACGTCTGTATTTTGGCATTATAATAAGCAGCTGACTGTTCCTTCTTCACCTTTACAGACTCATAAGAAACAATAGCCGAATACACCAAAAAGCTAAGCAATATAATACTACAATAGGAAAAAAACATATTTCGAAAAAATCTGCTTTTCCTGTACACTGGTGACTTCCCTCTGTTTACCATTCTGTCACACCTCAAGCTTTCCAAACAATCTGTACACATTCCATAAATAAACTTCAAATGTCTCTGAATAATATACCAAAACTTCTAATAACAATCAAGAATTAAAGTTTTTCCAATCATAAAAGTATCTTTCTCCCAGTGTCTTATTCCCAATTTTCCGATATTTTTCACAATTTCCATGGAACAAGGTGTTTCATTCTTTATAATATAACAAAAAAATCCGGAAGCTCCATGAAAGAGCTTCCGGACTCAATACGTTCCTTTATTCGGCTAAAACCTTAATTTCCTGATACTTCTTATGATCCGTATATAATTCTCCTGTATATGGATTTCTCTTTGTCTTATTCACTCTGTAAATCATATAAATAAATACTCCGATATTAGCAAGAAGAGCCAGCAAACTCATGACAAATAAAAAAGTAGTATTTGGTGATACATTTGCCACCGAATGGATTCCTGTACCGGTCAATACCGTATACCCGTCAGAAGAAAGCATTCCTTCCCGTATCGCTGCTTCTGCAATTGCCTTGCTGGATCCGGAATGCACCAGGAAACGGCTGGCATCCTGAAACGCCGGAAACGTCTGAGCAAACATACACCATAATGCCAGTGTCTGGGCACGATGCTGCAGCCATGCTCCCTTACCCACTGTAAATGCACAGATTGTAGGTGCCAGTAAAAGTGCAAATCCACAATACCAGGCATGAGTTGGAAGACAGTTGTAGGTATAAGCAAAATTCCATAAATCATAGGCGATAATCCAAAACCACATCATATCAGGCCAAAGCATATCCTGACTTTTATCCTTACTGGTCTTCTTTCGAATACAGATTCCAAACCATCCTGTAATGGTAATAATATTTAAGAGACCAGCTATCCCGTTCATGACATTCCATGGACCACCGATATAATATTGAACCTGATTGTTCATATACTCCATAACCGGTGTCACATACTGGCTTACTTCAAAATCCCGGAAACAGGCTTCCAGGATGTTAATAGCCAGAATCAACGGTGGAAAACACAATGCAATTTTATTATGCTGCAGTTTTTTGATATGACGGATACACCAAAAACCAATGCAGCCTGCCGTAGAAGAATAAACCTTTGCCAGATGAAACCAGTCCATATAAGAAGTATCCTTTAACGTGGTCAACCATAAAACAGTTAAAACAACCGGAAGCACAACAAAGCATCCAAACCCCACCCATTTAAAACGACGGCTCAATTCATTTGCACCAAATAACGCTAAAAACACCCCAAGCCATACCAGTAACACCAATATTGTTGGAACACTTTCTGAAAACACAAACATACCCATTCCTCCTTTTTTAACACGCTTCTATTTCTTTAATATTAAATTCATCCCCCGCTGCCAGATAAGTGGATTCACTCCCGCAATGAGGGCAATTTTTTTTATATTCCAGTGTGGAATATGTCTTCCTGCAGTCATCACAAATTGTCACTGCTTTAATCTCAAGAATCTTTAAGTCTGCTTCCCTTAAAAGTTCAGATTTTACCCGAAAAAACTTCCAGCAGTCCGTTAAATAATCTGAAATCACACCGCTGACTTCCCCTATCTCCAAAGTAACCGATGCCACTTGGGTAAGCTCTTCTTCTCTGGAAATATTCTCGATTGTCCTGACAACATGAGTGACCAATCCAAGTTCATGCATCTTTACACCTTCTTTTCTCCCCTGCTCTTATATGCTTTTCTCTTTATTGCGGATAATCTTAATCTGTCGTTTCAGAGCGTAAGGCAGAATCATTTTCATCTTGTCTTCACTCTTTACCATTCTGCTGGCATCTGGCAATTCCCGGTTTAAGTGAATGGCATCAAATTCACACTTCGTGGTACATACACCGCATCCAATACATCGATTGAAATCCACCACCGATGCACCACAGCTTAAACATCTTGCAGTTTCCGCCTTAACCTGTTCTTCCGTAAATGGAATCCTGATATCATCAAACGTAGACCGAGGATCAATATCTGCCTGATGCCCGGGACTCTGGCGCAGGAAACTGCTGTAGCTTTCCTTGGGAATCTCCAGGCTATCTTTATCCAGTTGGATAAATTCCCTTCGGTTACGTCCAATGGTAAGACTCTGCCCTTCGTGTACAAATCGATGAATAGAAACGGCCCCTTCCTTGCCTGCTGCAATTGCATCAATGGCAAATGAAGGACCTGTGTACACATCACCTCCCGCAAATATATCCGGCTGTGCCGTTTGATAAGTAAGCGGATCCGCAGCGACTCGATTTCCTATCCTTAGATCAACTTTACTTTCGTTGAGCAAATTCCCCCAAATAATACTCTGTCCGATACTAATGAGAACATTTTCACATTCTACAGTAATACAATCATTCTCATCGTATTGAGGATTAAAATGACCTTTGCCGTCAGTAACCGCAATACATTTCTTAAACTGAATCCCTTTGACGTTTCCGTCCTCAGTAAGAATCTTATCAGGCCCCCATCCGTTATGAATGGTAATTCCTTCTTCCACAGCCTCCGCCACTTCATCTCCTGCTGCCGGCATATTCTCTCGGTCCTCCAGACAGAACATGGATACAGCAGAAGATTCCGCTCGGACAGAACTACGCGCTACATCAACGGCTACATTCCCCCCGCCTATGACTACTGTACGCCCAGGCAATGCAAGAACTTCATCGTTATTTGCCATATGTAAAAATTCCACTCCGGTTAAAACCCCATTGGCATCCTCCCCCGGAATATCTGCCTTTCTTCCTCCCTGACATCCAATTGCCAGATAAAACGCCTTATAGCCCTGTCCACGAAGCTCATCAAGAGTAATATCCTTACCGATTTCCACGCCGCACTGGAACTGAACTCCCATTTGACGCAGCACATCGATTTCTGCTTCCACGACATCTTTTTCCAATCGAAACTTTGGAATACCATAGGTCAGCATACCTCCCGGTTTCTGGCTCTTTTCAAATATAGTAACGGAATACCCTTTTTGTGCCAGAAAAAATGCACAGGTCATTCCAGCCGGCCCCGCCCCGATGACGGCAATCTTCTGGGGATATGGTTTTCCAGTCTGATTCACCATCGGAGGAATATAGCGTTTTTCTCCATTCAGTTCCTGCATAGCAATAAACTTCTTTACCTCATCAATAGCAACCGCCTGGTCAATGGCTCCACGGGTACACGCCTCTTCACATCTGCGGTTACAGATGCTTCCGCAGACAGCCGGAAATGGATTATCTTTCTTAATCAGCTTAAGGGCATCCAGATAACGGCCTTGAGACGCCATCTTTAAATATCCCTGTATCCCAATGTGGGCCGGACACTTTGTCTTACACGGGGCAGTTCCGGCATCATAACAGTTTATCTGATTGTCATCCCTGTAGTTCTCATTCCATTTTTCAGGTCCCCATTTTACTGCGTCAGGCAATTGCTGATTTGGATAGACTACAGTCCCATTTTTCGTACAAAGCTTTTGCCCCAATTTCACCGCACCCGCCGGACAATACTCCACGCACTGTCCGCATGCCACGCATTTTTCTGTATCCACCCTGGCAATATAAGCGGAACGGGACATATTGGGCGTATTGAACAATTGGGAGGTACGCAGGGCATAGCAGGAACAGACACAACAATTACAGATTGCAAATATCTTGTCTTCCCCATCAATATTGGTAATCTGGTGTACCAGCCCGTTATCTTCCGCCCTTTGCAGTATTTCCATCACTTCTTCCTCTTCAATATAACGGGCCTTGTTGGTCTCTACCAGATAGTCCGCCATATCTCCAACACCGATGCACATATCTTCTTCCAGATGCCCGCATCCATCTTCCATGATTCGGCGTGATCGGCGGCAGGAACAGGCGCCTACCGAAAATCTTCCCTTGTATTTCTGTACCCAATGGGAGATATGTTCTATGCTTAAAGATTTCTGCTCTGCAGGTATGGCCTTTTCAACAGGAATCACATGCATTCCAATTCCCGCTCCCCCCAGAGGCACCATTGGTGTAACCTTCTCAAGAGGCAGACGGGACATGTCATAAAACAGTTTGGCAATTTCCGGATGGGACTCCACCTGTTCTTTGTTCATGTTCATAAACTCTGCGCACCCCGGCACGAACATGGGAAGAATATATTGTTTATGTCCATCCCCATTCTCCCAGTTATACTCCACCAGTCCAATTACGCTCATCTCCTGAAGCAACTCTTCCGTACGCATTAAATCTTTCCCACATCGTTTTGCTACCTCTTTGGCTCTAATTGGCTTTCGCACCTTCATAGCCAGTGCTACCTCTGCCATCTCATCCGTTATAACCCCTTCAAGCCCCCAATATTCCGGATCCTCCACTGTTACCTTGTGTCCAATCCGGTCTGTAATTTTCTGACCCAATTTTAATATTAGCGCTCTACCCTCCGCCATCCTCTGCTCCTTTCTCGTTTTGGCATTTTTTTCTTTTGTCATTCTTTTCTACCGGCATATTTTAATTACGCTATTTTTTACTTTAGCAATTTTTTAACTTCCACTATTTTTTAATTTCCCGATATTTTACTTCCCCCACATTGCAACCTCTTTTTCCAACCATTCCGTCCATTCCTCCATTCCTTCACCTGTCCGTGCAGAAATAGGAATAATTCTGGCATTTGGATTTCTCATTAAGATATAGGATCTACATGCTTCCAAATCAAAGTCAAAATAAGGCAGAACATCTATTTTATTAATCAGAACCACGTCGCAAATGGAAAACATCAGCGGATATTTCAGTGGTTTATCACAGCCTTCCGGCACGCTGAGTATCATGACATTTTTAACAGCGCCGGTATCAAATTCCGCCGGGCAGACCAAATTCCCCACATTCTCCAGAATTGCCAGATCTAACCCCTCTGTATCCAGACCATCAAGTCCCTGACGGGTCATATCCGCATCCAGATGGCACATTCCTCCGGTATGTAACTGAATCGTCTTAACTCCAAGTTTTGAAATACTTCTGGCATCTACGTCCGAATCAATATCTGCCTCCATAACGCCAATTTTAAGCTGATGGCTCAAACTTTTGATTGTTCTGGTCAGTGTCGTTGTTTTTCCAGATCCTGGTGATGACATCAGATTAAGCAAAAACAGTTTTTTCGTCTTTAACTCTGCTCTCAATTCATCAGCTCTACGGTCATTATCCGCAAATATGCTCTGTTTAACTTCCAGAACTCTGAATTCCCCCATAGCTACTTCCTCCTCACCCCACAACGTGGCTATACCACGATATGTTATATTTTTAACATTATACTGTTTTGCACAATATATGTCAACTTTTCATCGTGTTTTTATACATTTTATTAACTTTATTCTTGCTTTTTGTACACAATTAATATAAAATACACTTGTGGTGTCTGGTATGGCCAGAACCAAGGAGGTATTCATATGGAATTTTCAAAGATAACTGCACCATCTCTGAAAGATTTGTTCGTAAAACAGGTAGAAGAAAAGATATTATCCGGAGAACTTCCTGTTGGGAGTAAAATCCCACCGGAACGGGAACTGGCTGAGCAGATGAAAGTCAGCCGTGCCGTGGTAAATGGGGGAATCAGCGAATTACGCCGAAAAGGCTTTCTTGAGGTGCGGCCCCGCCAGGGAACTTACGTAGCCGATTTCAGCAGAAACGGCAATCTGCAGACTTTAATTGCCTTATTGGAATATCGTGGAGACAAACTTGACAAGGCTGGAATACGGGCAATTCTGGAAATACGTACTGCCCTGGAACAGCTTGCGGTAAATTTGATAATAGATACAGCCTCAATGGAAGCCATTGACCATTTAGAAACGATGGCCGAAGAATTGAAAAGTACAGACTCCATACAAAAAGCAGCACTAATTGCCTTCCAATATCACCACGAACTTGCTTATCTGGCAGGAAATACTGTGTTGACGTTGATCTACTCTTCCTTTAAGGAAATCTGTATTGTATTATGGGTACGTTTTTGCAAGCTATACGGTATCGAAGCATTATATGACCATGTGATTCATCTTCAGGAATACTTAAAAAAGCGGGATAAACAGGGCGCAAACAAGTGGATTCAACAGTATCTGCGTGAGGCCATCGAGGGATCACAACAGATTTATGAGGAACAACTATTAACTTCTTAGAAAAGATTTTTCTGAATAATAGGAATCGACAATTTCTACTGGATCCGTTTACTTACAATAAGAATTTGCAGCATTAACTTCGCTTCCATTTGAAATGATATCTTTTCCAGTAAAATAGTAACTTATAAAACCACCACGCACATCAGCGCACCTTTAATACTGTAAAATATATTGCGCGTACACGATAGAGAATATATTAAAAGGCCATTAAAAAAAGACACTAAGAGAAGATACATAAAAAAGGATACAAAGAAAGGATATTAAAAAAAGAATACAAAAAAGAATACAAAAAAGAATACAAAAAAGGATATCCCAAAGAGGATATCCTACAGACTGTAGACAAAGCGGCACTAGGATGCAAATCCTAGTGCCATTTTTGTCGAACTCATGATAATAAATGCCATTTTCTCAAAAATATCTGACAGACTTGATTTTTTC
>CAUQMY010000011.1:0-168485 GCA_963519465.1 uncultured bacterium
AGAGCAAACGGCTGTTAACCGTTGGGTCGTAGGTTCAAGTCCTACTCGGGGAGTTCGTGATACTCAAGCAAAGATTGTGAGGACAACGAAAAAGAAGTATGGCCCCATGGTCAAGCGGTTAAGACATCGCCCTTTCACGGCGGTAACACGAGTTCGAATCTCGTTGGGGTCACTGAATTTAGGAAGTTTAGTTTTATAATTTTATGGCGACATAGCCAAGTGGTAAGGCGTGGGTCTGCAACACCCTGATCACCAGTTCAAATCTGGTTGTCGCCTCTTTAAAACCCCAGTTAACACTGGGGTTTTATTTTTTGTGTTGCAATTCATGTTGCATACCGCTAAAATATGAGTTTGCTATCCGGTTCATTTCAGCTGTTTTTTTCTGTCATTGCGTGTCGATATACGTTTTTTAATACACTATCATTTCCCCACCCTTTACGACTCATAATATATGCATCTGGTATTCCGAGTGCATGTTGAATACTTGCAGAATAGTGTCTTAAATCATTAAACCTAAAATAAGATATGCCTGTACTTTTGAGTAGCCGTGAAAACTTAGTAGTTATATTATCGGGTGTAAGCTTAGTGATTTTCCTTGATATTAAGGCAGTTCTGTTCTATGATATTGTTTTCCTCTGTAAGATACAAGATACTATTCATAATTCTTTTCAAGCCATCAAAGTGTTTTCTTGTGATCTGTTGTCCTGTTCCTGAAATAAATAATAAAATTCTTTGCTGACGGCTCTTATAAAGGAATTAGGGTTACGTCTTGATCCTTTAACTAAGAATTTAATTTAAAGCGATTTTCTTTAATATTTTTTTACTTACGCTTGTTTCTTTTTATCTTCATTCCCTCCGCGTTTCAAAATACATTTCCCTTGTTGTAGCGTTATCTCTAAAGAAATGATCATATAGCATATAAATTAACCCCTCATAAGTATTAGTGCTTGTGGTTTTTCTTTGGATGATAAAATACTTTCGACAATCAGCTATTCTAATTTTAATATTCGATAAATCACAGGCCTTTTTATCGTTTTTCTTTTGATTTCATGTTCATGGTGTTATGCATACTGGTAGGATAATCTTAGTGTTGGATTTAAATATAGCAATTGACTTTTTATCATCCAATAGAAGATTAAAAAAAGTGAATATTCAGCGAGAATCACTAATTACCTATCAATAAATAATTTATATGCTCAGCATGATAAGCATAAAAATCCCCAATAATGTACTCCATTTGTAAGCGCTTTTATTTTCGAAAGGAGCTTTACGTGGAATAGATACCTTACGGAGCTCAAAATAGGGGATGTAAAGTTTATAAAATAAGCGTCCAAATATTAATTATAATTACAGTGCACGAAATTCTCTAAATGATATATTTTATTTTATCTATAAATACAGCAAGCTCAACTTTTTTCTAAGACATGATTATTGCTATTTTATATAATTAGCAACTTTATTCATATTGGTTATCCTTTAAATGAAAGTTATATTATTGAAAAAATTTATTTATATATATTAAATAAAGCTATTGTCATATTACTGGCCGGAGTGTGTCGTTTTTTGGCTCTTACGTGTCTGATTGGGTTACCAATAAATACATTAAACAGGCTATTTTATACATGCTAAGTTTTTATGTCGAATTTTGTTTTATATTAGTATCATAAAATAATTTTAACAAAGAACTTTTCTGTAATGTATTTATTAATGGAGAAACAGTACTTTTACTATAAGAATTTCGCTCTGCGCATTCAGAGGCAGTGGAGGAAAGATTATAGTAAAAATATAAAAAGGAACAATAATTGAAATTCGGAAGAAGAAACTAGTGCGCAGAAAGAAAATCATCTTAATGTGGAGTTACATCTTCGTATGAGGAGAAATCATCTTGTAAGTAAGCGGTAAAGGTTATGGGAGAAGCCAGTCGGAAGAGAGCCAGATAAAACTGTGCTGTGAAAGAAAATTCGCTATTACTGGTTCTTATGGAATACAGGAAAATGAGGAGTTAAGGATGGAAGAGTGTATTACATATGATGAATTAAAAATCAAATGCAACGTCGGCATAAACCGAATAATGTATCTTTCTATCAAAGAAAGCATAGGTACCCATACCATGGCTAAGGTCACGGCAGAGATAGCGCAGGGGAGCCTGGAATTATCCTGTGAGGAACTTAACAGCCAGCCTCTCATGATCTATTACGTAAAGGATCAGAAGGAGATACTGCTTTTTTCTGGAGTCATCAGTAAGATCCGCGTAGAAAGGGAATCATCCTACGATCTCCTGTATCTTACAGCTTACTCCTTATCCTGGCTAATGGATTTGGAAAGGAAAAGTAGGTCCTTCCAAAACTGTAATGAATCGGTTTTAGAACTGATACAAAAGATTAGCCTGGAAAATTCTTTTAATTTGCTATGTTCTGGGGAAGATAAAGCTCTCATGAAACCTTTTATCCAGTATGAAGAAACAGACTGGGAATTTTTGTTGAGGCTGTCAACCCACCTGCATTTGCCAGTTATTGCAGCGGCTAATTATGAAGGCAGGGGGATATATCTGGGATTTCAGGATGATATGGAACCTATGGGATTAAGTGTATCAAGTGAAAAATGGTGTATGGATGCGGAATGTATAAAGTCAGCAAATTGGAGAACCAGAGAAGCTACCTATTATGAAGTTAATACGGTCCAGATCCTTCATACGGGGGAATGTGTCAGCTATAGGGATGAGATTCTGTGGCCGTGTCATGTAAGACTGTATCTGGAAAAGGGAATTCTGCGCTGCACCTGCAGACTGGCTGGGAAAAACCACAACATGTTTCCAACTATCTATAATCCTCATATGAAGGGTATTTCACTGACAGGTATGGTACTGGAACGAAAAGAAGAAGCAATCAAAATCCACCTGGATATTGACAAAGTGCAGGAATCAGCAAAGGCTTACCTTTACCCCTGGTTTCCGGAACATGGGAACATGGTGTATTGCATGCCGGAAACAGGAAGCAGAGTCCGCCTTCTGATTCCGGAAGAGGATGAACAGGAGGCAATCGGGATCGACTCTGTGCGGCAGAACGGGCAGGTGTGTGAGGAAACACAGAATCCGGGCAACCGCTGGTTTATCACAGGTGCGAAGAAAAAAATGGCATTCAAGCCGTCTGATATTGAATTATCCGCTGGTGATGGTCAGTCAGGCATATCCGTACAGGATGCCGTTGGCAACATTATCCACAGTAGTGGGGAGATGTTGATTCAGGCAAAAGGAAAGGTGACTCTGCATGGAGCCAGGATTGAACTTAAAGCGCCCACTGAGATTACAGCTGTGAAAAGACAACTGGGAAGTCCAGCAGTAGTGAATATCTGCCATAACTTGGATTCTATGGGGGAATATAGCGTATTTACCAGCCTGACTGAATTAAAGGCGGAGATTCCGAACAGAGGAGCCGGTTCCAGCAAGGGAAATCAGGTAAGGACAGATAAGCTGGAAGAGGAGAGAAGAAAGAAGGAAAAAGAAAAACTGCAGTTTAAGTTAAAAGAACTGTCAGAGGAAGATAAAGGTAGCACCTATGAGTTTGGGGCGTCGATTGTTAATATTATCTCATCCATACCACAGAGTATAGAACAGGACAAGCTTTCTCAGATTGCTTTGGGATTCCGTCCTATAGCAGGAAAAATGAAAGGAGAATGAACATGTCATATTCCGTTGCAAATGGAGCCGTGGGTAAAAGTCCGATGATAGATAAGGTGAACCAATTGCCTATTGGACAGGTTAAAAGCAGAGTTCCAAAGCAGATGGAGCAACTAGTGTCAGGACAGCGTGAAATGATCTGCAAGCCTGTTACATTTTCATTTAATAGGTGTAGGGAGGAAATAAAGGGACAGCTCAACAGGTTAAAGCAGGAAGCGGAGGGCATAGATGGAAACCCATGAAGAAAAATCCCTCTTATTTGAGTGCCAGCTGGCGGTGGGGCTGCCGGATTCATTCCAAGTAATGGATAGCGGCAGAGCGAAATTGATGTACCCTTATGAGAACAGGCCCCAGATTATTTTGGAGGATGCGGCTACGCGAAGGTTCTGTACATTTTCCTTGCTGAAAGAGCAGAAATTGGCTGGGATACAAGTGGAATACGTAATTCAATCTATCACGAAGGCTATTGTCAGCCTTTATCCTTCCTGTCTGTTAAGCGAATCTCAGTTAGTAAAGAGAGAGGAGGGAACCTGCGGATGGTTTTCCTTCCGGACGGCCGGCAGGGAAGGGGATCTGCAGAACTTTATGTATATATTTCCGGTAGATGACTGTATGATGCTTGGTACCATGGGCTGTTTTATGGAGGACGAGGCAGGAAAGGAACAATTAATACAGATTATGGAGTCACTGGAGATTCCGGAAAAGAGGCCTGCCTATGCGAGGATCAATCAGGGGCTGCCTCGCCGGATAAAATAGAATACCAATAGGGAGAGAGTGTATGAAAAAAGGCACCTTTGTGGATGAAGAGATTATCCGCTTACAACACTTTTACCAAAATAGGACAAGCTCATATGACCTGATGGCAGATGGATTTCCCATACGTGGGGAAAAAGTTCATTTTTCCCTTTTTCCATTATTTGAAGGAACGGTAAACGCGTTAATTCCGAAGAATTTCATAGAAATGCCGGAGAAAATTGCAAAGGTCAGATACATCAGCAGCTATCGCCCACCGATACTGCTTACTAGTGAGAGTTATGATGAGAATTTTGGCTTCCACTTGTTAAGGCGGGAGGATATACGAGAGTGCGGAACCTTGGACAAACTTATTTGTCAGATGCAGGATACGGTCCGTCTCCATGCGTCCGAGACCGTATTTTATGACAAAGGAAGCGTCTGCCTGAAGGGGGCGGAAGGCATGTGGTTTGAATACAAAAATTTTACGTTAGATGATGAGACATATAACTTGCAGTTCCTGGTTGGTTCAGATGCATATTTGCTGGCAGGAACATTTAACTGTAGAATGTGCTTTTATGATGAATGGAAAGAGCCGGTACTAAGGTCACTGGAGTACATGGAAATCGGAGGAAAGGGGCAATAGACAGATGATAGCAGAAAGAATACATATTTCGCATTTTGATTTCCTGACGCTGGAAAGCCTGGTGATAGACCAAGAAGTCGGGGAACATGCAATAGCATCCATCAGCGGCTATATTTGTGATGAGGATGTGGAAGCATACAGATGGAAAGTACTGGAACATATATGGGTGACAATCACAGCAGAGGTTGACGGCAGGGAGTCAAGAAAACTGATGACAGGAATTATTGCTGGTTTTTCTTTGGAACCGCAGCCTCATGCAACCCGGCTTACTCTGACTCTTAAAAGTGGGACCTGTCTTATGGATGCTGCGATCCATTTCCGCACGTTTCAAAATAACGGCATGACCTATTTGGATGTGCTGAATACCATAAACCAGACCTATGATGAGACCGGGGTAAAGGAAAATGGGGAACTGGAGACAACGCCAATAGATTTCTTATTGCAGTATAAAGAAACTGACTGGCAGTTTATCAGGCGGATTGCCAGTCGCTTCGGATTGACCGTTACACCCGCAATTTCTCAAGAGGGAGCCTTTTACTTTGTGGGGAATGCAAACAATCCTACCTATTATATTCCCGATTCTGTAAACTTTAGTGTTTGCAAACATGTGGACAGTTTCATGATACAGAGGTCAAATGGCCTGGGGACGCTCATGGAACAGGATTGTTTAGAATACCATATCCAGTCAAGAGATATCTATGATCTGTGGGACAGACTCATGTTTGGTAACGAAGGAGGATATGTTTGTCGGATTCACAGTGAATACAGGTATGGGGAGATGAAACACACCTATATTCTTCGGCCGCTGAATGGAATTCAGGTGATTCAGATGCCCAATGAAGGCCAATCAGGCTGTTCCTTTCGGGCTGCGGTGAGGGAAGTTATGCGCGACATGGTAAGAATAGAACTGGTAGGAGATGAAAATGCAAGTCAGGAGATAACCAGATGGTTTCCTTATTCCACTGGATATTCTTCACCTGATGGAGCGGGATGGTACTGCATGCCAGAACCTGGAGACCAAGTACGCCTGCAGATACCAAGTCAGTTAGAGGAACAAGGATATGTTATCAGTTCCGTGCATATGGAAACCGGAAGTGGCAGGAAGAATCCGGATCATAAATCCTTTAAGACAAAGTATGGTAAGGAACTGCTGTTTACACCGGACAGTCTGGAACTGACGAATAATCAGGGGATGTCCATCAGGATAAAGGATGGAGAGGGAGTACAGATTATAAGCAATAAGAACATATCCATCACTTCAGGAGGAAATATGACTCTTTCCAGTGAGGACGCTTCCCTTGTTATAGCCGGAACGGAACGGGTGGATATCAGACAGGGCGGTGCTGGACTCTCTATGGATAAGGATATTACCTTCACCGGTGGAAAGTTTAGGATACAATGAAAAATCGCAAAAATGAGATTTTGAAAGTAATGGGCCAGTTACTGCCAGAACAGTTCGCAAAAAGTAGCGAGCATATACTCCTGTTCTGTGAAGAACACAGTGGGGAAACGGTATATGCATTTTTGCAAGCATTCAGAGAGGCAGTGGGTCAGGCTACAATCTTTCAGAACAGGAAGGAAAAGGGGAAAGTGGGCTATATCCTTTTTTCTCATCTGTATAGCAGCGTATTTTTAAAACGGTATCTTATCCGGATAGACTTAATGGACCATGGATTTTATAGTGATACCGTTCAGTCAGCATCTTATTGGGATGCTGGAAGCATATATCATTTGTTTGAGAAGGATGTGGAAGCCATCAAGGAGGAGTTAGGAAGGTATATTCCCAGAATTCGTGAGTACGAAGCGGATTATATTCGCTATGCCTATGCGCCATATTACCATCGGCTGACAAAAGCATTCATACAGGCAATGTTTGAGGAGGTGCTATCGGAGGAAGGTTTTCTTCCGGAACAGGCCAGGTTAGAGGAGCATGTACAGATCCTGTTTGGAGAATACATGGGCCAGGCTGATGTGCTCTTTAACCTAGGAGAGGAGGAGGCAGATGAGGTATTTCAGGATATATGCAGATGAACAGAATCCACAACCCCGTTTCCTGGACTGGTATACTCAGGTGAGGCCAGGCAGACCGGACAGCCAGGTGTACAGAGAACTCTCCCAGCAGAACCATTTCAATGTGAATTTGAACGTGGAAACTCCATTCATGGATCTAATCAGCCACCCCTGTTTCATGGTTTCTAAAGAGTTTGCTACTCTTATCCGCCTGTACAGTCCGGAAATTCGTTTTAAATATGCAACCTTATTTGACAAGGCAAACAGGCGCACAGCCTTCTATCAGATCCCGGATCTTCCGGAGATTGAATGCCTAGATAAAAAAGGTGAGTTGAGTAGGGATAAAAGCGAGATTATAACTGGGATCCTGAGGGAGGAAAAGATACAAATGTATTCATTATTCCGTATTGGAGGAATAAAGGGGCGATACATTGTGGCAGATCTGAAATTTGTAGAGAGTGTTTACCGAAGGGAAGTAATTGGTATGAGGATAGAGGAGTTTATGGTAGAATGAGAGGAGGGAGTGTATGGGATGGTTTTCCTGGCTGTTTGGGGAGAAAGTGGAAGAGCCGCCGGAGCCGCTGGTATTGGGGGCAAAGCTGCGTTGCCCGTATGGTTCTCATGACAGCTATTTATATGTAGAATCCGGGGACATTGAAGTCAATAACCTGCCAAAAGCCTGTGTAGAGGATTGTAAAGCATTATATAATATTCAGACATTTGGGGATTGCTATGCAGGAGGGCTCTGTGAAGGCTTAATGGATTTGGATGAAACATGGGAGAATCCGAAACCACAAGGTGAAAAGGTAAATGGGAAAGAAATTATAACAACCAAATCCCTTCTTTCATGTAAAGAGTGCGGAGCAGAATTTAAAATCATCAGTTCTGGGCAGGATGGTATCTTTGCAAAACAACTCCTATTCATTCGTGAAATGGATCAGAAATACCCTGGACTACGTGAGATATTGGATAATCCATATGGAAGTCTGTATCTGAATAACGGGATGTATGAAACGGCGATTCAGTTCATAGAGGATCGAATGAAACAGAATGGAGGAGAGATAGAAGCTTTTACCCTGTATGGTAAGGATAACCTGGAGGGAGAGTATATAAAGGGAGCATTAGGGCGTCTGATGCCGTACTGCGACACAAGAGCGCTGGAGAATTTTGTAAATGGAATGGAAACAGCTGGATGCAAAAATGGAATGGATGCAGCCACTGGTTGGAAAGCAAATGTAATAAATGCAGAAATGATAAAGATGTTAAGGAAGGATTGTAAAGAAACAGCGGAGAAGATAGAGACAAAGCCATTTTATAGATGGCAGGAAGAGAATAAACTATTATCGAGTGCAGTAGCAGAGGGAGTAACAAATTTTACATATGGAATGCTGATGTATTATGGTGCGACTGGTAGTGCTCCAAAAAACCAGATCAAAAGCAAGCAGCCTGCGGCTGAGATGATGGAAAATCAAGGAGTTGGTACTAAGGGGGCGGGGAAGACAAAATATCCTGTAGAAAAAGAAACATTTTTGCCAGATGAATATTATCAGAAGTTAGACGAAAATATTGCTAAGGCTACTGCAGCAAGAGATGCTGAGGTGTCAAGAATCCAGGCTTTGAGCAAAACAAAGCAGAGTAAAGTTGCCACAGTAGTAGGAGGTGTAGATTTAAGAACTGGGGATGTATATGTTGGTGTTAAAAATAGCGGCACTTATGCAGGAAATGCAACATGTGCAGAAGATATAGTATTTAGGGGATTAGGAGGAAATGAAAACGCTAATATAATGATGACACCAGCTGTAAGACCTCGTACAAGTGAAGTTATCCCAGTATGTCCAAGATGTCAAACAAAATATCCTATAAATCAATTTCAGAAAGGAACTATATTTGATGGATACTAAATATGAAGGTTATTGTATGAATTTTAAAAATGAAGAATTGAAACAGTACTTAATAACAAGAGTGGAAAAAAGTGCAACAACTGATATAAGGGTTTTATCCGAAGAAGGCGAAGAAATTGATATAAATTCTGATATAAAAGTTGAAACGATAGTTTTTGATGGCGATGATGAGAACCTGTTTATCAATTTTTATGGAGTACATACATCAATTTTTGTATTTGATAAAGAATTTATGTTTATTGATGAAAACTCAAAAGGAACATATACATCAAGCGATGTTTATAACAATGTTGTTTATGAGGGAAAATTAAGGGAAATGAATCATTTAGAAATTTTACAGATGTTTGCAGATTTCATTTCATGTTTCATTGACTCTTACGGTGTGGAAGTATTAGTTACAGAGGATGAGGCAAAAAAATATAAGAAATATAATTATTATAATCCTAGCATTTTTACAATTAATGTAAAAAATAAAAATAGAGTTAATAAAGAAAAGGTTTTCGAAAATATAACAATTAGGTATTAGGGAAATAACAAGAGTACTTCACAAGCGTTTTATATTGGCGAGAATAAAATTGGTGATATTTTATGAGGTGTATCTACAAGCCACCTATGGGTGACTTTTGCCTTATTGACAGCCACCTAATAAAAAAGAATGGCTTTGATCGAAATCCTTATGCAGCCGGCATTGCCGGCTGCTGTGAATCGGCGGGAGCGCCGTAAGGTGCACCTGCCTTTAACCTGCATCATTTTAGACCCCATGGTTCATCTCTGCTTTTGTAGCAAAATAGAGTGAAAATCGTCCTGTTCAGGATTTTATAAATGGTTGCAAATGTGCGACTTGCAGAAGATAAAAACTGGCATATATGCGACACAGGGCAAACTGAAAGTGGTATATAGATTCTCTTCCACTAGAAACTTAGCCAGTTCATTTGCCCTATGGTTCATGGTGAACCATAGGATTTACAGGAAATTGATTCTATGGTAAACTGGGGCTGCCGGGGGGGACAGGGGGTAGAAGTACTTCTTTTGTAGCTCCCTTTTCTATTGTTTTTTCTGCCGTTCGTTCTTCTTTAAAATAAATCCAGAAATAACTTGTAATCCATTCCATACAGAGTTAACATCAACAACCAATAAAAGAAATAACTTGTCATCCACCCATTGGTTTGCTGTAGATAGGCTGTCGCCCCCTTGCGGACTCAATAAGAGTTAACGCTGTCATCTGAGGTTGCCGGTGCGGAAACTGATTGATTGGAAACAAGATCTGGAGGGAGAGAATTGCAGAGAAGAGAAAATCTGCTTTATGTGGGGATTGACCTGCATAAGGAAAGTCATACCGCAGTGATGGTGAACTGCTGGAATGAAAAGTTAGAGGTAGTTGTCATAGCAAACAAGCCCAGTGAATTTAGAAAGCTGGCAGAAAAGGTAAACAGAAAATCTAATCATCTTGGGCTTGAACACATTTACGGATTGGAGAATGCATACGGCTACGGCAGAAGTTTAGCTGCCTGGCTGATTGAAAAAGGTTACATTGTAAAAGACATTAATCCAGCTCTGGCCTATGATCAGAGAAAAGGTGTACCTATGCTCCGTAAAAATGATGAGCATGATGCATATTGTGTGGCAACTGTACTCATAAACCAGTTACATACGTTGCCGGATGCAAAGCCAAAAGATAACGAATGGACACTGGCTCAATTAGTAAATCGGAGAGATTTACTGGTGAAAGATGGTATCCGTTTTAAAAACGGACTACATGAGCAGATATCCATGGCATATCCCAGCTACAGTAAGTTCTTCAGTGAAATAGACGGGAAATGTGCCATGTATTTCTGGAAAACCTACCGTCCCCTGTCCATTTGCAGGAAAAGACGGCAGAAGAACTGACAATCGAATTTAAGGAAATATCTCGGATTGCCAAGAAAGACAAAACGGAGCTGATTCTGGACTGTGTTCAAAATGATGCGAATACCTTTCGAGAATATCAGGAATCCTGAGATTTTATCACAAAATGTCTGGTACGGGACTTGGAACATCAGAAAGAAGAATTGGAAGGGCTTGATAAAGAAATTGAGAAAATCCTGTTTAGTTTTGATTATAAACTGACCAGTATGCCTGGAATCGGAACTTCTATAGCCATTAAGTTGATTGCAGAAATCGGAGATATCCGAAGATTTCCCAGTGCAGATAAGCTGGCAAGATTTGCAGGAGCGGATCCTGTAAAGTTCAGTTCTGCCGGAAAAGGGAAGGAGCAAAGCTCCAGACAGGGAAACCGCCAGTTGCATGGACTATTTTATTTTCTGGCGGTAACCATGGTATCCAGACCCAAGAACGGAGCACCCAATCATCCGGTATTTTATGACTATTATATACGAAAAATTGGTGAAGGAAAGACAAAGTCTCAGGCATTAGTCTGTATCATGAGCCGATTGGTGAACATAGTGTACGGAATGATAAAAAATAAGACGGAATACAGGGAACCACTGTCAGAAAAAGGACAGTAATTTTTCTATTTAAAAACAGCACAAAGAAGTGCTATAATTTTTTTAATTGAATAAAAATTTTCACCGTTCGTCAGATATCTCAGTACTCCACCTGAGGGTTCGGGGCAGAAGACCTATAACGTAGATCGAACTATGCAGGCTAAAGATATGGAATGGGAGTACTAGAGGATGGCGTATACATTAAAAATCCAAGAGCTCAGAACATATCAGATTTGGTTAAGCCAGGTTCAAACTATATAGAAAACAGTAAAATGAATGGCCAGTATATGTATGTAGTTGATACTGATGTAAACATTATTATTGGAACAAAAGCAGGCCAACACATGCCGCATCCAACATTGGTAGGCGGAAGTAATCCAACAGTACAAGGCGCAGGGATTGTTGAAATAAGAGGCGGGAAAATATATAGTATAGATAATGCAAGTGGACATTTTAAGCCAGATAATAGTTGCTTACCCAGTGTTCAAAATGCTTTTGAACAATTACCTACTAATGTTTTTCATAAAAATTTCAAAGGATATACAACATATGGCGATTAAGGAGAATGTAAATGAATAATAAATGGGGAACCTACCCTTGCTTTGTGGAGCGTGGAATAGAGTTAATATGCCCAGATGATTTTGAATCCTTTAAAAAAGAGGCTAATAACTGTAAAGTTTTTGAATGTATTAATGAATCAGATTATTTGACATTAAGATATAATAATAACTGTTATAGAGTAAAAGATAAATTATTTAAACCAGTCCCCGCACCTAAGTTTACTTTTGGTCAGGTAGTTAAAACTAAAGATAAAAATGAGGAAGTTTCAATAACAGATATTATGTGGCATTCTAGTAATAGTGAGAATTATTATTTGGTGTCGATTGGAAACAAGAAAAAATCGAAAAGATATTTTGAATCGGATTTGATGTAGAAAACACCGCAAAATCTTTTTTCACAACATACAATACTCCAACAGTGGTCATAAGTCTATACAAGAAACCTAAAAATTTAGTCGTTACTGAGAATAGAAAGGAATTTTTCCTTAAAACCAAATGAAAAGGTTTTTCTATGTGTATTAATGAGTGCTGGGTTGATTAAGTTAAAGTATGAAAAAAAGAGATTTCGATTGAATCCTAAGCTTTATAAAATAATAAATGAAGCCCAATTTAAGATAGGAGAAATGGTAGAAATAATTAAAAAATCATCAATTGGCCAAAATATGGATGTTGGATGGCATAAAAAAGATGATGCTCCCTTTCTTCTTCTTGAAATTGATGGGAAATGGAGTGGAAAAAGATTTAAGAATTATGATATGAAAGAAGTGAGATAAAATGGATTATACAGAACTAAGTAAAGAAATTTCATATGCTTTGCGATATGCGCCATGGGAATATGTTGTTGAAGATGATTTAATTGAAATAATTGAAAAATCATAAAAGAAGCGGCATGAAATTTGTAATGGGAAAATCCGAGCACTTTATGGACATTCTATACCAATAAAGATTATGAAAGAAGAAAAAATGCCGCCGAATATTTTATACCATGGAACTGCAAGAAGATTTATGGATTCAATTGCAGAAAAAGGGTTGCTACCACAGAGCAGGCAGTACGTTCACTTATCACAGGATATTGAAACCGCAGAAAACGTAGGAAAAAGACATGATGATAATCCACAAATATTAGTAATTGATTCTTTAAGTGCTTGGAATGACGATACAAGGTTTTACTATGGTAATGAGAAAGTATGGCTGGCAGATATGGTCCCTAGTAAGTATATTTCAGAACGATAATAATATATTTTTAATACTAAAAAATAACCAAAAAAATACCTTGAAGAAGCTTAGAATATGACTGATTCAGGTTGTGTTCTAAGCTCTTTTTTACAAGGCTATAATATGGCAATATATTTTAGAATCTTTGTTCCATCTATGAATCCATGTTGTTATAGGAAGGCTTCTTCTAATATAAGTTGGTTTATAGGGGAGTCAATGTAATTTTAACCAGTTCTTTCTCCTTTTCTGGCAAATTTTCAATAAAAACTTTTGCCAGTAGAATCCGTGCCTCTTCGTGTTTAGATTTATCAGACTGATTTTTATGGAATCTATTAATTAGCACGCTGATGCGTTCCTGAATGAACATATCCAATAATTCCTACTCGGTCATAATGCTTTCCCTTTTTGAAAACATATGATACCGAAGTAATACCAGGTAGTCGATATCAGAAACTATTAAAATAGATGCTTTGAGTTGGACAAATAGATTAAAGAAATTTATGAACTGCTTATTTTTTGATTCACTAGTTCAGGGATTAATGAGACCTCAACAAGAAAAGTGCTGGAAAAGATTCATGAGGTAATACTGGTGACTAAGGAACGCGACTTTAAGGAGATAGAGATTACCTTCATTGGTTTGGTTCCAGTATATGGAGAAGAGCTGATAGCCAGGAGGTGAACGGCAATGGCGTGAGGGAAAGGACAATATAAAATACTTTTTGGATGAGTTTTGAACTGCTACAGATGGAGGAATAAATGAAGATAACACAAAAATGTAAACGTATTTTAGTAATTATGGCAGCTTTTTTGATGTGGCTATGCATTTCTGCCTGCTCCTCACAGAAACCGTCAGAAGCGAAGACAGAACATCAGGGGATATCTGAAGTGCAATCAGAAGTACCTAAGACGGAAGAACCTACGAAGGCAGTTCAGGCAGCAGGGGCGGAAGGGTTTGAATCGCCGGAAAGTGCAGTTAAAGCTTACCTGGAGGGACTTAAGGCCAATGATTATAACCGCATGGCAGAAACCTTTGCGGGAGAATGCAAAGTAGATGATATTCTGCACCAATATGCAGTTCTCTGCCGTATGGAACTAAAACCCGATGATTACATATCATTAAAAAAAGATGAGGATGTAAAGCAATTTCTTATGCAGTTGACGGGACAGATGACGGAAGTGGATTTTGGATCTATGAAACTACTGGGATTTATTCCACCGGAATCACTCTCAGATATATATGGATCGGATAAACATCAGAAGAATATGGCCAAGCATGCGGAAAAATATGGTGGTGAAAAAATAGAAAGCTGTGTGGCCGCCATTGAACTGGGAAAGAATAAGTATATTCTTATTTTTGAAGTTTTGGAAAGCGAGGGCCGATGGTTAAATCTGCAATTAGGTGGGATTTTGGCCAATATGACAGGATTAGATAGAAATATGGCCGGAACTATGCAGCTTGATGAAGAAGACGAGCAGGTGTTTAAGCGGTATATAGCCGATTCTTCTAAGAACTTGCTTGAGTCCGGAAAAGAAGTATCTGATGAAAAAGAACCTATAGCATTTATCGTTGAATCAGAAGGGTATGATTCTCCTCTAAAGGCTGCAGAAGCCTACTTGGAGGGCCTAAAGGCCAATAAATTAAATCAGATGCTAAGAACGTTTTCGGTAGAGAGCTATGTGGATCATTATGATTTGCAGGCATATTTGGAAAGTGTACAGGCGTACGTTTTTATGCAGCAGGAAATCAAACTACCTGTTGTTAATGAATTTTCAAGAGACTTAAATACCCAAAGCAGGAAAAAATACATTATAGAGGATATTTTAAAACAAAATGCTGCCCTTTATGCTATAAATGGAGAGGGTATCGACAACTCCATGGTAACAGGAGAGGATGAGGAAAATATTTCTTTAACTCTAACAGAGCTACCGAATCAATTGGATTTAAGTTCTATGAGAATTCTGGGGTATATATCGCCGGATAGGATTTCCCAGGAATATGGTTCAGATGGCAATCTTGCTAAAAAGGTCCAGCAGGCAAAGGTTTACGGTGCTGATAAAGTAGAAAGCAGTGTTATTGTCTTTGAGCTTAAGGGAAATAGGTATTGCTTCTGTTCTGATGCAGTAGAATACAATGGCAAATGGTACAACAGGCAGCTTGGTGGCCAGATTTCTACGTTATTAGGTATTTCTGCTGATTTTGCAGGAATCATGCCTATTGATGTGCTGGATGAACCGGAGCCTGAGAAATTGATTATCCCTATCGAGTAATAGTAAGGTTTATAAGAACTATCCCTCGCTTTTGTGCGAATAAGCGGATAGTCTTCTAATGGTATATTTATAAAAATGGTAACGTTGGGTAGCCCCTTAATGCCATTAGTAATTGTATGTAGCTAAGTATCGTCAATGTTTGTGTTAAAGTTATGCTTGCCCCCTGCTTGCACAAACCCATACCGACATGCTAAACCCTCCTTTTTCCTACGATCTTTGAGCGATCTCTGGTTTAAATCTGGTGGTTGCTTCTCTTATGAAAGTTTCAGATACCGGATAAAATAAAGGCTTCTGAGGTTTTTACTTCATGTTATTGATGTTTTTGATTGTATGTATAGGCATTGTTAGTGAGGCTAATTAATCTAAGATTGCCCTCATTTTTGATGCTGTTTCCTGCTGGGAGCGAAGTTTTTTCCAACCCGTTCTTTTACATGACAGATTTGATGGAGAGTAGGAACGTAAATCTATTAAGGCTGCCTAATGTAGCTTTACTTTACAACTCCCAAAACAGATCTATAATATAAACATGGGCAAGAACCATAGAAGATGGCCTTGCCCATAAACAATAATTTATATATTATGTTAGTTTTTGATCTACACGTACTTAACGTAGTCTAATTAAATTCTCTTTTCTTTGTAATAATGCCCCAGTTTATCTGTAGCAATAATTGCATCACAAACTATCTCAGGAGTTAATGTAAATGGCATGTTTCCCATTGTATCATTAGGACTGCATGCTAATTCAGCGACTTTCATTAATTCTTCTATTTTAATCTCATGAATGCCAAGATCTTCCAGAGTTGTAGGCAGTCCAACATCTAGGCAAAAGTTCATCACTTCTTCAAATTCTTCCGGAGAAGAATTTTCAAGAACTAATTGAGTTAAAGTGCCAAAAGCAACTTTCTCCCCATGGTAACACTGATGTGTTTCGTGCATAGCTGTAAATCCGTTATGAATCGCATGAGCTGCTGCGATACCGCAGCTTTCAAAACCAATACCGGAAAGATATGTATTTGCTTCAACAATGTTTTCCAGTGCTTTTGTACATACTTTCGCTTGTGCAGAAACAAGTGCCTTAATGCCGTTAGAAAGTAACGTATCATAGCATAGTTTTGCAATTGCCATAGAAGTAATGGTATAGTAGCCACCAATAAAGTTGGGACTGTTTGACTGCATACATGCGCGGGCTTCAAAATAGGTTGCTAACGCATCTCCCATACCGGATACAAGTAAACGTGCCGGAGCAGAACTTATTATTTCCGTATCGACCAAAACCATATTTGGATTCTTAGGAAGGAAAAGATACTCTTCAAATGCGCCATCATCTGTATATATAACGGATAAAGCACTGCATGGAGCATCTGTTCCGGCAATGGTAGGAACGATTACTACAGGGGCTTCTGCGTAGAAAGCAAGAGCTTTGGCTGTATCATGGATCTTTCCTCCGCCAATTCCAACTACTACATCACAACCAGATTCCTTATATATTTTTTCTAAGCGGTCAATTTCATTCCGAGAGCACTCACCACGAAAGATTTCAAAAAATAATTTTGTATCATATTCTTTAGCACTTTTTGAGATAGGTTCTTCGACTCGTCCCTTACCTGATTCACTAACTAGAATAAAGGGAGTTTTTCCGATATTTTGTAAATGTTTACATAATTCACCTAATACTCCTCTGCCTTGAACATAACGTTCGGGGCTTCCAATTATGTTAGCCATGTAAAATCCTCCTTAGTTTTTATATTGATAACTATTTGTCAATATAATGTATTATATTTTTATTGCACGAAAATGTCAATACAGATAAGAAATATAGTTGTTATTTTGTCGAAAAACTATAAAAAATAATAGAAAACGATAAAATATTAAGCCTGCTAGTAGCTGGTATTCTACTTAATGAAACACCAAGTAGGATCTTATAATAAGTACTTTTTGGAAAATGAATGGCTTTGTAAATAATTTTATAGAATACAATAATTTGAACCAAAGGCTGAACGTAACGATTTTTTCTATCATTTTCTTGCAAATATGGCAGAAGCTTTTTAATCTTTCAAGTTCGATCTCAAACTCAGCAATACGTCTTTTCTTATTTCATATTCCTTAGAAGTGACTTTCCCTTTATTAAATACCTTGGTTGGAGAAATTTCCTTAATCCACTTATCAATTGTTACATTTGAGACCCAATACCAGCGCCTAAGGCAGATGACGGAATTATAGATGAAGCTTTATACTCACATGATTTCACACACTCAGCAAATCAGGAATCCACCAATCCGCCAATTCATGGCCATGAGTCAGACAATTTTTATTGTATCAGGTTTTATCTGGAAATCATAAGAATATAATAAAAGTACAAAGACTTGGTATGAGGTAGCCGATTGCCATCAGTCAGCATTTTCCTGCAATTAAAATTAATAACTAGAAAAAAGGCAGTTAGGAGGGCATATGATATTACCAGATGATTTAATAAATCAGGGTTTTTCATTACAAGAGGCCAGTACAAATGATTTGGGAATATACATAGATATAAACAAAGCCTGCTGTAAAAAATATGTGGATCAATATTATGGTGGCTGGAATGATGAGATTCAGACGATTATCAACACGGACAGCTTTAACCGAATGGTGCATGTTATATGTTTTTATAAAATATTGCAAGGTGACAGGCCAGTAGGTTTTTTCTCCTACGCAGAGCAAGAGAATCAAGTAGGGGAGGTTTCCATATATATTTTGCCTCAGGCCCGTAAAAAGGGGCTGGAGGCTTCCTTTATAGGTCATATTACTTCTTATTCAACAGAGACTGGTAAGCCGGTGTTTATCACTGTATTTCGCTCCAGTCCGCTAAAAGATATGTTTGAGAGCTTTGGTTTTGAAATTTATGATAAATCAAGAACCCACTTCTTAATGAGTTATAACCAGAAAGATCTAAAAGATAGAAATAATTACATGAATAGAATTTATTATGAACCCAAGGAAGACGCAAATTAAATCATGAAAGAAATATATAGAAACATATAGAAGCATACGGAGAACCTCAGAAACAGTATTTGCTGATTCTGAGGTTCTTTATAATTGTAAAAGATATAATTATGCGATCAATAAAAGCCATTAACAAAAAATCCGTTAACAACAAAAGCCATTAACAAAAAAATCCCCTATTAACAAATTCCATTATTAATAAATTACCGGCTGAATCTGCTTCCCTTCCAGGGCGTATTCTAAGGTATCACAAATATGATCCGTATGTGCAATGAGAGAAGTAGGTTTTTTTATCGGATCATCTTGCCCGAAAGGAACAAAATAAATATTTTTCACATTAAATAATTCCCCTACATTCTTAAAATTGATTCCCATCGCATCGTTGGTGGAAATAGAGATGACCAAAGGCTTTGAATTTCTTAAATGGGCTTTGGCGGCCATGAGGACAGGGGAATCGGTAATGCCGTTTGCAAGTTTTGCCAGAGTATTGCCGGTGCAGGGGGCGATGAGAAGGATATCCAAATATGCCTTGGGGCCGATTGGTTCTGCCTCCTCTACGTTTAAGATGGGTTTGTTGCCGGTCATGGCAGCAATCCGTTTCACGTATTCTCCGGTGTCTCCAAATCTTGAATCGGTAGTTTGGACATTGGTAGAAAAGATGGGGTAAATATCTGCCCCCTGATCTACCAGGACTTTTGTAACTTCTTCAATTTTATCGAACGTACAAAAAGAGCCGGTAACAGCCAGGCCCACTTTCAACCCTTTCAGTTTCATATGCCACTCCTTTATGCCAGACATTTTACAATTGCTTCGAATAAGATTTCACCAGAAGTTTCCGGAGCATAGATTCCGGGGAGTCCCAGGCTCAATTTGGCCCGGATATTTTGTTTTTTGCAGAAATCGAAATCAACACCACCGGGAGCAGAGGCGATATCAATAATAGTTACATCCGGATTCATGAGACGGATTAAATCTTCTTTTAAAACCGGAGCGGGGATGGTATTGAAAATATACGCATACTCCCCGATTTCCTGAGATAAATCAGAAAGAGCTATGGTATCAAAGCCCATGGAAGAAGCTAAAGTAAGCTGAGCATCTTTTCGATCGGCTACGGTAACGGCTCCGTCTAACCCTTTTAGTTTTAATGCTAAGGTCCTTGCGCACCTTCCAAAGCCTGTTACCAGACAACGGCTTTTGTGAAGGCATCTGGGGCTTAGGCGCAGGGCCTCGGCTATGGTGCCTTCTGCAGTGGCAATGGTATTTTTAACGGTTATTTCTTCTATGTCCATATAGTCAAAGCATTTGATGCCATTTTCTTTTGTGTAATCCTTTACATAATCCGGGATACTTCCGCCAAAAAGGATGTGATCAGAGGTCAGAAGGTTCAGAATATTTCCAATGCCTAAATCGTCCATTTTGTTGATGGAATGCAGATTTAATTTGTCCCTTGTTAATGGGATGGGACAGAGTATGATCTGATTGCTTTTTATGGCTTCCTCAATGGAAAATAAGGAATCTTCCATGTCATAATGTAACGTTACCGGAAAGCCATTTTGGGCTAAAATACGGCTTAAAGAAAGCTGTCTTGAATCGCCGCCTAAAAGAAGAAAATTGTACATACGGTCATCACTCCTTATAATGGTTTATATGATGAAAAATTTGAATTGTGTATGGTACCAATAGGGGATGTTTGTCATACTTTTGTTAGTATGAACCTCTAATTTTGGGAATGAATGTCTATGAAAGATGCGATTTTTAAGGGCTCTGCAGCAGCCATCGTTACACCAATGGATGAGCACGGAAACCTGGATATGAAGGCAACAGAAAAATTGCTGAAATTCCAGCTGGAGCACGGCACCGATGCCATCGTAGTCAATGGGACCACAGGGGAATCTTCCACGCTTGAGGAAAAAGAAAAGCTGGAACTGTTCGAATTCGTGGTACATTATGTTAACCACCGGGTGCCGGTCATCATGGGCACCGGGAGCAATTGTACGGCTCATGCGATTCGCATGTCGCGAAAGGCACAGTCGCTGGGAGCATCGGGACTTTTATTAGTGACTCCCTATTACAATAAGGCCTCCCAGCAGGGGCTTATTGAGCATTTTCGAGCGGTAGCTGACAGCGTGGAAATACCGATTATCATTTATAATGTTCCGACCCGGACTGGAGTAAATGTGGAGCCGGAAACGTATTTGAAACTTTCCGAACAACCGAATATCCAGGCGATCAAGGAGGCGAACGCCAGCATCTCCCATGTAGCCAAGGTTGCGGCTCTCTGCGGAGGCAGGCTGGATATTTACTCCGGAAATGATGATATGACTTTGCCGATTATGGCATTGGGTGGCAAAGGTGTCATTTCTGTTCTGGCCAATATCATGCCATTTGAAATGCACATGATGTGCCAGCATTTTTTTGATGGGGAAATCGGGAAAAGTAAGGATATGCAGCTTGAACTGTTAAAGATCATGAATGCCATGTTTATGGATGTGAACCCTATACCGGTCAAAGCAGCAATGGCTATGCTGGGGTTGTGTGGGGAAAATTACAGGCTTCCTATGACCCGGCTGGATGAAACAAAGAGAGAAAAGCTGAGAGAAATCATGGAATCTTATTTTATACAGCTTAGATAAAAGCTGTTAATTAGGAAAGAACTGTGCTTGGCCGGATAACCGGATGTAGATAAAATCTGGTTTATCCGGCTTAAGGCCGGGGATAGTTTCTATTATCTCATATTTCAAGACAATGCATAAATATATCTGATTAATTTATAATTTAAACTTATATAAGATAAAATGCCTAATATTATGCACTATTTTTGCATATATTAAGTAATTTCTTTGTCTTGCAGTCCTTTTATCCTCATGATATATTTATTAATACCTTAGGGGGGGGATTAGGGAGGATACCAACGATGAAGAAAATGAAAAAACAGATTTTCACAAAAATGCTTTTGGGAATTTCAGTCCCCGTAGTGCTCACGTTTATCGTGTCAGGAATTATTATTTCAAAACGGGTAGGGGTGAGCATGAGGGCTCAGTCATCCCAGACCCTTGATGCCTCTTCATTAGCGGCGGCGAATCAGGTAGATTCTTTCCTGAGTTATTACTTGGCGGAGATGAAAAGTGCAGCCGCCAGCCAGCAGGCAGAACAATTCTTAGCCGATTCCACTGGCAGCATGAAGTTGACTGACAGTGAAGGCTACCAGGGTATTAAGACAACCCTTGATAAGATTCAGGCGACAGATAAAGACAATATTCTGGCATCCTGGATTGCGGATAGTGATCTAAGCCAGGCAACCATGTCTGATGGCTATACCACAGAGGCTGGTTGGGACATATTAACGAGACCCTGGTACCGTGCCACAGAAGTGGACCAGCCTATCCTTACAGAGCCATATGTGGATACCAACACAGGCCAGATCGTCATAACAGCAGCCAGCGGCGTGTTCCAAAGTGGTACAGGCAAACCTCTCGGTGTAGTGGGAATCGACATTCAGCTATCCCAGTTAAGCACCATAATGAGTTCCTACAAGATCGGAACTTCTGGATCGGTTATTCTTGCAACGGACAGCGGACAAATTGTGTATCATCCTAATAAGGATATGATTCAGAAAAATATTTCGGAGATTGATATTTCCCAGAATATCAAGGATGCTTTTGCATCACAGACAACCGGAAGCTTTGACTACACCATGGATAAAGTTGAGTACTCCGGTTCTATTAAGAAGGCAGGAAGTACCGGCTGGCTGGTGCTGTCAAACATTCCCCGGTCAGAGGTGCTCTTGGAACGCAATCAGGTGATTACTGCTGTTGGGGCAATTTTTGTATTTGCAACTCTTGTCTTAGTCATTCTTATCTTTTTGGTAGCGAAAGGCATATCAAAGCCATTAAGAAAGCTGTCTGTGATTGCAGAGAGGATCGCTGGTGGTGAACTTGATGTGGAGGTCGATGTATCCAGCAATGATGAAATCGGTATGGTAGCGGAATCCCTTGGCAATACAGTGAAACAGCTGAAGAATTATGTAAACTATATTGATGAAATCGCTGCGGTATTGGACCAGATTGCAGAAAGGAACCTGGTTTTCCAGTTGCAGTATGATTATAAAGGAGATTTTGAGAAGATTAAGAACTCCATGCTAAAGATCAGAAGCACTCTCACAACTACCATGGAACGGATCACTTCTACAGCGGATCAGGTGGCTTATGGATCTCAGAATATTTCTGAAAGTTCAAAGTCATTGGCAGATGGGGCTTCCGAGCAGGCCGCCTCTGTGGAAGAACTGGCGTCCACCATCAATGAGATCTCACAGAAAATTGAGCAGAATGCAAAAGATTCTGCCGGTGCCAGCGAACAGGCAAAGGCAGCAGCAGGAGAGCTGGAAATCAGCAATCGTCATATGGAAGAACTGGTTTTGGCTATGGGAGATATCAACGAAAGCTCCGGTGAAATCAGCAAGATCATTAAGGCAATCGAGGAAATTGCTTTCCAGACCAATATTCTGGCACTAAATGCTGCTGTGGAAGCAGCCCGTGCAGGAGAAGCGGGAAAAGGCTTTGCAGTTGTAGCAGATGAGGTAAGGAGTCTGGCTTCCAGAAGTGCGGAAGCGGCAAAGGGAACTACTGCCTTGATCGAAGGCTCTATAAGGGCCGTAGAAAACGGCTCAAGGCTTGCTGATGAGGCCGCAAAGTCCGTTACAAGCGCAGTAAACAGCACACGCATGGTTACGGATATGATCGGCAGAATCTCCGATGCATCTGTGGAGCAGTCCGAGGCAATCCACCAGGTGACCATAGGAGTAGATCAGATCTCTGGTGTGGTTCAGACAAACTCTGCCAATGCAGAAGAAGGCGCTGCAGCCAGCGAGGAACTTTATGATCATGCCAGTCAGTTAAAGGGACTGGTAAATGAATTTGAAGTGAATTAAGAGCAGAAAAAAAGATGTCCGGTAAGGTTAACCGGACATCTTTTCGTATGTATGTATCTGTTATGCTGTCTTTTCTTCTAACAGGAAGTCGGACAGGGAGTCCAGAATATCTTCATGATCGTTGCTGTAAATAATCAACTCCAGATCCGGATTAGGACAAATAGTCATGATACCGAGAATGGACTTTGCATCAATAATAACGCTTCCTTTGCATAAATCTACGTCATAATCATACTTGGTAACTGTTCTGACAAATGTGGTAATGTCATCAATGTTGTTGATTTGGATAGGGTATTTTTTCATATGCTCACCTCATAGAAAATGATGTTGGTTACATCTATGTGTTGTTTTGCCATGATTATATGACAAATTGTGACAATTTGTTATGTCTAAATTTGTATAAAAACCGTCTTTTCTTGCAAATGGCGGTGTAAGGATGGTATAATGACTTGGGGGAAGGGCATGTGAATCTGTTGTTTGGAGGGGAGAATGAAGAAAGAACTTCTGAAACTTTTAAGAAATTCATCGCATGCAACTTCAATTTTGCAGCATTATGATAAAGTATGTGGCGATAGAGTAGTGGATAAGAATATTGTAATCAGACCGGGAAAATTAATGGATATGTATTGTCAGCCTTGTCACATTGCGATACCAGATCACAGCCACAATTATGTGGAACTCGTATATATGTACAGCGGATCTACGGTTCACGTTATTAACGGAACCAGAAAACTTAAGCTGGAAACCAATGATTTACTGCTTTTAAGAGAAGGAACCAGTCATGCCATTGACCCGGCAAGAGAAGATGATATTGCCATACATTTCTTTTTAATGCCGGAATTTTTCGGCCACCCTGCTTTTATGGGAGAAAGCGGGAATGTGCTGCGGCATTTTATAGCGGCAACAGCGAAAGGGAATGAGTCTGTGGCGGAATATCTTCATTTCCACTTACGGGAGATTTTGCCAGCCAGGAATCTACTTGAGAATATGATCTGGTCTCATGTCGAGGAAAAAGGCGGCAGACAGGAAATCAATCAGGCAACAATGGGAATACTGATAATGGAACTGCTTCATGATGTGGATAAGGTGGAATCTCATGATATGCTGCAGTATGAGGAACAGATCGTTCTGACTGCATATAAGTATCTGGAAACTAATTACTCATGTGCTACCCTGGAAGAGTTTTCGACCATGTCCATGCAGCCGCCTTATTATGTCAGCCGCCTGTTCAAACGATATTATAAGATGACGTTTACCGAATGTCTGCAGCTTATAAGGCTTAGCCGGGCGGCCAATTATCTGTCTTCTACCACAAAGCCTGTAGAAGAGATCATTGTGGAGATCGGCTATGAAAACAGCAGTTATTTTCACCGCCTATTTAAGCAGAGGTACGGCATAACACCAAAACAGTTCCGGGACAATTCCCGGGGCAAATTCTGAAAAGATTATGAAATATGCCCCGGGAACATTGACTTTCCTATCACAGGTTATTATAGTTAAGTCAAAATGAAAAGAGGCGAGGAACGCAGAATGAGCCGGTTTAGGGAACGATTTGCGCGGTTTATGGTCGGTAGATATGGTGCGGATAAGCTGAGTCAGGTTTTGATTGGGATTTCTCTTGTTTTGGTGTTGACAGGTCTTTTTGCCCGGAATACATGGGTGGATGTCCTGGCATTTATTTTCATGGCATTATGCTATTTCCGCATGTTTTCAAAGAACATTGGAAAGCGTTTTGAAGAAAAACAGAAATTTGAACGTCTCTTATTCCACGTGACAGAAATTTTTAGAAAGTGGCGTTTTAAGATCCAGCAGATCCGGCAATACCATATCTATAAATGTCCGAACTGCAGTCAGAAAATCAGGATTCCGCGGGGCAAGGGTAAGGTGAGTATTCATTGTCCCAAATGCAGTACTGATTTTATAAAGAAAAGTTAGTATATATTTAGAAGGGAACAATTATGAATTTACAATTTAAGCCGCTTCAGGCAATGGATGTAGATAAGATTTCTCCATTCTATGCTTTACGGCCCAATAAGACATGCGACAGCGTATATTTAGACAGTTTTATCTGGAGAGAATATTATCAGGTAAAATACGCGGTCAGTGATGAAAAGGCACTGTTGTTTTTAATGGAAAAAGACGGAGAACCTTTTTCCGCAATGCCGATCTGTAAGGAAGAAGATCTGCCACATTATTTCCAGGAACTGGTGGATTATTTTAACCAGGTTTTAAAAAAGCCTTTAAAGATTTTTCTGGCGGACGAAGCAGCCATCAATTATTTAAAGCTGGACCCGGAAAAGTTTCTTGTAAAGGAAGAGGAAGATTTAAAGGATTACCTTTATGAGGCGGAATCCTTAAGAACACTGGCAGGGAAAAAGCTTCATAAAAAGAAAAATCATTTAAACTCCTTTTTAAGGGAATATGAAGGCCGCTATGAATACAGGCATCTTGTCTGTTCCGATCGGGATGACGTGCTTTCCTTCCTCGATGAATGGTGGGAAAATAAAGTCGAGGCCGCTGAATTTGTGCGGCAGCTGGATTATGAGGTTATGGGAATCCATGATATCTTGAAAAACTGTTCCGTTCTTAACGTAAGGATGGCAGGAGTGTTCATTGACGGTCAGTTAAAGGCATTTACCATCGGCACTTACAATCCTTATGAAAAGATGGCAGTAATCCATATCGAAAAGGCGGATCCAGGCATTAAGGGACTTTACCAGTTTATTAACCAGCAGTTCTTAATCCATGGTTTTCCGGAAGAACTGAAGCTTGTTAACCGGGAAGACGATGTGGGAATGGAAGGATTGAGAAAAGCGAAGATGTCCTACTACCCCATTGATTTTGCAAGAAAATACGGAGTAATTCAGAAGGGTTTTTAACGATGATACGGTATTTGAAGCAGGAAGAGAAAATTGAAAGCAGGAAGCTGTGGGAAAAAGTCTTTACAGAAGACTCCGAGAGCTTTATGGAATATTACTTTTCAGACAGGATTCGGAAAAATAAGGTCCTGACTGCATGGAAAGAAGGAAATATGGCTGCGATGCTTCATCGCAATCCTTATGATGTGGTGATGAAAGACCGCTTATGGAAGATTGATTACGTTGCCGGAGTTGCAACTCATCCGGACTTCCGTCATCAGGGTTTCATGAGCCGGCTTTTAAGCCGCTGTTTTATGGATATGTATATGGAGCGAATGGGATTCTGTTTTCTGGTTCCTGTGGATCCTGCCATTTATCATCCCTTTGATTTTACCTATATCAGTGATCTGCCTGCAAAATCTCTGAACGAGAAAGGGCAGCAGCAGTTAAGCCGCCGTGCATTTTTGGAACGTTCCGACGAATGCAGAGAGGTCGCCAGATTCGTAGGCAGGCAGTTAGAAAAAAAGTATGAAGTATATACCTTAAGAGATGAAGAATACTACCGGGATTTATGCCGAGAGGTAAGAAGCGACAGGGGAGATTTACTTCTTTTGTCTACCAGAGAGGAAAAGGAACGTCTGGCAGGTGTATGGGCCTATTACGGTGAGACGGCAGGGAATTTAAGAGAACTTATCTGCCTGCCGGAATATGTAAAGGAAAACGCCCCTTCAAAGCCTTATGCAATGGGTAGAATCATTCACTTGGAGCAGTTTGTTTCTGTCATATGCTTAAAAGAAGACAGTCCGGTCAGTGAGATGGAACTTCTCATTGAGGTAGAGGATAAATTTATACATCAAAACAACGGCATGTTTAAGTGGAAACTTGACCGGGAAGGATCAACGTTAAGCCCTATGGGTGATGGGGGCGGTCTAAAACCTCATCTATCCCTTGGAATCAGTGATATGACTTCCTGGTTGTTTGGATACAGCCAGCCTTCTGTCTCAGCCGAACGAAAGGCAATGGTTGAACGGATCAGGCCTTTACAGGGTGTATTTTTTGACGAAGTAACTTAAATATGTTCGCCGGCATCGGAATTCGACTGGTGATTACGGGCGGATTCTTATGAATCCGCCCTGCATTTTTGTATAGAGTCTTTTGAAAAAGGAAAGGGTAGGTATATGGAAGGTGCAAATCAGTTAAAAGAATGGATCGGGAAAAGTCAGAATATCGTTTTTTTCGGGGGGGCGGGAGTATCAACAGAAAGTGATATCCCGGATTTCAGAGGCGTGGATGGACTTTATCATGAACAATATAAATATCCTCCGGAAACCATCATCAGCCACAGCTTTTATGGAAAGAACCCGGAAGAGTTTTACCGGTTTTACTGCAATAAGATGTTATTCCCCCATGCAAAGCCTAATAAGGCACACGAGGCCCTTGCAAAGCTTGAGAAGATGGGGAAATTAAAAGCAGTCATTACCCAGAACATTGACGGCCTTCATCAGGCAGCAGGAAACCAGAATGTGTTGGAACTGCATGGCTCCGTCAAGAGAAATTACTGTACAAAGTGTATGAAGTTCTATAACCTGGAGGAAATGCTTACTGCCAAGGGTGATCATGAGGTACCAAGATGCAGCTGCGGCGGAATGATAAAGCCAGATGTAGTGCTTTATGAGGAAAGCCTGAACGAAGGTGTCTTAAGCCGGGCAGTGTCATTTATCTCCAATGCGGATTTACTGATTGTGGGAGGGACATCCTTAACGGTATACCCGGCAGCAGGCCTGATTGATTATTACAAAGGAAATCAGATGGTTCTGATTAATAAAACAGTCACACCAATGGATGAAAAAGCGGATCTGGTTATCAGCGGAAGCATTGGAGAAGTGCTTCACGATGCTGTATAAATGTTAGTAAGAGAAGGGAGAACAAAACAATGTATGAGGCAGTAAAAGAAAGATATGAGAATATGGAATATAAGCGCTGTGGAAGAAGCGGGGTCATGCTTCCCAGGGTTTCGCTAGGACTATGGCAGAATTTCGGACTGGAAAAACCTCTTTCCACCCAGAGAGATATCCTTTTAAGTGCTTTTGATATGGGAATCACCCATTTTGATCTGGCGAATAACTATGGAGCTCCGGCAGTGGGAAAAGCAGAAGAAAATTTCGGAAGTATTCTAAAGAGCGATCTGGGTAGATACCGGGATGAACTGATTATTTCTACCAAGGCTGGATTTGATATGTGGCCGGGACCTTATGGAAACTGGGGCTCAAGAAAGTATTTAATGGCCAGTTTGGACCAGAGCTTAAAGCGTATGGGACTTGAATATGTGGATATATTCTATCATCACCGCCCAGATCCCAACACTCCTCTGGAGGAGACTATGGGGGCACTTGCTGATATCGTGAGACAGGGCAAGGCACTTTATGTGGGAATTTCCAATTACAGTGACAAAGAAGCAAAAGAAGCTATCTTGATGTTAAAGGATATGAAAGTTCCCTGCCTGATTGCACAGCCCAGATACAACATGTTTGAGCGTGTGTCGGAAGAAGGTCTCTTTGGGACGCTGTTAGAAAACGGCGCAGGCTGCATCTGCTATAGCCCACTGGCACAGGGAGCACTGACAGACCGCTATTTAAATGGAATTCCGGAAGGGTCCAGGGCGGCAAGAACCGGCAGTACCATAGGCGGCCGTTATCTCTCCGAAGAAAATCTTTCAACTGTCCGTCAGTTAAATGACCTTGCGGTAAAAAGAGGACAGACCCTTGCTCAGATGGCCCTTGCCTGGGTGCTTCGGGAAGAAGCGGTAACGACAGTTCTCATCGGAGCCAGCAGCGTGAAACAATTAGAGGACAACGTGGCTTGTCTGAAGAATACGGAATTTTCCAGGGAAGAGCTGGAAGAGATCGATAGAATTTTAAAATAATCGGATATAAGGGCAGCCCGTGAGGGGCAGGCAGGTATTTTTATGACTTACGAAGTTGGAGATATTGTAAAGCTGAAAAAACAGCACCCCTGCGGAAGCCAGGAGTGGGAAATATTAAGAGTTGGTGCGGATTTTCGATTAAAATGCATGGGCTGCGGCCATCAGATTATGGTGCCAAGAAAACTGGTGGAAAAAAACACCAGAGGTTTAAAAGGAAACGATGGAATTCCAAAGGCATAAAATGACGAAAACCGCAGGAAAATGCGCCTGAAATTGAGAAAAGGACTTGCTTTTATCAAATATTTCCGGTATAATGTTATTTTGTGACATAGAGAATCCTTGCTCCTGAAACTGAAATCAGGGGCCAGAGACCACAAGGAGGTAAAAAGCATGAACAAATATGAGTTAGCCGTTGTTATTAACGCAAAGCTCGAGGATGAAGAGAGAGCAGCAGCTCTTGAAAAAGTTACGGGTTATATTACTCGTTTCGGCGGAGCTGTTACTAACATTGATGAATGGGGTAAGAAAAGATTAGCTTACGAAATTCAGAAAATGAAAGAAGGATATTACTACTTCATCAAATTTGATGGCGAGTCCACAACTCCGAACGAGTTAGAAGAGCACGTTCGTATTATGGAGCCTGTTATCAGATACTTATGCGTAAGACAAGAGGCATAATAGATAAAGAAAGCGTGATCGTATGAACAAAGTAATCCTTATGGGTAGATTAACCCGTGATCCAGAAGTAAGATATTCCCAAGGTGAGCGTTCTATGGCAATCGCAAGATATAGTCTTGCTGTTGACCGCAGAGGCCGGAGAAACCAGGATGGCAATGAGCAGACTGCAGATTTTATCAACTGTGTTGCATTTGACAAGGCAGGGGAGTTTGCAGAAAAGTATTTCCGTCAGGGTATGAGAGTATTGGTTTCCGGAAGGATCCAGACTGGAAGTTATACGAATAAAGAAGGCGTTAAGGTTTATACAACAGATATTGTTGTAGAAGATCAAGAATTCGCTGACAGCAAGGGCGGAGCTTCAGGAGAAGGCGGCGGTTATCAGCCAACCTCCAGACCGGCACCATCCAGTGCAATCGGCGATGGATTTATGAATATCCCGGATGGAGTCGAAGACGAAGGACTTCCATTCAACTAAATCGAATAGGAGGTAGCACCAATGGCATTTAACAAGAATGATAAAGCTGATGGCGCTAAGTTCAGAAGAGGCGGCATGCGCAGAAGAAAAAAAGTTTGCGTATTCTGTGGAGAGAAGAACGGCGTTATTGATTTTAAAGATGCAAATAAATTAAAAAGATATGTATCTGAGAGAGGAAAAATCCTTCCCAGACGTATCACTGGCAACTGCGCAAAGCACCAGAGAGCGCTTACTGTTGCTATTAAGAGAGCAAGACACATCGCTCTTATGCCTTACACTATGGAGTAAATCCTTATTTTATAAGGAATTGCTAGTAGGGTAAAGGTTTTTACTCAAAATTTATTAGATCGGGATGATCTTTCTCAGCGTTTTTTAGCTGGAAGAAAGTTTCGTGATTAGGAAAGACTTCACATGAAAGTGTGGGGTCTTTTTTTGTATAAAAATGCAGGAAAGAGAGTTGTTCAAATCTGGTAAATTATTACTAAACGTAGAATTAATATCTGGGATTGTAATTGTATCATACCTATTTATTCGATCAATTATCATTGGTAAAAAGAATTTATGTTTTGTATTTTTGTAATTTAATATGAAATTAGAACTAGTGAGGAAAAAACAAATGATGTTGTGCTAATTTTAGCACCTAACGTGTACAATTTTAGCACTTGAGTTGAAGTCAATGAGAAGATATGGTATAAGCAAATTATGAAAAAGTGTCAAATAAGAGAAGAATAACCTTATAGATTTCTTTTTATAAAATCATGAAGTACAAGAAATCTGAAAACGTTTCAAGCAGGTCTTGAAGCTATCGCAAATAGTATTTCATAATTCTATTTAAGGTTTATTTTGTAAAATTTAAAAAGTATAAATTTATGTGAACAATAAGATAATAATTTATTTGTCTTTTGTTTTTACCATCGAAGAGCTTTTAGTCATGCCGTACAAGTGAATAGTTTTACTAATTTAGTCAATATATAATCGCCAACAAAAGTATTTATAAATTTATTATAAAGCAACTTTGGTTAAAAATGCATTAGAGATGCATGAAAGATGCAATAAAGACCAAAGTGATATACGAAAGGTGGTAGCTAATTGATTACGGATGAGTATTTAAATGAACTAAAGTTGTCTGCTCTAAATGTTAGAAAGTTGATGGTTGAGAATGTAGTACCAGATCATGTATATCATTTTGGAGGATCTCTCTCTATAGTCGAAATTCTTGTATATCTATATTTCCATATTATGAAAAATGAAAACTTAAATAAAAGTTTAAGACACAAAGTAGTCCTCTCCAAAGGGCATTGTTGTTATGCACTTTATGCAGTTTTGGCTCAGTTGAATTATATATCAAAGGAAGAACTGGGGTCATATAAACAACTGAATAGTATTTTACAGGGGCATCCGGATATGAAGAGGTCTTCGCTTATTGATTTTTCTTCTGGATCACTTGGACAGGGATTATCTGTTTCTACGGGTATGGCATTGGGATATAAAATGAAACAAAATGACCCATATCGGGTATATGCCATTGTGGGGGACGGAGAGCTTCAGGAAGGACAGAATTGGGAAGCAGCAATGACCGCAAAGAAATATAAGCTTAATAATCTTATCTGCATTGTTGATTACAATAAGCTGCAGGTGGATGGTGAAGTGGATCAGGTAATGCCGTTGGACAGGATTGATTTAAAATGGAAGGCATTTGGCTGGAATGTCTGCCAGATCAATGGACATGATTTCAGGGAATTAGAGAACGCATTGGAAGTCTGTCATTTGCAAAAAGATTCTCCCAGCGTAATTATAGCTCATACGATAAAGGGAAAGGGAGTCCCGTTTATGGAGAATCAATATTTATGGCATAGTGGTTCCATTTCAGCAGAAAAGAAGAATGTGGCATTGGCGGAGCTAAATAAATCGAAAGAAGAGGAAATGAAACTATGATGGTGGAATCATATGCTAAAAAATTATGCCAGGCTGCAAGTGAGAATGAAAATATAGCAGTAATTGATTGCGATCTTTCAAAGTCATTTCGCTCGAAAGAATTTTCAAGATTATATCCGGAACGTTATTTTAATGTGGGAATTGCGGAACAGAATGCATTCAGCATTGCGGCTGGACTGGCCTCTTTGGATTATGGCTATATACCCTTTGTACATACATTTGCGATGTTTGCATCTATGAGAGCCTGTGATCAGATCTCCAACAGCATCTGTTACACAAACATGAATGTGAAAATAATTAGTCAAAAAATAGGATTTGGAGATTCCGAAGGCGGAGCGACCCATCAGTCAATTGAAGACATTGGAATCATGTCAGCAATTCCTAATTTATCGATTCTGTCTCCTTGTGATGATTATGAAGCGGAGGAGGCGGTAGAGATTGCATTAAATATAAAAGGTCCTTGCTATATAAGGCTTAGTAATAAAAGCAGTGAATTAGGGATACACAAAATGGAATATGGGAAAGGACGGATATTAATTGAGGGAGAGGATTTATTTATCTTTGCGTCAAGTGACATATTAAATGAGTGCATGCTTGCCTGTAAGATCCTGAATTCAATGGGATATAAAGTGGGACTGGCTGCTTTCTCAACATTAAAACCTTTGGATACAGAACTGATTCAGTCTTGTGCAAAGAAAGCAAAGTTAATAATGACCGTGGAAGTGCAGAATGTACTTACAGGCTTAGGGAGTCAGGTATGCAGGATATTGAGCGGGCAGTACCCGGTGCCTGTGAAAACCATCGGCATTGAAAATCAATTTACAGAAAGCGGTACGTTTAACGGATTACTAAGTAAATATGGACTTGATCCGGATGGGATTGTCAATAAGGCAGTTTTATTTATGAAAAGCAGAGTGAGTGAGAAGCAGATAAAATTTTTAATTAGCACCAAATATAACTTAAAAGAGTGAACCAGTTTAATGATTGGTGAATCGAAACAATGAGAAAAGAGGTGACCTATGATAAAGGTCGGAATAATTTACGGTGGCTATTCCATTGAGTCAGGATATTCAATAAAAGCGGCAGAGTATTTATCAAAGGTATTAAAGGAAGGTTGTTTTGAATTGGTGATGATGCCGGTAAATGATTGCTCGGAGTGGCTTACAAACTTAGAACTGGGGCATGTGGATATACTGATTAGTCTGCTTTATGGCTGTCCAGGTCAGGAAGGAATTGTACAGGGGCTTGCTGAGATTCAGGGGATTCCGTATTTGGGATCGGATTTGTTTTCCTGCTGTATTATAAAGGATAAATATATGGCAAAGACAATTGCCGAAAAGCTGGGTATCTTTACACCGAATTATTTGCAATTAACTTTGAAAGAGTATGAGAGCAAACCAAATGAAGTAATCGATCTGGTAATGGATAAAATAGGGTTTCCCTGTGTGATAAAACCATGCAGAAAAGGAGGACTGAGCTTAGGGATCACCTATTGTGATAAAAAGGAAAATATTGCGGAAGGTCTCATGGAAGCGTTTCAATATGATGAGGTTATTCTTGTAGAAGAATTTGTAACTGGTACGGAACTGAGTACCTGCATCGTTGAAAAAGATGGTGTTCCAATGATGCCAGCGGCTATTGAGATTGTAAAGGATACATATATCTGTGACTATAAGTCAAAAGCAGAGGGAAAGAGACGTTTAAACATACCTGCCCGTATTTCCACAGAAATTAATGAGCTGGTAGAAGAGGTATCTAAGAAATTATTTACTATTTTTCAGATGAAGGACTATGGGTATTTTGATCTTATTGTTCGTGAAGGCAGTGTGTATTTTATAGAAGCGGGTGCAATGCCTGGATTTACAGAAAACAGTAATTTAACTTTAGCTTTGGACAGCTGTGGAATGACCTTAACACAGGTATTAAAAGAATTAATTACGAGGAGAGTGAATGTGAATGAAAATATTACTTATCAATTCGACCTGGCCTAGTTTTTCTTCAACGGAATATGAAATTAATGTTTATACACCGGAAATTTCAACGGTCTGGCCGCCTTTGGGTCTTGGTTACATTGCTTCCGAATTATTGAGGCAGGGCCATAATGTCATGATATATGATAAAAATGCAAAGTTTGCATTATTTAAGGATATCAGACAGGTAAATCTGGAATTAATGGAGCAGATGAAACAGTTTGGGCCAGATATGGTTGGGATCAGTGCGACAACTCCTCTTATTCAGGATGCATTTTCAAGTGCAGAACTTGTGAAACAGTATAACCGTGATATTAAAGTAGTTCTTGGAGGTGTGCATGGGACGGCGTTACCAAGAGAAACATTAATGAGCTGTGCAAATATTGATATTGTCATCAGAGGGGAAGGCGAATTAACATTTGCAGAAGTTTGTAAGGAAAGTGACTTGGAAAAAATTCAGGGCATTGCATACCGGGACAGTGAAGGAGAAGTTGTTCTAACGGGAAATCGTACGGTGAATATGAATATCGATTCGATTCTATATCCGGCCAGGCAATTATTTGATATGCCTTTTTATCTTCAGCCTTCAACTCAGATTATTTTTGGATATAATTGCAGCGCTACTTCCATTATTTCATCCAGGGGCTGTCCAAATGCATGTAGTTTCTGTGCGGGGCCGATCATGTCTCAGAATAAAGTCAGGCTTCATTCCGTTGATTATACAATTGCAGAAATTGAGATGCTTGTAAACAAGTATGGAGTATCGGGATTATTTTTTGTGGATGAAATGTTTACCGGGAATAAAGAGAGAGTAATATCACTCTGCCGTAAAATGATCGAAAAGGGAATCAACACTCAGTTGGTTTGGGGGGCTCAGTTAAGAGTTGACTATATTGATTACGAAATGCTTATGATTATGAAAGAAGCGGGATGTGTACAAGTAGAATATGGGTTTGAGTCAGGGAGCTCCTCTATTTTAAAGGAAATGAATAAAAATATAACCGTAGAAAGATGCATAGAAGCCTCTAAAATCACGAAAAAAGCTGGAATCCGCCAGCTCGCCAATATTATTGTAGGCTGGCCTGCAGAGCGTATGGAGGATTTAAAGAAAACAGTTCAATTGGTGGAACAGACGAAGCCTGACTTTGTATCGTGGCATGAATTTAAACCCCTGCCAGGGTCAAAAGCGTGGAAATATGCAAAAGAGCGCCATATTGAAGAGGAAAGCTTTGAAAAGAATAAACCGTTTGTGTTCTGCAACGTCTCGGAGGATGAGAGAAAACGAATGGTGGACTTATATATGAATACTTCCATGGAACGTGATTTGAATAATGCAGATGGTCTGCGTGTGGAAGCTTGATGGTTAAAGAATTACAACAAAATTTAAGGAGGCTATATGCTGGAGCAATTATGTAAAGAATATGACAGCTATCAATATATAAATTTTACCAAGGCCGAAATGCTTGAAAATCTTAAGGGTACCAATTTGAAGTATCTGAAACATATATGTTTTTGTATGTTGACTCCGGATACGATTCTACGGTATTTAGATGAAGATATATTAAATTATTTAAGTGAAAAAGGAATTCAGATCCTTGATTTCAAAATAAAATATCTATCCGAGAAAGGGATAGAAGAAATTTATAAATATGGCTTCACCGAGAAAATTCTTACAAGACAGAAAACGCATTGGTGGCTGACCAGAAAAAGTTATACACTTGCCCCTGCCATTGGTCTTCTGGTATATGTAGAAAACCTGCCGAACGGTTTTTCTAATGCCTATCAATACATATTATCGCTGAAAGGGAAATCAATTCCCGCAAATAACACCATTAAGAGCAGCGTTCGGTATCAATATAAAAGCATTAGCAAAACGCTTGCCCTGTTTCACAGCTCTGATGATTTTATCAGTATAATTCGAGAATCAAAATTATTTTTTGCCTGGGATAGAATTGCAGGAGTTATCAATAAAGCGGCTGTTGGTAAGGTTTCAGATTGTCCTATATTAACCAAATGTTTATTCAATGTAAAGGATACCAATGCCAGTGGTTTTGAGATGCTATTTCGTTTGAAAGTAAGGATATTAAATAACATTCAATATACGCTGAATAGAAATGGAGGATGTTTTTCTTTTTATGATGCCTTAGAAAATCTATACGAAGAAGCATTGGAAAAGTTAGAAAGCGCTGAAAACTATAAATTGGGAAAGGAAGTGATGAGAAACTATTTAAGTCTGGAACGGGAGCAATATGCGGCTGGGGAAATTGAAAAAATCATACAGAAGCTGCAGGAGAAAAGTGACATAGAGGTTAAGAAATCCATAAATGAGTTTTTTGAAGTGAAAATCAGTATTGGAGACTTTATTTCACTGCTCTATGTATTGTTAATATTTTCAGATGAAAAGAATTTTGTTGATATCGACTTTGATGAAATTGCTGAAGTATTAAAAGCAAATGATATCTTCCTGCCGGAGTGGGAAAAGTTAGTAATTGAAAATTTTATATTTTTTTATGGAGATGATACATTATGATACCAAAAGAAGCGGAATTGGTTTTGCGTAGTTCAGTAATTAATCCTACAGAGAAAGATATAGAGAAAATCAATGAAGTAATATCATATGACTTGGACTGGGGATATTTTTTATACCTATGCACGCACCACCGTGTCATACCCCTTGTATGGAGAACCTTATCGGAATTGAATTTAATAAATTACGTGGAAAATCATGTGAGAAGGGTCATGAAGAGTGCAGTAAATGGGATTGCATTTCAGAATAAGGCAGTCTTTAAGGAGGTAGAAAGAATCAATGAACTGCTATATGAAAAAGGCATTAAAACAATTCTGCTAAAAGGATGTAACTTAGCGCCTTTTGTTTATGGAGATATAGCACTTCGTCAGTTCGGTGATATTGACATATTAGTTCGTATAGAAGATATCCAGACAATAACGAAAATTCTCGAAGACGAAGGGTACATACAGGGATTTTTGGATGTGAATAGCACAAGTGTAACACCGGCTACAAGAGAAGAAAAATTATTTAAAAGATTGAATACCCATGAAATTGTCGAGTTCATAAAATTAAATCCAGATATCAATTGTCCTTATTTTATGATCGATATTAACTTTTCTATTATATGGAGAGGAAGTGACAACACTAAAAAAGTATTTGATTGTTCCCAGCTAATTGAATCGGCACAAAGAAAATCCATTGATTCTTTGAGTATGTACTGTATATCTCCAGAATATCAGGTGGTTCAGCTGGCTGCACATCTATATAGCGAAGCGGTGTTTTTTTGTTTTCATAGCAATTGGTATCGTGATAAATCGGACTTAAATTTGATCAAGTTCTGTGATATTAACGAATTGATCCACAGCAGCAAGATTGATTGGGATCATTTATATGAACTTGTAAAAAATTTAAATATGGACGAAGCCGTTTACTACTCATTGACTTTATTGAAGAAATTATTTCCCATGTCAATACCCGATACTTTTTTATCCAGATTTGAGTTTGATGAGGATATGACAGAATATTACTTTGACAAGGAAGGAAATAAGCATAAGTGGACAACAGACTTTTTCAGCCGAATGTTTTTTATGGATAAGAAGATAGAAGAGGTAAAATCTAAAAATATTGAAATAGGTAGATAAAAGATTTATTTATATTATTCCATAAGGTAAGCCATATAAGGAGGGTTCTATGAGTCAGGAAGTTGCTAACTTTTTTAATGATTTTTCTGTAAAGTATGAAAACGATGTTGTAAATAATTATTTCAAAAACAAGCATAAATGGATGTTTAAACAAGTGCCGCCCTTAACCGGAAAGAAAGTACTTGATATTGGTTGTGGACCAGGGGAATTGGCCAGAGTCATTAAGACAATTTATTTGGATTGTAAAGTTACAGGGCTGGATATATCTTCAGAGATGATTAAATTTGCAGAGAAGAAAAGCATTGGTTTAAGTGGAATTGACTTTTTGGTGGGAGATTCCCATTCTCTGCCATTTGAAGATAATAGCTTTGACTATTTATTTAACACCATTTCCTTTCATCACTATGAAGATCCAAATAAGGTATTAAAGGAAATGAACCGTATTCTAAAGCCGGGAGGCAGGCTTTATCTGCTTGATTCCATAAAAAACCCCGGTATTATCAGCTTTATGCCTTGGTATTGGGATTATAAGGATTCCAAGCAATGCTATTCCAAGCATCTAACATCCAGACAGTTTCGGAATTTATTTACAAAAAGCAACTTTCAGGAAGTAAATTATAAATATTATTTCAATTTTTTTCCAGCAGTCCATATTCTCTGCATGGCTGACAAACAGAGTTAAATAGAAACGCGGTTAGATAACAGCATCTGGAATCTATTATGATAAAGGAGAAATCATATGAAATGTGTATTTTTAAATAATAAAATTGTTCCATGGGAAGAAGCAAATATACATGTATCCAGTCTGGCGTTTACATTAGGGGCGTCCATATTTGAGGCATGCAGAGTGAACTGGAATCCGCAGCAAAATACATACTGCATTTTTCGCCTTCATGACCATGTGGACCGCTTATTTGACTCTATGAAAATACTCCGTATGAAACTGGATTACTCCAAAGAGGAGATTGTTGAAATTATCAAAAATATGGTGACCAATTGGAACGAAAAGAAAAATGGTTATATAAGAATCACGGTATATATCGACAGCCCTTCCACTGGCAGCTCAATATTTAATCCGGAAGAGGTGCATTCTGATCTCTGCATAACATTATCTGATTCCGCATATCCAAAAGAAATGCAGGATGGGATTGAGTGCTGTATCTCATCCTGGACAAGGATTCAGGACAATTCTATGCCTCCAAGAGTTAAATCGGCCTGCAATTATGAAAATACAAGGCTTGCAGGATTTGAAGCAATACTTAACGGTTATCAAAATGCAATCTTACTGAACAACCAGGGTAAAGTCAGTGAAGCTGGGGAATCCACGGTATTTCTCTTATCAAGAAATGGCACGCTGATTACACCAGGCGTTAATTCGGATATCTTGACCAGCATTACAAGAGATACCGTAATAAAATTATGGAAGCGTGAGCTTGAAGAGGCTGTTGAAGAAAGAGCCGTCGACAGAAGTGAACTCTATATAGCGGAAGAAGTATTTATTACAAATACTGCAAAATTAATTCGTCCCATACTTGGAATCGACCGAATTAAAATTCATAACGGAGAGGTTGGTGAAAAGACAAAGCTCTTGCAGGAACTGTACATTAATGCAATTACCGGGACCGATCCTTACTTTATGAGCAGGTGTGAAACTATATGAGTATAGAAACTGAACTGTGTCAGCAGGCAGAGGTTTTTGATATTAGTGACAGGGAATTGACTAAGATTATCAGTGGAATACCTAAAGAACTTTTGGAGGAATCTCATAACTTAGGTTTTATTATGTTTACCCCTGACGCATTGATACAGGATGCAGCTACCGAGATATTACGTAAATACGGTTTATTTGTTTTACAATATCGGCTGATTTCTATGGCTGAAAAAGATGCGGAAAAAGTTTATGAAAATGAACTGTTTCATGGAATCATTTATGCATGGTGGATAAAGCGGAAGATATTTACCTTAGGCAGTACTTTTGTGGCACTTGTGACCTGGGACGCCACATTGCACAATGAGGCCAGTCTTAGTAAATATCTGCATAAAATAAAAGGGGCTTCGGACCCTATGTTATGTAACCCTGACACCATAAGATATGATTACCGTGTCAGCAGCAAAGCCTTTGGTTTTATGCACAGTTCAGATGACGAATTGTCCGTAATAAAAGAAGCGCAGGCATTTTTTACGAAAAAAGATTTAAGCATGGCTTTAGAACAGATAAAAGACGGCAGAGAAAAGGGGAAACTTTCATGTTGCGATGAAAAAGAGCTTGCAGCGTGTACTAGTAAATTAAAAAAAGAAATTATTACCCTTTCCTACTACCAGGTTCTTTACAATGTAAAAAAGCTTTTGCTCCTAAAATGGACCAGCTTTCATAAAGAAAATCAAGCGGTTGGGGCAGCGGCAGGCGAACTTTTTGGTTTGTATGAATCAGCACTGGAAATCACGGATCAAAGGCTTGCGTTTCGTGCAGAAAGAGATCAGATAAATGAATTGCTGTTATTGGAGTTAAACATACTTAAGCCATTTTTGAAGCCGGAGTATACGCTGAAAGAGTTAGCGTTTAAATGGATTGATTTTAGTGAAGTCAGGACAAAACTTAAGTTGACCCGTATTTTAAAGCTAATGGTTCAACTAACGGATTTTAAGCAGTTTAATCTTTTGGAAACAGAATTCCTGCTAGAGGAGTTGAAGCAGTTGGAAATACATATGGACGAATTTGATCAACTGTTATTAGGGGCCAGTTTGTTTTTTTATAAAAGTTGATAATTTATATTTATTTTCAAATATTCAACAAATACAATAAACTTGTGAGGAGGACAATCTATAGGGTTTTGGTGCTGTAGATTAAAATGGGATGCTAAACAACGAAATACAATATAATGTTTACGGAGTTGAGGATACAAAGACGATTGAGGATCTTAATAAGAAGTTTCTGAAGTTTGCTGATGGCTATGATTTGACTCAGTGGACAATTCCGGCACTTATTAAAAAAGAAGTACTGGAAAAATGCGGATACTTTAGTACAATGCCCAATCAGCTCACAGGGGCCGCTCATTTCAAAAAGAATGATGATTTTGACAACAGCACTGACATGCAAAAAAGTTATGTGTTTGAAGATGATTATTATTTTACACCGGCTGCCTGCATACATTTTTATCCGGAACTCGAAAAATTAGATTTAAAAAACAAGATCATTACTACGTTAGCAAGAGTATATCGGTACGAGGATGGTAAATTTAATAAGGGCGTGCGGTGCTGGGAATTTCTGGTACGAGAGTTTGTGGCTGTTGGTGAAGAGGAATTTGTTAAAAACTTTTTAGAGGATTTCAAAAGTAAGGCGGTCAACTGCGCACTTCAATATTCGGATAAAGTTAAATGTGAAGCTGCCAACGATATCTTTTTCCCTTCTCAGGAAAATAACCTAAAGCAGAGGTTACAAAAAATGAATGGACTAAAATTTGAATTGCTGGGAGAGATTAATGGCAAGCATGAAGCAATTGGATCTTTTAACTATCATGGAAACCACTTTAGCAAACCATTTAATTTTGATAAGGATGGAACGATTGTAACAGGATGCGCTGGTTTTGGAATTGACCGCTGGATAAGTTATGTTAACTCGAATTCATAATTGGGCGTGTAGAAATCAATAAAATATGGTTAAAACAATGAAGTGATGCCGGTAATCTGGCGGTAATTAAAACCAAAGGATTAACCGGCAGTTACCAGTTAGGAGCCATAGTGGAAACGGGATACAGAGATTATGGAGAAGGAGAAATCATGTATGAATGATGATAAAATCATTTCGATTGTAAGGGATGCAGTGAATCAAATAAAGAAGGATTTGCCAAATGTGGATTTACATACAAAGATGGAAGATATTGGATTTGACTCCTTAGAATTTATAAAATTTATCGTAGCGATAGAAGATCATTTCGGATTCAATTTTCTGGATGAGGATTTGGTGTTGAATCAATACAGAGAAATCAATGATTTTGTTGAGTTGATTTCAAAAAGGGTGGAGGAATAGAGATAAATACATTGAATTATTTAATATAACTGGTGGGTTACCATGTGAACAGAAAGTAAACTGTTAAGGGAATATAATCTTTCACTTTTCAAGTTATGAAAGGAATGATCGTATGAAAATAGCTTTGCCATTAAGTGATAGCATCATAACAACCATACCCTCTCATGCCAACTTTTTATCCATCGCCATGACAGGAGAAAAGGGAATCGATTGGCTGTGTAATTACTATGTTAATATTTATGTGAAATTCAACGAAGCGTCCTGGACTGATTCATGCAAAGCGAATTTTGTTGATTGGGGCACCTTGGATAGAAATTATACAAACATAATAAAATCATATTATGTCCCCCGTTTTATGATAGAAAATTTATTTGATTTTTTCACAAAGGCTTTAAGTGATCATCATTATATCAATTTAAGGTTAGATGGATATTATTTGCCTTGCTGTAATATTTATCAGAAACGGCATAACTGTCATAATACATTAATTAATGGAATGGATCCAGAGAATAAAAAAGTCCTAATATCAGATTTTTATGCTCTAAAAAAATACCAGACTTATGAAGTGGATTTTGAAAGTGTCTTAAAAGCATATGAAAGTGTTCATGAAGATGGCATACCAAAATCTCCGGATTATCAGTTCTTTGGTACAGAAATACAGTTACTAAAATTAAATGATAATTACTATGAATTCTCCTTGGATCATCTAATACAATTACTCGTTGATTATAGCGAAAGCAAAGATAGCACCGGACGTTTTTTTAATTCTTCCTATCTATTTGACAGCTTTGATAATAATGTCTCTACTACATATATATATGGAATAGATGCAATAAATGAAATTGCCAGATTATTTTGTGAAAAACGATTAGGAATACAAAACATTGAATTATTATACGATCGGTACAAAGCGATGATATTCCGGATTGGTTATCTGCAAAAAAGGTATCATATAGATTTATCATTTGAATTAGATAATTATGAAAGATTAGAGCATGAGTCATTGATTATGAGAAATTTGTGCTTAAAATATTTAGTAAAAGAAGAAGAATCGGTGGCAATGAGAATAAAGGAAGGTTATAACAATATATTTAAAATGGAGCAGGATATTTTGCTAACGTTTATTGATAAGCTTACTACGTTTAGAAAACACAATAAAGAATGATGTACGAATTTGCAAGTACAGAAAAATCATGAGGGCAGGGGGGAAGGTAATGAGAGGAAATACATTTAATCTAAAAAGGACTCCCTATCAATGGTATGATTTTATTATCATACCATTTCACTGTGATTCGGTTGCTACGATCATGTTGGGGATACAAAAGCTGTTGACGGCATTGGCGGCAGTCATTCAGGTTGCGGTAATGGCACAATTTCTGGATGATGCAAATATGGCACTAAAAAATGGAGCAGGCTGGGAATCTGCGTTTTTTTGGTTTGTTATTCTCGGAATTTGTGTTGGCTGGAGAAGAATTTCTTATAGAGTGGGAACTATTTTTACGAGTCGCCTCCGGATACGTGCAGCCGCGCAGATGAACATTGCATTGACTGAGAAACGGGCCAGGCTTCAATATTACTTAATTGAAAACCAGGATAGTTGGAACCTGATCAATCGTGTAAGCGGAAAGCCAGAGACGCAGGTTACCACGATGCTGCAACGGTCTTACAATTTAATGTTATATATTATTAGGATCTTTGGTGTCCTCTATATCGTTTTCACTCAAGTTTGGTGGATTGGTATTCTGACGGCAGTTTTATGCATGCCCCTAGTTTTTGTTTCCTTAAAGAGCGGAGAGAAGAATTACAGTGCAAAAAAGCAAGTGGCAGAATATGAGCGGAGATGCCAGTATCTGGGCTCTGTACTTTCAGGACGTGAGGCGGTTAATGAGCGGACCCTTTTTGGTTATTCAGAAGAGGTAAATAAAGACTGGTACGAACAATATGAGAGTGCGAGAATCATAAAGTGGAAGGCGAATTTAAAGCTGGCATGCAGCGTAAGAGGAAGCAGTGCGACAATAACCATACTTTCTTCTCTTATAACAGTGGCAATGGTTTTTCCAGTTGCCAGAGGGCAGATTTCAGCAGGTATGTTTATTGCTTTGGCAACAGGAATGTATGATTTAGTTAATATGGTTGGTGTAGAGCTAACAAAAGCGGTATCAGAACTTTCCCAATGCAAAGAGTATTTAAAAGACTTAACAAAATTTGCATCACTGGCGGAGGTTGACGGAGTAGATGAACCTCCATCAAAAGAAAAGATGGAACTGGAAGAATTGGAGTTTCGCGATGTGAGTTTTTGCTATCCTGGAACAGAAAACCGGATTTTAAACCACTTAAGTTTTAAAATTGAAAATGGCGGTCACTACGCCTTTGTCGGCGCCAATGGTGCAGGGAAAACTACAATTACGAAATTGCTGACAGGTCTTTATGACCAATATGAAGGGGAAATATTCGTAAATGGAAAAGAATTGAGATCTTATACACCAGCTAAGATAAAGGCTATGTTTTGCGGACTTTATCAGGACTTTGCAAAGTATTACATCTCAATAGAAGAAAATGTGGCTGTGGGAGCGGTTAACCAGACCGGTCAGCAGGAAAGCAAGGAAGAAATAGAAAGAGCTTTAAAAACAGTTGGCTTGTATGACGAAGTCAGCAAATTGTCTCATGGTGTGAAAACAGTTCTTGGAAAAATCAGGGAAAATGGGATCGATTTTTCGGGCGGACAATGGCAAAAATTAGCAATGGCAAGGGCTGTTTACAGCAAAGCACCAGTACTTATTTTGGATGAACCAACGGCGGCGCTTGATCCAATGAGTGAAAGCAATTTGTATGAGGAGTTTGGAAATATTAGTAAAGGCAGAACTACTTTGTTTATCAGCCACCGTCTGGGATCCACTAAGCTCGCGGGTCAGATTTTTGTTTTGGCAGATGGATGTATCAAGGAAAAAGGAACTCATGAGACTTTAATAGAACAAGAAGGCCTCTATGCAGAAATGTTTGACAGTCAGAGGAGGTGGTATCAGTGAGAAAAGGCAGAACCGCATCGTCTTTGCAACTATTTGGCTGGTTAGCCTCTGTTCTTTTTCAGAATGCCAGGGGGTATATGCTTGGCTCTATTTCAATATGTGCAGTTGTTGGATTAGCGACGGCTGCAAATGTGCCGGTTAAGCAATATTTTTTTGAATCAATCGAAAATGTAGTGAATAATCAAAAAGTTGGTTTTGTTATAGGACTTGGAATACTTTGGGGACTATTTACTCTAATTACCCTGTTGCTTCAGGGGACTTCTGACTTGATGATTGAAGATTTAGGGGTTCGTCTTGGCGGATTTTTGGGTAAGAAGGTAAATTTAAAAGCGGCCAACCTTGCGCCAGTTTGTTATGAAGAAAATAAGTTTCTTGATTCCATAAATCAAGCCTATAAGGGAGTGGAGCAGTCCTCGGCAATTATTCAGATTTTAATTACACTGTTATCGTTTTATGTACCATATTTTTTGTTTTTTTCTACCTATATGTATCGCATTCACCCGGCACTTTGTGTTGGAATTCTTTTGGTCTTACTCCCAACATTAGGTGGACAATATCTTCGCTCGTTATATTACACAAAGCTGGAGAATCAGGTAGCACCGATTCGACGGGAGATGGAGTATTATCAAGCCTGTATTGCCGACAGAGAATATGGCAAGGAGACAAGATTATTAGGAGCCGTTTATTTTTTTCGGCAGCTTTATGAAACTTCAGTTTTTCTGTTTCAAAGCAAATCCTGGAAAACAGAACGTAAAAGTTCTTTGGTAGAGTTAGGACTTCGTTTGTTGAGCCTGTTCGTATATATGGTGATCCTTGGCATGATGTATCACTATTTAAAAATGGGATATATGGGGACTGCGGCATTTGCAGCAATTTTAACTTCCATTGACCAAATGTTTAATTATATGGATTATGTAGGATATCGGATTGGAGATATCTCTTCCTATATACCATCAGTTACAAATACTATGGTGTTTATGGACTTACCGGAGCGAAGCGGTAAACATGTGGAGTTGACTCATTGCAATATCGAGTTTCGTCATGTTTCTTTTAGATACCCGGGTAATGAGAAGTCCGTTTTAAACGATGTAAATTTATCGATAGCAGAAGGAGAAACAATTGCAGTTGTAGGAGAAAATGGTGCGGGCAAATCCACGTTTGCCAAATTATTGCTGGGGCTATATCTGCCGGAAAGCGGAGAGGTTCTGGTGGGAGGCTGGAATACGAAGGAAATCTCCCCTGATGCTATTTTTAAAAAAGCATCTGCGGTTTTTCAAAACTTTCAAAGATATAAAATGACGCTTAGGAAAAATATAGAAATTAGTCAAGTAACATATGATCAAGTGGAGAATCGATTAGTAAAAGTTATGAAAGATATAAACTTGGAGGAAAAAAGTGAATCTCTGGTAAATGGAATTGATACCATACTGTCAAATGAGTTCGGTGGAACGGATTTATCAGGTGGACAGTGGCAGAGAATTGCCATTGGCAGAGGGTTGTATCGAAATCACAATATCATTGTGTTGGATGAACCGACCGCTTCTATTGATCCTTTGGAGGAGTCACGAATCTATCATCAGTTTGCTAAGCTATCAGAGGGTAAAACTTCTGTGATTATTACACATCGGATCGGCTCTGCAAGGCTTGCAGACAGAATTGTAGTTATGAGTAATGGATCTGTTTCAGGAATAGGAACTCATGAGGATTTAATAAAAGGCAACGAGGTTTACAGGAATATGTATGAAGCCCAGGCGCAGTGGTATCGCTAATGGTATATGTAATTCTTATCAGACTGAAATAAAGTCAGTTTTATTAAGCACTGAATATTAAATATAGATATTCAGTGCTGTATTTTTATCCTAATCTTTGTTATGATCAGATAAACAGGAATTTATGGAGGTGAGTGTCGTAATGAGATTGGAGACAGAACGATTAATAATTCGAAGTTTAAAATCAGAAGATAAAGATGTATTTGTGGAAATGGCTTCAGATGACAGCTTGCAAGATATCTTTGGCGATTATAAAGAATGTCAGAAGTGGCTGGGGAATTGGATAAAAGAAGGAATCCGGTTGGATGAAGAGAATAATCCATACAATGAGTATTTGTCATATGTAATTCTTGAGAAGAAAAGTAATAAAGTAATTGGTTCCGTAGGATGTTCTTATTATGAAGATTTAAAACAAATTGGGATTGTATATTTTATTGGAGATACGAACCGGAGAAATGGCTATGGGACTGAAGCTGCGATTGCTTATTCAAGATATTTTTTGGAGAACTATGATGTTCCGGAAATGATTGCAAACATAAAGACTGAAAATGTAGCTTCTTGTAGAATCGTTGAAAAGTCGGGATTTGAATTAAAAGAAACTAAGATGTATAAAGATATATATGATAGAGAAGAGAATGAGTATAATTTTTATGAATTGAAGAAGTGAAATAAGTAGTTTGATTTTATTAACTGGAACAATAAGCTGGAAAAATAAACAGGAAAAATAAACGGACTAAAGTGTTTGTATTGGGGGAGAAAAATTATGTTTATGGATACAGCATTTCTAAGAAGTAACGAGATGTTTCTTAAATTAGTAAAAACTGTTGAAGGGAATGCCGATAAAGACTGGCTTCCAGCATATCACTTTGATATTTGCGATAAAGGTGGAACCAAAATGGGAGAATGCGATTTACGTATTGGTTACAACGAAAAAGTGTACTATGGGGGCAATATTGGTTATCGGATAGAAAAAGAATATAGGGGACACCATTTTGCAGGAAAGGCTTGTATGCTGCTGTTTGAACTTGCAAGGAAGCACAAAATGGAATATCTAATCATTACCTGTAATCCCGATAACTACGCTTCAAGGAAGACTTGCGAGTATGCCGGTGGAATGTTGGAAGAAGTAGTTCAATTACCAGAGGATAATGATATGAGATTGAACGGAGAAACAGATAAGTGTATATATCGATTTGATTTACATGAATATATTTTAAAATGAAAGGAATTAAAATGAAAAGATTGATTACAGAGACGTTGCGAAATCAATTCGACTCTACATTTCATATGGCACGAGTTCTAGTAAAAGTATGTCCAGAGAAAATTTGGGCTTTATCTTATAATGAAGTACCATTTTGGCAGCAAGTTTTTCATTATGTTTATTTTATTGATTTCTGGATGCGGGAAAAATATGATGGCAGTGAGTGGCGCACAATGATTTTTGATGATGCCTATACCCCTGAACTAAATGCAGGTAGTAATAAGGAACTGTTTATTTCGCAAGAAGAAATGCTAAAATATCTTGATGCAATTCAAACGAAAACTACTTATATATTTGATAATCTGAATGATGAAAAATTGTATATTTCAATTTATAACAATAATCCTCAGTATACTTATGCAGATGTGATAGTAGGACAGATAAGGCACATTATGTATAACATAGGTTATTTAAATGAAATTTTGCGGGGCTTGGGGTTGCCGGAATCGGATTGGTATGCTTATAATGAGCGAAAAGGTTCTTAAAATCTATAATAGTATAAGCATGATAGGTGCTCTATAAACTTTAATTGAAAGTAGGTTGACTTTATTCAGAAAGATGCAAAAATTCTTGACATTGGCTGTGGAATGGGGAGAGAGGCGTTTGCACTTTCAAACTTGGATTTTCTATTATAGGCATTGACATTTCAGAAGAAGTTATAAAACAAGTCACACAATTATCTTTGAAAAAGAGCTATAATATTCCTTTCTCAGTATATGAGGGGCGCTCATTCCCATTTGATGATACTACATTTGAAGTAGTCATTATATGGGCACAAACATTTGGCTTGATTTGTGATAGAGGAGAAATACATAAACTTGAAGATGGGGTCGTATTACATTGCTTATGTAGAAAATGAGCATAACAAAAAACTACAGGTGTATATTTATATGAGAAGATTATATAAGGAGAGTTAACATAGTGAAAGATCAGTTGGAATTAGTTGCAAAATCTTATGATAAAGCTATTGATTTGGGGCGAAAGGGAATTGATTCATACAATGAATTACCAGAGTTCATTACAAATCATCCGGATTATCCTCTATTTCAAAAAATGCAAATGGATGAAATACTTTCAGATAGTGGTCGGCAAGAAATCTTAGATTATTTATCTCCGACTAAAGATATGTGTTTTATTGATCTTGGCTGTTGCCTGAACCTAATGTTTCGGGGATATGATCATTGGCCATCAATGTATCATGGAGTTGATATCAGCAGCAAAACAATTCAGTTGCTACATGAGTTTGTTGCAAAGAATAAATTGGTCATTGGGTCATTGTATTGCGGCAGCATGCATGAAACACCATATGAATCTAACTTTTTTGATATCGGTGCATGTATTGGCTCTTTAGAATATTTTGAAAAAGACTTTGTTGAAAAAGCAATTATTGAAGCTCATCGAATCTTAAAACCTTGTGGGAAGTTTGTTCTGGATATTCCGCATATTGGAAGTCCTGAATGTAGGATTACAATGATTATAGAAGAATATCTAGGTAGAGCAGATAAATTTGAGATGTCATCTCAAGAATTTGAGGATATGCTATTAGATTACTTTGAAATAGAAAAAACAGAAAAAGTAGGACCTATGATTCAATATTTCTTAAAGTCTAAAAAAGTTTGACAATGAAGGCATTATCGATTGGAAAAACACCGTTAAGTGTAGTCACTATCAACTTTTATATTAATTAAAAACCGGAAAGTGTTTCATTGGAGAAAAAAATGAACATAGAATATCGCATTCCTAAACCGAATGAAATAGAAAAAGTCAGCGAGCAGATAATGATCAGTTACATATCTGCGTATAAAGGACTTATGGATAACAAATATTTATCTTCTCTGGAAGCCAATCATTGGGTCCCGATTTTGCAGGAAAGTGCACTGAAGGGGGATATTTGTCTCATAGCAGAAAATGATGGAACGATTGTTGGGAGCACTGTATTTAGCGTAGTTCATGATACGGAAAATACTTATGCAGAATGGCATGCATTCTATTTGTTGCCCCAATATATAGGTGTTGGTATAGGGCACTCATTTTTCCAGAAGATTGAAGCGGAAATGATTGTGCAAGGTTGTGAGTGGTGTATTCTGGAAGTTTTGTCAGCGAATAAGCGAGCAATACAATTTTATCTTTCTCATGGTTTTATTAAAACCGAAACCTTTGAGATTGAAGAAAATGGAATGATACTTTCATGTGATAAAATGAAGAAAACATTAAACCGGCTTACATATTAGTAGAATTAAAAGAAAGTATTGAAAGAAATCGTATCTGAATTGTAATTAGCAAGCAGGATTTGGGGATAGGGGTATCAGAATGAAGATACATATTATTGGTGGCAGTGGAACGGGGAAGTCTTATCTGGCAGAAAAGCTTGCAGAAAAATATAATATCGCTCATTATGATTTGGATGATTTGCAATGGGACAATCATGCAGGCACCTATGGAGTAAAAATGCCGGTTGAAAAGAAACATGCATTGCTTCAAGATATTCTTAGTAAGAATGATTGGATTATAGAAGGTGTATATTATAAATGGGTCTTGCAATGTTTCGAGGATGCGGATAGAATTTATGTGCTGGAAATTCCAAGGTATTTATACCGTTTTCGTATTATCAAACGGTTTATTAAAAGAAAGTTATACCTGGAAAAGGGGAAAAGAGAAACACTGAAGTCTCTTCATGATCTACTTAACTGGACGGATAAATTTCAGACTGTTAATATGAATGAAATTAAGAAAATATTGGATAAATATAACAATAAAGTTTTTTTCCTTAAAAGCCGGGAAGATATCAGGAGAATTATTGATTTGTAATATAGGACAAGAATGGAACGAGAATGGAACAAGAATAGAATAAGAATAGAGCAAGAATAGAACAAGAATAGAATAAGAATAGAGCAAGAATAGAATAAGAATAGAACAAGAATGAAACAAGCATAGAATGAGAAAAGTCAGATTAAGTGATACAATTTAAAACAACAACAAAAATCCCAAAGAGCAGCCGCTCTCGGGATTTTTTGATTTTATTAAAGAAAAATTCATTTCATGCAATAAGGTCTTGCATATAACAGAGTTGCAATTTTAACAGCCTTGTATGATAATAAAAGAAAAAAGTGAAAAGAAAGAGGACAAGGTATGAAGATTATCGACAGCCACGTACATCTGGTACAATACATTGCCGGAACAGGATCAGGCGGGGAACTGCGTTCCTGCGGGAATGGAGATGCTGTATATGCAAGCGGCGAGATCGTGCCGCAGATGATTCCGGCTCAGTTTGGGGGAGAGCAGGTTACCGCGGAGCAGGTATTGGCAATCATGGATGAAAATCAGGTGGAAAAAGCGGTGCTATTGCAGGGGAATTATTATGGTTTCCAGAACCTGTATACCCATGATGCGGTCAAACGGTATCCAGAGCGGTTTGCCGGTGCGGCTTCTTATGATCCGTTTTCCAGAAAAAAGGATCAGATATGCAAGCATTTATTTGAGGAACTGGGATTTGGGATCGTGAAATTTGAAGTGAGTACGGGTTCCGGCCTTATGAGCAACCATCACACCCTTCCTTTAGACGGAGAAATCATGGAAGAGGCTTATTCCTATGCAGATGAGAAAGGACTTGTTTTTGTCATTGATATAGGGAAATGCGGAAGTGAAAGCTGGCAGGTGGAAGCATTGCAGCGGTCTATTTTACGTCATCCGGGGATGAAATTTGTGGTTTGCCATCTTTTAGCTGCTTCCATGGCACAGGAGGAAGAATTAAAAAGAGGACTTGGGCTTTTGACACTTCCGAATGTTTGGTTTGATCTGGCATCAGTGCCTCATAACTGCGGACCGGATCAGTTCCCATATGAAAATGCACGTACTTATTTAAGGCTGGGGAAAGAAATCGTTGGCGCAGACCGAATGATGTTTGGTACGGATCTTCCGTCAGCACTGAAAAAAGAATCTTACAAGAATTATGTAAACTATATTGCGGAGAGTGATGTATTTACCGAGAAGGAAAAGAAAATGGTATTTTATGATACGGCTGATAAACTGTTCTTTTAATGATAAGGGGTAGCAAAACATGAGATCCAAGTATGAATTTAATGTGAAATCCAGGGAGGATTTTTACCGCCATCCGGAGAAATACCGGGTACAGCCGTTCCGGATATACGGCAATCTGTATTTTGTAGGAAATAAAAGCGTAGGGGCACATCTGATCGATACCGGGGAAGGGTTACTATTGATTGATACCACGTATCCTACCACAGCAGCCATGTTGATCCAGTCCATCTGGGAACTGGGGTTTGATCCCAGAGACATTCGCTGTATTCTACATACTCACGGCCATTTTGACCATTTCGGCGCAACGGATCTTTTAAAGGAGATATCAGGGGCAAAAACCTATCTGGGAGAGGGAGACGTGGTTATGTTCCGGGAGAGACCGGAGCTGGCTCTTTCAGAAGGCAGCGGCTGCCAGTATTTTACGCTTTTTGAGCCGGATGTTGCCATGAAGGATGGAGATGTGATCACGTTGGGAAATACCAGTGTGAGGATCGTTACTACACCAGGGCATTCCGATGGAGTGATTTCTTTCTTTACGGAAATAGAAGAAAATGGAGTTCGTCTGACTGCAGGAATGCATGGCGGGGCAGGGATGAATACCATGTGCCGGACATTTATTGACAGATATCAGAACGGACATTGCCGGAAGGATTTTCTGGAAGGACTGGACAAGGTGTATGAGGAACGGGTGGACATTATGCTTGGAAACCATTCCGGGCACAACCGGACCGTAGAAAAGCGTCAGTTTATGGTGGAGAATCCGGAGAAGCCGAACCCGTTTATTGATCCCGAAGAATGGAAAAGGTATCTGGATTCTGTAAGAAACCGGTTTGAGGTTATGCTTCAGGAAGAATCAGAGGGAAACGATCTGGTCAGTGAATGAGTTTGCGACGGATAGGAAGGCGGTAGAAAGAACATGTCAGGGATTGCAATATTCGTTCCAAGCGATGAAATGTATGAACAGGCAAAGCAGATCTTAAAGGAAAAAGATAACCATGTGGTTATGGTAAAGAAGATCAAAACGGAGGACGCAGTAACCGAAGCGCAGAAAGCCATATCCGAAGGCGTCAATATTATCATAGCCCGGGGACGGCAGGCGGTTGAAATCAAGCGCCATACCAATGTGGCTGTGGCGGAAGTGGTAATGACGGCTCAGGAGCTGGGACTTTTGGTGAACCGGGCGAAAAGCATTGTGGAAAAGGAATGCCCCAGGATCGGAATATTCGGCTGGGGGCATATGCTCAGTGACACCACGTATTTTAATCAGTTGTATCATGTGGATTTAAAACGGTATATCTTAAAGGATTTTAAAGAGTGGAGAACTACCATAGAGAGGGCCACCAATGATAAACTGGATATTATTATCGGCGGAAATGCGGCACTGGATGGGGCGTACCAGATGGGGATTCCGGGAATTTATATTTCTTCCACAGGTGAAGCCATGCGGGTAGCCTTAAGCAATGCAGAGTCACTCTATTATATGGCTGAGATCGAACAGCATAATTATGCTCAATTTTCCACCATCCTGGACAGTGCATTTAACGGCATTATCAAAGTCAGCGTGGCTGGGAAAATCCTGGTGCTGAACCGGGCGATGGAGCAGATTCTTGGGTGCAGTACGGAAAAATGCATTGGGAAACCTGTAGAACAGTTTTTGAGCGGACTGGATGGAAATGTGCTGGACCAGATTCTAAAAGGGGAAATGGACAACTATTCTACGTTTCTGACGTTACAGGATCAGTCAGTGGTAGTCTCCATGGAACCGATTGTTGTTGGGAAACGGGTGGACGGAGCCATTATTTCCTGCAACCGTCTGAAACGGATGGACATGAATGACAAGGCTGTGATGAAGGAACAGTACTTGAGGGGATATGTAGCTTACGGTACTTTTGATGATATTAGCAAGAATTTAAAGGATATGCGCAAGGTGGTGGAACTGGCTAAGTTATACGCTCAGTCTTCAAGCCCCATGCTGATCGAAGCCATTTCGGGACCGGAGCTAGAAGCTGTCACCCAGGGAATTCATAATTACAGCATGAGAAAGAATGGACCGTTCATCATGATCAACATGGCAGGTCTGTCTCAGGACCAGCAGATGCGGACGTTATTTGGCAGCAGGAGTGATGAAGGGGGAAAGCAGGAGGCTGGTGCCATTGCAGAAGCCAATCATGGAACACTGGTCATACAGAGCATTGATAAGCTGACTCTACCGACCCAGTACAATCTGGCAAGAGTTATCCGTACCAAGCGGCTGATGAGAAGCAGCCGGATTGAAGATACACAGCTTATTGATACCAGGATCATTGCCTGCACCGCGAAGAATCTAACGGCTCTCCGCAGGGAGTTTCAGTTCCGTTCTGATCTTTATTTTACATTAAAGTCCCTGCGCTTAAAGATCCCCAATCTAAAAGACCGCAGAGAAGATGTAGAATATTTACTGGAGCTTTTTACCAGCAAATACATGGAGCAGTATTCCAGGTATCATGTGATGACAGCCGGGGCCAGAAAGGCGTTGTTAGAATATCCCTGGGAAGGAAACAGCATTCAGCTTGAGGCTTTTTGTGAACGCATGATTCTGACTGTTGGCAAAAGAACCATTACGGAAGAATATGTAAGAGACTTATTGGATGAGCTGTATCACAGGGACACCAGTATTTACGCTGTGACTTTAGAAGAGGAAGAACAGCTGGCGGCACGGGACCATCAGGAGGCAGATGAGAACCCGGAGCGCCTGCGGTTGAAAACCGTACTAAAAAAGTACAATGGGAACCGGTCATTAAGTGCGAAGGAGCTGAATATCAGCACCACTACCCTTTGGCGAAAAATGAAGAAATTTGGCATAGATGAAAAATAAACGGCTGTATATTTGCAAAGTGAAATGATTTTGCAATGAGAAAAACTTAAAATGAAACGAATATCGAAAAAAATGAAAGGCATGCATAATATGTAAATTGTGCATGCCTTTTCTAGGTCATTCTGTCAATTGTTTGCCTTAAAATATCCAGTTATACTGTGCTTAATAGATAGTAAAAATTTGAAAACAGCACAACGGAGGAACTCATGAAAGACATATTTGACTATCAGGATAACATTAAATTTGTGAAGGCGGTTTATTATAATTTTCACCCCATTCCGCTGCCAAAGCCTTTTAAAGACGGGACCGGAGGCATGGGAAAAAATGCACCGGAACAGGGCTGTATGGAACTTTATGATTCGGAAGGGGCGTGCGCTCATCTTACCGTTAGCAGAAGCTTTGTAAAGAATATTCTTCCTTTGATTTTAAATGGAGAAACCAAAAGCTATAACCAGTGGAGAGATACTCTATACTGGAAGATGAGAAATTCCGGTTTTCAGAGCGGGCAGGCCGTGGAAGTAGGTCAGTTGGATTTGATGATGCTGGATATTCTGGCACAGAGGGCGGATAAGCCGCTTCACCGGTTCCTTGGGGCTAAAAAAGACTGGGCGGCAGCCTATAAAGGGGGCGGTTCCCTTCTACTGGACGATGAGGAACTGGTTGAGGATATGACCCGTTATGTGGAGGAAGGTTATAAAACAGTCAAATTCAAGGTTGGCAGCGATGACGGCACCAATATGGATCGGGATATAAGAAGACTTGAAAAAGTACGAAAGGCCGTAGGACCGGATATCGGAATCGCAGTGGATGCCAATCAGAGATGGGATGTAGAAAACGCCTATGGGTTTGCAAAACTGGCAGAGCCTTATGACCTGGCATGGTTTGAGGAGCCGATTCATTCTCACGATATGAATGGGATTAAGCAGTTAAAGGAGATGGGAGTTTCCATGCCCATTGCATTTGGAGAATCAATGAGAATCTACTATGCGTATGAGACTTATGTGGAAAAAGGGGTAGATCATCTTCAGCCTTCCATCGGACGTATGACCCGGATCGACGAGATTATTAGGATCCGTGATTTGGCAAGAGAAAAAGGGGTTACGTTCTCTTCTGGAGGAAGAATTTATTTAAATGCCATTTTCGGCTGTTTGTACAATGAAAATGAAGAGATTGAATATCATGAGCCGATCAGCAGACCGGTAGGGGCCTATACGCTGTTTCAGCCGGAGGAACGGGATGGAAGATTCTATTGCCAGCCGGATTTGCCGGGCAATCCGCAGCGTATGGATATCGAGAAACTGGAGAAAGACGGACTGTTGGAGAGCAAACAGATTTTCCTGGCTGACAAGTAAATAATAGGGGAGGTATTACGGTGGGGGTTAATCGTAAAACAACAAAAGCAATACAGATTCCCAGATATAAAAATCCGCGGGATTTTATCAAGAAGAATTTCGGTTTCTTTTTTATTTTGCCATGGTGGATCGGGTTTGCCGTTTTTAAGCTTTATCCGTTTATGGCATCGTTCATGTACAGTTTTCATGAATACAATTTGTTCCGCCTTCCTGTCTTTGTGGGATTGCAGAACTATATCACCATTCTGGGTGACAAGATGACAATGAAGGCATTTGGTCAGACATTTAAGTATGCATTTATTACGGTGCCTTTTGAACTTACATTTGCACTTTTTATTGCTTACATACTTAATTTTAAGATTCGTGGAGTCAATTTTTTCCGTACGGCATATTACATTCCTTCGATTCTTGGCGGCTCTGTATCCATCGCCGTATTGTGGAGGTTTTTATTCAAAACCGAAGGTCTGATCAATATGATTTCTGCCAAATTCGGACTGGATCCCTTTAACTGGCTGGGAGATCCAAACGGAGCATTCTTTGCCATCGTGCTGCTTCGTATCTGGCAGTTTGGATCCCCTATGGTCATCTTCTTAGCCGCTTTAAAGGGGGTATCTCAGGAATTGTATGAAGCCGCTTCCATAGATGGAGCGGGCAAATGGAGACAGTTTTTCAATGTCACGGTACCGTTAATTACGCCGGTAATTTTTTATAACTTTGTGACCCAGCTATGTCATAAATTCCAGGAGTTCAACGGTCCCTTCATCATTACACAGGGAGGACCGCTCCGTTCTACCACCCTGGTATCGCTGTTGGTATACAACAATGCTTTTAAGAGTTATGAAATGGGTATGGCAAGTGCCATTGCATGGCTGTTGTTCCTTATCATAACCACGTTTACAATCATAGCTTTTGTGAGTCAGAAGTATTGGGTGTATTACAGTGACGAGGATGGGAGGTAGGCACGATGACAAAAGAAACAAGATATAGATTCAATACCTGCTTAAGATACTTCGTTCTGATCGCAGTCGGAATCGTGATGGTGTATCCGCTGATATGGATGCTGGGGGCATCCTTTAAGACGAATGCAGAGATCTTCTCAAGCATAGGATTCATTCCTCTGGCACCAACCTTTGAAGGATATGTCCGGGGATTCAAAGGCTATGAGGGTATGACACTTTTGTACTTCATGGCAAATACCTATAAGTTTGTAATTCCAAAGGTAATTGTAACGGTAGTATCTGCAGTCATTACTGCATACGGGTTTGCACGATTTAACTTCGTGGGCAAAAAGTTTTCCTTTGCGGTTTTATTATCCACTCTGTTTTTGCCCCAGGTAGTGTTAAATGTACCTCAGTACATCCTGTTTGATCAGATCGGATGGCTGGATTCTTATTTTCCGCTGATTATACCGTCTCTTTTTGCAGGCGATACCTATTTTGTATACATGTTAATCCAGTTTCTTCGGGGAATTCCAAAAGAGCTGGAGGAAGCGGCAAAAATTGATGGCTGTAATGTCATGCAGACGCTTTGGTATGTGATTGTACCCATGCTGAAGCCGTCTATCGTATCATGTGCATTGTTCCAGTTTATGTGGGCGTCCAATGATTTTATGGGTCCCCTCATTTACGTGAACACGGTTGCCAAGTATCCGGTATCCATTTTCCTTCGGATGTCCATGGATGCTGATGTGGGATTTGAATGGAACCGGGTTCTTGCAATGTCACTAATTGCTATCATTCCGTCACTGGTAGTATTTTTTGCGGCACAAAATTCTTTTGTAGACGGAATCGCAGCAGGGGGAGTAAAGGGCTAGGAGAAGGTTGAAAAAAGTTCAGAAACAGGCAAAAACAAGAATGTTGGAGGGGTAAAACAATGAAACAGAGCAAATGGAAACGGGGAATTGCGCTTGCACTTGTGGGGGCTATGACAGTATCTTTGGCGGGATGTATGCCAACACAGAAGGTGGAAACTACCGCGGCACCGGCGCCGACACAGGGAAGTGAAAGCTCAGAGCCGGCAAAGGCAGAAGGACTTTCGGTAAATACCAAAGATCCCATTACACTTCGAATGAACTGGTGGGGTGGAGACAGCAGGCATCAGGCGACCCTGGAAGGAATCAAGGCGTTTGAAGCCAAGTACCCGAATATCAAGGTTGAGGCAGAATATGAATCCTTTACAGGTCATGAGGAAAAGGTAGCTCTTGCGCTGAAATCCGGAAATGCAGCGGACGTAATCCAGCTGAACATGGACTGGGTATTTAACTATTCTCCCGATGGAAGTATGTTTTATGATTTGAATAAGCTGTCAGATATCATTGATTTAAGTGCTTATGATAAGTCGGATATTGATTATTATACAACAAACAGCGTGCTTCAGGCACTGCCGGCCAGCAACACCGGACGCGTGTTCTTCTGGAATACCACCAGATTAAAGGATGTGGGAGTGGAAATTCCTACGACCTTAGATGAACTGTATGCAGTAGGAGATGCATTCGCAGCTTATGAGGATGGAACCTACTATCCCCTGATCTTAAATGCTCTGGATCGAATGACGCTGATGGTATATTATCTGCAGAGTGTTTATGGAAAACCATGGGTAGAAAATAACGAGCTTCAGTACAGCAAGGAAGAAATTAAGGAAGGCCTGGAATGGCTCACCAAGCTTGAAGAGCGCCATGTTATGCCAACGCTGGAAGTTTTAGCTGGTGATGGTTCCGAACTTGTGGATACCAACCAGAGATGGATTGACGGCCATTATGCCGGCATGTATATCTGGGACAGCAACTTAAACAAATACGTGCAGGCAGCACCTGGATTCGATTTTGCAGTCGGTGATTACATTAAAATGGGCGATCATAAGGGCGGTATGACAAAGGCGGCAATGGTATTTGCAATTCCAAAGACCACCCAGAATCCCGCAGAGGCAGCGGCACTGATACAGTTTTTATTCGGAGATGCAGAAGGGGCGAAACTTTTAAGTGATTCCCGTGGCGTACCTGCTAATAAAAATGGCCTTGCAGCCCTGGATTTGTCCGACAGCATTACGGCGGTAGCCAATGCAAAGGTAATGGAATGGACCACCTTTAAATTTGACCCTGTATTTGAACGGTCCGCACTGAAGAATCCTGATGGAACTTACTATATGGCAATGCAGATGTTAAGCTACGGCGAAGACGATTCAGACGGTGTTGCAGATTATTTAATCAGCGATATCAACAAGCAGCTGGAGCTGGCGAAGAAAACCCAGTAAAGGAAGGGATATGGTGAAACGCAATGACAAAGCAGCTGATAAACCCATTGCTGCCTGGTTTTTATCCGGATCCATCCGTATGCCGGAAGGGAGAGGACTATTATCTGGTGACCTCCACCTTTGAATACTTTCCGGGGATTCCCATATTTCACTCCAGGGATTTTGTTCACTGGCATCAGCTTGGGCATGTACTTTCCAGACCGGAACAGCTGAATTTGGATGGAGTGAGTTCTTCTAAGGGAATTTATGCTTCTTCCATCTTCTATCATGAAGGAAAAGACCGTTTTTACGTGATAACAACACTGGTGCAGAATGGAAATTACCAGGATAATGTAAACTTCTATGTCCATGCGGAAAGTCCTGAAGGGCCATGGTCTGATCCGGTGATCGTAAAGGGAGCGGAAGGCATTGATCCATCTCTGGTTTTTGACGGCGGAAAGGCCTATTATCTGGGAAACTGTCGTCCATTCCCAACGCAGCCGGAAAAGGGCAGGCACATCTGGTTGCAGGAACTGGATCTGGAAACCGGGGAAATAATTGGGGAGAGGCATGTATTACTGAAACAGGGAGCGTTTGTCAATGCGGCAGCTCCCGAAGGGCCTCACATATACCACATTGGGGACTGGTATTACTTGCTGATTGCGGAGGGTGGAACCTTCCGCAATCATGCAAGCACCGTGTTCCGAAGCCGGTCTATGACTGGTCCTTATGAGTCAGATCCAAGAAATCCATTAATTACACATAGGAATTTAAGAAGTGACTATCCTATTAATAATCCGGGCCATGGGGATATGATCCAGCTCCATAACGGTGAATGGTGGGCAGTTCTACTGGCAGTCCGGCCTGTTGGAGGGAAATACGGCAATCTTGGAAGGGAAACCTTTGCAGTGCCTGTAACCTGGGAAGAGGAATGGCCGGTTTTCAGTCCGGATACGGGGCGCGTAGAGTTTTCTTATCCAGCACCGGAGCTTGAGGAGCATATCTGGGAAAGAGAACCGGATCGTAATGATTTTGACAATCCTCGGCTGCCAGATGCCTGGATTACGGTCAGGACGCCCAGGCATAAGATCTACAGCCTGACGGAACGTCCGGGTTCTTTGCGGATGTTTCTTCACTCCAATGCCATAACAGATGAGGGTTATTCCTCTTTTCTGGGACGCCGGCAGCAGCATATGTGTTTTGAAATCAGCACTGCCATGGAGTTTAAACCCCGTGTAGAAGGGGAAACAAGCGGAGTGGTTCTTCTTATGAATCATCGTTTTCATCTTCGGATGGAATATGGAATCTTTGAGGGTAGGAAGGAAATTCGCCTGACCAGATGCTTTGAGGGTCAGAATGAGCTGGTATCAAGTGTACCATGGGAGAAAAAACGGATTTATTTAAAGGTGATTGCCAAATATCAGGAATTATATTTTTTTATTCGGAAGATGGAGAAAAATTCAGCCAGATGGCGGGAGAGATAGACGGGACGCTTTTAAGCAGAGAGGTAGCAGGGGGATATACCGGTACTATACTTGGCTTATATGCTTCTTCCAATGGCATCGATAGCAGTAATTATGCGGATTTTGACTGGTTTGAATATAAAGAAAACAAAGATGACAAGCTGTCAATAAAAGAATCGGTAATAGCGACTTATATAAAAGAATCATATTAATAACATAGAGATACGCCTTGAAACAGCTTTTAAAGCTAAATCAAGGCGTTTTTTATGCATTATTTTCTGGGTAAGCTATTTGAGATAACCTTTTCTTTATTTAAATAAAATCAAGGTCTTAACTTATTTTCATTACGCCATTGTCTTGGTGAGATATCATACAAATTCTTAAATGCCCGGGAAAAATGTAACTGGTTTGCATAGCCAATTGCACTACTGATGTCATGAATGGATAGTTCAGAAAACTTTAAAAGTTCAGCTGCTTTCGTCATACGGTAGCTAATTAGAAATTCCTGTGGGCTTTTGCCCACAGAATTTTTAAACATTTTACCGAAATAACTTCGGTTTAAGTTGCAAAAGTTTGCGATATCTTCCACGGAAATGTTATTTTGAAAATTCTGTTCTATAAACGAAATGGCTTCCCGCATATAAAAATCAGAGAGTTTATTTCCGGTCGCAGCAGCTCTGTTGGAAGAAGAGCGAGTTAAATAATCCAATGCCAGATACAGGTGACCTATTAAATTAAAAGGAGATTCATTTGTATGTTGCGCAATATACAATATTTCTTTCCTTAATTCCTGGGAGAGATCTTTCATATTGGATTTGTATATTGGGATGTCAATAGAAAGACCTGCAAGATTAAGCATCTCTTTTACCCGAAGTCCGTCAAATTCGATCCAGGTATATTCCCAGGGATGATCTCCATCTGCCCGGTAAGTATTTGTTTGTTTGGGACAAATTAAAAATCCTTGTCCACTTTTAACATGATATTCATGACTGATACCTTTAGAATCATCCGAAAACAAAAAACCTGATCCGGAAATTACATAGTGGAATAGGTAATGGTTTCTGACATGGGGACCAAAGGACTGATAGGGTTTGCATTGCTCCCGGCCATATTGATAAAGGCTTAAATCAACAAACAACTCATTAGGAAAAATACCAAACTGTACATCTTTCATTAAAATCTCCTAAAAGTAAATAATCTTGAAATGTTATAAACATTTTTGCTGTTAAAAATAATATGGGAAACCTTCGTTAATAGGTGGTTTTTATATAGTATATACCATAATGCTAGTTGACATCAACTATAAACAATAAATGTCGCATTTTGGTATATAAAATACAGCATGGTAAGATATGAAATAGAAAATATGTATGATAATATATAAAAAAATCAAGTAAAGTTGATAATAATACACAAAACATCACATGTAGAGGGCCCGCTATTATGATGAAATAAAGTATCATTATGTATATTAATAACTTCAACTAGCAGAAAATATATGGCAATTTTGGACTGTTTCATGTATTTTTCTAGCTGATTCTAAAAGGGAGGATAGCAATGAAAAAAAGAATAATGGCACTCATTTTATGCATGATTATTATCATTTCTGTAACAGCATGCGGCAATCAAAAGGAAGCAAATAGTAATGGCTCTGGTAGCAGTACTGACAAAATTACGGTTGCAATATGGGATACAAATCAGCAATTGGGACTTCAGAAGATAATGGATGACTGGACTGCACAGTCAGGAATAAAGGCAGAAATACAGGTTCTCCAGTGGGATGAGTATTGGACATTGCTTGAAGCAGGTGCTTCCGGCGGTTCTCTGCCAGATGTATTTTGGATGCACTCCAACAATGCACGGAAATATATGGATAATGGTTTGCTTTTAGATCTGACCGATAAGATTGCTAAAAGTGAGAAAATAGACTTGAATAATTACTATTCAGACATATCAGATCTTTATTCCCTAGATGGCAAATACTATGCCATCCCAAAGGATATTGATACCATTGCATTATGGTATAACAAGACCATGTTTGATGAAGCAGGAGTTGCTTATCCAGACGATACATGGACATGGGAAAGCTTATATGAAGCAGCTAAGAAATTAACCAAAGCAGATGGCAGCCAATATGGTTATGCCATTAACACCGGCAACAATCAGGATAGCTATTACAATGCCATTTATGCAAATGGTGGTTATGTGATCAGTGAGGATAAGAAAAAATCCGGTTATGACGATCCAAAAACAATAGAAGCGATGAAGTTATTTGAGAGAATGCTGAGAGAAGGGATTTCTCCGGATCTACAGATGATTTCTGAGAATCCGGCTGATGTACTATTACAATCCGGAAAAGTGGCCATGATTACGCAAGGCTCCTGGATGGTTCCAGCATTCAGAGATAACGAGTATACGGCTGCAAACTGTGATATTGCTCCATTGCCTATGGGTGAAGATGGAACAAGAGTTTCCATCTACAATGGCCTGGGCTGGGCAGCAGCAGCGAATGGAAAGAATACTGATGCCGCATGGAGTTTAATTGAATATTTAGGATCAAAAGAAGCGCAGTTAAAGCAAGCAGAACTGGGAGTTACAATGTCAGCCTATAAAGGAACTTCTGAGAGTTGGAAGAATGGAGTAAAAGAGTTTAATCTCCAGGCTTATCTGGATATGCTGGATTCCAAATTGATTTTCCGTCCCTATTCAAGAAACACAGCTATGTGGGAGGATATGGCAAGAGATGAATTAAAGGTGGTGTGGACAGGAGAAGCTACAATGGAAGATACCTTAAAGAAAATAGCTGAGAAGATGAATGCAGTATTGGCCGAGGAATAAAAATGAATGAAAGCGGAGGATGGTGCGATGAAAAAATATAAGGGAACACTGCAAAAACATAATGAATTTCTATGGGGGTGGTTCTTCATATTGCCAACAATAACAGGACTTATGGTTTTAAATATTATCCCCATCCTTCAAACAATTTTCCAGAGCTTTTTCAAAACGGGTGATTTTGGGAAGGGAAATATATTTATTGGATTCAATAATTACGGGAAACTGATAGCTGATGGAGAAGTATGGCAGGCATTATTGAACACCTTAAAATATGCAATGATTGAAGTGCCCTTCTCCATAGTCATAGCGTTGGTATTAGCGGTATTGCTGAATAAAAAGATCAGAGGGCGCTCGGCCTACCGGACTGTTTTTTTCCTGCCTATGATAGCGGCTCCGGCAGCCATTGCCATGGTATGGAGATGGCTGTATAATTCTCAGTTTGGTCTAATAAATAATATTTTTCATACAAAAATCTCCTGGGTCTCAGATCCTAAAATAGCCATTTACTCAATTGCAGTCATAGGAATATGGTCAATCATCGGGTATAATATTGTCCTTTTTCTTGCCGGGCTGCAGGAAGTGCCTAGAGACTATTATGAAGCATCGGAGATTGATGGGGCTTCAGGAATCTGTCAGTTTTTTCACATTACACTACCGCTTATATCTCCTAGCATCTTCTTTGTATGCGTAACCAGGGTAATCGCTTCATTTCAGGTATTTGATCTGATCTTTATGATAATTGATGAGACAAATCCAGCCCTTGGAAAAACCCAGTCACTGGTTTATTTGTTCTACAAGTATACCTTTGTCTATGGCAACAAAGGCTATGGTGCCACAATCGCAGTTTTATTATTGGGAGTGACCATGCTTATAACTGCATTTCAGGTATACGCGCAGAAAAAATGGGTTTATTACAACTAAAGGGGGAACTACGATGAAATCAAGGAAAATGTTTGTTGCCATGATCATACAGCTGATATTAATATTGTGTTCCATAACCATGCTGATACCGTTTATATGGATGTTTTTAACCGCTTTTAAATCTGTTACGGAATCAACCAGTATAGACCCTTTTGTGATTCTGCCATCGGTATGGAGACTGGATGCCTTTGAACGTGTATTAAATAATATTAATTTTTTTCGCTTATATTCAAATACCTTACTAATGATCGGCGGACGGATTCTGGCGGCAGTAATAACTGCAACTATGGCAGGATATGGATTTGGACGGCTCAAATTTAAAGGGAGAAATTTTGCGTTTTCGCTGGTACTTTTTCAGATGATGGTGCCAGGGCAAATATTTATTATTCCCCAATATGTCATGGTAAGCAAAATGCAGATGCTCAATACAACGTTTGCGTTAGTATTTCCGGGACTTGTAACAGCATTTGGTACATTTTTATTAAGGCAGGCTTATATGGGGCTTCCAAAGGAATTAGAGGAAGCGGCGCGCCTCGATGGATGTAATTTAGGGCAGACATTTCTGTTTATTATGGCACCATTAACCAAATCTTCTATGGTTGCATTAGGAATATTTACAGCCGTATTTGCTTATAAGGACTTAATGTGGCCAATGATTGTAAACTCAGATAATCAAAAGGCAACCTTAGCTTCTGCGCTTGCTAAAATGCAGGGGCAGTATTCATCAAAATTTCCCGAGCTAATGGCGGCGGCCCTGATTGCATGTATACCCATGATCATTTTGTATATTATCTTCCAAAAGCGTTTTATTGAGGGAATTGCGACCTCGGGAGGAAAATTGTAAGTGTAAATAAATTTTGACATCATATCTGGAGGATGAGGAATGGCAATTCAGTTTATAAAAGAAAAAGGGGTATTTTCCCTACATACAAAGAACACGACCTATCAAATGCAGGTTGGAACCTTTGGTCATCTGCTGCATTTGTATTATGGAGGCAGGGTCGGGGGGAATATGGACCATTTGTTTACCTATTATGACAGAGGCTTTTCCGGTAACCCTTATGAGGCGGATAAGGACAGGACCTATTCCCTGGACTGTCTGCCACAGGAATATCCGACAGAGGGGACAGGAGATTATCGGATTAACTGCCTTACAGTTAAGAATGATGATGGGACCTATAGCTGTGATTTACGATATAAAGATTATAAAATTAGAAAAGGAAAATACGACCTTCCTGGATTGCCGGCAGTGTATGGCGGAAAGGAAGAAGCTGATACCCTGGAAATAATCTTAGAGGATTCCATTTCTAAAATAGAGGTTGCTTTATTATATGGAGTCTTAGAAGAACAGGATATTATTACAAGAGCTGTTAAAATAAGCAATGTCGGTAATCAAACAATTACCATAGAAAAGGCATTGTCTGCCTGTCTTGATTTCCTGTATGGGACCTTTGACTTATACAGTTTTTATGGAAGACATGCCATGGAGCGAAATGTTCAGAGAGCAACGGTGATCCATGGGATACAATCCATAGGAAGTAAACGAGGGACATCAAGCCATCAATATAATCCGTTTATCATTCTGGCCGATGAAAAAGCCAATGAAGATTACGGCAGCTGCTATGGAATGTGTTTTGTATACAGTGGAAGCTTTCAGGCAGAGACGGAGAAGGATCAGTATGATCAGACCCGCATCACCATGGGATTACAGGCTGAATTATTCTCCTATGAATTAAAACCGGGAGAAGATTTTTATACTCCCGAAGTGGTTATGAGTTATTCGGGCTGCGGAATCGCGAAGTTATCACAGAATTATCATCATACATTTCGTAATAACTTATGCAGGGGCAAATACAAAACAATTCCAAGACCTGTTTTAATCAATAACTGGGAAGCTACCTATTTTGATTTTGACGGAGAGAAGATATATAACATAGCAAAACAAGCGGCGGAATTAGGGGTTGAAATGATTGTCCTTGATGATGGCTGGTTTGGTAAAAGAGATGATGACTTTAGCGGATTGGGAGACTGGGTTGTAAATGAAAAGAAATTAGGGGGGAGTCTTCCAGATCTTGTAAGCCGTATCAATGATCTGGGACTTAAGTTTGGTATCTGGATCGAACCGGAGATGGTGAATGAAGACAGTAACTTATACCGTGAACATCCGGACTGGGCAATTATAATACCGGGGCGTAAGCCTGTCCGTTCCCGTTACCAGCTTTTGCTGGATTTTTCAAGAAAAGAAGTCGTGGACCATATTTTTCACGCACTGTGCGAAATAATGGATCATGCCAATATTGAATATATAAAGTGGGATATGAATCGAAGTATTTGCGATGTATATTCTGCAGTCAATGCAAATTCAAACCAGGGAGCCGTACTGTATCGGTATATACTGGGGTTATATGAATTGCTGGAGCGGTTATTAAACCGCTATCCGGAGCTTTTGATTGAAGGGTGCAGCGGTGGTGGAGGCAGATTTGATGCGGGCATGTTATATTATGCACCTCAGATCTGGTGCAGTGACAATACCGATGCCATAGATCGGCTCCGCATCCAGGAAGGTACTTCCTATGCATACCCCATATCATCGGTAGGGTCCCATGTTTCAGCTGTGCCAAATCATCAGACTGGCAGAACAACTTCTTTAAAAACCAGAGGGGTTGTAGCAATGTCTGGAAGCTTTGGCTATGAACTTGATTTAAGTAAAATGACCGAGGCTGAAAAGTCTGTGGTAAAGGAGCAGATTGCTTCCTTCCATAAGTATTGGCATTTGATTCATGATGGAGATTATTATAGATTAACGAGTTCTTTTGAAGATAAGCCTTTTACTGCGTGGGAGTTTGTTGCAAAAGATCAAAGCGAAGCTCTGTTAAATATTGTCACTCTGGAAACCCACGGAAATCCATTGACATATTACATAAAATGTAAGGGATTAGACCCACAAAAAGACTATGTCATAGGGGATACACAAGATATTTTTAATGGAAAGACCCTTATGAATGCAGGGATTCCCATTCCGTATATGGTGGATGAATACCAAGCATGGCAGATTCATTTCAAACAGGTTTCTGTGTAACCTAGGAGGTTCCTTATGAGCGAAAAAATAATAGAACAAATCAATGATTATGAGGCTATTTCCAAAGGGGATATGCCGGGGGATCAGATCAAAATCAATGAACTTCATATTGCAAAGGCAAAAACCATATTCCCAAGGCTTCTGGAATTGCTCAACCCTATTCTTAACAGCAATTCCAGTGAAAAAGCAGTAGTTTCAGTCTATGGAGGTTCCGGTGTGGGTAAATCGGAAATTGGTGCTTTACTCTCTCATTTTCTAAATGCTATGAATTTAAAGAGTTATATATTATCCGGTGATAATTATCCACACCGCATACCAAGGGTAAATGATGCCGAACGGTTACGGGTTTTTCAGGAAAGCGGGATAAAGGGTCTGGTGTCTCAAAGAGAATATAGAGAGGAACGAAATATTCTCTTACAAGAGCTGCAAAAAACAGGAAAGGATGTGGATCCAAATAGCCTGGGTGATTATCCATGGCTATCTGCCTATCAGGAAGCAGGGGTCTCAGGTTTAAAAAAATATTTGGGAACTTCCTGTGAAATTGATTTTGACGAGCTTAATACAATTATTAATCAGTTTAAATGTGGGAAAAAGGACATTATACTGAAGCGGATGGGCAGGAACGAGACAGAATTATGGTATGATTCCATCGATTTTTCCCATACAAAGATCCTCATAATTGAATGGACTCATGGAAATAACGGCGAACTAAACGGCGTGGATATTCCGATTCTATTAAACAGTACCCCACAGGAAACACTGGAACACCGCAGACTGCGGAACCGAGATGGCGGAACCGACAGCTCATTTACCATGACAGTTCTTTCAATAGAACAAGAACTGTTAAAATCCCAGGCATCGTCAGCAAGGTTGATCGTAGCAAAGAACGGAGATATTATCTCTTACGAGGAATACAGAAAACTTATGGGAGTAAATCTATAAGTATGAATGGAGGGATTTTATGAATAACAGCAAAATCAGCGAGGGGGCTATGCTGAATGCATACCCGGATAGCCTTGGAGGTACACTGGGAGATCTGGTACATGTTTTGAAAAATCCTGCCTTGGAAGGAGTATTTCAATCTTTATATCTGTTACCCAGTGTTTTTCACACAGATTTAGACCGGGGATTTTCGGTAATTGATTATGATTTGAATAAGATGCTTGCATCTGTAAAGGATTTAGAATCTTTAAGGGAAATGGGAATAACCTTTAAGTTTGATTTTGTGCTCAATCATTTATCCGTCCTGTCAAAGCAGTTTCAGGATATTCTGAAATATGGAGAAGCATCGGTATACAAAGATTTTTTTATTAATTGGAATGCTTTTTGGGATGGGTATGGACAGATGACAGAAGAGGGGTATATCCAGCCGGATAAAAAGTATATTGAAAATATGTTTTTCAGGAAACCAGGCCTCCCCATTTTAAAAGTCAGAATGCCGGATGGGAAAGAGATTCCTTATTGGAACACTTTTTATCAGCAGATAAAATATAAAAAGCCAGATATACAGGATATTATGAATGCAGTTCCAATGCAATTTTTCTGCGCAGAGGCAATCGCAGGTATTGTTGGAGCGGCGATTGACCGGGGGGAAGTGGGAAACGACATAGACTTTGGAAGGTTTGAAGAGTATAAAACGGATATGATCGAAATACTTGAGAACAATCGCAGGTATTTAGGCCAGATGGATTTAAATATTAATTCGCCCCTGGTCTGGGAATTTTATGACGATACCTTAAAAAAGCTTGCTGGGTACGGGGCGGAGATTGTCAGACTGGATGCATTCGCATATGCGCCGAAGGAACCTGGTTCAAAAAATTTTCTCAATGAGCCGGATACCTGGAATTTACTGGAAAAGGTCAGGGAACTGGCAGACAAATATGAATTAACACTGCTGCCTGAGATTCATTCCAAATATGATGAAAAGATTCATGAGAAAATAGGAGAACAAGGTTATATCACATATGACTTTTTCCTTCCGGGATTACTTTTGGATGCATTTGAAAGAAAAACAAATCAGGTGCTTTTGCAATGGATTGAGGACATCAGAAGCAAGAGAATCAAAACGGTGAATATGCTTGGCAGCCACGATGGAATTCCTTTGCTGGACTTAAAGGGAATTCTTAGTGAAGAGCAGATTGATAATCTGATAAAGACGGTGGTAGACCGGGGAGGTTATGTAAAAGATCTTCATGGAAGTAAGAACATTTATTATCAGGTAAATGCTACGTTTTACAGTGCCTTGGGAGAGGAAAATAAAAAGCTCCTTTTGGCTCGTGCCATCCAGATGTTTATGCCGGGGAGACCTCAAATATGGTATCTGGATCTTTTTGCAGGAAAGAATAACTATGAGGCTGTTAAAAAAGTGGGTTCCGGCGGTCATAAGGAGATCAACAGAACAAATTTAACCATGAACGAGATTGAAGCGGGACTAAAGAATCCTGTAGTGCAGGAACAGTTAACACTGATCCGCTTCCGAAATACGTTTCCAGCCTTTGGCTATGATGCAGATTTAAAAATATTTGAATCAGAACCTCATATTCTCAAACTTAAGTGGGAGAAGAGTGGATATATAGCGGTATTGGAAGCGAATTTAAATAATTATAGTTATAAGATAAATGCGCTTGATAATGCGGGAAATACCATTGACCTGCATGACAAAAGCGCGAGTAAACCGCGCTTTTGTGTTGGAAAATAATTATATTGCTTTCCAATTTTTCCATTTGCCTGTCCTGTATTCCAGATAGGATATGATCAGATTCACCATCCAGCCGATGGGAACGGCATACCATACCATGGCAATACCAAACCGAGGAGCCATAGTAAGTGCAATGAAAACTCGAAGAGCCAGGTTTGCAAAGTTTGCGATGGTAAACATCTTCATGTCAGCAGCTCCCCGAAGCAGTCCATCGGTACTCATCTTTAATCCGATCAGAACAAAAAAGAAGCCCATAAACCGCAAGTAACCGGTTCCAGTCTGAAAGGCAAGCTGAGTTCCGCCTCCGCCTAAGAATAATCCAACGATAGGCGTGTAGAAGCATTCCAGTATGATACAGGTAACGACAGCAAATAAGAGAATGTATCCGTTTGCCGCACGATATCCTTTCCGCACCCGGTCCTGTTTCCCGGCACCCAGATTCTGTGCAGTGTAGGACGACATGGCGTTTCCTATGGCTGCCATGGGGACTACGCAGATACTTTCCACTCGCATGGCGGAGGAGAATCCGGCCAGAACCTCGCTGCCAAAACTGTTTACCACAGACTGAACCAAAAGCATGCCAATGGCTACGGTGGACTGCTGGAGAATGGAAGGCAGCGCCACCTTTGACATCTCGGTAAGGGCGGAGGTATCAAAAGCGGTTTCAAGATAGGAAGAATACTTCTTAAACTCCCGAACCAGCAGGATAAAGGAAAGTATAACGGATACGCCCTGGGCCATAAAGGTCGCCCAGGCAGCACCTTTTACGCCCAGTCCTAAGTTATATACCATAAAAACTGCAAGAAGAATGTTCAACAGGGAGGAAAAAATCAAAAGATACAAAGGTATCCGGGATTTTCCGATGGCGTTAAAAATAGCGGAAATTACATTATACATAAATAAAAACGGAAGTCCCCAGAAGTAAATCTGTAGATAGTCGGAAGCCATATCCAGTATGTTTTCCGGGGTGTTTAAATAGATCATAAAGGTTCGGCCAAAGACCAGGCCCAGAGCGGCTAAAACAATGCTTAATATAAGAAATGATATCAGCGCCGTGCAAGTGGACTGTATCATTTTTTTATAATTCCGCGCTCCTAAATAATGGCTAGTGATGACGGTGGCTCCCACACCGCCTCCGATGGCGATGCAGATAAACACGTTGGTAAAGGAATAGGAAGCTCCAATTGCTGCAAGGGCATCTTCGCTTACAAAACGGCCGACGATGACCGAATCAGCCATGGTATAAAACTGCTGAAATAAATTACCTATGATCATAGGCAAGGTAAACAGGGCCAGTGCTCTGGCAGGTTTATCGTTGATTAGATACTCTTTGTCCATTTCAGACTCCTATCATTGGTTGTTTTTAATGTTTTCTTCCGCATTCGTATTCGCAGATGCATTCTGTTGTCAGGTTTTCCTCTGTTTTTACAGAATTAATCTCCTTCGTAAATAGTTCGAATATCTGCTTCACGAAATCAACATTCACAAGATAATGCATGTGGTAACCCATTTTCGATCCTGTTACGATACCAGCCTTTTTTAAGATGTTCATCTGCTGTGAAACAGCCGGTTCACTGATTCCAAGCTTTTTGGAAATCGCCCGGACGCAGTAGTGCCGTTCCATTAACAGGCGAAGGATCTGGTATCTGGTGGGGTCTGTGATTACATGCAATGCTTGTATATGATCCATGAAACCTTCCTCCTTTTTGCTTCTGCATAAATTTAATTAAGTATTTTCTTAATCAGAATAATGCCATCATCCTGTTTTGTCAAGAAAGTTTTTCTGAGTACACCATAAGCTGTATTCCATTTGGAGAAGCTTTCTTACCATTATAATCGGAAAACGTAGTTCGAACCGCCATATTTCGTTGATGAAAGATGTCTTCCAATTCTATAATGGAATAAAGCCTGATAGGGTCTCCGTATAAAATCTCAGGTTTTTTTGCAGGTTTATCGTAGGGGATGTCCCAGCCTCCGAAGAGCATGATTCTTTTTTGGGGATCCCATTCAAATTTAGAAAGGGCAATCGCGTTGTCTCCGGTTTCCCAGTTGCTCTTTGGAAAGTAGTGTTCGGCATGTTCTGCATTGCAAACATCCATAAAATGCTTTCCTCCGGGTTTTAAGGCTCTTGAAATTACATCAAATATTTTAAGATTCTCGCTGTCATCCTCCAGGTAGCCGATGGCACCATCTGCCAGATTTAAAACAACATCAAATTCATTTTCATATCGGATATCACGGATGTCGGAACACAAGAACTGGACAGTTAATGATTCCTCTTTTGCAGTATTTCTGGCATCTTCAATATAATCCCTGGTTAAGTCAATACCGACTACTTCGAATCCTTTTCTGGCAAAACTTAGACAGTGACGACCGTATCCGCATGCCAAGTCCAGAATTCGTTCGCCTCCATTTAGTTTTAAGGTTTTCATAATAAAATCCACCTGCTGTTCGGTATCTTCGACCCAGGACTGGTTTTTTATATCAAGGCTCCATATACTTTTGTACCAGTCAGATTTCTTTGCTTTCATATTTTTTTCCTCCAAAAAATTATTGCCGGCTATTTAAGTATAGCAATTTATTAAAAAAATTGTAGACTTGTAATCGGTAGTATGATATGCTGAATACTGAAGTGCGGGTAGAATTTGAATATGTTTATTGTGCATATTGCACAAAAAACAAGTCGAATATTGAACAGGTTTGCAAATAGACTTTTGTTTTTATCCGTATTATACTTCATTTACAAAATAGATGTGTAGTTTGTGACTGGTCAGGCAGGCAAGATCTACAGGGTTGTTATCACGTATCAGTTTTATGTGATGGTCCTCTGTGCTTGTCTTTTTTTGTTTTACTTGAAGGGGAATATGAAGATTGAGAAAGTACTGAATAATAATATGGTATTAGCTTATAATACAGAGGGAAAAGAAGTGATTCTGAAAGGTAAATCCATTGGCTTTGGTAAGAAAAAAGGCGATGAGTTGGACCGTAAGCTGGTGGAACGGGTCTTTGTACAGAATGATAAGAAAGATGCCCGCCATTTTGAAGAATACTTCGCAAAACTTCCCCAGGAATATTGGGAAATCAGTGAGCAGACTGTGGATTATGCGAAAAGTGAGTTTGGGATGCAGTTAAATGAGCGGACCATTCTTACGGTGTGTGACCACATTGCAGGAGCAGCAGACCGATACCGGGATGGCGTAATCCTTCGCAATGCGATGATCTGGGAAGGAAAGCGTTTTTATCCCAATGAGTTTAAAGTTGGCCAGTATGCCCTTGATTTAATTCAAAGAAGACTGAACCTGACGATGGAAGAAGATGAGGCCATGTTTTTAGCCTTTCATTTCGTCTATGGACAGTTAAACAGAAAAGAGCCTGATAATCTTGAACTGATTACAAAGATTATCAAAGACATTGTGGATATAGTAGAAGCTTCCTATCAGGTGAAGTTAAACACAGAGTCCTGGGATTACAGGCGGTTTGTCACTCACATTCGATTTTTTGCGCAGCGTATGCTGCAGAATAAGCAGTATGAGATAACGGATGAGGATTGGTTTCATCTGTTAAAGGATAAGTATCGAAAATCTTATAACTGCATTGTTAAAATAGCCAATTATATTCATGACCGGTACTATTATGAAGTGGACCGGGAAGAGATGATGTATTTAATGATTCACATAGAGAAAGTTACCAGAGATCTGGGTTAAAACAGAGGGATATGGGATTGTTACCGGACCGCACCGTTGTCTGGGCAGGACCCTGCACATAAAGTAGGCTGCAAAGAGTTTTTGCAGGCTGCTTGTTGCAGGGTCCTTTTTTCATTTGAATGTTAAGGTATCCGTTTATAGCGGGCAAGCGCCTTTTCAGATAGAGAACAATAAATGAACCTTACAAGAAGGGGGAAATAATTATGGCATTCAATTATGCGAAGACCGCGGAAACCGTTCTTAATAAAGTGGGCGGAGAGAAAAACGTGGCAGGACTTACTCATTGTATCACTCGTCTGCGCTTTGTGTTAAAAGACAGCAGCATTCCCAAAGATGCTGAAATCGAGAAAGTTCCGGGTGTCATCCGGGTAGTCCGTCAGGGCGGACAGTATCAGGTGGTTATCGGAAATGAGGTAACCAATGTTTATGATGAGCTGATAAAGCTCGGTCACTTTGAAGAGACAACGGGATCAAAGAACGATGGACCGAAAGAGAATTTATTCTCACGTCTGTCTGGCTTTATTGCAGGCTGTATGACTCCTTTGCTTCCGGCAATGCTAGGCTGTGGTATGATCAAGGTCGTATTGACCCTTCTTACCACATTCCATCTGGTTGATACCACAGGAAGTACTTATGTGATCTTAAATGCAGCCGGAGACGCATTCTTCTACTTTATGCCGATTTTATTAGCCATGACGACGGCAAAGCGTCTGGGCTCCAACATTTACCTTGCGATGGTAGTTGCCGCTTTTTTAATCCATCCAAACTTAAATACTCTGCTGGCAGCAGGTAACACTACTTATTTCGGACTGCCGGTAACTTCTGCTACTTATTCATCATCAGTATTGCCGGTATTATTAATGGTACCGCTTATGGGCTACATTGAGCGGTTCGCGGATAAGATCTGTCCGAGCCTGGTAAAGGTATTTTTAAAGCCGCTGATCGTAATATTTATATCCATTCCGATCGCACTGATCATTGTAGGACCGATCGGAAGTATTCTTGGTAATTATCTGGCAGATGGTATTAATCTGTTATACAGCAAAGCTGGCTGGCTTGCCATTATGGTTCTTTCTGCAGCAATGCCATTTATCATCATGACCGGTATGCACTATGCACTGATTCCGATTGCGACCATTGGTCTGGCAAGTCTTGGATTTGATGCAGTTTTAATCATTACCATGTTCTGTTCCAACTTAGCGCAGGGTTCTGCTTCCTTAGCTGTTGCAGTCAAGAACAAGGACAAAGATGTAAGATCAACGGCATCTGCAGCCGGTATTTCAGCCATTGTGGCTGGTGTTACAGAGCCTGCCATGTATGGTGTCACTCTTAAGTATAAAACTCCGATGATCGCCAGTGTTATTGGTGCAGGTGTTGCAGGACTTTTTGCAGGAATCACTCATTTGGTGGCTTACTCCATGGGAGGATCTCCTTCCTCATTATCCCTGATCCAGATGATCGGTGGAAACAGCTTCGGCAATATGATCAATGGTATCATCACGCTTGTAATCTCACTTGTAGTAACCTTTATTCTGACTCTGATTCTGTATAAACCAGAAACAAAAGAGGAAGCACCTGCTACTGCAACTGACTCTGCAGCAGAGGAAAAACGGCCTTTAGTGGAAACCATTGAACTTTCCAGCCCCCTTACGGGAACGGTGATTCCTTTGACCGATGTTGAAGATGCAGTGTTCTCAGGCGGAATCCTGGGAGAAGGGGTTGCTATTATTCCGGCAGAAGGAAAAGTATTTGCCCCGGCAGACGGAACCATCAGCGCTGTTACGGATACAAAGCATGCGGTAGGTATTACCACCGATCAGGGAGTGGAAATGCTAATCCATGTGGGTCTTGATACGGTACAATTAGGCGGCGAAGGATTTACTCTTCACTGCAATATGGGAGATAAAGTAAAAAAGGGAACTTTGCTGCTGGAATTTGATATGGGTAAAATCAAGGAAGCTGGATTTCCGTTAACCACTCCGGTTTTAGTATCCAACATGACGAATTTCGTTAGTTTGAAAGCCAGTGAGAAAAAAGAGGTAAAAACCGGAGATACGCTGTTAACTATTGTTTAATTTGAAAGAGGTGTGATATGTCTGTATTTGCTGAAAACTTTTTATGGGGAGGCGCAGTCGCTGCCAACCAGTGTGAAGGTGCCTGGAATGAGGGCGGAAAGGGAGTATCTGCTTCCGATGTATGTACCGGAGGTTCCCATGCAAGATCCAAACGGATCACCAGAACCATAGAACCGGATACTTTTTATCCAAGCCATGAGGCCATTGATTTTTATCATCATTATAAAGAAGACATTGCTCTGTTTGCAGAGATGGGCTTTAAGGTATTCCGTTTCTCCATCGCATGGACCAGAATTTTCCCAACCGGAATGGAAGCGGAACCAAACGAAGCTGGACTGGAATTTTATGACCGTGTGATTGATGAGTGTTTAAGCCATAACATTGAACCTCTGGTTACCATTTCCCACTATGAGATGCCTTTTGCTCTTACAGAAAAATACAACGGCTGGTCTTCCAGAGAATGTATTGACTTATATGTGAAGTATGCTAAGACTTTATTTACCCGCTATAAAGGAAGGGTGAAATACTGGCTGACATTTAATGAGATCAACTCAGGAACCATGCCTATGGGTGGATTCCTGTCACTGGGCATTTTAAATGAGGGCACTACCGACTTTACCAATCAGGTAGATAAACCCCAGCTGCGTTTTCAGGGACTGCATCATCAGTTCGTTGCAAGTGCTTTGGCAGTTAAAGCAGGCCATGAGATCGATCCGGACTGTAAGATCGGCTGTATGATCGTTCAGATTACAACTTATCCGTTGACCTGTAACCCAGATGATATCTTGGAAGCACAGCAGCAGAATCAGATCTTGAACCAGTTCTGCGGCGATGTTCAGGTTCGTGGAGAATATTCATATTTTATGAAGCGTTACTTTAAGGATCATCAGATAGAGGTTGCGATGGAGCCAGGAGATCTTGATATTTTAAAAGAGGGCTGTGTGGATTACTACACCTTCAGCTACTATATGTCTAACTGTGCAACAACATCAAAAGATGAGACCCAGACTTCCGGTAATATCATGGGTGGTGCTAAGAACCCATATCTGGAAGCAAGTGACTGGGGCTGGCAGATTGATCCGAAGGGACTTCGCTATACCTTAAATGAGCTTTACGGACGTTACAAAATCCCGCTTATGGTAGTGGAAAATGGACTGGGTGCTTATGACAAGATTGAAGAGGACGGAACCATTCAGGATGATTACCGCATTGACTATTTAAGAAAGCACATCGAGCAGATGGAAGAGGCAGTGGCTGACGGCGTGGATTTGATGGGATATACGCCATGGGGCTGTATTGATTTAGTGAGCGCTTCTACCGGGGAGATGGCAAAGCGTTACGGATTCATCTATGTTGAGAAATATGATGATGGAAGCGGTGACTTATCCAGAAGGAAAAAGAAGTCCTTTGACTGGTATAAGAAAGTGATTGAAACAAACGGAGAAGTATTAGATTAAATTCTACAGGGGAGTTTAAAATAAATAAAAAAAACAAGGTTTAGTTGCAGAAATGCTAAAGCAAAGAATGGCTCTCTGTAATCGGGATAAGAAGGGGAGCTCTTAACCGAAAGCCTTTGTGATGATGGGAAATAATGAATTAAACACGGCGTCTGAAACTCTTTTTAATGGGGAGTTTCAGACGCTCTTTTTTTGTGGTAGTATTAGGATATAAGATTCGATAATAAGATCAAATCATAGGGGTACATGAGACGGAGGGGGTCCGACATGGTGAAAATTTTTCTTGCAGAGGATGAAAAAATTGTCCGGGAGGGAATCAAAAATGGGATTCCTTGGGAAAAATACGGATTTGAGTTTTCAGGAGAGGCAGCAGATGGAGAACTGGCTTATCCGCTGATTTTAAAGTCAAAACCGGATATTCTGCTTACAGATATCCGCATGCCTTTTATGGATGGACTGGAGTTAGCAGAAATGGTGAAAAAGGAGCTGCCGGATCTGCATATTATGTTTTTCAGCGGCTACGATGATTTTGAATATGCAAAGCGGGCCATTAAGATCGGGGCAGCAGATTATCTTCTTAAGCCTGTAAGCAGCAGCCAGCTTTTAGAGGCTTTGGAACGCATGAGCGAGACAATCATGCAGGAGAAAAGTGAAAAGGGGTATAAGCTTGCATTTTGCAGGCAGCAGGAGGAGCGGAAACGAATTGAGCGGGACAGGCTGTTTGATGTTATTGTGTCAGGGAAAATGAGTCTTTCAGAACTTCTTAAAAAGGGGCAGGAGCATAATCTGTCTCTCAGTGCGCCCATGTATAATCTCATCCTGTTCAAGACAAGAGTATCGGATAATCAGGAACAGTATTCGGATGAAGGGGTTTTGTTTGATGAAAAGCTTAAAGAAGAACTTGAGGGCAGGATTGATCTTGTGGGGTTTAACCGTTTGACGGAGGGGTATGCCTTTCTGGTTATGGGAAATGATCCGGGGGATCTAGAAGAAAAAATTCAGGCATTTTCCAGGCGTTTAATTGGTCTTGTGAAGTCTTTTCAGGGAATGGAATATTTCGGGGGAATCGGAATTCCGGTCCGGAGGCTTAGCGAGATCAGATCCTGTTTTAAGGCGGCCAGCCGTGCCTATGCCAGCCGGTATATGCTGGAATACAACCAGATGCTGACGGGGGAAGCGGCAGTTAGGTTTTCAGAAGATTCTGGAAGCATCAGCTTAAAGGGAATGGATATGACCAAGCTTGGCCGGGATATTGTTCCAAACTTTCTGAAAAACGGTTCTCTACCAGAGGTAAAGTACTTTGTTGAGGAATACTTGGAAGCCTGTGGAAACAATTTTGAATCCCTTATTTTCCGGCAGTACATATTGATGGATATTTATCTGGCGGTCAATGAGTTCGTGACTCAGCTTGGCATGGAACAAGAGCAGGTCATAAAGGAATTTGGAGATGCCAAAACCTTGCAGCCCTGCGCAGGGTCAGAGGAAGCAGCGGCTAAGTATTCCAGGGAGATCCTGACAAAAGCCATTGCTTTGCGGACTTCCTGCTCTCAGAAAAAATACCGACAGGTTCTTGATAAGGCCAGAGAATATATTGCGGGTCATTACCGGGATGAAGATATTTCTTTGAATGTGGTGGCATCCTGTGTCAATATCAGCCCCAATCATTTCAGCACCATATTCAGTCAGGAAATGGGAATTACGTTTGTAGAATATTTAACAAAGGTTCGGATGGAAGCCGCTAGGGAACTTCTTTTAAAGACGGATCTCCGGGCTTCGGAGATCAGCTATCAGGTCGGATATAAGGATCCCCATTATTTCAGTTATCTGTTCAAAAAGACCCATGGAATTACGCCAAAGGCATTCCGGTCAGGAGGAGAGTATGAAATACAAACGTGATTCCATTAAGGCCCATATACAATCCATGCAGGCAATCGTATTTATCCCGGTCATCATTATAATTGGGATATTGCTGTATATGATGGCCTGGCAGAACCGCCAGTACCGGCAGAGCATAAGGAATCTTACTATGGCTACGGAGTTTAATTTTGATTTTAAATCCAACATCGATTATAAGATGTACCGGATCGTCATCGGGGCAGATACCTTTGATATTCTAAATCCTTATGAGGACTTGGAAAATTCCAGAAAGATTTTTGAGCAGCTGAAAGATTCTACTCCGCAGGAGACCAGTAAAAAGGGGTTAGATGGACTTCTTCAACTGATCGGCATTTTGGAAAAGAGGATCGAAGACATCAGAACCAGCAGTATCTACGGGGATTATGACCGGAATATGGAGCGGCTTGATAAGGATATTTATGTCATAACGGATCTCATCGAGGAATCCATGTCCGATTATATATACAATGAAACCAAGACTCTGGAATCCACCAGGCTGAAGCTGGATTCCCAGACAAAACAGGCCATTGCCCTGTGTATCGTGGTTTCCGCCTATATCATGATATTTCTAATGGCGTCCTTTTCTTCCTTTGGAAAGAAGATCACGAAGCCCATGGAAGAACTGTGCGCTTATACCATGAAGCTTGCCAATGGAAGCTTAAAGGTTGGTGCGCCAGGAAGTAATATCCGGGAAATTCAGATGTTAAGCGATCAGTATGATCAGATGGTGGTGCGGATAGGGGAACTGATTGAACACATCAAAGAGGAGCAGGAGCTGAAACGGAAAACCGAGTTAAAGCTTTTACAGGCTCAGATCAATCCTCATTTTCTTTATAACACCTTAGATACCATTGTGTGGCTGGCAGAGGGGAAACGGCATGAAGAAGTGGTGGAGATGATCACAGCACTTTCCTCTTTTCTGCGGATGGGGCTTAATAATGGGCGTGATTTTATCACCATTCGGGGAGAAGCAGAGCATATAAAAAGCTATCTACAGATTCAGCATTTCCGCTATGAGGACATTATGGATTATGAGATCGATTTTGAAGAAGAGATGAAGGAGTATTCCATGTTAAAACTTACCCTCCAGCCCATCGTGGAGAATGCCCTGTATCACGGCATCAAGAATTGCAGGAAAAAGGGATTTTTAAAGATCAGCGGCTGGCAGGAGAATGAAGATATTTTTCTGCGGGTGGAGGACAATGGAATCGGCATGAGGCCGGAGGAACTGGAAAAGATGCAAAGACAAGTCTGTAGGGGCGGAGAAGACGTGGACCAGAGGGAAGGTTTTGGGATTGCAAACGTGGCGGAGCGTATCCGCCTCAATTTCGGTGGGGCTTACGGGCTTCAAATCGAAAGCCAGTACGGGGTGGGAACAAAAGTCACCGTCAGAATTCCGGCGGTATTAAAAATAAATAAATAAAAAAATCAACTTTTTTCCTAAAAAAACCAACCTTTGGGAGGAATACTTTAAAAACCGTAAGAATCTCAACTGTTTCCAGAAGATTTTGCATTGTATGGAATGCCTGCTGACGGTATGATACAGGCAGATATAAAAGGCAGCAGAAACGATATATCAAATGGAGGGTAAGGATATGAAGAAAAGATTTTTAAGCGTGTTGTCGGCAGCAGTTATGACCGCAGCCATGATTCTCACCGGCTGCAGCGGTTCCCAGACATCGGCAACCACAGCGGCTCCTGCAAGTGCAGAGAGCAAGTCTGAGGCAGCGTCCACAGAAGCAGCAACTACCGCAGCCAAAGCAGAGGAGAAAAAGGATGTTCTGGTGGTAGGTTTTTCCCAGGTAGGAGCGGAATCCGACTGGAGAACGGCTAACACAGAATCCATGAAGTCCACGTTTACAGAAGCAAACGGCTATAAGCTGATCTTTGACGATGCGCAGCAGAAACAGGAAAACCAATTAAAGGCAGTCCGTAACTTTATTCAGCAGGATGTAGATTATATCGTAATCGCTCCGGTTACAGAGACCGGCTGGGATACGGTATTGCAGGAAGCAAAGGATGCCGGGATCCCGGTCATCATCGTTGACCGTATGATCGATGTATCCGATGACTCCTTATATACGGCATGGGTCGGCTCTAACTTCCTTCAGGAAGGCTATGATGCAGTGACCTGGCTTGATGAGTATCTAAAGAAGAATAACCGTGCCGACGAAGATATTAACATTGTGACCATTCAGGGAACCATTGGTTCTTCTGCACAGATCGGACGGACCGACGGCGTGGAAGAAAAGATGAAGGATCATCCGAAGTGGAAGATGTTAGAGCGTCAGACTGGTGAATTTACACAGGCAAAGGGCCAGGAAGTTATGGAATCTTTCTTGAAGACTTATGACGACATTGATGTCGTGATTGCAGAAAATGACAATATGGCATTTGGTGCCATTGATGCCATTAAGGCAGCAGGAAAGACCTGCGGTCCTAAGGGTGATATCACCATCATTTCCTTTGATGCGGTTGCAGCAGCATTTGATTCCATGATTGCAGGAGATATGAATGTTTCTGTAGAGTGCAATCCTCTTCATGGACCTAGAGTAGCAGAAATCATTCAGAAGCTTGAAAAGGGCGAAAGTGTAGATAAGATCGCATATGTACAGGAAGGTGTATATCCAGCAGATACAGCAGCAGCGGAGAAACCAAAACGGGCATATTAATCCAATAAGGACCGGTGATGCCGGAAGCAGGCGAAAAGCCGGATAAACAGGTGTAGGGACATGGAGGACTTTATTTTAGTCCTCCGCTCCACACCTTTTTTTATCCTTAAATTTCCCTAAAAAGGCAGACCAGCAAAAGAAAGGAAGGGATCATTTATGCCAAGTGAAATCGTATTGGCCATGCGAAACATAACAAAAACATTCCCAGGTGTCCAGGCTCTAAGCCATGTGGACTTCACGCTGCGCACCGGGGAGATCCATGCACTAATGGGAGAAAACGGAGCGGGAAAGTCTACGCTTATTAAAGTCTTAACCGGAGTGGAGGAATTTGAATCCGGTGAGATCAGCCTTTTGGGAGTGACAGGAACCCTGATCAATCACTCCCCCCAGGAAGCCCAGGCCCATGGGATCAGTACCGTATATCAGGAAGTCAATCTATGCCCCAATTTATCGGTGGCGGAAAACCTGTTCATTGGCAGGGAACCCAAACGAGCCGGCATGATCGACTGGAAGACCATGAATAAGAAAGCAAAAGAGCTGCTTCAAAGCCTGGATATTGAGATCGATGTGACAAAAGCCATTGAGAATTATTCCATTGCCCTTCAGCAGATGTTTGCCATTGCCAGAGCCGTGGATATGTCAGCGAAAGTTCTCATCCTTGATGAACCAACCTCTTCTCTTGATGATAATGAGGTAGAGAAGCTTTTTAAGCTGATGAAGCGCTTAAAATCAGAAGGTGTTGGAATTATATTTGTGACTCATTTTCTGGAACAGGTCTATGAAGTCTGTGACAGGATTACGGTTTTGAGAAACGGAAGCCTTGTAGGAGAATATGAGACAGAAAAGCTGCCCAGAGTGCAGTTGGTTGCCAGAATGATGGGGAAAGATTTTGATGATCTGGCGGCAATTAAGAAGGAAAAAGAGGAAGCAAAGGTTTTAAAGGAGGTGGTCATAGACGCCAAGGGGTTAGGCAGACATGGAACCATAAAGCCTTTTGATTTAAAGATCCATAAGGGAGAAGTAATCGGACTGACTGGACTTTTGGGGTCCGGCCGTTCAGAACTGGCCAGAAGTCTTTATGGTGCCGATAAGCCTGACAGCGGAGAACTTCATGTAAACGGAAAAACGGTTGCGGTCAAAGATCCCTTAGATGCCATGATGGCAGGGATGGCATATTTACCGGAAAACCGTAAGGAGGAAGGAATTGTTGCAGACCTTTCTGTCCGGGAGAATTTAATCCTGGCATTGCAGGCAAAAAGGGGAATGTTCCATTTGATCGGCAGGAAAGAGCAGGAAGCCCTTGCAGAGGAATATATCAAACTTTTACAGATTAAAACTGCCGGAATGGAGACTCCCATCAAAAGCTTAAGCGGAGGGAACCAGCAGAAAGTCATACTGGGAAGATGGCTGTTGACCAACCCGGAGTTTCTGATTTTAGATGAACCGACCAGAGGAATCGACGTAGGAACAAAGACAGAGATTCAGAAGCTGGTGGTAAAACTGGCGGAGGAAGGAAAGGCTGTGATGTTCATCTCATCGGAAGTCGAAGAAATGCTGCGAACCTGCACCCGCATGGCGGTGTTGCGGGATGGAGAAAAGGTAGGAGAACTGGAAGAGAACGAGCTTGACCAGAATCAGATCATGAGGGCAATTGCAGGAGGTGGGGGAGATGAATAAGTGGACGGTATTTGTGAAAAAACTGACAGGAACCCGGCTGTTTCTGCCGCTGTTCTGCCTCCTTCTGGTGCTTTTATCAAACTTGATCAAGACTCCTACCTTCTTTGAAGTAACCATTAAGAACGGGGTTCTCTACGGGTACATCATCGATGTAATCAACCGCGCCAGTGACCTGGTGATCCTTGCGGTGGGAATGACCCTGGTTGTAGCCGCTTCCGGGGGAACGGATATTTCTGTTGGTGCGGTCATGTCGGTGGCCGGAGCCGTATGCTGTTACATTCTGGCAGGGGGACAGCAGACGGTGAATGCATTCCAGAATCCTTATTTGTTAGGAGTACTTGCAGCCGTTGTTGCAGGAATCCTATGCGGCTGCTTCAATGGGTTTCTGGTGGCAAAGATGAAGATTCAGCCCATGGTCGCCACCCTGATTTTATTTACGGCGGGGCGTGGAATCGCACAGCTTATTACCAAAGGGCAGATTACCTACATACGCGTGGAATCCTATAAGATGTTAGGCGCAAGCATTCCTGGAATCCCTATTCCCACACCAGTATTCGTGGCTCTGATCGTGGTGCTCTTAACCTATGTTCTCCTTAAGAAAACTACTTTAGGGCTTTATATCCAGACGGTAGGCATCAATCCCAAGGCTTCTAAACTTATGGGAATCAATTCTGCCATGATCATCTTTCTTTCTTATGTGTTCTGCGGCCTATGTGCCGGGATTTCCGGCTTGGTAGCGTCCTCAAGAATCTATTCGGCAGATGCCAATAACATTGGACTCAATCTGGAACTGGATGCGATCCTGGCGGTAGCCTTAGGCGGTAACAGCCTTGGCGGCGGTAAATTCTCCCTTCTTGGCAGTGTGATCGGTGCGTATACCATTCAGGCACTCAGCACCACCTTGTACGCCATGGGTGTGTCGCCGGACCAGATTCCGGTTTATAAAGCGGCAGTGGTGGTCATTATCGTAGCATTGCAGTCAACGGAATTAAAAAGAATGGCAAAACGGTTTCAAACGGTCCGTACAGATGGAAAGAAGGTGGCGTAAATGAAAAAAGGGAAAATAGACGGAAAGGTTTTTCTGCTGATCATTACAATCGTTCTTTTTATTGTTATGTACCTGGCTGGAATCATCATTTTTAACAGCAAGGGTTTTGCAAAACCCCAGGTATTTTTAAATCTGTTTATCTCCAATGCCGGCCTGATCGTCATTGCAGCAGGAATGACCATGGTTATGATTACTGGAGGCATTGATATCTCGGTTGGATCAGTGGTGGCTCTTACCTGCATGATGCTGGCATGGATGATGGAGGTGAAAGGGGTAGGAGCAATTCCGGCTCTTATTATTGTTCTGATTATGGGAGTCCTCTTTGGATTGGCGCAGGGATTTTTAATTGCGTATTTAAAACTTCAGCCATTTATTGTCACTCTGGCGGGCATGTTCTTTGCCAGAGGCATGACAGCCATTATCAGCCAGGAAATGATCAGCGTAAAAAATGAAATGTTCCTTCGATGGGCGAAGAGCAAGATCAACTTGTCATTTCTTGGGGGAACCGTCAATAAAAAGGGGGTAGTGAATTATCCCTTCATCTATCCCAGCGTTATCATTGCTCTTGTAGTTCTGGTTCTGGTGTTCGTATTGTTAAAGTACACAAAATTCGGCCGGACCATTTACGCAGTCGGGGGAAATGAGCAGTCTGCCTTAATGATGGGTCTTAATGTAAGGCGTACCAAACTTCTGGTCTATGTGATCAATGGGTTTTTATGTTCCTTAGGCGGCTTCCTGTTCTGCTTAAATACCTGTGCCGGTTTTGTGGAGCAGGCAAAGGGCTTTGAGATGGAGGCAATCGCTTCGGCAGTCATTGGAGGAACCTTACTTACGGGAGGCGTGGGAAATGTGTTCGGCAGTCTGTTTGGAGTTCTAATCAAGGGAACCATTGAGACTTTTATCACCTTCCAGGGAACTCTTTCCTCCTGGTGGACCAAGATTACCATTGCCGCACTTCTGGCATTTTTCATCATTCTTCAGAGTTTGTTTGCAAAGGCTAAAGAGAAGCGGTAACTTAGATTAACTTCAATTTAAGAGATTCTGGTTACAGCAAAAAAGTCGGCAAAATGCCGACTTTTTTGACTGTCTGAGCTTATCAGATTTACGATAAGCCAGTTTTATTTTGATAAAGCACTTAAAAATCTTGCATAATCGATATACCAGTCTTTAACATTACCAAAGGTACCGACAATGTCCATATGATCGGTATTAATGATTGTAGGCATTGCATTCCATTGTCCTATTTTAACGCTGCCATTGTATTGTTCGATAACATCGTTAGAACCTAACTTAGGTCCATTTTGACTAATGCAATTGACAACTCCATCATTTGGGAACCATTTCTTATCAATTACAGGTAGATCTTTTTGATCACGTGTATATCTTCCCATTGCGTTTGCCGCTGCATAAAGTGAAGGTCTCATGGGTCCAATTTGTGCTATAGAATAACCTGTAAGGATAGATTCGGTAGTTGCCTGGGTGGTCCAGGATAAATAATATACATCTGGTTGAGCGTTTACCCATTTATTGAGCTCTCGTGCACCTTCTGTAGATAAATCATAAATTGCCATATCCTTTGTACCATTCCAAATATTACTTTCTAAAACCCGTTCAAGATAATCACGTTGAGATTCACCAGCTTGCTTTTTTAATCCCCATTGATCTAATTTTAGATCATATATCGGGCTATATAAATTGTCTTTACCAGTGATTGTTCCTAATACACAAAATGAATAATTGATTAAATCCTTTGCTTGCTTCATATCGCATAAGGTTGTACCATCATTGGGGGTAGAAATTGTAGTCATACTATGAATCCAATGCTTTCCGCCTTCAAATAATGGGGACATATTTTCTTGTCCACATTCTTTTTCTTCTTTGCTTCCTTCACTTAACAACTGCGTAAGTGTACGTACGGTTTGCCCACCCATACTATGGCCGATTAAGTGTATTTTATTTTCATTGCTTATATTCTTATAGATACCTGGATAGGTCCTTCCATATCTATCATGTTTAAACTTTTTTGCATGGGCTTCTCCATAATCTACTGTTCCACCAACTATATAGGCGTAAAGCTCACAAGATCTGTCCCAGTTACTGGATACTGGACCTACCGTTGCCGTATAGGTTTTATGTCCTGAGGCATTTAACTCTTCTTGTAGATCAACGACTCCACCCCAATATTTGTATCCTAAGAACTCATCCCTTCCAAAGCCCAAAAAACCATGAACCAGAACAATTGGATAATTATTTCCCGCTATTATATTCCTGGTATTAACGTCTGGAATTTCTATCGGAAACTCTAATGGAGGCAGTTTGTTTATATCTTCCTCACTTTTAGCTTCTTCCGCCGAATCGATTACAGAGTCGATATCATCTAATGTAGGTATAACTAATGTATCATCTGCTCTTGCGACCGCTGAAAAATTAGCCAGTATCATAGAAAATACTAGTAAAAAAGTAGCTATTTTTTTGAAATTTTTCTTCATTTAAAATTTCCCCCTGATTTAATTTTTTAATGAGAATATTTCATAACTATTTCCTGGCGAATGTGGATAGCTCGCCTGTGTAGTTCAGAAAAAAGCCAATACAAGCCAGAAGACCAGCATTAAAATACATGATAAGTGCATGAATACTTTCTTTCTATTCATTTTCGCAACTTGATGATTATCAAGTGCGTATTATCCTGCAAATTTAAACTGGTCTAAAGTAATAAAGGCTTAAATTTATTTCAGTTAGCTAACCTAACAATAGTATGATCTCTAAGGACGCTAAAATATGGTAAATGTAATTAAAAACAGTTTGTATGTAACTTTTTCGATTTTACTATAAATATCTAGCAAATTTTCGTGATTTGCTAGCAGATAGTAATTGCTATGCCGTACGAATTAATTAAGCCGGGCTTTATAAAGCCCGGCTCGTAGTGTGAATTAATTGATGCAAAAAGTAATAGTCTACAAAAAGATTACGCTCAGTCTCAAGGTATTAACGATTAAAAATACCTTGCAATATCAATTGTGCTATACCGTATAATGATTCTGTGATTTTGCTAAGTCAGATTGTAGAGAAAATGAATATTTGTTTTACTTAATTATTCGTGATTTTACCATTAGTTGAAATTGTGTAAGTTTGTGTATTTAGAGTAACTCCATTAAATTCAATATATAGATATCCTTTATTACCATCTGTGGAAGACGAATAAGAGAAGTCATTTTTATATTCTCCGGAGAATTTAGCTGAGACACTTGTTATTTCGCTCCATCTGTCTACACTACTATATACACCTTTGACTGTCGATGTAGCTGTTGCCATTAGTTTTTTATTTCGATCATATATTTTATGAGAAAAGCTTGCAGTAACTTCTTTTTCAGGAAGGCTGTTTATCGAAGAATCTGTATCGTTCCACTCAATGTTTTCAGGTTCGATGTTGTTGGTATTATTCAGTTCGGTTGAAACTATTGTAAATTCATATTCTGGTATAAAAGTAACAGAATAATCACTCGACGCAGCGGGAGTAGAATTATTACTTATTGTAGTGGGAACCTTTGTGGTGGAGCCAGATGCAAAAGAGGTTGAATACGGTAAAAAACATAAAAGAACTGCTAATAAAGCACATAAGTATTTTTTCATAAGAAACTCCTTTCATAGTATAAATCTAATTTTGTCTTTGCCTATTTTAGAACTTAAGAATTAACGGATATTTGTTGAAACTTGTTTTTTGATTCATGAGATAATGTATACACATTTAAAGGTAAGTATTTTAGTATTACTAATTGGCATGTAGTAGATATATTTATATTATCAATGGAATCACCTTCTTATTTTGTGTCTGATTTTTAAGCTAATAAGCCAAGCATATTATGATATACCAAGCCAAAAAAAATATGCAAAATGTAATTAATGATAGTTTATATGTAACTTTTTCCTTTTTATTAGGAACATCTTGTAAATAATGGCTATAATGGACTTGTGCCAATCACATAGATACATGTTCACACCTTCCGATGTAATGGGATATGTAACGATCCGACCTGTTTCTAAATTCCCGCACTTTACAAGAAAATAATAATGTGCTATCATAAACCAAAATTTTTATAGGAAGGAGAAAGGGCTATGCTTTATGAAAATTCCAGCTTGACTTCGCCGGAACCCGAAAATGAAAAACTGTTTGAAATTGTAAAAAAATACGGTAAAAAAGTAACGTATCCGGCGAAAAAGCTGTTTCTGGAACCTGGTGATATGGTAGAAGGGGTGTATTATATCTGTGAAGGAAGGACCCGTCATTACATGGTAGATCTGGAAGGAAGGGAAAAGGTACTGTATACATTGAGTGCAGGCTGGTTTTATGGAGAAGCCCCCTCTTCTCTCCAGGAACCCACCGGACTTTACTCAAAAACCGAGCTAAAGACTGTCATGTATAAAATCGGTATGCCCGATTATCAAAATCTGATCGATAACGAAAAAATCTTCCGGGATGCTGTTTTAAACAGCTATGCAAGGAAAGTCCTCATATTACGGCATGAAATCGAAAACATTACTTTTTACTCATGTAAAAACAGACTTCTCCGCGTATTCTGCACAACGGCGGACACTTCAAAAGCAACAGAGGGAAAGTGGTATGACCTGCGGATGAATTATACCCATTATGAGCTGAGCATCATCGTAGGCGGGGCCAGGGTGAATGTCAGTAAAATACTGAATGAAATGTGTGCGGAAGGAATAATCCGTATTTTAAATCGGAATATCCAGCTCAATGCAGAAGAATACACTCGATTTACCCTTAATCATATAGAATAAATATGTTTATTTTAAAAAGAATTTATTTAATATTATAAAAGTAATTATTTATTATATTAAGTATAGAAAAGAAAATTATATAAAAATACCGATTGTAAATTAATAAAAGAAAGAATGACGGATTTTTTGTAGCATTTGCTACAAGTTTGCAAATCTTTCATTGTTGCATTTACGATAGAAACCAACTTTTGCTTGCGATAGGATAATAAGCAAGAGGACAACAAAGTCCGTGTAGCGATACATGGGCTTTTTCTTTATCAATTGTTTGGAGCAGAAAGGACGGGAGACAATAGAGCTTGACAGTGAACCGCTATAGAATAATTTTATTGCGGGTTGAAAAATTTAACTATTACACAATTACCTACAGGAATGGTATGATATTAAAAAGACCAGACCTTAATGCAGACTGAGGAGGATATGGAAATGATAAATTTGACGGGTTCCTGGGTGGCAATGCCCACACCATTTACAGAAGATAACAAGATTGATTATAAAGGATTTGAAACGCTGATCGACAGACAGATCAAATATGGAACGTCCCAGTTGTTTATTCTTGGTTCAGCAGGAGAGGTAACTCTTTTGTCCCAGGAAGAAAAAAAGGAAATCGTCCATGAAGTGATCAAAATAACAAAGGGAAGGATTCCCGTATTTTTCTCCGCAGCATCACTGACAACAGAAGCCAGCATCGAGTTTGCCAGATATTGTCAGGACGAAGGAGCAGACGGTGTTATCTTCACGGTACCGCCTTATGTACTGGTTCCCCAGTCAGCGGCACTTGCCCATCTTGATGAATGTATGAGTGCGGTTGATATTCCTTGTGGAATATACAACAATCCTTCCAGATTAGGCGTACAGGTAACACCGGAATCCATTCGTACCTTATCCGAAAAGCATTCCCACTTTGTAGTGGATAAAGAAGCAACTTCCAGTGTGGAGCAGCTGGTGCAGGTTCAGAGACTTTGTGAAGGCAGAGTAAAGATCATGTGCTGTGATTATCCCAAATATTCCATCGTAATCCCGACTCTGGGCGTGGGAGGAACGGGAACAGCAAACATCGGAGGGAATATCATTCCGGAAGAGGCTGCACTTTACTCAAGACCGTGGACCAGCATGGACATCGTAGAGGAAGGCAGAGCCGGATATTATAAGTGGTATCCTCTTCTCCAGTCCCTTTACGCATTTTCCAATCCGATTGTCATTAAGGCGGCACTTAATATTCTGGGACTTCCAGGCGGACATTTGCGCAAGCCTTATCAGGATTTCGGCGGTTCCAAGCTGCAGGATCTGGAAAAATTGATGGGAGAACTGGGAGTCATCGATAAATACGGCGTAAAGAAATAAGAGTGTTAAGACAGAAAGGGACGAGCAGATGATCATTCAATTTGAAAACGTAGAGAAAACCTTCAGCAGCAGGAAAATGCAGGTAAATGCCTGTAAAAACATTAATCTGACCGTGGATGAGGGGGACATCTTCGGGGTGGTAGGTTACAGTGGAGCCGGAAAATCCACCTTGATCCGAATGGTAAATGCGCTGGAACGGCCCACATCAGGGAAAGTAACGGTAAATGGGGTTGTGATCAATGAGCTGAAAGGGAATGAGCTGAGAAAAGCCAGAAAAGGAATCTCCATGATTTTTCAGCAGTTTAACTTAGTAAATGCAAAAACCGTTTATGAAAACGTTGCTATGCCTCTGATCCTCAATCATACGCCAAAAGAAGAAATTAAAAAACGGGTGGATGAAATACTAAAGTTTGTGGAGTTGACGGATAAGGCGGATACTTATCCCGGAAAATTGTCAGGCGGTCAAAAGCAGAGAGTGGGGATTGCAAGAGCACTGACAACCAATCCGAGCATTCTTTTGTGCGACGAGCCTACCAGTGCGCTGGACCCGAAGACCACGGATTCAATCTTAAGTCTATTAAAAAAGGTAAACCGGGAACTGAATATTACGATTATGATTATCACTCACCAGATTAATATCGTGCAGAAAATATGCAACAAGGTGGCCGTTATGGAAGATGGCTATGTGGTGGAGATGGGAGATGTAAAGGAAGTTTTTGCAAAACCTGTAAAGCCCATTACAAAGGCATTTGTGGATACGGTTGTAGACCAGTCCATTCCGGAGACTATTTTTGCAGAAGCGTCGGCAGAAACAGGGAATTCCAAGATCGTAAAGATCAGGTGTTTAAATGGAAATGTCTGTGATACCTTTACACCCAGCTTAAGAAAGCTTTTTACGGCAGAAATAAAAACACTCTTTCTGTCGGTGAATGAGATGCAGGGCTCTGTACTCACCATTATTGGACTGCAGATTAAGGGAACAACGGAAGAAATCAAAGAGGTTCTGACTTATCTGCAAGAGAACTACGAATATGAGGAGGTGGCGGTATGATTGAAAACTATTTAAAGGTGCCAGGGTCTACCATAGCCCTTGCCGCTTCCCAGACCTTATATATGGTAGGCTGGTCTCTGGCAGCCGGTGCAGTACTTGGAATGATTTTAGCCATTATCCTGGTGCTTACAAGACCTGATGGACTTCTGGAAAATAAAGTGGCATTTTTCCTTATCAGCACCACTGTCAATATCGTGCGGAGTGTGCCGTTTATCATCATGATGGTTGCTATCATGCCTCTCACAAAGCTTGTGGTTGGAACAAGAGTCGGTACGGTAGCCGCTCTGATTCCATTGATCGTCCATGTCGCCCCTTATCTTGCAAGACTTTTTGAAAGCTCTCTGCTGGAAGTCAATACGGGAATCATTGAAGCCGCCCAGTCCATGGGAGCTACCACTTCTCAGGTGATTTGGTATTTTCTTATACCGGAGGCAAAAGCTTCTCTCATTCTGGCTTTGACCACAGGCACCATCGGACTTTTAGGTGCCACCGCCATGGCAGGAGCCATCGGCGCAGGCGGAGTGGGAAATCTGGCGCTGACTTATGGCTATGAAAGGCTTAATATGCCGTTAATGATAGTGACCGTAATCATTCTGGTGGTTATTGTACAGCTGATACAGACTCTGGGCAATGTAATTGCCCGCAAACTAAGACACATCTAAAAAGGAGACGAAAATTATGAGAAAATTACATAAGAGACTATTAACAATCGCAACAGGAGCCATCATCGCAGCATCTCTTGCAGGCTGCGCAGGTTCCAAACCAGAAGCTTCTGCAACAGCAAAAGCCGATCAGCCGGAAACAACAACAGCACAGGCAGAGTCTTCCAAGGAAGAGACAGAAGCTGCCAGTGAAGCAAGCGGTGCCAAAGATCACCCGGAGATCAAATACAGAAGAATGCCTACCGCAACCAGTGATTTATTTGAGGCAGGAATCGTTCCTATTCTGGAAAAGAAGGGCTACAAATTTACTCCGGTTGAGATCACGGATTCCGTTCAGAGAGAAATTGCATTAAGTGAAGATGAAATCGATATGCATGTAGATGCTCATACCGCTTACATTGAAAATTTCAATAAGGACCAGGGAACAGAACTGGCGGCAGTTCTTGCTATTCCAACAGTTCCAACGGGTATCTACGGTGGTTCTAAGGACAGCCTTGACGGCATTGCAGACGGTGATAAAATTGCATTCCCAAATGACGCCTCCAACGAAGCTCGTTCCCTTCAGCTTTTAAGTGAGATTGGATTTATCACCATGAATGAAGGCATTGAACCTACCAAGTATACCCTTGCAGATATTAAGGAAAACCCTCATAATCTGGAGTTCGTAGAGATGAAAGGCGGCACCATTGCAGGCGTGAGAACGGACTTTGCATTTATTATTTTAAGAGGTTCCGATGCCTATAATGCAGGTATTGATTTCGGCACTGCTCTGGCAGCAGAATCCCAGAAGGACATTCTTCCGGATAACATGATGCAGGTGATCGTAAACGGCAAACATAAAGATGAAGCCTGGGTTAAAGATATAACAGCAGCATATCAGTCTGAAGAATTCAAGGAATTCATGAAGAGCCAGAGTGCTTTCTGGATTCTGCCAGACTATTTAAAATAAACGGAAACTTTTCGTAAAAGCGGATTCTTCACAGAGTCCGCTTTTCTGGATATGAGGATAAAACATTGAATATAATGAAATTACTATCTGATATGGAAGCAGATATCTATGAAGTATATAAAACCATCCACGAAAACCCGGAGTTGGGAATGGAAGAATATGAGACCAGCCGGTTGATTCGAAAAGAGCTATTAGAGAATGAAGACTGCGATGAGATCCTATCCATTGGAGATACCGGTCTGGTGGCAGTGTTAAAAGGGGAAAAGGAAGGACCTGCACATTGTCTCCTCTTAAGAGGCGATATGGATGCACTTCCGGTGAATGAAGATTTGGACCACCACCCCAAAAGCAAAAAGGTGGGTGTGATGCATGCCTGTGGTCACGATGCCCATACTGCCATTTTACTTGGTACCTTGCGGGTGATGAAGCACTATAAAAAGCATTTTTCAGGAACCATCTATTTCTTTTTTCAGCCCGCCGAGGAAATATTGGAGGGCGCCAAATCATTATTTCTGTCAGATGAGATTGATTTTGATAAAATTGAGGGTGTGGCAGCATGCCATGTGATGCCAGATTTGTACGCTGGAGATATTGGATTGAAAACAGGAATCATGCTTGCCAGTGCAGATCATTTTGACGTTACGGTATTGGGAAAAGGTGGGCATGGAGCCCATCCGTATACTACCATTGATCCGGTTGTGATCGCATCGGATATAGTTGCCCAGCTTCAGAATCTGGTTGCAAGAGAAGTGAGCGCACTGGATTCCGCGGTGATTTCCATTTGCAGCATTCACAGTGAAGGAGATACCTATAATGTGATCCCGGACCGTGTCAGGCTGAAAGGAACATTAAGAGCGCTGACGAAGGAAACCAGAGAACGTTTGTCAGCCAGAATTGTGGAAGTCTGCACAAAGGTTGCGCAAGCAGGCCGGGCAGAAGCGAATGTCCAATTTGAAGAAGGACCTCCTCCCTTTCGGAATGATGATCTTTGGGTGGAACGGACAAAAAGAATGGCGGACCAGTTTTTGGGAGAAGACCATGTGAAGATGTTAGATATCGTCACCATGGGAGCAGAAGATTTTGCATTCATCAAAGACCGGTATCCCGGTGTTTTTGTCAGGATCGGATGCAGAAGCGAGGGAAAAGAATTCACACCCATTCACAGCAGTAAATTTACCGTGGACCCAAAATCACTGCCCGTAGGAATAAAAACTCTGTGCGGCATTGCACTGGATTTTTTTGAGATAGAAGGAGATGTTTATGGCTGAAAAAGTAATTATCATAGGAGGAACGGCAGCAGGGCTCAGTGCGGCTTCTAAAGCCAAAAGAGTGAATCCGGATCTTGATATTAAGGTATTCGAAAAATCCGGTTATATCAGTTACGGTGCTTGCGGTCTTCCCTATTTTGTTGGAGGAATCATCAAGGAACCGGAGAATTTAATTTCACTGACGCCAGAGCAGATGAAAGAAAAACGGGGGATTCCGACGTTTACCCATCATGAAGTTATAAAAATTAACCGGGAACTGAAAACGGTTCTGGTTAAAAATTTAGATGACGGCAGTGTTAAGGAACATTCCTATGACAAGCTGGTTCTTGCTACCGGTGCCAGGCCGGTAAAACCAGCCATTCCCGGAATCGAATCGGAGGGGATTTATTACCTTCGGACGGTAGAAGATGGAATCCGCCTTAAAGATACCGTATTAAAGGGAAAAGAAGGAGCAAAAGCCGTCCTTGTTGGCGGAGGATTCATTGGCCTGGAGACCGCAGAGGAAATCGCACAGTCTGGAATTAAGGTCACCTTGATAGAAGGAAGTTCCCGACTTCTCCCCTTCTTAGAGGAATCATTTTCCGAGCAGATATTAAATACATTAAGGAAACATGGAGTCAATGTTCTTCTTGGTGAGAAGGCAGGGGAAATTGAAGCGAAGGATGGCTATGCATCGGCAGTGATTACAGACCGTGGACAGCGTCTGGACGCGGATTTTATCTTTGTTTCGGCCGGAGTGAAACCCAATTCAGAACTGGCAGAAGAGGCAGGGCTATCTCTGGGAGTGAAGGGTGCTATCTCAGTTACCGATTACATGGAGACTTCGGATCCATCCATATGGGCTTGTGGGGATTGTGCAGAGGCCAGACATGTGATTACGGGAAAACCAGTCTATATTCCTCTTGGGACAACGGCAAATAAGCAGGGAAAAATTGCAGGAGATAATCTGGCAGGAAACCGGGAGGCATTTGCCGGAGTGTTGGGATCCATGGTAACAAAAGTGTTCGACCAGTATATCGCATTAACAGGACTTACCTTAAGCGAGGCAAAGGATGCCGGATATGATACAGAGACTGTATGCATAACGAAAGGGGACAAAGCTTCTTATTATCCGGGTGCCGGAGAAAACCGTATTTACCTGATCTTTGATAAGTTCTCAGGAAAACTCTTAGGTGCGCAGGCCATTGGTACGGAAAGCGTGGCAGGAAGGATCAATGTGTTTGCTGCGGCAATCACAGCCAATATGACGGTAGAGCAGGTAAATCAACTGGATCTGGTATACGCCCCACCAGTAGCCCCGGTTTACGATCCCATTTTAATTGCAGCGGCACAGGCAGTAAAAAAGGTGAAAAAATAACATGAAGAAGCAACTATTTGAAGTAACGGTAAAGCAGGGGCAGGATATTAAGGCCGTGATCACAGAATATATTTTAGATCATAACTGGAAAAACGTATATATTACTGGCGCAGTGGGAAGCGTGATCGACATGGTGTTCACGGCTCCCATTCAGAACCATCTTCCCCTGCGCTGCGGGAAAACGCCGGTCAGCGGTGCGGCTGAAATCATCAGCATGTGCGGAGAAGTCATGCCCATAGAGCTGATGGACCCGGATCTGGAGGATGTTTATCCGGATAAGGACAGTCCGCTGTTTGTACATATTCATGCAGCATGTGCCACTGCCGGAGGTCATGTGTTCGGCGGCGGATTAAGCGGCGGCAGGGCGTTTCGGGCTTTGAGAGTGTTTATGATCCCTCTTGATGAGGAAGGAGAGGAATATCATGATTGATTTATGGAAAGAAAGAGTATCTTTAAGGCGCTATGAACCGGAAGTGATCCGACAAGAGGATATGGAAGCAATATTAAATGCCGCCATGAGTTCTCCTACGGCGGGCAACCAGATGCTATATTCCATCTTAAAGATTGAAGATCAGGAAGCCAAAGAACGGATTGCAGAACTGTGTAATCATCAGAAGTTTATCGCTGCGGCACCAACCATTCTGGTATTTTTGGCGGATCAGTATAAATGGTATTGCTATAATCAGATGAACGGAGTCCCGGAATATGCCAGCGCAGAGGGAATTGGTTATCACCCACCCGGTCCGGCTGATCTGCTTCTGTCATTTGAGGATACCATGATTGCGGCACACAGCGCGGTAATAGCAGCAGAAAGTCTGGGGATTGGAAGCTGCTACGTTGGCTCATCGCTGGTAAATGAAAAAGAACTGGCGGAATTTTTAAATCTGCCGGAATATGTAGTTCCCTTGATGGTGCTTCCTATGGGATATTATCCAAAGAACTTAAAACGGGTTCACTCCCAACGCTTTGAAAAACGTTTTGTAGTATTTGATGAAATCTATCACAGGCTGAATGAAGAAGAACTGAACGAGATGTTTCATAGCCGGGAAGAAAAATACTTTCGTCCAGTAGAAGGTCAGAGCGAGAAAAATTATGCCCAGCTTTTCTATAAAAAGAAAACCGGGAATCCGTTTATGAATCGTATGGCCCAGTCTCTGGAGAAAATCTTTTATCGGTGGAACGGCAGGAAAGCATAAACAAGTGGTAGCGTTTATGTCTGTTTGAAAAATGGAAGTAAGAAGAAAAGGTACCACTCAATGATGCATGGATAGCAATTGAGTGGTACTTAAAATCAGTATTCTACTTTCAAAAACCAGACTCCTTTTTCGATATCTTCTTCCTTTAACCAGTAATCCTCTCCCCAGGAATTCACATAGAATGTGCCGTCACTCCTGATGGTTTTTACATTCATGTAATGGGCGCCCCGCACGGACACTGGTTCATTCCATATGTCATTCATGGTAAAGTAATTAGCCAGCATGATGATATCACCGGTCTTTGATTCTGCTTCAAAATCAGAGCTGTTGATTTTTATGTTCGTTTTAATCGGTAGATTTATCCCATAATGGCGGCAGAATTTCTTCCATCGTTCTTTGGCTTCTACTAATGTCATGCCAATGCCTGGCTCATCGGTCATGCAATAAAAATCAACCATCATTTCATTAAATGTCATTTCACCATAACCATTAAACATGGGAATACCAAATATCTTTTCAAACTCACTCCGGTTATACCAGTATTTTTTATAGAGGGATAAGGTTAAAGCGGAATAACCGCAGCCCTCTCTTGCAAGCCGGTGAAGCAAATCCTTAATCTGGTTTCCCGTATAATCGGGGAAATACCTTTTTACGATATCTTCGTATTCTTTTGGATATTTTTTCGGTTTTATCTGAGAAGCACCCCGGAAAATCAAAGAGGCCTTTCTCCTTAAAAACAGATGGCGGTCTTCCGTATGTAAAATTGTAATGTTTTTCAGTGCAAAACTGTTTAAGATCTCCCGGCTGTAGTTTAAAATATCCTCATCCTGATTCCATATTTCTGCTATGAGCTCCACGTCTTCCTTACACCCATCAATCCCGTTCATGAGGATTCCCCGGAGCGCCGTTCTGACAACATACTCACTGCGGTCATACAGCAAATCCTTTAAGTAAGGAATGGATTCTTTCCAATATATGCTTTTTTGAATATTTTCCAAAGCAAGCCTGCGTTTGAAATAATCTTTATTGTTCAATTCCTTCAGTAAGATGTTTCCGGCTTCTTTTTCTTTCTTGCTGGCTAACGCAATACAGGCGATTTCAAATGTGGACATATTGATTTTCATTATGTCCTTTAACTCTGCAATGCTCTTGTCATAGGGAATTGGATTGCCGTTTGCACCCGGCGGCCACCAGATTCCCCGGCTGTCTTGATATCCCTCACTGATCTGAGAGACTGGGGGTTCTATATTTTCTTTTTTGATTTTCCATTCTCCTTTTTCTTTTGCTTCCTGTGTAAAACTGACTTATCTTCCAGATCGGGCGTTTCAATAAAATAATAATTATTGTAACATAACTAATTTTCTTATGCACTTTTAAAATCTAATGTAGCAAAAAATTAACAAAGATTTTAACATGGATTTTAGCCATGTCCTGCATCAACTGAGGATCACGCAAAAAGTTACCGGAAGTTATCTTCTTCCAATTTTCACCATTGGAAAATTCATCGAGCAAGGGGAAAAGACGTTTATGCCATTAGCATTACAAGTACATCATTCTGTTTGTGATGGATTTCACACAGGCAGATTTGTCAACGCATTACAGACGTTAGAAGATAATTATGATGAATGGTTATATACTTAAACTCATTCCCTGGTGCTGCAATTTTGATTGAACTTGGTTGCACCATGGCTTATAATTATCTCATAAATTAAATTTATTTTACGGGGGTAAAAATATGGCATATGAACTTAAGGCAGTAACCATAAGAACCAATAATACAGAGGAAGGGATGAAGAAAATCGATGAGATTTGGCAAGATATCGTCAGTGGAAAGCTGCACATATTATTTGACAGTAATCACAACTTTCGACAGGGCATTTCTCCCGTTTCCAAGTATCATAATTATGCCAGTGATGAAAACGGAGATTATGATCTCAGTATTATAGGGGTAACATCAGATTTCTTTCAGGAAATGGAGAAAGCGGTCAGTACTGGTGCATATAAGAAATTCGATGAATTTGATGATGATTTAGGATTATGTGCAAAAAAGGCATGGGAAAAAGTTTGGAATGAACAAAAGACCGGTGTTATTAAACGAGTTTTTTCTGAAGACTATGAAAGCACAGTCCCTGCTGAATATACCAAAGATGGGAAGGCTCATTGCTATTTATACATTGCCGTAGAATAGACGACTTTGGGATCAACAGATAAATAAAGATACCGCTGCAAAAAAAGGTGATGATCTCTCTTTTTTGCAGCGGTACTCTTTTTATATCCATTGCATTCTGTCATGCAAGAGAGGAAGCCATGATCTGATACAGGTTTTCTGCAATCTGCTGGTGTCCCTGGTTTCCTGGGTGAAGTCCGTCAGAAGATAAACCATGAACATCTGTAAGCAGGGAATATCCATCTACATAACGAAGGTTTGGCAGGTTCAGTTCCCGGGTAACAGACTTTAAGCAGTCCCGGAATGCAGCGGTCTGGCTGTCGAGTTTAAAGTCCAGGTGATTCTGGAAAATATCCGTGCAGAAGATGGTTCGTCCTGGATTTTTGGAAGCTATGGTATGAAGGAAAGCAAATGCAGCCTTTTGGAACTGTTCCACAGTCCAGAGTTCCACCACGTTAACACCAAGTTCGATGAGCGCGGCATCCCAGCCCGGTTTATCCGCCAGATATTCCGCCAGGGGCGCATCCATATAGGCACTGCCAGCAAACCCCATATTCACCAGATCCATATGCAGCATGCGGGCAAGCTGCATGGCGTAAGTGCCGGAAGGGGTGGCGCTGTTGCCGCCGTGCGTGATGGAGGAGCCGTAGGTCAGTAAGGTTTTTGAAGGCATGTCCTGGGGCTTAGGAGGGCAGATATTACCGGTTATGGACTGGATGGCGCAGCCCCAGTCATAAGGAAGCAGCACTCGGGTCAGTTCCGGATGAAATGTCCAGCCAGTTTTCTCTGACAGAAGAGCGGCATTGGACCAGTTCTGCCGGGTGATGGTGATATCCGTGTGGTCGGTAGTGATCACGGGAGGAGAGATCTCAAAACTACCCTGAAAATCTCCCTGAAATACTTCCATAACTCCGGTATGGAGAATTCTTTCAGGCACCGGGATTCTTCTTAATCGGATGGTGACCTGATCGGAAAGCATCCGGAATCTTATTTCACAGCCGCAGCAGTAATCAGAGGCTCTTTGGGCTCTTTCGTTAATCAGCTGTTTTAAGGGGTGAGGAATTCTTTTCATCTGATAATCCTGATATTTGGAATCGTAAACCAGTTCGGATATATTATGAAGCAATGCATTTTGGAAAATCATGAGCATCCTGCCTTTCGTCGTTCTTTCTTAACATTTTAGGCAAAAGTCGGGAAGAACACAAGCACTTTTTGGTTAATGCTTGCGCTTGGGAAGGTTTTTGATTATAATCAATAAAGTTGCTTAGAGAAAGACCGTCTGAAACGGCAAAGCATTTACGGAGGTATGACAGAAAAGGGTCGCTTTTACTGGAAGAGTTTATGAAAAAATTTATTGGAAACAAAGCATTTTACAAGATGGTATTGACCATCGCCATTCCCATTATGGTTCAAAACGGCATTACGAATTTTGTCAGCCTGTTAAACAATATCATGGTAGGTATGGTCGGAACCGAGCAGATGACCGGTGTTGCCATTGTCAATCAGCTGATGTTTGTCTTTAATATCAGCATTTTCGGCATCATATCCGGGGCGGGCATCTTCGGCGCCCAGTTTTACGGCAGCGGAAAGCATGACGGAGTGAGAAATACATTCCGGTTCAAGATCATATGCTGCTTAATCCTCACCGCTTTGGCTGCGGCTCTGTTTTTCTTTTGCGGAAATAGTCTTATATCCATGTATCTCCAGGGAGAAGGAAATGAGGCGGAAAGAGAACTGGTGCTTGGATACGGCAGACAGTATATGCTGATCATGCTGATCGGTATGCTGCCTTTTGGTATTGAACAGGCTTATACCAGTACCCTTAGAGAGTGTGGGGAAACGGTGGTGCCCATGAAGGCCGGAATCGTTGCAGTGTTAGTCAATGTAACGCTTAACTTCATTCTCATATTCGGAAGATTCGGAACTCCTGAGATGGGAGTTATGGGAGCTGGTACGGCGACTGCAGTGGCAAGGTTCGTGGAAGCCAGCATCATCGTGGGCTGGACCCATAGTCATAAAAAGAGAAATCCATTTATTGTAGGAGCCTATAAGAGTTTTTCCATACCCGGAGGCCTTGTAAAAAAGATACTTATCAAGGGAACGCCTCTTATGGTCAATGAAGCCCTTTGGGCAGGCGGTATGGCAGCGCTGATGCAGTGTTACTCTGTAAGAGGGCTGGTAGTAGTAGCAGGACTTAATATTTCCTCTACCATAGGAAATGTGTTTAACGTGGTCTATATAGCCCTTGGAAGCGCGGTTTCCATTATTGTAGGACAGCTGTTGGGAGCTGGAAAACTGGAGGAAGCCAGAGATACGGACACCAAGCTGATTGTATTTTCTGTAGGTTCCTGCGTGATAGCAAGTATTGTTTTAACCATTCTTGCCCCGCTTTTCCCGATGATCTACAATACCACAGACGAGATCAAGAGCCTTGCTGTGCAGTTTATCCGGATTTTGGCATTCTGCATGCCCATGAACGCATTTATGAATGTTTCTTATTTTACCCTGCGGTCTGGAGGCAAAACTGTGGTCACCTTTCTGTTTGACAGCGTGTTCATCTGGGTGGCCAGCATTCCGGTGGCATATACATTAAGCCGTTACACGGACATTCCCATTGTACAGCTGTACTTTATGTGCCAGATGGTGGATTTGGTCAAATGCGCCATTGGTTTTGTTTTAGTCAAAAAGGGAGTCTGGATACAAAACATTGTATTGGGAGAAGAATAGAACGTAAACTTAAAAAAAAGGCAATATGACAAAGAGGTGGTTTATTGAGAAATGATTTCAATAAACCCTCTTGATTTTTCCTTGATCCCATGATAATATATGCCTAGTTAGCTAACACTAACTACGTGTGAATATTCTATACATCAGACTAACCCTCTGTGATTCTCCTTCATTGACCCGTGAAGGATCATGACTCCTACGAAAAGGCCGTCCCTGTAACCGCATGACAGGGCCGGCCTTTTTGATTTTACTGGTTGTGGAAAACTAGACGGAAATTGCGGTCTGACCGGGAAAACTATACATATCTTGTGGATTTTTTGGAAAGAAATATGTTTCATCTAGTCTTCATCGTCTGTTGTTTGTATAATAGTAAAAAATGGGAGTTTCAGGATTCCCCATAACAAGTGATAAGGAGGACCATTCCATGGCCAGTATGAATTGCCATTATTACAGTTTTTCGTTGAAGCACACCGTAGATGTAAATGTCATTATTCCAACTCCGGAAGGTAATGAGCAGATCACCAGTGAGGAAACAAAGAAGACGTACCCTTATGAATCCGGACTTCCGGTTCTTTATCTGCTTCATGGTGCTTTCGGGGATTATAGTTCCTGGATGCGCTTTTCCAACATTGAACGGTATGCCCAAAAGCATTGTGTAGCAGTGGTCATGGCCTCTGCGGAAAATAGTTTTTACCAGAACATGTACCGGGGAAATGCCTATTTTACGTTTTTTACAGAGGAGCTTCCGGCATTTATTAAAAGTATTTTCCCCGTATCTAAAAAACGGGAAGATACTTTTGTGGCAGGACTTTCCATGGGCGGTTACGGCGCCTGGTTTCTGGCTCTTTCTAAGCCGGAGCAGTATGCAAAGGCAGCCAGTTTATCAGGAGCCCTTGATATTGCCATGTCTTACGAAGGAACAAAAAAAGGTGTCATTGACGGACCGTTTTTCTGGGAGCAGATTTTTGAAAAGCCGGAAACTATCCCAGGAAGCGATGCGGATCTTCTCACCCTTTATGACCGCTGCGCGGCGGCAGGAAATCTTCCGGAACTTTACTATGCCTGCGGAACCGAAGACTTTGTATATGAGATGAATCTGGGAATGAAAAAAATGCTGGAGGAGAGAGGCACAAACGCTATTTACGTGGAAGGCCCAGGCAGTCATAACTGGGATTTCTGGGACATCCATATCCAGAAGGTTTTACAATGGATGCTTCCAGTATAAATGAGAAACCTTTTCACCATAACTGCTTGCATTTTCATACCTTTTATGGTATTATACTGATAGTTAGTTTTGGCTAACTGCGTGTGAATATTCTAATCAGACTAACCCTCTGATCGCATCCTTCATTTGACCCATGAAGGATCATGACTCCTGCGAAAGAGCCGCTCCTGTTACCGCATGACAGGATCGGCTTTTTTTGCAGTATTCTTTTACATAAGAAAAAGCAGATACCCAGGATAAGAAAGGGGAACAACAATTGGAAATCAAGCAATTGGAATACTTTGTGGCAACTGCAGATCACGGCAGCCTTAATAAAGCAGCGGAACAGCTGTATACCTCCCAACCCAATGTCAGCAAGGTAATCGCAAATCTGGAAAAAGAACTTGGCGTTCCGTTATTTGAACGCAACAGCAGGGGAATGAAAATTACGGAACAGGGCAATCTGCTGTATGGGTATGCCTGTTCCATCTTAAAGAACTCCAATATGATCCGTGCTCTGGTTCAGAAGCAGACAGGCAGTTATTTCTGCGTTTCCGGCTATCAGAGCAGCATACTCACCAGACTGGTGGCGGACATTTATGAAAACAATAAGGATAAAGGAATCAAATTCGGGTACAGGGAGGGAACGGTGGAAGAGATCACGGACGATGTATCCGAACATGTATCGGAAATCGGCATTGTTTATCTGGCCCATTCCCAGCTTCCCTGTTTCCGGCATATCATGTGGCACAAGAAACTGGAATACCATCCCCTTGATGACCGGGGCATCTGCGTCTATATGGGAAGAAACCATCCCTGGTATCACAGAGATTATGTGGAATTTGATGAATTGAAGGAGCTGAAATTCATTGAAGGAACAGAAGACTTTTTTGCCATGGAACATCATATTGAACGCATCAGTGTGGGCGCCGTTCAGATGGAAAATTTGAATAACGCGGTCTATACCAACAGCGATTATATGATCAATAACATGTTAAAGCATACCGATGTCTGCTGTATGGGCATTGATTTTGTCTCAAAAGAATATGAAGCCCAGGAAATAAAGGCGTTAAAGGTGAGGGATTGTGAGAAATTCCTAACCCTTGGATACGTCAAACAAAAGAAAAAGGAACTGTCTCCAGAAGCAAAGTTTTACGTCAGTGAACTGGAAAAAAAGTTGGCAGCCTATAACGGATTGTTATAACGGAGCCTCCCTGATTTGATATTGGTAAGTCACGACTAACTATGCTATAGTAGATACCGTGATAAAATCAGGAGGTACTATTATGAAGAAAAAGTTATTATATACCTGCCTTGCAGGTGTTTTGACTGCAGCAGTTTTAACCGGCTGTTCTAAATCAGCAGCAGGAGGAAAAGAAGCGGCAGCAGAAGGTTCTGTCAAGGCGGAAGAGAGCCAGGCGGCAGGTACCGGCGGCAACGCCAAAGAGGAACTGGTATTTGTCAACTACCGTGATATCAGAGACTTAAATCCACATCTGTATGCCGGTGAGATGTATGCCCAGGAAATGCTTTATGAGACCCTGGTAACCATTACAGAAGACGGATATGCGCCTTGTCTGGCAGAGAGCTGGACCATCAGCGAGGACGGCAAGACTTATACCTTTAAAATCCGTAAAGGGGTAACCTTCTCCGACGGTGAGGTTTGTGATGCCAATGCCATCAAAGCCAATTTTGATGCAATTATTGAGAACAAGGACCGTCATACCTGGCTTGAGATGATGAATCTGCTGGTAGGTGTTTCCGCACCGGATGCAGAGACATTTGTGATCGAGCTTTCCAAGCCTTATTACCCAATGCTTACAGAGCTTGGAGTTACCAGACCTTTCGCCATGATTTCCCCGAAAGCCATGAAAGACGGAAGCACCAAGGACGGGGTAAATGAATACATCGGAACCGGAGCGTATGTACTGAAGGAATCTGTAACCGATGAATATGCCATTTTTGAGGCCAATGAGAATTACTGGGGAGAACAGCCTAAAGTGAAAAAGATCACTGTAAAGGTAATTCCGGACAACCAGACCAGAATTCTGGCACTTGAAAAGGGTGAGATCGACTTAATCTTCGGCAAGAACATGATTGATGCCGATGCGGTTAACAAATATAAAGAAGGCGGTAAATTTGAAGTTGCTTTATCCAATCCGACTTCTACAAGACAGATTGTACTTAATACCAGCAACGAGATCTTAAAGGATACATCTGTGCGCCAGGCACTGCAGCACGCAACCAACCGCCAGGCCATTTCAGACGGCGTATTTTACGGACTGGAAGCCCCTGCTGATACTCTGTTTGCAACCTCCATTCCTTACTGCAACATCGGGTTAAAAGCATATGCTTACGATGAGAAACAGGCAGGAGAAATGCTTGATGCAGCCGGCTGGGTGATGGGAAGCGGCGGTGTCCGTGAAAAAGATGGAAAAGCCATGAAGCTTTCCCTTTTATACAACAGTGACAGCGTAACGGAAAAGACCATTGCAGAATATTTACAGTCCGAATATGGAAAGCTTGGAATCGGCCTGGAGATCAAGGGCGAAGAGGAACAGTCTTACCGTGATAACATGAAGGCAGGACATTTTGACATGGTATTCAACATCTGTTGGGGAACCCCTTACGATCCTCAGTCTTCTCTGGCAGCCATGAGACAGCCGGTATATGGTGACTTTGCAGCGCAGCAGGGACTGGCAGACAAAGCGGAGATCGATGAGGCCATTACAGAGATCCTGGTTTCCACCGATGAGACAAAGCGTCAGGAACTGTACAGCTTTGTACTTACAAGACTTCATGAGGATGCAGTATACATTCCTTTGACCTATGAATGCAATAAGGCCATTTATACGTCATCATTAAAGGGGGTAGGATTTACTCAGACCCAATATGAAGTTCCATTTGGACAGATGTATTTCGAGTAATGACAGAAGATTAAATACTTTTGCCGGAATCCGAAGGGAAAACAGCAGAGGGGGGACCAGGGGCTGGTTCTCCCTCTTTTCTCTTATGGAAACTTTATGAAACCTGATTCTTCTGCTCATTGATTTTGGAGGTAATGAGATGAAATCTTATATTGTCAAGCGAACGCTCTCAGCCATACCGCTGTTGCTGCTTATTTCGTTTTTGTGTTTTGTGTTTATCAATCTGATCCCCTCTGATCCGGCGGAGGTGGCCTTAAGGGTCCGTCAGACACCGGTCATCAGCCAGGAAGCCATTGAACAGGTAAGAGAAGAGATGGGACTGAATGATCCTTATCTGGTAAGGTATTTCCGCTGGGTGGGGGACTGCTTAAAGCTGGACTTCGGAGTCAGCTATACCAATCCGTCAAGAACCGTACTGGGAGAGATTACCAGGTGTCTTCCGGCCACCTTTACTCTATCTATGGCGTCTTTGGTGTTTGTAATTATTTTAAGCCTTCCCATTGGCTTTTTGTGTGCCGTATACAAGGACAGCTTGTTTGACCGGGTGGTCAGAGGAATTGTCTTTATGACCACGGCTATGCCCGCTTATTGGATCGGGCTTTTGCTCATATGGCTGGTCAGCATCAAATGGGATCTTTTGCCTACCAGTGGCAGCGGAAGCATAAAGCATCTGATTCTCCCGGCATTTACGGTTTCCCTTACTTATATTTCTACGTATATCCGCCTCATTCGTAATAACATGCTGGAAAATATGAAGGAAGACTACGTGCTGTATGCCAACGCCAGAGGATTGAAGCAGCGGACCATTCTGGTAAAGCACATCCTTAAAAACTCCTTACATACCTGTATTGTAGCCATCGGTATGAGCGTTCCCCAGCTTATGGCAGGAACCATTGTAGTGGAAAATGTATTCGCATGGCCGGGACTTGGAAAGCTTTGTATTGCGTCCATTTTTAACAGGGATTATCCGGTGATCCAGACCTATGTGCTGTTAATCGGAACGTTGTTCGTTGTATTCAATCTTTTATTTGATATTATTCAGTGTATCGCCGATCCGAGACTTCGAAGGGAGGTATCTTAAGATGTGGAAACGGCTGTTTAAAAATAAGATGGCAGTGATCATGATGAGTTTAATCGCCCTGGTGGCAATTCTTGGAATTTTCGCCCCATTGTTTGCTCCCAATGATCCATACGAAAACAATATTTTAAATAAATTTGCAGGTTTCAGCGCCCAGTATCCCCTTGGAACGGATCAGTTGGGACGCTGCATTCTTTCCAGAATGATCTATGGAATCCGCCCTACCCTGTTTTTATCACTGGTCACTATGGCAGGCACCATTGGACTGGGCTGCATCATGGGTTTGCTGGCCGGATATTTCCGGGGACCCGTTGATGAGATCATCATGCGTGCGGTAGATGTCATGATGTCTTTCCCCAGCCAGATCATGGTATTTGCAGTGGTCGCTCTCCTTGGAATTGACGTCAGAAATGTCATCCTTGCAAACGTGCTGATCAAATGGGCCTGGTACGCCCGTATGATCCGTACCAATGTTATGAAATACAGGGATAAGAATTTTGTGCTCTTCTCCAGATGCATCGGAAGCGGAGAACGGTTTATCATGCTCCGCCATCTTCTCCCCAGTGTCGCGGCAGAAATGGCAGTGCTTGCAACCCTGGACATTGGCTGGGCGATTTTAAATATCTCCACCCTTTCTTTCTTAGGGCTTGGTGTACAGGCACCGACACCGGAGTGGGGAGCCATGTTAAATGAAGCCAAGAATGTAATGACCACCAATCCGGTGCAGATGATCGCCCCCGGACTTGCCATTGTAATCCTTGTGGCAGCGTTCAATCTTCTGGGTGATGCCTTAAGAGATGCCCTTGATCCAAAGGAGGTGCAGGCTTAATGGAAGCAGTATTAAAGGTGAAACATTTAGAAGTAGAACACCGCACAAAGAAGAAAGTCACACCCATCGTCCACGGGATTGATTTCGAGGTAATGCCGGGACAGTGCCTTGGAATCCTGGGAGAGAGCGGAAGCGGAAAAAGCATGAGCTTAAAAGCTGTTATGGGCCTATTGGGATCTGATTTCTCGGTAAAAGGAGAAGCCGTTTTCCAGGGAGAAAACTTAATCGGGAAATCCAAGGAACAGCTTCGTCGGATACGTGGAAAGAAAATAGGAATGATCCTTCAAAATCCCATGACCTGCTTTGATCCTCTATATCGGATCGATGAACAGCTGGCAGAAACATACCGGGAACATACGGACTTTCGAAAAGCGGAGATTCTGGAAAGATCCGTGAAAATCCTTGAATCCATGAGAATCAATAATCCATCAGAGGTTTTAAAAAAATACCCTCATCAGTTAAGCGGCGGCATGCTTCAGAGAATCATGATCGGCCTTGCCATGTCCATGGAACCGGACCTTTTAATTGCCGATGAGCCGACCACGGCCATTGATGCCATTACCCAGTATGAGATTATGAAGGAATTTGTGAGAATCAAAAAAGATTCCAGAACTGCCATGATTTTTATCAGCCATGATCTGGGCGTCATATCGGCTATTTCCGATCAGGTGCTGGTCATGAATCAGGGATACGCCGCAGACAAAGGAACCTTTGCCCTGATCTATGAAAATCCCCAGGATGCCTATACCAGGCTTTTGGTTGAAAAGAAAAAGGCGGTTATGGACAAATATCACCAGGCCATTCACAGAAAGGGGGAAGTTCGTGTATGATTAAAGCAGAGCACATTGATGTCAGTTTTAAAAAAGAAAATCAGACAAAGCTTTTCGGAACCGAACGGCAGCAGATCCTTCATGACGTGTCCTTTCATGTAAGAAAGGGAGATTGTCTGGGAATTCTGGGAGAAAGCGGAAGCGGGAAAAGCACTCTGGGAAGAGTTTTGTGCGGACTTTTAAAACCGGATAATGGAAATGTATATCTGGCGGATGAGCCCTGCTATAAAGGGAAACGGGGAAAGAGAAAGACCGTTTTAAGTGTGGTGTTCCAGGATTATACCACCTCTGCAAACCCCAGATTTACCGTGCGGGGCTTAATCGGAGAGGGTCTTCGGGCGAGGGAGAAGCGGGAAGGAATCTCCCTTGACAGAGAGAAGGAAACCGATGATCTTCTTCGGCTGGTAGGCCTTAACGGAGATTATAAGGACCGTCTTCCCCATGAATTGAGCGGAGGCCAGTTACAGCGTGTCTGCATTGCCCGTGCTCTTGCGGTGGATCCTGCCGTAATTCTCTTTGACGAGGCCATCAGTTCCTTAGATGCCCATACTCAGGTGCAGATCATGGATTTGTTAAAGCAGGTACAGAAAGAAAAGAAACTGACGTATATATTCATCACCCATGACCTTACCTCCGTCACCTATCTTTGTAGCCATGTCCTGTTCTTATATAAAGGACAAGCCGCAGAGATCAGGAGCGTAGAAACCATAGGAGAAGCCGTCCATCCATATGCGAAGAAGCTTTTACATGCTATTTTTGATGTGGAGTCAATGGGGCAGGAAGAGATGGGAGAGGAAGAAATAGAACAGGAAGAAATGATACGGGAAGAAATGATACAGGAAGAAATGATACAGGAAGAAATGATACGAGAAGAAATGATACGGGAAGAAATGGCACAGTAAGAAACGGTACAATGGATACGGTACAACAGATACGGTACAACAGATACGGTACAACAGATACGGTACAACAGGCAACTGCAAAATAAGGAGGAAGCGATATGCTTCAGATAGGAACACATCAATTAGAAAAAGGAGGCAGACTTCAAGAAATGCTTCCGGTGGTAAATCACGAACTGGAACTGCCCTTTTGCGCCATAAGCGGAGAAGGGGAAGGCCCAGTGGTTCTCATCTCGGCGGGGATTCATGGTGCCGAATACATTGGCATTCGGACCGCCATGGAGCTGTCCAGAGAAATCATGCCGTCCCAGGTAAACGGAACCATTGTGTTTCTTCTGGCTGCTAACCCACAGGCAGTCTATTCCTATACCCGGCTTTTTGTTCCGGAGGATGGAAAAAACTTAAACCGGATGTTTCCAGGAAAGAAGGATGGAAGCCTTTCGGAGAAAATCGCTTATACCATAGAAAAGGAACTGCAGAATCAGGCAGACTATTACATCGATTTACATGCCGGAGATACTCATGAAAATGTCATGCCGTTTGTATACTATCCAGGCGTGGCAAAAGAGGAAGTCAGTGAGTCATCCAGAAAGATGGCAGAAGCAACCGGTATGGCAGTAAGAGTCAAATCCTCTGCCACCACAGGTTCTTATAATTATGCTGCCATTGAGGGCGTGCCCTCCATTCTTATGGAACGTGGCGGCGGTGGTGTCTTCGAGCCGGAAGAACTGTCAAGCTACAAGCAGGAAGTAAAAAATGTGCTGGCACACTTAGGAGTCCTTAAAGAGGTTTCCACGTCCACAGGAGTTTCTCAAACCGAAGTGATCACTGCAACTTACATAGATTCAGAACATCAGGGATTCTGGTATCCTGCCAGGAAGCCAGGAGAATCCTTTATAAAGGGAGAACTCTTAGGAACCGTAGAAGACGTGTGGGGCAACCAGTTGCAGGCCTGTTACGGGGAGTATGACGGCATCGTCCTTTACGAGACCGTGACCATGGGAGTGAGAGCCGGGGATTCTCTGATTGCATACGGAAAGGGATAAGGTTTCTTTTACTTACAATTTCTTTTATTATGCGTTTGCTATTATGATAGTCATTTGATATCATGTAACTTATAGGAATATTCCAAACCGTCAGTTTTGCAGACGCTTTGGAACGTATAGGAAAAAGATATTGATAAAGGTGGAATCAAGAATGGATAATCAGGAACAAAAACATCAGCGTCGTCCCAGGTATAAAGGCACTCACCCAAAAGCTTTTAAAGATAAATATAAGGAACTGCATCCAGAGTTATATGCGGATGCGGTGGATAAAGTGATTCAAAAGGGCAATACTCCTGCTGGCATGCACCGTTCCATTTGTGTAAATGAAATCTTGGAATTCTTACAAATTACTCCCGGACAAACTGGGTTCGATGCGACCTTAGGTTATGGCGGTCACACGTTAGAGATGCTTAAATGTTTGAATTCTGAGGGACACTTATATGCCACTGATGTGGATACTATCGAATTACCACGGACAGTAGAGCGTTTAAAGAATCTGGGTTACGGTCCGGAAATTTTTACAGCCGTGCAAACAAACTTTTCCAATATAGATCAGGTTACTTCCGAATCGGGACCGCTTAATTTTATATTGGCAGATTTGGGTGTGTCTTCCATGCAGATTGACAATCCGGAAAGAGGATTTTCTTTCAAGACAGAGGGACCATTAGATTTACGGTTAAATCCTTCAAAAGGTGTTTCGGCAGCGGATCGTCTTAAAACGATTTCCCAGGATGAATTACAAGGCATGTTGTGGGAAAACTCAGATGAGCCTCATTGTGCAGAAATCGCAACAGCCATTGTTTCTGCAATAAAAAAGGGGACAGACATACAGACAACAAGTCAGCTCCGGGATATTATTAAAGAAGCTCTGAAATTTCTTCCAGAAAAAGAGAGAGATGATGAAATTAAAAAATCCTGTCAAAGAAGCTTTCAAGCACTGCGCATTGATGTCAATAATGAATTTGAAGTGCTCTATGAATTCTTAGAAAAACTTCCTGATGCCCTGGCTAAGGGCGGGCGCGTTGCGATCCTCACCTTTCATTCCGGGGAAGATCGTCTGGTTAAAAAATCGTTCAAACGCTTTTATCGTGAAGGTGTTTACCAGGAAATCGCTCCTGAAGCAATACGTCCATCAGCCGCCGAATGCGGTTCCAATGGCCGTGCAAAATGTGCAAAATTACGCTGGGCTATAAAATCTTGATCAATAAGGGGTAAACCATTACGGAGAATTCATACGGACTCCGCTTGGGTTTACCCCTGTTTTATTCTTATGGATTCTGAGGATTCTCTCCCAGCCATTCCACATCTAAGGTGTGCAGCATGGTCGTGTTCTGCCACCCTCCTGTGCCGGTAGTCCCGGTATGCAAAATCATCACACCGCCAAAAGCATTCTCTGCCATTTTCCCGCTCAAATCCACCGAATGCATATAACCAGCCTCTGCATGATCGGCCAACTGTGGAGTCGGCGTCTCTATATGGGCGGTCAGCTTCGTTCCCTCTGCCATTAGTGTAATTTCACAGCCGGTCACAAAGCTGGACGCAAGGACTTCATCGGAGATGTAGTTTATCTGGCCATTTTCATATCGGACAAGTACAAAGGTGCAGGCATTGGAGGCGGCCTCGGTGCGGATAATCCGCAGGCCATAGCCGGTCAGCGTCTCCGTGTCAAACTTCAGGCACACGTCCATATACTGGCCTGCACTCCCAAAGCCCTGGCCCGCCGTTTTTGCCGGATCGGCCAGAATCTTTAAACGCATGCCCCCATACGTTCCCGCGACAGGTGTGTACAGAAGCCGTGCGCCCTGGGTGCCCTGATAAATACCAATTCCGACACTGCCGTTTCCCGTCTCACCATAAATCCACGGCTGATTGGTATCCTCCCCCTTCCAGTTGCTGCAATCCTTCCAGTCAACAGGCCGAAACCCATCAACTGTCCAGTATCCGGGCTTGATCTCAGCCTGCCGGATCACCGGAAAATCAGAAAAATCGGTGTGGAAATTGTGGGTCGTTATGTCCGCTTCCGTGATTTTGTCTGTGAATACAACTGTCACGGCTGATCCCGGATTGCTCCGGATGTGCTTTGGCTCCACCTTGGCGAGTAAATAGCTGCCGATATCGCCCGCCGTCAACTGATATTCATACTTTGGCTGATTCTGCTTTGAAACAGCCACCAAATTAGGGTTGCTTCCATCTGCATCCTGACTGCGGTACCAGGAAATCACCGACTGATCTTCCCTGTCTCCCAGATCCAAACCGTACTCAGCCTTTAGATAACCATTCTTCATTTTTTGAACCGTCAGTTTCTTTGTGAAGGCTGGTGGCTCCAGAATACTTGGCTTAATGGTTAATTCCACTGCGGCCGCCAGCCCATTTCGAGTCTTTGTGTGAACCACAACCTGCTTTGCCTCGTCTTCCTCGTTGATTCCCTGAATGGTGCAGGTCCCGTTTTCCTGATCGGTTATCGTCACATATGCCCTGTCTTTTGCGGAAATTGAATATGTTACGGCGCTGTCCGTTTCTTTCGTCTGATAGAAGTGCTGCAGTTTGCTGGAAATCACCGCCTCTTTGCTGCCTGATACAAGGATATTTTCCGTTGTTTCCAGAGAAACCATGGTCGGTATCATGTCTGCTTCCGCCCAGGTCACCACGTCTTTTACATTCAGCGGATCCCACTGGTCATTCCCTCTCAGAAGATTGTACGTATTATAGTAACTCTTTCCATCTTTTTCAATCCGGTAGGCTTTCAGAACCTCCGTTCCAGTCATATCCACTGTTTCCTGTGCGCCCTCGCCAGCAATTGTAATGGGTTTCCCATTGTGCAGGAGGTTATATTGATAACATTTTAAGGAGACATCCGGGGATTTGGTCCAGGCAATTCCAAACGGAATCTTAAAATCGCTCTGATACGTACAATCCACTGCCGTTATAGCGCCTCCCACTTTGGTAAAATACTGCATTGGCTCTGCTTCCACATTCAAGGTCAAGGACCGAAACGTACATCCTAAAAAAATGGATCCAGTTTTTGTTGCCTCATATAGCGGTCTGTTTCCGTAAAAGTCAAAATCGCAGCTCACGAAAACAGCATTTCCATTGATCGCATCATCGGTGCTCTCAAAATGGCAGTTATTGTACAGACTTCTTTCTCCGCCATTGATGGGGAAAAGATTTAAGCGGCTGATAAAATTACAGTTTTGTGCAAACATCTTGTCCCCGGACAATTCTGCCAGCTGGGCCTGTGTAATGGTGGAGGTCCGCTTCCTATGATTCAACTCCGGCTTTAGTGCATAGTTCAAATCCACGCTGCAGTAATTTCCCAGTGTTAGATTCTGAACTTCCAGTCCGGTTCCATTGCTGTTGAACCGAAACATCGTATAGTTTCCGTCAGCACCATGAGACTGGCCACGATTGCCGGCTAAAACTACATGGTCCGGTTTTGGGGTAAGGCCTATTAGCGAAAGCCACTCGCAATCCACCATCATGCCGTAAGGAACCGCATACCCTTCGCTTTTCTTCAGGGTATCCGATGCTTCCGGATCATCAATCCAGTACACATATGGCGCAATATAAACCGTCATTGGATCCTGCTCCGTACCATTTGTCAGCGCCTGGGCGCTTAAAGCCTCTGATACGTCATTGTACACATAGTTATAGCGATCTGCCATCTCATTGGACAGAGAACCGTCCAGATAGATGGCCTTCGGACCGAGAGGAATTGTTTTTCCTTGATAAGTGATCGATGTTCCGCCAAACACAACGGGGTCCTCACTGTTTAACGGGGCTGCGATCATTGTTATTTGATTTCCTTCCACGCTCATCATGCCCTCCTGTCAATGTTTGTTTTCTGAAATTCATTATACAGGCTTTCGTTTTCTGAGAATACAGAAAAACAGCAGGATATTTGTAAAACTACTTAAAATATGGTAGAATACACCCTGGAAAACGAAAGGAATCATCATGCTGCAGCCTATCCCTTTTAATTTTTTAACTGATATCCAGACCGTGCCTCCCTCCTATGCCATGAAGCATTTTCATGAGCATGAACGTTGGGAGTTATTTTTTGTGGTTTCCGGTATCTGTACCGTGCATCTGGATGACGAAATATACCGTGCAGATTCCGGTTCCCTGATTATGATTCCAGCCGGAAGCAGCCATAAGGTGATCTACATGTCAGGCTCCCGCCATACCCGCTGTCTTTTGTATTTTGACACCAGCGAGCTGGATTGGGTGATGGAACAGGTTCCAGAAGCCTCAAAAATTCTTCATCATCAACATTTCGTCATCCATGTGCCGGCAAAACGGATGGGATTTATTCAGGATCTTCTGGAGAAGATTACGTATGAGAACGGCGGTGTGGACATGCTATCCCATGCCTTTAACCGGAGCTATTTTCACGAACTGATTCTGTTTCTTCTGCGCTGCGAACTTTACAAGGAAAACACGATCCAGCGTATGGATGTCTCGAACCGCATTATCCAACAGGTCATTGAGTATATCCTCTCAAGTTACAGCTCAGACATTACCCTTGCAGGGACTGCCCGCCTTTTTCACATGAGCGAATCCAGCTTATCCAAAAAGTTTAAAGCCTTTACCGGATACCGTTTTCGGGAATATCTTGTGGATGTCCGCACCCATGCAGCAGCCGATGCGCTTTTAAACAGCACAGGTTCTATCACGGAAATCGCTGCTCAGTTTGGATTTTCCGACAGCAATACCTTTGGCTGTACATTCAAACGGGTATTCGGCGTATCTCCCAGCAATTATCGGAAGCGCTGCTGACGGCTGCGTGGCAAAAGATGAAGTCCGCGAGGCTTCCAGGTTGTAATAAACCGGGCGATAGGCTATAATTGGGAGAGAATTGCAAGTTTGGAGGAATTACATGAAATCATTGATTATAGCAGAAAAACCGTCGGTTGCCAGAGACATTGCCCGGGTGCTTCATTGTACCAAGAATCAGAATGGCGTGATCGAAGGAGATAAATATGCAGTGACCTGGGGCCTTGGCCATCTGGTGACTTTAGCAGATCCAGAGGATTACGATTCAAAATATAAGGAATGGAAGATGGAAGATCTTCCCATGATGCCGGAACGGTTTAAGTTAGAGGTCATTAAGCAGACCGGAAAACAGTATCAGGTGGTGAAAACACAGATCCACAGAAATGATGTGGGAGAGATCATCATTGCCACCGATGCCGGACGGGAAGGCGAGCTTGTTGCAAGGCTTATTCTGGAAAAGTCAGGGAATAAAAAGCCAATCAAAAGGCTTTGGATCTCTTCTGTTACGGATAAAGCCATAAAAGAAGGATTTGCCAAGTTAAAAGACGGACATGAGTACGATCATTTATACGATGCGGCTATGTGCCGTGCGGAAGCGGACTGGCTGGTAGGCATCAATGCCACTCGCGCTCTCACCTGCAAATACAATGCCCAGTTAAGCTGCGGCCGGGTTCAGACCCCGACAGTAGCCATTATTGCAGCAAGAGAAGAAGAGATTAAGAACTTTGTTCCAAAATCATACTATGGCATTAGCGCAAAGAGTTTAAATCCGACCCTTACCTTTACCTGGCGGGATGAAAAATCAAAAAGCTACCGCTCCTTTGACAAAGACCGGGTAGAAGCCCTTCTTGTAAAGATGAAAGGGGAAAAGCAAGGCGTGATTACAGAAGTAAAAAGCACCCCAAAGAAGACTTATTCCCCTCAGCTTTACGATTTGACAGAGCTTCAGAGGGATGCAAACCGCCGCTTTAATTATTCAGCCAAGGAAACGTTAAATATCATGCAGAGACTCTATGAAAACCATAAGGTCCTTACTTATCCCAGAACGGATTCCAGATATTTAAGCTCTGATATTGTCCCCTCCATCAAGGAGAGGCTGGAGGCATGCAGCGTGGGTCCGTACCGGAAGTTGGCAGGAAGGCTGATCAATCAGAAAATCGAGGCAAAGCCCTCGTTTGTTGACGATAAGAAAGTATCTGACCATCACGCCATCATACCAACGGAGCAGTTTGTCCAAATGGATCACATGACCGTGGATGAGCGGAAGATCTACGATCTTGTTGTACGCAGATTCCTTGCAGTCCTTTATCCACCGTTTGAGTATGAGCAGACGGAACTGACTGTGGATTTAGGAGGAGAAATTCTGGTTGCACGTGGAAAAACGGTCAAAGCTTCTGGCTGGAAGGAAGTCTACGAGAACCAGGTTGAAGATGATGAGGAACAGGAATTAAAAGAACAGAGTCTGCCCCTTGTGAAAAAAGGAGACCGGCTGTCAGAACTTTCCGTTGCCATGACCGAAGGAAAGACCAAGCCGCCCGCTCCGTTTAATGAAGCCACCCTTCTTTCCGCTATGGAAAATCCTGTTTCCTACATGGAGACCAAGGACCGGGATATGGCAAAGACTCTGGGAGAAACCGGAGGACTGGGAACGGTAGCAACAAGAGCGGATATCATCGAAAAACTGTTTTCCAGCTTTTTACTGGAGAAAAAGGGGAAAGACATCTTTATAACCTCCAAAGCAAAGCAGCTACTCAATCTGGTGCCCGAGGATTTAAAAAAGCCGGAATTAACGGCGGACTGGGAGATGAAGCTTTCCGAGATCGCAGCAGGAAAGAGAAAACGTGGCGCGTTTATGAAGGACATCCGGCAGTATTCGGAAGGTCTGATTCATCAGATCAAAGCCGGGGAAGGCAGTTTCACCCACGATAATTTAACCAATACAAAATGTCCGGTCTGTGGAAAACGGATGCTTTTGGTCAAGGGAAAGAACAGCGAGATGCTGGTCTGCCAGGACCGGGAATGCGGTCACCGGGAGGTCACATCAAGAACCAGCAACGCAAGATGTCCGGTCTGCCATAAGAAGCTGGAACTTCGTGGAAAAGGAGATGGCCAGATCTTTGTATGCAAGTGCGGCTACAAAGAAAAGCTTTCTAATTTCAAGGAACGCCGGGCAAAAGAAGGGGCTGGAGTGTCCAAAAAAGATGTAGCAAAATATATGAATAAGCAGAACAAGGAAGCAAGTGAGCCCATCAATTCCCCGTTTGCCGATGCATTTGCAAAGCTTCAAATCGACAAAGAGGATTAGGTAGCTTAAATACCGGGAAGAAAAGACGGATTCTTCCCGGTATTTCCGTTTTTTTGACCCTTTGATTTAAGTCCAGGTAAAACTTTAGTAAAATTTTACTTTGCTTATTGACGGTACAAGACTGTACAATTATAATGAAATCTGAAAGGTGAGGATATAGGTTATGGCTACAATTAAAGAGATTTCACAGCTTGCGGATGTCTCCATCGCAACAGTATCCCGGGTGCTGAACCAGGATGATACGATTGTGGTAAGTCCGGAAGTGAAAAAGAGGATATTCAAAATTGCCCACGAGTTAAAATATGTCCCACCCAGGATGCGTCATACGCAGAAAAAGAGAGAGATTGTCATAGGAGTGGCTGACTGGCATATTATCCGTAAGGACAGGACAAACATCAGACTTTCCTCCCTGGACTTAATCATTAAGTCTATGTCTGGGAATAGCGATGTAAGGTTTGAACGGATGGATAAGAGAAAGCCGGGGCAGTACGACGGGATCATGGCATTTGGTGTCTTTACCGAAGAGGAGATGGAATTTCTCCGGATGCAGAGCTACGCCATTGTATTCATCAATTCTGATCCGAAGGATTATGAATATGACAGTATTGTGATGGATTTTAACAAGGGAATCCAGGAAATGCTGTCCTATCTTGTGGACCAGAAGAAGTACCGGAATGTTGGCTACATAGGCGGTCTTTATGACGAAGGTCAGGTAAAGATCGGATACCGGAGACTGGAAGGAATCCGGGCTGCGTTTACCCAGAAAGGCTTATATGAGGATCAGTATTTCTTCATAGGGGAGATCAGTAAGGAAAGCGGCTATGAGCTGGCAAAGAAGGCGGTGGAATCTGGCTGTCTGCCGGAGGCAGTGCTTTTAGGAAGCGAAGAAGTGGCGGAAGGTGCCATGGAAGCTTTTTACGATGCAGGTCTTCGTATCCCAAAGGATATTGCAGTGGTGATCTATAAGGACATAGAGACCCTGGAATCCAAATGGCCCACTTATACCAAAGTCCGTATGTTTCCGGATATTGTATGGCAGACTGCCATAAAGCTTCTGTTAGAACAGATCAGGGAAGGCCGCAAAGACAATATGACGATTTATCTCCCGACCAAGCTAGAAGTCGGTGACAGTGCGTAATGATCCATGAACAAGAGAACCGATGAATCACACGAAAAAGGAGAGCAGTATGAGAAAAACAGTTTCTGTATTAATGGCAGCAGCACTCTGTGCAGCAATGATCGGCGGTTGTTCCGGCAGCAGCAAACAGGCAGGTGCGACAACCGCAGCTTCTTCCGCAGCAGGATCAGAAAGCGCATCATCTGCAGCAGGAGAAACCACAAAAGCAGAGAACAAAAAGATTGAAAAGCTCAATGTATACTTTGTACCTTCCAGAGAGCCACAGGAGATCGTAACCGCTACTGAGCCGTTAAAGGACATGCTTAAAACGGAACTTTCAAAAGAAGGTTATGATATCGGTGAAGTAGTGATCACCGTTGGAACCAACTACGAAGCAGTTGGTGAAGCTCTTTCCGCAGGAACTGCAGATATCGGTCTTATTCCTGGAGGAACCTATGTCCTTTACGATGACGGCGCAGATGTAATTCTTACAGCTACCAGAGATGGATTAAGCAAGAATTCTGATTCTGCAAAAGACTGGAATGATGGAAAAGCAACAGATCCTACCACAGAACAGGCAACTTCTTACCGCGCACTGATCGTTGCAGGTCCTTCCGAAAAGGGACAGGAACTGGCAGCTAAAATCAACAGCGGTGAAGCGCTGACGTTTGATGATTTAGACGGAGCAAACTGGAGCGTAATGTCCTCCTCCTCACCAGCAGGATACATTTACCCGTCCTTATGGCTTCAGGATAATTTCCAGAAGAATATTTTAAATCTTTCCCATGCTGTTCAGTCAGACTCCTACGGCAGCGCATTTGCAAGACTTGCTTCCGGACAGGTAGATGTTCTTTGTACATATGCAGATGCCCGTAGAGACTATGTGGACAAATGGAAATCCGAATACGGAAGAACCGGTTCCATTTGGGAAGAAACCAGCGTTATCGGCGTTACTCCTCCGATCTTTAATGATACAGTAAGCGTAAGCAAGACTTCCAAAATCATGGACGATGATTTCAAAAAGGCTGTTCAGAACGCATTTATCAATATCGGCAATACAGAAGATGGCCAGAAGGTTATCGCTATCTACAGCCACAAAGGATATCAGGTGGCAAAGAGTGCTGATTACGACAATGAGCGGAAAGCACAGGAGATGATTAAGGAATTAAATGCGAAATAAATAACACAAACAGGCTGTGGAGGCGTCGTAAGGGAAATCAATTTGCGGCGCCTCCGCTCTTTGTGCATGAAAACGAGGAAAAGTATGATTGAATTTAATCAGGTAAGCAAAAAGTACCCCAATGGCTTTGAAGCTTTAAAAGATATTAATTTGAAAATAGAGCAGGGTGAATTTGTGGCTATTATCGGTTTATCCGGTGCAGGAAAGTCCACACTTCTCCGTACCATTAACCGTATGCATGACATTACGGAAGGCAGTCTAACGGTGGATGGAACTGATGTGATGCAGTTAAAGGGATATGAACTTCGCCGCTTCCGCCGGAAAATCGGCATGATATTCCAGTCCTTTAACTTGGTGACCAGAACCAGAGTTATCAATAACGTATTGATGTCAAAGGTTCCGGAGCTGCCATTTTTCAAGGCATTATTTGGCATTTATCCAAAGGAAGATAAGATGGAAGCCTTAGAGGCTCTTGATAAAGTGGGAATTCTTGACAAGGCCTATGTCCGTGCAGACCAGCTTTCAGGAGGCCAGCAGCAGAGAGTTGCCCTGGCAAGAACTCTGGCTCAGAATCCTCAGATTATCCTGGCAGATGAACCCGTGGCTTCTCTTGACCCGGTAACTGCAAAGCAGGTCATGGGAGATTTCTTAAAGATCAACAAAGAGATGAATATTACCATTCTTCTTAACATCCACCACGTAGATTTGGCACTCCAGTATGCCAGCCGTGTGGTAGGCATCCGCGCAGGCGCTATCGTATACGATGGTCCGGCTTCCAACGTAACAGAAGAAATCTTAAATGAGATTTATGAAGGCAAGCAAAAGGAGGCAGACGGATGAGCGTATATGACAAGATATTTCCTCCCAGGAAAATGGAATTGTCAAATGGGAAAACCGTCTATAAGCCGGCTTCCAGACTTCCTTTGGTTGCTCTGATCTTAGTATTTTTTACAGCGCTTTCGGTAAAGATCACAGGTTTTGATATGGGAGTTTTAGCGGAAAGAGGAAACCAGTTTTTTATTATTCTGGGGATGATGATTCCTCCTGCATTTTCCTACAGTTCCCAGGTGTGGGAGCCTTTGTTTGATACGGTAAAGATGTCCCTTTTAGGAACGGTTATCGGAGCAGTTGCAGTGATTCCTTTTGCTATGGTGGCCTCCACTAATATCATAAAAAACTCTTTGGTAGTCAGCGGCATGAGACTGTTTTTAAGCATTGTGAGAACCCTTCCGACCCTGGTTACGGCTCTGATTGCCACCTATGTATTCGGTCTGGGAACCCTTGCAGGAACCACTGCCATTACAGTGTTCACCTTTGCTTATATGGGTAAGATTCTTTACGAGGAAATTGAGACGGCGGATATGGGGGCCTTTGAGGCCATGGAAGCGATTGGTGCCACCAAGGTCCGTGCGTTTGTAAGCGCCATCATTCCCCAGGTTCTTCCATCCTATATTTCCAATGGATTGTTCTGTTTTGAAGGAAATGTCCGTTACGCCGCCATACTCGGTTATGTAGGGGCCGGAGGTCTTGGACTTATCCTCAACGAAAAGCTGGGCTGGAGAGAATACCCCAGTGTTGGCATGATCTTAATCATGCTGTTTGTTACCGTATTTCTCATTGAAACGGTGAGCCGCTACTGCCGCCGGAAACTGGTATAGGAGGGCTTTTGAATGAATAAGCAAATTGAAAAAGCATATGCCGAACGGCCGAATAATACGGTTTACCAGATCACGGTTTCCGTCATCGTTCTGGCATGTATTCTATGGTCCGGTTCAGCAATAGAGATATCAAAAGGAGGCACCGGTGGCCTTCAAATTGCAGGAAATATCTTAAACGGTATTTTCCATCCGGACCCTAAACTATTGTTTAACTTAACGGTTCAGGGCGTTCCTTATCTGCTTCTTGAGACCGTATGTATTGCATTTTTGGGAACTTTAGTGGGGGCATTTCTTGCCATCCCCTTATCCTTTTTATCAGCATCCAACTTAATGCCTGCGCCGGTGGCTTATGTAAGTCGTCTGGTGATTATGGCAGTACGGACCATTCCGGCCTTTGTTTACGGCCTGATGTTTATCCGTGTCAGCGGACCGGGAGCATTTACCGGACTTTTAACCATGTCTGTCTGCTCCATCGGTATGGTCTCTAAGATGTACATTGAAGCCATCGAAGATCTGGATACCAGAATTTTGGAATCCCTTGATGCCTGCGGCTGTACCACATTTCAGAAGATCCGGTATGGAATTCTTCCCCAGTTGATCCCGAATTTTGCTTCTACAGTAATTTACCGGTTCGATATCAACTTAAGAGATGCGACAGTTCTTGGACTGGTAGGGGCCGGCGGTATCGGTGCGCCACTTATTTTTGCCATGAACGCTTACCGTTGGAATGAAGCGGGTGCCATCTTAGTCGGCCTGATCGTTTTGGTTCTGATCGTGGAATATATTTCTACCCGGATCCGCGTGAAGCTGGCCAGGGGGTGATTCATTGGAAAAACGAGCAACTATCTATTATACTTCTGATGTTCACGGGTATTTATTCCCTACATCATACGGAGATAAAAATGAAAAAGCCATGGGGCTTTTAAACTGTATCTCCAACTTTAAAAAAGACGGAAACACCCTGATATTTGACGGCGGAGATACGCTGCAGGGTTCTCCCATGGCGTCCTACATTACCGCAAACGGTGGAGAGCTTTTAGAATCCGAACCCTTTGCCGGTGTATACAATGGAGCTGGCTATGATGGAGTAGTTCCAGGCAACCATGACTTTAACTTCGGTTATGAACGCCTTTCCCATTATTTTACTGCCCTTTCCGGAGTCTGTCTCTGTGCCAATGCAGAGGATCTGGGAGGAAAGGCAAAGCTTCAAAACAGCCAAATCTTTTCCTTGGAAAATGGACTTCGCATCGGAGTTACCGGTGTTGTCACAGATTATGTAAATGTATGGGAACAGCCGGAACATCTGGAAAAAATCCGGATCACCGATGCCTTTGCAGCAGCAAAAGAGGAGCTTGCCAGACTTAAGAAGGAATCAGATGTCACGGTCTGCATCTATCACGGCGGCTATGAGTGTGATTTAGAAACCGGTGAAGTTTTAAGCACCAGCAGCGAAAATGTAGGTTACCGCATCTTAAAAGAACTGGATTACGATATCCTTTTGACGGCTCATCAGCACATGCCGGTTTCCGGAAGAGACCTTTTTGGAACCCATACCTTACAGGTCATGGCAAATGCGGTGCAGTACGCAAAAATAGATATAAGCATTTCAAATGGAGCACTGCAGGTAGAGTCCTCCATCTGTCCGGCTGGAGATTCCCATGAGGAAGAACCATACCAATCTCTGCTCTCCTTAGAAGGAGAAGTACAGAAATGGCTTGATGTCAGCATCGGACAGATCAAAGAGCCAATCCCGGAACAGAGCAAGTTAGATATGGCCATGAATGGTTCCGGCGTGGCAGATTTATTCAATCAGGTACAGCTTACCTATTCAGGAGCAGATATTTCCTGCGTGGGCCTGGGAAATACTCCCATGAGCCTTCCGGAGCACATTACCATGAGGGATTTAGTGAGGGTATACCCCTTTTCAAACACGCTTGCAGTTCTTTCTGTAGACGAAGATATCCTTAGAACGGCACTGGAACGCTGCGCCGCGTATTTCACGTTAAAGAATGGGGCAGTAGAGATTTCAGATGTATTTTTAAATCCAAAGGTGGAGCATTATAATTACGATTACTTTGCTGGAATCAGCTATGAGATAGACTTGCAGATGCCTGTGGGAAGCCGGGTGAAAGAGATCCGGTTCAAAGGGGAACCTTTGGGAGGACGTACCTTAAGTCTTTGTATGAGCGATTACAGAGCCAGCGGAACCGGGGGCTATGAAGTCTATAAAAAATGCCAGGTATTAAAGCGGATTGGTGCAGAAGTACCGGAACTTGCACTGGATTATCTAAAAAAACATCCGGTCCTGGAGATCAAAAAAAGCGGGAGCATTCTCATCCACCGTTAAAAGGCTGTCCTCATAAAAATGTCAAAAAATTACCATTGGGACTTTAAAAATTTTACTTGACAAAAACACATTCATGCTTTAGTCTAGCTATATACTTCATAAAACGAAGTTAAGAATATTTTTCAAGGCAAAGAAGCCATAACTATGTGCAGTGTCGCACAAGGTTATGGCTTAATTTTTTTACCCAAAAATTAAGAAAGAGGTGCTTTTTATGGATCACGGAGATTTTTCATGGATGCTTGTTTGTTCCGCTCTCGTTTTTATTATGACCCCGGGGCTGGCATTTTTTTACGGAGGTTTGGTAAAACGAAAAAATGTTGTAAACACCATGATGTCATCAGCAATTATGATGGGAATCGGATCAATCTTATGGGTTTTGATCGGTTTTTCCCTCTCCTTTAGCGGAGATATTGGAGGTGTCATCGGGAATCTTAACTGGCTTGGCCTTAATTTCGACACCTTTGCAGACACCACACACCCATACCCAAATACGCTTGTATTTGCCATCTTCCAGATGATGTTCGCCATCATTGCTCCGGCTCTTATTACCGGTGCAGTAGCAGAGCGTATGAAATTTTCCTCTCTGGCAATTTTTGTGGCATTGTGGTCTATCATTGTTTATTATCCCCTGGCTCATATGGTATGGGGCGGAGGTTATTTATTCCAGATCGGTTCCATTGACTTTGCCGGCGGCAACGTGGTTCACATCAGCTCTGGTGTAAGCGCTCTGGTACTTTCCATTCTTCTTGGAAAACGCAGAAATTTAGGAAAGGCACCGTACCACCCCCACAATGTACCGTTTGTATTTCTTGGTGCAGCGCTTCTGTGGTTCGGCTGGTTTGGCTTTAACGGCGGAAGCGCCCTGGCAGCCAATGAACTGGCAGCTCATGCATTCATGACAACCAACACGGCAGCAGCTTCTGCGCTCCTTTCCTGGATACTCATTGAAGTGATTAAAAATGGCAAACCTACTCTGGTGGGAACTTCCACAGGACTTGTTATCGGTTTAGTAGCCATTACTCCTGGTGCAGGATTTGTACCGATTTGGGCAGCTATCATCATCGGAGCACTTGTAAGCCCGATCTGCTATTTCTTCATCAATGTTATCAAACCTAAATTTGGATATGACGACGCACTTGACGTATTCGGATGTCACGGAATCGGCGGTATCTGGGGCGGTATTGCAACTGGTATCTTTGCCCACACAAGTATCAATTCCGCAGCACCCTGGAATGGTCTGATATTTGGAGATGTAACCTTGTTCCTTCGTCAGATCGCAGCAATCCTTATCACCATTGTCATTGCCATCGTAGGAACCGTGATAGCAACCAAAATTGCATCTCTGATAACAAAGGGAATCAAGGTTACCAACAAGGATGAAGTGACTGGTCTTGATACTTCAGAGCATGGGGAAACTGCTTATCCTGCATTCAACGGAATGGATTAATAGAAGGGGGATTGTCACATGAAGAAAATAGAAGCATTTATCCGGCCGGAAAAGCTGGAGGACATTAAAGAAATTATGGATGAGCTGAAATTAAACGGCTTAAGCATTATGCAGGTTATGGGCTGCGGCAATCAGAAGGGCTGGACAGAATTTGTCCGCGGCGCAGAAGTAGACTATAACTTCCTTACCAAAATAAAGATCGAACTGGTTGTTCCAGATACTCAGGCAGAATCCGTTATCGATGCCATCACCAAAAAGGCCTATACTGGTGACTATGGAGATGGGAAAATATTTATCTCTGAAATACAGGATGCAATCAGAATCCGAACCGGAGAGCGGGGAGAAGACGCGATTAAGTAGTTTTTGAGGCTGAAAAACACAGTTTCTACCTTATTATAAGGCAGTTGCCGAGAGAGATCCCGGCACTGCCTTATTTTTGTATCTGTTCATATGATAAGCGTGACTAAATGCAATGACATAAGAAGTAATCAGACCCGATCATACGATCTTTTATTTCATGGCATTTATGTTGAAACTTGGATTTTTAGCATCTACCCATCCGGTGCTTACGTTACAACCAAGTTCCTGCTTTAGTAAATTGCAGAGCTCCTTTTGAGCCGAAAGCATGCGATCCATATTAACATCAGAAAAACCATCAATAGGGAAGAAGATATTTTTAGACTGTTCAGTGATCTTCCCCTCTTCACTTTGCCGCCATGCCCATCTTCTGGTTCTCACGGAATGGCCGGTAGCGTAGACAACTTCATTTTGATCTACAGATTCACGCTCTGTACTGCCAAAGGGAATAAAATAATCGTTCTCCTGTGAGAATCTTAAAGCTATTTCTCCATTTACGGTATCAAGGTCATGTGCACCTATGGGTACTTTGTATTTCAATGAGATGGCATTGCCTAAATCAACTGCCGTGTTAATGTTTGGTATGTCTTTCCCTTTTGATATTCTTGTTAGCAATGCTTCTATGGAGCACATGTATTTGTTTGGGTTTATGTGAAGGTTACGAAATGCGTTTCGATAGCATAATACGGATTCTGATTCTTTTACATTTACTTCATTAAGAGAGGATTGACATAAACGTTTGTTTTCCTCTAAAAGCTTTTGGATATTGGGATTTTCCATCGTGTTATCGATATCATGTGCAATGATTACGGCAAAACAAACGGTATCGAGTGCTTTAAAAATGTTTTCATCTACTGAGAATTTCATAATAACCTCCTATAATAATGAATTCAACAAAAACCAGACAGCAGGGACCAATAAAGACGGCAGCAGATTTAATGTGCGAAATGATTTTATCTTTAAAATGGATAACCCGGAAGCAAATATCAAAAAGCCTCCAACAATGGAAATCTCCGTCATAAAATCAGCAGTCAGGAATGGCGAAACCTGATGGGCAAGAAGAAAAATACTTCCCTGCCAGAGAAACAGTACCAATGCGGATATGGCTATGCCGATTCCATATGTGGAAGCCAGCACCAGAGAAGTAACAAAATCGAGCGCTGCATTTGTAAACAAAAACGTATTATTGTGATTCAATGCGCTTTCAACAGGTCCCAGAATCGACAGAGTACCAATGCAGAAAAGCATAATAGCAGTTGATAAGCCCTGTCCAAGATTATTTTTTGAGAATTTATCCACCAGCTTTTGAAACTTGTCCTCCAGATCCAAAGCAGTCCCCAAGATCCCCCCAATGGCAAGGCTGATGATAAACAAAACAGGATAGATGCTGTTGGACATATTTTTTATGACAGCATGAATGCCAAGGCCTGTAGCTGCAAGACCCATTGCATCATAAAGAATATTCTGATATTTTTCTTTAAGTCCTTTCCTTATTACACTGCCAATTATGCTACCTAAAAGAATTGTGCCAGTATTTACAAATGTTCCAATCACGTAGATTCTCCTTTCAAAAACGCTATAGAAATTATAAACCCTCTAGTTCATAGAGAGTCAAGTCACATTTTTGAACATTATTAATAATTTCCATCTAAGGCCGTATTGATTGGACGGGAAAGGTAAGTTAAAATATAACCAAAGGAAGTGTCGTAGCAATCCGATGTTTCCTTTGGCAGCTTTAATGCAGGGAGGTATAAAAGAATGTCGGAAAGGGAAACGAAAGATTCTGATAAAAAGGCTTTGTTAACCATTGGAGAAATGGCAAGACTTTTTCATATGAATATACGCACTCTTCGATATTACGATGAACTGGGTATCCTGAAACCAGAGTATGTAAATCAGGATACAAATTATCGTTATTATTCCACAAACCAGTTTGAACGTTTAAATACAATAAAATACTTGCGTGCTTTAGATGTTCCGCTGGAAAGGATCTCTAATTTCTTTGAACAAAAAGATGTAGATACCATTTTATCAATTTTTATGGAGCAGCATGAGAGTGTCTTAAAAAAGCAAAAGGAATTAGCCCAGATTGAAAAGAAAATCGCAAACCGGATGGAGCAGATAAAAACTGCCCTTTCGGCATCATTTGGTGAGATTGAGATCAAGCATATCCCACAGCGGGAAATTGTGTTATTAGAGAAAAAATTCACCCTTGCAGATGACATTGAACTTCTTATCCGGGATTTAAGCAAAGAGCATTGTCTGGATGATGCAATTTTTCTTGGAAAAGTAGGAGTATCGGTCAGCCGGCAGGATTTGATAGAGGAGCAATTTACTCATTTTTCCTCCATTTTTGTAGTGGTTGAGGCAGAAGACGGTTTCAAAGAAAAAGACAGCGTATTGCCAGAAGGAACTTATGCAACAATTCAATATAAAGGCACACATGAAGCTGCTTTGCCATATTATGCTTTGTTGATAAAGTTTCTTAAAGATTCAGGATTTGAGATAACAGGTGATTCTGTTGAAATAACCATAATTGATTCAGGAATGACGAATGACAGCAATCAATTCGTTACAGAATTACAGATCCCATTCCAATAATATTTTCCATATAAACGACCGCACCCGGTTCAACAGAGAATTTATTCATATAATAAATGTGTAGCAAACTGGTTTTCGGTTACTTGCTATCAGCAGTTTGTTCGATAATTTTATCCTATGGCTATAGTATCTTCATTGAAACAATACATAATTAAAAGTATAATGATAGAAATCTCATTACAAAATAGAAAAAATTGCACAAGAAACAGGGAGGCATTATGGGAATCAAAGCTGTAGTGGTGGATAATTCCGAAGAATTGTTGGTAAAACTGACTTGCATTTTAAAGGAGATAGAGGAAATTGAGGTCTGCGGGAGCTTCAGTGAAGCGGTCACGGCCATGCAGTATGTAAAGCAAAATCCGGTGGATATGGTATTTTCGGATGTTGTCATGCCGGACATCAGCGGCATTACCCTTGCAGCAAAACTGTATGAACTTCCAGAACCGCCGGAAGTGGTCCTGTTATCCGGTATTCCGGGATTTTCTCTGGAGGCATGGAAGATCAGAGCGTATGGATTTATCATAAAACCATATACAAAAGCACAAATTATAAAAATGGTGGACCAATATAAAAGGGAATATAGGGCAAGAGACTGAGCCTCTTTTTAAGGAAATGCTCAGTCTCTGCAAGGCTCATGGTTTTTCTTTTAATGGACGAACCCTGTTTCCTATGTTATAATAAGAAGATAGTGAAAAAAGACCCTTTTTTTCCATAAGGAGAAAGACATGAAAGAGAAGTTTAAAATAAGGGGGCAGCTGAGGACTTATATGCAGTGGCCGCTTTATCTGAGTGCACTGTGGATTGCAGCCAATGTAGTGATTGGTGCGGCCAGTGCAAAAGCGGGAATTATCATGGCCTTGTTCACGCTTCTGTATATTGGAATCGCAGTCTGGCTCTATGCTTACAGAAGTAAACGTCTGCTCGGCGGTCTTGTGGAATTTTCAGCGGAATATTCCTGGATGCAGAAGAATTTTCTTGCGGATCTGGAACTCCCATACGGGATAGCGGATGAAGACGGGCGTGTTCTCTGGGGAAATGCAGCGTTTTCAGAGGTGTTGGGGGAAGAAAAGCCTCTAAAGGTTACAAGAAAGAACATCATGACCATTTTTCCGGAAGTAACAAAGGAAGCATTAAAGCTTAAAAATGGCACGGCTGTTCTACACACCACACGCAATGAACGGAATTATCAGATTCGGTTAAAAGCAGTTACGATGAAAGACTCGTCACAGAATATCGCTCAGACGGCGGACGTGGATGCCGAAGGAGAGATGCTGGTGGCGGTCTACCTTTTTGATGAAACGGAAATCCTTACTTATAAGAAGATGGTAGATGACCAGAAGATGGTCGCAGGCCTTATCTATCTGGATAATTATGACGAAGCCCTGGAAAGCGTAGAGGAAGTACGGCGTTCTCTTCTTACGGCTCTGATTGACCGTAAGATCACAAAATACATCACCAACATGAACGGGATTGTAAAAAAGCTGGAAAAGGATAAATACTTTATCGCCATAAAGCAGTCCTATATTGAAGAGCTGAAAGAAAACCGCTTCTCCATTCTGGAAGAGGTTAAGACCGTCAACATCGGCAATGAGATGGCAGTTACCTTAAGTATCGGCCTTGGAATGAACGGTGACAGTTATTACCGAAATTATGATTATGCAAGAATCGCCATTGATATGGCTCTTGGACGGGGCGGTGACCAGGCAGTTGTCAAAGACGGCGAACGGATCCAGTTTTTCGGCGGAAAAGCACCTCAGGTGGAAAAGACGACCCGCGTAAAAGCCAGGGTAAAAGCCCATGCTTTACGGGAACTGATGGAGACCAAAGACCGTCTTTTAATCATGGGACATCGTCTGACCGACGTGGATTCCTTTGGAGCGGCAGTGGGTATTTACCGCATTGCCACAGCCATGAATAAGAAAGCCAACATTATTATTAATGAAGTGACTACCTCCGTACGGCCCATGCAGGAGCGGTTTATCGGCAATCCTGATTATCCGGATGATTTATTTTTAACCGGAGCAAAAGCGGCAGAACTGGTAGATGCCAATACGATTTTAGTTGTTGTAGACGTGAACCGCCCAAGCATTACCGATGCACCAGAACTTTTGCGTATGGTTAAGACCATCGTGGTTCTGGATCATCATAGACAAAGCAGTGAGATCATTGATAATGCGGTTCTATCCTATGTGGAGCCCTATGCTTCCTCTGCCTGTGAGATGGTTGCGGAAGTTCTTCAGTACATTGCCGACGGAATCAAGATCAAATCCGCAGAAGCAGACGCGCTGTATGCCGGAATCGTGATCGATACCCACAATTTTACCAATCAGACAGGCGTCAGAACCTTTGAAGCGGCTGCATTTTTAAAGAGAAACGGTGCAGATGTGGTCCGCGTCAGAAAGCTGTTCCGTGATGATCTGGATGACTACAAAGCAAAGGCAGAAGCCGTTCGTGAAGCAGAGATTTATGAAGGCTACTTTGCAATCAGTGTATGTCCGTCAGAAGGAATCGGAAGCCCTACCGTTGTTGGGGCTCAGGCAGCCAATGAGCTGTTAGATATTTCAGGAATCAAGGCATCCATTGTCATGTCGCATTATAACAATACGGTGTATTTGAGCGCCCGTTCCATCGATGAAGTCAATGTACAGGTCATGATGGAAAAACTGGGAGGCGGAGGTCATCGGACCATCGCAGGCGCACAGCTTGCAGATGTCAGTATTGAAGAAGCAAAAACCCGCTTGAAAGCGGTTATCAAAGAGATGATAGAGAAGGGAGACATATCATAATGGATATTGTATTATTAGAAGACGTAAAAGCACTGGGAAAAAAGGGACAGATCGTTAAAGTGAACGACGGATATGCAAGGAATTTCATTCTCCCGAAAAAACTGGGAATTGAAGCGACTACAAAAAATTTAAATGACTTAAAGCTGCAGAAAGCCAATGAAACCAAGATCCTGGAAGAGCAGTTAGAAGCAGCAAAAGAGCTTGCAGCCAAAATCGGAGAATCCTCAATTACCTTATCCATACGTGCCGGAGAGGGCGGAAGAGCCTTTGGTTCCGTATCTGGAAAAGAGATTTCTCAGGCGATTCAAAGCCAGCTTGGTTATGATATTGATAAGAAAAAACTGATACTTCCGGATCCATTAAAAACATTTGGTTCCCATGAAGTTCCGATTAAACTACACAAAGATGTAACTGCAAAACTGATTGTTAAAGTAGTAGAAAGCTAGGAGGCAAAACCATGGATGACGCCCTGATCAAACGGGTACTCCCCCACAGCATTGAGGCAGAGCAGTCTGTCATCGGTTCCATGCTGATGGATCGGGATGCAATCATCTCGGCTTCCGAAATCGTATCTGCAGGAGACTTTTACCAGCACCAGTATGGCATCATGTTTGAGGCCATGCTGGAGCTTTTTAATGAGAATCTGCCGGTGGACTTAGTAACACTACAGAACCGTTTAAAGGTAAAAGATGTCCCCCCGGAAGTATCCAGTCTTGAGTTCGTAAGAGACATCATTACCACGGTTCCAACCTCTGCCAATGTAAAGTCCTATGCCAACATTGTACGGGACAAAGCAGTTTTAAGGCGTCTGATTAAAGTAAATGAAGACATTGCCAACACCTGCTACGCCGGAAAAGAGTCCCTGGAAACCATTATGGCCACGACAGAAAAGACCATATTTGATCTTCTTCAGAACCGTAACTCCGGTGATTTTGTACCAATCCGGCAGGTTGCCATGAATGTATTAGAAAAGATCGAGGAAGCCTCTAAAAACCAGGGCACCGTAACCGGTATTCCAACCGGTTTTATTGACTTAGACTATAAGACGTCCGGCCTACAGCCTTCCGATTTTATCTTAATTGCTGCCCGCCCTTCCATGGGTAAGACTGCATTCGTACTGAACCTGGTAGATCATGTGGCTGTAAAAAAAGGTCTGCCTGCCATGGTATTCAGTCTGGAGATGTCCAAGGAACAGTTGGTAAACCGTATGTTAGCCATGGAATCCAACGTAGATTCCCAGAAGCTGAGAACCGGTACCTTATCCGACACAGACTGGGATGCAGTAGTAGAAGGAATCGGAGTCATCGGCAATTCCAAACTAATCATCGACGATACCCCCGGAATCTCCATCATGGAACTCCGTTCCAGATGCCGGAAGATGAAGTTGGAATACGGTCTTAACGTGGTTATCATCGACTACTTACAGCTTATGAGCGGAAGCGGAAAAGGCGGCGAAAACCGCCAGCAGGAAATCTCAGAGATCTCAAGGTCCTTAAAGGCCCTTGCAAGAGAGCTGAACGCTCCGGTTATCGCCTTATCCCAGCTAAGCCGGGCCTGCGAGACAAGACCTGATCACCGTCCTATGTTGTCTGACCTTCGAGAGTCCGGAGCCATCGAGCAGGATGCCGATGTGGTTATGTTTTTATATCGTGATGATTATTATAACAAAGATACAGATATGCCCAATATTGCGGAAGTTATTATTGCAAAACAACGTAATGGTCCAATTGGTACTGTGAATTTAGTATGGAGACCAGAGTATACGAAGTTTGCAAACATGGCTAGACAATGAGCAGGATAGAAAAAGAGTGTCATTCCATCACTTAAATAAAGTGATGGAGTGACACTCTTTTTATTTGCAAGCAATCATTAGGAAAGACTCGGCAGCTTTATGATCAATGATACTATGGAGTCTTTTTTTGGACTTGCTTCATGTAGTCTTTGAATGCCTCAGCAATTTCTTTGGATTTCGTATGATGCAGGTAATGAGAACCCTCCATCGGGATCATTTTCCCTACAGTGGATAGTCTGGCCTGCTCCTCATGCAGCGAAATCCACTGTGGATTATTCTCATTGTTGGATTGAACAAAAAGGAGGAGAGGCAAATCATGAGGGTAAGTGAGTTTTTCTCCATTTTTAAAGTTGGAACCCAGGTGCTTCAACTCATCTATCATGGTTGAATTGCTTGTGACCTGATTGGAAATCAAATTCATCTGTTCTTTGGTGTGCTCATCGTATGCAAGGGATTTATAGGGATCCCCGCCTACTTTTTTGAGCAATCTCATAAGACCTGATTTCTGAAGAAACTGCATGGATTTTAAGGGCAATTTGGCATCCATGCCGGGCTGATTTGGAACACTGTTATCGATACCTACAAAAGCAAGGACTTCATCTGGATATTTGTTCACATAGGATACTCCATAAAGTCCTGCGATGGAATGACCCATCAGAATGTAACGGTCAATTCCCAACTGCTGTACAGTTTCGTGAATTTCGCTGATGATATTCTCTGTTGTTCTTTCTTTCCTTGTTTCATCACTCAATCCGTAGCCAAAAGGTTCAATCGCCACGACTTTATAATCTGGAGACAATTCATCGATCAGCAATTTAAAGTCAAGCACAGGCGACGGGGTTCCTTGTCCCGGGAGAAGGACGATGGTCTGATCGCCGTTACCTTGTATAAACACATTCATTTTCTTTCCATCCACAGTTACATACTGACCATAGGGTTCAATTTTCTTTTTCTCAATTTCGTTACTGATTACGTTCACGATATACGTAGTGCCCATGAACAGCACAAATACCCCAACGATGCCAACAAATATTCTTACCCATAAGCTTTGCCTCTTACGGCTCTTAGTCCCGGTATTTTCTTTGAATTCCTCTGTTTTTGCCATGTTCAGCTTCTCCTGTCTTTAGATCTGCAGAGCGATCGTGTAATAGACTTAAAGTATAATGAAGTAATATGTCCCCTTTGTTGTGGTAATATGTACTGAAAGTAATCAGGCAGAAAAAGGAGAAACTGCCCATTCTACATTGAAAATACTTTCCAACATCTTGAAAAAATTTCCATTTCCCATTCATAATCTGTATCAAACCAGCATATGATATAAATAGTAAGGTTATGAAAACTAAACGAACCAAAGGAGAGGATATAGCTATGGCTGAGATACATTACTTAATATCGGATGCATCGAGGAAGGTCGATGTGGAATCCCATGTCCTTCGATACTGGGAGGACGAGCTTCAATTAGACATTCCCAGAAACGAGATGGGGCACCGGTATTACACGGAGACGCACATCCGTCTATTCAAGCAGATTAAGGACTTGAAGGAAAAGGGATATCAGTTAAAAGCCATTAAAACAGCGCTTGATAAGGTCATCGAGGACAGTGAAGACCCCATCATCCCCGATGATTTACTGGAAGGCCAGATTACCCAGGAGTTAAAAGAGGGCGGAATATCTGGTCAGGAGGGCGAGACGGGCCTAGACGTACATAATACAGCGCAGGTTTCTATTGCTCAGGGGAAAATGGAACAGTTCCAGGAAATCATGAACCACATCATTGGACGGGCTCTGGAGGTTAATAACGAGCAGCTAAGCCAGGATGTGAGCTGTTTGGTCAATGATAAGGTCATTAAGGAAATGCAGTACTTAATGAATTTAAAAGAAGAAAAAGAAGAAGAGCGATATAAGCAGTTGGACGAGCTTTTAAGAACCTATCAAAAGGACAATAAAGGCCGTGCAGAAGCTGCGGCTTCCAAGATTCCATTTTTCAACCGCAAAAAAAAGTTCGGGAGAAATGGAAAAAAGCTATAATACCACACTACTTTCAGATAAAAAAGCAGACAATCCTGCCAAGGCAAAAATCCGCAGTTGCCACTGAAAGTGTAAACTGCGGATTTTATGTCGACCATTATTTTTTACAAGCATCTACAAAATTCTGAAACAATCGAAACGCCACTTCATCTTTTTCCCATAAGTATTCCGGATGCCATTGAACCCCAAGAAAAAAAGGATAACCGGGCATTTCTATGCCTTCCACCAGCTTATCTGGAGAATAAGCCGTAGCTGTCAGACCGGGAGCAACGTCCTTTACCGCCTGATGGTGCATGCTGTTGACCTTTAAGCTCTTTTCCCCCGCTGCCAACTTGGAAAGAAGGCTGCCTTCTGTTACAGTCACCGTATGGCTGGGCATATTGTAACGGAATGGCTGAGTATGGGCAATAGGGAAATCTGCCTTCACCTGAGACGGGATATCCTGCCAGATATTGCCCCCAAGTGCAATGTTAAGGATCTGGATTCCGCGGCAGATGCCAAGAACCGGTTTCCCAAGGTCTAAAACGAGAGGGAGCAGGGAAAGTTCCATCTGATCTCTTTCATAAGAAACATTTCCGCAGTGCGCCTGGGTTTCCTCTCCAAATAAAAAAGGATGAACGTCCGGACCTCCGGTGAATATAAACCCATCAAACTCATCTGCAAGCTGTTTTAAATCCTCTTCGGAAGCTTCTAGAGGCATAACCACAGGAATGGCTCCAGCAGCTTTTAATGCCTTTAAATAGGTAGGACGCATTTTGATATCATGATTATCGGTATCGTGGATAGGGGTTAGACCAATGAGGGGTTTTCTCATATAGGAAACATCCTTTCTTAAATCACGGCAGAAGACCGGATGATATAACAAAATGCCTCTTCCTTTCGGAAGAGGCATTTATGTATTCATAATTAAGCTTCGGAAATAGCTCCTGTTGGGCATACGCCTTCACAAGCGCCACAATCGATACAAGAATCAGCATCAATAACAAACTGAGAATCACCCTGGCTGATTGCACTTACTGGGCACTCACCTTCGCAGGTTCCGCAACTAACACAAGCATCACTAATAATACGTGCCATGATAAATAACCTCCTTATATTCTATACATTTTTCTATATTTTATACTATTAATAAAAATTAATCAAGTAGAAAACAATGCATTTCATGTATAATTTTAGGAGCAAGGCGGGTTAGGAGCACCTAATCGGGAATCTTTGATTCCTCTTAAGATGATCTTCTTTGCAGCGACGGCATCTTCTTTTGCCATGGGGGGAACGTCCTTTAAAGGGTAGTCCATTCCAAGGCTTTCATACTTCACCTTACCCATGTCGTGATAGGGCAGAACGTCCAGTGCTTTGACATTCTTCAGTTCACCGATAAAGCGTCCAAGCTGATATAAGTCGGGAGCATGATCCGTAATCCCCGGCACAACGACGTGTCGGATCCAAACGGGAATGGCCAGCTCGTCCAAGTACCGGGCAAAGTCCAGAATGTTCTCATTGGAATGCCCGGTTAAAGGCTTATGCTTTTCTGCATCGATGTGTTTGATATCAAGCATGACAAGACTGGTGGATTGTAAAAGCCGCTCCATTTTTGCCAGAAGCTCTTTGTCATCCCGCCGGAAAGTCACCCCAGAGGTGTCCAGGCAGGTATGAATGTCCTTCTTTCTAGCCGCTTCAAAAAGTTCAGTAACAAACTCAAGCTGCATAAGCGGCTCGCCACCGGTGGCCGTTAGGCCGCCGCCCCGGTAAAAGTTCCGGGACGACTCATATTGTTTTAGAATTTCATCTACTGTCATTTCTGTACCACCTGCCATCTTCCAGGTATCCGGATTATGGCAGTACTGGCAGCGCATTGGGCAGCCCTGTAAAAAGACTACCATGCGGACGCCTGGTCCGTCAACGGTACCAAAGCTTTCAATGGAATGGATACGTCCTGTCATGATTGATTCGCCTTCTTTGCTTTTGTTTACATATTGTCGTGGAACGTACGGGAGATAACCTCATCCTGCTGTTCCTTTGTCAGTTTGATAAAGTTTACTGCGTAACCGGAAACACGTACAGTCAGCTGTGGATAATTTTCAGGGTGCTGCTGTGCATCGATAAGAGTTTCACGGGTGAAAACGTTAACATTTAAGTGATGTCCGCCTTCTTCTACATAACCATCTAATAAGTTTACAAGATTGTCGATCTGAGATGTGCTGATATTTGCCATTGTATTATCCTCCTTATGTGTTCATATGTGATTTTAGTTAGTCTTCCTGATCCAGGCCGAAGAACAGAGTAGGCACATTACAGGCCTGATCTCCATCCGCACAGTCTGTGGAATTCATGGTAGTTACTGTTTTTGCCATTGTCTTATCGGCGTTTATGGTACCGTCCTCTGTAACTCTAATATTCATATGTCCACCGTTACCGGTCATGAATTCATCAAGCATGGAGACGATATCATCGATTTGTTTATTTTTCGGATCTGCCATAACAGCCACTCCTTATTTCTGGTCTTCGCTAAGAGCCAGCTCTAAATCTACCTCTAAATCTCCTGAGAAAATCTGATCTTCCTTACCAAGAGCACCTGGAATGATGGAGAAGGTATTGGAAATACCATCCTGAGCATCCTTAAATGGAAGCTTTGCAACAGATGCTAAGGAAGCGACAGCACCATGAGTATCTCTGTGGTGCATTGGGTTTGCACCTGGTGCAAATGCATCGCCCTTCTTACGTCCGTCAGGAGTTGCGCCTGTGTTCTTACCATATACTACATTGGAGGTAATTGTCAAGATAGAGGTTGTAGGAATACCGTTCCGATAGGTATGGTTTTCCTTTACATAGGTTACGAATGTGTGAACCAGATCGTGTGCGATTTGGTCAACTAAGTCGTCGTTGTTGCCGTATTTCGGGAAGTCACCTTCTACTTCATAATCAGTGACAATGCCGTTTTCGTCGCGGATTGTTTTTACCTTTGCATACTTGATTGCGGAAAGGGAATCAGCCACAACAGAAAGTCCAGCGATACCGGTAGCGAACCAACGGGTTACTTCTTTATCATGAAGAGCCATCTGAATGCGCTCATAGCTGTACTTATCATGCATGTAGTGAATGATATTCAAAGTGTTTACATAAACGGATGCAAGCCATTTCATCATCTGCTTATAGGATTCTAAAACCTCATCGTAATCAAGGTATTCAGAAGTGATCGGACGGAATTTAGGACCGATCTGTTTCTTTGAGATCTCATCCACACCGCCGTTGATTGCGTATAAGAGACATTTAGCAAGGTTGGCACGAGCGCCGAAGAACTGCATCTCTTTGCCGACTCTCATGGAAGATACACAACATGCGATCGCATAATCATCGCCATGTGTCACTCTCATTAAATCGTCGTTCTCATACTGAATCGCAGAGGATTCGATGGAAGATTTCGCACAGAATCTCTTGAAGTTTTCAGGAAGTCTGGTGGACCAGAGAACGGTTAAGTTCGGTTCTGGAGCGGTTCCAAGGTTGCTTAATGTGTGCAGGTAACGGAAGGACATTTTTGTTACCAGATGACGTCCGTCGATACCAACACCACCGATGGATTCGGTTACCCAGGTAGGATCTCCAGAGAATAAATCGTTGTATTCTGGTGTACGTGCAAACTTAACAAGACGAAGCTTCATAATGAAGTGATCTACAAATTCCTGGATCTGTTCTTCTGTAAAGGTTCCTTCAGCCAAGTCTCTCTGAGCGTAAACATCGATAAAGGTGGAAGTACGTCCTAAGGACATTGCAGCACCGTTCTGATCCTTAACAGCAGCTAAGTAAGCCAGATAGGTCCACTGGATTGCTTCCTGTACGTTTGCAGCTGGTTTGGAAATATCAAAACCATAGATAGCGCCCAGCTTCTTTAAATCTTTAAGTGCACGAGTCTGTTCGGATAATTCTTCTCTGTCACGGATTACATCAGCGCTCATAATGCTTGGGGTAGTATCTTTCTGTTCTTCTTTGTCCTCAATCAGACGATCGATTCCGTAAAGAGCAACACGACGGTAGTCGCCTATGATACGTCCGCGGCCGTATGCATCTGGAAGTCCAGTGATGATATGGCTGGAACGGCAGTCACGCATTTCCTGAGTGTATGCATCGAAAACGCCGGCATTGTGTGTCTTTCTGTGTGTGGAGAAGAATTCTTTGATCTCAGGATCAATGGTATAACCATTGTCTGCACAGGCTTTTTCTGCCATACGTACGCCGCCGTAAGGCTGCAGGGAACGTTTGAAAGGCTTATCGGTCTGGAATCCTGTAATTGTTTCTGTTTCTTTATTTAAATATCCTGGTCCGTGGGAAGTAAGTGTGGAAACTACCTTAGTGTCCATATCCAGAACACCGCCAGCTTCTCTTTCTTTTTTTGATAACTCCAGGACCTGTGCCCAGAGATCGCTTGTTGCTTTGGTTGGTCCTACAAGGAAAGAATCATCGCCGTCATAAGGAGTGTAATTCTTCTGTATAAAGTCCCTGACGTTGACTTCACGTTCCCAAGCGCCGCCGTTAAAGGCTCTCCATTCTGATTTCATAGTTGTGTACCTCCATAAAAATTCTTTATATAAGTAATGTTCATAAATAAGTGTCGGCAAAGATTATATTCCCTACAATCTTTGTATGAATACATTATATATGAATACTGTATACAATGTCAATCCTTCTTATTGAGAAAAATTTTTACAAAAGGATAAAACGGAAATTTATTTAGCTATTGCTTATTAGGAAGAAAAGTATTATATTATAAGGACAATATGTACATTTTTTTAAGGAGGTATACAATATGCAGATTGATAAAGATATGTTAATTGGCGCATTGCTTCAGGTTGATGAAAATATTGCACCGATTTTAATGCGTTCAGGAATGCATTGCCTTGGCTGCCCTTCATCTCAGGGAGAGTCTTTGGAAGAAGCTTGCATGGTTCATGGAATAGACTGTGATGTTCTGGTTTCCCAGATCAATGAAGTGTTAGCAGATAGATAATCGTATGATTCAGGAGGCGGCCTGTATGGTCAGCCTCCTGTTTTTTTGTTTTCCCGGTAATGTTTGGGACTCATTCCGTATTCCTGTTTGAATATCTTTGAAAAGGTAAGAGGGTTGTCATAACCGATGCCGGTAGCAATCTCCTGAATGGACAAAGCGGTTTCTGTTAACTGCTTGGCGGCAATATTAAGCTTATATCTCATTAAATATTCTTTTGGTGAGACATGAAGCTGTTTTTTAAAAATGGAAGTTAAATAAGAGCGGTTTATTCCGATATAATCTGCGATATTCTGAACGGTGATGTGGTCATAATGGAATTTAATGTACTGGAGGGCATACTCTACATAGGTATCGATGGAATAATCATACTGTTTCTTCCGATTGGTTTTAAGAGAACTCTGCATTTCAATCAGAGTGGATAAGATTTCATATAAATATCCCACGCGCCGGATTTCATTGACAAAGGTCAATTGGTTTAAATCCAGTATCTTTTGTATCATGGGCAGATAAAGCTGGCTTGGGATCTGAGAATGAAAGGCAGGAGTCTCGGCAGATAAGCCGGCATAACTTAAATAGGCGCTTGCCATCTCTCCGTCAAAGGTGATCCACATGTATTCCCAGGGGTTCTCATAATCTGCATGATAGCGGATGGGCGTTCCTTTTGGGATTAAGAAGATGTCATCGGTCTTTAGATCATACTGTTTATCGCCAATGATCAGAATGCCTGCACCATCAAGAACAAAGTGAAGATGATATTCGTTGGGGATCTTGTGATTGTAAGTGTAGCCCGGGGAACACTTTTGGATCCCGCAATGGACTAAAAACAGATCATTGGTTTGACGCTTAATGTTCCTTAGACAGCGGAATCCCGCTACGTTTTTGTAGGTGGTTTGTTTTTCAGTCAATGATATGTCACCTCCATATAGGAAAAGACCCTGTCAGACAAGTGGTTTTATCACGAATATCTGATGGGTCTATTATACAGGAAGCCGTTATGACATGCAAATTATATTTGATAAAAAGGCATCTTAACGATACATTTTCATATAGTCTCCATGAGCGTCAATCAGTTCATCCACCATTGCCCTTATGTCATGGATATTAAGCTCTGCTGAGGTATGAGGATCCAGCATGGCGGCCTGATAGATCATGGATAAATCTCTGTTGTGGGCAGCTTCTATGGTGAGTAACTGGGGGTTGATGTTGGTCATGTTCATGGCGGCAAGCTGGGTGGGGATTCGGCCCACATGGCAGGGAGTGATCCCGCTTCCATCCACCAGACAGGGAACTTCCACACAGGCATCGGCTGGCAGATTGTCGATCAGGCCCTGGTTTAAAACGCTTCCACCGATCTTGTATGGTTTATTGGTCAGAATCGCTTCCATAATATAGGAAGCGTATTCCAGGGAACGGCTATGGGTGATCTTCCCGTTATTTAAGATGGACGTCTTTTCTTCTTCCCACTCATTGATCTGCTTGATGCATCTCCTTGGATACTCATCGAGAGGAATCTGAAATTCTTCGATCATCTCCGGGTATCTGGATTTGATAAACAGAGAATTATACTCTGCATTGTGTTCGCTGGATTCTGTACAGTAGTAGCCCAAATGGCGGATGTACTCGAACCGGACCATATCTTTATGTTTTTCTGACTGATTTTTCTCAAGTGCCTTCTGGCGGATTACAGGATAAAGATCCTTTCCGTCCTTGTCATGAATCTTTAAAAGCCATGCCATATGATTGATACCTGCAATAAGCTCGGTGCGGCCTTCCAGTTTATCCTCCATATCAAGTTCCTTTAATAAGGTTTCCGAACATACTTGAACGCTGTGGCATAAACCGATGGTCTTGATGGAAGTGTAACGCTGCATGTAACCCGTTAAGATTGCCATGGGGTTGGTGTAATTTAAAAAGTAAGCATCCGGGCATACCTCTTCCATGTCCTTTGCAAATTCTTCCATGACAGGTATGGTTCTAAGTCCCCTCATAATGCCGCCGATTCCCAATGTGTCGGCAATGGTCTGTTTTAAACCGTATTTTTTCGGAATCTCAAAATCTGTGATGGTGCAGGGATCGTATCCACCCACCTGAATGGCATTAACCACAAAGGTGGCGTCTTTTAATGCTTCTTTCCGGTTTTCCACGCCCAGATAAGTTTTGATTTCTGCACGGCCTTCGTTTACATTTTTGTTGATTGCATTTAATATTAATTCTGAATCCAAAAGTCGTGCGGGGTCAATGTCATAAAGGGCGATTTGAGCGTCCTTCAGTATGGGGGTACACATGCAGTCGCCTAAAACATTTCTTGCAAATATAGTACTTCCCGCTCCCATAAAAGTTATTTTTACCATGTCTTTTCCTCCTTGTTTTACGTTGCAGCCCTGATGAGGTTATTGTATAATCAGAGCAGGAAAAAAGATAGGAACTTTGTTTCATAAAATTGTCATTTTGTTGCATGGAGGTATTTTTATGAACCAGTTGGCGAAAGGGCTGACCATCTACTTTTGCGGGCATGAACAGTGCGCTTCCGGCCATTTTTTTGGACCGGCCATTCGACCCCATTATCTGCTTCATGTAGTGTTAAAAGGAAAAGGAATTTATCGTACGGGGAACAGAGAATATGCTTTAAAGGAAGGCGATGCGTTTTTAATTAAGCCTCAGGAAGTCACTTATTACGAGGCGGATGAGAAGGAACCCTGGGAGTACTCCTGGATCGCATTTGCCGGAAGTGAGGCAGAGCGGCTGCTAGAGGAATACAGGCAGGAAGAGGCCGGATATCGGTATCAGTTTCGGGAAGGAAGTGAGTGGAAAAGCTGCATGTCAAAGCTGGTCTCATCCTTTCAGACAGGGGGACACAACATGGATGAGATGACAGGGTATGTCTATCTCTTATTTTCCATGTTTTTAAGGGTCCGGGAGGAAACTGGGGAGTATGAGCAAAGCTATTTATCCAGAGCGGAAGCATATATGCATCATAACTACAGTTATCCCATTAAGATAGAAGATGTGGCCCGATATGTGGGAATCGACCGTACCTATCTATATAAGCTTTTTATGAAGTATAAGAAAATATCTCCCAAGCAGTATTTGACTGCTTACCGGATTATGGAGGCAAAGCGGCTGTTGGGTGAGACCGAGCTTAACATGACAGAAACCGGATTATCCTGTGGTTTTCATGATGCCTCCGTATTTTGTAAAAGCTTTCAGCAGACTGAAGGAGAATCGCCCCTTCAATATCGGAAAAGAATTCGGGGAGTGAAACGGAAAATATAACAAAACGCCATAAAGCTACCACAAAAATCTATATTATTTATGTGAATCATTTTATATAATTACAATAGGAAGTGAAAAAACACACAAAAAACATTGGGAATTAAAAGGAAAGTTATATAAAATGTTAAATAATAGGGAGGTAGCAAAATGAAACGTAAATGGGGATTTACAGCGGCGATAGCCGCAATTGCTGCAGCAGCGCTTGTGGGATGCGGGAGCCAGCAAACCGGTAAAGAATCGGTTCCTGCCAGTTCTGGGGAGACAAAGCAGGCAGCCGAAAGTTCCGGAGAATCAGCAAGTACCGCAGGGGCCGGGACCCTTACGGTTGCAATCTGGGATAAGAATCAGGAGCCAGGATTGACAGAAATCATGAACGACTTTACCAAAGAGACAGGGATTAAGGCTCAGATTCAGGTAACTCCATGGGAACAGTACTGGACCATGCTGGAAGCAGGAGCAACGGGCGGTTCCCTTCCGGATGTTTTCTGGATGCATTCCAATGAAATCGCAAAGTACTCCCAGTACGAGATGCTTCTTGATTTAACAGACAGGATCAAGTCCAGTGACAAACTTGAGATGGATAAATTCCCAAAAGAAATCGTGGAAATATATAATTGGGAAGGGAAAAAGCAGTATGCAGTTCCAAAAGATATTGATACCATTGCCCTTTGGTACAATAAGACCATGTTCGATGAAGCAGGCATTGCTTATCCTGATGAAAGCTGGACTTGGGATACCTTTGCAGATGCGGCAAAAAAGCTGACCAAATCCGATGGCAGCCAGTATGGATTTGCCATAAGGCCCACCAATGATCAGGCCGGATGGAATAATGTCGTTTATGATATGGGCGGCTATGTTATAAGTGATGATAAAAAGTCTTCCGGATTCAGCCAGGAAGGGACCGTTAAGGCTTTGACGTTTTTAACGGATCTGATGGGAGCTGGTTATGCACCGCCTTATGAGGTAATTGCAGAGAATACGGAAGAGGCGTTATTTGAAGCAGGTAAGGTAGCCATGATTACACAGGGATCCTGGATGCTTGCGGAACTTTGTAACAACGATTATGTTAAAGCAAACTGTGACATAGCAGTTCTTCCAAAGGATGCAGCATCAGGCAGAAGGGCAACCATTTACAACGGACTTGGCTGGGCAGCGTCAGCCAATACCTCCATGCCGGAGGAAGCCTGGAAACTCATCGAATATATGGGATCCAAGGAAGCCCAGCAGAAGCAGTCAGACCTTGGTGTAGTTATTTCTGCTTATGAAGGAACCACGGAAAACTGGATCAAAGCCTATCCGGGATTCAACTTAAAAGCCTATCTGGATATGATGGATGACTTAGTGATCCGTCCCTATTCAAAATCTACTCTTGCATGGAGCAACATGATCCATGAGAAACTGATCGATGCCTGGAGCGGAACGAAGAGCACTGCGGATGTGTGTAAGGATATTGATCAGGAGATGAATGCCATGCTGGCAGACGAATAGGCAAAGGTGGGGAGGCGGTGGAGAGTGCCTCCCCTTTTTAAACAGAATCGGAGGGCTGCATGAACACAAAATCAAAGGTATCAAGGCGGGACAGAAGTGAATTCCTATGGGGGTGGATGTTTTTACTGCCAACCATGACCGGTCTTGTGGTTTTAAATATCATCCCGATTTTCCAGACCATTTACCAGAGCTTTTTTAAGACCGGTGCATTCGGGAAGGGCAATATTTTCATTGGATTTCAGAACTATGAGAAGCTTTTTAAAGATGCCGCCGTATGGCAGGCTCTTATCAATACTTGCAAATATGCATTAGTGGAAGTGCCCGTTTCCATCGTCATTGCACTTTTGCTGGCGGTTTTAATGGATGGAAAGATAAAAGGAAAGTCTGTATGGAGAACCATCTACTTCCTGCCCATGGTAGCAGCTCCGGCGGCGGTTGCCATGGTATGGAGATGGCTTTATAATTCGGAATTCGGTCTGCTCAACCATCTGCTTAATCGAATCGGGATTTCATCGGTGAACTGGATCTCCAATCCGGATTACGCCTATATATCTGTAGCAGTAGTAGGGATCTGGTCTGTCATCGGATACAATATGGTGCTTTTTATCGCAGGGTTAAAGGAGATTCCCAGGGATTATTACGAGGTTGCCCAGATTGATGGTGCAAGCGGTATAAAACAGTTTTTTTATATCACTCTGCCCCTGATTTCTCCCACCATGTTCTTTGTGACAGTAACCAGAGTTATTGGAGCCATGCAGGTTTTTGACAGCATTTATATGATGATGGATAAAAGCAATCCTGCACTGGGAAAAACCCAGTCTCTGGTGTATCTTTTCTATAAATACTCCTTTATTGAAGGAAACAAAGGGTACGGCTCATCCATTGTCATGCTTCTTCTTCTCGTCATCCTCTTCATCACGGTGATCCAGATGATCTGTCAGAAGAAGTGGGTAAATTACGGTTAAGGAGAGGAGAAGAAGGATGGATAAGAGCAGAAAATTAAAAGAAAATCTTATTTACGTGGTCCTTTTCGCAGGATCCGTCATTATGCTGGTGCCCTTTTTATGGATGATATTAACAGCCTTTAAGAGCACGTCTGAAGCCACACAGATGAATCCCTTTATTATCTTTCCAACCATTTGGAGAAAAGATGCATTCCTGTCCGTTACAGGGAAAATGAATTTTTTCCGCCTGTACTGGAACACCCTGGTTTTAATCGTAGGGCGGGTTTTCTGTGCAGTTTTTACAGCCACCATGGCAGGCTATGCCTTTGGCAGACTTCATTTTAAAGGGAAAAATATTGCTTTTTCCCTGGTACTGTTCCAGATGATGGTTCCCACCCAGATTTTTATTATCCCTCAGTATTTGATGGTGAGCAAACTGGGGATGTTAAACAGCTGGTTCGGACTTCTTTTTCCGGGACTGGTAACTGCCTTCGGAACATTTTTACTCCGTCAGGCATACATGGCGCTGCCGGCCTCTCTGGAGGAAGCGGCAAGACTGGACGGATGCAATATCGGGCAGACATTTTTCTATGTCATGGCGCCATTAACGAAATCTTCTATGGTGGCTCTCGGCATTTTTACCGCACTATTTGCCTTTAAAGACTTAATGTGGCCGCTGGTCGTCAACACGGAGCAGAACACCATGCCGTTATCCGCTGCTCTTGCAAAGCTGCAGGGACAGTTTGTAACAAATTATCCGGAATTAATGGCAGCGTCATTGCTGGCCTGTATTCCTATGATCGTAATATACCTCTTATTTCAGAAGCAGTTCATTGAAGGAATTGCAACATCCGGAGGAAAATTGTAAAAGGAGCTTACACTATGTCAATCATTTACCACGAAGAAGCCAGACAGTTTCACCTTTCCAATGAATTTTTCAGCTACATCATTCAGGTTATGGGAAATGGACAGCTGGGCAATCTCTATTATGGAAAACGCATTGCGGACCGGGATTCCTTTGCTTATCTCTTTGAAACGGGAGAGCGCCCTCATGCTGCCATCAGCTGTTCCAATCCGGTAGACTTGTGCCTTCAGTACACGAAGCAGGAATATCCGGCTTATGGAACTGGTGATTACCGGTATGGAGCCTGTGTGATAAGGCAGGAGAATGGCAGCAGGATCACAGGATTTACTTATGTGTCCCATTCCATAGAAAAGGGAAAACCGTCAATAGAACCATTGCCGTCCACTTATGTGGAATCCGATGAAGAAGCGGAGACATTAAAGATCCTGCTTCATGATGATGTAATGGATACAGATTTGACTCTTACGTATACCATATTCAAAGAAATGCCGGTTCTCACAAGAAATGCCCGGTTTGATCATCACGGGACAGAGGAAATTGTCCTGACTACTGCCATGAGTGGTGCGGTGGATTTACCTGATAGCGATTATGAGATGATCCAGTTGTCCGGTGCGTGGTCAAGGGAGCGGTATGTAAAAAGGCGTCCGCTGGAAGAGGGAATTACTGCTGTTTACAGTATGAGGGGAATCAGCAGTGCGGAGCATAACCCGTTTCTGGCCCTTGCAAGAAAGGAAACCACAGAGCACAGCGGAGAAGTATATGGGTTCAGTCTGGTATACAGCGGAAGCTTTTTGGGTCAGGCAGAGGTCTGCTCTCACGATACCACAAGAATTCTTATGGGAATCCATCCTGACACGCTGGAATGGCCTTTATATACAGGGGAATCCTTTCAAACACCAGAACTTGTTATGGTATATTCGGAACAGGGGCTGACTTCTATGAGCCAGGTATATCACCGCCTATACAGGACCCGTCTTGCCAGAGGATACTGGAGAGACCGGGAAAGGCCGGTGCTTTTAAATAACTGGGAAGCCACCTACATGGACTTTGATGAGGAGAAAATCTTATCCATTGCCAGAAAGGCAAAAGAAACCGGTGTGGAGCTGTTTGTCTTAGATGATGGCTGGTTCGGGGAGCGCAACGACGATGACAGGAGCCTGGGAGACTGGTTCGTCAACAAAGAAAAGCTTCCTGGCGGCATCTGTGGATTGTCAGAAAAAATAGAAGCCCTGGGCTTATCCTTTGGACTGTGGATCGAACCGGAGATGGTCAATAAAAACAGCCGTTTCTATGAAGCCCATCCAGATTGGATAATATCTGCGCCTGGGCGGTATGAAACTCCAAGCAGACGGCAGCATGTGCTGGACTTTTCCCGCAAAGAAGTGGTGGATGCGGTTTATGAAATGCTAAAGGATGTTATCGGCAATGCGAAGATCTCTTATATCAAATGGGATATGAACCGGTATTTGACAGAATGTTATTCAAAGGGAACCGATTCCGGCAGACAGGGGATGGTGATGCACAAATACATTCTCGGTGTTTACGATCTGTATACAAGGCTGATCAGAGATTTTCCAAAGATCCTGTTTGAATCCTGTGCAAGCGGAGGGGCAAGGTTTGACCCGGGAATGCTTTACTTTGCGCCTCAGGCATGGTGCAGTGACAATACGGATGCAGTGGACCGCTTAAAGATTCAGTATGGAACCAGTATGGTCTATCCAATATCCAGCATCGGAGCTCATATTTCAGCAGTTCCCAATCATCAGGTTCACCGTGTCACGGATTTAAAAACCAGAGGTGATGTGGCCATTTTCGGGGCGTTTGGATACGAACTGGATCTAAACCGGCTGACAGATGAGGAGATCGAGGTGGTGAAGGAACAGATCTCCTTTTACAAGAAGAACCGGAAACTTTTGCACCAGGGGACATTTTACCGGCTGAAAAGTCCTTTTGAAGGAAATGATACAGCCTGGATGGTGGTATCTGAAGAAAAAGACCGTGCTATCGTTTCTTATTATCAGGTATTAAATCCTGCAAACGGAGGCTGGCTTAGATTGAAGTTAAAGGGGCTTTGCGATGAAATGTTATATAAGGTTTCGTTATGGGGAAAAGAGGAAACCTTTTATGGCAGTGAGCTGATGTACGCAGGAATACCCATTGACAGAGTCCTTTTTTCAAAGGATACCGGAGATTTTACCTCTCTTCTGATCATGATTGAAAAAGCATAAAACATGAAAAACCCGGCAGGAATTGACCGGGTTTTTTTGTGAAAATTAATGGTTGCGAATGCAACTAATTTGTGATATGCTGTTTATCATCACTCGCGAGAACAGGGTAGGAGGCTGAGTGGCTGGAGGTGAAATACATGAGCCAACGCAGGGAAATCGGGAAATACATCTCGATCATCCAGAGGCTGAACAATATGTACTATGCAAATGAATTATCTTCTTATCAAATAGGCTGTGGACAACAGTTTTTTTTATTGCAGATTTTTAAGAATCCAGGCATGAATCTGCAGGAACTGGCGTCCTTTGGACATTTCGATAAGGCCACTGCCACCCGGGCGGTCAAGAAGCTGGAAGAAGAGGGGTATGTTCTGACAGAAACGGGGACAGAGGACAAACGGGTGCGCAGGATCTATGCCACAGAAAAAGCAGAGCCTGTGGTGGAGAAGACATGGGCATGCGTGGAAGATTGGGAGAATATAATTTTGGAGGGTTTTACAAAAGAGGAACGTGATGGGGCAGAGCAGATGCTTATAAGAATGGCAGAGAATGCCCGCAATCATATGATAGAGCGCAAAGGAAAGGAATAACACACTTTATGGAACAAAATAAGATAACACAAGGGGCCAATCCCTTGGGATATAAACCGATCGGACAGCTTCTGATGCAGTTTGCCATGCCGGCAATCATCTCCATGCTGGTGAATTCAATTTATAACATCGTTGACCAGATCTTTATTGGACAGGGAATCGGATATCTTGGTAATGCAGCGACCACCATCGCTTTTCCCATCGTTACCATCGTTTTAGCCCTGTCCACCCTTTTAGGAGCCGGAGGCAGTGCCTTTGCAGCCATTAAGCTGGGGGAAAAAAAGGAACAAGAGGCAGAAAAGACTCTTGGAACGGTATTTGTGCTGACCATCATCTCCAGCGTTATTGTCATGGTTCTTGGATTTATGTTCCTGGATCCTATGTTAAAGTTATTTGGAGCTACAGCCAATACCATGGAATATGCAAGACAGTATACCTCTGTAATGCTCATTGGTACTCCTTTTAACATGATTGCCGTAGTACTCAGCAACATGGCAAGAACTGATGGAAGTCCGGCACTGTCCATGTATGCGATCCTTGTAGGAGCTGTTTTAAATACGATTTTAAATCCTATTTATATCTTTATCCTTCATTGGGGCGTCAGTGGATCTGCATTTGCTACCATAACCTCTCAGTTTATCTCTGCAGCATTTTTGGTATCATATTTTATCCGCAAAGGAAAACATATGAAATTCCAGAGAAAGTATATGCGCATTGATCTTGATATTTTTAAATCTGCACTTCCTCTTGGAATCTCCAGCGGAATCACTCAGGTGGCTTCTACTATTTTACAGGTTGTCATGAACAATTCCCTGGTGTATTATGGAAATCATTCAGAAGTAGGCGGAGATGTGGCATTAAGCGCCATGGGTATTGTAAATAAGATCAGTATGACCCTTGTGTCCATCTGTATTGGTATCGGTATCGGTTCCCAGCCGATTCTTGGTTTCAACAAGGGAGCAAATCAGCCGAAGCGAGTGAGAAAAACGTTTCTTCTTGCAGCGTTTGCTTCTACCATGGTTTCAGTGGTTGGCTGGCTTGCCTGTCAGGTGTTCCCGGGACCGATTTTAAGTATGTTCGGTACTCAGGATGTGGAATTTACCCTGTTTGCAGTTCGGTGCTTAAAAGTGTACATGCTCGGTATTTTTACGGCTGGTTTCCAGGTTGTAGTAACCAGCTATTTCCAGTCAACGGGACAGCCTTTAAAGGCATCTGTTTTATCCATGCTGCGTCAGCTTTTGCTTCTGATACCGCTCATTGTGATTCTGCCACTTCGCCATGGTTTGGACGGAATTTTATTTGCAGGACCAGTAGCCGATATTGCATCCGCGATCATCGTCAGCCAGTTTGTAATCTATGAAATGAAGAAGCTTAATAAAATCTGCAAAGATTCTTAATGCCGCCAAGGCGGGGAAGGGGAGTTTTAAACCATGAGTTTAAAGACGGAAATGTCAAAGCTTTTTGCAAAAATGGGAAAAGCGGATAAAAAAATGGCACTTGATTTAGAACAACCAAAACGGGGTACCGGGGAACTGGACCTTCTTCACTTTACAAAGAAAGTACGGGTCAAGACTTGGAATGTGGACGGCTTTTACGGAGTCACCATCAACGGAAGCTATACGAAAAACACCCATATCCTTATGCTTCCGGGCGGTGCCTATACCTTGGAACCTACCAGGCGGAGCCGGGAAATTGCAGAATATTTTGCCATAAACGAGCAGATTAGGGTATCCATTTTTCAGTATCCCCTCGCACCGGAATATACCGCACTAACTACTCATCAGTGTCTGGTCAAAGCCTATACCCGCTTAATCGCCGAATATCCAACGGATGAATTTTATCTGTTGGGCGATTTTTCCGGCGGTGGACTTGCCCTTTCCTTTTTGCAGGAACTTCGGGATATGGGGAATCTGCCCATGCCGGTGAAAACGGCGGTGGTTTCTCCGTGGCTGGATATTACGCTAAATAATCCCAGAATAAAAATTGCCCAGAAAACAGATTACATTTTGCCGGTAGATGCTTTAAGGGCAGCAGGAACCAGATACTGTGGTCCCTTGGAACCGGATCATCCGTTTGTCTCTCCAATCTATGGGGATTGGAATCATCTGGGTCCGATTCTTATGTTTTCAGGAACCGAAGAGATGCTGACGCCAGATTGTGAACTTGTGGCGGAGAAGGCAGGAACATTAGAGGGGACAGAACTCATTTATAAGAAGGGTGCCGGTATGGCACATAACTGGATTATGGTTGACAGCAAGGAAACGGATGCCACATTAGAGTTGATTTCCTCCTTTTTTCAGGAAGAACATGTAGAATTTTAAAAATGAGGTTCGACCCTTATAAAAGGGCCGAACCTCATTTTTGGTTTGTGATGAAGTACTATGAACAAAGGAACGGATTAAAGTTTGGACAGAGACTGAAGGGCGTGACCTTCAATCAGGACCTCGTAATGTTCCTTGTAGTACGCTTCAGAAGCGTAATCCTGGCGGATCTTGGAACCATACTCTGCAAGAAGGTTGCAGACGCGGCTGAAATCCAGAGATTTGTCAGGAGTGTTACGGATCACCAGGAAGTACTGTCTGGTATCCGGTTTTTTATATAATGTATTCTCGCCATCGTAAACCTGTCCGATGGCCCTTGCGGCATCAGATATCTGATCTAAACTTTGAAAACAATAGATTCTTATTGAGGAAGCGCTTGACGATTCTTTTGGCTTTTCGGCTTCCGGTTCGTCCTTTTTATCGATTCCTAACAGACTTAAAAGGCCGTCAGCACCTTCCAAAAGCTCGCTTGCCAGATCTCCTGGCATAGAATCCAAGTCTTCGTCGGTTGATGGTGAAAATTTAGCAAACCTTGTATCTAATTCTTCCGGGTCGTCGATCTTCGTAATGACTAACATTACGCTTTCGTTTGATAACGGAATTGCTTCTACCATGAGAGGAATATCTTCTGCTTCGAATCCCACTTCGTTAGAGGCTTTCTGAATCATCTCGCGGAACAGGTTGCGGGCTTTTTCACTGCCGTAAGCAAGCTCGCCTAAATTAAGGTTTCGGACACTTAAATCAAAGCTGGTAAGCGTACAACGGATCTGATTTTCATTGATACGTTCTATCTTCATAGGATCACTTCCTGTTCTTTTAAAAATGGTGAATATTATTACATACTTCCTCAACATAACTATACTATATAATATAGCAAAAAGGCAATTACTATGTGAAAAATTTTATATAAATTTAAGGTTTGAATGCAAAAAAACGGGAATCCTATTTAATTAATGGAATTTTCCTGCTTTATTTTTGATATAAAATTAGTATGATCGATTCATTGAAAATGATCCTCGCAATGGAATCATGGAAACTGGATTTTAAATTTTTTAAAATGGGAGAAATCTGAAATAATAACAAAATTTTTATAACCAGTATTCTCATTGAATCTTACCGTATAATATGCTTTCTATATTGGAAAAAATAATTGCACTAGGAAATGGGATATGTTACCATATTGACATGGAACAATCGTGTCACTGCAAGGGCGTTGGCCTTCCATCAATACATTGATGGGAGGTGGTGTGGATGAAATTTGAATTTAAAGATCTTATGGCCTTTGGTTCATTCATTTTAGCATTACTTACCTTTATTTTTGTTAATTGTAAGTAGCGTATTTCTATAGTAACCCAGAAATGGGCGTAGAAAAACCACCCTTGTATACTTTGCCGAGTTGAAGGGTGGAGTTTCTATCCTTTTAAATGGCCAACCCCGTGTAGAGGGGCGGTTGTTCCTTAATTTCATTCTATTATATAATTATTGTATTTGCAAGTGAAAGTGGTATGATTTTCACATCATTTTGCTTTTATTCCAACATTATTTTGATATCAACAGGATTTTTTTGCGTACACTTAAAAAAATTTATAAAACAGTTGATAAAAGAGAAAGAATGAATTAGAATGTATTTCAAGAGATGATATTGGACAGGCAAAAAGGAGGTGGCTCTAATAAGCGCCGTTCTGTTTGGAAAATATCAGATATGCGGCATCTTGGGAACCGGCCGGGCAGGTACAGTCTTTCTGGCGGTTCATCTTGGGCTTGAGGAATACCGTGCGATCAAGCGGGTACCCAAAAGCTTTCTTAATTACGATCGTTTCAGAAGGGAAGCACTTGTTCTAAAGGAGCTTCGCCATCCCGGAATCCCCATTGTTTATGACGTAGAAGAAGACGAATCATATAGTTATTTAATCGAAGAGTATCTGGAAGGAGAATCTTTATTTGACCTTGTCAAAAAGCAGGGCCATTTGTCTAAAGAACTGACCATATTCTATGGAATTCAGTTGACAAACATCATTCATTACCTGCATCTCGCAGGACCAAATCCCATATTACATTTGGATTTACAGCCGAAGAACCTGTTATTGTGTCATGATACCGTGAAGCTGATCGACTTTGGCATCGCTGCGTCTTTAGATGAAGCAAATATGCCCGGAGAGCGGTATGGAACCGTTGGATGTGCAGCGCCGGAGCAGTATAGAAATGACGGAATCCTGGATGAAAGAACGGACATCTACGCCATTGGTGCTATCCTTCATTATTTGTATACAGGATCATTTCCCGAACTGCCTTATAAGCCGGACCCGTTTATGGATACCAATCTGTCCGCTGTCATCAAGCGGTGTATCAAAGAGGAAAAAGCCGAACGGTTTTCATCAGCACAGGAGCTAGGGGAAAGGCTTTTACAGTTTAATAACATGGGAACGGCTGCAAAAGACCGTCTGCAATCATCATCTCTTACCATTGCTCTTTTTGGGAGCAAATCAGGGGCCGGAACGACTCATATTGCCGTTGGCCTGTCTATTTATCTTAGAAATCAAGGATATCCCAACTTATTCGAAGAAAAAAATGATTCCGGCATGGGAGCCGGGCTTTCTGACTATGCAGGTGTAAAGCGGGACCAGTACGGCCTTTTGCGTTACCGTGGTTTTGTTTGGAAACCTTATTATGGCCAGGGGGTAAAGCTAAAGGATTCTCCTGTTAAGGTAAGAATTCTGGATTATGGAAACCACAGGGAAGAAATTTTTTCAGAAGAACCAGATGCTGTGATCCTGGTGTGTGACGGAAGCCCCTGGAGCAAATGGGAATCGGAGCGGGTGGCAAGTGAGGTAGCCGGCAAAGGAGTGCCTTATGCGATTGTCTATAATCATACTGTTCCGGGAATCAAAATCCATCTGCCGGAAGGGGTCATGGCTTCCTGCTGCTTTCGGGCGCCATATTACCCGGATGCTTTTTCCCTGAAGAAAGAATCAGGAGTATTTTACAAAGCACTGTTAGCCACAGTCCTGGAGGAGAAAAAGATAAAAGTACCAGGAATGCATCGATGTATGAATTGGCTGAAGAATCTGGTGTTTCGTTTTTTAAAAGAGAAAAGAAAGCCTTGCAGAAAGGATAGAATCTCATGATCGGAAAGAGAAAATCAATATGGTCCTTATTAAAACACCGCAAAAAAACGGGGAGCCAGGAAGTTATCGGCATCATCGGCACGGGCAGATGCGTTGGAGTGACTCATTTTGCAGTCATGACAGCAGGATATTTAAGCGGAGTGCTGAGAAAACGATGTGCGGTCTTGGAATGGAACAGCCATGGAGATTTTGCCGGCATGAAAAAGATTTGTACGGAAGATGGAGGAAAGTCTTTCGCGTTTAAGGTCCTGGAAGTAGATTATTATGAACAAGCTGGGATCAATACCCTGTTGTTGTGTAAAAAGTCCGGCTGTCAGGCGGTGATTGTGGATTACGGAACGGTAAGGGAAGGAAATCTGGAAGAATTTTTAAGATGTGACAGACAGTTTGTCCTGGGGAGCTTAAGCGAGTGGCAGATGGAAGCATTTCTGGAGTTTGAAGGAAAAGGGAAAAAAGCGGAAAAGAGCTGGGAGACCTTCGTGTCCTTTGGAAGCGAAGAAGCCAGAAAAAATATGGAAAAGAGGCTGAAACGCCCTGTACAGAGAATTCCAGTTTCAGTAGATGCGTTTGTTGTCACCGGAGAAATGCTTAAGTTTTACCAGAAATTATTTTAAGGCCATGGAGAGGATTATGTCACGAAACGATCCTTGTGGTCCTCTCCTGAGCTGTTATACAAAAGAAAAGATACAGGGGAGATACAGATGAAAAAAAGAGATGCCAGAGAACGGGAGGAGAGTACAAAAGAAGACCAATATCTGGAAGGGCTTAAAAGATACCGGGATCAGGGAATCGCCATTTTTATCGATGGAGAGGAACTGCCGGAAGAAGACTGGAGTAAAATTTTTGAAGTAAGGGAGGATGATTGCTTTTATATGGCCGATTATATTCCGGATGAAAAGACCGGAAAGCTGCAGGAAATAAGGTTTGATAAGATCTATAACCGTTAGTGTTTTTTTGCAGCAAAAGGGATGTGGGTTGGGATGCCATCTTCAGCCTAGAACTGGCCTTAATTGCACATCAGGGCGGGATCAGGGGATTTTTAACGTAATGAAAATGTAAATTTCAAAAATGAAGAAGTATGATATAATCTAAAAGAAAATCTACAATAAGATAAAATGATACGATCCAATAGCAGGAGGAAAGCAGATGAATAGGAAAGCTGTGCCGGTTCTCGTGGCGCTGGGATTGATTTTGTTAGTAATTGCCGGATTTTTCGGAGTCCGGTTTTTAGAGCGGTATATCCCCACAGATGAGCAGGCCGATATGACAGAACTGCTGGGCGTAAAAGATGATGAAGTAGCCCTTTATTTAAATGAAGAATTACAGGACGCAAATGGAATTTTCCAGGAAGGACAAACTTACCTTCCGATCGATTGGGTTAATAGCACGTTGAATGAACGGTTTTACTGGGACAGCAGTGAAAAGCTTCTGGTATATGCACTGCCGGATTCCATTGTCTATGCGGATCATACCACCAAAGGAACCACTGGAAAACCTCTGATATGGGTGAACGAAGACGGCGTCTATCTGTCTGTGGGACTGGTAGCCAACTACACGGATATTCGTGTGGCTGCGTATGACGGTGCCCAGAACAAGCGTATGTTTATTAATAACAACTGGGATTCCATGAATGTAGCGGCGGTTAAGAAAAACGGCAATATCCGTGTCAAAGGCGGCGTGAAAAGCCCCATTGTGACATGGGTATCCAAAGGAAACAAGGTTACGGTTTTAGAATCCATGGATCGATGGGATAGGGTTCGCACCGAAGATGGGTTTGTAGGTTATGTGGAACACCGCCGTCTTGGAGAGACGAGTAATGAAACACCAGTCAGTAACTTTGAAAAGCCTGTTTATAAGAATATAACCATGGATGAGCCGGTAAGCCTTGCCTGGCACCAGATGACTACTCTGGAAGGGAATGCCTCTTTTGACAGCGTGATCGCCAATACCAAAGGGGTCAACGTCATATCCCCAACATGGTATGAGCTTACGGATAACGAAGGGAATTTCCGTTCACTGGCTAGTGCAGAATACGTAAAAAAGGCTCATAACAAAGGACTGAAAGTATGGGCTCTTATTAACAATTTCAGCAAGGATGTAAATACAGAGATCCTTTTAGCAGGGACATCTACCAGACGAAAGCTTATTGAATCATTGATGGCGGAAACAGAGAAATACGGGCTTGATGGAATCAATCTGGACTTTGAAGGAATCAAGGAAGAGGCCGGAGTTCCCTATATACAGTTTATCCGGGAACTATCCATTTCCTGCAGAGAGAAGGGGATTGTTCTGTCTGTCGATAACTATGTCCCCGTATCTGGTAACGAGTTTTATAACCGAAAAGAGCAGGGAATTGTGGCTGATTATGTGATTGTCATGGGATATGATGAGCACTATGCCGGTGGTGATGCTGGTTCTGTGGCTTCCATAGGATATGTAGAAAACGGAATCAAGGGTACGCTTTTAGAGGTGCCAAAGGAAAAGATCATTCAGGCAATTCCTTTTTATACCAGAGTATGGACCCTGGACAGTGAGAATAAGACCTCATCCTCTTCTTTAGGCATAGCCAAAGCCAAAGAATGGGTCAGTGAAAATAAAGTGGAACTTAACTGGCAGGATGAATCTGGTCAGTATTATGGGGAAATGCAGACAAAAGAAGGTCTTAAGAAGATCTGGCTGGAGGAAGAACGCTCCATCGGGCTTAAGATGGATTTGATCAGACAATATGACCTGGCAGGAGTCGCCTGCTGGAAACTGGGATTTGAGCCGGCAGATTTGTGGGATGAAGTTCAGTTAGAAAAGAAATAAACGAGAGAAACGAAAGAAACGAATAGACAGGAAGGTCAGTTCATGAAAAACAGGATCCTATTGGCAGCTTTGTTTGCGGCTGTATGTGTGTCTGCAGGCTGCTCCTCAAAGCAGCAGGTGCCGGAGAATACAACAGAGGAGAGTACTAAGGCAGAGACTGCCGCTCCAACCGAGCCCCAGTCCACAGAAGACATTGTACAGACCACGGAAAGTCCGACGTCTGAGGTTGAAGAGGAGGGCGCAAAGATCATTGTTGCCACGGATATGCATTATCTGGCAAAGGATTTAACGGATTTTCAGAAAAGCTTCCAATATACCATGGATCACGGCGACGGCAAGGTCATGCAGTATATTTGGGAAATCACGGATGCGTTTATCGCAGAGGTGAAGGAAGAACAGCCAGACATTGTGATTCTGAGCGGGGACTTGACATTAAACGGCGAAAAGGAAAGCCATGAAGCGTTTGCTAAAAAGCTCTATGAAATAGAAGCTGCCGGGATACCTGTGATTGTTATGCCGGGAAATCATGATATCAACAATCCTCTGGCAGCCCGGTTTACCGGAGATACTTCCCAGCAGGTGGAGTCAATCACTCCCCAGGATTTTGAAGAAATATATCAGGATTTCGGATACAATGAAGCGGTCAGCCGCGATTCGGCATCTTTGAGTTATGTCTACCAAATCGATGATTCCACCAGAGCCATGATGATTGATACCTGTCAGTATGAACCGAAGAATCTGGTGGGAGGAATGGTACGGGACGATACATATGACTGGATCGAGGAGCAGATGGAAGCAGCCTATGATCTTGGTATGAAAGTGATTCCTGTAAGTCATCATAACCTTCTTGATGAAAGTGAAGTTTATTTACAGGATTGTACCATAGAACACAGTGAACAGTTGATTGATCAGCTGGAGAGCTGGGATGTACCTCTGTATTTAAGCGGTCATCTGCATGTTCAGCATTATAAGCGGTCATCGGAAGATTCCGGAATCTATGAGATCGTTACCAGCTCTTTATCTACCCCTCCATGCCAGTACGGAGTATTGAATTATGAAGAAGATGGCGGATTCAGCTACCATACAAAATCTCTGGATATGAAGGCGTGGGCGCAGAGCACGGGAAATACAGATAAGAATCTTTTGAATTTTGAGGACTTTGGAAAGCGATTTTTAAACAAGGTTTTTTATAATCAGGCACAGGATGAATTTGATCGGCTTGACTCCATGAAAGACTTAACCAAGTATCAGAGAGACCAGATGGCGAAGGTCTATGCCGAACTGAATGTGGCCTGTTCAGCAGGAAAAGTGGCGGGGATCCGGGATAAGGCTATGAAAAAAGCCGGGTACAAGATGTGGCAGGAAGAAGGATATCAAAGCATTTTGTCCCAGTATGTTGAGTGGATCACGACTGACGGAACAAAGGACTACAATGTACTAAATGCAGAATGATGGGAAAGTCGTCTCAAATAGTTCTTTTTTATTTCACTGAAAGATATAATTCATTAAGAATGTCTGTCAGGTAGAGAATGTGAAATTAAAAAGATGGGAACCGTTCATGGCGGTGATTTTGCTGGTATTGGTATATGTGATATCAAGCCATGCCGGGAAAATGACGGCAGGGGTCAGTGTAAAGGCTGGAAAAGAAAAACCAGTGGTAGTGATCGATGCCGGACATGGTGGAAATGATCCGGGAAAGATCGGGGTCGATGGAACTCTGGAAAAGGACATCAATTTACAGATCGCAAACCGGTTAAAAAAATATCTGGAAGCATCTGACGTGGAAGTGGTGCTGACAAGGAAAAATGATAGTGGTCTTTACACAGAAAAAGACAGCAGAAAAAAGATGGCGGATATGAAAAAGCGGTGTGATATCATCAATGAAGTAAGTCCTGCTCTCACGGTCAGCATTCATCAGAACAGCTATCATCAGGAAGAGATTTCCGGAGGACAGGTATTTTATTATAAGAAGTCGGAAAAAGGGAAGCGGCTGGCTGAAGTTTTACAGGACCGGTTTGATTATGTGTTGGGAGAGAAGAATACCAGACTGGCAAAGCCCAACGATAATTATTATCTGCTCCTTCATGTAAAATCCCCCATTGTAATTGTAGAATGCGGATTTTTGACCAACTGGAAAGAATCAGCTTTATTAAAATCAGATGATTATCAGGATCGGGTGGCATGGACCATTCACATGGGTATTATGGAATATTTAAATGGGAGATAACGGAAATATGGGCATTAAAAGCGGGTAGGGTGATAAAAAACGCTTGTTTGTCTACCTCTTGTCAACGCTTTTATAAGTGGTAGACAAATTATGCGAATTCCTCATAAATATTTACTGCGTTTTGATCTCCGTGTTCTACATCGAAAATATAGTATTTCATTGTTGTTTCGATATCAGAATGCCCAAGCCGCTTTTGCACAATAGCGGGATTGGAAATGTGGGTGGCCAATATTGTTGCGTGCGTATGTCTGAGACTATGAAAATGGAATTCCTTAATGCCTATCTTATCGTGTACAGTTTTCATTGCATTCTTCATGCTTTCCGAGGTGTACAGCTTTCCGTTTTCTTGCCGGCAGACGAAATCAATTTCATCGACGTTTAAGCACTCTTGTGTGATTACTATTCTGGAATCCGTGAGGTAATGTTTATAATAATATTCTCCGTATCTTAACCGGTTTTCTGACTGCCGCCTCTTTTCAGCTCTTAAGGCGGTATGAAGCGAATCTCCGAAAAAAATCGTACGATAAGAGGTTGGTGTTTTCAAGGAAGAAAAACACCATTGTTTAGAAACGTGCGATAACTGTCTACGTATAGTGATAGTCTTATTTTTTAAATCTATATCCGCCCAAGTTAGGCCAAAGCATTCATTTAGGCGAACACCGGTATAATATCCAATCATAAAAGGTATGTAAAAGTTAGATCCCGGAGGAAAATAAGAGACAATTTTTTTATAATCACTCTTGTTGACGATATACTCTTTTTTGGGCTCTTTTTTATATACTGGCAATCGTACCCCTATCATGGGAGAGAAAGAAATATAACGACAGGGGGAAACGGCGTAGCTTAGTGCACTGGAAGTACATGACTTGATGTATTTAACTGTATTCTTAGAAAGTCCTTTTTCCTTCATAGAGTTAACAAAATCTTGAAGTACATCACTGCTCAATGACTTTAGGTAATATTTTCCGAGTGTAGGCTTGATATGCTTTTCAATGATATTCTTATACCCATTTCTGGTATTAATAGTCCCATTAATGCAGACATGTTTATCATACCAATAATCGAGATAATCCGAAAAACTGATCTCTGAGGGGGTAAACTTTTGTCCAGCGTTGTCATATGCTGCCTTGGCTTTTCCTCCAGCATCAAGGGCATCCGCCTTGGTTCGAAAACCTCCCTGTGTGATACGGCTTCGTTTACCTTCTACCTTAGCCCCTTCAAAACCATATTCCCATGTTTTTCCTCGTTTACGAGCTGTTATTTGCCCCATAATATCATTCCCTTTCTATTTTTGAGTATAAAAAATACGCCCTCTTGTCAGGACGCATCGAAAATGATATAATCTGTTTGATGAGATAGAGTATATCTTTTCGGTTTGTCCGATAAGAGAAAATCTATGTAGAGCCGTTCGGTGTTTCCAGCACCGGGCGGTTTTTGCATTCTATATTAGTTTATTTCTGCAATATCGAGCGAATACGCCATTACCTCACCGACTTTTGTAATTTTTCCTTTGAGTGTAACAGTGCTGCCTTTTGTCAATTCCATAACTTTATTTTTTTGGTCATCATTTTTTATGTAACACTGAACTCCCATGATTGCATAGTCATCGTTCACGGGATTTAGATTTATGTATTTTCCACTAGAGTCAATGTTGCTTAGTTTTCCAGTGATCTCTACGTACTGATCTTTGTATTTTTCACTTGCTTTCAGGGCATTGGATTTTAAGTCAGTCATCATATCGTCAACACTATATGCAGTGTATTCAATTGGTGCTTCTGTTGTTGCCTCTGTTTTTTCTTTTGCAGTCACTTTTTTATCCGGGCTTGAAGTTTCACTACTCTTACCCCCGAAACAGGAACCCAGTAAGCCAAGGGCAACAACTATAATAATAGCCGTGAGACACCCTCCCATACCTTGTTTTTTGCGACACTGTGGACATACCTTGGCCCCATAAGGAATTTCCGTCTTGCAGTGTTTGCAAATTTTTGTTGTTGGTTTTTCTTTTGCCATACTCATATACCTCTTTTTCTTTGTTTTTTATTAAAAAGCCTTAGGCTATTTTAATCTTCTTTATTTAATACTTATTCTGCCATACGGCAAATATTAAATGGTTCAAAAAATATTATGTATTCCCCTTTTTGCAAACCTAATCCATATTTGGAATGGTAACAATCTATTGCTTCCTGAAGAAAAGCTTCAGTTACATTAAGATGCTCTGCAATCTCATATCTGTTATAGCAGCCAGCTTCTTTGGCAGAAATTAATTTTTCTATTGTAATCATTTTATTATACGCCCAAAGCCTTGCTGCATGTTCCTGCTTTCGATTATCTGAGCTATCTAAATTTATTATAATACCCGATGAAGTGTGATAATGCCCTAATTCTTCAGCGAGTATACAGGCTCTTTCATTAGACGTTTCAATATAGGTATTAATTGCTATAGATCCATCACAATATAAGCCTTTTATATTATTACTCTTAAAAGGAATGTAGTCAATATGTATTCCAACTTCTGCCGCTTCTTGTTCTTCTTTTTCTAAATCACTCATCATGTAATCTGTCCCCGGTAAATATTATTTACGTCTGCTTTTCACAAACTCAACGTAATTCAAGATTTCTTCCATTTCTTCTTCTGAAAGTTCTTCGCCATCAAAATGCGCAGCCAAGGTTTTCGGACCCGGCTGGCCATAACTTTGGCCAGTCATAAGATAATCAATTGTAACCCCAAAATGTTCTGCAATTTTCTGAAGCTTGTCTGCGCTAGGAGCGGTAGTTCCCTTCCATTTTGAAATAGTGCCTTTTCCAAACCCCAATTTTTTTTCTAGTTCAGATTGTGAAATATTATTTTCATTTATTAGTTGTTGAATTCTATCTGATAAAGTCATAAAATTACCTCCTGAAAAAATTCAACAAAAACTATTGACAACGATGAATATATTCGGTATAATTCAAAACAAGAGATGAATATATTCAACTAAATCATGGTGGTTGAATTTGTTCTATGTATTTAGTGTCGTTACTACATATAATAGAATATTTTCAACTATATGTCAATAGAAAACGGTGAATATATTCAATTAAAAGGAGGTGATATTTTGCTTTTCGACAAAATAAAAACACTGGCAGAAGAAAAAGGAGTTTCTATTTACAGGTTAGAAAAAGAAGCTGAGCTTTCAAAAAGCAGTATTTGTAAATGGAATGATAACATTCCTTCTGTTGATAAGATTCAAAAAGTGGCAAAGTTATTAGGCGTAACCGTAGACAGCTTATTGGAAGAAACTTAGGACTAATGGCACATTGAAAAAAGAGGAGGTCAGAGAGATTGACAGATCTAGATAGAAGGATTGATAAATTTAATACAAAGACAGCCCATGTGTTATGGATCGTCTTTGTAAGTATGGTAACTTCCATTATAGTAGTGTCTTTATCCACAGCGTCAGTTGAGCGGTCACAGCTGAAACTACAGCAGGAATCAGAACAGACTTAAACAGGAAAACCTTAATAGTTTCCCATGACTGAGCGTAAGGGTGAAGACCTTTGTCTGTTAGAGCTACCTTGAATTCATCTATCCTGATTAAATATCCATCCCGAATCAATCCGTCAATAAGGGATCCAAGTTCTTTACCGTAGTCTCGACGGCAACTAATTGTTTGATCGGTTTCGGGGTTAATCAACCGCCCTTGCAATGTGAGGATTCTGGTAGATGAACCATTAGATAATTTTCGAATCCTTTTCAATATGATGCGGCTTTGACGAAGCATTATGCATTATTCTTTCTTAACGTTTTGATGGAAGCTGATAAGTAATTATAAGAGGAAAGGAAAAAATTTACAAGAAAGGAATGGTGATACATATAGAAATTACATTATCATGTAAGTCCTGTCGGTACCGTGAACGCTGCCCAGACTGTAGCAGGCGGTATCCGTGTAAAGATTATGAGAGGAGGCCAAACGATGGTAAAAGTATACGAACCCCTTTACACCGTGAAAGAGGTATCAAAAGTTTTAAAGGTAAACACTGACGCAGTGTACGATCTTATTAATGCCGGAAAGCTTCCATGCCTGCAGCTTGGATTGAAAAAGGTAAGGGGGACTGACTTGGAACGGTTCATTGAACAGTACCCCGCAATGCCGGTTGATTGAAAAGGAGGAACCCCATGCGAAAGTACTATGACAACTTAGACGATTACACCGACACCCGCCCGTCACGCTTGATGGAGCTTACAAAGCGGATTATGCCGGCGGTAATCTTTGGTAGCAGTATGATCCTGATGTTTGCTGTGTGTGGAGCATTAGAGGTGATGTGAGAGGAGAAAACAGAGTGTATCAATTTGATTATGAAGCTCTGAAAGCCAAGATTGACTCTTCTGGTATGAAGCAGAAAGCCGTGGCAACTAAAGCTGGCTTGAAAGAAAATCACTTCTGCTTAATTTTAAATGGAAAGCGTAAGTGTGAAGCCGGAGAATATATTAGCTTGTGCAAGGCTTTGGAAGTTAGTCCCTGGGCGTATATGGAGGAGGTGAGTGAAATTGAAGAAGACAAATAGCACAGTAACGATAACCGTTCATGTTCCTGGAGTAAAAAAGTCCCTTAAAAAGCTAAAACGTTTAAAAAGATATCTAAAAAAAGCCAATTCATTGGTGAGTGAACTGGCTTTGAAAAATCTGGAACTATTTATTCGTACTTGATGTTTAAATCCAAATTAATAGTGTTGTGACAAGCAGGACAAGTGCCAGCACCGGGGCGAGTAGATATTTTGCTGTGACAATGCGGACATTCAACATCATAACTTTGTGCCATAATTTGTTGTTCCGCATTTGATTTAACTTGTTGTTCTAGATCTTTCATAAAACGGTTCATGTCAGATTTGCTGCTAAGGTTATACTTTTTGGCCATATAAAATTCCTTTCTATATGTAGTGGCAAACAACTGTTCTATACATATTATAGTGTAAGCTATTTAGAAAGTCAATTTTTATACTAAGAAAATCGTAAGAAAATGTGGAAAAGTCGATAGTTATACACAACAAACCGAGAAAGAGGAAACGCTGATGGGAAGACCTGGAAAGCCAACCAGGAGCCAGCGGGAAATAATCCGTCAGAACGGGTACGATCCTGAAAAATATCTGGTCATATCGAATGAAGTCCGGAAGATGCGCTTATTAAACGTAGTCACCGGAGAGCGGCTGAAAATTAAAAAGAACCCGGCAGGTGCAAGCTGCCAAGGCTCAGGTAATTAATAAAAAATACACACCCTTAGTATAAGGGTTTTACAGGAGGAAATCAAGATGGAAAACAATACAGTAACTTTAATGGGACAAGTTGTCTCCGGATTTACCTATAATCATCAAGTCTTTGGAGAGGGATTTTACACCATGGATCTGGTTGTGAAGAGACTCAGCGATCAGATGGATATCCTTCCGGTATTGGTATCGGAACGTCTGCTTGATGTTACTCAGGATTATAGTGGACTGACTCTGCAGGTGTCCGGGCAGTATCGCTCCTATAATACTCAGAAGGGTGATAAAAAGGGTTTATCCCTCTATGTCTTTGCAACGAATTTCCTTTTTATCAGTGCCGATCTGGTTGATTCAAGGAAGTCAAATATCGTTACGCTGAATGGGTTTGTCTGTAAGCCCCCTGTTTACCGTAAGACTCCCCTTGGAAGGGAAATTGGGGATCTGCTTATTGCGGTGAACCGCCCTTACGGAAAATGTGATTACATACCGTGTATTACCTGGGGCAGAAACGCCAGATACGCTGCAGGCTTTGAAGTAGGAGCTGCCGTTGTGATCAAAGGCCGGATCCAGAGCCGTGAGTACCAAAAGCGCCTGGACGATGAAACTGTGGAGACACGCGTAGCTTATGAGGTTTCTGTATCTAAGATCAATCTAATTCAGGATTTATAAGGAGGATTTAAGGTGAAAACAGATTTTGAAAAACTTCCTATAAAAATTCAAGCAAGCATTACCATTCGAAACGATTGCATAGATGCCTTGGTGGATTCTGTTATGGATTTAGAAAAGGCTGATTTTCTAGCACAGCGTATTCAAGAAGACTATACCCAGGAGATTGATAACGAGGAAAGTCTCAACAGGTGGAAGTATGAAAAACCAAGAATATCGCTTTTAGTTGATATGATCCGGGACTATACCATAAAGGCCCGAGAATGCTTACAGGCGTTAGATACAAAGCTTTCCGAGAGTAACAAAACGGACAGGGGGGGGGCGTAAGAAATGGGAAATCTCAGTTGTGAGATTTTAGAAACCCTTGTGGAGCTCCCAAAGTCCGGGAAATATCACAAGGAACTGAATCTGATTAAATGGGGAGATAATTCCCCGAAGTATGATCTTCGTGGCTGGTCTGATGATCGGTCAGAAATGACAAAAGGTATCACCCTCTCAAAAGAGGATCTTATAAAACTAAAAGAAGGATTAGGAGGAATTGAATTATGATTAACGTAAATTTTGACTCTTTAGATGAAATGCTGAGCTTTGCAAATAGACTGGCTGGACTTGGACAGAAGGGCCCCGATCCGGTACCTATGCAGGAAATCTCTGCAACCACACCCACCACGCCAGTACAGTCTACCCCAGTACAGCAGGCTCCTGCAATGACTGTGCCGATTCAGACACAGGCCGCCCCAACCACTCCCCCGCAGACCACAGCACCCGCACAGCAGCCTGCACAGGTGCAGACTACGGCCAACAGCTACACCATGGACGACTTAACAAAAGCAGCGGTCATGCTTATGGATTCTGGAAGACAGGCCGATCTGCTGAACCTTCTTGCCCAGTTTGGGGTGGATGCATTGCCCGCACTTCCACAGGAGCAGTACGGGGCATTTGCAACAGCACTTCGGGGATTGGGGGCACAGATATAATGGGACATGCTGAACGGGCACACGCATTGCTAAGTGCTTCCAGCGCTCACCGGTGGCTTTACTGCACCCCCAGTGCAAAACTGGAGGAGCAGTTTCCGGATACAACTTCGGAAGCAGCAAAAGAAGGCACACTCGCCCATGAACTGTCAGAAATGAAGGTTCGTAATTACTTCTATTCTACAGACTTCGGAAAAAGGAAGCTGACTGCTGGGATCAATAAGCTGAAAAAGGAAGAACTTTGGCAGGATGAAATGATGGGCTATACGGATGAGTATCTGGATTACATAAAGTCGGTGGCTCTAGCTATGAAAATTGAGCCTTATGTGGCTATTGAAAAAAGGGTAGACTTTAGTGCTTACGTTCCTGAAGGTTTTGGAACCGCGGATTGTATCCTGATCGGAGGGAAGATCCTGCACGTTATAGATTTTAAGTACGGGAAAAGCCCAGACGGCAGGGTGGAAGCAGAAGGAAATCCCCAGCTTGCCCTTTATGCCCTGGGAGCCTATGAAACATATAAAGTTCTTTATCCCATAGAAGAAATTAAAATGTCCATTGTTCAGCCCAGGTTATCGGATGGTGTCTCAGAATGGGGATGTCCTTTAAAAGAATTACTGGCGTGGGGAAAATACGTGCAAGAGCGTGCAGCGCTGGCCACAAAGGGAGAAGGGGATTTTTCCCCTGGTCCTAAAACCTGTAAATACTGCAGAGCCCGGGGCAGATGCCGAGCAAGGGCAGAGGAGAATGTCAAGCTGGCGTTTTCTCAAGATATAGGGAAACTCCCTCCCCTAATCACTACCGATCAGATGGGGCAGTATCTTACGCAGGGGGCGGATGTTGCAAAATGGCTGTCTGACTTGCAGGACTGTGCCCTTGCGGAATGCTTGGCAGGTAGGCAGGTTCCAGGCTGGAAAGCAGTAGAAGGACGAGGGTCCAGGGTATGGACTGATATGGACGAGGCCTTTTCAAAACTGACTGAGAACGGAATTTCTGATACTGTGCTATGGGAAAGAAAGCCTCTGACACTGGCGCAGATAGAAAAAGTAGTAGGAA
>CAUQMY010000012.1:0-167715 GCA_963519465.1 uncultured bacterium
GTAGAGCAAACGGCTGTTAACCGTTGGGTCGTAGGTTCAAGTCCTACTCGGGGAGCTTTGGCCCCATGGTCAAGCGGTTAAGACATCGCCCTTTCACGGCGGTAACACGAGTTCGAATCTCGTTGGGGTCATTGGATGCCGATGTGGCTCAATTGGCAGAGCAGCTGATTTGTAATCAGCAGGTTATCGGTTCGAGTCCGATCATCGGCTTTCATAAAACTAGATATATGTATCAGATTATTATGTTTAGGACCTTTAGCTCAGTTGGTTAGAGCAACCGGCTCATAACCGGTCGGTCCCGGGTTCGAGTCCCCGAAGGTCCACTAGCACTGAACTAAATTTTTGATAATCTGGCCTGGTGGCTCAGTTGGTTAGAGCGCCGCCCTGTCACGGCGGAGGTCGTGGGTTCGAGTCCCATCCGGGTCGTTCTGTATGAAAGTACAGACTTTTTAAAACCAGCAGGTAAGTATAATGACTTACCACATCGTTTATGGGATCTTAGCTCAGCTGGGAGAGCATCTGCCTTACAAGCAGAGGGTCATAGGTTCGAGCCCTATAGGTCCCATTTCCATGAGAAATCATGAGAATGCCGGCGTGGCGGAACTGGCAGACGCACAGGACTTAAAATCCTGCGGGACTTACCTCCCGTACCGGTTCGATTCCGGTCGCCGGCATTTGCCTGATAAGGCAATAAGTGAATATGTGTGTGTAGCTCAGCTGGATAGAGCACTTGGCTACGGACCAAGGTGTCGGGAGTTCGAATCTTCTCACGCACGTACTGAGAACCTTCATTTTGTTGGTTCACGTAAATGAAAGCATCCTATGCAGGGTGCTTTTTTCGTGTTATACTTACTTCGATTAGGGACATACAATTGTTTGAATACAAATTTATTAGTAGAAAGATAAAAATATACTACATCATAAAGGGGAAAATATGTTTAATAAGTGTGCTGAATTAGTAGAGGAAAGATATCTGGATAGAGCAAGAAAGCTTAGTGTTGCACTTTTATGTGATGGAGTAAAGAAAGCCAATATAGACCTGCCAAATTGTGGTTGTCTGGAAGCAGCTATTATGCCAGTTGACCTTGGGATGACTATGGTTGGTACTGCATTGACAGTAGAAACGGGAAACGGTGATAATTTTCCGATTCATCTTGCAAGTTATAGCGTTCCATCGGAAGGTTATGTTATGGTGATTGACGGAAAAGGGTTCGAAAACAGGGCATATTGCGGCGACTTAATTATGGGGGCGTGCCAGGCAATTGGTTTTGAGGGAATGGTAGTTGATGGATACACCAGAGACAGAGAAGGGAATATTAAGCTGGGGTTTCCGGTATATAGCAGAGGCTTCATGCCGAATGCACCGATTAAAAAAGATGCAGGTAATGTAAATACGGAAATTCTTTGCGGTGGGGTTAAGGTAAATCCAGGTGATCTGGTAGTAGGTGATTCTGATGGTGTATGCGTCATTCCCAGAAAGCATATAGAACAAGTCCTTGATATGGCAGAAGAGAAACTGGCTTATGAAATGGAACGAAGCCGCACTATTGAAGCTTATAGAGAGGCAAAAAGGATAGGAGCAGAATTACCCCAGCTTGCACCTCAATGGGTACTCGATATGATTAAGGAAAACTTGGTTTGATATATGCTATATACTTCTGTAGAGAAAAGTATTATAGAGAACGCTTTTGGATTAAGACGATATAAGAGTAAATCACTTCTTTACAAATACGTTCATTAGGTGTATAGTTACTGGTGTATTAATGAATGCGTTGGTAGCTCAGCTGGATAGAGCGTCTGGCTACGGACCAGAAGGCCGCGAGTTCAAATCTTGTCCGACGCATGAAAAGAACAGTTTTTTCGATTTTTGTGAAAACTGTTCTTTTTTTATATGCATTTTTTCTTGTTGATTAAGAATATAAGGCATAGACTTGTAATAGAAAATAATAATTATAGAATATCATTGCTTAATAAAGCATAAATTGGCTTTTTTTTGTTGGAAGGCGGAACTTCTGTAAAATATAGCTTGATTTTTTTGTAAATTTTATTATACTAAACATAGAGTAAAATAATTCGGATTCAGGCACGATGAGGTAGCTGCAGACAATAGGTCCAGTGCCTCTTTTTTTATATCAGATTGTAAAATATAGCTGATTGGAGGATTTGATATAGCTATGCGAACTGCAATTTTAAGAAGATTGGAACAGCTCCCTGGAAAAATAAGTTTTCTATATGAAAATTTAGAAACAGGGGAGATGGTTGGATATAAGGAACAGGAACCTTTGATGGCGGCGAGCGTGATCAAGCTGTTTGTTATGACGGCAGTATTTGAACGATTGGAAAGAGGAGATTTCAGTGAGGAACAGGTGTTTTCCATAAAAAAAGAGGAATGCGTACCCTCCTGTGGCGCTCTTACATATCTTCATGACGGAATACAGGTAACAGCAATGGATTTGGTGACCTTAATGATTATTTTCAGTGATAATACAGCCACGAATGTTTTGATTGACTTTCTTGGAATAGAGGAAATCAATGATACAATCAGAGGGCTAGGATTTGAAAGGACAATTCTCCAGCGTAAAATGTTTGACTTGGAAAAATCTCAGAGAGGTATACAAAATTATATCACGGCAGGTGAAGTGGGCAGGCTTTTGAAAATGATGTATGAGGGGAACTTAATCAGCAAAAAAGCCAGTGAAAAGATGATATCAATTATGAAAAATCAGCAGCTGGCCAGTAAGATTCCATTTTATCTTAAAGCAATTCCCGGAGGGCCAGAAATCGCACATAAGACTGGAGAAGATAGCGGAATTAGCCATGATGTAGGAATTATCTACGGAAAAGAGCCCTTTATCGTTTGCTTTTGTGGGAGTGAAACAGATACTCCCCAGTTCGAGCGGGCGATGGCAGAGATTTCATTGGAATTGTACAATGAATTTAACGTGTGAAAATGTGGAGTATTTTAGTGAAGCAGGTGAGAATATAGGGGGAATTTTAATGTAGCACGTAAGAATGTGGAGCATTTTAGTGAAGCAGGTGAGAATATAGGGGGATTTTAATGTAGCAGGCGAGAATATGGGGGTATTTTGTGAAAAGGGAAAACAACCTGGAGTGAAGATGACAATTTAGAAGCTGAATTCATTTCAGGGTGAACATATTAGAAAAATGGAGGAAAATGAATGAAAAAAAGAAGATTAGTAGCAGCTATGTTGTGCGCAGTTCTTGCGGCTTCCACTGTATTAAGTGGCTGTGGTTCAAAAAAGACAGTGGAAAATGGGTCCAAGGCAGAAGGAAGCGGATCAAATGGGGCGGAGAATGGAAGTCCGGCAGTGTATACAAAATTGTATGGAGCTGAGGCTACAACTCTGAATTATCTGGTTTCTTCTTCGGAAGGCGATTATAAAATCGGTGCAAACTGTGTGGATACCTTGGTGGAATATGACAACAAGGGGCAGATCAAACCAGGGCTGGCTACAGAATGGACTTACGACGATGCGTCTTTAACCTGGACCTTAAAACTGCGGGAAGCGAAATGGGTGGATAATACAGGGGCAGAAGTAGCTGATGTTACCGCTCAGGATTTTGTTGATGCGATGAAATATCAGCTTTCTCCGGAAAATGAAAGTGCAAATGTGCAGAATCTTTTCGGTATCATTGCAAATGCAGAGAATTATTATAATGGTCTGGTTTACAATGGAGGTGCAGACCAGGATGGAAAGGCATGGAGCGCCATCGATTTTTCAGAAGTCGGTATAAAGGCAGTGGATGAACATACTCTTACGTATACATTAGAGAAGGAAGTTCCTTATTTCCTTTCTTCCTTGGCTTATATTGTTTATATGCCTGCCTATGGACCTCAGCTTGAAGAACTCGGAAAGGAATTTGGTACCGGGGCGGATAAGATGTATTATAACGGCGCGTATTATCTGGAAGAATATTCTCCTCAGGAGAAACATGTGTTAAAGAAGAATCCGTCCAATTATGACGCTGCTTCCGTCTACATAGATGAAATTCAGGAAATATACAATGCAGAATATAATACCATCGGCCCGGAAATGGTGAAGCGGGGGGAAGTGGACTATGCCGAGATTTCTGCTGATATTCTTGATGACTGGCTGAAAGGCGAGGATACCAAGAATCTTGTCAGCCGTGAGAGGCCAAAGACCAGCTATTCCTATTTCTATTGCTTTAACTTTAATCCCCAGTTTGATCCTCAGTATGAGCCGGATAACTGGAAAAAGGCTGTGAATAATGAGAATTTCCGTAAGGCATTATTTGCCGGTCTGAATAAAACAAAGGAAGTTGCTGTCGTAGAGCCTACTACTCCGGATGATTTTGTGATCCAGTCCATTACGCCGCCTGATTTTACCTTTAATGCGGATGGAAAGGACTATACAACCGTTGGTGATATGGCAACTCTGGAAAAGACATTTGATGAGACAAAGGCAAAGGAATACCGGGACTTGGCAAAACAGGAACTGGCTGCAGAGGGTGTAACTTTCCCTGTAAAAGTTTTAATGCCATACAATCCTTCAGAGGTTAACTGGGATAAAGAGTGCCAGGTAGTAGAACAGCAGATGGAAAGTCTTCTTGGCAGCGATTTTATCGATGTAGTAGTAGAAGCTGGTCCGGCAGACGGATTTTTAACTGAAGTTCGCAGAAGCGGAAAATTTGCTCTGATGAAATGTAACTGGGGTGCTGATTATGCGGATCCGGAAACCTGGACAGATCCATTTTATCAGGCAAAGGGAGACAGCGGATATGATCTGGGATATAAATATGGAAATATTGCAAAAACCATTGAAGAAGGAACTCCTTCTGCAGATGCGGCAAAGGAGTATTTTGATCTGGTCGATGCAGCGAAGGAAATTAAGGTGGATATTAACTCCCGCTATGAGGCATTTGCCAAGGCGGAGTCCAGCCTCATCAATCATGCCTTTGTTCTGCCCTACAGCATTTCCGTAAGCAAATATGTGGCAACCAAGCTTGATGTGTTTTACGGACAGTATGCGCCATTTGGAGTATCAAACCTGCGGTATAAGGGCCAGCATCTTTTGGATCATTATGTTTCCATGGATGAGTTTAAGGCAAATCGGGAAGCAAACGAGAAATAAACAATCATTACTTGCGCCGGACCAGGCTTAGTTTTCTGGTCCGGCGGAAAAATACCGTCTGAAAGAGAGGTGGAAATGTCTACGTCTTTTTCAGAGAGTATTTTTATTTAAGAAAAACAAAGGAGACAGGAAGCTGATGGTAAAGTATTTAGGTAAAAGAATCGCACGTTCCTTTCTTACGCTGGCGATCATTTTAATGGTGGTGTTCTGCCTGCTTCGCTTTATGCCGATTGAAGGGTATTTTCAGAACTTTGATAAAATGACACCGCAGCAGATACAGGTTGGATTGAAAGAAATGGGACTTACGGATCCTCTTCCGGTCCAGATTCTGCATTTTTTTAATAACCTTTTGCATGGGGATCTGGGAGTGTCAAGAATTTACCGTGCCAATGTTCCTGTCTCTGATATTTTAGCAGATAAATTGCCGGTTTCCATAAAACTTGGGGTGTGGTCTATGATCGTTTCCTTATTTGTGGGGCTTCCTCTGGGGGCGCTGATGGCAAGGTATCAGTATCGTTTCATCGACCGGATCGGAACACTTTTTATTGTCTGCATTCAGGCAGTTCCGGCGGCCGTTTATTTTCTTTATATCCAGCTTTACGGCACCAGTATATTAAATGTGGGGCTTTTGTTTCAGATTGATGATCCGAAATACTGGATTCTTCCTGTTCTTTCCATGTCTCTTGGAAATATTGCTTTTTATGGCATGTGGCTGAGGCGGTATATGGTGGATGAAAACAATCGGGATTATGTAAAGCTGGCAAAAGCCAAGGGGATGTCGGAAGGCGGAATCATGTTTAAGCATATTTTCCGGAATGCATTTGTTCCTCTGGTTCAGTACATACCGACTGCATTTTTAAATACAGTTATCGGCTCCATATATATCGAATCTCTTTATAGCATTCCGGGAATGGGAGGGCTCCTTGTTACGGTCATTAAAAAGCATGATAATACCATGGTTCAGGGGATCGTGCTTCTCTATGCTTGTGTGGGTGTTTTAGGACTGCTGCTGGGGGATCTTCTTATGGTTATGCTGGATCCCAGAATCAGTTTGGGAAAGAAAGAGGGTGACAGATGATGAAACAGTTTTCTTACCGCCATACAAAAGAAGCGCAGATCATGAATCATATGGAAGAATCGGATCTGTTTTCTTTTGCAGAATTTAAAGAAGGGGAAGCGGAGAAAACGGGGTACAGCAATTATTCTTATTGGAATAGTACGGTTCAGGCATTTTTAAAGAACCGGGGAGCAGTGGTGCTTTTGGTTCTGCTTCTTCTTTTGCTGGCTTTCACATTTGTCCAGCCTTATCTGCCGGGGCAGTATGATCCCAACAAGATCATCAATGACAGCAGCGGAATGCAGTACCGGAATGTTCCTCCAGGAGAAGAGTTTTTGCTTGGAACGAATTCCATTGGGCAGGATTTGTGGGCAAGAATCTGGGCAGGAACCAGGACGTCCCTTTTGATTGGACTTTCTGTGGCTTTGGCAGAAGCCCTCATTGGCATTACGGTTGGTGTTATTTGGGGATATGTGAGAAAAGCAGATTTTATACTTACCGAAATTTATAATATTATTGATAATATTCCAAATACCATTATTCTTATTTTGATTTCTTACATCTTAAAGCCAAGCGTGCAGACACTGGTTTTTGCCATGTGTCTCACCGGATGGATTCAGATGGCAAGATTTATAAGAAATCAGATCTTAATCATCAGAGACCGGGATTATAATGTGGCCAGCCGGTGTCTTGGTACACCAGTCAGCCGGATTATTGTGAAGAATCTGCTTCCTTATCTGGTATCGGTGATTATGCTTCGCATGGCGCTTACCATTCCTGCTGCCATTGGAAATGAGGTTTTTATTACCTATATCGGGTTGGGACTTCCGGTGGATATTCCAAGCCTTGGGAATCTGATCAATGAAGGACGGGCGCTGATTACCAGTGCGGCTCTGCGTTATCAGCTGGTTTATCCCACCATCATTCTTTCTTTTGTGACAATATCGTTCTATATCATCGGCAATGCCTTTTCTGATGCGGCTGATCCGAAAAATCACGTGTAAGGAGGTAAGGTATGGACCGTGAAAAAATATTAGAAGTAAAGGATTTAGATATCCGCTTTGAACTGAGAGGTAAGATTCTTCATGCTATTCGGGAAATCTCACTGGATTTATATAAAGGTGAAGTTCTGGCGATAGTGGGAGAGTCTGGAAGCGGAAAATCGGTGTTTACCAAATCCTTTATGGGGCTTTTGGAGAAAAATGGATGTGTGGCTGGAGGAAGTGCTTTTTATTATGGGGCTGATGAGGAAAAGGAGATTGAACTGACTGCCATAAACCGGGAAAAGGACTGGATGAAAATCAGGGGACATGAGATCGCCATGATCATGCAGGATCCAATGACCAGTTTAAATCCTCTGCGTACCATTGGGAGCCAGATCATGGAGGCAATACTGCTTCATCAGAATGTGGGACGGATGGAGGCTATAAAAAGAACCCTTCAATATCTGGAGGATGTGGGAATTCAGGAACCGGAAAAAAGGTTTGAGCAGTATCCTCATGAATTTTCGGGAGGGATGCGTCAGCGGGTGGTTATTGCCATCGCCATTGCCTGCAATCCCCAGATTCTGATTTGTGATGAGCCTACGACAGCTCTTGATGTGACGATTCAGGCACAGATTCTTGATCTTCTTAAGGAGCTGCGCCATAAATATAAGCTTTCCGTCATTTTGATTACTCATGATTTGGGTGTGGTCGCCAATATCGCTGACCGGGTGGCAGTTATGTACGCAGGCGATATTGTGGAAATTGGTACAAGTGAGGAAATCTTTTATGATCCAAAGCATCCTTATACCTGGGCGCTTTTATCCTCTCTTCCTCAGGCTGGGCAGAAGGGAACCGAGCTTTTTTCCATTCCCGGAACGCCGCCAAGTCTTTTTGCGACCATTCAGGGAGATGCGTTTGCTCCCCGTAATCCCAGGGCGCTGAAGATCGATTTTGTAGAGCGGCCCCCTTACTTTGAAGTGTCACCGACCCATAAGGCGAAAACCTGGCTGCTGGACCCAAGGGCGCCTAAGGTGCCACTGCCGCCAGTGGTTGAGAAAATCAGAAAGGGAGGTCTGTTCTGATGGAACGGGAAGTATTATTGGAAGTAAAAGATTTAGATGTGACCTTTGGGGAACGACGGAAAAGATATGAGGCAGTAAAAAAAGTAAATTTTAAAATATACAAAGGGGAAACCTTTGGGCTTGTAGGTGAATCAGGGTCAGGAAAAACCACGATTGGGCGGGCAATCATGAGGATTGTTAAAAGCTCAGGCGGAGAGATTCTATATAAAGGAGAGAAGATCAACGGGGTTATTTCCGGGGAATTGGATCATAAAGTAATAAAGGAAATACAGATGATCTTTCAGGATCCCCAGGCTTCTCTTAATGAAAGAGCCAAGGTGGATTATATCATCAGTGAAGGTCTGATGAATCTGGAACGGGGATTAAGGGAAAGTGAGAGAAAAAAACGGGTGGAACAGGCTCTGTGCGATGTAGGGCTTCTGCCGGAATTTGCAGGCCGTTTTCCCCATGAATTTTCGGGTGGGCAGAGGCAGAGGATTGGAATTGCAAGAGCTTTAATTATGAATCCGGATTTTATTATTGCAGACGAGCCGATTTCGGCACTGGATGTATCTGTTAGAGCCCAGGTTTTGAACCTGTTGACCGAAATGCAGAAGAAGCGGCAGATCACCTATCTTTTCATTGCCCATGATTTATCGGTAATGCGTTTTATCACAGACCGGATTGCAGTCATACGAAAGGGAGAGATCGTAGAAATGGCGGAGACAGAGGAACTGGTCACACATGCCATGCACCCTTATACAAGGGCTCTTCTTTCAGCCATTCCCATGCCTGATCCGAAGCAGGAAAAACACAAAAAGCTTCTGGTTTATGATCCATCTGCACACGATTATTCGGAAGATAAGCCATTCTGGCAGGAGATCCGTCCGGATCATTTTGTTCTTGCAAATAAGAAAGAAGCGGAAGAATATAAAAAGTTGTATACAAAATAGGGATTGAGGATATAAATCTGGACTTTCGGTGCTGTCGTTGACAGATTGAAAGGAAATGAGAAATGAATAGGGAGGTTTTAAATGGAGCGGTATGGACTCATTAATCAACCAGTGGTCACCATTTGGGAGGGGCCAGAAGAGACCAAAGAAAATAAGCTGGGAGAAACGGTATCCGCCATTGCAGATGAAGCACTTTATGGAATGGGTCTTAAGATCACTGGAGATCTGGTTCATGGGTTTTATCCGGTAAGGACTTTTTATGATTATCCCGGCTATGTAAAAGTAGAAGACGTGCTGCTTTTGGATTTGGAGAGGTTAAAAGAGTTTGAAGAAAGCGGACTCATGGTCATAGATGGAAGATATGTGGATATTCTATCCCTTCCTAAGGTTCAGGGAATCCGTCTGCTCAGTCTTCCGAAAGGTGCTTTGGTGAAGGTTCTGGACTTTCATTCCGAAACGGAAGGCTGGGCCAGGGTAGAGCTTCTTTCCGGGCAGATTGGATATGTGAGAAACCAGTATTTAAGGGAAAAGAAATTTTCCCAGGCCTGGCTGTGGACGGGGGTACTGCCTCAGCTAGAAATTGCGGATGAGACAGAATTTCGAAATGCAGTAATGGAGACGGCAATGGAGTATCTTGGGACCCAGTACCGCTGGGGAGGAAAATCCACAGATGGAATCGATTGTTCGGGACTTACATCGGAAAGTTATCTGTTAAATGGAATTATCATTTTCCGGGATGCGAGGATTGAACCGGGATTTCCGGTTCACCAGATTCCGAAGGATGAGATGTTACCAGGAGATCTGATGTACTTTCCGGGACATATTGCCATGTACCTGGGAAATGGTGCGTATATCCATTCGACCGGGAAAGCAGGCAGCAGTGGTGTTAGGATCAACAGTTTAAATCCTGCTGCCGCGGATTATCGGGCAGATTTGGCGGATAGCTGGTATGCGTCAGGAAGTATATTTTAAAACGGATTTTTGAAACGGAGGATATTATGGATTCCAGGCTTACTTTGGAGAAAAGGATTGAAGCGGAGATCAAAAGCTATGATGGGAAAATGGGAATCTATCTGGATGACTTCCATGGAAATGTAATTGCGATCCAGGCAGATGAAACATTTGAAACAGCCAGTGCAATCAAGACGTTGATACTGGCCTGCTTATTTGATGAAGTGGAGAAGGGAAATGCTTCTCTTGATGATTTGGTGGAATATAAGGCAGAACATACGGTAGATGGGAGCGGTGTACTTGTGGCATTAGAGCCGGGAGCAATGCTTCGGGTTCGGGATATGGCTACTTTTATGATCATTGTCAGTGATAATATCGCCACCAATATTCTGATTGATTATCTGGGGATCGATACCATTAACCGATGCATCAAAGCGCTTGGCTGTAAGGATACCATTCTTCATAACCCCATTCATTTTGACCAGTACCGCAGGCTTGGAACCAGTACGCCCAGAGATTATGCAAGCGTCTTTATCCGTCTGGCAAAGGGAGAGCTGATAAGTCCTGAGTCAGACCGGCAAATGCTTGACATTTTTAAGAAACAGCATTATAACAGCATGATCACAAAGGATTTTCCTCCATATTTTATGGACAGTGACAATACGGATGAGGTCCTTATTTCTGTAGCCTCCAAAAGCGGAAGCATGGATGGGTGCAGAAATGACGGAGGAATTGTATTTACTCCTTATGGACCTTATGCAATCGTTATGTTTCATAAGGATTTTTCCGATGCCATGTATTATCCGGGACATCCGGCCACTATGTTTGGTGCAAAGGTCAGCCGGATGATTTTTGACCAGTATCTGGCGTTAGAGGGGAAATTTTATAAATAAGAGGCTGGGATATGATGAGATGTTCTGGCGAATCAAAAAGGCGGAAAGGCCTGGCGCAGTTTCATGTAAATGCAGCCAGACCGTTCCGCCTTTTTGTATTAAAGGGTTAAAATTGAAGCAATTCGGTTAAATCGTAAATGGTATGTGTGGAATGTCCGGGTGTGACTGTTTTTGCAGGTCTGAAAAGGCAGGAGTCGATGCCGGAGCCTTGTGCACCCTGGATGTCGGAAGTGAGACTGTCACCTACCATAATTGTTTTTTCTTTCTGAAATTCCGGTATGTGATCAAAGCAATAATTAAAAAAGTTGGGCGATGGTTTTTCAAATCCTATTTTTTCTGATATGAACATCCCGTCAAAAAGTGTTAGGAGTCCGGCTTTCTCAAGGCGCCTGATCTGGGTGGTGTAGACTCCGTTTGATGCAGTATATAATTGTTTTCCCGCTTTCTTTAACTGTTCCAGTGTTTCTTTTGCATGAGGAATCATGTCTGCGCTATTGCTTAAGTTGGTCTGGTATCTTTCTTCTGCTTCCAGCCCGTCAATATCTAAATCATATAAGCGGAAGAATTCAAAGAAACGGGTGGACCGAATGGTATCTTTGCTGACTTTTCCCTGCTCCAGTAAGTCCCAGAGATTTTTGTTGATTTTTTTATACTGGTCAAGCATTTCCTCATGAAATGTAAGGGAAAAGGATTCGATGGCTTCTTTAAAACTGCGTTCTTCCGCAGCATCAAAGTCTAAGAGTGTATTATCAATATCCAGTAAAAAGATCTGGTACATAAGTTTATTCCTCCGTAAATAAATGTTTTTTGAAAAAATCATAACATATTCCTAGTAAGGTAGACAATAGGAAAATGCTGATGACAGTACCTTCCCTGATCTGCAAGGGGGTATGTGTTAATACAGTGAGGATCAGTGTTCCGATTAAAAATATCACATCAAAGCTCATACGGACTGCGGTAAATTTCTTCTGATAGGTCTCACTGATGGTCAGGCACAGGCTTTCCAGCGGAAATTTAATGATTCCGATGGCAAGGACGGCTCCAAGACTGATGGAAGCGATTATAAGCCCGATCATGTAAAGAAGAACTCTATAAAAATAGGTTTCTACGGTAAAAATAGAAAGTAAGTTATAGAGAAAGAAGTTAATGATATATCCGTTGGCAAGGGTGGCAAGAATCTGTATGACGTCTTTGTAATCAAGACGCGTTCTTCTTAAAAGGATATAGGAGATAAAGAAAAGTGAATTGATTACATTTAATATAGTGCCGACCTTCAGCTGTATGGTGTAGGAGATTGTTACAGCCAGCGCATTCAGCACGCTTTGGCCGATGGCAGCCTTTAGCTGCAGGGAAATACCAAACCCAAAAAACAGAAAGGCTATGACAGAATAAATGGTGTAGTTCATGGTTTTTTTGTTCATTGTTTTCACCTCGGTACTATGATACCATAAGATAGATGGAGTTGAATATGAGAATTATCACATTGGGGATAAAAAAATGAAAAATGAAAACAGTTATGAGTTGCCGCAAGGGCTTATGGCATTGGGAATAGAAAAGCATTTTGAAAAGGGAAGCAACATCTTTAAAGTTGGGGAACGGATCAGCCACTGTTATCTGATTGAAAAAGGCCTGGTAAAGATTTATATTGATCATGAGAACGGAAGGCGGTCGATTCTCGATTTTGCGGGAGCGGATCACTGGCTGGGAGAGTTGTCTTTGTTTTGCAGCGAAGACTTTATTAAGGAAAACAAGGTGATCGAAGATGTGGTCTGCCTGGAATTTGATTTAAATGAGTTAGGGGATATTTGCAAAAGAAATGGAGAAATTTCTTTTTATTTTGCTTCTTATATTTCGAAAAAGCTTATGGCCAGAAGTTACCGGATGAGTGAATATCTAAATTATTCCCTGGAAAAGAGGCTGGCTTCTTTTATTCTGGATCATCAGCAAGAGGGGAAATACAACATATCCCACACGGATGTATCTGAGTATTTGAATGTCAGTTACCGGCATGTGTTGTTTGTGATGAAAAAATTCTGTGAAGAAGGGGTGATGAAAAAGGGGAAGGGGTATGTGGTTACGGATATGAAGGGGTTGGAGAAGATATCTGAAAATAGTTAAAAAATATGGCAATATAAGTGCAGATGTTTTTAATTTTGACAACATATCTTTGATAATTCATTTGCTTTGACCAAATGGTAAAATATGGTATAATAATATACTCATAAAGTTTTAGTAAATTTCTGATAGATATAATACTTTTAACCAGGGGGATAACATGGATAAAATAAAGTTATTGTTCGCTGCACTTATTCTGTCAATTACAATAAGTTCAACATCATTCGCGGGGGAGTGGACTCAGGATGGGAAAGGCTGGAGATATAATAACGATGATGGATCGTATGAGGTAAATAAGTGGCAATGGATCGATGGAAATGGAGATGGTGTGTCAGAAAAATATTATTTTGATGAAGACGGATACTGTTTGATTGACACCACAACCCCTGATGGAAGCATCGTAGATTCTAATGGTGCTTTGGTGATCGACCAGATTGTCCAAACACAGCCTGTTTCAAGACAGCCTATCCAAGACAGCCTATCCAACCACAGCCTGTCGATACTGTGAACAACAAAGATGGCTTGATAGGGAGTATCATTTTAGTCATTTTTCTTTTTGGTGGCGTAATTGCTTTTTTTATCTTTATGATTCGATTGTACATTCTTGAAAGGGAACGAAGAAAAAAAGGAATTTATTTATTTCGAAAAATGATACATATGGGAGGCTTGAATTCACCAGTAGGTTGTAAATGCACACCAACAATTTATCCAGAGCATCTATCAATTATCTGTCAAAGCAATGAATATGTAATAAAACATTCGCAGATTAATAGTGTGGAATATCAGGTTGACTGGAAAAAGATACCTTTTACGAGAACTGTAGACGGCAAGGTAAAAACAGAAATAGAATCCATACCTACAGATTATGCTATCATATCTTATCAGACGGTTAATGGTAATCAATCAAACATTATATTGCGGGAAGCTTATTCAGAACAATATGAATGTTCAAGATTTGTAAAAACAATCAATCCATTGATCGATTATCAAATCAATAGGGTTCAATTATAAAGTCAGATAAAAAAGATTTTAGAATTATTAGGGGGAAGAATATGAAAAAAGTTATAATACTTATGTCTGCTATTTTTACTATGATTAGTTCTACCGTATGCTATGCAGGAGAGTGGAGACAGGATTCCATTGGCTGGCAGTATGCAGATGATAATGGCACAGTTTTAAAAGAATCATGGTATATGGATCGATCAAATGATTCTAAATATTATTTTGATTCAAATGGGTATATGCTGACAGGTCTGGTAACTATTGATGGCAGAGAATTTTATTTTGAAGAGACAGGAGCTGCAAGGTCAAATGGAACAGCTCCAGATGGCAGGCCAACCGATGCAAATGGACGGATATTTAATTCTCTGAATGATGGGATAACACTGGCGCTGGCATCAGCAACGGAAACCAATGTTGAAAGCAGCAATGTTTTATCAGTATCCATTAAAAATCAATGTGACAAAACTTTTACTGTCCAATCTTATTGTGAACTGGGAAGCCAGGGAAATGAATACAGATTATATTTATACGATCCAGATACCCACTCATTTTATGATAAAAAAATAGTGAAACCAAATGAGATGGTTACTCTTTGCTTTATAACACAAGATCTTTCTAAATTTCCCATCGATAATTGGAATTATGTGAGATTGCATTATAACTGTGAAAATAAGGAATTTTGGTCCGAGACATGGATCGGAGGCGTCAAAAGACTCAATTTATCGGAACAGGAATTCAAAGATGGTTATTATAAGGACAATGGGTTATAAGTTTCAGATAGATTAGAGATAAAAAATAGCAAGCACTGGAAGACCTTGTATCATTTAGGACCTCCAGTGCTTTTGCTTATTACGGTGAAGTTCAATCATAGAAGGAAAGATCTCTATTGTTTCTTTCTGGCTTTTTCGTTATAATTGGGGGCAGAGATTAAAAAGGTAGTGATAAAAGCTTATGAAAACAGTTGGTAATGACGGAGAAAATAAAACGGGTCAGATTTCCTTTTCTGACGGCAGTGTTTATACTTACAAAATTGTACCATCGAATCGGCGTACGATGGCGCTTCAGGTGACAAAAGAGGGAGAAGTATTGGTCAAGATCCCCAGCTATGTTTCTCTGGCAGCAGGACATGGGATGATTTTAGAAAATAAGGAATGGGTACATAAACAAGTCAATAAGGTGCAGAAGAAGCTGCGGGAAAAAAGGGAATTTTCCTGGCAGGATGGGGCAGAAATTCTTCTGTTTGGAAAGAACATTTCTCTTTCTGTAAATGCAGTCTCTTCCAAAAGAAGCTATCTGATCAGGAAAACAGACAATGGGATTACCATTACAGGTCCGTTTGATGAACACAATCAGGAAGCGACTGAATTGGCAGTGAAGGAAGCCATGAAACTCTGGTACCGCAAAGAAGCCAGAGCCTATCTGGAAGAAAAAACTGCCTTGTGGGCATCGCGGATGAAGGTTACTTATGAAAAGATTGCCATACGGGATCAGGCTACTCGTTGGGGAAGCTGCAGCACGAAAGGAAATATAAATTTTAACTGGAGACTTGTGCTGCTTCCGGCAGAGCTTGCGGATTATGTGGTGGTTCATGAGCTGGCACACCGATTGCAGATGAATCATTCCAGACAGTTCTGGAATGTGGTGGGAAGTGTAATGCCGGATTATGGGGAAAGAAGAAAAGCGTTAAAATACTGGGGAGAAAAACTGGATTTGATATATTAAATTGCAACACGGCAATAAGACAGATAAGGAAAAGCCGGTGGAAACCGGCCGGCAGGGAGAGAAAGAAACATGGCAGCAGAGAAATGGATGCTACAGACGAAACGAGCTGATTTTGAGGAGATGGCCAGGTGTCACCGGATCTCACCGGTAACGGCCAGAATCATTCGCAACCGGGATGTAATAGGAAGCGATTGTGTGGAAAAATATCTTCATGGAGGGTTAGAGGATTTATACAGCCCTCACCTGTTAAAAGATATGGACGTAACAGTAGGGATTCTTATAGAAAAGATCAAACAGTCAAAGCCCATAAGAATTGTAGGTGACTATGATATTGACGGCGTATGTTCCACCTATCTATTATACCGGGCATTGAAGGAAGTGGGGGCTGTTGCAGATTATGAGATCCCCGACCGCATAAAGGATGGATACGGAATCAATGAATCCATAATCCGGGCAGCAGCAGAAGATGGCATCGATACCATTTTAACCTGTGATAACGGGATAGCTGCTACGGCTCAGATCCGGCTGGCAAAAGAACTGGGGCTTACGGTACTGGTTACGGATCATCACGATATTATGAAGGAAGATGGAGAAGAAATCCTTCCCCCTGCGGATACCATAATCAACCCAAAGCAAACTCAGTGTTCCTATCCATATCCGGAGATCTGCGGCGGCCTGGTGGCTTATAAGCTGGTACAGGCCCTTTACGAAGCGTGTTCCATACCGGCAGATAAATGGCTTGAAATGCTTGAATTTGCAGCCATTGCTACGGTTGGGGACGTGATGAAACTGCAGGATGAAAACCGGATCATCGTAAAGGAAGGGTTAAAGAGGATCGGACAGACCAAAAGTCTGGGTCTTAAAAAGCTCATTGAAAAGAACAATCTGGATAAGGATGAAATTACCGCTTATCAAATTGGGTTTGTAATCGGTCCCTGCTTAAATGCGGGAGGACGCCTTCATACAGCCAAACTGGCCCTTTCCCTGCTTCTTAGCGAGGACGAGGAAGAGGCGGACCGTATGGCGCTGGAATTGAAGGATCTCAATGATCAGCGCAAGACCATGACAAAGCAGGGAACGGAAGAAGCCATTGAACAGGTAGAGGAACTTTACAAGGAAGATAAAGTACTGGTGGTATATTTGCCGGATTGTCATGAATCACTGGCAGGAATCATTGCCGGAAGGCTCCGGGAACATTTTCAGAAACCGGCTTTTGCGCTGACTGATGGGGAGGAGAATGTGAAAGGCTCCGGTCGTTCCATTGAGACTTATCATATGTTTGATGCATTAGTGGCGGTAAAGGATCTGCTTTTAAAATTCGGAGGTCACCCCATGGCAGCAGGGCTGTCCCTGAAAAAACAGAATGTGGAAGAATTCCGAAGATGTCTGAATGAACAGGCCGCTCTTGGAGAAGAAGATTTCATACGCAAAGTTTGGATCGACGTTCCCATGCCTCTGGATTACATAAGCGAACCGCTGATTGAAGAACTGGATTTATTGGAACCTTTTGGACAGGGAAATGAAAAGCCATTGTTTGCCCAAAAAAGTTTATCCATACGAAGTGTCAGGGTGCTTGGAAAGAATAGAAATGCAGTAAAATTCTCCCTTGCAACAGAAAAAGGAATGCCAATGGACGCTCTGCTTTTTGCAAACGGAGACTCCTTTATGGAGGAATTGGGGAACAGCCGAAAACTGGACGTAATCTATTATCCTTCCGTGAACGAATACAACGGAAATAAGTCTTTGCAGATCATTATAAAGAATTATAAGATTTCAAAGGAATGACAGAAAGCCTTGACATAATAAAGAAGTAGCTATATAATCGACCAAAATACAAAAGTCGCAGATTTCAAAAGGAAAAGTGAGGGAATGGACATGGTAAATGAAGTAATGAAGTTTATTACCGGCTATGATAAGGAAGTTGGAGAAGCAATTGAAAAAGAGTGCGCGCGCCAGAGAAGGAACTTAGAGCTGATCGCATCGGAGAATATTGTTTCAGAACCGGTAATGATGGCAATGGGCACCGTACTTACAAATAAATATGCAGAGGGTTATCCAGGAAAGCGTTATTATGGCGGTTGTGAAGAAGTGGATGTTGTAGAAACCATCGCCATTGAACGTGCGAAAGAACTGTTTGGCTGTGATTATGCCAACGTTCAGCCTCATTCCGGTGCACAGGCCAATATGGCAGTCTTCCTTGCTATGTTACAGCCAGGCGATACGGTTATGGGTATGAATTTAAACCATGGCGGTCATCTGACCCATGGAAGCCCTGTAAACTTTTCCGGTTTGTATTTTAATATTGTACCTTATGGAGTGAATGATCAAGGATTTCTGGATTATGATGAGATGGAGCGTCTTGCCATTGAGCACAAGCCCAAGCTGATTGTGGCTGGTGCAAGTGCATACGGAAGAGCCATTGATTTTAAGAGATTCCGTGAGGTTGCAGACAAAGTATCTGCGTACTTAATGGTAGATATGGCCCACATTGCAGGTCTGGTTGCAGCAGGACTTCATGAAAGCCCAATCCCATATGCGGATGTAGTGACCACTACAACTCATAAGACTCTCCGCGGACCAAGAGGCGGAATGATCCTGGCAAACCAGGAAGCAGCTGACAAGTTTAACTTCAATAAAGCTATTTTCCCAGGAACACAGGGCGGTCCTCTGGAGCATGTGATCGCAGGCAAAGCAGTTTGCTTTGGTGAAGCATTAAAGCCTGAGTTCAAAACCTATCAGGAGCAGGTAGTAAAGAATGCGAAAGCGCTTGCTGCAGCACTTGTTAAGCAGGGATTCCATATTTTAACAGATGGAACCGATAATCATCTGATGCTGATTGATTTAAGAGGAATGGAAGTAACTGGCAAGGAGCTTCAGAACCGCTGTGATGAGGTTTACCTTACCTTAAATAAGAATGCAGTACCTAACGATCCGAGAAGCCCGTTTGTGACCTCTGGTGTACGTATAGGAACTCCAGCTGTTACTTCCAGAGGTTTAAAGGAAGAAGACATGGATAAAATTGCAGAATGCATTTGGCTGACAGCTACGGATTTTGAAAATAAAGCTGATTACATCAGAAACGAAGTCACAAAGATCTGTGAAAAATATCCGCTTTACTAATAAATAATTATATGAGGGTGTTCCCAAAGTAATTTTCATTCTAAATGAATGAAGTTGAATATACTTTAGGAACACCCTCATATAATTAAAATACTGCGCAGCTTTCACTGCGCAGTATTTTAGGAGGAAATTAGATTTGGCTGCTTATGCCTGGTTTTTGAAAGACTCACAATCTGTGCACTCTTTTTGTGTAGGATTCTGTTCATGAGTTCCTACTTTGATCTTGTCCAAAGTACAGTAGTCTTCACTTTTTGCATGATACTCACAGTTGCCGATAGAACATTGGATACATTCGTTTTTTCCGTTTACTAACATAGATAAACCCTCCTTCATTGATTGTTACGTCTATTATTGTAAACGGTTTGGGCCGAATTATTATGCCAATTTTTTCTTTTAAAAATCAGCGTTTTTCAGCTGTTCATACTCCGATTCGCTGAGTGTAAGCACGGTTCCGTGCTTGAATCCATAAGGAAAAGAAAAAGATTCATCAGAACGGATAAACTGCCCTGTGGATAATTGATCGGAGATAAATGGTACATATCCCTGTTTTTCCTTAACAGTTCCATAATAATCCAAAAACAGGCACCAGCGTCCGTCCTCTGTTTGAAACGCAGTAGGGGCTTCATACTGTCCCTGTTCCAGCTTTGCCATCTCTTCCAAAAAGGCAGGAACCAGTTCAAAAGGTCCAGTGATACAGTCTGATCCCAGAAGCAGGATCGTGGACGGATTATGCTCGCATTTAACAAAAAGATAATAACGGCCATCTTCCTGATACATGGCAGAATCGATGATGTCGCTTCCTTCTTTCTGATAGAGAACGGCAGGTTCCGTAAAATGTTCAAAATCTCTGGTTCTGACGTAGTAAATTTTCTTAGGTCCGTAATCATTAGATGGGTGAGAAGAGGACCAGTGTATGAGATAATCTCCTTCTTTTTCATCCATTATAATATCAGGTGCCCATACGCATCCAAAAGGTTCTTCCCCAAAACGAATCATACGGGGGCTGGACCAGTGAACCAGATCCGTAGACTGCCATAGCACCAGTGTCTTGCTTCCATTTCTGCTTACTTCTTTCCAACTGCCTTTGTATTTGGTTTTAAAATTTCTTGCAAGGCTTAAATCTGTAGCTAGTATGTAATAGGTTCCTTCTGCTGTCCGGCAGATGGTAAAGTCCCGGACACCCTGTTCTCCTATATTACTGGTAAGAATTGGATTGCCATCGTTTATCTTTTCCCAGTGGAATCCATCTTTGCTCAACGCAAAATAAACCTGTTCTCCGTCAGGGGTTTCTTTTTCTTTAAAATGAACAAACAAGTATGCCTGTTTCATGTGTTCCCTCCCACATTTTTCTTTTTATCATAGCACTTGTGAAATAAGTGCGCAAGTTGTTGGTGAGGAGGTGAAAAAATCCTGAAAATAAAGGACTGTCAAAGTACGCAAAATGAGCCTTGAATGGTTTTAAACCATTTTCAAAGCTCATTTTGTGTTGTATTGTATTATGATGTTAGTGCATTAATATGTTTTTATATTGTGATGTTAGTGCATTAATATATTTTTGTATTGTGATGTTAGTGCATTAATATGTTTTTGTATTGTGATGTTAGTGCATTAATTTGTTTGTGTATTGTGATGTTAGTGCATTAATATGTTTTTGTATTGTGATGTTAGTATATTAATATGTTTATATATTGTAAAGCTAGTGCATTAATTTGTTTGTGTATTGTAATGCTAGTGTACTATGATATGAATTGTGATGTTAATGTTATTTTATGATATAGGCTGCTGTTACAGTGTTTTTCTGTAACAGCAACCCTTTTTCATTATTTTAATTTTTCGTATCCGGATTCTTTGATGGTTCCGTCACTGTTGGTCTTGTAGTATTTCTCATCTCCGTCTTTGATGTTGGTCTTGCTCTTTGCAAGCTTGCCGGAGGTTCCTACTAAATATTCTTTGCCGTCAAATTCAACAACTTTGTATTTCTCATCGCTGTCTGCCTTTAACATACGGCCCTGAATGTAAACGCTGTCATCAGTGATGCCGTTGTAGCCAGCACCCTTGTTGCTTCCGGATTTACGGAAGTTATAGGTGTATTTTTCGCCATCAAGGTCAATAGTGGTCTTACCGGTAGTCATAGCGCCCTCTTTTGGAGAGTTTCCGAAATAGTAAACGGAAGCGGTATCATCTGCGGTTGGGAATTCGTCCTCTGTCTCGATCTCAACATAGGTTTCGATATTTTTGTTGGAATCAAAGGTCAGCTTGTAAAGTCCATCAAGCATTTCACCCTTTTCATTGAAGGCATATCTTAAGCCATTGATGGATTTGATCTGGCTTGTCACCAGGTCTCCGCTGGTGTTAGCATAGAACCAGTACTCATCGCCATTTTCATTAGCTTCCTGATCTACAGTTTCACTTGGAACTGTCTTAAACCAGCCTTTTGCCAGCCAGGACTGTTCTGGAAGATTGTAATACTGGTTGCCATTGCTTGCTGTAGAAGCAGATGCATTTTCATACCATTCGGATTCAGCAGCACCGTATTCGTTGAACCGGTATTTACGTCCGTTGATGGTTTTAGAGGTATCTGTCAGTTTCTTTCCGTTGTTACCGAAGTAGAACCAGTAGTTACCGTCGAAGTTGTCTTTGGTGTTGTCGTCATCAACTACTTCTATTAATTTCCAAGCACCGCTTGTCTTAGCGCCGTCAGTAGCAGTTCCTAAGTAATAAGTTCCTTCTTTCCATGCATCATCGCCGGTTACACGGGTAGCATCTTCATTTACCCAGCCATAGAGCATCTTGCCATCAGTATCGAAAGCGTAATCATGAGTTTCGCCGTTTGCAATCTTGATGGATTTGAAAGAAGTCTTTCCGGAATTACTTGACTTATAGGCTTTTCCGTTGCTTCCAAAGTAATACCAGAATGTATCCTGACCATCTTCGTCATCACTGTCATCAACAGTAATCTCACGCCATTCATTGGTTACCATCGCACCTACGGAATTCACATAATAGTAATTATCATCAGATTCGATAAGAGTGCCGGTTTCCATCTGTCCGTCGGAATCTAAGTAAAACCAGTTATCCCCGGATTTTTTCCAAGATTCGGTTGCCTGATCTCCATTGCTATCGTAGTACACCCAAGAATTGTTTTCCTCGGTCCAGCCCTGAGCTGCAAACGATGTCATTGAGGCACCTATGGTAAAAAGCGCAGCCGCGCAGGGAACAATCCATTTCAGTTTCTGTTTTCTCATTTTCAATCTCCTTCCATAACTCCTGTTTTTGTTTGCCCAGCGATTTCCGCTGATGGTGTGACTTTAAACCATGGAGTAGGTCCAAGGTCAAGCCATGTAAAGAAGGCGTAAGAATGCGTAAGAAATGTGATAAAATTTAATACTTTTGTAATATTTCCGAATACTGGTAATGAGCAGGAGTAGTGAAGTTTGAGAAAAAGTCCATTTTACGGGGAAAAGAGTGTATTAAAAGAACTGTGTTTTATAAGAGAAATTGGAAAATAAAAGAAAAAAAGACAGGAAAACCTGCCTTTCTTACTATATATATTACCACAAAAATGACTTTTTTTCAAGACTTGTAATTCTGACATGAAAGGCGTAAACTTTGTATTCACAAAAGGAAAGGAGTGTTTATATGGATGGGGAAACGTGGATTTCAATCACAGATGATAATAAACAGGTAACTGCTGTAAAGGCAGCAAATGATTATACCCAGAAATTTGGACTGGTTTTAAATGAGGAGGAAACTTCCCTGCTATTAGCAGAGAGAAGGGAAGTACTGAAGAAGCAGCAGAGGGTAGAATTTGGAGAGGGGGTTCTGCCGAAACTTATTTTTGCGTTTTGCGACTCTCCATATATTTATCAGGATAATTATGTAGAAACCCTGGGACGTTTACAGGAAATTTTTTATTTTTATAAGAATGAGTCCTTAGACGAATTTACCGATGATGAACTTATTGAAGCCATGAAGGAGCTTTTTGATGGGCCGTGCCAGGGGTCATTGGATCATCTTGAAGATACAGGGCTTGAGAGGCTCGCCAGGAATGCCCGTTACGGATTGTCTTCTGATGAGGAGGAGGAAGATGAATTTTAAAACAGAAGAGTTGCTGTCTGTGGTTGCAGAACTGGCGGATAAATATACGTCAAAGGAGAGTACTTCCATTACTTATGAAAAAGCACAGCAGCTTATGGAAGCGGTCTTGTATTGTATCCAGGAATATGAAAATCATCGGTCAGATGGACAGGAACTTCTATTAAAAGGTAATACAACAGATGCTAAAACAGTTTATAGTCTGGGATATGGCATAGTTCTTCAGAAAGTGAAAGATACACAGAGACAGTTCAATACCCTGATACAGGACTTTAGATTTTTTGGGAACCGGTGTTATTATGAAACCTTTGTGAAAGGAATTCCAGCCTTTTTCCTTTATTATGATCCTCGTTTTAACCCTCAGAACCATATTCTGACTCTGGATTATCCGGTACTTACTCCAATGGAATCCTTATGCGGGGCAGACGCAGTTCGTGTTTATGTATATTGTGTGCATTTGGAGCAGATGTTTTTAAAGGTGCTACCGGAGGAATATGTCTTGCACGTTTTAAGGGCTTATTCTGAGGATTATGACGACCTTATTATAAATATCGCGACTATAGCAGTGAGGAACCTTTTAGGGTGCAGGATTGCAGGAAAGCATGTGGATATTCAGGGATATGCGAAAAAGGAACAGGAGCGGGTGATAAAATATGTAAATGAGAGTACCCAAGAATCACTGGAATTGAATTTACAAAAGGGAGTGGATGAGCTAATGACCTTTTTATTCGGGGGAAATGAGGAACTGGGATATTATTTGAAGATGGATATGCATAATTACAGCTTTGAACTTAAAAACGCAGTGCAAAACCGGTGCCTGGGATCGGTTCTTGCGATCAGATAGAAAGCGGAGAGAGGCTGCTCTCTCCGCAAGATATTATTTAAAGACTAAAATTAAATTCATTTTCCCATGGAAAGTCTCCGGCTTCTTCCAAACTTTTTGGCCAGTGGCTGCACCAATCTGGTAACCGCGGATTCTCAATGCGGTCCAGACTTGGGGTATAGGGCTTTAGATCAAGGACAGGACTGTTGTCTTCTGCATCGATATAGGCAAGAGCTATGGTTCCTTCTTCTATATTAATAGAAATGATTTCTGCCGCGGATAAGGCAATCGGATTGGGACGTTTTGGAGAACGGGTAGCAAAAGTGCCCATAACAGGAGGAGAAGTCTTATAAGGGGAGTTCTCCCTAAAGGAACCGCGATCCTCTGAATTGTCGCAACCATCAAACCACCATAAAATATTTACGTGGCTGAAGCCCTCCAAAGCAGTAAGTGCCGGATGATAGGATTTCTCAAGCTGGATTGTTTTGAGTCCGTTGCAGGTTATAATTCTGCCAACGGGTATTAAAGTTAATTCATTCATGAAAATTACTCCTTTTTTATTTTTATTCCGGTACCGTTATCTCTATTTTATCAAGTGTTTTTTACACTTCAATCCCTTTTTTGAAAAAAATAAAATAATTAGTTATGTTAACTAATAGTGACTGTTTCAGATGAATCATTCTTCAAAATAAAAGAGACCGAAAAGAATTATGCTGCTTCTTTTCGATCTCTCTTTTATATATTAGTTCTTCAATGACTGCCTTGCGTGGAAGTCTGGTCTTTTTGCATATTTTTCTGTGCCGTTGACAGCATCAGTTTAATACGATTTAACTGGTTTACCTCGCTTGCACCAGGGTCATAGTCCACAGCGATGATATTGGAATCCGGATAAGCTTTCCGAAGTTCCTTGATAACTCCCTTACCGACGATGTGGTTAGGAAGGCAGCCAAAAGGCTGAGTGCAGACGATGTTATTGGTGCCGGTATGAATAAGCTCCAGCATTTCTCCGGTTAAGAACCAGCCTTCTCCTGTCTGATTTCCGATGGAAACGAAATCCTTGGCCATATCTGCTAAATTCCCAATATGAGAAGGAGCAGTGAAGTGCTTGCTCTTTGTCAGCTCCCTCTTTGCTGCTTTTCGGAAGAACTCAAGCAGGGAGATTCCCATGTTGGACAGGGTGGCAGTTTTCTTCTTTCCACCGAGATGTTCTGCTTTAAAGTTATTGTTATAGAAGCAGTACAAAAGGAAATCCATCAGATCCGGCATAACTGCTTCCGCACCTTCTGCTTCTAAAAGCTCTACGATATGGTTGTTCGCCAATGGGGAGAACTTAACCAGGATCTCACCTACAACGCCGACTTTTGGCTTCTGTATGGCGTTGCGCTCCAGGTTGTCAAAATCTTTGATGATTCCCCTGATATTACGGGAAAATGTCATCATGTCAGGTGATTTTTTTGATAAAGATTCTATGCAGCGTTGTTTCCATTTCTCATGAAGGGAATTGGCAGCGCCGGGAATCTTTTCATATGGGCGGGTCGCATATAACACTCTCATAAATACATCGCCGTAAACGACTGCCTGCATTGCTTTCGTCAGCATGGGAAGTGTAATGTTAAAGCCCGGATTGGTCTCCATGTTGTTGGCATTGACCGAGATTACAGGAACCTGGCTCATACCGGACCGGTCAAGAGCCCTTCTTATGAATCCGATATAGTTGGAAGCACGACAGCCGCCTCCGGTCTGACTCATGAACACCGCGGTGTGGTCTAAATCGTATTTGCCGGATAGGAGAGCATCCATAATCTGGCCTACGACGATCAGAGAGGGGTAACATGCGTCATTGTTAACATATTTCAGTCCCGTATCAACAGCGGAACGGTTATCATTCTGCAATACCTCGATCTTGTAGCCAAAGGTACGGATCGCCGGTTCAATTAAGTCAAAATGAATGGGTGACATCTGTGGGCAGAGAATGGTATAATCCTGTTTCATCTCTTTGGTAAACGTCACTCTGTGATAAGCGCTTGATACGACGTTCTGCTCAAAATGCTCTTTGTCGCGCACTTTCAGTGCTGCAATCAGGGACCGAATACGGATTCTTGCCGCTCCTAAGTTGTTAACTTCGTCGATTTTTAAAACCGTATAAATCTTACCTGATCCGGTAAGGATATCATTAACCTGGTCTGCTGTTACGGCATCCAGACCACAGCCAAAGGAAGTGAGCTGGATTAAATCCAAATTCCGCTCCTGCTTCACCAGAGTGGCTGCCTGGTAGAGTCTAGTATGATACATCCACTGGTCTGTAACCACCATAGGCCGTTCGATTTCTGCAAGATGGGAGACGGAGTCCTCCGTAAGAACTGCAAAACCGAATGAGGTAATGAGTTCCGGAATGCCGTGGTTGATCTCCGGATCAACGTGGTAAGGACGTCCCGCCAGTACGATACCATGACGGTCGTTTTCCTTAAGCCATAATAAGGTTTCTTCTCCCTTTTTCTCCATGTCGGCACGGGAAGCCATAAGCTCTTCCCAGGCGGCATGAGCCGCAGCGGCAACTTCTGACGCAGGGATTTTAAATTCGTTTTTAAATACTTCAACCAGACGGGAGGTTAATACCTCTTCGTTGGTAAATGCCATAAACGGGTTTAAAAACCGTACATTTTCTGTCTGAATCCCTTCCACGTTATTCTTAATATTTTCCGGGTAAGATGTGACGATCGGACAGTTAAAATGGTTTCCTGCATCAGGTGTTTCATTTCGTTCATAAGGAATGCAGGGATAAAAAATAGTTTTAATCCCTTCTCTGATGAGCCATTCTACGTGACCGTGGGCAATCTTAGCTGGATAGCATTCGGATTCGCTGGGAATGGATTCAATACCCAGTTCATAGATCTTTCTGGTGGACTGGGGGGAGAGGACTGTGCGGAATTTTAAAGCTTTAAAGAAAACAGCCCAGAATGGGAAGTTCTCATAAAGGTTCAAAACCCTCGGTATGCCGATGGTGCCCCGCTTTGCAACGGCTTCCTCCAAAGGCTCATAATCGAACATACGGTGATATTTGTAATCAAAAAGATTTGGAACATCACTGGAGGATTTTTCTTTTCCAAGACCCCGCTCACAGCGGTTGCCTGAAATAAATTTGCGTCCACCGTCAAAACGGTTTACCGTAAGAACGCAGTTATTGGTGCATTTTTTGCATCGGGCCATGGAAGTCTCATAGTGGAGATTTAAAATTTCATCAAGGCTTAACATCGTGGTCTTCGCGGACTCTTCATAGCGTTCCCGTGCAATCAGTGCCGCACCGAAAGCACCCATGATGCCTGCAATGTCTGGCCGGACTGCCTGGCAACCGGAGATTTTTTCAAAACTTCTAAGTACGGCATTATTATAAAAAGTACCGCCCTGAACCACCACATGCTGACCTAAATCAGATGCAGTCGTGATTTTAATAACTTTAAATAAGGCATTCTTAATAACGGAATAGGCAAGACCGGCAGAAATGTCGGAAACCGGTGCCCCTTCCTTTTGGGCCTGTTTTACATTGGAATTCATAAATACGGTACATCTTGTTCCAAGATCTGTTGGATTGTTTGCAAAAACCGCTTCCGTAGCGAAATCCTCTACCTTATAATTTAAGGAATTGGCAAAGGTTTCGATAAAGGAGCCGCAGCCAGCAGAACAGGCTTCGTTTAACTGAACGCTGTCAACGGTACCGTTTTTGATGCGTATACACTTCATATCCTGGCCGCCAATGTCCAGAATACAGTCTACCTCTGGTTCAAAAAAGGCTGCTGCATAATAGTGGGAGATCGTCTCCACTTCTCCTTCATCAAGAAGATAGGCTGCTTTTAATAAAGCTTCTCCGTATCCGGTGGAACAAGACCATACGATCTCACTGTCCTCGGTAAGCTGTTCTTTGATCTCTTTCATTGCCCGGGTGGCTGTAGCCAGAGGGCTTCCGTTGTTGCTGCTGTAGAATTTATACAGCAGGGTTCCATCTTCGCCTACAAGGGCAACTTTGGTGGTGGTAGAGCCTGCATCAATGCCTAAAAAGCACTTTCCGTGGTAGGAAGATAAATCACCCTTTTTCACGTTGTGTTTGCTGTGACGGGTGATGAATTCATCAAAATCTGCCTGATTTTCAAACAGAGGTTCCATACGCTTTACTTCGAATTCCATCTGGATTCCGGAGGATAAACGGGAAATCATTTCCTCTAAAGAGATGGTTCCTTCTGAGGATTCCACTGCATTCATTGCCGCACCGATGGCAGCAAAGAGATGGGAATGTTCCGGTGCAATGATCTCATCATCAGATAAATGAAGGGTACGGATAAAGGCTTTTTTTAGTTCCGGAAGGAAATGCAAAGGGCCTCCCAGGAAGGCTACGTGGCCTCTGATGGGCTTTCCGCAAGCCAGCCCACTGATGGTTTGGTTTACAACTGCCTGAAAGATAGAAGCCGCAAGATCTTCTCTGGTAGCCCCTTCGTTGATGAGTGGCTGAATGTCCGTTTTGGCAAAAACGCCGCAACGGGCAGCAATTGGATAAATGGCCTTATAGTTGGCCGCATATTCGTTAAGACCGGAAGCGTCGGTTTGTAAAAGCGCCGCCATCTGGTCGATGAAAGAACCGGTTCCGCCGGCACAGATGCCGTTCATACGCTGGTCAATGCCGCCGGTGAAGTAAATAATTTTTGCATCTTCTCCGCCAAGTTCGATTGCCACGTCGGTATGTGGGGCATAATCCTTAAGAGAAGTGGCAACTGCCACAACTTCCTGAACAAAGGGCACCTTTAAATGCTTTGATAAAGTCAGACCGCCGGAACCTGTAATGCCCGGACGTAAATCCATAGGGCCAAGTTTATCATAGGCCTTTCTTAAAAGACCTGCCAGTGTTTCCTGTATGTTTGCAAAATGCCGTTCATAATCAGAGAATAATAGTTCATTTTTCTCGTTTAATATCGCGATTTTAACAGTAGTAGAACCGATATCGATTCCTAATGTGTTGTATGTAATCATATGTGCGGGGTTAACCCCTGCCTCCTTTTGTGTAAAAGTAAGTTGCTGGCTCACCGAACATCAGTTTAACATAAAATAAGAAATAATACAATTGTCATAACATGCTAAATTAATGTTAAATCTAGCAAAATTTGTTTAAGTTCACAAAATCCGGTTTCATTTTGTTTGACAAAAATGGTTGGGGATTTTATAATGTATAAGTCAAAGTCCGCCAAGGGATTCATTATAATTTTTCAGTGGAAGGGGGAAACGCTATGATACAGATTTATAAAACAGAGGACGGTCTGATTCAACAAAAAGATGAGCTTTCTCCAGGTTCCTGGGTAGCGCTTACAAACCCCACCGCTACGGAGATTCTGGAGATCGCAAATACCTATAAGATCGATCCGGATGATTTAAGAGCACCTCTTGATGAGGAAGAGCGTTCCCGTATCCAGACAGAGGATCATTACACACTGATTCTGGTGGATGTTCCCACCATTGAGGAACGAAACGACAAAGACTGGTATGTAACCATACCTATGGGCATAATAACGACGGATGAGGCTATTATTACGGTCTGCCTGGAAGATACCACGGTACTGAATGCGTTTATGGACGGCCGGGTCAGGGATTTCCATACGTATATGAAAACCCGTTTTATTCTGCAGATTCTGTATAAGAATGCATCACTTTATCTGCAATATTTAAGAGTCATCGATAAAAAGAGCGGAGTGATTGAAGAAAAGCTCCACAAGTCGACAAAAAACCGGGAGCTTATTGAGCTTTTGGAACTGGAAAAGAGCCTTGTGTACTTTACTACATCATTAAGGTCTAATGAGATGGTGCTTGAAAAACTCATGCGCAATGAAAAAATCAAAAAGTATCCGGAAGATACGGAGCTTTTGGAAGACGTTATCGTTGAGAACAAGCAGGCTATCGAGATGGCTAATATCTACAGCGGCATTTTAAGCGGAACCATGGATGCGTTTGCTTCTGTAATTTCCAATAACTTAAATATTGTAATGAAGTTTCTGGCAACTATTACGATCGTTATGTCCATCCCCACCATGGTGGCAAGTTTTTATGGAATGAATGTTAATTCCCAGGGTATGCCGTTTGCCAACAGCCCTTACGGGTTTGTGATTGTATTAGGATTTACACTTGCCCTGACACTGATAGTCGCGTGGATTTTTTCAAAAAAAGATCTGTTTTAATCTTAGGAAAAGGAAGGAAGCATGAAATTTTTTTATAATCTGGAACGCAAATTCAGAAAATATGCGATTTCAAATCTGATGTATTACATCATCGGAATGTACGGTGTAGGACTTCTTATGGAGCTTTTTGCACCAGGATTTTATTGGCAGTATCTATCCCTTGACGCAGGAATGATTCTTAGAGGCCAGGTATGGAGGATCGTGACTTTTATGATCTATCCGCCAGGCAGTACCAATCTCTTGTTTAGTTTAATCAGCATGTATCTGTATTATATGCTGGGACAGAATCTGGAGAGAATCTGGGGAGCGTTCCGCTTTAATGTTTATTTCTTTATGGGAGTCATCGGTCATGTAGCGGCAGCGCTGGTTGTCTACATTTTTATGGGAAAGACAGTATATTTAACAACGGAATTTCTTAATTATTCCCTGTTCTTTGCTTTTGCTGCGACGTTTCCGGATCTGGAATTCCTACTGTTTTTCGTGATTCCGGTGAAAGCCAAATGGCTGGCCATCTTCAATGGGTTGTATTTCCTTTATGGGTTTATTACCGGCAACATGGCGACCAGAGTCACAATATTTATGTCTCTATTTAACTTTATCCTCTTTTTCCTTTTGACCCGGAATTTAAGCCGGTTTAATCCGAAAGAGATCAAAAGAAAGCATAATTTTCAAAAACAGATGAAAATCATGCCCCAGGGCGGAAGCCATCATAAGTGCGCTGTTTGCGGACGTACCGAAAAGGATTCTCCAGACCTGGATTTCCGTTATTGTTCAAAATGTGAAGGCAGTTTTGAATACTGTTCCGAGCATTTGTATACACACAAACATGTTACGTCGGACCACCCCACAACCGACAATACGACCAATTAGCTACGGAGGATAACAATGAAGAAAACTAAGATTATTTGCACGATGGGACCAAATACTAATGACCGCAACATGATGAAAGCACTGGCTGAGCATGGAATGGATATTGCCAGATTTAACTTTTCACATGGTGACTATGAAGAACAAAAGGCTCGCCTTGATATGTTAAAAGGTGTTCGTGAAGAACTGGATCTGCCGATCGCAGCACTTCTTGATACAAAAGGACCGGAGATCCGTACCGGCGTTTTAGAAGATGGCAAGAAGGTTATGTTAAAGGAAGGTGATATCTATACTTTAACAAGCGAAGAGGTTGTCGGTGATGCTTCCAAAGGCCATATCACATATGAAGGTCTTGCAAAGGATGTAGTTTCTGGAAACCGCATTCTTATCGATGACGGTTTGATTGAACTGGAAGTTCAGGAAGTAAAAGGTAAGGAAATTGTCTGCAGAATCGTAAACGGTGGAGAACTGGGAGAGAGAAAGGGCGTTAACGTACCTAACGTTAAAATCAAACTTCCTGCACTGACTGACAAAGATAAATTAGATATTCAGTTTGGTATCGAGCAGGGATTTGATTTCATAGCAGCTTCCTTTGTTCGTACAGCAGATGCAATCAGGGAAATCAAAGAGATTCTGGCAGCAAACGGCTCCAACATGGCTGTTATTGCTAAGATTGAGAATGCAGAAGGTATTGAAAATCTTGATGATATCATCGAAGCAAGTGACGGAATCATGGTTGCCCGTGGCGATATGGGTGTTGAGATTCCTGCTCAGGAAGTTCCATTTGTTCAGAAGAGCATCATTGAGAAATGTAACGTTGCCTGCAAACCGGTTATCACAGCTACTCAGATGCTGGATTCCATGATCCGTAATCCTCGTCCTACAAGAGCCGAAGTAACTGACGTGGCAAACGCTGTTTATGACGGTACTGATGCAGTTATGCTTTCTGGTGAGACTGCTATGGGTAAATATCCGGTAGAAGCTCTTTCCATGATGGCTTCCATCGTAGAAGAGACAGAAAAGCATCTGGATTACAATGCATTCCGCCAGCGCAGAGTTTCTGCAGCCAATGAACATAACGTATCCAATGCTGTATGCTATTCTTCCGTAGCAACAGCCCGTGACTTAGGCGCTAAGGCGATTGTAGCACCAAGTATCAGCGGTTTTACTGCAAGACTGTTATCCAAATGGAGACCGGAAAGCCAGATCATCGGATTATCCCCAAGCTCTTCCGCACTTCGCCAGATGCAGTTATACTGGGGCGTTAAGCCATACCATGCAAAACGTGCAGAATCTACAGATGTGCTGATCTATTCCTCTATCGAGCTGTTAAAAGAAAAAGGAATTGTTAAGGAAAACGACACCGTAGTAGTAACTGCAGGTGTGGTTAATCCGGTTAGAAAGCATGAGTCAGCAGCTCATACCAATATCATGCGTATTGTAAATGTAAATTAAGAACTTTATAAGCTTTTTGAATAATTATACAAAAAAGAGTGGACAAAAGAGTCTATCCCCGGTACAATGTAGCTTACCAGCAGATGTGCCGGAGACAGGCTCTTTCTGCATAGTTTAACTTACGAGAGGAGAGGAAAGCTTTGGAAAAGAAACCATTTGTTACCAAGGAAAAATTAAGTGAAATAGTGAAAGAATATCCAACTCCCTTTCATATTTATGATGAAAAGGGGATTAGGGAGAATGCAGAAAAATTAAAACAGGCATTTTCCTGGAATAAAGGGTACCGGGAGTACTTTGCAGTCAAAGCCACACCAAATCCGTTTATCCTTAACATTTTAAAGGATTATGGCTGCGGGGCAGACTGCTCATCCATGACAGAACTTATGATGTCTGATGCCATTGGCTTTTCCGGCTCTGATATTATGTTTTCTTCCAATGATACGCCGGCAGAAGAGTTTCAGTATGCAGATAAGATTGGGGGAATCATTAACCTTGATGATATCACTCATATCGATTTTCTGGAAAAAGCCATTGGGTACATTCCGGAGACCATCAGCTGCCGTTACAATCCGGGCGGAGTATTTAAGATCAGCAATGATATCATGGATAACCCAGGGGATTCCAAATACGGAATGACCACGGAGCAGATTTTTGAAGCTTACCGGATCTTAAAAAGCAAAGGCGCCAAAAAATTTGGCATTCATGCATTCTTAGCCAGCAATACGGTGACCAATGAATATTATCCTCTTCTTGCAAAGGTACTTTTTGAGCTTGCAGTAAAACTCAAGGAGGAAACAGGCGCTGAAGTCAAATTCATCAATTTATCCGGAGGAATCGGAATTCCTTACCGCCCAGGGCAGGAAGCAAATGATATTATGGCAATTGGTGAAGGCGTAAGAAAGGTTTATGAAGAGATTCTGATACCTGCAGGAATGGGAGATGTTGCTATTTATACAGAACTTGGCCGTTTCATGCTGGGACCTTACGGCGGACTTGTGACAGAGGCCATTCACGAAAAGCATACTCATAAAGAGTATATCGGTGTGGATGCCTGTGCCGTGAATCTTATGCGTCCTGCTATGTATGGGGCATATCATCACATTACAGTCATGGGAAAAGAAGATGAAGTATGCAGCCACAAGTATGATGTGGTTGGTTCCCTCTGTGAAAACAACGATAAATTCGCCATTGACCGGATGCTTCCAGAGATTGCTATGGGAGATATGCTGTTCATCCACGATACAGGCGCTCATGGATATGCCATGGGATACAATTATAATGGAAAATTAAGATCGGCGGAGTTGCTTTTAAAAGAAGATGGAAATGTCCAGATGATCCGCAGAGCTGAGACACCGAAAGATTATTTTGCAACTTTTGATTTCTGTGATGTATTAAAAATGTAAAATATTAATTGAAGTAGAATCACTGCAACAGGAAATGGCTTTCAAGTAACGGTATGTCCGTTTATTTGAAAGCCATTTCCTGTTTTTTGATCTCAAAACAGAAAAATCCCTGTGTCGTAAGACACAGGGGGGATTTTTCTTAGGATTTTCGGATTTCAAAAAGGGTAAAAGGATAATTGCTATACATTGTGCATTTCTTATGTCATTAGTATATCACACCCCCCTTGGAAAAGTTTGTATATTATTTGAATAGATTCTGAAGATTTTCTTAATATCACTCTGGCGGAGAAATACATCCGTTGAAAATTTTGCCTCTGAAATGAAACCATGGGAGTCAACTTGGAATATCTTAATAAAAAAGGAATCAGGTAGTGGACTGTGAATCATGTAAGAGAGGCAATACATTGTGAAGCGGCTTACCGCATGGGACTTACTGGGCGCGGTGTCGGAGTTGCAGTGCTTGATACGGGAATTTATCTTCATGAGGATTTTGAACATAGAGTAGCAGCTTTTGTAGATATCGTACACCGCAGGCGGGATGCTTATGACGACAATGGTCATGGGACCCACATTTCAGGAATTATTGGAGGAAGCGGAAATGCTTCTGATGGAAAGTATATGGGCATTGCGCCGGAGTGTCACATTATTATGCTTAAAGTTCTGGATAAAAAAGGAAATGGATATGCATCCGATGTGCTTGCTGGATTAAAATGGGTACGTGATAATAAGGAGAGGTACGGGATCCGCATCGTAAATATTTCTGTTGGATCGTTTTCAAGAAAAGGGATGACAGAGAATTCTGTCCTTGTGCGGGGAGTAAATTCAGCCTGGGATGACGGTTTGGTTGTCTGCGTAGCGGCAGGTAATATGGGGCCTGGGACCAATACCATTACAACTCCGGGAATCAGCAGGAAGGTCATCACTGTGGGCTGTTCTGACGACTATAAGGAAGTCAACGTTATGGGAAATCGGATGATTGATTACTCCGGCAGAGGTCCTACCGGTGCATGCATCTGTAAACCGGAGATCATTGCTCCGGGCGCAGGAATCATGAGCTGTTCCAATGAACCAGGAGAATACCAGAGCAAAAGCGGCACTTCCATGTCAACGCCCCTGGTTTCAGGGGCAGTTGCACTTCTTCTGCAAAAATATCCTTATATGACCAACCGGGATGTAAAGCTGATGCTTCGGGAGAGGGCAGTGGATTTAGGGCTTCCCATTAACCAGCAGGGCTGGGGACTTCTTGATGTGGAGAGGCTTTTACTGTAATTTGATTTTGGATCAGAATCCGGACCGCTGCAGTTATTTTCTAAGCGGTCCGGATTGTAAAAAAACTTGCAGACTTCTTTTTCCTGTGTTATAGTAGCCTTACAGTCAGAAGGTATCTCGCCTTCCGTTTCATTCATCGCCAGGCGTTTCGCTGGAATTTCCGTAACTTGTATGATTAATAGCCGGACAGGCAGGGAGTGTGATGTCCATTGGTCTCAGAAGTCTAAATTTCTGGTTGACATTTGCCATAAAGTATACTATTATTATAATTAGAAAAAGAACGTTTGTTCGTGTTGGAGGATAATATGAATAAAGATGATAAGCTGAAAGCACTTGATGCCGCCCTTACACAGATAGAGAAAGCATATGGAAAAGGTTCCGTCATGAAGCTGGGCGATAATGGAACGAATATGAACGTGGAAACCATTCCTACGGGAGCGCTGAGTCTGGATATCGCATTGGGCCTTGGCGGAATTCCAAAAGGAAGAGTGGTAGAGATTTACGGACCTGAGTCCAGTGGTAAGACTACTGTTGCTCTTCATGTGATAGCAGAAGTTCAAAAGCGTGGAGGCATCGCAGGATTTATTGATGCGGAGCATGCTCTTGATCCTGTTTATGCGAAGAACATCGGAGTAGATATTGATAATCTTTACATATCCCAGCCGGATAACGGCGAACAGGCACTGGAGATTACAGAAACCATGGTTCGTTCCGGAGCAGTGGATATCGTGATTGTGGACTCCGTTGCAGCCCTGGTTCCAAAGGCGGAGATCGAAGGAGATATGGGTGACAGCCACGTTGGTCTTCAGGCAAGACTTATGTCCCAGGCATTGAGAAAGCTTACTGCAGTTATCAGCAAATCCAATTGTATTGTTCTCTTTATCAACCAGCTTCGTGAGAAGGTTGGTGTTATGTTCGGAAGCCCAGAGACGACCACCGGTGGCCGTGCCTTAAAGTTCTACGCTTCTGTCCGTATGGATATTCGTAAGATTGAGACTTTGAAGCAAGGCGGAGATATGGTAGGAAACCGGGTTCGGGTAAAAGTGGTGAAGAATAAGATTGCACCTCCATTTAAAGAAGCTGAATTCGACATCATGTTCGGAAAGGGAATTTCCAAGGAAGGTGATGTTCTGGATCTGGCAGTAAAAGAGAACATTGTAGAGAAGAGCGGAGCATGGTTTGCTTATAATAATGCAAAGATCGGTCAGGGCCGTGAGAATGCCAAGATCTATCTTCAGGACAATCCTGCTATCTGCGTAGAGATTGAGAATAAAGTCCGTGATAACTACGGTCTGTCCACAGAAGGCAGTGCAGCTCCTCAGGGAGCAGACGGAACCGGAGCAAAGGAAAGCAAAAGAATTAAAGTGGAAGATAATAAGGAAGCCGCTGATAAGGCGTAATTCTTTACAGATGATTCGATAATCCACAGAATGATAGATAGAATAAGGGGCATGTATGTTAGTAACTGAGATTGTGCCCGTCGATAAACGCAGGAGTAAAGTCATTCTTGATGAGGACTTTACTCTTGTTCTTTATAGAGGGGAAATAAAAAGATTCGAAATTGAGGAAGGACAGCCGCTTTCCGAAGAGACTTACCAGGAGATTCTTCATGAGGTTTTATTTAAGAGAGCCAGAGAGAGAGTCTTATTTTTGTTAAAATCATCGGATAAGACGGAGCAGGAGCTTGTTAGAAAATTAAAAGATGGGGGTTACCCCAAAGAAGCGGTTGATTATGCCGTTGGCTTTGTGAAGGAGCACCGGTTTATCAATGATGAGAATTATGGCCGTCGGTACGTGGAGTATAATTCCAGGAGGAAAAGCCAGAAGCAGATCCAGTACGAGCTGAAGAGAAAAGGACTGGACAAAGAGGTGATCCGGGATATATTAGAAGAACAGCCGGTGGATGAAGAATCCCAGATCAAGGCTTATATCCGGAAAAAGTGCCGAAACCCGGAGGAAATGGACCTAAAAGAGCGCAGTAAAGTGATCGCGGCACTGGCTAGAAAAGGTTTTTCTTATGAAGCTGTAAGCCGTATTTTAGGCGGTATTTATGATGATGACTGACAATAGGGAAAATGTGTATAAGTATACCGGAAACAGGGGCGAAATACTTGACATAATGTATAAAACAGTTTAAAATTGAAGTGTTGTATTGTTGTACAATGAAAAACTAATAAGGAGGTGCTCCTGTGTCAGTATCAGTATTCACGACTGTATTGGTTGTAATTTTGGCATCAGTAATAGTCGCTTTTATTGCCTGGTCTGCTGCAATTTCTTATCGTAAGAATACCTACGAAAGTAAAATAGGTTCTGCAGAAGAAAAGTCCCGGGAAATAATAGATGAAGCGTTAAAGGCCGCTGAGACAAAGAAGCGTGAAGCTCTCCTTGAGGCAAAAGAAGAGTCTTTAAAGACTAAGAATGAACTGGAAAAGGAAACCAGGGAAAGAAGAGCTGAGCTTCAACGTTATGAAAGACGAGTATTAAGCAAGGAAGAAAACTTGGACAAGAAGTCTGAGACGATGGAAAAACGAGAAGCAGGTCTTGCTACTCGAGAGGATGCCCTGAATAAAAAAAATGCCGAAGTGGAATCGCTGTATGAAAAAGGCATTCAGGAACTGGAAAAAATTTCTGGACTTACCTCCGAACAGGCAAAAGAATATCTTTTAAAATCTGTTGAAGATGATGTAAAACATGACACTGCGAAATTAATTAAGGAACTTGACAACAAAGCAAAAGAAGAAGCCGATAAAAAGGCAAAAGAGTATGTGGTTACAGCCATTCAACGATGTGCTGCAGACCATGTGGCAGAGACGACAGTTTCTGTCGTACAGCTTCCTAACGATGAGATGAAAGGCAGGATCATTGGTAGAGAAGGTCGTAATATTCGTACGTTAGAGACCCTTACGGGTGTGGAACTCATTATTGATGATACCCCGGAGGCAGTTGTATTGTCCGGATTCGATCCGGTTCGTAGAGAAGTGGCCAGAATTGCATTGGAACGCCTCATTGTGGATGGACGAATTCATCCAGCCAGAATTGAGGAGATGGTAGAAAAGGCACAGAAAGAAGTAGAAACCAATATGCGTGAAGAAGGAGAGGCCGCCGCTCTTGAAGTGGGAATTCACGGTCTTCATCCAGAACTCATCAGACTGCTTGGTAAACTGAAATACAGGACAAGCTACGGACAGAATGCGTTAAAGCATTCCATGGAGGTAGCTCAGTTATCCGGATTGTTAGCCGGAGAGATCGGTCTTGATATCCGTATGGCCAAGCGTGCTGGTTTATTACATGACATCGGGAAAGCCGTTGACCATGAAATGGAAGGTTCTCATATTCAGCTTGGTGTGGAGCTTTGTAGAAAATACAAAGAATCTGCAATCGTGTTGAATACAGTGGAATCCCATCATGGTGACGTTGAACCACAGAGCCTTATTGCCTGCATCGTCCAGGCAGCGGATACTATTTCTGCAGCAAGACCTGGAGCCAGAAGAGAGACTCTGGAGACATATACAAACAGATTAAAACAGTTAGAAGATATTACCAACTCCTTCAAGGGAGTGGACAAGTCCTTTGCCATTCAGGCAGGACGTGAAGTTCGGATTATGGTAGTTCCCGAACAGATCAATGACGATGGTATGATACTTTTGGCTCGTGATATTTCAAAGAAGATTGAAGAAGCTTTAGAATATCCGGGACAGATTAAAGTCAACGTGATCCGGGAGTCCAGAGTAACAGATTACGCAAAGTAAAATAGTGCCCTAAAACCGTATAATTGTCTTTGTGCGGTTTTAGGGCATGTTTCATGTCGGAGGATTAATACGTGAAACGTAAGTTGAAAATACTGCTGAGCTGCATTTTGATCAGCCAGCTATTTCTTATGACTGTATATGCAAAACCGGACTGGCCGTCAGATACGGATATTCAGGCAGAATCCGGTATTGTCATTGATGCAGATTCAGGAGCAGTTATATTTGGCAAAAATATGCATAATGCATATCCCCCTGCCAGTATTACAAAGATCTTAACTGCTCTTATTGTACTTGAGAATGCGAATCCAGATGACATGGTTACTTTTTCCAAGGATTCAATCTATAACGTGGAAGCAGGAAGCGGCAATAAGTTAAATGTAACAGATGGAGATAAGCTTTCTGTAGAAGACTGCCTCTATTCCCTGATTCTTCATTCCTGTAATCAGGCTGCCAATGCGTTGGCTGAACATGTAGCAGGAAGCAGAGAAGACTTCGTCAAAATGATGAATAAAAAAATTGAGGAACTTGGCTGTACAGAAAGTCACTTTGATAACCCATCAGGACTTAACGGAGACACCCAGTATGTTACTGCTTATGATATGGCAATCATAGCAAAAGCAGCATACAGCAACAAGAAACTGGTGGAAATCAGTTCTGCTTTAAGTCATGACATTCCTCCTACTACCAACAATCCAGAAGGTCTGACCATTTATAATGAACACCGTCTGGTAAAAACAAAGGATTCAGCCAGTGAATTCTATTTTCCGGCAGCGGTTGCAGGAAAAACAGGATATTTAATTAAAGCAGGAAATACTCTGGTGACTTATGCAGAACAGGACGGAAGAAGACTTATTTCCGTTATTCTGAAAGGAAGCCCAAAACAGTATTTTATCGATGGAAAGAATCTTCTGCAGTTTGGATATGACCGTTTTCAGAATGTCCCCTTAGAAGGAAATGAAACCGGCTATACTGGGGGAGAAGATCCGGTTACGGTGGGTGATACCACTTATAAGCCTTCCGATTTAGAGTTGGAACCGAATAAATTTATAACTCTTCCTAAAGATGGGAAGTTTTCTGATGCAGACAAGTCTCTGGTAACAGAACTTCCAAAAGACAGTCCCAAAGGAGCAGTTGCTCTCATTCAATATACTTATAACGACAGGAACGTGGGACAGGCGTACTTAATTGCTAAGAACGGTGCCGCTGAATCCAGCCAGGAAACTACAGAGAATACGACGGAAGCTAAGCCTGAAGAAGGAAAAACAGAGACACCATCTTCGGACACCAAGACCACAGGTGGTAAAAAGTTTGGACTTGTGGCAGCAGGAATAGCGGCGGTTCTGCTGATCGGTGGAGCAGGAGCAGGACTTGTAGTATATAAGAGAAGAAAAGAATTCAGAGAAAGTGAACTTCGGAGAGAAGAGAGAAGGCGTCGTTTAAGAGCGGAAGGTGATGATGAAGCTTTTGAACGGATTTTAAAAGAACGTCGGAATACAAAAGGAAAAAAATAGACAATGAAAAAGACCAGCTGGGGTAGCTGGTCTTTTTTCGGAGAAGGTATTTCGTTTCTTATGGGGTGTAGCAAAAACTATATAATGTATTGGGGGGGTTACAAATAATAATATAACCGAAAATGATCAAAAAGTGTCAACAAACATTCACAAATTCAAAAAAGAAAATTGTGCAATGTGTCTTGTTTCTAATAAAAATATGAAAAAAACATAGAAATAAAGTGAGAATACCTGATTTTTTGTGCTTAATACATGTGGGAAACATCAGATTTGGCATTTTCTGGCGGATCAGATTTTGCACAGCATAAAACAGGATTTTCATTTCGGACAATGAATTTCTGTAATTTCCCTGACCCCTAATCTTACTTCATGATTGTTAAAATCATAAAATCTGCATGTCTCATCAATTCAAAAAATATAGATGCAATAGAGAAATGGAATTGATTTCAGAATAATTTCTAACAGTTTCTAATGTAAAATACTCTAAATATGTTAAAATAAATAAAAACAACTTGTGCAATGGTGCGTACAAGTTATAAATTGGTAGTAAGAGGATGAATCCATCATTCTTATGGAGAAAGCAGGAGGTAGAAACGTATGAGATTTTTTGTAGACACGGCGAACATTGAGGAAATCAGAAAGGCCAATGACATGGGAATTATCTGCGGCGTTACCACCAATCCTTCGTTGATTGCAAAAGAGGGAAGGGATTTTAAGCAGGTGATTGAAGAGATAACTTCGATTGTAGACGGTCCCATCAGCGGAGAGGTGAAAGCAACTACAGCAGATGCGGAAGGTATGATAGAAGAAGGCCGCCAGATCGCTGGGATTCACCCCAATATGGTTGTTAAGATTCCTATGACCGCAGAAGGACTTAAAGCTGTAAAAGTTCTGACAAGTGAAGGAATAAAAACCAATGTAACACTGGTATTTTCTGCGGCGCAGGCGCTTTTGGCAGCGAGAGCCGGTGCGTCCTATGTGTCCCCGTTCTTAGGAAGGCTTGACGATATTTCCATGCCAGGAATTGACTTGATTGAAGATATTATGGAGATATTTACCATTCATGATATTGAGACAGAGATCATTGCAGCCAGCATCCGCAATCCGATTCATGTGATTGACTGTGCGAAGGCAGGAGCGGATATTGCAACAGTACCATATAACGTGCTGGTACAGATGACAAAGCACCCTCTGACCGATCAGGGAATTGTAAAGTTCCAGGAAGATTACCGCAAGGCATTTGGCGAATAAATGATTGAAACAAATACAGAAAGGTTGGTATAACAAATGGCATACAGCAAAGTAAAGATGGTAATTGATAAGGAATTTCGCATTGCAGAAATCGATGAGAGGATCTACGGCTCTTTTATCGAGCACCTTGGCCGTGCCGTATACGATGGTATATACTCTCCGGAACATGCCACTGCTGATGGCAACGGCTTTCGTGCCGATGTGAAAGATTTGATCCGGGAATTAAATGTTCCGATTATCCGGTATCCCGGCGGCAACTTTGTATCAAGCTTTAACTGGGAGGACAGCGTAGGTCCGTTAAGTGAACGCCCCAGACGTCTGGAACTTGCATGGAAGAGCATTGAGGAAAATAAGGTGGGACTGAATGAATTCACCAAATGGACCAGAGATGTAGGATCAGATGTGATGATGGCGGTGAACTTGGGAACCAGAGGAATTGCAGATGCATGCAACATTTTAGAGTACTGCAACCACCCGGGAAACACCAAATACAGTGATTTGAGAATCAGCCATGGGTACAAGGAACCTCACAACATCAAGACCTGGTGTCTGGGAAATGAAATGGATGGACCGTGGCAGCTGGGGCATAAAACCATGGAAGAGTATGGACGTCTGGCAGAAGAAACAGCAAGAGCCATGAAGCTGATTGATCCTTCTATTGAACTGGTATCCTGTGGTAGCTCCTCTCTGACCATGCCTACGTTCCCTGATTGGGAGGCTGTTACTCTGCAGCATACATACGATTATGTGGATTATGTTTCCATGCACCAGTATTATGGCAACCAGAAGAACGATACCGAGGATTTCCTTGCCTGCTCTGATGATATGGACCAGTTTATCCGTACAGTCATTGCCACCTGTGATTATGTGAAAGCGAAAAAGAGGGGCAAAAAAGACATTAAGATCAGCTTTGATGAGTGGAACGTATGGTATCATTCTCATGCAGCCGACAATGATATCACAGAAAATCATCCATGGCAGGTAGCACCGCCAATGTTAGAGGATATCTACAACTTTGAGGATGCTCTTTTGGTAGGTCTTATGTTGATTACGATGTTAAAGCATGCAGATCGCGTAAAGATGGCATGTCTTGCACAGCTTGTTAATGTTATTGCGCCGATCATGACGGAAGCTGGCGGCGGAGCTGCCTGGAAGCAGACTATTTTCTATCCATTTATGCATGCATCCACATATGGACGTGGTACCGCTCTTTTGCCTGTAATCAGCACTCCAAAGTTTGATACCGCTACTCATGAGGATGTAACCGCAGTAGAGGCTGTATCCGTATATAATGAAGAAAAGGACGAAGTGACTGTTTTTGCAGTAAACCGGAGCATTAAAGAGGATGCAGAAATGACGGTAGATGTAAGAAGTTTCGAGGGATACCGCGTTTTAGAGCATATCGTTTTGGAATGCGATGACTTAAAGGCAGAAAACGGACCATTCAGCCAAAAGGTAGCTCCAAAACAAACCAATCAGTCTGCAATAGATGGCGGAATCATGACAAGTACGCTGCACAAAGCATCCTGGAATGTCATTCGTCTTGGAAAATAATAAAAATTGAGGGGGAATTAACATGGTAAAAAAAGAGTATCAATTCTGGTTTGCAACCGGTTCTCAGGATCTTTATGGAGAAGAGTGTTTAAGAAACGTAGCAGAGCATTCGGCAATCATTACGGAAAGACTTAATTCCTGCGGAATTCTGCCCTTCCCAGTGGTGCTGAAACCAGTACTCATTGACAATACTTCCATTCGGGCGTTGTTTAATCAGGCCAACGCCGATGAAACCTGTGCAGGGGTGATTACCTGGATGCACACCTTTTCACCGGCAAAATCCTGGATACTGGGACTTCAGGAATACAGAAAACCTCTGCTTCATCTGCATACCCAGTTCAACAGAGAGATTCCTTACGACTCCATTGACATGGATTTCATGAATGAGAACCAGTCAGCCCACGGTGACCGGGAATTTGGCCACATGGTTACAAGAATGGGAATGGTAAGAAAGGTCATTGCAGGCTTCTGGGATGATGAAAATGTCCAGAGACGAATCGGTGACTGGATGCGTACCGCAGTTGGAATCATGGAAAGCAGCCATATCCGTGTGCTTCGTGTTGCAGACAATATGAGAAATGTGGCGGTGACTGAAGGCGATAAGGTGGAAGCCCAGATGAAATTTGGTTGGGAGATCGATGCTTATCCTGTGAATGAGATCGCAGATTATGTGAAGGACGTGGCAGCAGGCGATGTATCGGCTCTGGTTGAAGAGTATTACAGCAGATATGAGATCTTGACCGAAGGAAGAGATCCTCAGGAATTCAAGGCTCATGTGGCTGCCCAGGCACAGATTGAGCTGGGATTTGAACGGTTCCTGGTTGATAAGGATTATCAGGCCATAGTAACTCACTTCGGGGATCTTGGTTCATTAAAGCAGCTTCCGGGTCTTGCAATCCAGCGTCTGATGGAGAAGGGCTATGGATTTGGAGGAGAAGGAGACTGGAAGACGGCAGCCATGGTACGGCTTATGAAGATCATGACAGAGGGCGTTAAAGATGCTAAGGGTACTTCCTTTATGGAAGACTATACCTACAATCTGGTTCCTGGAAAAGAAGGAATTCTTCAGTCTCATATGCTGGAGGTATGCCCCAGTATTGCAGAAGGTAAAATCGGCATTAAGGTGAACCCGCTGTCAATGGGGAACAGGGAAGATCCGGCCCGTCTGGTGTTTACTGCAAAAGAAGGAAGAGGAGTTGCCACATCACTCATTGATTTAGGCACCCGGTTCCGGCTGATTATTAATACCGTAAACTGCAAAAAGACAGAAAAACCAATGCCAAAGCTTCCTGTAGCCACTGCATTCTGGACTCCGGAGCCAAACTTAGCAACCGGATCAGAAAGCTGGATATTAGCCGGAGGCGCTCATCATACGGCATTCTCTTATGACTTAACCGCCGAGCAGATGGGTGACTGGGCTGAGTCCATGGGAATTGAAGCCGTATATATTGATGAAAAGACAACAATCAGGGATTTAAAAAATGAATTAAAGTGGAATTCAGTGGTATTCCGTTAAATACATGACGGGGTTCGCCCCTTTAAAAAGGGGCGGGCCTATTTTTTAAGGAGGGGTTTCAAATGAAGGAACAACAAATCGCATCGGCCATCCGGGAAGGGAAAACCGCCCTGGGAATCGAACTTGGTTCCACCAGAATTAAAGCAGTATTAGTAGATGAAGATCATAACCCCATAGCTTCCGGCAGTCATGATTGGGAAAACCAGTATGAAAATGGTATCTGGACCTATTCCATTGCTGATATCTGGAAAGGGGTGCAGGACAGTTACGGAAAGATGGCGGAAGAAGTTAAGAATCAGTACGGGGAGACGCTGACAACCATCGGAGCCATCGGTTTTTCCGCCATGATGCATGGGTATATGGCATTTGATAAGGAAGGTGAATTACTGGTTCCTTTCCGAACATGGAGAAACACCATGACAGAGGAAGCTTCCGAGAAGCTGACCGAGTTGTTTTCCTATCATATCCCTCAAAGATGGAGTATTGCTCACTTATATCAGGCAATCCTTAATAAGGAAGAGCATGTACCGGATATTGATTATCTCATAACCCTGGAAGGTTACGTTCACTGGAAGCTTACCGGAGAACGGGTGCTGGGAATCGGAGACTGTGCGGGAATGTTCCCCATCGACAGCAATACAAAGGACTTTTATGCGCGCATGGTAGAACAGTTTGATGAACTTGTTGCGGGAGAACATTACCCCTGGAAATTTAAAGATATTATGCCAAAAGTTCTGACCGCAGGAGAAGCAGCAGGAGTTCTGACCGAAGAAGGTGCAAAACTTCTTGATATCAGCGGAAATTTAAAGGCAGGAATTCCATTCTGTCCGCCGGAAGGCGATGCGGGTACAGGAATGACAGCCACCAACAGTGTGGCAAGAAGAACCGGAAATGTTTCTGCAGGAACCAGCGTATTTGCCATGGTTGTTCTGGAAAAAGAATTGTCAAAAGTATATCCGGAGATCGATCTGGTTACGACTCCCGCAGGAGATTCCGTAGCCATGGTCCATTGCAATAACTGTACCTCTGATTTAAATGCCTGGGTCTCTCTTTTTGAAGAATTTGCACAAACCATGGGAATGAAAACGGATAAAAACACATTGTTCTCCACTCTGTACCAGAAGGCTTTGGAAGGAGATAAGGATGGAGGGAATCTGCTTTCCTATGGGTATTTATCTGGAGAACATTTAACCCATTTTGAAGAAGGCAGGCCATTATTTGTACGGACACCGGAAAGCCGTTTCAATCTTGCCAACTTTATGCGGGTTCACCTTTACACTGCTTTGGGAGCCTTAAAGATGGGAATGGATATCCTGTATGAGGAAGGGGTCAAACTGGATGTGCTTTTGGGTCATGGAGGTCTCTTTAAAACAAAGGATGTAGGGCAGAAGATTATGGCAGCCGCCATGAATGTTCCAGTTGCCGTTATGGAGACAGCAGGTGAAGGCGGAGCCTGGGGCGCTGCACTTTTGGCCTCATATATGATAAAGAAGGAAGAGGGAGAAACCTTGGACCACTATTTGGCAGAAAAAGTATTTGCCGGAGAAACAGGAACCATTCTTGAACCGGACCCAGAAGATGAAAAAGGATTTGCAGCTTTTATGGATCGTTATAAAAAGGGACTTTCCATAGAACGTGCTGCGGTAGACAGCTTGAAATAATTACAGGAGCGGAAAGGCGGCAAAAAATGCTGGAAGAACTGAAAAAAGTCGTATATGAAGCAAATATGGAACTGCCCCGAAGAGGACTTATTACTTATACATGGGGAAATGTCAGCGGAATTGACCGGGAAAAAGGTCTTTTTGTCATAAAACCCAGCGGTGTGGATTATGAAAAGCTTATGCCGGAAGATATGGTAGTTATGGATCTTCAGGGGAATAAAGTAGAGGGAGAGTTAAATCCCTCCTCAGATACTGCCACTCATTTAGAACTTTATAAGGCTTTTGAAGCGGTGGGCGGAATCGTTCATACCCATTCTCCTATGGCAACCTCCTGGGCTCAGGCGGGAAGGGCGCTTCCCTGCTATGGAACCACTCATGCGGATTATTTTTACGGGGAGATTCCCTGTGCCAGAAATTTAACAGAAGACGAGATCGAAGAAGGGTATGAGAAAAACACCGGAATGGTGATCATAGAGACCTTTGTAGGGAAAAATCCCATGCATGTTCCTGCCGTTCTCTGTAAGAACCACGGTCCTTTTACCTGGGGAACGGATGCGGTCAATGCGGTTCATAATGCGGTTGTACTGGAAGAGATCGCGAAGATGAATCTGATGACTGAATTGCTGAATCCTTCGGTAATTCCGGCACCTCAATGCATGCAGGATAAGCATTTTATGCGCAAGCATGGTCCGAATGCATATTACGGACAGAATAAATCATAAGGAGTTTCATATGGCAGAGGACAGCGGAAAAACAAAGTATTATGTGTTAATGGAAGAACTGAAACAGGAAATAATTTCAGGAAAAAGAAAACCCGGAGACCGTCTGCCATCGGAAAATGAATTGTCCGCCTCCTGTCACGTAAGCCGCCACACGGTAAGAAAGGCACTTTCCATTCTGGAACAAGAGGGATTTATTGAGGCAGAGCATGGCAGAGGAACTTTTGTTTCCAGAAAAGCAGGCGGGAAAAAAGGATCAGGCAACATTGCGGTCATTACCACTTATTTGTCTGATTATATATTTCCCAGACTGATTCAGGGAATCGACAGCGTGCTTACGGCAGGGGGATACAGTATTATTCTTAAAAATACCGGAAACAGCAGGCTAAAGGAAAGCAAGTGCCTGGAAGAAATTTTGGAAAAGGATATTGACGGTCTGATTATCGAGCCCAGCAAGAGCGAAATCATGTGCGGTCATAAAGGGCTTTACGATAAGCTGGATTTCTATCAGATACCTTATGTATTTATCCAGGGGTACTATTCCCAGATGAAGCAGAAGCCTCATATACTGATGGATGACTGTATGGGCGGGTATCTGGTCACCCGGTATTTGATTGACCTTGGTCATAAGCATATTCTAGGCATATTCAAGGCGGATGATATCCAGGGAAGAGACCGCCATAAAGGCTATGTGAAGGCATTGCAGGAGTCCGGCTTTTCCTATGATCCGGATATGGTCATCTGGTTTCATACGGAGGACCGGACCATCAAGCCGTCGGAAATTTTAAAGTATCTGCTGGAAGAGGGAAGGGAAATAGATGGAATCGTCTGCTACAACGACCAGATTGCTCTTGAGGTCATAAAAACCCTTGAAAAAAGAGGTCTGTCCGTGCCGGAGGATATTTCCGTTACGGGTTATGACAATTCCTTTATTGCAGAAAACGGAATGGTGAAGCTGACAACCATTGCTCACCCCCAGGAACGGCTGGGGGCAATGGCAGCAGAACTTCTTCTGGAAAGAATAAATGGAATTCCCGATGAGGAAAGCCGGGTAAAACGGATTCTAAAGCCGGAGCTGGTGATCCGGGAATCCTGTGTCATACGTTCAAAATAGTTGGGCGCCAATCTTTAACCAAATCGGATTAAATTAACTGTGCTTACTACTGATTAGCTGGTAGCTTGTACTGGTTTTTATTACAGGTGATTAAAAAGGGACGAAAGATTATCCGTTGGTGAAGAGCAAGCGCCGTTATGACACAGATAATAGACCGTTCCGTTTGCAGGAATCGGATAGCTCGCTGTAAAGGGAGCGGCCTTTTCCAAGTCCTCTTTGTTTTTAAGGGTTTTAACAAGTACAGTCAAGTTGGCAAATGGGGCACTTCTCAAAAAAATGGTCAATTCCTGAGGAATGTTTTCTTCTGCAGCTACACAAACCAGCTCGGAAGAAGAATAAACTGCTTGGGAGACAGATAGTAAAGCCATACTGTGTCCCGCAGGGTAATCTTCTATGGAACTCATAAGAAAACTAAGCTGGTGGTGGCTTAATTGCTGCCACTTTATTTCTCCTGTTAGTTTTGAAAGTTGTTCTAGTACGATGGCTGCTACTGAGTTGCCAGAAGGAATCGCACCGTCATAAGTTTCTTTCGGGCGGTTGATTAGCTGTTCACTATTCTTTGAATAAAGAAAAAAGCCACCATGCACTGCATCTCCAAAATTGTCCAGCATTCGTTCTGATGTGCTGATCGCTTGCTGCAAATATTCTACTTCATACGTAGCTTTATATAATTCCAGCAAGGAATAGGCATAAAATGCATAATCATCGAGCTGTCCGTCATTTGCAGCTTCACCCTCGCGCCAGCGAAGCTTTAGTTCTCCGTTTTCATCTGTCAGGGATGTTTTTATAAAGGAGTGCACGTTCTTGGCAGTTTGGATATATGATGGACTGTCAAGCAGCCATCCAGCTTTGGCCAAAGCAGCAATCATAAGCGCGTTCCAGGAAGTAAGCACCTTATCGTCCTTATGCAGCCGGGTACGATTGAAACGATAGGTGTACAGTTTATGAGAAATTTCTTTTATACGAAGGTCAGCCTCGGCATATCGGGGATTGTCCAACAAATTCAAAATATTCTTTCCTTCAAAATTTCCATGTTCCGTTATTCCAAACCAATCGCAGAAAACGGCTCCATCCTCTTCTCCCAAGACATTGTAAACTTCTTTCTTAGTAAATACATAATACTTTCCCTCAACACCTTCGCTGTCAGCATCCTGTCCGCAATAAAACCCACCGTTTTCATCAAGCAGCTCACGCGTCGCATAATCCAGAGTGTGTTTTGCAACCATACTAAAAAACGTATCGTTGGTAAAATGGTATGCATCCAGATAAGCGAGGACAAGTAAGGCATTGTCATAGAGCATTTTTTCAAAATGAGGTACAATCCATTTTTCATCAGTGGAATAGCGGGAAAAACCTCCGCCGAGATGGTCGTAGATGCCACCACGAAACATTTGCGTAAGTGTATGCCTAACCATTTGCAATGCAGAATCGTCTTTTTCTAGCAGGGAATATTGTAAAAGAAACAAAAGATTATGAGGAGTTGGAAATTTAGGGGCAGCTCCAAATCCACCCCACTTCGTATCATAATTGCTTTTAAATTGCCTGGCTGCTTTTATTAAGATCGTTTTGCTGGGTTCCGCCGTTTTGTCTTGGACTTTTTGCTGCTTGTTTAATAAGGAAGTAGCCTGTTCTCCCTTGGAAAGAAGTGCATTTCGGTCGCTTTCCCACATATCACTGACGGCCTCCAGCAATTCCATAAGTCCTATTCTGCCATAGATTTCTTTTTTGGGCAAATAGGTTCCGGCCCAAAACGGCTTTTGATCCGGCGTCATAATAATCGTAAGGGGCCAGCCGCCGGAGCCTGTAAACATTTGGCAGACAGTCATATAGACGGCGTCAATATCTGGGCGTTCCTCTCGATCCACTTTGATGCAGACATAATCGCGGTTAAGAACGGTAGCAACCTCTGAATCTTCAAACGACTCATGCGCCATAACATGACACCAGTGACAGGTGCTATACCCAATGCTTAAAAAAATTGGTTTATCTTCTTCTTTTGCTTTCATAAATGCTTGTTCACACCAAGGCAACCATTCAACTGGATTATAAGCGTGTTGAAGTAGATAAGGACTTTTTTCATGTATTAATCTATTGGTTATCTTGCTAGTTGTCATAGGGCATCACCTCCTTAAATAAAAATATAACCTTATTATACCCAAACAAAAAGTGACTATGTAAGCCACATAGCCACTAATTTTTATTTGAACTTAATCTCAATCGTCAAACTATTTTCAACATACTTATAGTCTATATACTCAATTATCGTCTTGTATAGTTCATTTTGTTCTTCCCAAGTCAATAGAGGAGTTACCTATCATTTTACGCCACGAAAGACGCAACTTCAACACGATATGTCCTATAACGTCCTGTTTTCATGAAGCTGACGAACCGGACCGGCAGAGCCTTTCCCTTTTGCGGCATACGCCCGGTGAGACGGTTTGGCACGCATACCCATGAGCACGCCCGAAGAGTGAAATGGTTCTTCTTTATTTAAATGGTTTTCACTTATATAAGCTAATAAGATCCTTCACAAATATCTCTTCATTTGTAAATTGAATTTTATTATTGCTTAAAAATCCATCCATTGATTGGATTGTTTTTCCGATAATAGAAATTTTCCATTTTTTGCTTAAATCTTTTTTAAAACTAATATAAATTTCATTTTTTAATGGTTCATATACTATTGAACACAGAGTATTCTCCTGACTAGTTTTACTTAAAACTTCAAAGGCTTCATTTATTCCAAAGCTATGAATATTATTATGAATATATTCATGAGCACAAATATATCTATCAGCACCTATACCATATACTTTATTATAATTTGCTTCCTTAAAATCCCCATTTGGAAAATTAGTCATAATAATAAAATCATTATGTATAGGACTTACTATATTTGTATCATTTCCTTCTTCCAGAATAAACGCATCACCAGTTTTATCAGCGATAATAGTATGTAGCCCTAAATCTGGGAATAATGGATTTCTAGGATACGAGATTACTCTTTTATTTAGAATTTCAAAAAATTCAGATGTTTTTTTTGTTTTCTTTAGCGCCTCATCAAAAATATCAAAAGCAAACCAATCATTTTCGTTACAACTTGATTTAAAACCTGGACTATATTCTACTGCTTGAGTACAGATAAAAAGACCCTCACTATTAAAACCAGCGATATCCCTGTATTTGTTATCTAATAAGCCTGAAAAGTAAAATAAGTTCATATCATTATAACTATTGATTTTTAGTTTTAAATCAATATCAGCAGCATCGAAATTCATACCATAAACAGCTTTTTCTTGACTGTATACTGCAAAACTTGTACACATTTTGGAACCTCCTTTTAATATATAATTTTGTCATATAATATGCTTAGAGTATTTAGAGAATCATTTAGCTATTTTACCATTGGCTTTACCACTTTCTTAAACTTCCATCCATATGATATCACCAGGCATCTCGATGGTTCAACCTACAACCTTTTTCAGAATCAAAAATGCGCCACTTAAGCTTATGCTTTATGACGCATTTTGTTATTCGTTGTTTTTTTTATTTCAAAAATAATTTTCTGTATACTTTTGAGAGTTGATTCCTCCAGCAATCTTTACAAAAAGTAAGTTGTTTGTCTTCAATATATTTTAGCGTACGCACTATTTTGTATCCTATGCAAAATACAGGCGACAAGCAGATATTATGGGCTGGCTTAGTTCTGTGCAGTTTCATTAATAGCGTTGCAAAGACCGTAGAGAGTCGAACTAGCAAAAACGCAGTTTTCTCATAAACAAAACGCATCCTATAATCAGGGTTCCGGATAAAAGAAACAGCATCTGCATTCCTCCAATGGTAAAGTTAAAGATCTGAATGGAGGGAAAAACCTTTAAAAGAAATGCACCGAGCAGGGTAGCCAGGAAACCGCTGAGGCCGGCATAGGAGGAATTGGCACTGACATAAAGGACCCGTTTCTCCGTAGGAGCGTAATGGTATTGAAGGTGGAATACAGAGATGGCGATACCTCCCCAGGCTGCACCGGATAGCGCCTGTAATACAGGCTGGAGCGCATAGCAGGTATCCGGGGTCATAAACAGCCAGCTGGCATGGATCAGCCCCAGAAGGCCCATGGATAACCGGGTGACAAAGAGCCAGGAAGTAGCATCAGCAAGCCGACCCCATAACCAGGCTGCAAGAATCCGGATGGTGGAAGAGATAAGCCCTAAAAAAGTAATATAGGTGTAATCAAGTTTCAAGCCCGTTACCATATATACGCTGAAGAAAGGGCCTGCAATCTGTAGAGCCACATTCCAGAACATATAGGAAAGCATAACGGTCCGGTATTTTTTGTCAGCCAGCGGTTCAAGGATGGACTCTTTGAGTTTTTGGTAATGTGGAGTGCTCTTTGGTTCTCCAATGGATGAAAGGCACCAGAAATCCATGCATGCAAGGAAGAATACCACAGTGCCGATAACCAGAAAACCGGTTTGCTCCATATCTGCATTTCGAAACCGGTCCATGGCCCATCCCATAACAAGGCTTATAGCAGTAGACATTGCGAAGGCAAAAGAATCCTTTTTGCCTAAATATTTTCCACGGATAGACTGAGGAACCAGCTGTAAGATCCAGTTTCCGATTCCGGTTCCGATGAAGGCACCGAAAAAATGAGCAGTTCCATAGATCACAATGACTGCCCCCAAACGAAGCCCCGGATTCTTAATGAGCAGCGGGACAAAGAACATGGAAGCCAGCAAAAGCCGGTGGATTAAGGAAAAGGCAGAGAGGATGTTTTTTTTCCTGTTTAGGCTTTCTAAAATTATGGATGAGAACATCTGCAGCAGGCACAGCAGCAGGGGAATGGAACCGATAATTCCGTTAATGGAGTCGTTGGCACCCAGGGAACTGGCGTAACCAGAAAGAAAAGCTCCTGTGGTCAGTGTTACAATTCCGTTGGCACAGCAGCCTTCTGCAATAAAAAACCTTCTGCTTCTTAAATAATCTGAATCTGTCATTGGTGTACTGCAGCGGCAGACACGAGACATTTTCTCTTTTACTTGTAATACGATATCCATGATTCCATGTCAGTGGCAAATCTGCCACAATCCCCTTTTCATTTTGTTCGATTTCTGATATCCTTGGATAAAGGAAATTTTCCTACCTCTATATTGCCAGCAGAGGGGAAAGGATACAAGAGGAAAAAGCAGTGAAAAACTGGAGAATTCCGACTCAGGGGTGACAGGGGGAAATTATGGAACATCATTTACACTTAAAGGCTGTGCTTCCGGTGAAAGCGCTCAATGCGGGATATCTGGTAACTGAAGGCAAAGGCCGCCACGCGGACCGGGTCATGGATTCTTTTGAAATTATCTATGTAAATTCGGGTGTTTTGGGGATTGCAGAAGAAGAAGTCACCTACAATGTGGAAGAAGGAGAAGCGCTCATATTATTTCCTGGCAGACATCACTGGGGAACGAGAGAATTTGATGAAAATCTAAATTTTTACTGGCTTCATTTTCATTTGGAAGAGGAAGCAGTAAGAAGCGGAAGAGATGTGATGTCTCTGCCGCAGCTAATACGAGTTCGAAAACCGGAGCAGTTTGAAGATCTGTTCCGCCGCTTTATCAAAAGGCAAAATGTATGCAGGGAAGACCGGACGATCTTAAATCTGGTTTTACTGGAACTGCTTTGCGAGTTAAGCGACTCTCTTTCTCCGATGGAGGTCAACGGCCAGAAGGTTCTTCTGGCAAATCAGGCGGGACAGTATATACGGAATCATCTGGAGGAGCCATTGTCGTCTTCCATACTGGCAGATAAACTGGACTGCAGTCCTGATTATCTGGGCCGTGTCTATAATGCCGTGTATGGAAAAACACTGACAGAAGGTATTCATGAAGCCAGACTCAATAAGGCATGCCGAATGCTGGTTGAGACCAATCTGACAGGAAATGAAATCGCCTATCAGTGCGGATATGAGGATGTGGACTATTTTCGAAAAATTTTTAAAAAATATATGGGAATTACCCCAAAGGAATACCGGCAGACTTACAGTCCTGGGGGGCGGTAAATGCAGAGTGGCAGATTACAGGAACGCGGCTGGGAGAGACGAACTCTCCCTGCCGCTTTCCTGTAATGCTCTCCCATATCTTTCCTGGTTCAAGCAGTAGGGTAAGAATAGAAATTCCACAAGTATTGGAAAACACTCCGGAAATGGATGCGTTATATAATTCTTCCAATCCCCCGCAAAGAATTCGATTTGCAAAAGAAAATCACACTTCAAATACAATATAAAGATACATTGATTCGACGAATTCAATCACGAATAGTCACGATAATAATCAATTTTTGAAGTATTAGCACCATATATAGATCAAACATAAGAATTACTTTATAAATACTTTCAATTTGATTTCAACTAACTTTGTAAACAACCTATTTATTATATACATATATAATAGAAAAAAATACAAATACTGTCGATATTATTACAACTTTTACAAGGGTAAGAGATACCCGTGATAAAATAAATAAGTAATTAGTTAGAAAGAATAAATTTGAAAATGGGGGAGATGTGAAATGAAAAAAAATTTAAAAAAAGTAGCAACTAGTTTTTTATTAGTATTATCTATGACACTAACAAATTTTTCAATGATTGCAAGAGCAGATGAAACAAAGGCAACGCAGAAGGTGGAAGCTTCTACGGCTACAAAAGAAGCAGAAGGTACAGATGAGACAATAAAAATACCTACACTAGATGATATTGACAATTTAATAGAATCGGCAGAAGAAGTAAAGAGCGAAGAAGATATAAACAAACTGCCTCCATTAAAGTTTCCGATAGAAGTTCCAGAAGTTAGCACCAGGAATATGATAGAGGGAAATAATTATCCAATTGTTTTAGTTCATGGCTTTATGGGCTTTGGAAGGAATGAATTATTAGGATATAAATATTGGGGTGGAGTCGTTGATCTTCAAGAAAAGTTAAATGCCTCAGGGCATGAAACTTATACAGCTACAGTAGGTCCTGTATCCAGTAACTGGGACAGATCTTGTGAGCTTTACGCTTATATAGTAGGCGGAACAGTAGATTATGGAGAAGCTCATTCAAAAAAATTTAAACATAATAGATATGGAAGGACATTTCCGGGTATCTATAAAAATATAAGCAATGAAAATAAAATACACTTAATCGGTCATAGTATGGGAGGACAAACCGTACGTACACTTACTCAGTTGTTAAGTGAAGGAAGCGAAGAAGAAAAAAATTGTGGACAGGAAAATATGTCACCTTTATTTGAAGGCGGAAAGCATTGGATACATAGTGTAAGTACAATATCTACACCTAATGATGGTACAACTTTATCAGATTTAATGCCGGCGAAAGATTTAATAAATTATTCATTTTGTGTATTAGGAACAATAACCGGTAAAAACAATTTATTTAGCTCAATATATGATTTAAAATTAGATCAATGGGGATTACAAAAGCAAGATGGAGAATCTCAAAGTGATTATATTGAAAGAGTTTTAGAAAGCAATATTTGGAATAGTACAAAGGATATTGCAATTTATGATTTATCCACTGAAGGTGCACGAGAGCTCAATACATGGGTAAAAGCGCAACCAGATGTATATTATTTTTCTTGGACAACACAGGCAACTACAGAATCTTTAGTTTCAGATTATTCTGTAGCGCAAATTGGCCCAATGAATCCTATCTTTTATGCATCAGCAAACTTAATGGGAAAATATTCACGTAATCAAAAAGGTCTTCCTATCATTGATAATAAATGGTTCCCAAATGATGGAGTTGTCAATTGTATTAGTCAAGATGGGCCTAAGTTAGGTTCTAATGATGTTATTGAACGATACAATGGCAGCGTTAAAATAGGACAATGGAATGCAATGCCTAGAATCATCAATACAGATCATATGGACATAGTAGGCACCTTTGGTAACGTTAAAGACTGGTATATGGATTATGCAAGTTTTTTAAGTAATTTGTCAAGATAAATAGATGAAATAATAAGCTAGTTAGACATGGGAATCAAGTGATCCTTCTGCTGCAAAAGTATCCAGCAAGGGTGTTGTAGTAGCAAAGGGAAAGGATTAACCCTGGCCAAGGCAAATGACGAAGGTGGAAATGTTGTTGGCCAGGTTTAGGTTAGGGTAAGAGAATAATTATAAGTGTTATATATCAGGAGGGGATATTTACGAGCAGCACCTGACAAATCAAATTTAGAAGAGTTGGAGCCATCGGCGTAAGCATTGGTCTGGAATGGGGAGAAAACAGGAAAAATCTCGTTAATTAGCTTCACTTTCAGAGGTTGGATTGTATTTTTAAGATTAGAAATACAATTACAAGACTAGAATAGATTTTTCCTCCTTTTCGAAGTATAATAAGAGAAACAATCCGTTTTTACGTCTATTAATCACAGAAAGGAAATGATTATTATGCAATCTTTTGAGACAGTGCAGTTAAATGATAAACTCTTAATTCCCAAAATAGGTTTTGGGACCTATTTATTAAATGGTGAGGCAGGTGCGGAAAGTATAAAAAACGCCATAGAGTTAGGATATCGCCTCATCGACTCAGCCTTTAATTATGAAAATGAAGGTGCTGTTGGGGAAGCAATCCGGCGTACTTCCATTTCCAGAGACGATCTGTTCATAACTTCTAAATTACCAGGAAGACATCATAAGTATAGCCGCGCACTTTATACCATCGAAGAGTCCTTATTCCGCGCAGGCCTCTCCCATTATGACTTATATCTGATTCATTGGCCCAACCCAATTGAAGATCAATATATTGATGCATGGCAGGCGTTAATCGAAGCCAAGAAACGTGGATATATACGATCTATAGGAGTATGTAATTTCCTTCCAGAACATCTGGAACGGCTGGAAAAAGAAACAGGCATATTGCCAAGCATCAATCAGATTGAACTTCATCCTTACTTTAATCAGATAGAGCAAATAAAATGGCATAAAGAACATGGTATAATTACAGAAGCCTGGACACCGTTGGGAAGAGGAAATGAAATGCTATCCGATGCCATAATAGCGAATATTGCAAAGACTCACCAAAAGAGTGCTTCACAGGTCGTATTGCGCTGGCATATTCAACATGGAACGATTCCGATTCCAAAGGCAACTTCAAGGGAGCACCAGATTGAAAATCTTAATGTTTTTGATTTTACACTTTCCTCAGAAGATATGTCTGCTCTTGATTCTCTGACTAGAGTTGATGGCAGAACTTCTAATCAGGACCCTGCAGTATATCAGGAGTTTTAATAACCGGTATCTTATGCCATAGAAAGAATTTTATCTATATAGCTTTTTCTTGGTAAATGCAATAGTGGATTTCGATAAAGCTGATAGAAATGCATATTTTAAATTACAAGCGGCATATATGGAAATATTAAAGGCGGGTATCCGGTATTCCGGACCCGCCCTTTAATTATGGAACAGATCATATCATTTTCTGACTATATTATTTTATACCCATTAATTAAGATTTGCGATAGCGTAGTCTGCTTCTTCTTGTGTGAATTTTTCACCATATTCAGAAGTGAGCTGGTCATGAATAGCGGCGGAAGACATACTCATAGATCCCTGGTAAGTCTTAGCCTTTTCTAAAGCATTTGCGTTCCAATTGGCATCGATGTTATCGATGGCATATTGTGCCTCTTCCGGTGTAAATATTTCACCATGTTCGGATACCAGTTGATCGTATACTCCTGCTTTTGACATGTACATTGTTTCGCTGTAGGTTTTTGCTTTATTCAGCGCGTTTGCATTATAATCAATTTCAACATTATTGACTGCGTACTGAGCAGCTTCAAGAGAAAATTTTTCACCGTATTCTGAGGTCAATTGATTATAAATGCCTACCTTAGACATATGCATTACATCACCATAGGTTTTCGCTTTTTTTAACGCTGATTTGTATTCCGCAGGTATGGAATTATTCTCTGTATTGACTTCAGCTATTGTCGTTTCTGCAGAACCATTTGCTGCTTCTGTTGCTATGGTTTTTATTGCGTCTTCTGTCTGGGGGCTGGTCTTATTACCAGAACCTTTTTCTGTCATTGAACCAATTATGACAATTAGAACGAACGCCGCAACGGTAATTAGGCAGCCTTTTCCTTTCTGGCTTTTTCGGCAATTTGGACAGACCTTTGCGTCAAATGGAATTTCTGTCTTGCAATGCTTGCAGATTTTTGTGGTTTGTTTCTCTTTTCCCATACTCATTTTCCTCATTTCATTTGTACTTTATTAAAAAGCCGTAGGCTGTTTTAATTTTAATTCCGGTTCGACTGGCAAGATAAATCTATGTATAGACGTTTAGTAAGCCAATACCGGGCGGTTTTTCTATTTATAATTCATGAAGACTTTAATCACTTCATCCTTGTTTTCTGCTCTTTCACATACAAGCATAAATTTATCATTGATTGCGCTTGGTTCGATTTTTGTCCCCATTCCTTCTACAACCACATAACCATTTTCTATCAAGCTTTTGTAACTATCTGAGTCCTTATCATACTCATATAGGTATACAGTATCATATTTAGAACCACCTATTGCACCTACTAAATGAGCTGGTATACCTTCCGGTTCACCCTCAATCATGTTATTTTCTTTTAAGTATTTAACGAGATCTTCTAAGGATTTTGTCTCAGCGTCTGTTGGGGCATTCTCTAGTTCGTTCGCTATGTTTTCCAGGCTTTCGGTCAGATCTTCAGCCTTTTTTTCAAGTTCGGTAGATGTCTCGGACTGTGTTGGGGCTTGCGTAGTCTCTGCGGTGTTTGAAGCACAAGCAGATAGAAGTAGTGCACTAACAGCGAACACTGGTAAAAATTTAGTTACTTTCATATTCATATACCTCTTTTAATAATAGTTATTAAATAGCCATAGGCTACTTTAATCTTAATTCATGTTCGACCGGCAAGATAAATCTATGTAAAGCTGTTCGGTGATGGTAGCACCGGGCGGTTTTTGCATTTATTTACTGACAGTAGTGATAGCGTCAGATAAAGAAGTTGCTTTTGTCAAGTCTCCTGAAACATTATCTAATTCATATCCATCACTTTGTTTTATCAAAACAAATTCAATGAGAGCCGTACCATCTTCGGCGAGATACTTCACGGCGATTTTCTCATAATCTATATCCTCCACAGCTTTCGTATTAAGCAAAAGGCTTGCTGTTTTAATATTTTTCCATATGGCAGATATAGATTCCGTGGAGGAAGTATTATTACCTGGAACAATGCACTGCATATATTTTGGGTTGTCAATCAGATAGATACAGTCCTCACCAAAAGATGTTTTAGCCCAAACGGAAGGAGCAATTGCTTTTGATTCTTTTTCAGCGTTAGTATTTCCATGCTCAATTACCTTTGCTGCAAGTTCGTCACGTTTTTTTGAGACTTCATCATATTTCTTTTGTAATTCTTCTTTTTCTGTAACGAGAGTATCATACTTTTCTTGCGATATCCCATTGCTACAGGCTGATAGTGCTAATGTTAAAAACAATGCACAGATTATTAGTTTCTTTTTCATACTATATCCCCTTTTATAATTTTATTATTAAAAAAGCCATAGGCTATTTTAATCCTTCATTTGTATGTGACTTATTATTCATTCATCAAAGAAAGCATCATCATGTTTTTTCATTTCTTCAGTTACTTCTATATCAGTACGCTCGTGAGCGGCCTGTGGCATCAGGTGTTTTTGTTCTTCCTCAGCTTGCTGTATATGGAGAATATTTTGGCTATAACTAATGACCTTTTTCTTATTAGAGTCATTAAGTTTTGAAAAGGTATTTAAAAGTTCTTTATCATAGTATTGGATATTCACATTCTGGGTGTAAGACTTCATTTGCTCTTTAAACTCATTAGCAGCCTTCATGTCTACTCGCTCCATAGGGACGTCGAACCCCATAAGCCAAGCCTCACTTACATCAAGCGCTTTTCCGAGAACAAATAATTTATCTTGATTAGGTTCTGTCTTGCCTGCACAATATTGGCTAATATCTGATTTGTTCATCTTTACCTCATATATATTACAATAAGGAGTCGCTAAATTTAATATATCAACTTGACGTAAATTTCTATCAGCCATAACTTTTTTTAAACGAATAGCAGTGTTTTCTTTTATCATAATTTATACCGCCTTTCTCTTTTTAATATATCACATATTATACAAAAGTTCAACAAAAAAAACAAAAAGTTAAAAACATTGAATTATACATTGACAGGTTGTTTTGGAAATGATATGATGCAAGAGGTTAAAAGTATTGAACTTTGCGAAGGACGGATGCACATGCCATTTAACTATAATAAATATCGCGGACGGATTGTTGAGAAGTTTGAATCTCAAGCTGAATTTGCTGTTGCAATGGGGTGGTATGAGTGCTCGACGTATCTGAATTTAAATGGTGAGAGAGGTTGGAAGCAACCTGATGTGTATAAGACTATAAGAATGTTAAGTTTAAACCAAAATAATATTCCAGTATATTTTTTTACACTAAAAGTTCAAAATAATTAACTTAAAAGGAGGACTTATGAAAATCGAAATCCTAAACGGATACCCATTCGCTTTATAGAAAAGAAGGGGGATGGTGGGCAGTACTATCAGATGTATCCAAGGTACTAAGGCTAAGAATGATAAGGTTATTGCAAGACTTGGAGATGACAAGCTTTTAAGGGTTTCTATAAAAGATACTATAGGGGGATTGCAGGAAATAACAGTAGTTAATGAGTTTGGTATTTATGAAGCTGTATTTGAGAGGATGAAGATTTCCATGTTACCCACGAATGTAATTTAATGATGAGGAAATATGTGTATTAAAATCTCTTACAGGCCATAAAAGGCAAAACTGAGATTTTTATCAGTACATTGAAAATTGAAAATTGAACATTGATAGTTGGAGTAAACTGTAATAATATTAAGTCAAATACTGAGGAATCTAGAGAGGAAACGTGATGAAAAAAGTAAAAATAACCGTTATTCGAAAAGAATTCTATTCAGACTTTGCAGATAGTTACTTAACTGATGGTAAAGAAGTTGGAGCTTGTTCCCTCATGAAGGTTGGTGATGAATTCCTTTATGAGGGAGGGGCTGAAATGCCAAAAGGGTTGTGCCCATGGGCTTGGATTGATATTTACCGGGGGGTAAATGCCCTCTCGGCAGGAGCTACATATACTCCTTGGAACAATCAAGACGGTGTACAAATTCTTTGTTGTACTGATGGTATTAGGCCAGTTGTATTTAAAGTGGAAGCAGTTTAAGCGTAATTATAAAAACATTTTTATCACCAACTATCAATATTAGGTAGTTGGTTTTTTATTGCCACAAATCATTTGAACGAAGATTTGAAAGAGTAATAGAAAGTGAAGTTCCCATAAAAAAAGAGGCGCCGATAAGAGGGGAATTATACCCGTAGTAAGGATAAGAGTTTTATTTAAAAGGTTAAAATCATCAAAAAAGGAGCTGTACTGTTTTTGTACAACTCCGAGTAAAAATTAGAATGGATATAACCCATTTTCACTTATATATATTACACCTGCCATGTTGTTAGGACCTTGAAAGTAAAAATAATAATAATGAGAAGGATCTAAATTTGTGAATGTGATGTATTGATGATTAGTTGCATATATTGATTTACTTGAAACTACCTTTTTGGTTGTATTGTCAATACAATCTACTCTTATTTTTGAGGTTTTAGGTAGAGCACATTCAGCATCTATTCTTACTGGAAGCGTAGTCCCACCACCTAATGTTGGGACCATAAAATGAGTGTAGCCACCATTCATATAAGGATCGTCATACAAATTACCATCTAAATCATAATTAAAAACGTTTGTGGGAGGCTGGGAAGATGTTGCATGAGCTGTTAATGGAGACAAGAAAGATAAAACAAGTGCAAATGCAGTAAATAATTTTAATATTCTTTTCACTACTATTCTCCTTTAAATTTGTTTATTTACCTAGGTATATTAAATTATATGTATAGGTTGTACAAATATTACTGGTTATTTAACTATTGAGATAATTCGTTAATAAAAGAGTTTTCCATAGGAGTAAATTTGAGCAGTAAAGAAGAACACGCAGCCATGCTTTCTACGGAACACGTAAGGACTGTGATACAGGAATACATACTTAAAGGGCCTAAGGCTGATATCTGCAGTGCGACAATGCCATCTTATGTATATACGAGTTTTTTTCGGATCCTTTATTACGGACAGGCCCAGCTTGTGCGGAAGCAAGGCAGAGAAAGACGCTGCAGAATGAGACCTAAAAAGATTTATTCCATTTGTAAAAATGGCGTACCAATAGATGTGGGCAATTCTATAGATATTGCGGAGAAGTTAGGAACCACCAGGGAGGTGATTGTTTGGAAAAAGAAGTAGCGGAGCTTTTGGTAAGGACAGCAGCACTGGAGGCAGTAAAGGAATTTGAAAAGGCTCAAAAGAAGAATAACAGGGCAAAGGTGTTCCAGAACGCCAAGAAGCTAATGGTGAATTACAACCGGATATGTCAGAGTGTCAGGGAGGGTGTATCAGAAAAATCGGATATGGATAATCGGGACGAGCTGGAGGAGTTTTCTGAAGAGGACATTTACATAAACAGTATATTGAAAAGCAAGCTGCGGAGCATTGTCATGATTGCTCATATTGATAAGTGCCTGAAGCTTCTTGAAGAGGAGATGATCAGGAAAGAATCCTATGAGAGGTATATGGCTTTTACAATGTTTTATATGGAAGGTGTTACTCAGGAGGATATTGCAGAGAAGCTTGATAATGCAGATAGAACTATAAGGCGGTGGATTTCTGAATTGACTGATATCTTAAGCGTATATCTGTTTGGAGCGGATGCAATCGTTCTGGACTAGGACTTGACAAACCATGTCCAAATCGTGTCCTGGTAATGCCCATATAGCCGATTTATAATAGTATTATCCAAGATTAGATAAATTGGAAATAAAAACAGAGGAGGAATTAAATTATGGAGAACAGATTTTGTTTACAGATGGTAAGTTGCGGTGATGGTTGTTGCGGTGGTGGTAGCACAGGAGCTGAAAACGTATACTCTACTGAAGAGACTGTATGCGGCAAATGGATTGTATGCGGCAATAAACATGGCTTACAATAATGCTACAAACAGTATTATTTATAATTTTTTAAACAATGTTGGAACTTATTCCGGTTGCACAGCTTATGTAGTTATTGAATACACAAAGAAATAACATCCCTACTGCTGCCAGATAATAGCATTTATTTTAAATTTAACGAAAGTGAGATATATTATGTGTAAAGACGATAAAGGAAGTTGTATTACTATTAATTGTGGTTGTTGTGGTAATGGCGATAATAACACACCAGTTGGAACCGTAATTTCTTATATGGGAACAAAGGCACCTGAGCATTATATGATCTGTGATGGCGCAGAATTAAAGATAGCTGATTATCCTCAGTTAGTTCAGCAGATTAGAAGTGAATTTGAGGCGGTTAATTATATCGGCGGTGATGGAACTATAACTTTTGCTCTGCCAGATTTGAGAAATCAGTTTCTCCGCGGATTTCACGGAGCTGCTACTCCCCTATCAAATGATATTGGAGTACATCAAGAACCCACTTCAATGCCAATTTACCATTGGGTTCCGCAAGGTAGTTATATGGATATATATGGAGATAGTTTAGGAACGTACTCTGCTATTTCTAATGCTGACGAGAAAATTGCTCCAACTGGTTCAATAATCCGAATGGATATTCATGGACAGCAGGGTAGCACAGGAGCGACAACAAGTTTTTTTACAACTCGTCCAACCAATGCGGCAGTTCTTTATTGTATTAAATACGAATAAAACATTACTTATAGTGTACTAAGCAAAACACTACAGTAAAGGCTTAATTTTGACAGCTATCAGGTGTTACAGCTTGGTAGCTGGTTAAAGCCGACGTTCTTATTGTTTTTACCTGAGGTCAGACGGGGTTCTGCAGTATCCGGGATTAGTGAAATAGTACTATATTTATTTAGTATATATGTATCAATTGATAAGATCTACACTTGATGATAATATACAAGCATTCTAAATTGTAAGAGAATAAAACAGAATTGCCAGAAACTATAACCTGTTATATTAAAAGCATATAAGTCATTCATTTTTTTCAAGATGGCTTTCTTTTTTACTGTATCATTTACTAATTAAGAATGCTTATAAAAACATAAATTACATAAGATAAATTTTGGAGGGACATTTCATGAATAAGAGATCATTATTTAAAATAGCAACGAGTATCTGTTTTGTGGTTAGTGTAATGTTTTTAGGGCAGAGTACTGCTTTTGCTGGCGTAATCAATGAAAGCATTAAGCCTATACATGAGTATACATTTGATAATGATGCTACATATTGGGTTTATGATTCTGCTGTTGAAAATGCAATAAATGGTATATCTTACGGTACCAATAGGGAAAAGTTAGTTACTGGTTATAATGGAACGGGAAAAGCAAGATATTTTAATGGAACTGATGATTATTTAAGTTTCGATAACTATCAAATTCACACAGGAGCAAAATCTATTAGATTAAAAATGAAAAAAGATGCTTCTACAATTTAGATAACTTAGAAGCAATCATAAGTTCAGATGGTGCGGACTTTTGGTGCGGGTACTTTATTGGGATTGGTTCAGAGATATTAAATGATCAGTATTCATTATCATCAAAAACGGGTACTTTTTATATTGCGACCTTTAATAGTAATAAAACTCTGAATTTTGAAATTGAAGCTCCTGAAAGTGTATGTGACGGACAATGGCATGATATTTTATTTACATGGGATGGTACAATGAATACTAATTCTGTTAAGCTATATTTAGACGATATGACAACTCCGGTTGCACAAACTACGCCTTTGAAAGAATCCGATGAGAGTCGTGTGTTTACCTATATTGGAAAGTCTAAGGCTAGCTTTACGGAGTCAATTATCAAAGCTACCAATGGTCTTACTGATAAAAATAAAAACTTTTGGTATAAAGGACTTTTAGACAATATTCAAATATATAATTCAGTAATAATATCAAACCCTGATACATCATCAAACTTAAAAGCCATTGGTGGCGATTCCCAAGTAGATCTAACTTGGAGCGCAGTAACAGATGCAACAAGCTATACTATTAAACGCTCAACGACTGCAGGTGGCCCATATACAACAATAAAAACCGGTGTGACAGGAACAATCTATACAGACACTGACGTTACTAATGGAACTACATACTACTATGTTGTAACCGCAATTGTAAATGGGGGCGAAGGCTGAAGTTCTAATGAAGCGTCAGCTACTCCGACAGCCTCAGTTGATCCTAATCAACCAGCTGGCTACAAAGCTCTCCTTGTAATTACCATGGTAACGGGAGAACGGAAAGAATATGAAATGACAATGGATAAAATCAATGACTTCGTTACGTGGTATAACAGCAAAGCAGCTTCAAACCCCACCTATATGATTGAAAAAAATTACAATAAAGCCTCTTTTACAAGCAGAAAAGATTACATATTATATGATCAGATAACAAATTTTGAAGTGAATGAATACAACTAGTAAAGAAATAGCCCTGGGAGACTGGGGATTTTTTGAGCAATAATATTAGGCGGGTACCCGGTATTCCGGTCCCGCCTTTTATATTTAAACGTAACATTTAACTTAATTAGATAACATTTAATTTAGACAATAATTCCCTCTACTTTACAGATTTAGCCTCTGCTTCAGTCAATACATCCACGTATGCATTCCTCAATTCTTCCTCTGCAGAGCAATGCTGCATATAATACCAATCCGTAACTTTTTTTGTGATTTCTTCATCGCTTCCTTCTGCCTTAAAAGGGTATACTACGATTAATTTATCTGTTTCTTTATTTCTTAAACCAATTGCTGTTGCACTTTCAAATTTTCCCATGTTATTTTTCCTTTCCTACAGCAATCCAGTAAGGAGCTTGCTTTTATCTTTGATTAAATTATTATAGATCACATGTTTTTAGATGTCAAAGGTATTATATGTATACACTAAAAGAGGCTGATTTCTGGTATACCGAACCCGCCATTTTATATAGAACAGATCACATCATTTTCTGACTGCATTTTGACTGCATAATACATGGTTTTGACTACATTTAAGTGATAAAAGCTGGTGATACTAAAAGTCATGAAAACCTCGTTTTTAAGCCCAAAACTACGGTTTTACAGTAAAATATAAAATCACCACTATCATTTTGTGCATATTTTGTCTAATCAAAGATATGGATTTTCTACAGGTTCCTTTTATAATAAAGGTAGTATAACAAGGAGGATGAAACAAACCATGATCGTACCCAGACATTACGAAAATCTGCATCTGCTTCATGAAAACACCATGTTAAATAGAGCTTACTATATTCCGGCTTCTAAGGCGCTCTTTGATTTAACGGAATGCAGAGAAAATTCCGATCGGTTCCAGCTGTTAAACGGAAACTGGAAATTCCGCTATTTTGACAGCATTTATGATGTGAAGGATGAATTTTTCCTGGAAAACTATGATACCAGCAACTTTGGAGAAATTCCCGTTCCTGGTTGTTTTCAGAACTATGGTTATGACAAACACCAGTACACCAATACCCGTTACCCATTTCCGATGGATCCGCCTTTTGTTCCAGCAGAGAATCCCTGTGGGGCATATGTCCATCACTTTGTATATCAGAGAGATGATAATGCGCCGAAGGCATTTTTAAACTTTGAAGGAGTGGATTCCTGCTTTTATGTCTGGTTAAATGGAAGCTATATTGGATACAGCCAGGTCTCCCACGGTACCAGCGAGTTTGATGTAACAGCGCTTATCAGAGAAGGAGAAAATACCCTGTCTGTTCTGGTCCTAAAATGGTGCGATGGAAGCTATTTGGAGGATCAGGATAAATTCCGTATGACCGGGATTTTCCGTGACGTATATTTATTAAAACGTCCGGAAGAGGGGATTTTTGATTACTTCCTAAATACCACACAGGAAGGCAGCCGGGCTCATATTCAGGCAAATGTGTCCTTTTTGGGAAGTGAGGTTCCATTAAAAGTAACAGTTCTTGACAGAAGCGGCAATGTGAAAGCTCTCATGGAAGGTTACCTTCCAGAGGGAAAGCTTGATCTGACCGTAGAAAATCCTGTTCTCTGGAACGCGGAACAGCCCTATCTGTATACCATTATTTTTGAAACTCAGGATGAAGTAATCGTAGACCGTGTGGGTATCCGGGAAATATCCGTTCAGGATGGTGTGGTTTATTTCAATGGACAGAAGATCAAGTTCCACGGAGTAAATCGTCATGACAGTGATCCTGTCACAGGCTTTTCCATCAGTCTGGAACAGATGAAGACGGATATGAAGCTGATGAAAGAGCACAATGTCAACGCCATTCGTACCAGCCACTACCCCAATGCACCACAGTTCTACCAGTTGTGTGATGAATATGGTTTTTATGTGATTGACGAAGCAGATAATGAAAGCCATGGCACCGCATACGTCTATATGGAAAACCGTGCTACAGAAATCTGGAGAGACCGTTGGAACCGTGCGATTGCAGATAATCCAGAATTTACCGAAGCTACGGTTGACCGGGCCAAACTTCTTGTGGAGCGGGATAAGAACCGTACTTCCGTTGTCATCTGGTCCATGGGAAATGAGTGCGCCTATGGCTGTACATTTGAAGCGGCTCTTGCCTGGACAAAAGAATTTGATCCTTCCAGACTGACTCATTATGAGGGAGCCCGTTATCGCGCGGTGAATAAGACTTATGATTATTCCAATCTGGATTTGTACAGCCGTATGTATCCGAGTCTGGAGGAGATCCATGAATATATCGGAAGAAATGCCGGAAAGCCATTTATTCTGTGTGAATACAGCCATGCAATGGGAAATGGCCCTGGGGATTTGGAAGATTATTTCAAGGTATTTGAGCAACACGACGGAGTATGCGGCGGATTTGTATGGGAATGGTGTGACCATGCCATTTATCAGGGAAGGAATCTGGATGGAAAGCCGATGTATCTCTACGGCGGAGATCACGGGGAATATCCACATGATAACAATTTCTGTATGGATGGTCTGGTATACCCGGACAGGAAGCCTCACACGGGGCTCAAAGAGTTTAAAAATGTATACCGGCCGTTAAGAATGGTTTCATTTGATCAGAAAACCAGAGAACTGGTTCTTCATAATTACATGGATTTTGTGAGCTTAAAAGACTATGTCTGCATCGCTTACGAGGTGACCTGTGACGGAGAAGTGATTCACCGTGGAATCCTTGATGAAGCTTTATTGGAAGATATTCGTCCTCATGAAGAAGGAACGGTGACGCTTGATTTCGAAGTACTGGAAACCGGAAAATGTTATTTAAAGATAAGTTATCTGTTAAAGAATGCAGCCAATTTCCTGGAGACGGGATACAATCTTGGATTTGATGAAGTCCGCTTAGAAAATCAGGACGGAAGAAATCAGACAGCAGTTAGTCTGTTAAAAGATCAGGCATCAGGAGAAACGTCAGAAGAGGCATTAGAAGCAGAAGAAGATGACCGTTATCTGACTATAAGAGGAAAGACGTTTGTCTATACCTACAACAAGCTTACCGGATGTTTCAAAGAGATGTTCTTTGAAAATGGTACCCTTTTGGAGCGTCCCATGGAATATAACATCTGGAGAGCGCCTACCGATAATGACAGCAAGATCAAGAGCGTATGGCTGGAAGCACATTATCACAGGGCAATATCCAGGGCTTATGAAACTACCTTCGACGTTTTAAAAGACCGGGTGGAGATTAAAACCACTTTGTCCATTACTGCAGCACCTATCCAGAGAATATTAAATATAAATGCCCAGTGGATCATTTGGCCAAATGGCATGGTTGACGTGAAGCTGGAAGTGAAAAAGGACAGGGAATTCCCGGAACTTCCAAGATTTGGTCTTCGTCTATTCCTTCCAAAGGAGATGGATCAGGTGACCTATTACGGACTGGGACCTGTTGAAAATTATATGGATAAGAAAAGGGCCAGTTATCACGGATTGTTTACTTCCTATGTAAAGGATATGCATGAGGATTATTTAAAACCTCAGGAAAATGGAAGCAGAAGTGACTGTGATTTTGTAACCGTAAGCGGAAAAGGATTTTCTCTGAATGCGGCATCTGACCGGGCATTTTCATTTAACGCATCGGTTTACACCCAGGAGGAGCTGACCGAGAAGGCTCATAATTTTGAACTGGTTTCAGCAAACAGTACGATTCTTTGTCTGGATTACCGCCAGAATGGCATCGGTTCCGAAAGCTGCGGACCGGATTTAAGAAAAGAGTATATGTTTGACGAAGAAGAGTTTACCTATGAAGTAAGACTGGTTCCGGGACGGAATTAAGACAATTAATATGGTGATTTAAAGAAGGTGTAGATTTTCTTTTTGGGGTTTCAACTTTAGATAAAAATTTTTATTTTAAATATAGCAATGAATATTTTTGTTTCAATATTCATTGCTATATTTTTGCTTATTCGTATGTTATGATGGAACTATATTTTTAATGGGTTTTACGGCAAATAGGAATCAATTAAATTACCTTTAAAAAGTGAATTTAAGTTAGCAATACAGTTAGCAATTAAGCAAGAGGTGATACGATGGATAAAAGGAATGAATATCTGCAATGTGCACTGGACACATGTATGGAATCAGAGCAAACTCGCCTGAAACAGATTCAACAGATGCTTAAAGATTCTGAGGATTGTCCGAAGGAAATTCTATTGGAGATGGATGCAGTGATTCTGAAATTTGAAGAGAAAATGCGCCAACAATATCAAGTGTATATTGTACAAAACAGAGGAGTCACCACTGTAGATTATGAGAATTACAAAGTCTCTTTGCATCAATGTATTACTGAATTTTACCCATGGATCGATCAATCTACTTATAAAATGTTATACGGAAGACTGTCATACCGCTGACTCGGTTTTCCAAATCAATCGAATACCTTTCCAGGAGGAAACCAATGTACTATAGTGATAATACATGGAAAACCGTCCAGAACTATTTGCCAGAACAATCCAGACTGAGTGATAAAAATGCGCCAGATGAAGTCTTTTTGCGTTTAAGTGATAAAAATTCCATTCATCTGGATATTTACCCATGCGATGATGTAAAAGCCACAATTATTTTGTTCCATGGCGTTGGTGGAAACGGGCGCCTGCTGTCTTTTCTGGCCGTACCTTTAAACAAAAGTGGATACGAGGTAATTTGTCCGGATTTGCCTTCGTATGGATATAGTGAGTGTTACGGTACAGTTACATACGAAACATGGGTTACAGATGCGTGCGAAATGGTACTGCATTATATAAAAGAAGGGCGGTCAGTATTTGTATTTGGTTTAAGTGCCGGCGGGCTGCTGGCTTATCAGGTCGCGTGTCATATACCATCGGTAAGGGGGGTTTTGACAACCTGTATTTTAGATCAGAGGCAACGGGAAATTACAAAGAAAACGGCTTCCAATCCTATGCTTGTTGAGTGGGGCCTTCCGGCGTTGGCTTCCATCAGTAAAGTTTTTCCTAATATTAAAATTCCGATGAAGTGGGTTGCCAATATGAAAGCAATCGTAAACAATGACCAATTGGCAAATATACTCATGAAAGATAAAAGGGCTGGCGGCACAAATATATCCCTGGCTTTTCTATATACCATGTTAAATCCGGTGATTCCAACAGAGCCTAAAGATTTTTCTCTGCCTTTTGCTCTTTTGCATCCGGAGTTGGACCGTTGGACGGAGTTATCTTTAAGCAAGCAGTTTTATGATAAACTGTCGGGGGAAAAAGAACTGCACATTTTAGGAAAAGCAGGACATTTTCCAATCGAAGAGGAGGGATTAAAGGATCTTGTTGAAAACGGCATTAAGTTCATTGAAAAAATAAGAAGCAGTCAGATCTCTTTGCCGTCTAATGACAGTGATCTTGTGGAAGAAATGCTGGAAACCAGTGGAGTAGACGGTATACTGTAGCAGAAATTAATTTTTATCTAAAAGAAAATGGGGGTTTTTATGGGAGTAAAAGTATCTTTTGAAACAGAGGATTTTAAAGCAGTCAGATTTATTGGCAAGGAAGTAATCGTTGGCAAGAACAATCCTGTTCCGGATTTATGGAAAAAGATCTTGAATGATGGAACAAATGATTTTCTACAAAGTATGCCGGAACGGGTATCTCCGGCGGGTGATACGATAGGTTGGATGGGGGATTTTAATCCACAGACCAAAGAGTTTACTTATATTGCAGGGATTTTTGCAAAACCGGGTACAACTGTTCCCGATGGATTTTCCTATCGGGACATTCCTGATTGTTTGATGGGAATTGGTTGGATAGAGGGAAAAACCTCCAATCTGGAAAAGGGCGCCCATGGAAAAACTGAAAAAATTATGAAGGCAAATGGGTACGTGCCAGATTACTCCATTGTCGGAATTTCAATGGAATACTATTCCTTTGAAAAATATGCGAATGTGAAAGAAGATGGTAATTCTAGCTTTACGTTCGGATATTATTTACCCTGTAAAAAAAACAGCTGATTGGACATTTATAAGAAGACTAGCCTATGTAATGCAGATAAAAACAGAAATTTATAGTTTGGTATGAAATAGGAAGGTATAACAATGTCGTCTGTAACAGGACTGGAAACAAGCTTTAACACCGTTTTCACTAAATACGGCAAGCTTCCTCCAACTTACATTCCTGGGGTGTATGATGATATTTTTTCTACTAAAGAAATCAATCAATTAAGCGCTCTCTCTGAAATGGGAATTGGTTCATGGCAAGCTAGACGGCCAATTCTCGAGAAAGACGATTCACTTACAACGATTGAGTTAGGCAAATAAGCTTATAAATAAAAATAAGGGGGGTATTACAATGGAATCAATATTTAGCGATACGATGGCGGATATGAATTGGAAGGAAATAGAGGAAATGGGGCATAAAGATATTCCGGTGCTATTTCCTTTAGGGGTAATAGAGGAGCATGGTCCTCATCTACCGCTTGCTACAGACATATATTTTAGCTATGCAATAAGCAGAAAAATAAAAACTGAAATTGAAAATCTGGATGGAAAGTGTCTTATAGCACCACCATATTATTGGGGAATCAATCATTGTACAGGGGCTTTCCCGGGTTCATTTTCTTTAAAAGAAGAAACCATGAAGAGAGTCTTAAATGATATTTTTGAGAACTTAAATCGCTTTGGTTTTCAAAGAATCTACTGCATTAACCAGCATGGTGATCCGTTACATATAAAAACAATATTAGAGGCAATACGAGAGTCAAATAAAACCCATAACATGCGTATAAAGATGCTAATGGAACCATATGATCTTTCTGACTACAATTTGACAGGAAATGAAGATGATATTCTTGTAGATCGAGCAGAATATCCCAATTCTCTTTTCCCAGAAGATAATGGTTTGTTGGATATACATGCAGGAGCCTATGAAACAGCTGCAATGAAATATTTTTATAACGAGATCGTTGACTTAGAGGCGGTAAAGGATTTAACCGATTATTCACTGACTTTTAAAACCATTGGAAAATGGCTTCAGGGTGGTGAAACTACAAGAAATTTAGTACCGTTAGGATATGCAGGAAATCCATCAGAGTATGAGAAAAGAATGCAGAGTGTAGAGACTATATTTTCAATATTATGCAAGTATGTTGCTAAAGCGATTATGTTATAAAAGCGATATTCATATGGCAAAGGAGATAATGCCAGCTCAATTAAGTTGTTATTGTCTCCTTTAGCAGTAGCCGAATGAAAGTGAGTATTACTTCTCGAAATGTTTATTAAATAAAACAGAACAAGCATTTGCATATATTACAAAAACTAAGAGGGGAACTATATGGATTTATCAAATATAATATTTGCATTATCACTGACGCTTTTTGCAGGTCTCTCTACAGGAATCGGCAGTGCGCTTGCTTTGTTTACAAAGAAAACCAGTCCCAAGTTTCTTTCCGTCTCTTTAGGGTTTTCAGCAGGAGTTATGATTTATGTTTTATTTGGAATTGGTGTAATTGGCATTGGCTCCGGTTTATCTGATTGATTATAATTTAAAAATGGTATATCTGTTTATTAAATAGACATACATACTAAGTGGTCTCAACTGAAAAAGTGGATTCCATTTGTAATTTCTATCCCAGTTATGTTGCGGCATCTTATTGAGGAGGGACTTGTGAACAAAGAAATAATCGATTATTATGATGGATATGATGAAGAAGGAAGATTATTTAGAAGCAATAGCCATAAGATAGAATGGCTGACAAGCATGCATTACTTTAAAAAGCTGTTCCAAAAAAATGCCTTCCTATTAGATGGCTGTGCAGGGACCGGTAACTATGCTTTTCCATTGGCAAAGATGGGATACCAGGTAGTTGCAGGAGATTTAGTACCAGGAAATGTAGAAATTATGCGGAATAAGCAAAAAAAGGATCCTGTTCTGAAGGATACATATGTAGGAAGTATGACAGATCTTTCACAATTTGGAGATGCAACATTTGATGTGGTACTATGTATGGGTGCTTTTTATCATGTGGATCAGGACGAGAGAAATCTTATTATAGAAGAATGCATGCGTGTTTTAAAGACAGATGGAATGTTGGCTATTTCTTATATTAATACAATGGCAGGTGTGTTATCCGGTTTGGATAATGAATTAAAAAACATGGATGAGATAACTGATTGGTTTCATAACAAAACCAGAGAAGGTCTATTCTTATTCATGACACCATCTCAAATGGAAGAGATGGCGTCAAAATATAATGCGAAAATAGTCGCCCATGTTGCAGCAGACGGAATAAATTATCTTATTTCTAACAAATTAAATTGTGCCACTGATACAGATTTTGATAAGTGGTTTCAATTTCATTTGCAAACTTGTGAAGACAAAAGCTTATTAGGTTATAGCTTACATGGTTTAATCATTATAAGTAAATAGTTTACCTAAATAGTTTACCTCATGCTTGTTTGCCACCCATGCCACACCGGACCGCTTCCTTTTCCCAAATCAAGCTCTGCCATCAGCGCACCATTTAAATACTGCTTGGCATCTGAAATACTTTTCACCAGCGTTTCTCCTTTTGCCAGCCCGCAGGCGATGGCAGAGGATAACGTGCAGCCAGTCCCGTGAGTGTTTGTATTATCAATCCGTTTACCGGGAAACCAGGTGAGAGTGCGGTTATGGCATAATACATCGTCAGCATCTGTTTCACAGTGGCCGCCTTTCAGTAAAAAGGCAGTTTGATACTTCTGAGATAGCTCTACTGCGGCTTCTTCCATATCTCTTTTGGATAGCAGCCGTTTTTTTGTGGATAAAAGCACTTCCGTTTCCGGGATATTGGGGGTAATCAGGGCAGCCAGAGGGAATAACCGTTCGATAAGGGTTTTTACCGCTTCAGTCTGTAAAAGGGTTCTTCCACTGGTAGAGACCATGACCGGGTCTAAGACGACCGGGACATTGGGGTGGCAAGACAGTTTATCCGCTATGATTTCTATGGAAGAAACATCTCCTGCCATGCCGATTTTAACCGCTTGTGGAGGAATGTCAGAGAAGACCGCATCAAGCTGCCTGGCAAGCATTTCGGGATTCACGGCTTCCGCTAAATAGACACCTGTGGTGTTTTGGGCGGTCAGGGCAGTGATTGCGCTGGAACTGTAAAGCCCCAGAGCAGTAATGGTTTTTAAGTCCGCCTGGATTCCGGCACCGCCGCTGGAATCAGAGCCTGCAATAGTCAGAACGGATGGGAGAAACAGACTCATGATACCACCACCTTTCTGGCCTCTTCTTTTAAAGCCCGGACGGCAGCAGGAATGTCACTCTGACCAAAGATGCCGGAAACCACAGAGATTCCTGCGATGCCGGTTCCCTGTAAAAGGGATACCTTTTCATAAGTGATTCCACCGATGGCTGTAACCGGAATTGGAACCGAGCTGCAGATGGCAGATAGTTGATCCATGGTGATCCCAAGGGCATTTTTTTTCGTAGGACTTGGAAAAATAGCACCGGAACCAAGGTAATCTGCTCCGTCTTTCCACGCTTTTACCGCCTGGTCGGTGGTCTTTGCAGTCACTCCCAGAATCCGGTCAGGGCCAATGCGCCTGCGGACTTCAGCGGCAGTTAAGTCATCCTGCCCTACATGGACGCCATCAGCATCACACTCAATGGCAATTTCCACATCATCGTTAATGATGAGAGGGACACCGTATTGTCTGGTAAGCTTACGGACAGCCATGGCTTCTTTTAAAAATTCCTGCCTGTCCATGTTTTTTTCCCGAAGCTGCAAAAAGGTAACTCCAGATGCAAGTGCTTCCTCAATCTGCTGAAGCAAATTTTTTTCTCCTGTAAATGCCTGGTCCGTGATGGCATAGAGAAGAAGCATGTCTTTATGAAATTTCAATCTTCAATTCTCCCTTCAAAACCGATTCCCGGGAATGACTGATTTCGTCCATAAAAAAGCGGTGAAAGCTGCCGGTTCCTCCCTGGCATTCGTTTGTTTTTTTTGCTGCCCGTTCTCCGCAAAGGCCGTAAACGGCGGTGGCAAGAGAGACTGCATCCAAAAGGTCGTGCTGGGAAGTATCGGAAGGAGTGAAGTCCTGAACAGCTGCCACATAGGAAGCTAAGATACCGTCTAACATACAGCCGCTTCCGGTAATCTGTGACATCTCAATACAGCCATTTTTTATGAGCCTGGTTTCTTTCCAGGTAGAGACGATATCGATGGTTCCCGTTATGACAGTAACTGCTCCGGTCATGGCGCTTAAGGCTTTCGCCGTTTCCATAAGCGCGGTTATGTTATCTCCGGTGATTTGGTCTTCCGGACAAACATCTACGCCGTGGGTCGGAAGCTGGTTTGATTTTGCTTCTAAATCCGTCAGGACATTTAAAAGGATACGAAGCTCCGAGGCATTTCCCCGGATCACAGTTGTTTTTACCTTTTTTAAAACTTCTAAAATCAATTCCGTCCGATAAGCCGAGACTCCGATTCCTACGGGATCAAGAATCACCGGATGATTTCGCCGGTTTGCTTCCATTCCGGCTTTTTCCATGGCGGATTTTGAGTGCTCCTTTGGGGTTCCTGTATTTAATAAAAGGCAGTTGGAAATGCCGGTCACCTCTTTGACCTCCTCTGGATGATCTGCCATAACAGGAGAGCCGCCGCAGGCCAGAATGGCATTGGCTACGTCTCTTGCGGTCACATAATTGGTGATGCAGTGAATGAGCGGGCATTTTTCCCTGACCAGACCGATCAGGGAAACCCAGTGTTCCAGATTCATAGCTCCTTCCTTTCTATTCGTTCATCTGCCGGGTCAGATAAGATACCAGTCCCAGACGGCGGAGGATTACCAGTAAAACCGCAGCGAGTATGGTACCGCAGACTGTACTCATGAGAAACGGAACTACAAAAAAGAATACGGCTACATCCTTTCCCATGAAAAGTGCGGCAACGGGATAGCAGAGTGTGGCGCCGATGAATCCGGTACCAACGACTTCTCCAAGACAGGTGAGAAGAAGCCGGCCGGTTTTTTTATAAAGGTATGCTCCAAGAAAGGCACCTACCATGCTTCCGGGGAATGCAAGAACGCTTCCTGTTCCCATCAGGTTTCGGATCAAAGAGGTACAAAAGGCCATGGAGACTCCGTAAACAGGGCCTAAAAATACGCCGGCTAACACATTGATCAGGTGCTGAATGGGGAAACATTTGGATGCCCCGATGGGAATGGAAAAGCCGGAGAGTGCTACGGTAAAGGCCACAAGCATGCCGCTGACTGCCAGTTTTTTAATTTTGATTCTCTGGTTCCCTTGAGACTTTCTATGTATTGTTGTATGTACCTGATTATTCATGAAAATTCCTCCTGTTTCGATAACTCAAACAATAGATCATTCATCAAAGATGGTGATCATTTCTCCATCCAGAATCCGGTTCATATTTTTCATGGCACAGAAATTGCCGCACATGGAACAGGTATCCTCTTTTTCCGGCTTTGATGTTTCCCGGTAACGTCTGGCTTTTTCCGGGTCAATGGCAAGGTTAAACATGGCTTCCCAATCCAGACGTTTTCTTGCGTCACTCATCTGGTGATCCCAGTCCTTTGCCCCTTTGATGCCCTTGGCAATATCTGCGGCATGAGCAGCGATTCGGGCGGAAATGATTCCTTCTTTCACATCATTGGCATCCGGCAGCCTTAAGTGCTCTGCAGGGGTGACATAGCAGAGAAAAGAAGCGCCTGCGGCAGCGGCAATGGCGCCTCCGATGGCAGAAGTGATATGATCGTATCCAGGAGCGATATCGGTAACTAAAGGACCAAGAACATAGAATGGCGCTCCTTTGCAGATTGTCTCCTGAATCTTCATGTTGGCGGCAATCTGATCAAGAGGCATATGGCCAGGGCCTTCGATAATGACCTGGACATTTTTCTCCCAGGCGCGGCGGGTCAGCTCTCCCAGAGTCACCAGCTCCTCGATCTGAGAAATATCGGAGGCATCTTCAATGCATCCGGGGCGGCAGGCATCCCCCAGACTTAAAGTCACATCATGTTCCGCGCAGATTTCCAGAATCCGGTCGTAATGCTCGTAGAAGGGATTTTCCTGTCCGGTCATCTCCATCCAGGCAAAGATAATGGAACCGCCTCTGGAAACAATGTTGGTCAGACGTTTGGCTTCTTTGAATCTTCGCGCGGTCTCTTTGTTGATTCCCACATGAATGGTCATAAAGTCCACACCGTCTTTGGCATGCATTTCTACAATCTGAATCCATTCTTCGGCAGTAATTTCGCCCAGAGCCTTGTGGTAATAGACCACGGCGTCATAGATGGGAACGGTTCCGATAATGGCAGGGCATTCGTTGGTCAGCTTTTTGCGAAATTTTCTGGTGTCGCCGTAAGAACTTAGATCCATGATGGATTCCGCACCCATGGCAACCGCGTCATTTACTTTTTCAAGTTCCATGTTTAAGTCATTTAAATCTCTGGAAGTTCCAAGGTTTACATTGATCTTGGTTTTTAGCATGGAGCCGATTCCATTTGGAATTAAGCAGGTATGGTGTTTGTTTGCAGGAATTGCAACCTTTCCTTCTGCGACCAGCTTTTGAAGCTTTTCCGGTTCCCACTGTTCCTTTTCGGCAACTGCCAGTAATTCTTTTGTCAGAATGCCTTTTCTTGCGGCATCCATTTGTGTGGTGTAATTCATTTTAAATCCTCCTTTTGTTATCCGGAGGGATTGACGAGGGCTTTTTTATAAAATTACAAAAAAAGAGCCCATACCAACAGGTACAGGCTCGGAATATACATCCGTCTCGTATAAATCCCTACGTTGGCATTACCCAAATCAGGTTATAAAGGTCGAAGTTTGATTACTTCCTCTCAGCCCGCTTACGAGCTCCCTCTTGTGGCATTAGTGTAGCACCGGGTCAGACGGTTGTCAAGAATAAAATCAGGAAATGTCTGTGATGGCTGCTTTCATTTCCCTCACATAGTCGCAGATGGGGCTGATGCAGTCGGTTCCGTATCTGGCAGCCAGCTTTACGATTGCACTGCCCACGATCACACCGTCTGCCACCTGGCTCATTTCTCTTGCCTGCTCCGGAGTGGAGATACCAAATCCAATGGCGCAGGGAATATTTTTTGCCTCTTTCACCAGAGAAATCATTTCTCCGATGTTGGTGTTGATTTCCTTTCTCACACCGGTAACCCCCATGGAAGAAACACAGTAAACAAAACCTTCTGCCTCCGATGCAATGGTCCGGATCCGCTCCTTTGAGGTGGGAGCGATGAGAGATATTAAATCGATTCCATATTTGCGGCATGTGGGCAGCAGCTCCTCTTTTTCTTCAAAAGGCATATCCGGAACAATGAGAGCATCGATTTTGCATTCCGCCATATTTTTCATAAACCGCTCGCTGCCATAAACGAAAACAGGATTTAAATAGGTCATAAAGGCCAGAGGAACATCGGTCTCCTGGCGGATTCTCTTGACGGACTCAAAAATCTTGTCGGTGGTGGTGCCGGCTGACAGGGCACGCATATCCGCTTCCTGGATGACGATTCCTTCCGCTACCGGGTCAGAAAATGGGATTCCAATTTCGATTAAATCGGCCCCGGCTTTTGCCATAGCAGGAATCAGCTGTTCAGTAATGGCAAGATCTGGATCTCCCGCGGTGATAAATGGGATAAATGCTTTCCCGTTTGAAAATGCTTTTGAAATTCTACTCATAGATTTCGACCCCCTTGTAGCGGGCGATAGCTGCAACATCCTTGTCGCCGCGCCCGGATAGATTGATGACGATGACCTGGTCCTTTCCCATGGAAGGAGCGATTTTTCTGGCATAAGCGATTGCGTGGGCGCTTTCAATGGCCGGAATGATTCCCTCCTTACGGGATAAGTATTCAAAGGCTTCTACTGCTTCCTGATCTGTTACCGGAACGTATTGTGCCCTGCCGGAGTCAAAAAGTGCTGCATGCTCCGGCCCGACGCCTGGATAATCAAGTCCTGCGGAAATGGAATATACGGGAGCAATCTGGCCGTATTCGTCCTGGCAGAAATAGGATTTCATTCCGTGAAAGATGCCAAGTGTGCCAGTGGATATGGTAGCGGCGTTTTTATCCGTATGAATTCCGTGTCCGGCAGCTTCACATCCCACCAGTTTTACAGAAGGTTCCTCCAGAAACTCATAAAAGAGTCCCATGGCATTGCTGCCGCCGCCGACACAGGCAATTAACAAATCCGGAAGCTTGCCCTCCTCTTTTAAAATCTGGGTGCGCACCTCTTTTCCAATGATGCTCTGAAAATCCCTCACAATGGTTGGAAATGGGTGAGGGCCCATAACAGAACCGAGCACATAGTGGGTATCCTCCACACGGTTGGTCCATTCCCGAAGGGTTTCATTGACGGCATCCTTTAAGGTTTTTGTTCCGCTTTTGACCGGGTGGACGGTGGCGCCCAAAAGTTCCATACGGAACACATTTAAGGCCTGACGCTCTGTATCTTCTTCTCCCATGAAAATCTCACATTCCATTCCCATCAAAGCGGCAGCAGTGGCAGTGGCTACTCCATGCTGCCCGGCACCGGTTTCAGCAATAACGCGGGTTTTTCCCATTCTTTTTGCAAGAAGGACCTGGCCCAGAGCATTATTGATTTTATGGGAACCGGTGTGGTTTAAGTCCTCCCGTTTTAAATAAATCTTTGCACCTTTTAGATCCTTTGTCATCTGCTCGGCAAAATAAAGCAGAGAAGGTCTTCCGGTGTAAGTTTCATGCAGAGCCTTAAGCTCTGAAAGAAATGCTTCGTCGTGGCTGTAAGTTTCATAAGCCGCCTCAAGTTCTGCCACTGCGTTCATCAGCGTTTCGGGGATAAATTGTCCGCCGTGCTGTCCAAATCTTCCTTTTGACATAGATTTTCACTCCTTACGATTTGTATGATTTCTTTTATTTTTTCAGGGTCTTTGAAACCTTCTGTTTCCACACTGCTGCTTAAATCCAGGCAGAAGGCATTGGTTTCCATTGCTTCTTTTATGTTGGCGGCCCCAAGGCCTCCCGCCAGGAACCATGGCTTTTTTATTTCCGGGATCATGGTCCAGTCAAAGGCTCTGCCGCTGCCGCCGTAGGAGTCCCTTGAATAAGTATCAAAAAGCAGAAAGTCTGCAGGCAAATGACTAGCCTCATTAATATCCTCTTTTGACCGGACTCTTACGGCTTTTATAATGGGAACTGGGCAGCCCAGCTTTTTTTTCAAGGATTTTATATAATCCTTATTTTCATCTCCATGAAGCTGTATCAGTCCGATGGTATGATCCTTGACCAAAGAAATGATTTCTTCCATGGGGCTGTTTACAAAGACTCCGACAGAGGGGATTTCCGGAAGCATAAAATCCCTTAGCAGACGGGCTGCTGATGAGGAGATCTGCCGTTTTCCCGGGGCAAATACAAAGCCTGCGTAGTCCGGTTTCCATAGATTCACCGCTTCCACATCTTCCGGACGGGTCAGTCCGCATATCTTAATCCGTTTTTCCAGCTTCTTCATTGAGATGCCCTCTTAAACCGGCTGATCAGTTCCTTTTTATCAGGAGAGCGCATCAGGCTTTCCCCGATTAAGACACCGTGGACCTCAGCATCTGCCAGGGAGAGAATATCCTGTTCTGTTTTTATTCCGCTTTCTGCAACAAAGAGAATGCCTTCCGGTACGAGAGATCTTAACCGAAGGGAGGTTTCAAAATTCACTTCAAAATTCTTTAAATTTCGGTTGTTCACTCCGATGATTCTGGCTCCTGCCGATAGAGCAGAATGAATTTCCTCTTCGTCATGGGCTTCGACCAGGGCGCTTAAGCCAAGACTTTCACAGATCTTTAAATATTCCTTTAATTCGTTCGTATCCAGAAGTGCACAGATGAGCAATACGGCGGAGGCCCCAATGGCTTTCGCTTCATAGATCTGATATGGATCTACGGTGAAGTCCTTTCGCAGAAGAGGGAGGGATACTAATTGGCGAATTTGAGTCAGATACTCATTACTTCCAAGAAAATATTCCGGTTCCGTAAGAACTGAAATGGCATCGGCGCCTGCCTGTTCATAATCTTTAGCGATCTCCAGATAGGGAAACTCAGGGGAGATAAGACCTTTGGAAGGGGAAGCGCGCTTAATTTCACAGATAAAGGAGATTCCTGGAGAAGAAAGTGCCCGCTCAAAAGGGAAGCCATGTTCTTTATCCCCTGAAGTTTCAAGTGCCCGATATGCCTGTCTTTTCATTTCTTCCAAAGAAATTTTTTCTTTTGCTGCCTCTGCCCTTTTTTTAGAAGCAGCAGCTAACTTATTAAGGATCATACGACTACCTCACTGGTGGCGCGTACGAATTCTTCCAGCTTTTTCAAAGCCTTGCCAGAATCGATTAAATCGCCTGCTGTTTTTATACACTGGTTTATAGAACAGTCATCGATTCCCAGATACAGGCTTAAAGCGGAATTTAATATTACAATATCCCGTTTTGGTCCAAGGAGCTTTCCCTTCAGGATATCAAGGGTGATCTGGGCATTTTCTGAAGGGGAACCCCCTGTTAATTCAGGTAAGGAAGCGCGGGGAAGTCCAAACTGTTCCGGTGTGATATCATAAGGAATTCGCTCACCAAAACGGATCTCACATACATGTGTGGAGCCGGTGACAGTGGCTTCGTCCAGCCCGTCCTCGCCGCACACCACCAGCCCCCGTTTGACTCCAAGGTTACTAAGCACCTGTGCAAGTGGTTCCACCAGCTTCCTGTCATAAACTCCAAGTAGCTGCATGGTAGCGCCTGCCGGATTGGACAGGGGACCTAGAATGTTAAAGATGGTCCGCACACCCAGTTCCTTTCGGACCGGTCCGGCATATTTCATGGAAGAGTGGTAAGCCTGTGCGAAAAGAAAACACATACCCGTATCCTTTAGTATTTTTTCCGACTGCTTAGCCGTAAGGTTTAAATTGACACCGAGACATTCTAAGACGTCAGCAGCCCCGCTTTTGCTGGATACACTGCGATTTCCGTGTTTCGCCACGGGGACACCGCCTGCAGCCACCACAAATGCACTGGTGGTGGAAATATTAAAGGTTCCGGCCTCATCTCCTCCGGTGCCAACGATATCGATCACGGGAAAATCCGGTTCCAGACGGAGGGCCTTTTCCCTCATAACCGTAGCGCAGGCAGTGATCTCGTCAATGGTTTCCCCCTTCATCCGCAGTCCGGTGAGAAATGCTGCCATCTGTGCGGGAGTGGTTTCTCCGCTCATAATTTCGTTCATGACTTCTCTTGCAGCGTCGAAGCTTAAATCCTGCCCTTCAATTACTTCATGGATTGCCTGTTGGATCATTTCATTTACCTCCTTCATGTTTGATTTCTATGGATAGGAAATTTTTCAATATGGTTACTCCGACCGGAGTTAATATGGATTCCGGGTGAAACTGAAGGCCATAGACCGGATAATCCTCATGCTTTACCGCCATGATCTCCCCCATATCATCAGTGCCGATCACATGCAAGCAGGAAGGAAAAGAGTCCCTTTCGGCAATGAGAGAGTGGTATCTGGCAGCAGGAATGTGTTCCTTAAGGCCTTTAAATATGGGATCCATAGGATCAATGGTAATAATGCTCTGCTTTCCATGCATCAGCTTCCGGGCATGGGTAATTCTCGCTCCAAATACTTCGCAGATCCCCTGATGGCCCAGACATACCCCCAGAATGGGGACCAATCCGGCAAGGGTTTTGACCACCTCTTCACATACCCCGGCATCTTTTGGGTAGCCGGGACCGGGAGAGAGGATGATGTGGCTGGGTGATAATTTGCAGATTTCATCCACGGTGAGTTCATCATTTCGGACCACCCGGATATGGGGATTTAATCCACCAATCATCTGCACCAGGTTATAAGTAAAACTGTCATAATTGTCCACAAAGAGAATCATCCGTTATTCACCTCCACCGCTTTTTCCAATGCATGTATCACTGCTTTTGCCTTATTTTCCGATTCTTCATATTCCCGTTCAGGAATGCTGTCGGCAACGATGCCGCCCCCTGCCTGGACGGTTACTTTTCCGTTTTTTCTGACCGCCATCCGAATGGCAATGCAGGTATCCATATTTCCGGTAAAATCCACATATCCCAGGGCCCCGCCGTAAATACCTCTTGGTTCTGCTTCCAGTTCATCGATGATCTGGCAAGCACGAATCTTTGGAGCGCCGGAAAGAGTGCCGGCAGGAAGAACGGATTCGATGGCGGAGAAAGCGTCACAATTCTGCCTGATTTGAGATTCTACCTGTGAGCAGATGTGCATGATGCGGGAATAACGGTGGATCATCTGGTATCCGGTTACTTCTACTGTGGAAAACTCTGAGATTTTCCCAAGATCATTTCTTCCCAGATCCACCAGCATGTTGTGCTCCGCCAGTTCTTTCTCATCAGCAAGGAGTTCCTTTTCAAGATTTATGTCTTCATCCTCATTTGCGCCCCTTGGTCTGGAACCTGCCACCGGAAAGGTGGTGAGCCGACCGTCTTTTAACCGGACCAGAGTTTCTGGAGAAGTGCTCATGATTTCCATATCTCCAGTGCTTAAATACACCATGTAAGGGGAGGGATTGGTGGTTCTCAATACCCGGTAGGCATTTAAGAGACTGTCTGGATAGTCACTGGTAAACCGTCTGGAAAGAACTGCCTGGAAAATATCCCCGTTTACGATGTATTCCTTTGCCCGTTCCACCATATGGCAGTAGTCTTCTTTGGTCACATTGCAGTGAAACTCAGGTGCAGCCGTAACGGCTGACTTTTGAGGTGTGGCTGTTTCTAAAATCATGCGTGCAATGCTTTCCAGACTGGCACAGGCCTTCCCGTAATTTTCCATGACCTGGTCGGTTTTCATGTTCACCACAATGCTGATTTTTTCAGTGAGATGATCGTAGGCTATGACCGTATCAAAAAGCATTAAGTCAAAATCGTTACAGTCTCCTTGCTTGATGGATAATACCGGCTCTGCATAGCCAATCATCCGGTAAGCAAAATATCCCACAAATCCGCCGGTAAAGGGAGGAAGACCAGGAATCTTCGGAGCCCGGTACTCCTTTTGAATATTCCGGAGAATGTCATAGGGAGCGTCTGTTTTAATGATCTGGTCAGAAATATTGTCAGAGCCGGTTCTGTAATGGCGGATAGAAACCGTTTTATCCTTGCAGGTGACGCTCATGACCGGGTCATATCCCAGGAAGGAGTAGCGTCCCCAGGTCTCTCCGCCCTCAATGCTTTCAAGCAGATAATAACGGCTGCTCAAAGCTGCGATTTTCTGCAGCAGGGTAATGGGTGTTACAGTGTCTGCAAAGATTTCCCTGCAAACTGGGATAACGGGATAGGAAGCAGCAAGTGCTCCGATTTCCCGGCAGTCCGGTGTGATGTTCATGGTTTTCAATACTCCTTTCTGAAATTTAAAATAAAAAAAGCCCCCGTCCCTCCTCCATATTGCTATGAAAAGAGGGACGGAAGCTTAAAGATCTGGTTTCCGCGGTACCACCCTGATTGGAGAAGATAGACTTCTCCCGCTTTTTAACACACAAACATGTGCCTCCCCTTGATAACGGATAGGAAACCCGTCAGCATCTACTTCCGGAAAAGTCCGGTTTCAAGCCGCCCTCGCAGGTCCATTCGGATCAGACATCAACGCTTCCTCTCACCAACCGGAAGCTCTCTGTGCATGATGAAGAGATCTTACTTACTCCTGCTCAACAGTTTATCGCTTTGTTTTGCTACAGTATATGAGATGAAAATAAAAAAGTCAACAGTTATTTTTCGGCAAACAGTTTCTCCTCATTGACATTTCAAAAAATGGTGTTAGAATGGTGCTAATTGATTGCAGAACTCAAATAGAAAACAGGAGGATTTTCCTATGGCAAAAATCGGGATAATTGGAATTGGAAATATGGGCTTGGCAATATTAAAGGGGCTGCTGGGAGTGTACAGCAAAGATGATATCATTTTTACGGATGTGAACAAAGACCGGTGCGAAGAAATCACCAAAGAGCTTGGTGTCGCTCACGTGGATAACAATGGACATCTGGCAGGCAACGCAAAATACATAGTTCTGGCAGTAAAGCCCCAGTATTTCAACCCGGTTCTTTCAGACATCCGGAATACGGTAACAGAAAAGAACGTTATCATCTCCATTGCTCCGGGAATCACCACCACCCAGCTTAAAGAAAAGCTTGGCGATGAAAAGAGAGTGGTCCGTGCCATGCCAAATACCCCGGCTTTACTTGGAGAAGGAATGACCGGAGTTTGCTATGAGGAAAAGTCATTTTCAGTGGAAGAGAAACAGGCCATTGCAGATATATTCAGCTCTTTGGGAAAGATGCGGATTGTGGAAGAACGTTTGATGAATGCCGTGGTCTGCGTCAGCGGAAGTTCTCCTGCTTACGTATACATGTTCATAGAGGCCCTTGCGGACAGCGCGGTAAAGTACGGCTTACCAAGAGATGCAGCCTATGAGATGGCTGCCCAGGCAGTCCTTGGAAGCGCAAGAATGGTACTGGAAACAGGGGAGCATCCGGGAGCACTAAAGGATAAGGTCTGCTCACCGGGAGGAACCACCATTGCAGCAGTTTCTGCTCTGGAAGAATTTGGTTTCAGAAACGCTGTCATAAAAGCAGCCGATGCCTGTTATAAAAAATGTACGGAAATTTAATAAGACCGGAGGTATGAAAATGGAACAACCGCCTGTAAAACGCTTAAATAGAGAGCTGAAATATCAGGGAAACATTTTAAAAATCTATGAAGACACAGTTCTTGCCAATGGTCATGAAGCACACTGGGATTTTATCCATCACATCGGTGCTGCGGCAGTGGTGCCTGTAACAAAAGAAGGAAAGATTCTGATGGTCCGCCAGTACCGCAATGCCTTAGACCGGTATACTCTGGAAGTGCCGGCAGGAGCACTTGATGATCCGGGCGAACCAAAGCTTGACTGTGCCCATCGGGAACTGGAAGAAGAGACCGGATTTAAGACCGGGAAAGAAAATTTAGAATACTTAATAAGTGTCAATACGACCGTGGCATTCTGTGATGAAGCCATAGATATCTTTGTAGCAAGAGATTTGGAAGAATCGGAACAGAACCTTGATGAGGAGGAATGCATTGAGGTTGAAGAATGGTCCGTAAGAGATTTAGAAGAAAAGATATTTTGCGGAGAGATCACCGATGGAAAGACCATAGCGGCAATTCTGGCTTATGCCCGCAAATATGATGTGAAATAACAAACAGAATAAATACCCCCTTGCAGGCATAAATTGTGACAAGACCTGTAGGGGGATTTTTTATGTCCAGTTTATTACGTACACTGAGAATGCGGCTTATAAAGGCACCGGGCGGAAACTATATGCCCGCAACCCGGAGCACAAGGGCCTGGGAGGTGTTCCTGCTTTGTTTCTTTGTAGGGCTGGTGGCCGGAACAGTCATGGCAAATTTCTGGTATTCTTCCTTCATGGATGAGGCTGGGTACTATCTGGGGCTTTTGGATAGAAATGTAAATTTAACAGCAGATGAGCGCATGCAGCTCTTCGGACAGGTTTTAAGCCAGCGAATGATGGAAGTGTGGATTATCTGGCTTGTGGGTATGACCGCATATGCCTTGCCTTTATTTTGTATATTTACAGTCGGAGCAGGTTTTTCCATGGGTTTTGTGCTGTCTGTCATAACCGTGCAAAAAGGCCTTATGGGTCTTCCAGTTTTCTTTATGACAGTCATGCCGCAGTGCCTGTGCTACCTCCCGGTTTTTGGCATCCTGCTGTTTTGGGGAATCCAAAAAGGACGGCGGTTCCGGATTCCTGCATTCATCCTGCTCCTGCTTCTTACGGCTGCCGGGAGCGTGCTGGAAGCATGGATCAACCCTATTTTCCTAAAATCTATCTTGTAATAAAAAATTAATAGAAAAATAACAGAAAAATAACATCTGTGATATTACCATATCTTGCGAACAAATGCGTTGTATTACCAATATCTTGTATGTATTATGTAAAGCGACTTTAAAATACTTTAAGAGTGGGAAAAATGTGTTTGATTTTATCGAAAATAGTCTATATAATGGTAGAATGAAGCCTTATTTTAAGGCATTTTTTAAACCGAACGGTTAGGGGATATGGAAATGGTAGTTGAGATTAATCATTTTATTATTTATTTGAGAGAGATTAAAAAAACATCAAAGAACACAGAGGTTTCATACCAGAGGGATTTGATGCAGATGGCCTCCTTTTTGGGCCAGCAGGGGATCATGGAAGTAGGCAAAGTCACAAAGACAAGCCTGAATTCTTATATCCTTTATCTGGAAAAAAAAGGGAGGGCAACTACCACCATTTCAAGAACACTGGCATCCATGAAGGCGTTCTTTCATTATGAATGCGCAGAAGGCAGGATCGGCAAGGATCCGGCAGAGCTGATAAAAGCGCCTAAGGTAGAAAAAAAGGCTCCTACCATACTGACGGTCGATGAAGTGAACTGTCTCTTAAGCCAGCCAGACGGGGAATCACCGAAGGAACTAAGAGACCGGGCCATGCTGGAACTTCTCTATGCCACTGGCATCCGGGTATCGGAGTTGATTAATCTAAAAAAAGCCGATGTGAATCTTACGGTAGGCTATATCACCTGCCGGGATGAACACAAAGAGCGTATGATCCCCTTTGGAAAAGTGGCCAAGCTTGCTCTTTCTGCTTATATGGAGCGGGGACGGGAATATTTATTAAAGGAACAGGATGGTGAATGGTTATTTACCAATTGTAACGGCAAACCCATGAGCCGGCAGGGATTTTGGAAGATCATCAAGTTTTACGGGGATAAGGCAGGAATCCAGGCCGATATCACCCCGCATTCCCTCCGCCATTCCTTTGCAGCCCATTTGCTACGCAATGGAGCGGACATCCATGTGGTACAAGCCATGCTAGGACATTCGGATATGGCAACCACCCAGATGTATATGAATTATACCCAGAAAGAAGCGGTCCGCCGTGCTTATACAGGAGTCCATCCCAGAGGTTAGGAATTATTAAGAACATAGTCATGCCTTCCGTCATACATTGCGGGAGGCATTCGTTGTGCAAGAAAAGCTGTTACGGTGAAAAACAATATTTGCCTGTGAACCAGGTTTGCGCTATAATAGGTGAGGTTGTGCATTTACCGTATGAAAATTATTATAATAATGAGGTATAAGAAATGAAAAAGTTAGAAGAATATGTCACAAGCATTCCCGATTTTCCAGAGGAAGGAATTATTTTCCGTGATGTGACTACTATACTGGAAGATCCGGATGGACTCTCTCTGGCAGTGGATGGCGTTCGCGAGATGCTTAAAGGTGTGGAATATGATTCTGTTATTGGTCCGGAATCAAGAGGTTTTATCTTTGGCGTTCCAGTGGCTTATGCAGAGCACAAAGGTTTTATTCCGATCCGCAAAAAAGGAAAGCTTCCAAGAGAAGTGCTTTCTGCAGATTATGAACTGGAATATGGAACTGCAACCATCGAGATTCATAAGGATTCCATTAAAACGGGTCAGAAAGTGGTCATCATTGATGATCTGATCGCTACGGGAGGTACCATTGAAGCTATTATTAAATTGGTACAGGAACTTGGCGGCGAAGTGGTAAAGATCTGTTTTATCATGGAGCTGGCTGGATTAAATGGAAGAGAAAAACTTGCAGGTTATGACGTGGAATCTTTGATCGTCTATGAAGGAAAATAAGTGATAGAAACAGAGAATCCGTGATGCCGGTGTGTAAAAATCACCGGCAAAAATCAGGTTCTCTTTTTTTCTATTTATCGATATATTTTTATCAAAATTTATTTTTTTCGATACATCTGTGCGGCCTATTGCTTTTATGATTTTTCCTATGATATGATATGAATTAAAAAATTAATGCTGTGTGCAAACTACAGCAATTTCATAACCGTGGATAGAGAAAGGAAGACTCATATGGCCGTACATGTAATTGATGAAGCAAACAGATGTTTAAATTGTAAAAAGCCTATGTGCCGGCAAGGCTGCCCGATTAATACACCAATACCGCAGATGATTCAGGCGTTTAAGGGTGGAGATATCAACCAGGCAGGAGAGATGGTATTTGAAAATAATCCCATGTCATTGGTGTGCTCCCTGGTATGCAATCATGAAAAACAGTGCGAGGGACATTGCATTCTTGGAAAAAAAGGACAATCTGTCCATATCAGCAGTATAGAAAATTATATTTCGGATACGATTTTTGATAAAGTAAAGATCGAATGCAAGCCGAAGAATGGAAAAAAGGTAGCGGTAATCGGTGCAGGTCCTGCAGGAATCACGATTGCCATTCTTTTAACAAAGGAAGGCTACAGCGTGACGATTTTTGATGCGAAGGATAAGGTAGGAGGCGTACTTCAGTACGGCATCCCGGATTTCCGTCTGCCAAAATCCATTTTGGAGCGCTATAAAAAGAAGCTTCTGGGAATCGGAGTGAAGATTCGGCCAAATACAGCCATCGGTACTGCTTTAGAGATCAAGGATCTGGTTCGTGATGGGTATCAGAGCATCTTTATCGGAACCGGAGTATGGAGACCAAAGACCCTGGGCGTAAAAGGAGAATCTTTGGGCGATGTCCATTATGCCATTGACTATCTGGCAAACCCGGATGCATATGACCTTGGAGACCGGGTAGCGATCATTGGTGTGGGAAATTCTGCCATGGACGTGGCCAGAACCGTGATCCGTCACGGAGCCAGAAAAGTTACGCTTTATGCAAGAGGTCTGCACAGCAATGCCAGCGATCATGAAACCACTTATGCAAAACTTGACGGAGCAAGCTTCCAGTTTGGAAAACAGATCGTAGAGATTACGGATGACGGTCCTGTGTTTGAAACGATTATCTACGATGAAGAAGGAAAGCAGATTGGAATCGCTGAGGAACGGGAACAAATCTATGCCGATTCCACCATTATTTCCATCAGTCAGGGACCAAAGAGCAAGCTGGTGAGCACCACAGAAGGATTAAAAGCCAGCCAGAGCGGTCTTCTCATGACAGATGACGAGGGACGTACCACCATTCCAGGCGTCTTTGCATCTGGAGACGTGGTATTAGGAGCGAGAACTGTGGTAGAGGCTGTGGCCTATTCCAAAACTGTGGCTCAGGCCATGGATGAATATATGAAATCAAAAGAAGAGTGAAAATATGGATTACAGTAGTCTCATAAATCTGCAGGGGATGCTTTTTCTTCTGGTGGCAGCAGGTATTATCCTGCGGAAAAAAGGTATCTTACCAGAAAACGCAAAATCTATTTTAACGGATCTGGTAATTTACTTAATTCTCCCCTGCAACATTATAAGTTCCTTTTTTATTGAATTTAATATGGAGATTTTAAAAGGATTTGCCGTCATTTTAGTGATTGCCTCATTGATTCAATTTGGCTGCCTGTTGTTTGCCAATACCTTTTATAACAAGGAACCGGACCGGCGGAAAAAGGTGCTTCAGTATGGTACGGTCTGTTCCAATGCCGGATTTATGGGAAATCCAATTGCCGAAGGAGTTTACGGAGGCGAAGGCCTTATGTATGCTTCCATTTTTCTGATCCCTCAAAGGATCGTCATGTGGTCGGCCGGAGTATCCTATTTTACGGAAAGCCCGGACCGGAAGACCGTGGTGAAAAAAGTTGCGACCCATCCTTGTATTGTTGCAGTATACATCGGCATGTTCTTTATGATCACCCAGCTTCAACTGCCTGTATTTCTGGAAAACACCATAAGAAACGTCGGCAGCTGTACCACTACGGTGTCCATGGTTTTAATCGGGACCATACTGGCAGAGGTGAAGCCGGGGACCATTTTTGACAGAGGAATCGTTAAATATACGGTTATCCGCTTGATTTTAATACCTCTCCTGGTATTTGCCGGCTGTCGTCTGTTTTCTGTGGACCCGCTGCTTTCCGGAGTATCCGTACTTCTTACCGGAATGCCGGCTGGAAGCACGACTGCCATACTGGCGGCAAAGTATGACGGAGATTATATATTTGCAACAAAGTGTGTGGTAGTGACCACTCTATTGTCTTTAATAACCATACCTTTGTGGTGTATGGTTCTTTAAAATGGCAGACGGAACATAACCGTCTGCCATTTTAGATAATCCCTAAAACTGATTGTTGCTTTATCTGGAATATGATAGAATGTTTCCATTGAAGGAAGGAGGGATCGTTTATGAAACGACCAGAAACAGATCTCCATTTGCATTTGGACGGCTCTTTATCCATTGATGTGGTAAGGATGCTTGCTGCTGAAATTGGATATGATTTTGAGGGGCGAGGGGTAAAGGAAAGCGTCTCTGTGGGGGAAAATTGTGAAAGTCTGGTGGATTACTTAAAGTGTTTTGATTTACCAGGACAGCTTCTTCAGACAGAAGAGGCTCTGGAACTTGCTTCTAAGGATCTGGTGGAGCGGTTGGCGGAACAGGGACTTATTTATACAGAGATCCGGTTTGCGCCCCAGCTTCATATGAGAAAAGGGCTTACCAAGGAAAAAGCGGTAGAAGCAGTCATTCGCGGAGTGGAAAAAGGAGCCGGACAATCCTCTATAAAGGCCGGAATTCTACTTTGTTCCATGGTCAACGGTTCAGATCGTGAAAATGAAGAAACCTTTGAGATTGCCAGTTCCTATTTAAAAAAAGGCGTGGTAGGTTTGGATATTGCAGGACCGGAAGGAATGGTTCCCATGGCTCATTTTGAACCTCTTTTTAAGAAGGCTTACCAGAAAGATATTCCATTTACCATTCATGCAGGGGAATGCGGAGATTGTGAAAATATCTTAAAAGCAGTGGCTTACGGCGCGAAAAGAATTGGACATGGCTGTGCTGCCATTCAGTCTGAAGCGTGTATGGACCTTTTAAAAAAGGAGAAGATTACATTAGAGATGTGTGTGATCAGCAACTTGCAGACAAAGGCAGTTGCTTCCATCAGCGAGCACCCTTTAAAAGCTTTTTATGACAGAGGAATCCGGGTGACTTATAACACGGACAACATTACTGTTTCCGACACAACTCTGGAAAAAGAAGCGGAGCTTATCAAGAAATATATGGGATTTACAGAAGCGGATTTAAGGCAGATGAACCGTTACGCATTGGAAGGGGCCTTCTTAGATGCAGCAGAGAAAGAAAAAATAATTGCATTTTTCGACAATAATAATTATAATGAATGATAACTACGTTTAAAAAACGGTGAATACTGGGAATGCTACAAAAAAAGGTGACGGCATATGGCAGATTATCCAATCATGGAAAAAAATAATAAGATAGATTTGGAAATGGAAAAGCAGGAGAAGCGGAGGCTGGATGCAGACTTAGAGGCTCCGGCAGATTTTACGAGCCCCGAGGTTCTTTATGAAGAACTGGTTCAATGCATCAAGAGATACCATCCTTCCGATGATCTTACCATGATCAAAAAGGCATATCAAATCGCGTACGATGCGCATAAGGACCAAAAACGCAAATCGGGTGAACCTTATATCATTCACCCCCTTTGCGTTGCCATCATACTGGCGGATTTGGAGATGGATAAGGAAACCATTGCTGCTGGCATCCTCCATGATGTGGTGGAGGACACCGTTATGTCCTTAGATGAGCTGAAAGCGGAATTCGGCGAGGAAGTGGCTCTTTTGGTGGACGGTGTTACAAAGCTGACCCAGATATCCTGGTCCATGGATAAGATGGAGCTTCAGGCAGAGAACTTAAGAAAGATGTTCTTAGCCATGGCAAAGGATATCCGTGTGATCATCATCAAGCTGTCAGACCGTCTGCACAACATGCGGACCCTTCAGTACATGAGACCGGAGAAGCAGAAGGATAAAGCAAGGGAGACCATGGAAATCTATGCTCCCATTGCCCATCGTCTGGGTATTTCCAAGATTAAGATTGAACTGGATGATCTATCCTTAAAGTATCTGCACCCCGATACTTATTACGAACTGGCAGAGAAAATATCACTAAAAAAGGACGCCAGGGAATACTTTGTAAAGAGCATTGTTGATGAGGTGCAGGAGCATCTGCGAACTTCCGGCATTGAAGGCAAAGTGGATGGCCGTGTGAAGCATTTTTTCAGCATCTATAAAAAAATGGTGAATCAGAACAAGACGCTGGACCAGATTTATGACCTGTTTGCGGTTCGAATCGTTGTGGAAAGTGTCAAGGACTGCTATGCGGCACTTGGAGTGATCCATGAACTGTATAAGCCGATTCCGGGACGGTTCAAGGACTACATCGCCATGCCAAAACCCAACATGTACCAGTCCCTTCACACCACTTTGATCGGTAACAATGGCCAGCCATTTGAGATTCAGATCCGTACCTATGAGATGCACCGTACGGCAGAATACGGAATTGCTGCGCACTGGAAGTACAAGGAAAGCGGCAGCGGGCAGGTGGCAGCCGCAAAAGAAGAAGAGAAGTTAAGCTGGCTGCGTCAGATTCTGGAATGGCAGAAGGATATGTCCGATAACCTGGAATTTTTAAATATGGTAAAGGGCGATTTGGACCTGTTTTCCGACAGTGTTTACTGCTTTACTCCTTCCGGTGATGTAAAAAACCTTCCTAGCGGATCAACACCGATTGACTTTGCTTACTCTATTCATAGTGCCGTAGGCAACAAGATGGTAGGAGCCAGGGTTAACGGCAAGCTGGTCAATATTGAGTATGTGATCCAGAACGGTGACCAGGTAGAGATCATTACCTCACAAAACAGCAAAGGCCCCAGCAGGGACTGGCTGAATATGGTAAAGAGCACCCAGGCCAAGAATAAGATCAACCAGTGGTTCAAGATTGAACTTAAGGAAGACAATATTCTGCGCGGGAAGGAAATGGTGGACCGTTACTGCAAGGCAAAGGGAATCACCTATTCGGATATCAACAAGCCGGAATACCAGGCAAAGGTCATGAAGCGTTACGCGTTCCGTGACTGGGAGTCTGTTCTTGCCTCCATCGGACACGGCGGCTTAAAAGAGGGCCAGGTCATCAATAAGATGGTCGATGAGAGGGATAAGAAACTAAAGAAGGACGTTACCGACAATACCATTTTAAATGATATTGAAGATATGAGTAACAAGCTTCCGATTAAGAGACGTTCCGGAAGCGGCATTGTCGTAAAGGGGATTCATGATCTTGCGGTCCGCTTCTCCAAATGCTGCAGCCCGGTACCGGGAGACGAGATCGTAGGCTTTGTGACCAGAGGACGAGGAATTTCCATTCATAGAACCGACTGCGTGAATGTCTTTAATCTGCCGGAAGATGAGAGAAACCGTCTCATTGATGCAGAGTGGCAGGAGCAGGAAGGGGACGATACCAAAGAACGGTATTCCACAGAAATCAAAATATTTGCCAATAATCGAATCGGCATGTTTGTTGATATATCAAAGGTATTTACGGAACGGCAGATCGACATTACTTCCATGAATTCCAGAACAAACAAACAGGGTAAGGCTACTATCACCATGACTTTTGATATCCACGGAGTGGAGGAATTAGGAAAACTGGTTGATAAGCTGAGGCAAGTCGAGGGAGTTATAGACATTGAGAGGACTGCGGGATAGCGCAGTTTTCTTAATTTTAGCCGAAGATCCGTGATGGAGAGGAGAATTTGGATGATACAGGGTGCGTGCTGCAGCCCTTATACCATCAGACAGGCAACGGTTTATTCCCTGCCGGTTCCAGACTCGGAAGTGCAGTTTCCAGTGTTACAGATCGATGTAGACAGTTATATTGTGGGAGCTGAGATTCAATCTGGAATCGATTTTAACTACGCGGAAGGTGTTCATTGTATACAAATAGGCAAATACTCTGCACTAGCAGAAAAAATAACATTCCTTGTAAATTTAAATCATGATTATAAATCCGTTTTTCAAGGGAGTCCGGTATTTTTAAGCGAAGGCAAGGTAAGTAAATTAAAGAAGAAGGGTTCTGTGCTGATCCAGAACGATGTATGGATCGGCCATGGTGCTACTCTCATAAGCGGAATTACCATTCACAATGGTGCAATTGTAGGGGCGGAAAGTGTGATCACTAAAGATGTACCTCCCTATGCAATTGCAGCTGGAAACCCGGCAAAAATTATTGGATACCGTTTTCCAGAGGAACAGAGAATTGCTTTGAATGCTATTGCCTGGTGGAACTGGAGTCAGGATAGGCTGATGGAACGAAAGGAAGCTTTCTTAAAGCCAGTCGAGTATTTCATAGAAGCTTATCAAAAGGAAGCAGATGAGGTCTGGAATCAGGCAGTTCCGGCATTTGAAAAAGATGATCGGAAGAATATACTTTTTATTATGGATGTAGAAGAACCGTATCCGGTCTGGCAAAAGGTAATAAAAGAGTATTTTTCCTCCTGGGGAATTTGGCCTGAGACAAGGCTTATTCTATATCTTCTTCCATCTTCAGTGGAAAAAGGATATAAGAATGTGATTATGGAATTTATCAAGGATTACAAAGACCAGGATGCAAAAATCCTGTTACAGGAAGGAACGGCAGAGGAAGAGATAAGAAGCCTGTTTGCAGCAGCCGATTATTTTATCACTACAAGACAGGTAAAGAATCTGCTTTGGACAGAATATGCGGACCACTATGGGGTGAAACTGCAATATGGTACGGATATCCCGGTTTTTTCCTTGTGAAACAGGAATACATACAGACAATATCAGTAAGGAGACAAGAATATGAGCGATTTCAGAATCAAAACTTATCCGGTGGGACAGATAGGCACAAACTGCTACATCATTTACCGGGAAGCATATAAGAAAGCAGTTATTGTAGATCCCGGCGCGCAGGGGACATATATCCTTGCCCGGTGCAAGGAACTTGGCGTAATACCAGAAGCGATTTTCTTAACACACGGACATTTTGACCATATTCTTGCTGTGGAAGATATCAAACGTGAATTTCCGGAGATACACATTTATGCAGGAGAACATGAAAAAAATACCTTACAGAATCCGTCAATCAATCTGTCTTCTGGGGTTGGAGAGTCCTGTTCACTGATGGCAGATGTATACGTAAAAGATGGAGAGATGTTAACTGTAGCAGGAATCTCTTTTCAGGTAATCAATACACCAGGCCATACAAGCGGTTCCATCTGCTTCCTGATTACGGGTGAGGAGGTTCTGATCAGCGGAGATACCCTTTTTTTGGAGTCTTTGGGAAGAACTGATTTACCAACCGGAGATCAGTCCCAGATCATAAATTCCATCAGGGAGAAACTGTTTACTCTGCCGGGAGATACCCTGGTTTATCCGGGACATGGGGATATGACTACGATCGGCCATGAAAAGGCATATAATCCGGTTGCATTATACAGAGGATAGGAATAAGAACATGATAGGATTAATACTTAATGACCTGTCCTTTGAACAGGATATCAGGGAATTGTTGATGGCGTTTTATCCTGGTGAGAGTTTTGCTCATGAGGAAGATGCCAAAGAAACGTACCGCCTTTTGGTCCGCAGCCAGACCGGAGAGGACAGTTTTGGACTCTGGATGAAGGATATGGAAAGCGGACAGGAACGCTCAGACAGCATTCAAGTTCATTTCGCGGACCGGTTTGAAACAAAGAACCGCATCAAGCGCATGCTTTACGGTATGGCAAAAGAACTTACCGGTAAAACACTCCCATGGGGAACCTTAACTGGTATCCGGCCGACCAAGATCGCAATGACAAAGCTTATGGAAGGACATCCGGAAGAAGCGGTCAGAGCTTATATGAAGGAAACCTATTTAACCAGTGATGCTAAAATCGATCTAAGTATCGAGATTGCTGGGCGGGAGCTTAAACTTCTTTCCGGCATTGACTATGAGCATGGTTATAGTTTGTACGTAGGCATTCCGTTCTGTCCCACCACCTGTTTATACTGCTCCTTCACGTCCTTCCCCATCGCACAGTGGGAAAAACGGATGGAGGAGTATCTGGAAGCGTTGTTTAAGGAAATGGATTATACGGCGGAGAAGATGGAGGGAAGGACGCTTGATACCGTCTACATCGGAGGCGGCACCCCAACCTCCCTTTCCGCCGGCCATCTGGACCGTCTGATCAAAAGGCTGAAAGAGACTTTTGATTTTCAGACAGTCAAGGAGTTTACGGTAGAAGCCGGACGGCCGGACAGCATTACAGAGGACAAGCTGAAAGTTTTAAAGGAACACGGAGTGACCCGTATTTCCATCAATCCACAGACCATGAAGCCGGAGACTCTTTCTTTAATTGGGCGGAGGCATTCGGTAGACATGGTTAAGGAACAGTTTTTCCTGGCCAGATCTCTGGGATTTGATAACATCAATATGGATTTGATTATCGGCCTGCCTGAGGAAGACATGGAAGATGTAAAGCATACCATGGAAGAAATAAAAGCTTTAGGTCCAGACAGCATTACGGTTCATTCCCTTGCCATCAAGCGGGCGGCACGCCTTAATATGTTTAAGGATAAGTACGGAGACCTGAAAATCAGCAACACTGAGGAAATGATTGATTTAACGGCTGCCTATGCAAGAGAAATGGGTCAGGAACCGTATTACTTATACCGTCAGAAAAACATGGCAGGGAATTTTGAAAATGTGGGCTATTCTCTTCCTGGCAAAGCCTGCATCTATAACATCTTAATTATGGAAGAAAAACAGACCATCGTAGCTCTGGGGGCAGGAACCACCACAAAAGTGGTATTTCCTTCTGAAAACCGTCTGGAGCGGGTGGAAAATGTAAAAGATGTAGAGCAGTACATCACAAGGATTGATGAAATGCTGGAAAGAAAAGAAAAAATGCTTGCAAAATTGGAAATGTAATTTACAATAGAGGCAGGATAAATTTATAAATTTAGAAAAACGGAGTGAATAAGATGGCATTAAAAAAGAAACCGGTTACCGGAATGAAGGATATTCTCCCCGCTGAAATGCAGGTGCGTGAATACGTAACGAAACAGATACGTGAAACTTACGGTGGCTTTGGCTTTCATTCCATTGAAACACCCTGTGTGGAGCATATTGAGAATCTGTCCAGCAAACAGGGCGGTGACAATGAGAAATTGATTTTCAAGATCATGAAGCGCGGTGAAAAATTAAATTTAGAAGAAGCGAAAGAGGAAAATGATCTGGTAGACAGCGGACTCCGCTATGACTTAACAGTTCCCTTATCCAGATATTATTCCAACAATGCAGCAGTCTTACCATCTCCTTTTAAATCCCTTCAGATGGGAAGCGTATGGAGAGCAGACCGTCCTCAAAAAGGCCGTTTCAGACAGTTCGTCCAGTGCGACATCGACATCCTTGGAGATGCCACCAGACTGGCAGAGATTGAACTGATTCTTGCAACCACCACCCTTCTTGGTAAGATCGGTTTTAAAGGATATACCGTTCGTATCAATGACCGGAACATATTAAAAGGAATGGCAGCATACTGCGGTTTCCCGGAAGAAGCCTATGACCAGGTTTTCATCATTCTGGATAAGATGGACAAGATCGGCATGGAAGGAGTGGCAAAAGAACTTTCTGAAGCCGGATATGAAGAGGAAAACATTAAGAAATATTTATCTCTTTTTGAGTCCGTGACTCTGGATTCTGCAGGAGTGCGCAGTTTAGGAACGGTTTTAAAAGATGTTCTTGAACCAGATCAGGCAGAGAATCTGGCGGCTATCATTGACAGCGTAAGTGGAATATCTACCAGCCAGTTCAACATTCAGTTTGATCCCACTCTGGTAAGGGGCATGTCCTATTACACCGGAACCATTTTTGAGATCCAGGTAGATGGATTCCCAGGTTCCGTAGGCGGCGGCGGACGTTATGATAAGATGATCGGCAAGTTTACCGGTATGGACACTCCGGCATGCGGTTTTTCCATCGGTTTTGAGCGGATTATCACGATTTTAATGGACGAAGGATTTACAGTACCTGGAAGTGATGAAAAAACAGCATTCCTCATCGAAAAAGGCGTAAGTGACGAAGTGACCAATCAGGCAATGAAAGAGGCCATGGAAGAGCGCGCCAAGGGAGTAACCGTTCTGGTTTCCCAGATGAATAAGAATAAAAAGTTCCAGAAAGACAGTCTTATAAAGGAAGGGTATACTCAGTTTAAGGAATTCTATAAAGAAGGACTGAAGTAAGGATATTAGGAGGAACGCCCAAGGGCATACCTGTATGCCAAAAAAATTGGGCAGAAAAGAGGAAATTATGGCAGAGTCAATGCTGGGATTAAAAAGATCCCATAGATGTACAGAGGTTACCACAGCGAATGCAGGCAGTGAAGTTACTGTTATGGGCTGGGTTCAGAAGAGCAGAAACAAGGGAGGAATCATCTTTGTTGATTTAAGAGACCGTTCCGGAATTCTGCAGATCATTTTTGAAGAGAGCGACTGCGGAGCGGAAAGTTTTGCAAAGGCTGAAAAGTTAAGAAGCGAATTTGTTATCGCGGTGACTGGTATGGTAGAGAGCCGGTCTGGCGGTGTCAATGAACATCTTGCTACCGGTGCAATCGAAGTGCGTGCTAAGAGCTTAAGAATCCTGTCCGAATCCGAAACTCCGCCATTCCCTATTGAAGAGAACAGCAAGACAAAGGAAGAACTCAGATTAAAATACCGTTATCTGGATTTAAGAAGACCTGACATTCAGAAGAATATCAAGGTAAGAAGCCAGGTTGCAACATTGGCGAGAGCGTTTCTTGCAGAAGAAGGATTTTTAGAGATCGAAACTCCGACTCTCATTAAGAGTACACCGGAAGGCGCCCGTGATTATCTGGTGCCAAGCCGTGTCCATCCAGGTTCCTTTTATGCGCTTCCCCAGTCTCCTCAGCTTTATAAGCAGCTGTTAATGTGTTCCGGTTACGACCGTTACTTCCAGCTTGCCAGATGCTACCGTGATGAAGACCTCCGTGCCGACAGACAGCCGGAGTTTACTCAGATCGATATGGAGCTGTCATTTGTTGATGTGGATGATGTATTAGCTGTTAATGAAAGACTGTTAAAAAAATTATTTAAGGAAATCTGTAATATTGATATAGATGGTCCTCTTATAAGACTGACATGGCGGGAAGCCATGGACCGTTTCGGTTCTGATAAACCGGATATGCGGTTTGGTATGGAACTGAAAAATGTTTCTGATGTAGTTAAAAATACCGAATTTGCTGTATTCAAAGGCGCATTGGAGCAGGGTGGATCTGTCCGCGGTATCAATGCCGAAGGTCAGGGTGCGATGCCTCGTAAAAAGATTGACGCACTTGTGGAATATGCAAAAGGTTTCGGTGCAAAAGGACTTGCTTATCTGGCCATCAACGAAGACGGAACTTACAAATGTTCCTTCTCCAGGTTCATGACTGAAGAAGAACTTCATACGCTGGCAGACGCAATGGGTGGAAAGCCAGGAGATCTTCTTTTGTTTGCAGCAGACCGTGACAAGGTAGTATTTGACGTATTGGGTAACTTAAGATTGGAGATTGCAAGACAGCTTGATCTCCTTAAAAAGGATGACTTTAAGTTCTTATGGGTAACAGAATTCCCACTCTTAGAGTATTCCGAAGAACAGGGACGTTATACTGCTATGCACCATCCTTTCACCATGCCTATGGATGAGGATTGGGCTCTTATTGACAGCGATCCAGGTGCTGTCCGTGCCAAGGCATACGATATCGTGTTAAACGGTACGGAGCTTGGCGGTGGTTCTGTCCGTATCCACCAGGGCGACATTCAGTCCAAGATGTTGGAAATATTAGGCTTTTCCAAAGAGCAGGCACAGGAGCAGTTCGGCTTCCTGTTAGATGCGTTCAAGTTTGGAGTTCCACCTCATGCAGGTCTTGCTTATGGCCTTGACCGTGTGGTTATGCTGATGGTAGGCGCAGACAGCATCCGTGATGTAATGGCATTCCCGAAGGTAAAAGATGCTTCCTGCCTTATGTCAGAAGCTCCGGCTCCGGTAGATCCAAAGCAGCTTGATGAGTTGGGAATTGAGATCAGTGAAGAAAATAAATAATTAAAATAGAGAGTGTTCCTCTGCAAAAGAATTGATAAAAGCAGGGGACACTCTTTTTGTTTAAAAAATGAAAGGAAAGGGCTCTGTACTTTCCATTCTTTCGAAATTGCTTAAGATATAGAGTCAGATAATTCGAAAATTTTAACAAAATAATATATCGTTTTTACATATATCTGATATAATAGAGAAAAATGCACTTTCCAAAAGGAGGATTCGAGCAATGAAAGGAAGTATGAAAAGAAGGTTTCTGTCACTATGGCTGGCATTGTTAATGGTTCTGTCTTTAACAACGGGCTTGTCCATCACTTCTTTGGCTGCGGACAAGGATATTGTAGTTCTCTACACCAATGATGTTCACTGCGGAATTGATGAAAATATTGGATATGCAGGACTGGCTCTCTATAAGAAAGAGATGCAGGCCCAGACCCCATATGTGACGCTGATTGATGGTGGCGATGCTATTCAGGGAGCACCAATCGGAACGCTGTCAGATGGCGGATATTTAATTGATATCATGAATAAAGTCGGCTATGATTTTGCAGTACCCGGCAATCATGAATATGATTACGGTATGCCCCGTTTTCTGGAACTGGCAGGAAAGTTGAACAGCGGTTTTTACTCCAGCAATTTTATGGATCTGCGGACAGGCTCACCAGTATTTGCTCCTTATAAGATGTTTACCTATGGAAATACGAAAGTTGCTTTTGTAGGTGCCACCACCCCGGAAAGCTTTACAAAATCCACTCCGGCATATTTCCAGGATGGAAACGGCAATTATATCTATGGTTTCTGTGAAGATGAAAGCGGCAAAAAGCTTTACACACAGATCCAGTCTTCTGTTGACCAGGCCAAAGCGGAAGGTGCTAATTATGTGGTTTTAGTAGGTCATCTGGGAGAAAATGGGACGACTGATCAGTGGACTTCAGACAACGTGATCAAAAATACCACTGGTATTGATGCACTGATCGACGGTCATTCTCATGAAGAATACAATAAGTATGTGAAAAATAAAGACGGCAAAGATGTGCTTCTTACCCAGACCGGTACAAAGCTTAAAAATATCGGTAAGCTTACGATTAAAACCGATGGAACCCTCGCAAGTGAACTGGTTTCCAAAGTTCCGGAAGGTGTAGTTACAAGTACATATACGGTGAAAAAGGGAGATTCCTTAAGCAGAATTGCAAAGAGAGAATTAGGCTCCTATGACCGTTACCGGGAAATCTATGAAGCGAACAAAAATAAAATCAAGAACCCTAATGTTTTAGTTGTAGGAACCCAGCTTGTTATCCCTGCAAAGAATGCAGTAACAACGGATGGAAAAGCCGTTGATTATGATACCGACCAGTTCATCAAAGCTATTCAGGCCCAGTATAACGAAACTTTAAAGGTAGTAATCGGACATACTGATGTGGAATTGACTGTGAATGATACAAATACCGGTAATCGTTTAGTACGAAGCGGAGAGACGAATCTTGGTGATTTAAGTGCGGACGCATACCGCCAGGTACTGGGAGCTGATATTGGACTTACTAATGGCGGAGGTATCAGAGCCAGTATCAAAGCCGGAAATATCACCTACAAGGATACCCTTACCGTATTCCCATTCGGTAACATGGGCTGTGTAGTAGAAGCCACCGGACAGCAGATCAAGGATGCTCTTGAAATGGCTTCCAAGAATTATCCAAAAGAGAGCGGCGGTTTCCTTCAGGTTTCCGGTCTTACCTATACCATCAATTCCCAGGCAGCATCCAATGTCCAGGTAGATGAAAAAGGTAATTTTGTAAAGGCAAACGGTGCATACCGTGTCTCCGATATTAAAGTAGGGGATGCTCCACTTGATGTAAACAAAACCTATACGGTTGCGTCTCATAACTACATGTTAAAGTCAGGTGGAGACGGAATGGCCATGTTTAAAGGAAGTAAAGTGATCCGCGATGAAGTTATCACAGACGTAGATCTCCTTTCCTCTTATATCCGTAATCAGTTAGGCGGCAATGTTGGTGAAGCTTATAAAAATCCTGCAGGTCAGGGTAGAATTACAATTAAATAGGACGAAATATACATCAGCCTGTTCCGGTTTTCCGGGACAGGCTTTTTGATGGGGGTTGTTTCTTTTTCCACAGAATGGTACACTGGTAGGAAAATGATGACAGAATTACAATAGGAGATGAAATTATGTTTTTAAAACACCCCCAATCCCGCTTTGAGGAAATATACAGAGTTTATGAAGAATCTTTTCCAGACATTGAGCGCCGTACCAGAGAAGGTCAGAAAAGGGTTTTTGATAATCCTGATTACAGAATCCGCATTGTAGAGGAGGAAGGAAAGATCCTGGCTTTCCTTGGATATTGGGACTTACCGGGCTGTGTTTTTTTGGAACATCTGGCCACTACAGAAAAAAGCAGGGGAAAAGGATATGGAAAGTTACTGGTTGAAGAGGCATTAAAAGAGTCAGAAAAACCGGTCTTTCTTGAAATCGAACCAGTAACAGAAGCCGATCCCATGACAGGCCGCAGGGCAGGTTTTTATGAAAGGCTTGGCTTTCATCTTAATTCCTTCTATTACCGACAGATGCCATTAAAACCAGAAGATGAACCCATGAGGCTCATGATTATGAGTTATGGAGGCACAGTAGGGGAAAAGGAATTTGAGCTTTATAAAAAGGAAATATACCGATTGGTTTATGGAGTGAATTAGTCACATCTAATCGTCTGAATTCACAGAACAAGTCCGAAATGCATATATTGGATTTAGCAGAATAAAAATGGGGCTGAAATCAGGTTATCTGGAGGGAATACAACACGTATAATAAGAATACAGGTAAGGATCCCCAGAAGGAGTTGTTCAAAGTGAATCAGTACAAAATATGTGTATATGCAATTTGTAAGAATGAAGAGCAGTTTGTGGACCGCTGGATGGATGCGGTATCCGAAGCAGATGAAGTAATCGTAACTGATACCGGATCAACGGATGACACGGTGAAAAAACTTCGGGAAAGAGGAGCTGTGGTTTATGAGGAACGCATTTCTCCATGGCGTTTTGACACCGCCCGCAATATGGCGATGAACCATGTTCCTGAAGATGCAGATATTTGTGTTTCCAATGATCTTGATGAGGTTTTTGAATCTGGCTGGAGAAAAAAGCTGGAGTCCTCATGGAATTCAGACCAGACCCGGGCGCGTTATTTATTCACATTTACCTGCAATCCTGACGGCACTCCTAAGAAACAGTATCCCATGGAGAAAATCCATGCAAGGCATGGATACCGCTGGGTTCATCCAGTTCATGAGGTTCTGGAATACAGCGGTGAAATTCCGGAAAAGTCGGGCTGGGTAAATGGACTTGTTCTTAACCATTATCCGGATTTATCAAAGCCAAGAAGCCAGTACCTTCCTCTTTTGGAACTATCCGTTAAGGAGAATCCATTGGATGACCGGGCTACCTTCTGGCTTGGAAGAGAATATGTTTTTTATGAAAAATATGACAAAGCAATTGAAACTTTAAAGCGCCATCTCTCTCTTCCAACGGCAAGGTGGCTGGAAGAACGCAGTGCATCCATGCGTTTTATTGCCCATTCCTATGATGCAAAAGGAAATGGAAAAGAGGCTAGATCCTGGCTGTATCGCTCGCTTGCAGAGTGTCCGGATGTTAGAGAACCGTATCTTGCCCTTGCAAAGGCTGGTTATATGGAAAAAAACTGGCCCCTTTCTTATGCCATGGCGGAAAAGGGACTGACAATAAAAGAAAGTACGGGAAGCTATCTGGTAGATCCGGTCGGCTGGGGTTCCGCGCTATATGATTATTGTGCTATCAGTGCCTATCGCATGGGTATGTATGAAAAAGCTCTGGAATATGCAAAAAAGGCCCTGAGTGTAGAACCAGCCAATGAAAGACTTCAAGGTAACTTAGTGCTGATTGAAAATAAAATGAAAAAAGAGCACGGTGAGGAGGAATCCTCATGAGCAAGCTAAAAATTTGTGTTTATGCCATTTGCAAAAATGAAGTTCAATTTGTTGATAAATGGATCGATTCCATGAATGAAGCTGATCTTATCGTGGTTACTGATACTGGATCAGAGGATGGTACCGTGGAGAAGTTAAGAGAGCGGGGGGCCATAGTTCATGTGGATATTGTAAAACCGTGGAGATTTGATGTAGCCAGAAATGTGTCACTGAATCATATTCCGGAAGACGTGGACATTTGCGTCTGCACGGATTTAGATGAACTGTTTGAGCCTGGCTGGCGGCAAAAGCTTGAAGAGGCTTGGTTAAGCCATAAACCGAGGAATCAGGGACTAATTGCAAAGACAGGACGGTATCTTTACAATTGGAGCCTTAAAGAAGATGGAACTCCGGATATCCAGTTTTATTATTTCAAGGTTCATGAGCGTCATGGCTTTCGCTGGAAATGTCCCATCCACGAGTTTGTCCAATACACCGGCGGTCTGCCGCTTGAAACAGTATATATAGAAGGAATGATTCTCAGTCATTACCCGGATCCGACGAAGTCCCGGGGCTCTTATTTGCCGCTTTTGGAACTTGCGGTGAAAGAAGCGCCGGAAGATGAGAGAATGCGCTACTATCTTGGCAGGGAGTATATGTATAAAAGTGAGTGGCAGAAAAGCATTGACACCTTAAAAGGATATTTAAGCCTTCCTTCTGCAGCCTGGAATGATGAACGCGGTGCAGCCATGCGCTGGATTGCAAAATCCTATTACCGTATGGGAAACAACAAAGAAGCGTACAACTGGTATTTTAAAGCGATTGCAGAAGTTCCTAACCTAAGAGATTCTTATGTGGAATTTTCTAAAATCTGTTATGAGCTGAAAGACTGGTCCATGAGTTATTTTCTGGCAGAAGAAGCCCTGAAGATCAAGGAGAAATCCAGAACCTTTGTGAATATGGGCTATTCCTGGGATCATACCCTTGATGACCTGTGTGCCATAGCATCCTTCCGTCTGGGTATGCTGGAAGTATCAGAGGAACATGCTAAAAAAGCTTTGGAGCATGCTCCGGAAAATTTGCGTTTACAGAGTAATCTGAATTTGATTGTTTCCGCTAAAAAGAAATAACCGGAGAGGTCTGTCCCTGGTTCATTCTTTAACAGAAAGATTTATCGCGTAATCATACAGATACGTCTTGATCGGACTGAAAAGTCATGTCAAGGCGTATTTTAATGTCAAAAACAAAAATTTGCTTTGCGGAATGAATTATATCGTTGGTTTTTGTCCATTTTACAAAACTTAATTGTGGTTATTTTTGAGTAAAAAAACATATTTTACTACATTTTTTGTATCTGCCTCTTATTTGTCTGAAATGTATATTTAGAAATCATTAATATAAAAAAACAGCTTATAATGAATATATAGTGTAAATGTATCGATAAAAAACGACTAATTTTTCTAATTGATATAACAAATTCCGATAAAAAATTGAAAAGTCATACACAAATCGATCAAACTTGCGTTGCGCGAATATCACAATGGATGTATATTGAATATTGAAGAGTTTATGCAATCACGGAGGATATACAAATGATAAAACTGAAAAAGCATAGATTGCAGGTAAGAGGAAAGCTGATTTTATTTGTCAGCGTAATGGTTTTTTTCACAATCTTTGCATTAACATCAATTTTTTATGTAAGCTTGAACCGCGCTTACCAGAACTGGATTGATGAAAGCTATGAAAGTTATGACCAGAATATCAAAACAGCAGTAGAAAATCTGGTAAGCGTTCTGGATGTCAACTATAAGCGGTATGAGAACGGCGAAATAACGGAGCAGGAAGCCAAAAAGAATGCGGAGAGCATTGTGCGTGACTCCCGGTATGACGGTGGAAACGGCTATTTCTGGGCAGATACTTCCACAGGCCTTTGCGCAATACATATGAATCCGGAATATGAAGGCAAGGAACGCTACGATGAGAAGGATATGGCAGGAGACTTTTATATCCGCAATGTAATTGAGAGCGGTTCCAAAGCTGGCGGCGGGTATACGAATTTCTATTTTACGAAACCCGGTCAGGATGGCGTATTTGCAAAAAGAGCCTATACCTTAAAATTTGAACCTTATGACTGGTACATCAGTACCGGAAATTACATCGACGACATTGACCGCGCGGTAGCGGAGCATCAGAAAGAAAAAATAATAGAGGTCGTACTGCTTCTGGTAGTCGCCATAGTTGTGTGTGTGGTAGGACTTCTGATTCTGGCTTCTTTGCTGAACCGCATCACTGCACCTTTAAACCCGATTGCTGGCCGTTTAAAGCGATTGGCAGAAGGAGACGTGCAGACGCCTCCTGTATCCATCAGCCAGACTGGTGATGAGATGGAAGTGCTATCCCGTGCGACTGATGAACTCATTACGGAAATGCGGGAGGTGGTTAATGATATCACCAGACATATGAAAAATATGTCACTGGGAGATATGACACTTCCGGTAGATAAAGAATATGCCGGTGACTTTGCACCAATCCATGATTCACTGCTACTGATCTATGAACAGTTAAACAGAACCCTGCGGACCATCAGACAGTCTGCCGAGCAAGTCAATGCAGGCTCAACTCAGGTGGCTGATGCAGCTCAGGCACTGGCGGCAGGTGCAACGGAGCAGGCCGGTACCATCGAGGAGCTGTCTTCCTCCATTACGGAAGTTTCTGTTAAAGTGGAACAGAGCACAGTTCATATCGAAGAAGCAACTGGATATGTGGAACAAACCGTAATGCGGGTGGAAGAAAGCAATGCCAAAATGAAGCAGATGCTTAGCGCTATGGATGACATCAAAAGCACTTCCGACGAGATTGGAAAGATCACAAAGGACGTGGACGCAATCGCATCCCAGACTAATTTGCTGGCCTTAAATGCAGCGGTAGAGGCTGCCCGTGCAGGAGAGGCAGGAAAAGGCTTTGCTGTTGTGGCGGCTGAAGTCCGCACCCTTGCAGCAAATGTAGCCGAAGCTGCTAAGAAAACCACAGTACTGGTTGAAAATGCAACTTATGCGGTAGAAGGCGGCTTAAATACGGCAAAAGAAAATGCAGCAATCCTTATGGAAGTGACCAATCAGGCAAATCAGGTTAAGGTGCTTATGGAAACCGTAGAGCGTGCTTCCAGAGAACAGGCGGCGGCGATGAATGAAGTCACCTATGGAATCAACCAGATTTCTGCTGTTGTACAAAGCAATGCTGCTACAGCAGAAGAAAGTTCTGCTTCCAGCGAGGAGCTTTCTGCACAAGCCAATGTTTTACGAGATGAAGTTGAAAAATTCAAGATTATATAAAATATTTAAATTTATAAATTAATTTAAACAATACATTCGATTACAGTCGGCCGGCGTCGAAAAAACGCTGGCTTTTCTGTATCATTTTGTTCTTTTTTCACAATAAGTCTAAGAAGATGTTGAATAAAAAACCTGCTTGTGATACCATGAGAGTGGTCAGTTATTTCTAAATACAAGAAGGAGGGTTTTAATAAATGGATATCCGTTATTCAGCTAATCAGAAAGATTTTAAACGTTATACAACAGAAGAAACCAGAAATGAATTTTTAATTGAAAATTTATACGTTGCCAATGAAGTGGTTGCTGTTTACTCCCATGTAGACCGTATGGTTACCTTAGGTTGCATGCCGACAACAGAAACTGTTTCCATCGACAAGGGTATTGATATTTGGAAAAACTTTGGTACAGGCTATTTCCTTGAAAGACGCGAAATCGGTATTTTTAATATCGGTGGAGCAGGAACCATCGTAGCAGATGGAGAAGAATTCAAGATGGGATATAAAGACTGCTTATATATCACCAAGGGAACAAAGGAAGTTACCTTCACAAGCGAAGATGCATCAAATCCTGCAAAGTTCTATATGGTAAGTGCTCCGGCTCACAAGGCTTGCAAGACAACCTTTATTCCGATCGAAAAAGCAGCAAAGAAACCTCTTGGCGCTATGGAAACATCCAATAAACGTGTTATCAACCAGTTTATTCATCCGGACGTACTGGAAACCTGCCAGCTTTCCATGGGTATGACTGTTTTAGATCCAGGCAGCGTTTGGAACACCATGCCATCTCATACTCATGAGAGACGTATGGAAATCTATATGTACTTCGAGATTCCGGAGAACAACGTAGTATTCCATATGATGGGCGAAGGCAATGAGACCAGACACATCGTTATGCAGAATGAGCAGGCTGTCATCAGTCCTTCCTGGAGCATCCATTCCGGTGCTGGTACAAGCAACTATACCTTTGTTTGGGCAATGGGCGGCGAGAACCAGGCATTCGATGATATGGATACCATTTCTACAACTGAATTAAGATAATTTTTATATGGCAGATGCATTCTTCTGGATGCATCTGCTTTTTTGTTGCCATAAAGCGGAATAGTGCCTAATTGTTCAGGGAATTATCTTATGGACAGTCATTTCTTTTCAAATCATGTGAAATCTCTGTGAAAATGTAGAAATTCCTATTTTCATTTGTTACAATATGTTTCAGAAATACATTGAGAGAAAAAGGATCTGATTTCAGGAGGTTACAATGGAACAGTTAAAGATATTAGTGGTTGATGATGAATCAAGAATGAGAAAACTGGTTAAGGATTTTTTGAGCGTAAAGGGATTTTCCGTCGTTGAGGCAGCCAATGGGGAAGAAGCAGTCGATGTGTTTTTTGAGCAGAAAGATATTGTACTGATCATCCTTGATGTGATGATGCCTAAAATGGACGGCTGGGAGACTCTTAAAACCATCCGTAAGTATTCCCAGGTTCCAATCATCATGTTGACCGCAAGGGGAGAAGAACGGGATGAACTTCAGGGCTTTGACTTAGGTGTGGATGAGTATATTTCAAAACCTTTCAGCCCCAAGATTCTGGTAGCCAGGGTGGAAGCCATCTTAAGAAGAAGCAATGCGGTACCAGCGGATGAAGTGGAGATCGGAGGAATCTGCATTGACAAAGCGGCTCACCAGGTTACCATTGATGACAAGAATATAGAGTTAAGCTTTAAGGAATTTGAACTGCTGGCATATTTCCTGGAAAATCAGGGAATCGCCCTGTCCCGGGAAAAAATTTTAAATAATGTATGGAATTATGATTATTTTGGAGATGCCAGAACCATAGATACCCATGTGAAAAAGTTAAGAAGCAAAATGGGAGATAAAGGAGATTATATCAAAACCATATGGGGAATGGGATATAAATTTGAGGTGAGTCAATGAAACATTCCATTAAAGCACGTTATGCCATAATCTTCGTAGGTCTGATGGCGTTTGTGCTTATTTCTACCTGGTGTGTTAACAGCTGGTTTTTGGAAAGCTTTTACACCAGTGATAAGGTACGCATTTTGGAGAAGGCTTATACGGAGATCGACAGCATGGTGGCCCAGGCCAATGAAAGTGGAAAAGGGATCATAGAGTATTACAAAGATACGTATGATCAGGATTTTCAAAATGAAGGTCCTGCCCAGAAGATGTTCCGGACCATGGGTGAGAAATACAACTTAATGATGGTCCTGATTGACAGCACCACAGATGAAGCACTTATGTCAACCAGTGGAGACCGGCAGTTTTTGAAAAACAGGGTGGAAGACTACATCTTTGGAAAGGATATGCCTGATGCCAGCGTACTTAAAAAGCATGATAATTACGTAATCCAAAAGACGTATGATCATCGTTCGGATTCCTACTATCTGGAAAGCTGGGGATATTTTTCAGACAACAAAACCATTTTCCTGATTTCCATTCCCCTTGCCAGCATCCGGGAAAGCGTATCCATTTCCAACCGGTTCCTGGCTTATGTAGGCGTTGTGGCACTACTGGTAGGAAGTATCATTATATATCTGACCACCAAGAGGGTCACCTCCCCCATTCTGACTCTCGCCAATTTATCCGAAAAGATGTCTGATCTTGATTTTGATGTAAAATATAAAGGTATGGAAGAAGACGAGATCGGAGTGCTGGGAAACAGTATGAACAAGCTTTCCGACCGGTTAAAGGATACCATAGGGGAACTGCGCACAGCCAATGAAGAACTGCAAAAAGATATTGAAGAAAAAGTAAAGATCGATGAGATGCGAAAAGATTTTATTGCCAATGTATCTCATGAGTTAAAAACCCCCATTGCCCTGATTCAGGGGTATGCCGAAGGCCTTACCGAAGGAATGGCAGAAGATCCGGAAAGCCGGGATTACTACTGCGAGGTCATAATGGATGAAGCCAACAAGATGAATAAAATGGTTCGTCAGCTGCTTAATCTTACGGCTCTTGAATTTGGCAATGATAACCTTCAATTGGAACGGTTCGATTTGACAGAACTTATTCGGGGTGTCATAAGTTCCGCAGGAATTTTGATCCAGCATAAGGAAGCTACTGTAAAGCTGGAGGATTGTGGTTCCATCTATGTATATGCCGATGAATTTAAAATTGAGGAAGTCATTACCAATTATCTGAACAATGCTTTAAACCATCTGGCAGGGGAGCGGAAGATCGTCATAACTGCGGAGGACAATGGAAAAGAAGCCTTGGTAACGGTATTTAATAGCGGTCAAAGTATACCCGAGGAAGATTTGTCAAAACTCTGGACCAAATTCTTCAAAGTGGATAAGGCCCATACCAGGGAGTACGGTGGCAGTGGCATCGGACTTTCTATTGTAAAGGCAATTATGGATTCCCATAAACAATCCTGCGGTGTCAGGAATGTGGTAGGCGGAGTGGAATTCTGGTTTACTCTCAATTGCTATCAGGAAACTTAAATCTACTCTTCTCACTTATCATGGTATTCTAATAAGTCGATAGTTACCATGTAAGCCATTACAAGGAATCACCATAACGTGTATTCTGTGAAGGGAGAAAAATATGGATATTGCAGCAGTTAGCATGGAGATGAGCAGCGTCAGATTACAGCAAAGCGCGAGCCTTAGTGTAGCGAAGAAAGCAATGGATAATCAGGAACTGCAGGCTGCCGGGCTGCTTGACATGATGGGTCAGGCGGTACCAAGTCAGGTCCCCGGTAGCGGTGTAGGACAGGTTGTTGATGTAAGAGCATAATAAAGATAAGCGGCTATTGCAAAATGAATCTGTTATAGCAGTATATACAAAAATCCGATTAGTAGCATGAAAATGCGCCTTGAAACAGCTTTTAAAGCTTGGTCAAGACGCATTTTTTGTGCACTGTTTTTGGGTAAGACTACTTCTGTTAAGATTTATTCTTTTTTCTCAGCAAGAACTAAATAACGGTTTAAATGTTCGGACCGGCTTTTGTTCAGCTCCGCTGGAAGATTGGCTTCCAGAATTGCATGTAACTGTGTCTTTATCCCCAGTCCGTTTAGTATGGAAATAGGCTCTATTATAGGAATCAAAGTGATGGAATGCTTTCCGTTTAAAAGCCGTTCTTCTTCCAGCTCTTTTTTGAAATGCAGGGAATACGGGTTAGTGACATAAAAAGACAGTACACCTCCGGTTCTCAGCCGTGACGCACACTCCTTTAACAACTCTGCAAAATCAGGATAAACGGATAACTCTCTTCCTATTACTATATACTGGTAGCTTCCTTCCGGAATGTGGCTATGCAGTTCAAAAACCGAATCTGGCAGAGCGGTCACACCCTTTAAAGGTTTTAAATCTTCTTTTAAATCAGGGTCACTGATTGCAAAAGAAAATGAGACATTTTTCCCCAGTCTCTTTAAAAGTGTCATTAGCAGCAGAATATCAGCTCCATATCCCGGATCAACCCCCAGAATGGGAGTATCCACTGGCTGATCGGGAAATGTAGTTTCCAGATGATCCATTAAGTAAGGATCAAAGCAGAAGTTATTCCCCCATGGATCAACCCTGTGTTTCTGCAGAAATAGATTTCTGCCATTCTGCAGAGTTCGGTACTTTAACTGATCCTCCCGGCCCGAAACGCTACCAAAGTGATAGCACCAGGTGTCTTTGCATAAAATTTGTTTGTAACCAGCCCTTCTTGCACGCAGGCTGAAATCATCATCCCAGAATTCCATGGTGTAAAAATACCGGTCAGCAAAACCAATGGTATTCACCTTATCCATATCGTAAAGCGCGATAACAGGCATAAGACGGCAGCGCTCTTCCCACAAGTATGGGCATGGAGTATTATGTTTTTTTGCTACTTCTTCCGCATTCTCCGGAGTGAACTCCACCACCATTCCCTGACGGTTGCTGGTGTTTGGAGTGCTGGGGGCTACGGAAATGATGTCAGGTGCGGACTGGATACAGGTCAGTAAATTATCCAGCCAGTTGCTTGTTAAAATGGTATCATTATTAACAAAAGCAGCATATTTTCCTTCGCACACCCGATACATCAGAGAGAAGATCATGGCTTTTACATTTTCTTTTAATGTCAGAACTTTGCGTACGCCCAGTTCTTTGAAATAATCTTCCGTCCCGTCGGTAGAACCGTCATTAAGAAGGATCAGCTCGCAGGAGTTTTTTGATAGGTCCGTATTTCTAAAAAGGCTTTCTAAGCACTTCTTTGTATACTCCAGTTTATTGTAAACCGGAATAAATATGGAGACTAAATATTTCTCCCCCCTGTTCTCGTAAGCATTTTTGTGGTTTGGAATGAATTCATGTTCGTAGTAGTGGACCATTTTCTCCTTATCAGGATAGATCAAAAGCCAGAAGTAAGTATCTTCCTTCCATTCTTTTAAAAATGGAATCAATTGAAACTCTGTTAAATCCTCTGCTTCGTTTATCAAATCGGATTCAATTAGTTCGGATATTTTCTGAATGGTCCATTTGGTATTTTCATGCATGGCACGGTAAGAAGCGGGCAGAGCAAGCACATTCTGATCCAGGCAAATCGGCTCTAATTCAGACAGAACGATGGAGATGATCTTTAAATGACTCACGCTGTAGACGATTTCCCGGTTGTATAAGGAAAAGTGTAGTTCATGGGCAATGGTAATAAGAAATTCCTGTAGTTTGACTGCTTTTCTATAGAGTTCTTCAGCTTCTGCTGCAGAAATGGTTCCTGTGGTTGAAGTTTCTGTATTCATTTTATGTCCTCTTATTTTAAAAGAAAGATATCATCAGAATGATGGCTTTTAAATTAAATAAGCCCTTTGACGGTAAGTGTCTGTCGTTATACCTAATGATATGGATTAACAGGTTGCATAGCTCAGGGTTTTGTTTATTGTTATATTATATGATTCATAAATTGATTTATTGAATTTAGTTAGTACATAATTGAAGTACTAAAAAAACAACTATAAGGAAACAACGAAAAAGTCATTGATAATTTGCGAATAAACACAAAAATATGTCTGGAATTTACGCTTTTCACGTGTCTGGAATTTGAAAAATGAAGCTTGTTCTTTACATAAAAAAGTTGATTTTTTAATTTTATCTTTATTCTCAAGATTGGCAATGTAAAAATCCTGAAAAAAAGACATTATTCGACTAAAATTACTTATTATTTTACTTTTAGGTTTCGATATATGTATAGAAATGGTAATAATTGGCACATATATAACCGAATTTTAGAAAAACAAAGCATAATTTTTGTATCCCAAAACAAACGCATGGAACTATTAAATATACATTACAAGTATACAGACGTAATATTTTCTGTCCTGTAGAAGGCTTTATGCGATTGAAGTAAAAACAGATGTCTATTGAATGCTTCTATAAAGCGATGGGACGGTTGCTGTTTTCTATATAATAGGTTGCAGCGGAAGTTGGTGGACTGCTAACTATTAATGGTTATGAGAGATACAAGGGGGGAGAGGTTTGTACAGAATTTTGGCAATTGATGATACTTCTTTTTTTTTGAGAGTAATAGAAGATATGCTCTTAGGACATTATGAAGTGTTTACAGCTGCTTCCGGAGAGATTGCATTCCGGTATATGGAACAGAAAAAGCCCGATCTGATTTTGCTGGATATAACAATGCCTGAAGTAGATGGATGGCAGATTATGAAACTCCTGAAGCAGAAACCAGAATACGCGGACATTCCTGTTATATTCCTTACATCAATAACGGATAAAATTACAGAGGCAGAATGCTTAAAGTTGGGAGCATATGATTTTATTGCGAAACCCATTGTGAAAGAAGTTTTTCTAAGCAGGATCCGAAGAGTTTTGGAAGTAAAAGGCCACAATAGAGATCTTAGAATGAAACTGGATGAAAAGACAAAAGAACTGGAGTCGGTTTCCTTAGCTTCCGTAAACGCCATGGCAGCTTTGATTGATGCAAGAGATACCTATACCAAAGGCCATTCTGAACGAGTGGCCCATTATTCTGCTTTAGTAGCAGAAAGCATGAACTGGTGCCGGGAAGATGTAAAAAGACTGTACGAGAGTGCATTGCTCCATGATGTTGGTAAGATCGGGGTGCCGGATAAGATCCTTCTAAAAACGGCAGAGCTTACAGAAGATGAAATGGAAATAATGAAAACCCACACCATTATTGGTGCTGATATTTTAAAAGATATCACAACCATTAAGGATTTGGAACTGGGGGCCAGATATCATCATGAACGATTTGATGGGAAAGGCTATCCGGAAGGACTGAAAGGATCGGAGATTCCTATGGTTGCAAGAATTATCTGCGTTGCAGATTCCTTTGATGCCATGAGCAGCAACCGGTGTTACAGGACCAGACTGAATTCCGAAAATATCCAAAGAGAATTAATGAAGGGTTGCGGGAAACAATTTGATCCGGAGGTGGTTCTTGCCTTCTTGAAATCATGGGATAATTTATCTATTTTAGAAGAAGAAATGCAAAAGCAAGGCTAAAGATTTTCTGTTTGTACTTTGGAAATCAAAGTATTATACAAATTGCCAAATAGAAGGCCTTAATATAACCAGTATTTGGATATTGGCTTACTAGAACTTTCTTGACAATATTTGTAATAAAATGTAAAATAAAGTAAGTTAAAAATTACAAAAAAAATATAATTTTGGAATAGGTTGTCGAAATTTAACTACATTTTAGTTATTTCGCAGTCTGGTATGTATGAAAGGTATTTTACGAAAGAAGTGAAAGTGAGGAACAATCCGATGAATTCAATATTTGGAAATAATATTTCCATGGCAGAGAAATCTCTGGATTATCTGTGGTCGAAACAAAAGATAACCCTTAACAACATTGCCAATGGAGATACCCCTGGGTATAAAGCCCAGTATGTGACGTTTGAAGATGAATTTCGCAAGCGTCTGATGGCAGGGAGAAAAGGTACATCCCAGGATATAAGCAATGTCATAGGAAGTTCCAGACACTTTGTACGGAATACGAATGATGAATCTGCAAGAATGGATGGGAATAACGTCAATGTGGACGTAGAGAATGTGGAATTAGCCAGGACTACGTTACAGTACCAATATGAACTGAATGCTTTAAACAGCGACATAAGCAGACTACGTACGATTATTAAAGGTTAAAACAGGAGGTACATAATATGGAACAGATGTTCATAACACCCATCAGCCCTTTGAATTCCATTGGGAATATAGGCAATGATAAGAAGGTAACATCCGGACAGGCCGGCAGCACGATGTTTAAGGATGTTTTTAGAGAAGCAATTCAGAATGTAAAGGATACAGATAAAGATTTGGCAACCCAGGAATATTTATTGTCTACTGGACAGATTGATGATGCACACACGGTGCCCGCAGCGGCAGCGAAAGCTCAGTTATCGGTAGATCTTTTGACTGTGCTTAGAAATAAAGCACTGGAGTCTTATAATGAGATCATCAGAATTAGTATTTAAGAAGGATAACGGGGCGGACAGATGCTATGGAAAAAATTAAGGAATTTTTGAACAATCTTAACAGCAGAACAAAAAAGATTATATTAGCTGGAGTTGTAGGTGTTTTTGTTGTAGCAGGATCAGTAATCTTAGCATTGTCAATGAGGGAAAAGCCTTTTGATGTAATGTTTACAGGTGTTGGCAGCGAAGAAGCAAAGCAGATTATAGGAAAACTTCAGGAAGACGGAGTCTCTTATCAATATGAGAATGGAGACATCCTGGTACCTACAGAACAAATGGATGTCACCAGAGCAAAGCTGGTTTCTGAAGGATATCCTAAAAGTGGTTTTACATATGATGTATTTAAGAACAACGTTAATTTAATGACAACCGATTCTGACCGTCAGACTTTTAAACTCTACGATCTGGAGACCAGAATTGGTTCAACGCTTCAACTTTTCGATGGTGTAAAAGAAGCATATGTTACGATAGCCCTGGGAGAAACTTCCAAGTATGCGCTGTCTGAGGATAGTGCAAAGGAAGCGAGTGCCCAGGCTGTTATCGTTATGAAGGACGGGGGATCTCCTACTGAGGAACAGGCAAAATCCATTCAGCTCCTGATTTCCCGAAGCATACCTGGAATGGTTATCGATAATGTTTCTGTATTTGATGGAAATGGACGTGAGGTTTCTGTTAATTCTGAAAATGAAGATATTGATAATGGAAAAGCCAGTGAAGAAATTGCAAAAGTTATAGAGGACCAGATTACAGCAAAGGTTATTAATGTTTTAGGACCTGTATATGGAAATGGTAATGTAAAAGTTTCTGCCAAGTGTACTGTCAACATGGATAAGCTGATCCGTGAAAGTATTGTTTACAACACTCCTGATAAGATTGATGCAAACGATAAAACAGGTATAATTTCAGAAGAATCTATTGGCAGAGAATTTTCAGGCGACAAGCAGACTGCTTCCGGTGTAGCAGGATCAGAGGCAAATGCTGACATTCCAGAATATAATGCAGCAGGAACCGGTACGGGTGCAGATAATTCTTACGCTTCCAGCAGCCTGGACAGAAAATATCTGATTAATCAGATTAAAGAACAGGGCCAGGTAAATCCGGGAAGTCTTGAGAACCTTACGGTTTCTGTAGTGGTAAATGGAGCGGATTTCGGTACTTTGACTGTAGATGATATTCGTAATCTTGCAGGTAATGCAGCTGGTATCGCACAGGCAGACAGAGCGGAAAAGATTACAGCAGTTGCAGCTCCATTCTATACCGTTGATGTTCCAAAACAGCCAGATACCCCAGTTGAGACAGGCGCAAATGGACTTCTGATTAATCAGTGGATTCTTATTGCAGCAGCTGCCGGCGTGCTATTGCTCATACTAATCATTGTACTGGCAATAAGACACAGGAATAAGAAGAGAGCGATGATCGCTGATCTGGAAGATAGCCAGGAAGATGTTCCAGTTGTTAATGAAATTCCAGTAGTTGAGGAAGTTGTAGAAGAGGAAGAGGAGATGGCAGAGGAGAAGGAGGAGGAAGAACCCGAGATTTTTGTTCCGGAAGTGGATCGAGGCGCAGAATTGCGTGAAAGCATCCGTGACTTTGCCGAACAGAATCCGGAGATATCAGCCCAGTTGCTGAAATCATGGTTGAACGGAGGGGACAATAATGACAACTAGTATGACAGCTAGTCTGAGACCAGAACAAAAAGCGGCAACTGTTATTGTTTCGCTCGGAGTAGAGAAAGCATCTAAGGTTTACAAGTATCTGTCTGAAGAAGAAATTGAAAAATTAACCGTCGAAGTGGCGAAGCTTGGACATGTAGAGGCGAAGGCCACAGAAGAAATACTCGATGAGTTCTATAAAACATGTTTGACGCAGAAAGTAGTTACAGACGGAGGACTGGAGTATGCAAGAACGGTTCTGGAAAAGGCTTTTGGGGAAAGCACGGCCAGCAATCTGCTTCAGAAGGTAACTCAATCATTAAAATCCAGATCTTTCGGATTTATCCGGAAAAGCGATTCGAAAAATCTGTTTTCAATTCTGCAGCATGAGAGAGCACAGACCATTGCATTGGTTCTCTCTTACACTACGGAAGATATGACGGCTGAATTAATTTCGGAACTCCCACCTGAAAAACGGTTTAAGGTAGTTGAAGCGATTGCCAGAATGGAAAGTGCATCTCCGGAAGGCATTAAAATTGTGGAAGATGAGATCAAGAGAAAGTTCTCTGGAATCATTACTACGGATTATACAACGGTAGGCGGTATCGATTACATAGCAAACGTTATGAACCGCATGGACCGTGGAAACGAAAAACTTATCTTCGAGGAGCTGGGGAAAAAGGACGCAAACCTGGCAGATACCATTCGAAAGAAGATGTTTGTGTTCGAAGATATTGTTACCATGGACAACCGCTCCATCCAGCGTTTTATTCGCGAATGCGATTTGAAGGATATGGTTTATGCGCTTAAAGGAACAACAGAACAGATTGCTGAAGTTATATTCGCCAATATGTCCAGCCGTATGAGAGAAAGTATCAAGTCCGATATGGAAGTAACAGTCAATGTTCGTGTGAAGGATGTTCAGGAAGCTCAGCAGAGAATCGTTGCTACTATCAGACGCTTGGAAGAAGAAGGCGAGCTGATTATCAGCAAGGGCGGAAAGGATGATATCATTGCCTAATATTATTAAGGGTATGCAGACAGCAGACCGTGTTTTGGACTATGGTTTTGACAAGACATTTGATGATATCATTGTGATTCCGAAAAAAAAGGGGCAGACAGAAGAAACAGTGGAAGAACTGGTGATAGAGCCGGTTGTTGATCACAGAGCTGAACAGCTGAGAGAAGAAGCAGAAGGTATATTCAAACAGGCTTCGGAAGCATATGAGGATGCATTAAGACGGTCAGAAGAGATTCTTTCGAAGGCTAGAGAAGATGCTGAAAGAATTTGCACAGAAGCAAGAGAAAACGGGTATCAGGAAGGGTATGAGGAAGGACTTCTGGAAGGAAGTAAAAAGGCATACGGGGATCATAAAACAGAACTCGACTTACAGTTGGAAGAATTTCGTTCTGCTATGAAAACTTCTATTGAAAGTGTTACCCAGGAAAAAGACAGACTCCTCGAAAAATATATTGATGATTTAAAGAAGATCACTCTGACAATTGCAGAAAAGGTGATACAAACCAGTTTGAAATCAAGCGGTGAAATTGTGAAACGAATGATTGTAGCAGCAGCTGGAAAATTGAAAAAGACCCAATGGGTAAAAATTTATGTATCACAAAAAGATGCAGGTATGATGATACAGGGAGATGTGGGATTGTTGAATGAATTATCCCACATCTCAGGAAATATCAAAATTATTTCCATGGATCATGCGGAAGATGGTACATGTATCATCGAACTTCCGGAAGAGATTATTGATGTCAGCGTAAATACCCAGATAGAAAATATTAAGGGAATACTGAACAACGCCAGACTGTAGCAGGAGGAGCCCGCATGTTTAAGGAACTTTCTGATCTTATAATGAAGACAGAGACTATCGATCATATTGGCAAGATTGAGAATATTGTAGGGATGTCCATGGAGGCATCTGGCGGCAAGGCCAGCATCGGTGATATTGCTTATATCTATAATGAAGACAAGCAGGAACAGATACCTGTAGAAGTGGTTGGATTTAAAGATGATAAAATACAGCTGATGGCCTATGAAAACATGAGTGGTATTGCTGCCGGCAGTTTTGTCAGAAATACCAAGCGCCGCTTAAAAATACCGGTAGGTGATTTTTTAAGAGGAAGAATTATTGATGCAAAAGGGGAACCTATGGATGGGAAAGGACCTTTTGAATCCCCCCGTTTTTATTACGTAGAAAACCCATACATAAACCCTATGACCCGTCCTCCTATTTCTGAAAAACTGGAATTTGGAGTTAAGGCAATTGATGGTATGAATACCATTGGTAAAGGCCAGCGTATCGGAATTTTTGCGGGTAGTGGTGTTGGTAAAAGTACCCTGCTTGGTATGATCGCCAGAAATGTAAAAGCTGATATCAATGTTGTGGCTCTGGTTGGAGAGCGAGGCCGTGAGGTCCGGGAATTTATCGAGAAGGATCTTGGACCTGAGGGAATGAAGCGTTCGGTCCTGGTGGTGGCAACATCTGACCAGCCGGCTATGCTTCGAATGAAATGTCCGTTAGTTGCTACAACAATTGCTGAATATTTTAAAAATCAGGGCAAAGATGTTTTACTCATGATGGATTCTCTTACTCGATTTGCTATGGCTCAGCGAGAGATTGGACTTGCCATTGGAGAACCGCCGGTAGCCCGAGGATACACTCCTTCCATTTATGCTGAATTCCCGAAACTTTTGGAGCGAAGCGGAAATTTTGGAGAAGGTTCCATTACAGGAATCTATACGGTACTGGTGGAAGGCGATGATACCAATGAGCCTATAGCAGATACTGTTCGAGGTATTGTAGATGGTCATATCGTGCTAAGCAGAAAGCTGGCGAATGCAAACCATTTTCCGGCGATCGATGTAAGCGCCAGCATATCCCGATTGATGACCAATATCGTGTCGGATGAACATCGGAAGATGGCTTCCCAGATCCGAGATATCTTAAGTATATATGAAAAGAATGAGGATTTGATTTCCATCGGTGCTTATAAAAGTGGAACCAATCCGAAACTGGATATAGCAATTGCAAAGATTGATAAAATAAATGAATTCTTGTGTCAGGGTATACAAGAGAATGACAGCTATGAAGAAATACTTGATAAGATGAAACACATTTTAACATAAGGTTAAGAAGGCGGGCGGCAGATGAAGAAGTTTAGTTTCCCTTTAGATACTGTTCTAAATTATAAGGATCAGGCTTTGGATAATTTGAAAAGCGAACATGCCCAGATCATTGCTTTGGTGGCGCAACAGGAACAAAAGGTTATTGGTTTAACAGAACAGAGGAGAGCTGCCTGTGTCCGGTTTCAAGAGGAGACCCATTGTGGTATGGCGGTTAATGTTATGCGGGAATATGAGTGTTACATCACTTACATGCAGCAGAGGATCCTTTTAGAAGAAGGAACTTTGAAAAAACTCAGAAAGAAAGAAGAGCTAAAACGCAATGAGGTGGTAGAAGCCAGAAAAGAGAAGACTTCTATTGAAAAGTTAAAAGAAAAAAAGCTTGAGCAATATAACAAAGAAGTACTTCGCAGCGAAGAACTGTTCATTGAGGAATTTGTTTCCAACAAAATGTCAGTACAGGGAAGCAGGTAATCTGTCTGACGAAACTCAGACAGTTGCCATAGATAAAAATGCCTTATGGCAGAAAAGAAAGGAGGGAAATATGATGGAGATCAAGACTAGTTATGTAGACCTTATTGACAGACAAATGTCTGGAACTCAGAAAAAAGAGTCAAAGACTGAGGAAGGTATTTCTGGTTTTAAGAACTTATTAAAGGACAAGAACCAGAAAAAAAACACAGGATCAGGAGATCCGGGAACAGAAGCCCAGACCGCTGCAGCCGAAACGGTAGTACCTTATATGAATGGCACAGCGCAGGAAACTCAAACTGAGGAAGTTTCTTTCTCTATTCCAGGACAGGAATTATTCCAGACTCAGACAGAAAATGCATCTTCTGTTGGAGCAGTACCTGTTAATAATGATTCTGCAAACCTCTTAGGAACAATCAGTCCGATTCAGTTGTTAAAGTCATTAAGTATTAAAAATCAGGCAGATGGAGAGGAAGACACAGCTTTTAGTGGCAAAGGATTTACCGATTATCTTACGGGAAAATCAGATAAAGCTTCCAATGCATCAATGCTTAATGGTCTGGATTTACAGCCAACAAATAATCCTGCAGATGTTGCAGAAGTTTTGAACCAGGGAAAAGCCGAAGATACGTCTATGAAACTGACTGCTATATCAGATGATTCATTAACAAACTCTGCGTTGGCTGAAACTGGTAAAAATGCAGAAGCGCTGACAGCGGTAAAGAATAGTAAAGTTTCTGGAAAAGAAGGATCGGATAAAGAAGAGAAAGTTTCTGAAAACGCGCTTGGTAGTATTCAGGAAAAAAGCTTTGAACCTACCCATGTCATTCACACAAAGGAAGATAAGGCTGTCACAGTAACTGTGAATGAAAGCAATCCAGAAGAGATGGAAGCGAAACTGTCCGAACAAATCCTGAGTCAGATAAGAACTGGTAAAAATAGTATGGAGCTTCAACTGGAACCCCATAATTTAGGAAAGATTTTACTTAAAGTTTCCTACGAGGAAAATCAGGTGAATGTTTCAATTGTTTGTTCAGAAAGTAAGACTTTAAAACTTCTTTCCCATTCAGCAGCTGAAATTGGTTCCATATTAGAAGCAAATGTAGAACGTCCGTTTCAGGTGGTCGTTGATAAGCAGGAAGCTGACTATCTGCAGAATCAGCAGCAAAATCAGCAGAATGGCGGACGGGAACAGCATCAGCAACATCAGCAGAAACAGACTGATGACAATGCAGAGGATTTCATTCAGAAGCTGAGGCTTGGCTTTTTTGGAGCAGACAGTGGGTTATACAGTGAAGTAAGTGATTGATAAGGAGATAGAACTATGGCAACAGATGCTATTAGTGCTGCTGCGGCGAATTCAACTACAAATGCGATAACCGGAGCAACGACAACCACAAAGAACAGTGAGTTGAGTACAGAGAGTTTCTTTAAGCTTCTGGCTGCACAGTTGCAGAACCAGGATATGTCAAATCCTATGGATAACTCGGAGATGATGACGCAGTTAACCCAGATTGCTATGATGCAGGCGATGGATAATTTCTCCACATCCATGGATGATTTTGCCAAAATCAATACCATTAACTACGGCACTTCCATGATAGGTAAAAAAGTTCTGATCGCTACTTCTGACAGTGATGGGAATTTGGTGAAAAAAGAGGGAATTGTATCCAGAGTAGATATTTATAATGGTGTTCCTACCATGTATCTTGATAGTGATTCAACCAAAGGTTATCCTGTTTCTGGTATTATGAGCGTATACAACAGCACAACGGCTGATACTGATCCAGACAAAGATAAAGATGATTCTACCAAAGCAGACAGTACGAGCGGCGACTCAAGTGCAGATAATACCGATATAGCAGATACCAACAACAAAAACTAAGACAGGTGATGCTACATGATTGATAAGTTAAATCAATATGAAGACGTCCGGCAGCTTAAACTGCGAAGCTCTGCAGCAATATCAGAATGCGGCAGCAGCTTTAGTGATTTGCTTCATAGCCGCATCAATAGTAAAGGGAACCTTCAATTTTCCCGACATGCGGCAGAACGGGTAAATGAGAGAGGGATTGAGATGTCGGATTCATTTTTGAATGACTTACAGTCCGCTGTTGAAAAAGCTCGTTCTAAAGGTGCAAAAGATGTGGTGATTATAAGCGAAAGAGGAGCGTTTATCGTAAATGTTCCTAACAATACGGTTGTTACTACCATGTCAGGAAATGAAATGAAAGATAATATTTTTACTAAAATTGATAGCGCCGTTTTATTATAGCCGGACCATTTAAGGGGGCTTATCCTGTGGGTCCGATTGACCGCAGGAGAACGGTTGAATAAAGTACAGAGAGGAAAAAGCGTATGGTCAAATCAATGTTCGCTGGTGTATCAGGACTTAGAACACACCAGTCAAAAATGGATGTTATTGGTAATAATATAGCTAACGTTAATACATGGGGGTATAAAGCTGCGAATATGTCCTTTAGGGATACGATGTATCAGTCTACCTCAGCAGGTTCAGCTGGTGATACCAGTAATGGAGGACTTGGAGCAGTAAATGCGAACCAGATCGGATACGGCGTTACAACAGGATCTATTACTTATGATTTTGGTACGGGCGGTATGTCACCATCATCAAGTGGGTTGGACTGTATGATTGAAGGTAACGGATTCTTTCTTGTTGGTCCTATGATAAACAACGGAAGTATCAGCCTTGATTCTGATGATGCGGTGAAAGCCAGCGGCTTATACCTTTCCAGAGTTGGTAAATTTTCAGTAGATCCTAATGGATATCTGATTGATGACAGTGGTAATTATGTTTATGGTTTTGCAAATGCAGGAGAATTAACTAGCAGTGATAACTTTGCAACTGGTGCATTAACACCTTTAAAAATTCCTACACAAGGTGAGATGGATTCTGTAACCAAAAATAAAACCAGCGCAGCGGTGACTGCAGCTAAAAAGGCACTGGAAGTTGCAAGGGCAGCATACGATTCTGCAAACCTTACATTAGGTACAGCCAGACAGACTTATTTCCAGACCAAGGCTGTATATGATAACGCTTATACAACCAATGGTATTAAGGGGTTAACAGAAACAGTAGCCACATTAAAAGATGCCATGGATAAAGCTTATTCAGAATGGAATAACAAGCAGTCAGAAGATACAGATGGATCGTTAAAAAAGGCTTATGTAGATGCGAAACTAGAATATGATCAAAAGAATTTTGAACTCATTACAAAACAGGCTGATCTCCGTGCTCCAGAGGCAAAGCTGGCTTATCCGGGCACAAGTCTACAAGATATAATTGATAATTATTCGAATGCATATACCGCATTACAGGCAGCAGACCCGGCAACAAATCCTACTGATTATGATGCTAAGAAAAAGCTTCTGGATGATGCAAAGACAGCATTGGAAACGGCTCAGAAAGCTTTAACAAAAATCGAAGATAATTCAATGGAAGGACAGCGAGATGCTGCAGAACTGGCAGTTACAGCAGCTACTACAAAAGTTACGACAGCAGCGAATGACGTAACGACTAAAGAAGCTAACCTGAAGGCAGCAGAAAAAGCCAATTCTTCTACTCAGGGAACATCCTCCGGAAGTACTGATGATTTAGCTGAATTTGCTAGCTATAAAATCCAGCAGGATGGTACGATTGCAGGAACTACCCAGGATAATGTTTCTGTTATTATTGGAAAGATTGCTTTGGGCAGTGTTACTAACACCGGAGGTCTTGAGAAGGACAGCGGATACTATTACACGGTTGGTGCCAGTGCAGGTAATGTCAGCGTATATGAAGCTGGCGGTTCACAGGGAAAAATCCGTGGCAACTACTTAGAGATGGCAAAAGTTGACCTTGCGACTGAGATGACAGATATGATCACGACTCAGAGAGGTTTCCAGGCGAACTCAAAGATCATTACAGTAACCGATCAGATGCTTGAAGAACTGGTTAATATGAAGCGATAAGCATTATAATGATTTGGAGAGGCAGTAACTGCCTCTCCGGATTTAGGGGGATTATGCAATGATACGTTTGACGAGGTTAAATGACGAAGAATTTGTGATCAACTGCTCACAAATTGAACGAATTGAGTCCATACCGGAATCCAATGTTATATTAATGAATGGAAAACATTATGTTGTCCAGGAAAGTGTAGACGAGATTATCGACCGGGTAGTGGAATACAATGCAAGGATTTTTGCAGAGGTTCAGAGATTGAAGCTATAATTCGGGTTTGATAGAAATGGGAGGTTATTCATGGATGTATCTTTGATAGTGGGGTGGATACTGGGGATAATCCTGATCGTTTTTGGGATTGGGGTGGAAAAAGTTGTTAATTTTATTGACGTACCCAGTGTTATCATCGTTATCGGAGGAATGATAGCAGCACTTATTGCCAGTTATCCGTTCAGAATGCTGGTCCAGATGCCCAAACATATCAAAATCATGCTGGGGTCTCAGAAATACGATGCAGGTGAGGTTATTTATAGGTTTGCTGACATGGCTCAGACAGCCAGAAAAAGAGGACTTCTGGTATTAGAAGAGCAGGCAGCTTTGATACAGGATCCTTTTTTGAAACAGAGTGTGATGCTGATTGTGGACGCGGTTGATGCGGAACGGATCCGGGAGATTCTGGAAGGTGAAGTTAATGCGTTGATTGACCGGCACGAACAGCAGATCAGTATTTATGAAAAATGTACTTCACTGGCACCTGCCTTTGGTCTTATAGGAACTCTTGTTGGGTTAATAAATATGTTAAAAGGGGTGAATATGGATCAAGGTGCAGGTAGCATTGGTGCAGATATGTCACTGGCGTTGATTGCAACGTTTTATGGATGTATACTGGCTCATCTGGTCTTTGCGCCAATGGCAAAAAAGCTTCGGATCCGTAATGAGGAAGAAGTGATATATAAGCAGATTATAATAGAAGGCGTTTTGTCGATTCAAGCCGGGGATAATCCCAAATTTCTGGTGGAAAAGCTTTTCTCTTATTTATCTCAGAGCCAGCAGAAAAAATTTATGAGAAATGGAAGTACAGGGGGATACGGCGGAGATGCTGCGTTGTAAGGTATTTTCCAGCTAATAGATATTAAAAACAGGTGGTTATATGATTAAGAAGTATAAGAAACAGGAAGAACCAGGAGGATCGTTAGATACATATGGTGGAATCGTTACGCTGCTTTTGTGCTTTTTTATTCTTCTGTACTCGGTTTCTTACGTTGACCAGAACAAATGGAAAATGTTAGTTGGAAGCTTTAAACCCGTTGCATCGGAGGGTAACGGTCCAGATGTACCGCCGGTTAGTGGATATGAGGGAGAGTCCGCTCAAAATGCTCCTTCTGAGAATGATGATATTACAGATTTTAATCAACTTTATCTGTCTTTAAAGCAGGTAATTGAATCGCGAAATTTGCAGGATTCTGTAGAGATTACTCCTGGTGATGGCTTCACATTTATATCATTTCGTGATAAAGTGTTTTTTGACGGAGACAGTTCTATTCTCCGACAGGAGGGCAAAGAAGTACTCGATCAGTTTGCAAATACTTTTTTTAAGGCGAACAGCTTGATAAAAGAAGTACAGGTTTTGGGACACACGTCTCAGGGGAACCCGGAAAGACCGAACAATATCCGCAATGACCGAATGCTGTCAGCTCAGCGTTCAGCGGAACTTATCATATATCTTCAGAGTAGAAATGCAATTTCTCCGGAAAAACTGGTGAGTATGAGTTTTGGTCAGTATCGTCCTATTGCACCACTTGATACAGAAGATGGGAGAGAGAAAAATCGTCGTGTGGAGATTTTAATTACCCAAAGTAACACAGTGGAGAAATCCCTGGAAGAATATTATAACCAGGTATATCATCAGGATCAGTTAGAAACGGACAATCAAATAAAAAGCGGGAGTGAAACAGATGGCTGAAGTATTATCCCAAAGTCAAATTGATGCACTGCTCAATTCCCTAGCGGGAAATGATGAGCCTATCGATGAGATTGAAAAAAAAGGAAATGAAACGAAATACAGAAAGTATGATTTTTATAGTCCTAAAAAGTTTACAAAAGATAAACTGAAAATATTAAAGAGTATATTTGATAATTATTCCAGAATTGCTGGTTCCCAGATAAACGGTTTATACCGCACATCTAGCGAGTTATCCGTCGTTACAGTAGAGGAGCAGCGCTATTATGAATTTGGAAATGCACTTAATGATAATGATGTACTGACTATTGTTAATGTAACAGTACCCAATGTTCCTCAAAGTCCGCCTCTTTTAATAAATGCCAGTATGAGTCTGATGTTAAGCCTCATCGACCGCATGCTTGGAGGTGTAGGGGCAGAAGCAGATGTTGATGAATATTATACCTATACAGAAATCGAAATGGCCCTGTACAGGAAGGTGATTCAGTACTTAATAGGAGCCCTTAGAGATTCCTGGTCCACCTATATCAATCTGAACTTTGAATTAGACAGACTGGAAGAAAACCCAGGAATGTTTCAGGAAATAGGTGTTGATGAAACCATTGTGATTGTTGTGATAGATGTGGAATTGAAGGAATGTACCGGAAGATTGAATGTTTGTATACCGGGATCATTGCTTACGAACATATTTGCTATCATGGATAAAAAGAAGCACAGCGCTATGGGCGATGAATTTAAGAGTCAGGATAACAGACAGGATATTTTTAACAGTATTAAGGGGTCTGATTTACTGGTTCGGGCGAAAGTCGGCGATGCTGTGATTACTCTTGATGATATCTATAACCTTCATGTGGGTGATGTTGTCAATCTAAATACGCCAAAGGATTCCGATGTACAGTTGTATGTAGAGAGCCAGCCATGGTTTAAAGGTCAGTTGGGTGTTCATAAGCGGAATGTAGCGGTACAGATTGACGATTTAGTTGATAATGGAAATTACCAGACCAGTGAAAACTGAGTCAGGGATTATATAAAGTAATATAGGATAATAAAAGGAGATGTAAAGAAATGGCAAAAATATTATTAGTAGATGATGCAGCATTTATGAGAATGATGATTAAGGACACGTTATCTAAAAACGGATATACTGATTTGTATGAAGCAGCTGATGGCGCACAGGCAGTGCAGATGTTTTCTGAAGTTAATCCAGATCTGGTTATTATGGATATCACTATGCCGAATATGGATGGATTAGAAGCTTTAAAAACAATCAAAGCAAAAGCACCTGATGCAGCAATTGTTATGTGTTCTGCAATGGGGCAGGAGAGTATGGTTATTGAAGCAATTAAGTCCGGTGCAAAGGATTTCATTGTAAAACCATTTAAGCCAGACCGTATACTTAAGACAGTCTCTGGCATTATCGGCTAAGACCGATATTTGAGGAGGGTACATATGTCATTTTTGAGTTCTATGAATATCAGTGCGTCAGCAATGACTGCACAGCGCCTTCGATTGGATGTCGCATCTGAGAATATTGCTAATATTGATACTACACGCACGGAAGCTGGCGGCCCTTATCGAAGGAAGATGGTAGTACTTGAAGCCAGAAATGAGAATAGCTTTAAAAAAGTACTGATGAATGCGGCGGGTAAAAGCATGCAGCAAAGTACAGGGGGTGTCAGGGTTTCTCAAATTATGGACGACACCAGTCCTTTAAAGTCTGTTTATAACCCGGAGCATCCGGATGCGGATGAAAACGGCTATGTACAGATGCCTAATGTGGATCTGATCAAAGAGACCGTGGACAGCATGTCTGCAACCAGGTCCTATGAAGCCAACATAACAGCATTTAATGCCATAAAGATGATGGCTTCCAAGGCTCTGGAAATCGGGAAATAAGGCGAAATATGGCATAGAGGGCTAAATGAGTATAAAGGGAGAAAAGTTGTATGGATTCGAAGAATTTTAGCGCATTTGAGATTGATGCCATAGGTGAAATACTAAATATAAGCCTGGGTGCCTCAGCCACTGCAGTATCTAACTTGCTCGATGCCAGAGTTGATATTACTACACCAGTGGTCCGGGTATTAACGAGAGAAGAGTTTGAAATTTCAAACCTTGAACCTGCAGTAGGGGTGGAAATTACATATATCGCAGGATTGAGTGGAAGTAACATTATGCTTCTAAAGAGGCATGATGTAAAAATAATCGTAGACATGATGATGGGTATGGAAACCCCAGAGGAAGAGTTCGAGTTAAATGAACTGAATATCAGTGCGATTTGTGAAGTCATGAATCAGATGATGGGTGCATCTGCAACGGCTCTCTCAGAATTTTTAACAAAGTCAGTTAATATTTCCACACCCAGTTCTTTCGAAATTTCAGATATTGACGATTTTAAGAAAAAATATTACCACAATAATGATGTAATGGTTGTGGTGGGCTTTACATTAAAAATAGCTGACCGGCTGGAAAGTGAATTTATAAATGTAATGCCGCCAGAACTTGCTAAGGAACTGGTTGGTGGATTTTTCACTCAGGATACACAGGAGTCAGAACCTGAACCAGTGAAAGAATCTGAAAAACCAGCTGAGTCATCAGGCAGCGGCATGCTGTCCCAGGCTGAAATCGAGAAACTTTTAGCTGGCAGTGTAGCTCCGGAAGCAGAAACAGAGCCGCAGCCAATAGCTGAACCACAGCCAAAGGTTGAATCAAAGCCGGCTGAGGGATCGTCAGGCGGTATGCTGTCTCAGGCCGAGATAGAAAGCCTTCTGGCTGGCAGCCAAAATGTAGAGGCACCCAATACGGTACAGCCAATAACAGCTGCACCTATAACAGGAGGACAGATGTTAGAAGCCGATCAATCATCCATGCAGCAGTTGATGGGTCAGATACAGATGCAGCAGCAAATGATGAACCAGATGCAGCAGATGATTTCACAACTGCAAAGTGGTCAGCAGAGCATAAGCAAGGACGTACCTGAACCGAAGACAATAAATGTAAAACCCGTTCCTCAAAAGAATTTAAAAGACAAAGCTGGTAATTATGAGGAGCAGGAAGAAAACCGTGAATTAATTATGGGAGTGCCGCTGGAGGTTTCCGTAGAAATAGGAAGAACCAGAAAGCTGGTAAAAGATATCCTGGAATTCACAAAAGGATCCCTGGTTGTTCTTGATAAATTAGCAGGTGATCAGGTTGATTTGTATGTAAATGGGCGTTGTATCGCCAAAGGTGATGTTGTTGTTGTTGATGACAATTTCGGTATCCGAATTACAGAAATCGTAAAAGGGAATATCGAGTAGAGAGGAAGTGGCAGTCGTTGAACAGTGTTTTGAGTCTGGCATCGGTGTTGATTCTTACCATTCTGATTCTGTACTTAAGCTATGTATTTACAAAAAGTCTGGGGAAGGGCATCGGATTAAAACGTGGGGGGACATGTATGCAGATGCTAGACAGGCTTCCGCTGGGGCAGGATAAAGCGGTTGCCATTGTTCGAATGGGAAGTCATTATTACCTCATTGGTATCGCTTCTTCACAGATTACACTGCTTGCAGAAGTGTCAGAAGATGACATAAATATGGAAATGAATGAATCCTCACTGCCTGCAGGAGGAGAAGGATACCCTGATTTTAAAAAGTTATTAAAAAAATATACAGACAGAAACAGGAAAGATGAGTAAGGAGGAACAGAATGAATACAGATGCCTTGATTAATATTAATGGCGGCAGGGTGCCAACCCTAGAGCTTTTTCTCATTCTGACCATCATTTCATTGATGCCTTCTATTTTAGTGATGATGACGTCCTTTACAAGGATTGTCATTATCTTGTCTTTTACCAGAAATGCACTTGGAATTCAGCAAACACCTCCAAACATGGTTTTGGTTGGAATTGCTTTGTTTTTAACGCTGTTCATCATGGACCCTGTGATTAAAGACATTAATACCAATGCTTATCAACCTTATATCAAAGAAGAGATAAAGCAGGATGAGGCACTGAAACGGGCAGAAGTTCCTATGAAAAGGTTTATGCTAAAACAGACGGAAACGTCAACCTTAAATGTTTTTGTGGATCTCTCAAAAATAGAAAAGCCTGAAAATTTAGAAGATCTTCCAATGACAGTTGTAATTCCCTCCTTTATGACCTCTGAGCTAAAAAGAGCGTTCACAGCAGGCTTTATGATTTTCCTGCCGTTTATGCTGGTGGATATCATTGTATCCAGTACGCTGATGTCTATGGGTATGGTAATGCTTCCGCCAGCAATGATCTCCCTTCCATTTAAGCTTCTTTTATTTGTGACGGTCAATGGTTGGGAACTGCTGTTTACAAATCTGGTTAAAAGCTTTCATTACTGACAGGAGGAATATAAATGACAGAAGTTGCACTTAGCAGCCTGATGTATGAGATGTTTGGGACGGCAGTTAGACTTGCCGGTCCGGTTTTAATCGTAAGTATGGTAATTGGTATTATAATCTCTATTATACAGGCAGCTACCCAGATCCATGAGCAGACCATTACGTTTGTGCCAAAGTTATTGGTAATAGGGCTGATGCTTTTAATTATGGGAAGCAACATGATGGAAATGCTTTGTGATTTTACGATACATATTTTTAATACTATGCTGGGATAGGCGGAAACAGTGGAAAGGAAGATTTAAATGCCTGATATAGGACAGATGATGCTGTTTTCCCTGATTTTTATGAGGATGTCTGGATTTATCCTGCTGAATCCCATATTAGGAAGAAAGAATATTCCAGCACAAGTGAAGGGCGGAATGGTGATTGTGTTCACGCTTCTCGTTTATTCCTTTTCTTCCGCACAGGTACCGGAGCCGGTCAATTCCATAGAGTATGCAGTACTGCTAATTAAGGAATTTGCCATGGGATATGTCATCGGTTTTGTAATGGAACTGTTTTTTCTGGTCATTACCTTTGCCGGTTCTATTATTGATTACCAGATGGGTTTGTCAATGGCTACGATTTTTGATCCCCAAAGCAATGCGCAGATCGCTTTGAGCGGCAGTATTTACCACACCTACTTTATGCTGTTATTTTTTGCTGTTGATGGTCATTTAGCACTTTTTAAGCTTCTCATAACATCAGCTGAAACAGTTCCATATGGGCAGGTGGTATTTGGTACTCAGATCGCCTGGGCTATGCTGGAAATTTTTATTCAGTGTATGATTATGGCCATTAAATTTGCTTTCCCAATTGTGGCCATTCAGTTCCTGGCAGAAATAGCAGTCGGTATTCTGATGAAAATGATTCCTCAGATCAATGTGTTTGTTGTCAATATACAGGCAAAACTCATCATCGGTTTACTGATGCTTGTTTTCCTGTTTTCACCCATGTCAGATTATCTGGGGGATATTATAAGTCAAATGCTTTTGACTGTGGAGAGTACAATTCGGCTTTTATGAATGCAAAGGATGTGAGTAACGAAAATGGCAGAAGGATCAAAGACCGAGAAGGCCACCCCGAAAAAGCGGCGGGATGAGCGAAAAAAAGGACATGTTGCAATAAGTAAAGATGTGGTTATGATATGTTCTCTTCTTGGAACATTCGTGATGCTTAAGATGCTGTTTCCTCTTATTTACCGGACGATGCAGGCCTATATGATAAAATATTTAAGTCTTGCACCGACTGCAGAGACTCTGTCCGATTATACGACGAGTGCTTACACAGATACAGCAATGGCAGTTTTAAAGTGTGCGGTACCGATCCTTGTTGTTTCTGTGGTATTAGCGGTTATCGGAACTGGGGTACAGACTAAATTTATTTTCACGAAGAAAAACCTTATGCCGCAGTTCAATCGGTTAAATCCGATAAGTGGAATAAAGAAGCTTTTCTCATTGAAGAGTTTGGTGGAGTTGTTTAAGAATCTCATAAAGATTATAATCTTAGGGACTATTCTTTATCAGATTATAATGGGAGATTTACGTGGCGTAGCCAGAACCATTGACATGGATTTTAAAGATTCAACAGTCTATGTTCTCAGTGCTGTTATGAGTATGATCTTTAAAGTATCTATAATATTTCTTGCTGTTGCTGCTTTTGACTATTTATATCAATGGTGGGATTATGAACGCCAGATGAAAATGTCAAAACAGGAACTGAAAGAAGAGTTTAAACAGACAGAAGGAAATCCTGAAATCAAAGGAAGAATCCGTAATGTTCAGAGGGAAAGATCCAGATCCCGTATGATGCAAGCGGTTCCTTCGGCAGATGTAATAATCCGTAATCCTACCCATTATGCAGTGGCACTGCGCTATAATCTTGAGAAAGACACAGCACCTGTAATGGTTGCAAAAGGTCAAGATGAACTGGCGTTGAGAATTGTAGCAATTGGAGAGGAACATGGAGTGTATGTACTGGAAAACAAACCTTTGGCCAGAGGGATTTTTGCCAGTACTCAGGTTGGGGCGGAGATTCCTCCGGAGTATTATGGTATGGTAGCGGAGATTCTGGTTTACGTATACCGTATGAATAACAAAATCATAGAATAGAAAAAAGCAGAAGAGATACTTGAAAGAAATGGTGTAAAAGAATGAAGAATTTACTGAAAAATTCCGTTGTAGTATTTGTCATTATGATTGTACTTCTGTTGATTATTCCGTTGCCTCCGTTTTTCATGGACGTAATGATTATCATAAATATTGCTTTATCCATGATTATCTTACTGATAAGCATGAATATTAGAGAGCCTTTGGAATTTTCCATATTTCCTTCCTTGCTCTTAGTTACCACACTTTTGCGGTTGGGATTAAACGTATCTTCTACCCGTAATATTTTGGCAAACCAGGGATCTTCCGGTCAGGTAATTAAAGCATTTGGTGATTTCGTTTTACAGGGAAATGTTGTTGTTGGTTTTATCATATTTCTTATTATTGTTTTGATGAACTTCCTTGTTATTACAAAAGGTACGGAGCGTGTATCAGAAGTTGCCGCCAGATTTACTCTGGATGCCATGCCAGGAAAGCAGATGGCAATTGATGCAGATTTGAGTTCTGGTCTGATCAATGAACAGGAAGCAAAAACCAGACGATATAAAATCCAAAAGGAAGCTGATTTTTACGGTGCGATGGATGGTGCGACCAAGTTTGTAAAGGGAGACGCCATCATGGCAATGATTATTGCTGCCGTTAACTTTATCGGTGGTGCTATTATCGGTATGGTACAGTCCAATCTCCCCTTTAGTGAAGTAATGACTATTTACAGCATAGCTACGGTGGGTGATGGTTTAGTTTCTCAGATTCCTTCTCTCTTGATTGCGACTGCTACTGGTATGATTGTAACCAGAGCCGTATCCGAAGGAAGCTTAAATGAGGATGTATCCGCACAGTTTCTGGCACAGCCTAAGGCAATTATGCTTACCGGTTTCGTCATGGTGGTACTTATGCTTGTACCAGGGATGCCAAAATTACAGCTTGCGATTATGGCAGTAATACTAGTAACTAGTGGTTTTCAGTTAGAGCGGAAGGTGAAGCAGGCAGCTGTTAAAATCCAGGCTTCCGAGGCAGCGCAAGCTATGGAAGACATGGCTCAGCCTCCTTCTGATGAAGAATCTTATTACCGCGATGTAAATAATGTCTATTCTTTGATTAATGTAGAACCGATTGAAATGGAATTTGGCTACAGTCTGATTCCGCTGATTGATGAGAGCAGCGGCGGTAAGATGATTAACCGAATTGTTATTTTCCGGAGGCAGTACGCCCAGGATATGGGATTTGTTATTCCATCTGTCAGACTTAGAGACAGTTCCAGTTTAAATACCAATCAGTATGTGATTAAAATCAGAGGCGAAGAAGTGTCCAAAGGAGAAATTCTGGTGGATTATTATCTCGCTCTGGAACCGCCGGTAATCTCTGGTGAAGTGGACGGTATCGAAACGATTGAACCTGCCTATGGAATCCCAAGCAAATGGATTCGTCCAGAGAATAAAGAAATGGCGGAAATCTATGGATATACGGTTATTGACCCGCTTTCCGTAATGCTTACACACCTGTCTGAAACTATTAAGCAGCATGCCTATGAGTTGCTTGGACGGCAGGAAGTGATGCAGCTATTGGATAATGTAAAGAAACATTCAGCTGAACTGGTCGATGAACTGTTTCCAAATCAGTTTACATATGGAAATCTTCAAAAGATCCTTAATAATCTCGTAAAAGAAGGGGTTCCAATAAAGGATATGGAGACAATTCTGGAGACAATCGTAGATTCGCTCCCTACAACCAGAGATATGGATGTCATAACTGAAAATATTAGAATCGCCTTAAAGAGAACAATCACCAGAATGTTCTGTGACGGAGGGCAGATGAAAGTTCTGACCCTGGATGCGGATCTGGAAAAAAATATTATCAGCAGTATGGCTAAGGGAGAACAGGGCGTTTATCTTGCCCTAAGCCCTGATGTGATGCAATCGGTAATCGGACAGATGGGTGAGCAGATTAAGAAATTCAGTGATCTGAATCAAAAACCTGTGGTTCTAACAAGCCAGGTTGTCAGACTGTATTTTTATCGCTTGATTGAACAGTTCTATCCCAATGTATATGTCCTTTCTTTTAATGAGATTGCAAATAATATTCAGATTCAGGCAGTCGGAAATATTACCGTTTGACAGGGGTTGATGTCAGAAAGGCAGTGTTAGTCGGAATGGAACAGGATTTTAGCCAAAATACCAATGAAGATTTACTAATTAAATATAAGCGGACAAAGGATATTAAGATCAAGCATGAGCTGGTAATGCGTTATATGTATATGGTTAAAAGTATATCCATTCAAATGCGTGACGTGTATTTAAGCTTTGCACAGGTGGAAGATATCGTGAATGAAGGTGTTTTGACAATCATGAGCGGAATCGAAAAATTTGATCCGGAACTAAATGTTAAGTTTGAAACATACATTTCCAAACGAATACGCGGTATGATCATTGATATGGCAAGGAAGCAGGACTGGATTCCGAGAAGTGTAAGAAAGAATGCGAAAGATCTTGATAATGCTTCTATGGAACTTTGCAACCGTCTGGGCCGTTTCCCAACGCCGCAAGAGACTGCTGATCATATGAATATCAGTCTGGAAAAATACCAGGAGGCATTGGGGAAAACCAATATCTATAGTGTCCTTTCTCTGGATATGGTTCTGGAAGCCGGTAATGAAAACAAAAAAGTGCTTCAGCTTCCCGCAATTAATGAAAATGACCAGCCAGAAGACCACTATCTGCAGGAAGAATTTAAGCAGGTTCTGGTTTCTGCCATAAATAATTTAAAAGAAAATGAGCAAAAGGTTATTTCTTTGTATTATATGGACGAATTAAATATGAAGGAGATTGCACAGGTCATGAGTGTCAGTGAGCCCAGAATCTCGCAGATCCACTCAAATGCGATACAAAAACTGCGGCTGTATTTGACTAATTTTATAAATGGGAAATAAGGAAGGGGATAAAAATATGTTTCATGGATTTTATAATCTGGCATCTGGAATGCTGTATCAGAACCGGAACTTAAATACAATCAGTAATAACATGGTTAACGTGAGTACCCCAGGATATAAGTCTGACCGTATGGTTAGTACCACATTTAAAGATGAAATTCTCTATCGTAATGGTAATTTAAACAAAAACAATCCGACCCAGATCGGTTCTTTATCCACGATCCGGGCAGTAGGGTTAACAAAGACCAGTCATAATCAGGGGAATGTGGAGGAAACAGGCGGAAATTTAGATTTCGGTCTTACCAAGCCAGGATTTTTTGCAGTCCAGGATACGGAAGGAAACCGACTTTATACCAGAAATGGTTCTTTCCAAATAGATCAGGACGGGGATCTTTGTTTATCTTCCCTTGGAAAAGTGCTTGGAGAAGACGGCAACCCAATTGAAATGACATCAGATCATATTACTGTTGATAAGTCAGGAAATATCTATGAAGTTCCGTTAAAGGGCCTTGGTACTGACGAAGACGGAGCAGATTCAGAAGATGAAGAGCCTCAATTACTGGGCAAGATAGGCGTTTTTAACTTTGACGATTATAACCAGCTTGTAAGAGGCAATAATGGAACTTTTACATCAACTGCAGATGGGAATGTTGTCGATGGAGGAATACAGTGGAAATCTCTTGAACGTTCCAATATTGATCCCATTGATGAGATGACTGCTATGATGACTAGCCAGAGGGCTTCTCAAAGTGCGGCTCAGGTTCTTAAGATGTATGATCAGCTTATGGGTAAGATCGTAAGTGATATAGGCAGAGTATAAGGAGGAATAGCGGATGAATCAGTCCTTTTACATAGGAGCTTTGGGAGCGATGAACCAGCAGACAAAGCTTAATATTGTATCCAATAATATTGCAAATGTTAACACCGTAGGATTTAAACCCGAATACGGTGTATTTTCTGATTTAGTATATGCGGAGGTAAGGAATACTCAGGGAGAAAATGGTGCTAAATCCGGAAGTGGTACTAAAATTGATACGGTAAAAACCAATATGAGTGCCATGGCTTACCATACCACAGATCTTGAGAATGATTACGCTATTGCAGGAGAAGGATTTTTTATGTTAAAAGACCCTGTTACTGGAGAAATCACCTATTCAAGAGATGGACGTTTTCAGCTGGCTAAAACTGAAGATAAATTTTATCTGGTGAATTCAGATGGAAAAAGAGTTCTTAATATGGATAAAGAAGAAATATCTTATGATGTGAAACCAACCTCATATCCAGAGGGAGAAGAGGAAGAGGATGAGGAAGAGGAGATAGAAGAGGGGGAACACGATCCCCGCGCCATCGGTGTGTATACTTTCTCTAAAATGGACGGTATTCAAAGTGCAGGAGATAACGGGTTTGTAGTCTCTGCGAATAACGGTGAGCCAATTCTTCTTGAAAAAGCGAAGGTAGTAAAAGGTTCTCTGGAGGATTCCGGTACAGATTTTGCGCTTGAGATGACCAGAATGATGGAAGCTCAGAGAGCATATTCCTATGCGCTTAAGATGGTACAGACTACTGATGAAGTAGAATCAACAATTAATTCATTGCGGTAAATAAACGTATGCGTTGAGGAAAGAGGGCGATTAAATGAAAATAAGACGTTATGATGATATGAATGGATTAGGCCTTGATCTGATTCGGGAAATCGGCAGTATCGGAACAGGTAATTCCGCAACTGCGCTGTCTTCCATGCTTGGAAAATCCGTACGTATGACTCTTCCGGATGTTCAGATTCTTGGTTATAACGAAGCCATAAAATTTCTTGGAGATCCAGAGGAAATCGTTGCTGCAATATTGGTAAAGATGACTGGAGAAATTAACGGATTAATGCTGTTTATCTTAAAGCTTGATTTTATCAATGAAGTTTTAAGCAGTGTTATGCAGAAGGAAATTGAAGACTATTATCAGTTGAATGTTATGGAAACGTCTGCACTTGAGGAGATAGGAAACATTATCATTTCTTCTTATGTGAATGCAATGTCAACACTTAGTGATGTGACTATTAATTTATCGGTTCCTGATATAGCTGTAAATATGCTTGGAGGAATTTTAAGTGTACCAATGGTAGAATTCGGATACCAGACAGATAAAATGATGATGATCAGCGGACAGTTTGTTATAGGTGGAAAAGTCCTTCATAGCGATCTCCTTATGATGCCGGATATTGAATCATTAAATTTCTTAATGGAGAAGCTGGGGATTACGAATGGATAAACAAATTACAGTAGGGATCGCAGATATGAAGTTTGCCAGGCAGGAAGGTACTCTTATAACCTATGCACTTGGTTCCTGTATTGGTATCAGCTTATACGATCCCATGATTAAGCTGGGAGCACTTGTACACATTATGCTTCCGGAAGTATACGGATCAGGAGACGGAAATGTTTTTAAGTACGCAGACACTGCCCTTGCAGAAACTTTTCGCAAGATTGAGATAATGGGGGCCCGAAAGCCCCGGTTAATCGCTAAGATTGCCGGAGGGGCTAAGATGTTCGAATTGCAGGGAAACAGTACTCTTGGAAATATCGGTGCAAGGAATATCGTCAGTGTAAAGCAGATCTTAAAGACATCTGGAATCCGGCTTGCGGCTGAGGATGTAGGAGAAAATTATGCACGTACCATGTCGGTTGATATAAGTACAGGAGCGGTTAAAATTCGTACATACGGGAGAGCGGAAATTGTTTTGTAAGCATTATGAACCGGCAGAAGAGTGTCGATAAATGAATAGGCAGGTGTTTTTGCTGGATCATATTGGGATAAAGGAGAAAGAATATGGCAGAAACAGAAATTTTGTTAGAATCAGGGACCAATGAAATTGAAATAATGGAATTCACCATTTTTGGTGAATTGTATGGGATCAATGTTGCAAAAGTACGTGAAATTATGATGTCAGATAAAGTTAAGCCTATCCCCCATGCCCATCCTTCTGTAGAGGGTATTTTTAAACCAAGGGATCTCTTACTTACGGTTATTGATCTTCCTCACTACTTAACAGGAAGTGCTTCTGAGAAGCAGACAAAAGATTTATTTATTATTACAAACTTTAATAAACTGCATATTGCATTCCGTGTTCATAGTGTGGTTGGTATCAGCCGTATATCATGGAAAAACATACAGAAACCAGATGATACCATCAGCCGCGGAGACGAGGGCGTAGCAACCGGCATTGCTCAGTGTGGAGATGATCTGGTCACGATTCTTGATTTTGAAAAAATTGTGGCAGACATTGCCCCAGAGACAGGAATTCAGCTGGAGGAGATTAATAAGCTTGGTCAAAGAACAGAAGTCAATAGTCCTATCCTGATTGCAGAAGATTCTATTCTTTTGACAAAGATGATAGAAGCTGCACTTAAAAAAGCCGGGTATGAAAATCTAACATTTAAAAATAATGGTCAGGAAGCCTGGAATTACTTGGAAAAGATTCGTGATGATTCTGATTTGAATGAGAAGGTAAGCCTCATTATTACCGACATTGAGATGCCGGAAATGGATGGACACAGGCTGACAAAGCTGGTAAAGACCGATCCTAAGCTGAAACAGATTCCGCTCATTATTTTCTCCTCAATGATTAACCAGGAGCTAATGATAAAAGGAAAACAATTAGGAGCTGATGAACAGCTTAGCAAACCGGAGATAGGTCACCTGGTTGAAGTTATAGACCATCTGACTCAGAGGAGGACGAATAATAATGGATAAATATGTCACCCGACAGCCAATTAAGGCGTTGAAGGAGGACAGGATTGTCGGATATGAAGTATTGTTTCAGAAGGACTATAATTCCATCTACAGCAGTTCTGATGTAGCAGTTGCTGACACCATTTCGGATTTTCTTATGCAGAATTCGGATAGCTTTGCAGATGATAAACTTACTTTTGTTACGTTTACCCCGGCTTTACTGTTTCGAAATACACCTAGGATTTTTGATAAAGAAAAAATGGTAATTCAGATTGAAGATCATGTCATGATTCATCCTCTGGCCCCTACAATTATTAGAAAATACAGAGCTGAAGGATATGAATTTGCTATTAATGATTTTCAGTTTTCTCCAAGTTTCTTTTCCATGCTGGATTTTGCTACATACATAAAAATTGATATCAGTAATAAACGAGATCCTAAAGATAAAATTTCGTTAATTAATATTATCAATACCATGAAAGGTCTTGATAAAAAGTGTATTGCAACTGGCGTTAAAGAAAAAGAAGACTACGAACTTGCTCTGGAGATCAATGCTGATTTTGTTGAAGGAAGTTACGTCGCAGAGGCATTGGCAAAAAAAGTAAACCGCATGGAATTTCTGCAGGGAAACTTCTTTCAGCTGGTTGTAGAAGTCTCTAAAGATGAACCAGATATAGAGCAAATAGAAGAAATCATAAGTCGGGATACTGCTCTGAGTTATGCTCTTTTAAAGATTGTGAATTCTGCATACTTTGCGTTGCGTTGCAGAGTATCATCGATTCGTCAGGCGCTTATAACAATGGGAATCAGCCAGTTAAAGCAGTGGGTTTATCTCTTAAGCTTTAATAATGATTTTCACCATGACCAGGCTTTGGAAGCGATTATGAAAATCTCATTCCTGAGAGCAAATTTTGCTATGGCTTTATCTGATCATGTGCGTGATTTCCCAATTATTCGTTCAGAAGCTTACATAATGGGAATGTTTTCTACTCTCCAGTACATGATTAATGCTCCACTTGAGGAGATTTTGATAGAAATACCGGTAGCACAGGAAATTAAGGATGCTTTGATACGAAAAGAAGGAATTTGCGGAACATTATATAAACTTATTCTCAGTTATGAAAACGCAGAATGGCAGAGTGTAAAATCGATGTCCGATGAACTAGGAATTCCTTCCGGATTGCTTGCACAAACTTATATGGATTGTGTAGATGCTGTGAATGGGATATGGAATAGTCTTATTATTAGTGCAGAACAAGTAACAGATCTTGCAGATGAAAGAACCCACGCCTAATGGTGTGGGTTTTGTTTTACTATGGAACAGGCTTTTGTAAGTTCAACAATTACCTGCTGTGAAAAACGATTGATATAAAAGTTTAAAAGTGGAGAGGCTGAATTTGATTCTACAACAATATACTTTGGAGGCAGTTTCGTTAATGTCAGCGCTGTAATGTCAGCAATGCAGCGTCCACAGGAGCATGTGTCAAATTTACTTACATAGGAATCCACCAAATTTTTAACTACGTGTTCCATAACGTTTAGATATTGGTATGTAGGTATTTGAGGACCCTCGACTTTTAAGTTTTCTCCTGTATCGGGATCAATCGATTTTGGTGTAGATAGATCCTTCGATACAGAAAGGTCAGATTCTAAATTGCTCTCCTCAATAGACGCAATTTCCAAGGATGCAGATTCTGTACTATCTTCCGATATAATTTCGTCTAATTCAGATTCTATTCTTTCTTCCAGGTCATCAGTTTCTTGAATAGAATTATTTACCTCCCATGGATCATCTGATGTAGGAGTAGTATAAACTTTTACTTCTGATGCATTCAGAACTGGTATTGGTTCGCTGTCGTTTCCTTCTCTTTCTACTCCAAAGTTAGAAATAACAGATGCATCTTCTGTTTCCTCAACGGTGTCTGCATCAGGCAACGGTTGTTCTATTTCATCTTGCGCGTTAAAGTCTATTTCTGTTTTACCTATAATCGAGTCTTCCTCTGGAGAGGGGGCAGTAAAGCCTTCTTCCTCCTCCAACTGCTGCCGGATCAATTCAGAAACCGGATCAGGAGCGGATGAAGACATATCAATAATGGAAATAGGGGAGGGGGACAAGGGTCCCTCTTGTGTTTGAATGGAAGCCTGATGAGCCAATACGGTAAGTTCTTTTATTGTTTCGGAGGAATCTGTATTCAAATTGGCAGCAAGATTTTCTTTTGCTGCTTCTGATTTTGAAGATTCCGATTCATCACCGGCTAACAGATTCATAACATGGGCAGTCTTACTGCTTTTTCTAGCCATGGTTTCGAACTCCTCTCGTGATATATTAATTTTTACGCTGTTTAATCAGTTCTAGAACTTCTTCAACCAATGACTTGTAATCGAGTGCAGGATTTGAACGCGGTGCATAGTCCAGAAGGCTTTCTCCCTGTGCAGGCGCTTCAGCTACACTGACGCTGGAACGAATATTAGTATTAAATACTCTGGTTCCGATCTGCGAGGCAATATCCTGAGCCATTTCTTTCACTTCTCTTGAAAGAAGAGTTCTGGAATTGTACTTATTAAGCAGAATACCAAGAACATAAAGATTTGGATTTACAGAAGCACGAACCGTATTAATGGTATCTTTGATCTGGGAAACACCTAACAGGCTTAAGATTTCCGGAATCATAGGAATCACCAGATAATCAGCTGCTGCATATGCGTTGACAGTAAGAATGTTTAATGCAGGAGGAGTATCGATGATAATATAATCATAGTAACCAGCTACGGTAGAAAGAATATTTTTCAACATACTTTCCCGCTGCTTTCCGGTAAATTCCAGTTCAGCACCGCTTAAAAGGATGTTGGATGAAATAACATCACAATACTTTGCAGAACGGATAGCTTCCTGCAGAGTTGCGGTTCCTTTAAAAACTTCATATATGGTAGCACAGGATTCAATTTCAAGGCCCAGGCTAAAACCTAAATTACCCTGTGGATCTAAATCGACTGCTAAAACTCTTTTTTGCTTCATAGCCAGACCGCATGCAAGAGAGCAGGAAGTGGTTGTTTTTCCTACGCCGCCCTTTTGATTTGTAATGGTAATTACCGTTGACAACTTCTATACCTCCATTCGTAAATTAAGATAATACTATTATCTTTAGTATACAATATGTCGATAAATAAGTATAGCAAAAACAAGAAAAAAACCGATTTTTGACGAAAAAACGGACGTGTGATAAAAGAAAGGAGTTTATGTATGGCATCAGTATCCAGTAGTACAAGCAGTGCGTCTTCCCTTAAAGGTTATGGTGGTCTTGTCAGTGGTTTGGACAGAGATAGTTTAATTGAAAATATGACAGCTGCTACCAGGGCAAAGATTGCAAAACAAAAGCAAAGCAGACAAAAATTATTATGGAAGCAGGAAGCATATCAGTCTGTTAGTTCCAAGTTGGTGGAATTTGCAAATAAATATACTTCTTATAGCAATTCATCAACAAACCTTTCCAGTTCAAGTTTCTGGGCGAAAAGTAATATTACAACATCAGGAACCAATAGTAAATATGTCAGTGTTACTGGTAGTTCAACTATTTCAGATTCCATATCCGTAGTTGGAGTAAAACAATTGGCGCAGGATGCATCTAAGATATCAAAGCAAGCAGTATCTAATTCTGAACTAAGCACGGGAAATATAAACCTGGGAACAGAAAACGTCAGTAATTTGGAAGGCGAATATTTGACTTTTAAGTATGGAAGCAAGACTTATAGTGTATCCATGAAGTCGGGAACAGCCAGTGATGGGTTTACATACGATTACTCTGATGCAGAAAAAGCAGCAGAATCTATGAACAGGTCTTTAAAAGAAGTATCCATTGGTAATGGAAAGACGTTGGCTGATGTGATAGAAGTTTCTACTTATTCAACTGGAAGTGGCTCGAAACTTGATATAAAATCTAACGATAAAGCTGGTAATACTATCTTACTTACAGGAGGAAGTGATTCCGCAGTAAAAGCGCTTGGATTTGATGATATCAGCAATATGTCTGAAGCTGATAAGACTATTAGTGACAGTGGATTATCTGATGTAGTAAAAGCCAAGGAACAGAATCTTTCTGAGTCAAAAACTTTTGCACAGAGAGTAGGAGGAAAAAGTATCAGTTTCACCTATAATGGCGTAACAAAGTCAATAAAGTTTGGTAGTGAAGCAGAGATACAAGATAAAATCAATGGTAAGACTGATAAGGAGGCTATGGATGCCATAGCAGCTGAATTAGAAAAAGAATTAGAAAAACAATTTGGCGCAGGAAGAATCGATGTAGGAGTCGAAGGTGATGACAGTAAGGGTTATAATTTTGTTTTTGATACCAAAATTGCTGGTACCACTCAAGATGATAAGTCTTCTGTTTTATCCATTACATCAGCAGATAAAGGTATACTCGGCAATCAAGGTGCGCTTGCTGTCTCTTCAGGAGCGTCTAATCGTTTAAATCTACAAACATCTGTTGTGGATTCAGGGTTAAGCAGTATGTCTGGGATTAAGGACCAGCCGGGATATACAGCAGATAAAGAATTGAAGCTGACAATCAATGATGTTGAAATTACGGGTTTAACATATAAGAGTTCTATGAATGAGATCATAGATAAAATTAATTCATCTGATGCGGGGGTAAAAGTCAGTTATATAAAGAACTCTGACAAGTTTTCAATCCAATCTACTGTGGCTGGTGCCCCAGGAAAAGTGAAACTCGGTGGTGATGCAGAGCTTATCTTTGGTTCAAATAGTACGGATTTTGATGCTAAAGAAGGTAAAGATGCAATCGTTGCTGTCAAGTACGGCAACGGGCAGTCAGAGGAGTTGGTTCGAGGAAGTAATTCTTTGGACTTAGATGGTCTTAATATTACTGTAAGTGGTACATTTGGTTATAAAGACGGTGAAATTGATGAAACAGCTGAAGCGGTAACCTTAAGTGCAAAAGCGAACACAGATAAAATCGTATCTGCTGTTTCAGATATGGTAAAAGATTTTAATGAAATCATTGCATTAGTTAATAGCCAGGTTAGTACTAAGCCAAACAGGGATTATGCGCCTCTTACCGATGAACAGAAAGAGAACATGTCAGAAGACCAGATTAAGAAGTGGGAAGAAAAAGCAAAAACTGGAATGCTTTTTAATGATAGTGATTTAAGATCATTGGCAGATAGTATGCGCTTTATCTTTGATGCTGGCTCTGATGATAAGGCTTTATTGAGTTCTTTTGGAATCTCTACAAGTAGCAATTATGGTGATAAGGGAAAACTAGTATTAGATGAATCTAAACTACGTGCAGCTATTGAGAAAAATCCGGAAGAACTTCAGAAACTGTTTACCAAAAAAGCAGATTCTACAACTGGAGAAACAGATGGAGTAATGGCGAAATTGGCGAATATCACCAATAAATATGCAGCTACTACGGGTGCAACCAAGGGTATTTTGATAGAAAAAGCAGGTTCTACTTATGCACCTACCAGTGTATTATCAAATTATTTGCAGAAATCTATTGATAGTGTCGATGCATATATCAAGCAGCTCCAGACTCGTTTGTCAGATGAAAATGATCGATATGTTAAGCAGTTCACTAATTTGGAGACGGTAATTTCCCAGATGAACTCACAAAGCAGCTGGTTAAGCTCATCATTCGGAAGTTAGGAATGGCGGTGTAAATCATGAATTTGAATGGATATCAGCAATACAAACAGCAGTCAATTAATACGATGACATCAGGAGAGATGTTAAATCTTTTATTTGATGAATTGTTGAAGCGTATGACAAGAGCGGATCTTGCGTTAGAAAAAAAGGATTATGAAATTTTTGATCAATCCATTCAACGTTCGATTGATATTGTTACATATTTAAAGAATACTTTGGATTTTAACTATGAAATAAGCGGAGAGTTAAAGCGGCTTTATGATTTTTTTCTCTACGAATTCAGCAGAATCAAAGCAGGGAGAAATTCAGCTGTTATTGCAGAGGTTCGTCCTTTGATTATAGACTTACGCGATACTTTTAAAGAAGCACAAAGATTAAGCAGCTAGTATAGGGCTGGAGGGGGTAGTTCCTCTCCAGCCATTTATGAATGTTGAATGAATAATCCGGGAGGCAGATATGGAAGATGAGATGTTGATTGAAATTCTAAAAGAATTACAGAAGAAATATCAATGCATTACGGAGATTGAAAGAGTTACTCGAGAAATTGGGGAAGCATTGTCAAGAAATGACCGAACTTCGGTACAGTTACTTTTAGGTATGCGTCAAGATGAGATGGACAGAGCAGATATTAGTGAGAGGAACATAAGATATCTGCTGTCAGTTATTCCTTCAAGTCATGCATCTCAGATAGGTAAATGGATGAAAGGAGAATCGGAATCTACATTGGATAATCCTTTCGTAATAAAAATGGTTGAAAGAGGGAGAAACATACAGATGCTGCTACAGCGGACCATAGATTTGGACCGCCATATCAGCGTACGACTCGCAGGAAATGATTCTTACTACCAATAAATAATTACTGTCCTGAGCTGGGAAGATCAATTGACCACAACGGACCTCCGCTTGATGAGCGGCGGTTTAACTCCTGCAGGATAATTGCCGGATCCCAGTCCATGGTAGTGTTTTCATAGCTATTTGGATCGGCAATCCGAACTTTCCCTTCTTCTGTCATGCGGGTAATAATAAGAAAATGCCCTCTCTGTGTAAAATGCCCTCTCTTAACTAATGCCACGACCAAATGTCCGGAATTTAGAGCCTGTTGGATCCCGTTTACAGAATAATCTTTGATTGGAGTAGCTTCAATTCCAAAGGCAGAAGAGGCATCTTCAATTAGACAATGATAAGAACCATCACCGGGTGCCCAGCATTTATTTGCAGCCGCCCAATTTGAGGCGTCAGTGGGTAGAACTTGATTGCCGGTCAGGCTGGTAACCAGCATAGCCATGATCGTTGGACCGCAGCCATAGATCGATAAGGGATCTTTCCCACCCCAAAGGTAATTTCCCCATCTGGCATCGCCTTGATTATAGTACGTAAGGGGGCCAGCTACGCTATCAAGCATTACGTCGTATTTTCCTTCCTGCGGTATCTCAGTTTCTACATAAGTCGCTTCCAATGCCGTAGTGGTTTGGGTCAGTACTGGAGAAATTTCAGTATTTGGGTAGCTGAAAGAAAAAGTAGTGGTAAAAGGGACCGTAGTTAATATTAATGTTTTAAATATTATATTATAAAATCCATTCACTGAATTCACCTTTTCTAAGATAAAGTATGATTGATATCCTATAATATTTATCGTACACTTGTCAGGCAAAGTTAAGATATTTACATAAAGACCGATATATAAATGTAAGATATAACTTTAATGAGTGACAAACGGCCAAAAAATGATATAATTATTGTTGTATTTGTTTCCAATAATGAAGCTGTGACCATGAACATGATATTGCATTTACATTGATATATTAATTGCCAGCAGTGTTTGTACCTACGGCAATTTAAGATTGGAAGAGAGTAATGAGAAAAGGATACGAAGAACGGTATTTAATGACAGTTTTATCAGCAGTTATGAATCAAAAGACAACTCCAGAGCCAATGCGCCAGTTAAATTGGGAAAAGATGTTTCGATTAGCTGATTTTCATCACGTTGCCCATATTGTTCACTATGGAATCATGGGATTAAACGAGATAATCCCTCAATCTATTAGAAGACGTTTTTTTGAAAAATATTTGGAAAGTGTTCATCGGATAGGACGCCTAAGCAAAGGAGAAAAGCAATTAAGGTCTCTGATGGAAAAAGAAAAAATCAATTGCTTTTTTTTGAATTATTCGGAGACTGTAAAATGCTATCCCATTGAAGAGATGTGTTGCCGGGAATATATAGATATAGGAACAGATAAAAAGGGCATAGCATTGATTGCTGATAAACTGAGAATACGAGACTTTATGGAACGTCCTACAGAGGAAGATGGTCATTTATATTACCGCATTCCTGGAGTTAAAGTGTTTTTTTATAATTTTAACGTTTTCTTAAGTAGACAAATGCGGAAATATTTTAAAAAATTATTTGTCACATTACCAAATAAAAAGAATTATAAATATGTAAGAGAAATCGGGCCAGACGATCAATATATTTTTCTTATGTGTAGATTAACAGACAGTTATGCAAAAGGAGAAATCAGCCTTAGTCAGATCATAGATTTTTGGATATTTTATAAGCAATATGCAGAAGTCTTTTCATGGAAATATATTTATGAGAGATTAAAAAAATTGAAAATTGATGAGTTTGCGGAGAAGCTGGAGTATTTGGTGCTACGATGGTTTGGCACTGGAGCTGGCGTTGAGAATATGGAAGTATATGACGCTATGGAGTCATATATTCTATCTAAGGGAGTGGAAGGCCGGGATATTAGTTCCAAATTTCTCCCTCTCATTAAAACAGTAGCAGACTGCTATGCACGCAATAGACGAGCCGAACAACTTGTAAAATTGTTGGAATGGACATTTCCTGACCGAAGCTATATGGAGACCATTTATCCCACCTTGGAGAAAGCTGGGGTCTTGTTACCTGTGTTCTGGGTATTAAGGCTTGGAAGATATGGAATACGGTTATGTTATAACAGATTAAGAGAACATGTAATCTTAAGAATTTCAAACACTTTTAAAAGTATATTTACTAGCATACCGCTTATTAGTTATTTTGCATCTAAGAAGTATATTGAAGCAGAGGAAAGTGAGGAAACAGAGGTAGCAGAAGAGACGGTACAGATTGATACTGGAGTCAAGGAAAACACAGTAGAGAAAACCAGCGAAGCAGATGAAGAAAATGAAACAGCGGAAATACCGAATAATTAGGTATCTCCGCTGTTCTTTTTTATTTGCAATAATTCGCTAATTTTTGAAATAGAATCAGGCGTTAGAGAGACTGAAGCGGCTTCTTTATTAGCAGATGCCGCTTCAATCAATTCAGAGCGTAAGATTGATATATCTCTTGGAGCATCGATGGCTAGTTTTACCCAATCATTTCCAACATCTAAAACAGTAATACAGATATTATCGCCAATAGTAAGTTCCTGACCTTTTTTCCTCTGAAGAATAAGCATACTATTTCTCCTTTTTTACGAAATCTTTAATTAGGTGGCGAAATTTATAAAGGGCATTATCTAATATTACCTGACGAGCTTCTCTGGTATCAGTATTTACAACAATAGGGCTTTTAAGATTAACTGTGCTATCATCCATTGTATCATGTATCACACAAATAACGTAATAAGAAATGTTATCTTCATTATAAGAAGCATCTAAAAGCTTTTTATCTTCTTCTGACAAAACTGGTGTATAGTCTGTATATAACTGAAAAGGATTCATAATAATAAACGAAACAGCCTCATCTTCTACAGACTGGAGTGAGATGAGGGCATCACTGTTTTCCTGAAATGCTAAGGGAACATAATTCTTTAAGTCTGCAAAGCCAAACAGTCCATCTGAAAAATGTATTAATTCATTATCAGAACAAGAAATAGTACCAAAATACTGTGTTTTGATTTCCATAGATACCTCCAAGTTTGAATTATGCAAGCACATCTACTGGAGAGTGATTAAAAAAGTCTGCTGCACTGGGGGGGACGTAGATGGGTTTGCCAATATATTCTATTTGTACATCAGGCATTTGAGTTATTGATAACTGGACATCTCCAGGAATAAACTCAAAATCTCCATTTGCAATTTTAAAATCAAAACTAAGTCTATCCATTTGATATTGCATGGAAAGATCCGGATCGGACCACTCAATATCGGGTCCTATGTTTGGTAAAAAAGTTAATCCAAATTCACCAGTCGGCATTTGAGATCGTTGGCTGATGATCTGGCCAAGGGGATTTGAAATATTTGGATCTAATAGCATTGCACTCTCCTCTGCATAGGCTGCTGTAGCTTCCTGGGCGGCCTGCATGCCTTCCCGGGCAGACTGACGTACACTTTCCATTGTTGTTGGACAAACGGAATTACGGGCATCATAAGTATCTAGTTGTACTTTAATTGGACGGTTTTCAATTTCTAGCCCCCCTTTTTCCCTTGTGGTCAATAATTCAGTCTTCGACTTGGAATATTCTAATCGAGCTTTTGTAATTGTTAGTTCATACTTAATAGGTACGGTAGTTATTCTTAATAACGGTTCCATATGATTTACCCCCAATCAAGTTTATTTCATGAAATCAATAAATGAAGGAGACAGAATAGAAGTGCCCACTTTTAATGCAGCATTGTATGCATACTGATTCCACATGTAATCGCTGATGGCTTCAGCCATGTCAATGCCTTCCACAGTTTCCATTTGTTCTTGAAGATAAATATCAGTATTTTCTAAACGGTCTTTTGTTGAGGTTAAAAATTCAGACTTTACACCTAACTCTGTGATTTGGTTTAAAAGTCCTGTACTAACATCTTCAAACTTTCCCATTAGTTTTTGATATGCATTGGAATCAAAAGTATCCGCTTCCAATAAATCAGCCAGCTGTCCGGCAAGAACAATAGCATTATTACTCATCCCATCGCTATCTTTTCCATAGCCTACAGCATTTATTCCAGGAAGAGACATGTTAAAGGCACTGGAAGGGACCACGGTGTTAGCGTCATCAAGTGAAAGCCCCATCCCCAGATCAACATAAAGACTTTCTTTGGAATAATTATAAAGTTGAGTAAAATCCCCGGTACCAGTATTTGCATCTACATTAACACCTCGGTAAGTAAGTGTTCCATCCTCAGATAAATTAAAAGGAGCATTCTTACCGTCAGAGCCAGCAAATAAGAAAGTGTCCTCATATGTAGAATTCAGACTCAGTACCATGGATTGCTGAAATTGTCGAATTGCAGATGCATAACCTTGTCTTACATCCGTGGTCTGATTGGTTCCGCTCATTGCCTGTACATTATATTCTTTGCTGATTGTCGTTACAATATCTGAAATCTGTCTTAGGGAATCTTCTTGTCCATCCTGTCTGGACTGAACATCATCTAACATGCTTAGATTATCCTGATTTTTGTAATATTTACGATGAAGCTGAGATGCTCTAGCCGCAGCTCCTGGGTCTTCAGCAGCAGAGTTAAAACTGCGTTGAGTCATGACTTTAGTACGAGAAGTATTTAGGGTGTTGATTGTTGTAGAAAGATTGCTTTTATAATTACGTATAATTGCGTTAGTTGTAATTCTCATTTCTATTCCTCCTATCGGCCAACCATGCCAGTACTGTTAATCAATACATCCAATGCCTGATCAAGAGTAGTCATCAGACGAGCTGCTGCGGTATAGGACCGCTGATACTGCATAAGATTAATTCCTTCTTCATCAAGAGAAACACCAGAAACGGAATCTTTGTTGTTTGATGTTTCCTTTAGCACAGAAATATGATTGTTTAAAATGGCTGTATTTGCGGAACTATCAATTCCCTGTGTATTTTCAAGATTAGAGTAACACTGTGAAAAATTTCCTGTATAATAGGAGATGCTACCTGTTTTGGTGTTCCCTGATTTATCCTGATAGGAATATTCATATTTAAATTCCCGGTCTTCTGTTAATGACTTTAGCATGAGAATAATATTATCATTGGCTGTGGAACCTGCATTTTTTTCTTGAGAAGCGATGATATGTATACTGTTATTCATCCAGTCATCTGAAATCTTAATATTGCTGGCGGTAAAAGTTTTGCTGCCATCAGAAGTTTTAAACAAATCATAGTTCTTGATGTTTGAAGGATTTGCTTTATAAGCCAGAGATATATCATCTCCTCCTTCGGCTTTAATACTGTTAGAAGTTATCTCAACGCCTGCAGCTAACGGATCTGTACTGCTCCAGGTTAGTTTTTGAGTGGAAGAATCATAAGCCCAGGCACCTGGAGTCGCATTTCCATTTACTTTTAAAGTGCCAGCATTTTTGTTTAATTCATCAGCCAGATTTTTTAGACTATCCTCTAAATTGGTACCAATTTTTACTGTATTATTAGTTCCATCTCCGAACGTATAACTTTGTCCATTGATATTTATAATCTCATGTTTTAAGAAATTTCCGGTAGATTTTTGAAAACTGATGGAATATTTTGCTTGTTGTGTGCCGTCGCTGATTAATTCAGTTGGAGATCCTTCGGTTGGGGCACTTGTTATGCCTGTGTAAGGAACGGTATTTTGATTTAACTGATTAAAAGTATTCGCAAAAGTCTGAACAAAGGCATCAAATGACTTTTCATAATATCCTATTCCTCTATAATCAGAGGCAGGATCGTCTAACTCACCTGATTTATTCAGCATATCAATGGTACCTTTTAGTGTACCTTCTCTTAAATTATCAGTGATGTCAGTTTTTAGTACAGATACATCAGAATAAGATGGGTAGTTTGTGGCTGGAATCAGGGATATGGAAACAGTTCCATCTTCCTTTCCCTTTGAATCCTTATTTCGCTCCATTGATAAAGAAGCAAAATTTTCTCCGTGTTCTCCAGCCGTAAGATTATATGTGGTTCCATCTGAACCTGTAAATTTAACCTCCGGATAACTATATTTGGCATCTGATGAAATAACTACCTCTTTATAGGATACACTGATAGGAAGATAACCTGCAAGTTCATCCAGTTTGTTGTTTCTTTCATCCAGCATTTCCAGTGCAGGGTTTCCCAACATCTGGCTTTTCCAGATCGCATCGTTTAATTCCCCAATATCGGATAAAAGACTATTAACCTTAGGAATACTTGTCTTTTCAAGACTGCTTGTAGTTTCTTCACGTGCGCTCTTTAAATCAGCAGCTTTCTGATGAATGTAATTCATCAGTACCTGACTGCGGGAACGTACAATACTGTCAAATTCAGTGCTGTTTGCATTAGAAGAAAGCTTGTCCAAGCTACTGCTTAAATCACTTAACGCCTTTTTCAAAGCATCTTTATCTGTTTCGTCGAAAATATCTGCCAACTGGTCCAAGGTTGCCTGATGAGCATCAGCTGTACCGACTTTTGCAATCTGGTTTCGGTACTGAACATCGAGAAATGGATCACGGATTTGAGAAACGTTGGTGACCTCAACACCATAACCAATTTTGGAACTTGGATTGCTACTATATAGATCTCCTGATCTTAAGTTCAGACTTACAAGATCCACCTGCTGTCTGGTATAGCCTGTTGTATTAATATTTGCGATATTCTGACCGGTTACATCAAGGGACCTCTGGCTTGCAGTCATGGCAAGACGGGCAGTGGTGAAGCCGGCGAAGGTTGATCGTGTCATAATTGTCCCCCCCATTTCGTTTTATCTGATGACATTCCATTTTGGGTATTGCTGATAACATTGTTTATCTTGTGTAAGTTTAATTCTATCATTGTACGCGCGCTGTCATTTGTATCCTGAAAAAGCTTAACATAATGTGAAAGTGTGCTAAACAGGGTTTTCAGCTGATTATGTTCGCTTCCAGAAGTTTTTGAAAGTATTTCCTGGAAAGTATGACCTTTGAATCCCAGGGCTTCCTGGCAAATCTCACGTTTGCGATCCAGGCCTTTAAGCTTTAATATGGCTGCTTGTTCCTTATTCATGCATTCTTCTACATGAGTAATCCGGTTCTTTTTTGCAGCATCCAGTTTTGTCTGTTCTATCTGTATAAGCTCCTGGAATAACTGAGTCAAATCCTCAATCACAGTAATAAAATCATTCATTATAATTCTGCTCCTTTGTATAAAAGAATCTTCTCAGCGATCTTATTGGCATCTACCTGATAAGTTCCATCTTGGATTCTCTGTTTTAAAAGATTCAGTTTTTCTTCTGAAGCCGGCTGCTTGATCTCTTTCACTAAGAGATTTTTCAGAGTAGATACAAACTTCGAATCTAATTCTTCCTGTGATGCAGATCGGATAGTGATTTCATCATATTTGTTTTTTGAGGATTCCGAAGCAGCAATTCCGGAAGGATCCTGATTTTGTCGTATCATGGATGTATTATATAGCGTACTAAAATAGTTCGATGAAATACGCATTTAACTACTCCTTTCTAAGAGCTTTATATACCAACGTTTCTATATATATTATCGTCAATAATAAAAAAATATTAACTTTAGAATTAGTAATTTCTTATTTAAAGTGAATATAAATGTTTCAGTAAAACATTGGAAATGTTAGCGCATGAGGCTTGAGTTACAACGGCTCCGATATTATAGGCGACCATTGGCATTCCGTATACGACACAACTTTCTGCATCCTGGCCAATGGTAAATGCACCTTTTTTCTTCATGTTAAATAATCCGTCAGCTCCATCCCGTCCCATCCCGGTCATAATAATGCCTACAGAATTTGGTCCGGCTGTATCTGCAACGGATTGGAAGAGTACGTCCACAGAAGGTCGGTGTCCGCTTACCTTTTCACCAGAAAAACAGCTTACGCTATAACGGCTTCCGATGCGGACTACTTTCATCTGTAGGTCACCGGGGGCAATAAGCACCTGACCTCTTTCAATTGCATCACCGCTTTGTGCTTCCTTTACATTCATCTGGCACAGACGGTTTAACCGGTCGGCATACATTTTTGTAAATCCTTCGGGCATATGTTGAGTAACCACAATGCCGGGCGTATCTGCAGGTAAATTCTTTAAAACCTGCAGTGTAGCTTCTGTTCCTCCCGTGGAAGCACCGATAGCAATCACCGTATTGTATGCATTCAGTGAAAATGGTTTTCCGCTTGCTGTTGTATTTCTTAAAACGGTAGGAGCAGGAACTGCTGCAGAAGCCGGAACCTTAATTTTTGCACGGGATGCAATGAAGATCTTACTCATCAAGGTATTTAGGAAAGTACTTGAGGAGTTACTGATAGTCATATCAGGTTTTCTTACAAAATCCACTGCACCTGCAGAGAGCGCTTCAAATACATTTAAGTTCATGGAAGATACCAAGATAACCGGTACGGCATATTTGGGCAAAAGCTTCTTTACAAAGTCAATTCCACTTATGCGCGGCATCTCCACATCCACCGTAACAACATCAGGTTTTAATATGGGTATTTTACGCTCAGCATCAAAGGCATCGACGGCATATCCAATCACTTCAATATTAGGATTTTGGGAAAGGTTATCAATTAACACCTTGCGGAAGAGCAAGGAGTCATCTACTATGAAAACTCGAATTTTTTTGTTCATAATTTACTCCATTCTTGGCAGTTGAAAAACACAGCCAGGCAGATGAAAGTTTTGCTTTTTCTAATATTTGGTTTTAAATCTGTGTAATATAAAATCCATTTACCGGGCTGAAACAGCAGTAAATAGATTTTATATTAAACAGATTATTCTTTTCGGTATGTTGCCGGCATTATATACTTGAAAGGCGTTTTTTCTTTATTAATGGTCTCTGAATGCCCAATCAATAAGTGGCCTCCTGGTGCAGTAGCATCGTAAAAACGCTGTATTAAACCATCTTTGGTTTCCTGATCAAAATAAATCATTACATTTCTGCAGAAGATAACATCGAATTTCAAGCGAAATCGAATGGGGTCCATTAGATTAAATGTTTGAAAAATAACATTAGACTTAATGGAGGGGGCCACAGAATAAATTCCCTGTTCCTCTGTTTTTACGAAGTATTTGGATTTCCATGCAGATGATAAATTCTTCAAGGAATCTTCATCATAAACAGCCTGTTTGGCTGCCTTTAAAGCATTTTGCGAAATATCAGTAGCCAGGACCCTGGTATCCCAGAGGGCGGCCTGCGCCCCCAGGGTTTCCTTAATGATCATTGAAATAGTATATGGCTCTTCACCGGAAGAGCAGCCAGCACTCCATATGCTTAGAACTTTATTCTTTTTTGTACTCACCAGATGAGGGAGAATGGTATCTCTGAAAAAATTGAAATGAGCTTCTTCCCTCATAAAATAAGTATAATTTGTTGTAAGCTTATTCAGCATTACTTCCAGATCAGCGGGATTCTTTGATGAAGTAACATGGTCTATGTATTCTGTAAAGGAAGTATAGCCCATTGTTATGATTGTATTTGACAATCGACCCATGATTAACTGCATCTTTTTAGACAAGTCAATCCCATAATTTTTTTTCACGAACTGAACCAGCCGTGTGAAGTCTTGCTGTGAAAGTGTTAACATAGAGAAGCCGTCCTTTATGAGTTATTAACTAAAGTTTCACAATCCATTAACAGAACAACATTGTTGTCTGGCATGGATATCATACCGCTTACCAGTTCTTCCCTGTTATTGGCAGGAACAGAAGAAATCCTGGAATAATCAATATCCAGAACCTGCTCTACGGCATCAACAATAATTCCGATAAATATGGAATCTACATTTAAAACAATGACACATGTTGTGTTGGTGTATTCGATTGCCGGCTTGCCAAGTCTTAAGCGGATATCAATGATTGGTACAATCTGACCTCTTAAGTTGATGATTCCCTTTACATAGTTAGGCATCATAGGCATGGCGGTAATAACATGATTGGTAATGATTTCTATAATATAGTTGGTGCTTACACCAAAGATCAGATTATCTGTACGGAAAGTTAGGTAGCGCTCAGTTGCTTCAACACTGGCGGAAGCAAGACCTTTTGTTGATTCATAATCTGAATCGGTCATGGTAATTTGCGTATTCTCTGCTGACATTTGTATTCCTCCAATTCCCAATTAGTATTGATTGTGTGCTGCAGCATACAGATTTAAGACGTCTAATATGATGCTGATATTTCCGTCACCAAGAATGGTACAGCCGCTGATGCCTGAATCTTTAATATTGAAGCTGTTCAGATATACGGGAAGCGGTTTTACTACAACCTGTTGTTCGCCTAAAAGATCATCAACAAACAGACAGTAGGATTTATCTCCAGATTCAACCCAAACCAGAATTCCGTCCTCAATGCTGGTAATTTCCGTTTCAATATTGTAAAGACTATGAATACGGATAATCGGATAGAACTGGTTCATACATTTGATGATTTCATTGCCCTCGGTATCGTAGATCACTTCTTCGTTCTTAACTTTAAAGGACTGGCGGATATTGGCGATCGGAATGGTAAAGACAGATTTTCCAACTGCAATTTCCATACCATCAACAATTGCCATAGTAAGCGGGATTTTTAAGGTGGTGCACATTCCCTTTCCTAATTCACTGGTGATAGTTACCGTTCCACCGATGGTTTCCACATTTTTCTTAACGACATCCATACCAACTCCACGGCCAGAGTATTCTGTAACCACTTCATTGGTGGAAAAGCCAGGAGCCAGTAAAAGTGCGAGGATTTCCTTTTGTGTGTATTCGTTTTCTGGTTTTGTAAGAATTCCGTTTTTCTTTGCCTTTGCAAGAACTCCGGCGGGATTTACGCCACGGCCGTCATCTTTAATGGAGATAATAACCTCATTGGTAGTATGGCTTGCAGACAGTGTGATTTCACCCTGAGGATTCTTGCCTGCAGCAATACGTTCCTCTACTGAATCTTCAATTCCGTGATCCATGGAATTGCGGACAATATGCATAATAGGATCACCGATGCTGTCTACGATGGATTTATCAACTTCGGTGTTCTCACCGATGATGGTTAGGCGGACATCTTTTTTTAGTTTCTGTTTCATATCTCTGACAATACGGTTCATCTTCTGGAATACACCAGATACGGGCACCATGCGCAGGGACATAACAATGTCCTGAAGATCATCGGTCAGTTTGCGGAGCTGTCTGGTAGCCTTTAAAAAGCTGTCTAAGTTCTTTAAATTCTGAATATCAGGAGAAGATGTTACCATAGACTCAGTAATAACGATTTCTCCTACGATTGCAACCAGATTATCAAGTTTAGTAAGATTAACGCTGATTAAATTCTGTTTGTTCGGTGTCTGGTGACCGGAACTTGCTGCTGGTGCACTTGGAGCAGCAGTGTTTTCACGAACGGCAGGAGCGGCGGCTGTCTGGCTCTGTATTTCAACTGTTTCTGCTTTTTTAGCGCGAACATTTTCAATCAGCTCATAGGAACGAATATTATTTAAATTATTAATCTGGGAAATGGCTGATTCTGCATCCTTACGAGATTCAAAAGTCAGGAAAAATCCTTTTTCAATAATAGTGGCACAGCTTTGACTGTTTGTTTCAACATCATTGGGATAGTATCCGAATTCAAGACCGGATTCTTTCAATGCGCTGATCAGCATGAATGCACGGAGGTTTTCCATTCCGCAACCTTCATCAAAAAAGAGTCGAAGGAAGAAAGCGGCGTTATCGTCCGGACATTCTGCCAGATCCATACGGATCTCATCTAAATTAACAGCCTGGATGGCAGGAGCTGGGGAGTTATCCTTCTCTGTTGACACTTTTGGTTCCGGCGCTTTCTCGCTTGGTTCTTTCGCACCTTGCTGTGTGTTATCCTTACTGATTTTTTTCAGGAAACTATTAATTTCCTGCGTTAGATTGTCGACATTATCACTAAGTGGTTCATTGTTTTCTACCTTTGAAACTTCTGCACGAAGCATATCGGTAGAACGGAACATTAAATCAAAAAGGATGCTTTTGTGGGAAGTGTCAAGTGATTCCATACCATTCTCACGAATAAAGAAGAACAAATCTTCAATGTGATGAGCTATCTGCATCAGTGAAGAGAACTCCATCATAGCGGAAGAGCCCTTGACGGTGTGCATGATACGAAAGATTTCGTTCACATCGTCCACAGTAAAATCTCCTGCTTTTTCGGCTTCTATCAGGAGTTCATCCAATTGCTCCAGTAGAGAATTGGTTTCAAAGAGATACATATCAAGCATATTATCCATGCCGTTATCCATAATATTTACACCGCCTTGTCTAATTTAGTATATATCTATTTATCGGTATGGTTGGTTAAAAAATAATAGCAAATAGCAGAACCTTTCGAAAAAAATATGTGATTCACCACATAAATGGAGGCTTAATATGGCAGATGTTTTAAAAGTAACAACCCCTCTTTCCGGTTATGATAATTCAACAATTAAGAATAATCCGCAGGCTGGACAGGGTGTTCAGATTCAGAATCCGGTTGATCCCTCAAAAGTAACCAGAGGAGATAACCGGACAGATTCCGGTGGAAATGGGGAACAGCAGCTGGCATTCCAGTATCGATCCAATTTTGGCACGTTCCTCAATATGGTAAAGAATATCCCGGATTTGTCAAAGGTTCTTACGGATATCTTCTTCCAGGGAGAGGCGATGCTTACAGGAGGAGTGATGGGTGATGAAGCCGCAGAGCGGATCGCGTCCTTCTTTAAAGCTGCTCAGATGAATGAGGAAGACATCCTGCCGTTTTTAAAAGAACAGGCGGAATCTTCAGTCCGTTTCAGCGGAGGTATTTTCGACCAGTTGCGCAATGCAATGGCGGATACGAATTCTGTGGATCTGAAAGCGGATATTCTGAATTTTATAAAAAAGTTTAATGATATGTCTTCTGGAAAGCATATTCTTAATGATATTTTCCGTACAATTAGAGATATGGAAAATCACGTATACAAACAGACCAAAGAGCAGATTGAAGAAATGTTGAAAGAATTGAATTTATCTGCAAAAGAAGGGGAAACTGCACAAAACAGTGCGCTGTTGAAAGAGAAAATTCTTCCTTTCCTCGGTCGTTATATTGCCATGAATCATGACATGGGTGCAATACGGGATAAGATTTCGCTCTTGACGGTGTTAATGTCCAGATATGAGAATGGAGACAAGGAAGAAGTAATGCAGGCTTTTTCCAAACTGTCAGGTTACCAGGGATTCCGTAAATTTTTCGGTGGTGTGACGTTAGAACAGTTTGGCCAGTTATTGAGCCAGGTTGACATGGAACAGGCAGCAGGGAAGAATGAATGGGCGGATAAGTTTCTGGATTTCCTGCGAACTGGAGTTGATGGAGGAACGGGCCTGGAGAATAAACAGATGTTCCATAGCATGTTGCAATCCTTAGTTTTGAGCGAGAGCGTCTACATGCCTCTTTTGCATCTGGCATTTCCGGTTGACATAAACGGAAAGAAATTATTTTCAGAGATGTGGATCGATCCGGATGAGGAAGGCAGTAGTACTCAGGCTGGCATGAAACGAGTTTCCAGAGTTTTTGTAAAGTTTGATATCAGAGATCTGGGGCAGTTTAAACTTTTGCTTCTATATGGAGAAGATGCTGCAAACCTTCAACTCTATTATCCGGAGAAAATGCAGAAATCAGAGGGCAGCATCCAAAAGGGATTAAAAGCTATCCTTGAAAAACATCGTTTCCGGATTGATAATTTATATCTGCAGGCAGGGGGCGGACCATCTTCCCCAGTAGAAGTATTTCCCAAAATTCAGGAAAGGAAAAATTCAGTCGATGTCAGAATTTAAAAATACATTAAATAAAAAAGCGGTTGCGTTAAAGTACGATGACACAAAAAGTGTCGCACCCGTTATCGTTGCATCCGGTATGGGCTATATGGCAGAAAAGATAGTTGAAACAGCCAATGAAAACGGCGTTCCAGTCTATGAAGATAATTCTTTGGCAACGATCCTGACCCAGCTTGAACTTGGAACCCAGGTTCCGGAAGAGCTGTACCATGCAATCGTGGATATTTATCTTTACTTCCTGGATTACGTACCAGACATCAAGGAAAAATTATTAACAGAAAGCTCCGATGATTCAAAACAAGAGGATTTTGAGTCACCAGAAACGGGGGAATAATAGCGTGTTTATGGAATGTAAAAAAGCTTCCATTTATTCATTTGCAGGCGGCCTGCTTGCGGAAGCGGAAGTGGTTGACTGTGATAAAGATATTATGGGACTTATCATTGAGAAAAGTGATATTGGTAAGATCGGTGCAGAGACAATTGTTATTTTCTATGATGGAGTAAAGGGACTGGTTACGTGTAAATGCCGCCTGTCTGATTGGGTAAAGCTGGAGGACCGTCCAGCTTACCAGGTTTCATGCCGTGTTGACAAACAAATAAGTGAAGAAGAACGGCGCCAGGACATGAAAGTCAGGGTTAAGCATTCTGTTACATTAGAAATACCTGATGACGATGGTAATGTACTACATATCCAGGCTGAAGTAAAAGATTTAAGTGCGGGCGGCGTAGGTTTTGTGTCCAGAGAAGAGTTAAAAGAGGAACAGCTTTTCTCATTTCTCATTGATACGAAATTTGGCTGCGTCCGCTTAAAAGGTTGTATTCTTTGGAAAAAAGAGTTATCTGATAAAGAGGGAAATCATTACTACCGCTATGGCAGCAGGTTCTTTGATATGACAGATCATCAAGAGTCCATGATAAGAAAGATAACTGTTTTTGAACACCTTAGAAATAGAAATATACAGTAATTGCTTATGTTCTATGACGAATTTGACGATAGAAAATATGTATTGTGATGTGTGTTAGTTAAGCAAAGGAGTGATTGAATGAAACAACAAAGGCGGGCAATGGCAATGGGGATACTGACAGCCTTCTGTCTGTGCATCATCTCGGATAAAACCTTGGCTACAGAAGCTATCAGTTCCATCAGCATTAAGGTTGGGCTCAATATTGAGGCAGGAGATCGTTTGCCTGATATAAAAATTGATAAAACTGATGCAGAATGTTATGTGAGTTCAGGGAGTAAACAGTATAGTGTAACAGATGCGGAATGGGTAACTTCCACTTCAAAGGATATCACCATTGGGGAAGAACCTAAGATGAATGTTACCATTACCCCTTCCAGCGAATCTGATGCTTATTTCAAATCATCTTATGAAGCTTCCAAGATAAAAGTAAATGGAGGCACTTACGTCAGCGCTAAGCGGCAGGGGAGTGATTTGATCGTAACCCTGCGGGCGAAGCCGGTCAAAGGCCTTTATGCAGAACCGGACGATGTAGGCTGGAAGGATACCAGACTTGGTCAGGCAGTATGGTCCAAGGGAGATAACACGTCCGGAGCCTATGAATTATGGCTATATCAAGGAAAGAAGATCATTTTAAAGAAGGAACAGGTAACTGCCACTACATTTAATTTCTATCCCTATATGACAGAGGAGGGGACTTATTCCTTTAAGATCCGCTCTGTTCCGTTTAAACAGGATGAATTAAAAAATGGCAAAAAAAGCGGCTGGGTTGAATCAGATGAACTCGTTATCAGAGACCGGGATGTATCAGATGGAACTGGAAAAGAATCAGATCGGACAACGGATAATAGCGGCAGCAAAGAAGTGAAAAACGGCTGGGAGAAGCAATCCGGGACTTGGTATTACCGGTATGCAGATGGAACGATCCAGTCGAATTCCTGGCTGGCACTTGATAACGTGTGGTATCGGTTTGATCAGACAGGAAAGATGATAACCGGTTGGTTTATTTTGGATTCTGATATATATAACATGGATGCCAATGGAGCGATGCTTACCGGCTGGCAAAAAATCAATAATACATGGTATTATTTTTACCCAGACAATGGGCACGAAGCGCCTCAGGGAGCAGCAGCAACCAACTGGCAGGTGATCGATGGCTACCATTATTATTTTAACAGCCAGGGTGCCATGCAGAAGGACTGGATCAATCAGGCAGGCAGATGGTATTATTTAAATACCATTCAGGCGAACCTTGAAGGAGCGATGCTTAAAGGCTTGTTTACTCGAAACGAAAAAACTTATTATACTGGAGAAGATGGAGTGATGGCGACCGGCTGGCAGCAGATTGACGGATATTGGCGCTATTTCCACCAGGATGGAACCATGGCTGTCAAAACAGTGATCGATGGATATTCGATCAATGAAGATGGAGTGTGGGTACGATGATAAGAAAAGAAGACAGAAAACAATATATAGTATTATTTGCTGCGTTAATAATGATAATGACATTTTTAATGCCATTAAAAGCCTATGCTGCTGATTCAATTGTAATACGTAGCTTAAATTTAACATTTAAAAGCCAGTATGGTGATGAAGAAATTCTGATGCCTGAATTATCTACAACAACTTCTGGAGTATCCATTCAAGATACACTATGGAAGAGAGACATCAGTAAGTGGAAAGCTGCCTCTAATGAAAGAGTCAGCGTGATTCTTTCATCTGACAGCATGATATTTGCGGAATCTTATAACCGTTCCGAGTGCAAGGTAACAGGTGCTAAATTTGTTTCAGCCAAAGCACTGGATAATCATACCCTGGAAGTGAAAATTGATTATGTCCCAGTCGTAAAATTAGGAAAAACATCTCAAGCTGGCTGGAGCGACAACAAAAAGACTAAGGCTGTATGGAAAAAAGTTGAATTTGCCACAGGATATCAGGTAGCTCTATATGCGGATGATAAAATGAAAAAAAGAATTTCCGTTCAATCAAGTACAGCTGACCTTTCTGAATACATGGATAAGGACGCAATTTATTATTACGAAGTGCGTGCAATCGGTTATACCGCAGAAGACCGCAAATCCATGAAAGAAGGAGACTATGTCACTTCCGAAGATGTCTTTATGGAATACGAAGGAGATACCACTGGAGCATGGAAAGGAAATACCTATAAGCAGGAAGATGGCGGAGTACCAAGAAACAGCTGGAAGCAGATTCTCAATGACTGGTATTATTTCGATGGCAATGGAATACGTCAGACAGGCTGGTTGCAATCAGGCCAAAGGTGGTATTACTTAAATCTATCGGATGGCAAATTACTCAAAGGTTGGCAGTATGTAAATGGAAAATGGTATTACTTAAACCTGCAGGGCGGAGAGATGATGACAGGCTGGGTACAGGCACAGCCTGGAGTCTGGTATTATTTGAATTCTGACGGCAGCATGGCAAGCAACACAAAAGTAGGGGATTACTGGGTGGACGCTTCAGGAAAATGGGTATCATAAAAGCCCCAAAAGGGCGGGAGGACTAAATTTTGGCAACGATAGACCAGTTAAGATTGTCTGCACTTGCAAGAACAAATACAAGACGGACAGAAAATACAGGAGCAACATCAGGAGGAGATTTTAAGCAGGTACTAAAGTCAATTAGTAATATACCGGAAAATCTTGAAACAATGTTTACCGAAGCGGCAAATAAATATGGAATATCAGAAAAATTATTAAAGGCAGTCGCCAAGGTTGAATCAAATTTCAATCCTTCAGCAACTTCCCCAAAAGGTGCAGCAGGTGTGATGCAGCTTATGCCAGCTACGGCAAAATCTCTGGGTGTGGCAAATCCTTATGATGCCAGAAGTAATATTATGGGTGGTGCCAAATATCTGAAAGAGAATTTAGAACGATATAATGGAAACGTTGAACTTACATTGGCTGCATATAACGCAGGGAGCAATAATGTAAAGAAATATGGTGGAATTCCTCCTTTTAAAGAGACTCAGGAATATGTTAAAAAAGTTATGAACTATATGGGTAACTCTGATGCAACAAAGGAAACGTCATTATATTTTTCTAAGAGTTCTAAAAATACGAGCAGTTACGTTAATTCATATTCTTCGAATTACAGCTCTTATTATCCAAAGGAAACAAATGAAATCACCGGGTTATTGCAAGCACTCAGTTCTGCATCCGATCAGTCAGATGGAACGACAGAAAACTCTCTTTTAACAAATAAGACTAATTATCTATATTTAATAGAGTTAATGAAACTGAGAATGCAGATGTCCTCTTACTCTATTGCAAATCAGTATAATACAGCAGACTCCGCCAGCGGATCACTGTACAATATATAAATAAGAAAGGCCATATGAAAAGTCTGAAACCTAACTTTTCATATGGCCTCTCTTAATATTATAGAATTTTAAACTTTATATTTTTATATAGAAGATTCTTGGAAAGATGACTGTGTTAAAAAGAGTGCTGAATTTGAAAAGGACTGAATTAATAAGAGATTCCCATAAATAAAAAGGCTAAATTAGTAAAAAGGCAAAATTGGTAAGGGGTATAGAATAGTGATAAGAATGAAATTGTATTTAGATTGAAATAGGAGTAAGATTTAAATAGTAATAAAATAGATTTAGTAATTAAGCAGAAGTAGTAATAAATGCGTAGTGGTAGTGAGGGTAAGTTGGCAATATGATTGAAATAATAATTAGATCAAAATAGTGATAAGATTGAAGAGGCAGTAAGATTGAAAAGGCAGTAAGATTGAAAAGGCAGTAAGATTGAAAAGGCAGTAAGATTGAAAAGGCAGTAAGATTGAAATAGTAGTAAGACTTAAATAGTAATAAGATAGAATTAGAAATAAGAGCAAAGTATTGGGATTGAAATGGTAATATGGTCAAAGTAATAGTAAGATCGATATAGTGGTAAGATTGAAGAGATAAGAAAGCCTCATTACCAAGAAGACAGAATTATTAAGAAGAATGAGGCCGTGCAATTTTGCTATGTTCTTGAAGTTTGATTTAACATCCGGCATCTTTCCGTTTTCACAATAGTGGTAAACGAGTGGCTCAAAATATATGCTAATTAACGTGATATTTATCTTCTCTATTAGATATAGTAACTAAATATGTCAGAATTATTATTAAAAGTTATACTGGATATTTATATCCGTTACATAGATAATAACTTATCGTATTTTATCCTAATTCATCTGTTATTGAACTAAACAGCATCAAAGACTTTTTGAATATATTAGAATTAGAACAGCATTATTCGTCGCAGACATATCAGGTTAATCTTTTAATCCATTTACAATTGCAGATATTCTATTATCATCGATAGTTTAGTCATCCCAATCATAATAACTTTGAAAGAATGTTTCTATATAAAACCCTTATCAATTTAGCACCTGGATCTTTGGGTGTACATTTACATTTGAAATATATTAAATATATTTTACAACTGTGCTTAATATTCAAAGTGACTAAAGGTCTAAATCATCTATTTAAACTGAGTTCCATAAATGGGCATTTAATACCTTGAAATATAGGATATAAAAGCTGCGGTTTGTTACAAGAAAATAACCTTAAAATATTTTGAAATAATTGTTGACATTTGTCGCCTGCTTTGGTATGATATAACTCGCCGCTGAAAACGGCGGCAAAAACTTCTTCTAA